>OZ240677.1:0-1485267 GCA_965198885.1 uncultured Granulicella sp. | reverse complement strand
CCTTAAAGCTGAATCCGAAGCAGCGCATATGCAGGATCATCCTCAGTAAGTTGGCGGTGAGCCAAGCATACCGGATGATCCCGCCCGCAACCGCATCACCCCCCTTACGCCGCCTGCGCCGCCTTCTCCACCGCAGTAGCCGGCTCCTCCGACAGCTCTTCCAGGCTCTTGCCCTTCGTCTCCGGCAGCAGGAAGATCGTCGC
Organism: uncultured Granulicella sp.; assembly: GCA_965198885.1. Classification (GTDB taxonomy): domain Bacteria; phylum Acidobacteriota; class Terriglobia; order Terriglobales; family Acidobacteriaceae; genus Edaphobacter. The sequence goes on along the minus strand of OZ240677.1, from coordinate 1,485,064 downwards.
CACCAGCCCCAGCACACTCACAATCGCCGCCGCTCCCTCAGCCGCCGGCAGTCCATGCCAGTGCATAAAGAACGGAAACGTGAACACCCCCACAAAACCCCCGATCTTCCCCAGCGCCGCCGCAATCCCGTGCGAAGTCGTCCTTACCCGCACCGGGAAGATCTCGGACGGATACACAAAGGTCGTGGCATTCGGCCCAAACTCCGTAAAGAAGTAGCTCAGCCCATAGATGATCAGGAACGGATACACCAGCTTCTCCACATTCGGGATCACCGCCAGCAGCCCAAACGTCGCCGCCATCATTCCGAACCCCAGGCACTGAATCGTCTTCCGGCCAAGCTTATCCATCGTGAGCGCCGCGACCGCATACCCCGGCGCGGCGAACACCGCGAAGATCCCCAGTTGCGTCAGCGTCTTCTGCAGCAGGCTATGGTCGCTCCCCAGCGCCGAGAGCACCAGCGGACTCGAGACCGTATTCCCGTAGTACGCAAAGTCCATCAGGAACCACGCCGCACTCGCCCCGAACAACCGCACCAGAATCTTCTTATCATCGATCAGCCGATGAAAGCCATCCCAGAACGAAACCGAGTGCTCCTTGTCGTTGTAGTGCTTCGCCTTCTGCAGCTTGCCCTTGTCATCCTCTTCCTGCCCCATCGCCTTCAGGAATCGCGGCGATTCCTTCAAGTGTCGTCTCGCCCCATACACCGCCAGCGCCGGAATCGCACCCGCCGAGACCAGAATCCGCCAGATAATATCCTGCGGCATATGCGTCGCCAGCAGCCCCGCCGCAAGCAGCGGCCCCACGATGAGCCCCGCCGCCTGCATCGCAAACACCAGGCTCACCAGCATCCCGCGATGCGCCTTGCCGGCATATTCGCTCATGATCGTCGCCGAGACCGGGTAGTCCCCGCCGATCCCGATCCCCAGGATGAACCGAAACCCGATCAGCCACCAGATATTCGGGCTGAACGCGCACGCAATCGCACCCGCCGCCAGCACCAGCACCTCGACTCCATAGATCCGCTTTCGCCCCACCATGTCCGCGACCCGCCCAAACAGCAGCGCGCCGATCGCCGCCGCCAGCAGCGCCGTGGACTCGACCAGCCCTTCCTCAACCTTCCCCACATGCCACATTGGCTTCAGCAACGCCATCACCACGCCAATGATGAACAGATCGTAGGCATCGGTAAAGAAACCCATGCCGGAGATAAACATGATCTTCCAATGTTCCTTGGAGATCCCCGCGTTATCCATCTCGGAGAAGTCTTCCTGCTTCGTATCGATCGCCGTCGCCATGGGTTTACCTCGCACCAACCTTGATGCCGGCGGGTATTAGAAACAGGTAAACAGAAGATGAAATTGGCGAGGCAACGTTCCATTGAATCTGTTCTTTGCGAAGTTCTCAAAGGTGCGCCTCGTCTATCTGCTGCGTTCAGCCGCCTCTTTCAGTTCCATCAATCACGCGAGATCCGTCTCGCGCAGCTTCGCTGACGGAAACAGTAGCCCCATCAGCGGGCCGTCCATCGACTCGCTCACCTTCACCAGCGTGCGTCCACCATCCTCCGGCACCAGCTCCCACACATGGATCGCCTCGCGCCGAGCGCCGTGCCCGTCCAACTCAACCTCCGCCCCGGCTCACACAGATGCACCTCGGAATGAATCTCAATCCCACCCGTCGTCCAGCGGAAGCGCGTCCCCGTCATCAAGGCGCCCGGTGCCTCAACGCTTTCGATCCCGCTCTGCCACCGCGGCCACGCCGGCGCATTCACCAGCACTCCCCACACCCGCTCCGGAAAACTCGCAATCTCCACCTGAACATGCGCCTTTACCGGAGCGCTCTCATCGATCACGCCCCTGGCAGACAAGCCGGAGAGCCGGGCGCCTTTCGTACAGCCGCCCAACACCAGCAATGGCGCCATCGTCAACAAGAGAAGGGCACCCGCCTTCCTATGCACACTCATATCGCTCACTCCTGTCCAACCTTAGACCTGTCCAACCTTAGACCTGCCAAACCCACGCGCCAAATAAATCCGAACAAACTCCGAACCACGCCGGTCTTACCCAACAGAACCGCAGCGCCAGGCTCCAGCAAACACTCAGACCCATTGACCCCGGTAGACCCACAACCCGCCTTCGCGGCACTCGTCGACCGCAACTCCCGGTTTCTTTACCGTGTGGCGTTCTCGCTGCTCGGCAACCGGCAGGACGCGGAAGACGCCGTCCAAGAGACCTTCATGAAGCTCCTCCGCACCAACGCACTGCGACCGAACTGGACCGAAGGGATTCAGGATGAACGAGCCTACCTCGCCCGCGCCGTCTGGCGTTCCGGCCTCGACCGCTTAACCTCCGCCCCCGCGCAAGCCATGCGCCACGCAGAGGACATCGCAGACCTCAACCTGGCAGCCGAAACCACCTCCCCGGAGCAGCACGCCGTAGACGCCTCCGATCGCGACCTCATGCGCCGCCTCATCGCCGGCCTCCCCGAAGACCTCCGCCAGCCACTCATCCTCAGCGCAATCGAGGAGATGCGCCCCTCCGTCGTCGCCGCCACGCTTGGCATCCCGGAGGCCACCGTCCGCACTCGCATCCACCGCGCCAAGGCCGAGCTCCGCCGCCGCTTTGAAGCCCTTACCGCCCAGCCCGCCGCCGCGCTGGAGGCTCGTCCATGACCATCAACCCCCAAGCCGGCCCCAACTCCCGCTTCGACCGCCTCCTCCAGGAGGTCCTCTATGAGTACGCCAACCCGGAGCCCACGGACGACTTCGCCCTCCGTCTCCAAACGATCCCCACGCAAGAAAGAGGTCCCGCCATGACATCCAGCCCCGCCTCGTTCGCCCCATCCTCCATCCTCTGGTCCGGCCAGAACCCCACCTCTGGCTGGAATCTCCGCAGCCTCTTCGGCGCAGCTCTCGTCCATGCTCTGGCCATCCTGCTCATCGCCTTCATCGTCGCTCGCCGCATGAACCTCGTCGCGCCGGACGCCCCGGAGCAACTCACCGTCCTCTCCGTCCCGCCGCCGCCCGTCCGTTTGCTCCCCCGCCTCACCTCCATGGGCGGCGGCGGAGGCCACGCCGGCCCCACCCCCGTCACCCGCGGCAACCCGCCAAAGTTCGCCGCCCAGCAGCTCAACCCTCCTAAAGCCCCGCCGCTCGAGCAGCCAAAGATCGCCATCCCGGTCACCATCGACGTCCAGCCTGACCTCAGGATGGCCCACTCGGAGATTCCCCGGATCGGCATACCCGACTCGCCGCTCATCGGCATCAGCAACGGCGGGGGCCATGGTACCGGTCTGGGCTCCGGCTCCGGCAGCGGCATGGGTCCCGGGGAAGGCGGCAACACCGGCGGGGGCCTCGAGCGCATCGGCGGCAGCGTCTCCGCCCCCGTCGTCCTCTTCCAGCCCGAACCCGAGTTCTCCGAAGAAGCCCGAAAAGCAAAGGTCGCCGGCAACGTCCTCGTCTACCTCCAGGTCGACCAGCTTGGCCACCCCCAGCACGTCCGCGTCCTCCGCGGCATAGGCCTAGGCCTCGACGAAAAAGCCGTCGCCGCCGTCCGCCAGTACAAGTTCAAGCCCGCTATGAAAGACGGCCACCCCGTCTCCGTAGAGATGAACGTAGAAGTCAACTTCCAGATCTTTTAGCTTGACAGGGCCGGACCCGCCGCCGAGTCCGACCCTGTCTCATGATGAGACTAAGTCCTTTAGAAGGAATACTTTGCAGCCACCACCGGGCCAAACAAAGACTTTACACGCGCGGGCACATTGAAGTCCAGACCTAAGTCCAACGTTTTGAAGACTTTGCACGAAAAAGGCAGGGGAGGGGGCCCTACTTGCCCAGATACTGCTTGTACTCCGTCTCCACCACACCCGTATTCCGAGCCAGCGTCAACTTCGCAAAGTTGTACTGAAACTCCGCCTGGATCACCTGCGTCTGAGCCCCTTCAAGCGCAGCCTGCGCCCGCACCACCGGCAAACTATCATCCACCCCAGCCGTAAACCGCTGGGTCGCGTCATCCAGCTCCTGCGTCGCCAGCACCTGGTTACTCCGAGCCACCTTCACCAGCTCCGCGGACGATTGCACATCCAGCATCGCCGTCCGGATATCTGCCTCGATCTGATCCCGCGTAGACGCAATCCGCCGCTTCAGCGCCATCGTCTGCGCCACTGCGACCTCCTTCTCCCCCCGCAGCGTCCCCTCCTCGAAGATCGGCACACTCAGCTTCCCCTGCGCCGCGAACACCCCGTGATAAAGCCCCGTCGTCTCCCCGATCACCCCGTAAAAGCCCCCCACCCCCAGCGTAGGCAGCCGCTCAAACTTGATCGCCTTCTCCGTCTCCTGCGCCAGCCCAAGCTGCGCCTCCAGGCTCAGCAGATCCTTGCGCCTCGTATACGCCAGCGCCTTCGCCTCTTCGAGCGGCAGAGCCTCAAACTCCGCAAACGGCACCGTATCCACCAGCTCGATCTCCTGCCCCGCCGGCTGCCCCATCTGCCGGTTCAGCATGATCTTGTCCTTGGCAACGGCATTCTCATCCCGAATCACCGTCTGCTGCTCTTCCTGAAGCTGCACCTGCGCCCGCAGCACATCCAGGTTGATCCCCACGCCCGCGTCGCGCTCCGCCTTGGCATGGTCGTAGACCACCTGGTCCTGCTTCACCAACGCCTCCGCGTTCCGCAGCTGCGACAGGTCCGCCAGCGTCCGCAGATATTGCCCGCCGATCGCAAGCACCGTCCCGCCCCGCACATTCAGCGTGTTCTGCACCGTAGCATCGCTCGCCCGTTTGCTCGCGCGATACAGATAAAAAGCGGGCACGTTGAAGACCGTTTGCGAGACCGTCAGCTGCGCGCTGGTCACGTTCACCTTCACGATCTCTTGGATATCCGCTCCGTTGAACCCCGGAAGACTGATCCCCGCCAGCGAACTCGGCTTGAACCCCATCGCCGCCAGGTCGATCTCTTGCGTCTGTGTATAGCCCTTGAACGCCAGCGTCGGCAGCAACGCGTTCTCCGCCGTCAGGATCGCGCCCCGAACAAACTTCTCCTGGTCCGTCTGCAGCACTACCTGTGCATTGTTCTTCACGCCCAACGCAATCGCATCATCCAGCCTGAGCGGCATCACCCCCGGCTGCTCCTTCTGCAGCACGACCCCGCTCGGCATCTGCAGCGACTGCAACACCGCGCTAGGTGCCGGAGGAAGCTCGCCCTGCGCCGGAGCTGCTCCCGTCACCGGAACCTGCTGCGCCCCCGCACTGCTATGCGCAGTTCCGCTCAGACAACTTGCAAGAACAGCGATTCCCAGCGCGTAAACACGCCCATTCCCTCGTGTGCGCCCGCGCACATCTGAACTTACAAAATTGGCCACTCCTCTTAGAGTGCCACGCCATCCTTCCGGTTGCGAAATCTGCCTCAGATCCGCACGTGCCGCCACCGCCGCTTCCGGCTAAAATACCCGTAGTACCCCTTATGCGTCTTACACCTATGACTCGCCGCGCCCTCCTCCCCGTCCTCGCCGCTGCCCTGCTGACCGTGATCCCTGCCGCCGCCCGCGCCCAGGCCGCCCTTCCCGCGGGTTCCGGAGACCAGTTCAAGGACACCTCCGTCCTCAAGCTGCCCGCCGGCCAAAAAGCCGAGATCTACGAGTTCGAGGACCTGGAGTGCCCCGCCTGCTCTCGCGCCTTCCCCATCGTTCACACCGCCGTCGATCACTATAAAATCCCCCTTGTCCGCCACGACTTCCCCCTCCAGCAGCATCTCTGGAGCCGCGACGCCGCCATCACCGCCCGCTATCTCCAGGACAAAGTCTCGCCCTCCATCGCTGAGCAGTATCGGCGCGACGTCTTCGCCAACCAGAACTCCATCGCCAGCAAGGACGACCTCAACAACTTCACCCGCAAGTGGTTCCAGACCCACGGCCAGCAGATGCCCTTCGTCATGGATCCCAGCGGCCTCTTCGCCGCCGAAGTTCAGGCCGACTACCGCCTCGGGGAACGCATCGGCCTCGTCCACACCCCCAGCATCTTCGTCCTTGCCCCCAACGGCTGGACCCAGGTCACTGACGTGACCCAGCTCTACACCGCCATCGACCAGGCCCTCGCGCAAACCCCCGTCACCACGGCCCACAACAACATCCGCAAGCCCAAGACCGTCCAGCGATAAGCCTGCTCGGCCCAGATCCATCCGGTTCGATCTCTGAGGCGGGAAGCCCTCCCCGGCAGTTCCATCGGCGACAAAATCGCTTGAAAATGCATCCAGTTTTGAAACGGAAACATCTGGATCACTAGCCCGGGGCTATAAAACTACAGGGCTGCAAACTAAAACCAAGGGTGCCCGATTGGCTGGAGCCGCAGCAACAAACGCAAACTGGAAACCGCGGGTCAACCCTTGGCTGATCGCCGGAACCGTGGCCCTCGCGGCCTTCATGGAGGTCCTCGACACCTCCATCGCGAACGTCGCCCTCCCACACATCGCCGGAAATCTCGGTGCCAGCGAGGACCAGGGCACCTGGGTCCTCACCAGCTATCTCGTCTCGAACGCCATCGTCCTTCCCGCCGGCGCTTGGGCCTCGTCCGTCATCGGCCGCAAGACGTTCTTTCTCTCCTGCATCACCCTCTTCGTCGCGGCGAGCTTCATGTGCGGCATCGCACCCTCCCTGCCCATCCTGCTCCTCGCCCGTGTCATCCAGGGCATCGGTGGAGGCGGTCTCCAGCCCATGGCTCAGGCCATCATGGCAGACAGCTTTGACGAAAAACGCCGCGGCCAGGCCTTCGCCCTGTATGGATTGGTCGCCGTGCTCGCGCCAAGCATCGGCCCCACCCTCGGCGGCTGGATCACCGATAACTACTCCTGGCGCTGGATCTTCTATATCAACGTCCCCGTTGGCATCCTCGCCTTCGTCCTGGTCACCCGCTTCGTGGACGATCCCCCCTGGATCAAAGCCGACAAAGCGAACCTTCGCAAGCTCGACTACATCGGCCTGGGCCTCTTGACGCTCGCCATGGGCGGCCTCCAAATCATGCTGGATAAGGGCGAAGAGAACGCCTGGTTCGCCTCCAACTTCATCCGTTTCTTCGGCGCCATGTTCGTCATCGGCATCGTCGGTCTCATCTGGTGGGAGTGGAACCACAAAGCCCCCATCATGAACATCAAGCTCTTCAAATACAAGAACTTTGCCATCTGCGCCCTGCTCATGGCGCTGGTCGGCGGTGTCCTCAACGCCTCCACCGTCCTGCAGCCGCAGTTCATGCAGCAGCTGCTCGGCTACACCGCGACCATCGCGGGCATGGCGCTCACCGGCGGAGGCATCGCCCTGGTCGTCGTCATGCCGCTCGCCGGCATCGCCACCGGCAAATTCCCCGCGCGCAACCTCGCCGCCATTGGCTTCATCTTTTTCGCCATCGCGTTCTGGTGGAACTCGATCACCATTAACCTCGGCCTGTCTTTCGGCTACAACGCCTTCCTCCGCGTCATCCTGATGCTGCCCATCCCCTTTTGCTTCATCTCCATCACGAATGCCGCCTACCTCGGCCTGCCGCGCGAGGCCTCCAACCAGGTCTCGGGCATCATCAACTTCGTGCGGAACGTCGGCGGCAGCATCTTCATCGCGCTCACCGGAGCCGAGGTCACCAACCGCTCGCTCTTCCACCAGGAGCGCCTCCAGAACGCCATGCAGCCCGGCTCACCCGCCTACGTCACCGCGCTCAACGGCATGAAGGCCGCCTTCTCCAGCATAACCGGCAGCTCCGCCGACGCCACCACGATGGCCCAGGCCAGCATCTACCAGCAGCTTCAAGCCCAGGCCACCACTCAGGGCTACCAGGACGTCTTCCGCCTGCTGTGCTACATGTCGATCGCCATGGTCGGCTTCGCCTTCCTCCTTAGCAAAAACAAGCCCGGCGAGGGCGCCCCTGCCGGAGAAGCCGTCCACTAACGAGCCGGTTTGACAGAACAGGCCACACTAGGTTCAGCGTCCAATCACCAACCCATGTAAGATTCGTGCAAGCGAGGACTGCGGTGTTCCACGACTTCGTCGAACTCGTGAAGGCGCTCTCGTGGCCAGCCGTCACCGTGTTCGTCGTCCTAAAATTTAGCGCAAGTCTCACCTCTGTCTTGGAAGAGCTCCCTCTCTTAGCTAGAAGGGTGCGATCAGCGCGCGGTTTAGGAATTCAGATAGAACTCAATAGACTTGAAGAAGAGTTGCCTCGCGCCGAGCAACAAGCTAAAAAGCTCGCGCTCTTGCCGATCAAAGAACCGAAGAGAACTGGAGTGGATGAAAATGGCTAGCCCAGCGATCACTTTGGACGTTGAGGAGAAGATCCTTGAGGATGCAATCGCCTCTCCGGCGGTGGCGATGATGCGACTTTCCCTCGAGGTCGACAGGGAACTCCGTCTTATCCTTGCCACTCTCGGACGACTTAAGGATTACGCCGGACCCTCACCAACCGAGGCATTGGATCTGATCGAGAAAAGCGGGCAGGGACTTATACCTCAAGAACTCCGGGCTACGCTCAAGGACTTCTGGAATCTCCGAAACATGGTCGTACATGGACCAGGATCAAAGCAGCATTTCGCCATGCGGGCCGTCGATTACGGCCTGCGTATCCTGCGTATGTTACGGGCCATACCCCGGCCTTGGAGAATCGTTCGGGCGGAGAACGTTCCGCTTTGTTCTGATTCAAAATGTGTTCGACTGATGCCGGATGTTCGGGGCGTGATCCTTGAAAGTTTCAGCCACCAAGGCGAGTCCCATGGCCTTCACATCTATCCAAGTCGAATTCGCTATATCTTAGGCCAAAAACTAAGCTGGGAGTGGGATACGACCGGAGAAGGATGGAACGAAACGTGGTACAAGGACCCATTCTCAGATGAGATTAAACTTGCCTGGAGTGAATCAATGGAATTCGTTGGACGACCCCTCGAACGCATTTAGACAGCGTCCTCACAGAGCCCAAGACTGTTCAACCGATCTGATCCACCATCTAAGAAGCCCCTACCATAAACCTTCACCATAGAAGACCCGCGCCACAACCCAAGGCAGCGTACAGGCCATAACGGCCAGCCCTGCACCCCCAACCGCACCCAGCCACCCGCCCCGTCTCCGTCCCGAGACCATCAGCAAAGCCAGCGGCATCACCGGCAGCCAGTATCTCGGCTGAACTCCGTAAACCGTGTAGAACCCCGGCGGCGTCCAGATCACATACTCCGCCAGCGACACCCCCAGCAGAGGAGCCGCCACGCACAGCGCCAGCAGACCCTTTCCGCGCCAGCCCCGGATCGGACTCCCCCAACCCGCGGCGATCACCGCCGCGATGCACACCCCCACCATCACCGCCATCCACCGCGGCGCCAGCAGATCGTTCCAACCCACGACATACAGCCCGCGCCGCACCAAGTCGATCCCCGCCTCCGCCGTACCCCGCGCCACCGCCCACGCCGCCCGCAGCATGTGCTCCCGCAGAAACTGCGCCTGCAGCTCCGGATCGGCTCGATCCGCAGTATCTAGCCCCACCGGACGTACTATCCCTTGCCAGGCCGACCACACGCCCGCGACCAGACCCGCCGCGATCACCGGCCCTACCCAGCGTCGCCTCCCGGATCGCTCCGCCGCGACTCCCGGCAGAAACAGCACCGGAGCTATAGCCAGGTACGGAGCCCGCGCCGTCGCCGCGACCGCCAGCGCCGCCGCGAGCCCCCACAACTCTCCCCGCGTCAACTCCCGCCGTGCCGCCAGCGGTCGCGAAAGCATCGCCGCCATCAACCCCGCCATTCCCAGCAGGCAGGCATCCTGCGCACAGCTCGCCTCCAGGAACAACGCACTCGGCAGCAGTAAATACGCCAGCAGAGTCCACCTCGAGCCCGCCCAGAGTCGAAGCGCCCCCCAGCCGAGCAGCACCGCACAAAACCCAGTCAGCAGCCGAGCCAGCCGCAGACTCGCAAAGATCGTCCACCCCGCCGCCTCACCCATCCGCCATCCAAGCATCGCCGGCAGATAGAAATACGGCGGATACACCGCCGTATTCGGGAACGGTGCAAACGTCCGGCGTCCATCCCAGCGGATATCTGCCTGCCCTTGCATCTGCGCCCGCGCCCGTGCTCCAGCCAGCGGCCCCCAGCGCCGATCCAGAAAGAAGCCTGCCCCCCGCTCCCAGTTCATTCGCACCTGGTCCACCTGATCCATGACCCCCAGCGCATTCTCATCGATCTCCGCTCCAAACTCTCGAGACCCCATCCACGTCCGCAGCACGCCATGAGTGAGCGAAATTGCCCGCGCCGCCTGATGCGGCTCATCCGGAGTGAAGAATGGCGGTGTCACAAAACACAACAGCCCAACGATCAGCCCCGCCACCACCAGGTAGAGCTCCGGCAGCCACTGCTCGACCCATCCCAGCGGACCTCCGCCCCTCAATCCTCCCACCCGCCAACCTCTCTTCTCGCCACCCTTGTCCTCTCTCGCACCTTAGAGTTTCTCCACCCTTAGAGTAACTTTCCAGAGATTACAAAGGTCGATACAAGCTTAAGCCGTCTGTTTTGAATATTTTGCGCAATAAAGGGAGGGGGGGGTGATCAGTCGAACTCCCACCTACCCCGCCCCTGCCCCTTGAGCTGACCCCAAGTAAAATGCCCAAGAGGCTAGATCCCTTGAAGCTCTTTCGCACCCTCGTACTCCTGGTTGTCATTGGTGCCGCCGTCTGGGCCTATCTCTTCCTCGCCCCCTACGGCCCGGCGCGGGAGACCTTCGTCGACATCCCCCCCGGCACCGGAACTGCGGGAATCGCCACCCGCCTCAAGCAGGCCGGCATCATCCGCTCACGCCTGGACTTCGAGCTCCTCCGCAAGTGGAAGGGCGGCCGCCTTCTCGCCGGCGAGTACCGCTTCGACCACCCCACCCCTCTCCCGGAGGTCTATGCCCGCATCGCCCGGGGCGACGTCTACACCGTTACACTCATCATCCCGGAGGGTTTCAACCTCTTCGACATCTCCCAGGCCGTCGCATCCGCAAAACTGGGAGACGCAGCGTCCTTCCTCGCTGCCGCCCGTCATGACACGCCCCTGATTCACGATCTAAACCCGCACGCTGCATCGCTTGAGGGTTTCCTCTTCCCAGACACCTACCGGTTCTCTCGCCACGCCACGCCGGACCAGATGCTGGCAGCCATGGTCAAGCGCTTCCGCCAGGTAGCCGCCTCCCTCAATCTCCTTAACTCTCCAGACACCGCCCGAACGGTAACCCTCGCCAGCTTGGTCGAAAGAGAGGTCAGCGTGGACAAGGAGCGACCTTTGGTCGCAGGGGTCTTCCGCAATCGCCTGGCGCTCGGGATGCCTCTTCAGACAGATCCATCCGTCGTCTATGCCGCGCTCCTCGAAGATCGCTGGCGTGGCACGATCTATCGCTCTGACCTGGCCTTCGACTCACCCTACAACACCTACCGACACACCGGCTTGCCCCCGGGTCCTATCTGCAACCCTGGGGTCGCAGCCCTCAAAGCAGCCCTTAACCCCACCCCCACCGACTTCCTCTACTTTGTTGCGGACACTCAGGGCCACAGCGTGTTCTCGAGGGACCTGAAGCAACATCTTGCGGCAGTCCAGGCCTTCCATTCCACCCAAAATCCGGATACATCCCATTAGCTGAGCCGTTCTAGCTCAAGTTTCGAACCGCCGCAACCTTCACCACCATCAAAGAGTTACGATTGAGATTACGCATTTGTGAACGGCCGGCGGCTTACCCGCACGTGCCAATCCCGGCTTCGTCGGATCAGCCGGTTACATCTATGCAGATGATCCGGAGAGCCGAGGCATCGCGAGTTCCGCGCCCAAGATGAGGTTTCAGATTTCATTCCGAAGGAGTCCGGCCCCGACGCCGCATCGTATCCATCATGGTTCCCACCGATCATCTTCAGGTCATCCGCTGGGGATACAGCGTCTGCCGCTGGCTGGACTAAGCATTGCGATGTGCGCTCTGTTCACCGGCTGCTACTCGGCTCACGTGCGCACTGTGAGCCATGTAGTGGTCATCCAGAAGGTCTTGGACGCCACCCTTCAGCAGCTGCTGAATCAGCTCGCTCAACAGGACGCCGCCATCCAGACGCTCAGTGCCTCCGTGGACTTTACGGCGACCACCGGCGGTCAACACGAGGGCCAGATCAAGGAAAACCCGACATTCGCGGGATACATCCTGCTCCGGCGGCCCTTCGATATGCACGTTATCATGCTCGCGCCGGTCTTCCGTTCCCGTGCCCTCGAGATGGTCTCGGACGGGAAGCAGTTCAAGCTCCTCATTCCGTCTCGCAACAAGGCAGTCGTGGGCGCGGACGAGTTCACTCAATCAGGCAAGAACGGGCTTGAAAATCTGCGGCCTTACATCGTCCGTGATGCTTTGCTGATATCTACCGCCAGCGCGGACGAATTTGTCACCTTGACCAAAGACTCCCGCATCCTGCCTCCAGCCGCAGGCAGAAAAGATTCGACTGAAGAGCCCGACTACGATGTCACCGTCCTTCGCCACCGCGAAGATCGTGTCCTTGAGACGGTTCGTGTGATCCACTTCGGACGTGTCACGCTCAAGCCTTATAGACAGGACATCTACGATCATGACGGCCGCATCGTGACGACCGTGCAATATGACAAGTACCAGAAGTTCGGTGACGTCACCTACCCGACGAGCATCCTCATCAGCCGGCCCCTCGACGAGTACACGCTGAGGCTCGACATCACCAAGCTCACCATCAACCAGAAGCTGGATGATGAGCAGTTCGTCCTGAAGTTCCCTGAGGGCGTCCCGATCACCACGATGTAGGCGATTCCTTCTCTACTTTCCGATGCAGAAGGTGGAAAAGATCAGGCTCAGGATCTCATCAGTGCTGGTGGCGCCGGTGAGCTGGTCGAGCGCCTGTAAGCCGGTATACAGATCGAGCAGCAGAAGCTCGTGCGGAAGACTGCTGTTCGCCGCGCTCAGTGCTTCCGTGAGTGCGCTCACGGAGGATTCGATGGCTTGTTGCTGGCGAAGATTGTTGATCATCGGTGTTTCTGCCGAAGGGGCCGTGCGCGTCAGCGTGCCAAGAATTGCCATCTTCAGAGCAGGGATTCCCTCTCCCGTCAGCGCACTGGTGGCAATGCACCCCGGGGCTAACTGAGCCGTTGCCGGAACCAGATCGCACTTATTCAGAACACGGAGATTAGGGCGAGCAGCCAGGACCGGGAGGTCCAGTGGCGGTTCAGGATCACTGGCGTCAAGAACGTGGAGGATGAGGTCAGCCTCAGCGATCGTGACGTTGGTGCGGGCTATCCCGGCACGCTCGGCTTCGCCATCCGGCCCCAGTGGCGCAGTTCGTAGACCCGCGGTATCGACGAGATGGACCGGGATGCCGTCGAGGGACAGGGTCTCGGTGATGGCGTCGCGGGTGGTGCCGGGCTGAGCAGTGACGATGGCGCGGTCACGCGCGAGGAGGCGGTTGAAGAGGGAAGACTTCCCGGCGTTGGGACGGCCGACGATAGCCAGGGTGAAGCCCTCGCGGACGATGCGGCCGTAAGCGAAGGTCGCTGCGAGCTCGGTGAGGGGGGTAAGGAGGGACTGGAGATGGACACCGATCTCTGGCTGGGGCAAAAGATCGATGTCGTCCTCAGCGAAGTCGACTCCGGCTTCGAGCGTGGCGATAAGCTCTACGAGTCGTTGCTTGAGGGGAGCTACGGTGCGGGAGAGGGAGCCGCCGAGCTGGGCGGCGGCCACGCGCGCCTGGTGCAGCGTAGACGAGGCAATAAGATCATGAACGGCTTCCGCCTGGGTCAGGTCGAGGCGGCCCGCGAGGAAGGCGCGCTGAGTGAACTCGCCGGGCTCAGCCAGACGCGCGCCGCGTGCGACACACGCGCGAACGAGCGTGTCGAGCAGGACTGGGGAGGCGTGGCAGGCGATCTCAACCACGTCTTCCGTGGTGTAGGAGTGGGGAGAGGCGTGAAAGGTGACGACCGCCTCATCAAGAAAGCACTGCGGCGATTCAGGGTCGGAGCTCTCGAGATTCAGGACCTGCGCGAAGCGGGCTCGGCCGTTCGCGAGTGGGTTGCGCAGGCGCAGCAGGGGAGCGGAGATGGCCACGGACGCGGGTCCGGAGAGCCGGACGATACCAATACCACCGCGGCCGGGTGGCGTCGAGATAGCTACGATGGTGTCGATCAGGTCAATCATGCGGGCAAAGTACGGGCGGCTGGTTCAACGGTATCGCAGGCTACGTCGCTTAGCATGGAAGTATGGCAACACACTTCTCTCCGAAGGCGATCCAGTTTCTGCGCGGACTGAAGCGGAACAACGATCGTGAGTGGTTCAACGCACGCAAGGATGTGTATGAGGCGGAGCTGAAGGCGCCGCTGCTGGGGCTGATCGAAGAGATCAACCACGCGCTGGCGGAGTTTGCTCCCGATCATGTAAGGGCGCCGCAGAAGTGCATGATGCGGATCTATCGGGACATCCGGTTCAGCAAGGACAAGCGGCCTTACAAGAGCCAGGTGGCTGCGTGGTGGGCTCGGCAAGGGATGGAGAAGACGTCTGGGGGTGGATTCTACTTCCATGTGAGTGCGACGGAGGTGACGATTGCCGCGGGCGCTTACATGCCGGAACGGGAGCAGACGCTGGCGATCCGGCGACATCTGATGGAGCACCACGAGGAGGCGCGCGCGATCCTGAAGGGGATTGAAGGGGCCAAGCGGCCTGCAACGTTGAAGGCGAGTCCGATGGTGCAGTTCGACGGGATGAAGCTGACGCGAGCGCCCAAAGGCTTTCCCCCGGATCATCCGGCGATGGACCTGATCGTGCAGCGGCAGTGGGGTGTGCACTCGATGCTACCGGTTGAGGCAGCGACGAAGACCGGCCTGCTGGACGAAGTGATGACCCGTTTTCGGCTGGCCTATCCGTTGGTTGCCCTGCTGAACGCTCCGCTTACGGCAAGGGCGAAAGCGCCTTTGTTCTAGCGGCATTCGGCCGTTCAAGTGCAGTTTTGCTGGGAAATAGTGCCTAAAAGCGGACAAAGAGGCCCGAAACCCGAAAATACCTGTGGAAAGCAGGGAAACCGGGTTGACAAAGGCCAGGGAAGAGTCGAAGGTGAAATGCGGTACGGTTCGTCGAAGCAGCACAAAACCCGCTTCAATAAAGGCGATTTCGTTTTCGTGAGATCGGTGGAAAAGCGCTCGTGCGGAGTTTGCGAACTGTGTTCGATCAACAAAATTCTTACAAGAACGAAGGAGTAACACGATGGCAAAAGGCATGACAAAGACCGCGCTTGTACGCGCGATGGCAGAGAAGATGGAACTCACGAACAAGCAGACCTCAAGCTTTCTCGAGCTGCTGGCTGACACTGCCGTCAAGGAGACCAAGAAGAACGGCGAGTTCACCATTCCGGGCATCGGCAAGCTGGTGAAGGCGGAGCGCAAGGCTCGCCTGGGCCGCAACCCGCAGACGGGTGAGACCATCAAGATCAAGGCGAAGACCGTCGTAAAGTTCCGGGTGGCGAAGACTGCGAAGGACACCATCGCTCCGCCCAAGAAGTAGACTCAGAAGTCCAGAGGCCGAGGCTCCGCAGGAGCCTCGGCCTTTCCTGCACTCAGTGCCCCGGTTAGCGCGTGAGGCTGGTGGATGAGAGCGGAGTTGATGTTCATTTACTCTCCGTTACCACACCCGCCTTACACACAACCTCGAACCTGTGGTGAGTGTGACTCTCCGGGATGTGTTCCCGAGTACGGCTGGAAAACCTGGTCAGATGATTGCACCGTGCGCCGGGTTATTCCCGACTCAGGCGTTTGAGTCCCTCAGGTTTGGGCTTGGGAACAAGGGTCCGAACTACGAGCGACAGGCCAAAGCTGACGATGACACATTGGATCAGCAGATGGGCGTCGTAGCGCCAGCCCGCAAAGGCGAAGGAAAGAGCGACGCCGATCATGTAGATCTCGCCCAGCAGAGCCTGGGGCAGATGGGAAATTTGTCCGGAAGCGACGGTGCGGGGCTTGAGAGAAGGCCAGAGGCGAGGCACGAGGGCTTCATAGGCGGTGTACGGAGGGCCTGTGCGGGCCGTCAGGAAAGCTTCTTCGCCGAGGATGAGGCGGATCTGCACGAACGCGATGAGGATGACGGCGAAGATAGCTCCGGTCCGCGGCATCAGCAATGCAAGCGCCAAGGTGTGGAGGAACGTGCCGAGGTAAAGGGGATTGCGGACGTGCCGGTACGGGCCGGCGGCCACCACTCCTGCGTGCATGGCGCCGTCCTGAACGATGCCTGCCCCTAGATATGCGGAGCCCCAGATGCGCAGGCCTGCCCCTGCGAACGCAAAGGCGATACCGAGAAAGAGGAGAAGATTGAAGGCGGTGGTGATGGAGACGATGCCGGTTTCACTCAGGACGGCAGAGAGGTATCCCCACAGATGGGCGTTCGCGCCGACGGAATCAGCGTGGAGAAGATAGTTCCAGGGAGCCCAGAAGCCGAGAGCGAAGATAAGCGTATGGGTCAGGAAGCGAATGCGAAATTCAAAGGGCGAGGCTTTCATGGGGTCCTTGGGAGAGCATACCCCGTCCCGCTACCTCCCCTTGGCGAGTCCTGACTTTCTCGCGGATGTGTGGACGGGATTAGAAGGCCGGGACTGCCTGTTCCCGTGGGATGGAAAGTTCCGCGAGGGGGTTGACCGCATCGATCTTCGTAAGATCGGACTCGTCCTTGTAGATCTTGCCCGACTTCATGACGAAAGGGACGTGCTGGAGCACGGTGATGTCCTTGAGAGGATCGCCTTCTACAGCGATGATGTCGGCCCATTTGCCGGCTTCCAATGAGCCCGCGCGATCGGACCAGCCCATCAGATCGGCCCCGTTGAGGGTGCCGGACTGCAGGGCGGCGAGCGGTGTCATACCGTAGTCCCGCACGTAGACCTCAAACTCATGGGCGTTGAGGCCGTGAGGGTAGACCGCGGCGTCGGTTCCTAGGGCTATCTTCACGCCGGCCTGGATGGCGGCTCGATGATTCGACTTCATGGCAGCGGAGACGTCCTTCATCTTCTGCTGGTAGAACACGGGGAGATGGCCGTTCTCGCGCATCCAGTCGGCGAGATAGGCGGTGGGGACCAGGTAAGTGCCGTGCTGCTTCATGAGCTTGATGTCTTCCGCGTTGATGTAGGAGCCGTGCTCGATCGAATCGACGCCGGCCTGGGTGGCGAGGGCGATCGCCTGCGCGCCATGGGCGTGCGCGGCGACCTTGCGGCCGAGGCGATGGGCGTCGGCACAGATAGCCTGCATCTCTTCAAGCGTGTACTGGCTGGCTTGCGGGTCGTCTCCCTTGGAGAGCACGCCGCCGGAGGCTCCGATCTTGATGAGGTCGGCACCATACTTGATGTTCTGGCGGACCATGTGCTGGACTGCGGGAATTCCGTCGGCGACGCCTTCGCCGACGACGTGGTACTGCTCGGGGAGCAGGTTTTCATCCATGTGGCCGCCGGTAATACCCAAAGCAGGACCTGACACCTGCATATGCGGGCCGGGAATGTGCCCAAGGTTGATCTCATCGCGGAGTGCTACGTCCGTGAAGCCGTTGGCGCCGACGTTGCGGACGCTGGTGAATCCGGCCTCCAAGGTCGTCTTTGCGTTTTCAACGCCGAGGATAGCCTCCTTCCCAGGGGTCATCGAAAGCTCGAAGTAGGGATCGAAGTTGTTGGCCATGGTGAGGTGAGTGTGAACGTCGAAGAGGCCGGGCAGAACGGTGTAGCGGGTGAGATCCACTTCGCGGTCCCCGGGCTGGGTGGGTGTACCGGCCGTTGGAGCAATGGCAATGATCCTGTCGCCGGTGATGATGATGGTTTGAGCGGCAGGTTCATTGCCGGTGTGGACGTCGATAAGGTGACCGGTGCGGATAAGGGTGCGCGGCGCGGTCTGAGCGGTGGCGGTGGCGGCAAGGAGGAACAAAGAGAGTAACGAGGGTCGCATCAGGTCCTTTCGGGTTCTACGAGTCAGGAAAGCCTCGGCCTACATCGTGTCAGCATCGGAGGCATGGTGGCTCCTTATTTCGAGTGCGTCCAGGCGGCCTTCCACTTTCCCGATAGTACGGTAAAACTCTCGTAAGTCTGCCTGGATGGAGGTCAGGCAGCGAGCAACGCTCCCTAGCCTGTCGTTAAAAGCTTCGAACCTCACATGGATCAAATCGAACTTAGGACCCATGGCGTCGAACTGCACGTCGATAGACTTAAACCTTTGATCATGCCCGCTTCTTCTGGCCTCGATGTTGGCGACAGCGGCTTGTAGGGTGTTGAAATGCGAGCCGGGCTCTCTCGTCGCCGACCAGTTAAGGAGGAAACCGACGAGGATCGGAAGCGTAGGGGCCGATCGATAGATAAAGCTACGCGTTCGTTTACGGCCGTCTCCCTTCGCGTGTAGGGTAGCAGAAACTTCTTCCGGTCTGAAGGCGATTGCAGCTGCTAGCCCGTGGGTTGTGCATTCAAGGCGGTCAGCAGGATGTCGAAGTCTTCGAGGGAGGCGTACTCGATGATGACGCGGCCTTTGCCTCTCTTGTCCTCCACTTTGACGCGGAGGCCAAGGGAGCGCTGGAGGCGAAGCTGGGCTTCATGGACGTTGGCGTCCTGTTTGGCTTCGGCCTGCTGGGTCTTCTCCAGCTTTCCGGGCTTGCTCTCTGGGTTGATCAGGTGCTGAACGTAACTTTCCGTCTGGCGGACGGACATGGAAAGCGCCGCAACCTTCTGAGCGGCGGCGACGATGGCCTCGGGTGTGGGCAGCCCGAGAAGGGTGCGCGCATGGCCAAAGGAGAGCTCGCCGGACTCGACTCGGTGCTGGACGGGCTCCGGCAGGCGGAGGAGGCGGAGGAAGTTGGTCACCGAGGCGCGCTCCTTGCCGGTACGGACTGCCATCTGCTCCTGCGTCATCTGAAAGTCGGTTGAGAGGCGGTGAAAGGCGCGGGCCTGCTCCATGGGATTGAGGTCGGCGCGCTGAAGGTTTTCCACGATGGTCATCTCCATGGCCTGCTCGTCCGAGACCTGGCGAACGATGGCTGGAATGGTGGCTTTGCCGGCCTGCTTGGAAGCAAGAAGGCGGCGCTCACCCGTGATGAGCTGGTAGCGTCCCCCGGTGAGGGCTTTGACGACGATCGGCTGCACCACGCCGCTAGCAGCGATCGATTGAGAGAGCTCCGTCAGCTTGGCGGGATCGAAGGCAGTGCGGGTCTGGAAAGGGTTGCGGTCGATGAACTCTACAGGGATCTCCAGCGGAGTGCCGGCGGGGTCGGAAGGGGCTGAGGCCTGGATGGCGACGGGCTGACGGGCGGGAAGAAGCGACTCAAGGCCTTTACCCAGGGCACGGCGTTTGGGGTCGGGGGTGGACATTGCGGGTTATCCTTTCGGGAGCTGTAAACGAGCGCCGGCAGAAGCAACGGCAAGAACCACTATTGAGGTCCTTCGCTTTGCTCAGAATGACTCTGGGTGAGAGGTGAGGAGTTGCGCAGGAGAAGTTCGCGGGCGAGTTCGCGGTATGCTTCCGCACCACGTGATCGGGGGTCGTACAGGGCTACCGGGAGGCCATGGCTGGGGGCTTCGGCGAGGCGGATGTTGCGGGGAATGGTGGTATTCAGGAGCTTTTCTCCAAAGAACTCGCGGAGATTCTGGGTGACCTGCTGGGAGAGATTGGTACGGTCGTCGTACATGGTAAGGAGCACGCCTTCAAGCCCAAGAGTGGGATTGAAGGCCTGAGCGACGCGGTCCAGGGTACCGATGAGCTCTGAGACTCCCTCCAGGGCGAAGTATTCGGCCTGAAGGGGAACCAGGAGACCATCGGACGCTACGAGAGCGTTCAGAGTCAGCAGGTCGAGGGCTGGAGGACAGTCGAGGAGAACATAGGAATAGTCGTTGCGGATCAGCGAGACGGCGTCCCGGAGCCGGAACTCGCGGCGCGGTTCGGAGACGAGCTCGATGTTGGCTCCGGTAAGATTCTTGCTGCCCGGCACCAGCGTGAGGCGCTCGACTGGAGTCGATAGCATCGCTTCCGCCAGTGTCGTTGGGCCGAGCAGGACGTCGTAGAGCGTGAGGCGATGGACTTCGTCGTCTTTCTGACGACGTACGCCGAGTCCGCTGGTGGTATTCGCCTGGGGATCGCAGTCGATGAGCAGGACGGACTGGCCTTCTAGAGCGATTGAGGCCGAGAGATTGATGGCGGTTGTGGTTTTTCCGACTCCGCCTTTTTGGTTGACGACAGCGATGACTCGGGCGGGGGGTTGCTGCGGTGCGTGCGATGTTTCGACCATGGACTCAGGGCAATTGTATGGAAAAAATATTGGGCGTGGGCGAAGGGTATGTTCCACGTGGAACGCTGGGCTAAGTAGTTCTACTTGCCTCACAAGTTGAAAGGAACGATTGTCGAGATAAGCAAAACGTTGTGCGTTTCTACTACTTTTGCACGGAGAAATGTCTGGCTAAGCTGGATAGAAGCGGACGAATTCGTCCTGTTCCACGTGGAACATCACTCCGGATGGATGAGGCGGAGAACGCGGTTTCGCGAACCGGGCGTGAGTATATCGGCCGGCTGATTGGATGTAGCCGTGGTCAGATGCACGATCGTACCCATGGGGCCAAGAAGGCCATGAGCCAGTCGCAAAGCTGAAGCGGGGTCGTCGACTGCGCGAAGAGTGACGATATCGAAGCGTCGAGCAGGCGGGAGAGTCTCGACACGCGCGGGCCAAACTTCAGTCGGAAGCGCCAGAGTTCGAACGACTTCGCGGAGAAACGACGACTTCTTGGACTGCGATTCAGCGAGGGTAACCTGAAGGCCTGGTAGAGCCAGTTGAATCGGTAGACCAGGAAAGCCTGCCCCCGAGCCGAGATCGAGCAGCGTCCCCGCGGAAGGAAGATGCCGAGCGGCAAACAAGGACTCCCCGAAGTGGATGCGGACGATCTCGTGAGGATCGCGGATTGCCGTAAGGTTGGTGCGTTCGTTCCACTTAAGGAGAAGCTCGAGATACTGCGAGAGTTGCTCGAGAAGAAGCGGGCTGGGCTCCGGATAGTACGGCTGGAGAAGACTGGCTATCGTCGCGACTGAGAATGTGGCCATGGGGCTTCTGACAGTTTACGTCTCCTCACCCCTGCGAGGCCGCGATGCCTAGGACGCCACGGAGGTTAGGATCGTGCGGGGAGTCCATGCGAGCGCTTCTGCAACGAGGCGGCGAAAGAGGGCTTGGGAGACCGGGTCGGAGGCAAAGTTGCGCTCGGGATGCCACTGAACGCCGAGAACGAAGTGGGCGGGGTGGCCTGGGGTCGACGTATGAGCGGAGTTGAACTGGCCGCCTTCGATGGCTTCTACCACTCCATCCTGGGAGCAACGCGCGGAGACGCGAAGCCCGTCCCCGGGGATCCCAATCGCCTGATGGTGCGAGGAGTTGGTGGGGATGCGGTCGGCCTGGATCAGACCCTCCGGCCCGAGAATCGCGGCGAGAAGCGAATCCGGCGCGATCGCGGCGCTATGAGCCACGGCGACGCTCGGGCCTGCTCCGTGGTTTACAGGCAGCGGGGTCAGATCCTGGACGAGCGTGCCGGAGCGCCAGACATTGAGGATCTGGCAGCCGAAGCAGACTCCCAGGATCGGTTTGTAGAGGTTGTGGGCATCCTGGAGGAGAAGCTCGTCGACATTCTCGCGCGCTCGGTCGGCGGGCGCAGTGGAGGGGTCGCGCTCTTGACCGTATTTCTCTGGGTTGACGTCGGCCGGGCTGCCGGGCAGAAGGATAGCCTGACAGGTATTGGCGAGATCAGCGATCTCACGCGGGGTGAGAGTCAGGCGAAACTCTACGGGTTCACCCCCGGACGCGATGACAGCATCGGCGAACGCGGGCCAGTTGCGAGCGTTATAGTCGTGGTCCGCGTTGGTGGGAACCGGGATGGCGATACGTGGACGCATTCCGATGCAGCGCTAGTTATGAGGGTTGAAGCCGATGATCAGGATGAGAAAGAGGATTCCGAAGAGAATAACCAGCCATGGCCAGTTATTAGTGAGCCAAGGCTCTTTGTGGGTGGGGGTGGACATGACAATCTCCTTTGGACGCTTCGATGGTAAACGGTTGTTAGCTGGGGGGCAATGAGAGATGCCTGATTGAACTGGAAGAGCTATTTGTGTCGAGGCTTTGGCATCTGTTTTACGTTCGTGTGATGCGTGGGAGGCAGCATCGTCAGAATCTGGTCCTTGCTCATTCCCTCAACGTTCTCGATGTAATGCCAAAGCGCATCAACGAGGATATCGTTTGTCGTTGTTCGGCGATCCTTTCTGCTGCGGCGAACCTGACTGATGAAGTTGATCGCCATTTTGTCCTCTGGTGTGAGGCAGACTGAGGTCCGCAGGGCATTATCGGGAATGTGTTTTTCTCTGGGACTCATGGCGAAGAGTGTTGAGAGTAGACAATTGTTGCACTTTTATGTACTTGCGTAATAGTGCAATAACGCTTAATCTTACCCCTAATCGTATATTCAGCATGACGATGTAGGAGAGGTCCACATGGCGAACAGCATGTTTTCTGAGGAGCTCGCGTTATTTCAGCACCATCGCCAAGAGTGGCTGCAGACGAATCCGGGCAAGTTCGTCGCTATTCAGGACGCAGAGGTAAAGGGCTTCTTCGACACTTACGCCGAAGCGTTCCGAGCTGGTCTGGATGGTTTTGGCGTCCATAGAAATTTTCTGGTCAAGCAGGTTTGGACGACTGAACCGGTCTATGTTGTCTCGTAACGGCGGTCGAGCAGAACTGAATTGGGATCCTTTTGACAGGGCGGACCCTGGACCTTGCATCAACGTCGTCATAGCTAATTCACTCGATGTTCTTAGAGCTGGCCGCGCCGCGGGCCTTGAATATCCTGAGGGCCGCACCCTGCGTGCGCTTCTCGACACGGGAGCTTCGGTTACGGTCGTAAGTAAGGTGTTTGCCAATCACTGCAAGCTCTTCCAGACCTCTGAGGGCTCGGAGATCACCGCACTTGGGGCAGTGCAGCAATGCGGTGAACACGCTGGCTCTATCAGCTTTCCGGGAACGAACTTAAAATCGTTCGATACGATGCGGATTGTGTCTGCCGTTTTTGTTGGGGAGAGGCACTATGCGTGCTTGATCGGCCGAGACATCCTCCGAAGCTGGTCGATCTGCTTTGACGGTGTATCGAAGAAGGTCTTTATCACTGACTAACTGTGCCTGCCCACTCTTGCGGTCGAAGCATATTCACGCGTTCTGGTTGTAGAGCGTTGTGATGGCTTCGAAGAGCCGGGCGGTCAGAGCTTCGGCGTCTCGGGTGGTGAGGCCTGTAGTGAGGATGGGGTCGCCGACGACGACCTTCAAGGGACGCGGAGTGAGGTGGTAGACATGGATCGGCAGAAGCTCGTAGGTGCCGATGAGCGCGACAGGCACGAGGGGGACCTGTGCCTTGATCGCCATGAAGGCGGCTCCGGATTGAAATGGAGTCGTCACTCCTTCGGCTGCACGGCCGCCTTCGGGAAAGATCATGAGCGGGAGGCCGGACTGCAAGGTCTTGACGCCGCGAAGGAGGCCTGCGACCGCGCCGCGACCGGTAACAGCGTCGATGGGCACTTGGCCCGAGCGGTTGAGGTACCAGCCGACAAACGGAATCTTCCACAAAGATTGCTTGGCGAGTATGCGGAACTGGAAGGGAAGCTTGGCGAAGAGGACAGGGGTGTCGTAGTAGCTGAGATGGTTGGACGCGTAGACGGCGACATCGTGCGCACGGAGGTGACTCCGGTTGACGAGGGTCACGGGCGAGAGGGACATCCAGAGAAGCACCTGAGCCCAGACGCGGGCGATGGCATGCTGCTGACGGCCGGACTTATCCCACAAGCCGCAGATGAGGGAGAGGATGCCGAAGAAGCTCGTAGCAAGGGCGATGAGCGGCGCGAGCAGGAGGTAGGTCAGCCAGCGGAGAGCGGGCGGGGGCACCGGATTCGCTGGGGGCATCGAGAAACCTTTCCAGATGATTGCGGGGCTAGCGAGAGCATATCCCAGTGGGTAAACGCCCGCAGTTGTGCCGCGCTGTGAGCCAGGGCTAAAGCCTTGGGGTACCTAGAAGCTGAGCGACCTGGAGTTCCGGCGCTTCTATCTCTGCGAGCGCGAGCGAACGGATCTCGCCGACGAGGTAGACGGACCCGGTGGCGATGATGAGACCGTCGCCGGGGGTGATCCGGCGGGCCTGGGCGAGGGCGGCGGCGAGATGGGGGGCGGCATGGGCGGGAATCGAGAGCGCCTGGGCCGCGGCGAGGAGATCCTGGACGTCGGCGGCGCGAGGACTGTCGATGGGTGCGAGGAGGATGTGGTCGTGGCGGCGGAGGGGATCGGCGTCGGGCGAGGAGTCGAACAGAGGGAAGAGGATCTGGGACATCTCGGCGAGGGACTTGTCGCGGAGACAAGAAAAGATGAGGGTTCGGGGCTTGTCCGCGGGGAGAGAGGCGATGGCGGAGCGAAGGGTCCAGGCCCCGGCGGGATTGTGGGCTACGTCGAGGAGAAGATTGGGAGGGAGGAACTCAAGGCGTCCGGGCCAGGTGGTGTTGCGAATCCCGTCTTCAATCGCGGAGTTCGGAAGTTTGTAAGTGGTTGTGTTGCTTATTGTCTGCAATTTGTGACTAGAGCGGTTGCTTGTTTCGTCGCGAAGTTCGAGGGCCGCGGCTATCGCCAGAGCTATGTTGCGTCGCTGATGGGTGCCGGGCAGCGGGGAATCGATTTGAAGGGTTTCTCCGGATGGGAGGGAGAGGGTGTAGTGGTTTTGGGGAAGTGTGGAGGTGGCATCTCTCCTCTCAGAAGCGAGGTGCGGGGCAGAGGGAGCTTGTGGCGGGTCTGCGGAAGGTGCATACAGGGCTCCGCCTGGTGCGTTAAGGGATGGTGCGTTACGGGATGGCGCGTTACGGGATGGGGCGGGGATATAGTTGGCGGCGTTAATGGCGTGAACGTGAAGGGCCGTGGCAGCGATCCCGATGGCCTGGTTGGCTTCGGGGAGTTGCGGAAGCGTGATGAGGGTGCCGCCTTCGCGGAGGATTCCGCATTTTTCCGCGGTGATGAGGGCGATGGTGTTGCCGAGATAGTCCTGGTGGTCGAGCGCGATGTCGGTGACGATGGAGATGAGGGGCTGAACGATGTTGGTGGCGTCGAGACGGCCGCCGAGGCCGACTTCAAGGATCATGATCTCGGCCTGACGATCGGCGAAGAAGCAGAAGGCGACGGCGGTGAGGCGCTCGAAGAAGCTGGGGGGATAAGGGAGGTCGCCGGAGGAGACGAGTCTCTGTGCGGCTTCGTCCACGCGGCTGTAGAAGGCTGCAAAGTCGGTGTCGGGGATCTCGGAGAGGGCGAGAGGGCCGTCGGCTCCGGGAGCGGCTCCGGCGGAGATGGTTGCACCGTACTCGGAGGGCAGCGTCGGGTGCGCAAGCTGGATGCGCTCGGTGACGCGGATGAGGTGGGGGCTGGTGTAAAGCCCGGCGCGATAGCCGGCGGCGGTGAGGATAGAGGCGAGGGTGGCGGCGGTCGAGCCCTTGCCGTTGGTGCCGGCGATGAGGACGGACGGAACACGGTCCTGGGGGTTGCCGAGTTCCGCGCAGAGATGGCGCATGTGGGCGAGATCGAACTTGCGGCGGGGCGTGGCGGGGTCGGGCGGGGGTGCGAGCTCGGGAGCGAGTTGCTGCAGATGCTCGAGGGCTTCAGCGAAGTTCATGGGCTCATTCTAAGCGGAACGGCAGCCCTGACTTTGGTCATATGACAGATGTGCAGGAAGTTGCGTCTCCGGAGCAAAGCCGGGAGATCCGGAACCGATAAGTGGATCAGACGCGAATGAGGTGAACGCGAAGCCTCAAAACGCGCAAGGAGAAGAACAATGATGGATCTGGCGATATTGGTTGGCTTTCTTTCGATTGTCATGGCACCGTGTGTGGTGGCGATGCATGTAACCGCGACCGGCGGCCTGGAAGACGATGCAGCTCAGGAAGCCGCTTGAGGGCGGAACTTTAGAACGACTGAGAGTTGGACACATGGAACGAAAGATTCCGGGCCGCCGATGATGGGGCCAGTCGTGACTGAGGCAGCAAGTTCTAAGTCTCAAGCGCGCGAGGAGAGTCCAGATGCCCGACTTCACAATCCTGATCATCTTTCTTACCATGGTGCTGGCACCGTGCATGGTTGGACTGCACATCTACACGACGGACCGGCCGGTCGATGAGTCGGACGAGATGCTGAAAGGCGCAACGACTACCAGGAACTAACCTGGAGCGTTGCGCCTTGTTCTTTGCCGTGGTCCTGCTGGAGCCAGGGCCGAATCACTCGGGAAGTGGGTTAGGCCGCGGCCGCCTCCACAGCTGGGGTGAAGCTGCTGATGAGCGCTTCCTGGGTGGTGGCGCCGCTGTTGATGGCGCTGGTGCCTCCCGCGAGGACAAAGGCTACATCCGTGATGCCGACGAAGCCAAGGATCTGCTTGAGGTAGCCGGTCTCCACGTTGTAGGCCTCGGTGTGGGAGCCAGGGGTATAGACACCTGCGGAGGCGATGATGACGGTGGCCTTCTTGTTCTTGAGCAGGCCCTCATAGCTGGGGCTGAAGGTGACGTTGACGCGGACGATATGGTCGATCCAGGCCTTCAGGATGGCGGGAGTCGAGAAGTTATACATGGGAGTGCCGATGACGATATGGTCGGCTGCCTGGAGCTCGGCGATGAGAGTGTTGGAGATCTCAAGAGCCTTCTTCATCTCGGGGGAGTGTTGCTCCGCGGGAGTGTAGGCGCCGGCGATCCAGGGCAGGTCGACGAAGGGGAGCTCGGTCTTGACGAGGTCGCGGGTGACGACATGGCCGTCCGAGTGTTCCGATTGCCACTTGGCGACGAATTTAGCGGTGAGGGCGCGGGAGACGCTATAGTCGCCGCGCGAGCTGGCTTCGATGACGAGCAGATTGGGCATGGTGAGAACCTCTTTCCGAATCTATGTTGGAACAGCTACGTAGTGTAGATGACCTGGAAACGGAGAAGATGCGGGAATCATTTGAGCGACCGAATCATGAGAGTGGCATCTTAGGAGTCATGAAGACGATGGCAATCTCTCCTCACGCAGACCAGTTGACACGGTACGGGCTGGTCAATTGCTACCTGGTGCGCGAGACCGACGGGTACACCCTCGTGGACACGGGGCTTGCAGGCTCGGAGAAGGATATCCTGGCGGCAGCCGCAGCGGGTGGCGCTCCGATCCTACGGATTCTGCTCACGCACGCGCATGTGGATCACGTGGGATCGGTGGATGCGCTCGTAAACAAGCTGGGAAGAGTGGATCTGGTGGCGAGTGAACGGAGCCTGCCGCTGCTGCGGAAGCCGCCCAATAAGACTCTGGTGCCGGGAGAGTTGCCGGGGGAGATCAAGGGTGGACTACCGGGCATCGACTCCACGCCGACCCATACCGTTAAGGATGGGGAGCTGTATGGATCGCTGCGGTGCATCAGCACGCCGGGGCACATTCCTGGGCACTTTTCCTTCCTCGATGAACGAGATGGCACCCTCTTCGCCGGGGATGCGCTGGTTGGTGTAGGGAAGTTGATGGTGAGTGGATACGCTCCATGGTACTTTCCGCTTCCGAACTTTGCGACGTGGAGCAAGGCTACGGCGCTGGCGAGCGCAGCGACCTTGACGGAGTTCAAGATTGCGCAGTTTGCCTGCGGGCACGGTGGAGTGAAGACGGGTGGAGTACAGGCTTTGCGGGAGGCGATCGCGAAGGCTGGATAGGATCAGCTTCGCCAGTGGAGAGTAACGGGGCCTTGCAGAGGATGGGCTTCGGAGTGAGCAAGCCGGGCTTGTTTGAGGGCGAAGTACCACTTGGCGGGCTTGTCGGCGTCGTCGATTAGCATGAGGGCGGGGCGAAAGCGTAGACCCCGTGCTTGCTCGATCATGGTCTGCTGGTCCTGCCGGACGAAGCGTGCGCCGAAGAACTTTGCGATGGGCGTGACGAAGGGGACGCGGTAGAAGACATTCCAGGCGGCGTAGACGTCGATCCGGCAGGTGGACGGCGTGACCGGGGTGACGGTCGTGAGAGAGGCGAACCACTTTTCGCCGGCGCGAATGGTCTCGAAGCGGCGGTTGGGAAGCACGAAGTCAATGGTCGTGGTGATCGGCTCGCCGTAGACGCCCAGGAGCTTATAGGGGGCAGAGTTCGCGGAAGGCGCATGGGACGACATGCGGAAACCCTGAGGGATAGGCTCGAAGTGCTTGGTCTTCTCGTGAATGCTGGCGGCTGAACGCCACCACCAGGCCTGGTGAACGAAGGGGCCATGAGCCGGGTCCATGAGGCCGATGATGCCGTGGTCGACATTGCAGGGTAGGTCTGCGGTGAGGTGGGCGGAGCGGAACCTCGCCGAGAACTTCGGGAGTTCGGGGACTGGTGGGAGTGAGGTGGGCTGGCGGCCGGCTCCGGGTTCGGGAAGGTAGACCCAGGCGTAGCCGTCGCGCTCTTCGCACGGGTAACTGGTGGCAAAGATCTTTGTGGGTTCGAGGATGTCGAGGCCCGTGAGCGAGGGGATCTCCGTGCATCGACCCGAGCAGGGCTCGAACTTCCAGCCGTGGTACTTGCACTGGACGGTCTCACCGTCGAACCAGCCCGCGGAGAGCGGGATGCCGCGATGGGGGCAGAGGTCGCGCATCGCGAAGAGCGATTTGTCCCGCTTGCGGCCTACAAGGAGGGGGACGCCGAGAAGAAGGGCAGTCGTGGTTTTGCCCGGGCGGAGCGTGCCGGCGCGGAGCGCGGGGTACCATTCCCCGAAGATGAGCTCGGCGGGCGGGCCGGAGTTCGGGTTTGGCGCTGAGTCCACCAGTAGATGATAGAGGGAAGAGAGACGAAAGGAGTCGAATCGGAGAGAGACAGAGAAGTGCGAGTCATGAATCGGAAGGAGAAGGCAGGAACCAAGGGCTCGGGCGGTGCGTATCATGAAGTCTGGTACCTCTCCCATGGAACTGAAGGAAGCATTGAGTCTCGCGCTGCAGTCGCTCTGGGCGAACAAGCTCAGGTCTGTGCTGACGCTACTTGGTGTGGTCATCGGCGTGGCGAGTGTGATCGCGGTGGTGACACTGGTCAACGGCGCGAATCTTTTCGTCGTGCAGAAGTTCTCCAGCTATGGGGCAGACGTGTTCACGTTGACCAAGGCACCGGCCTTTTCCACGAATCCCGGCGACTATATGAAGTATCAGAAGCGGAAGAATGTGCTCTTCCCGGATTTCCTCTATGTGCAGGAGAACTGCAAGCATTGCCTGGGAATGGGCGCGATGCAGTCGACGACGGGCAAGCTGGTGCGAGGCACGCAGTCGATTACGGATGCACAGATTCGTGGCTACACGTGGCAGATGCCGCAGTTGCAAAATCTGGATATCACCGAAGGCCGCGGGTTGACCGCGACCGACGACGAGCATGGATCGCATGTGGCGATCATCGGCACGGATGTTCAGGACGAACTCTTCCCCGCGACCGATCCAGTGGGGGAGGAGCTGCGCGTGGATGGCGAGGCCTACACCGTGGTGGGCGTCGTAGAGAAGCAGGGAAGCACCTTCGGGGCGAGCCAGGATAACTGGGTCGGAGTACCGTTGACGGCGTATCAGAGGGCCTACGGCTCCCAAAAGACCTTGACGATGTATGTGAAGGCGGGGGCGGCGGGTCCGACGCTGGAGCGGGCGGCGGACGAGGTTCGGGTCTTGATGCGGGCGGCGCGGCACGATGCGCCGGGCGCGGACGATTCGTTCGAGCTGGATACGAATAACACGCTGGTGGGCTTCATGAGCACGCTGACCAAGTCGTTTGGCCTGGTGCTGGGCGCGATTGCGCTGATCTCGCTGGTCGTGGGCGGGATCGTCATCATGAACATTATGCTGGTCAGCGTGACGGAGCGGACGCGCGAGATTGGGATCAGGAAGGCGCTGGGAGCTCGGCGGCAGGATATTCTGCTGCAGTTTCTGATCGAGTCCGGAGTGATGGCACTGATGGGCGGATTTTTCGGCGTACTGCTGGGGGTAGGCGTAGCGGAGGCGGTAACGGCGCTCGCGGGATTCCCGTCTTCCGTAGCAGTGTGGAGCGTGTTTGCCGGACTGGTAATGGCCGCGGGAACGGGAGTCTTCTTTGGCGTGTATCCGGCGCGGAAGGCCGCAGATCTGGATCCGATCGTTGCGTTGAGGGCGGATTAGCGTGCAGAGTACAGAAGTGCTCAGGAGTTCCGGATGACGATCAGCGATCAACGCGAGACGATAAAAATGGCGCTCGACACGCTGCGCACGAACAAGCTGCGCAGCGGTTTGACGATTCTTGGCATCGTCATCGGGGTGATGACCGTAATCGTGATCTCATCGGTGGTGAATGGGCTCAACCAGAATATTGCGAGCTTCGTGCAAGGACTGGGGTCGAACGTCCTCTTTGTGTTCCGGTTTCCGGTCTTTACCGGCAAGCCAACGACAGAGATGTTAACGCGCAAGCAGTTGACGTATGAGGATGCGCTCGCGATTCGCGATCTGCCGCACGTGGTGGCGGTGTCTCCAACCTTAAGGTACGCGCAACAGACGAACTTGGGCCAGATCGGCAACACTGCGATCAAGGGCGGCGGCAAGAGCATGGAGGGTACAGTCATCCAGGGAACCACGGCGGGACAGACGGTGGTGCAGGACCTGGAGATGGCGGCAGGACGGTTCTTTACCGACGCGGACCTGGAACGGACTGCTCCCGTGGTGGTGCTGGGGCATGATGTGGCCGAGGAGTTGTTCGGCATCGACCGTAGCGTCAACCAGGAGGTCGTGATAGCCGGGATGACACTAACGGTCGTGGGCGTGATGGAGAAGAAGAAGAACCCGTTTGGCGGCGGTAAAAATCCCGAGGACAACATGGTGTATGTGCCGCTGACCATCTTTCACCGGATGCATCCCGAGGTGCTCGATTACTGGATTCTGGCGAAGTATGACGATCCCAAGAACGTCGGTTTAGTGACGGATGAGGTGACGGAGCTGCTGCGGCGGCGCAGGAAGGTGGCGAACGAGGCGGCGGATAACTTCGCGGTCTTCGGAACCGACTCGCTGACCCGCCTTTGGAACCAGGTCACCGGCGGACTCTTCATGCTGCTGTTCGCACTTTCGAGCGTCGCGCTGATGGTCGGTGGCGTGGGCGTGATGAACATCATGCTGGTCAGCGTAACCGAGCGAACCCGGGAGATCGGGGTGCGAAAGGCCATCGGAGCGACCAAGCGAACCATCATGGCCCAGTTCACGCTGGAGGCGGTCACGCTGTGCGCCGTAGGCGGAGTCATCGGCGTGTTGGCGGGAAGCGGCATCGCTCTGCTGATGGGGATCTTCCTGCCGTCGGTGGTCTCGACGTTCTGGGTCGCGCTGGCATTCGGCAGCGCGTGTGCCATCGGACTGCTGTTCGGGGTCTATCCGGCGTACAAGGCCGCAAGCCTTAATCCGATCGAG
Organism: uncultured Granulicella sp.; assembly: GCA_965198885.1. Taxonomy (GTDB): domain Bacteria; phylum Acidobacteriota; class Terriglobia; order Terriglobales; family Acidobacteriaceae; genus Edaphobacter. The sequence continues at coordinate 1,453,629 of OZ240677.1, read as the reverse complement.
GCGCTCCGCTACGAGTAACAACCCCTTGGGTAGACTCAAGAAGTGGATCTTCTCCCCCTTGTCCTTGAGAGTCTTACATCGCTTCTGACGGTGGCCGGCGTGGTGTACATGCTGCTTGCGCTGTGGGGTGCAAGAGACTTTGCGCGTTCGCTGCAGAAGCGGAAGGCAGCACCGGGCGCGCACCCTTCCGTATCCGTCTTGAAGCCGTTGAAGGGTGTCGATGAGCGCATGTACGCGGGGCTTGCGAGTCATTGCCGCCAGGTGTACGGAGGCGGCTTCGAGCTGATCTTCGGGGTGAGTACAGCGGACGATCCGGCAGTGGCGGAGGTGGAACGCTTGCGGGCGGAGTTTCCCGGCGTCGAGATGCGGCTGGTGGTCTGTCCGCGGCGGCTGGGCACCAGCGGCAAGGTCAGCAACCTGGTGCAGATGCTCGAACACGCCAGGTACGAGCATGTCCTCATCAACGACTCCGACATTCTAGTGACGCCGCATTACCTGGCTGGCGTCATGCGGTACTTTGCGGATGCGAATGTAGGGATGGTGACGGCGCCCTACATCGGGCGTACGGGACGGAGTGCGGCGGAGCGAACGGTGTGGGCAAAGATCGAGGCGCTGGGAATCTCGACCGACTTCATGGCCGGGGTGCTGACGGCGCGCAGGCTGGAGCGCGGGATACGGTTCGGCCTGGGATCAACGCTGGCGATGAGCCGCACCGCACTCACCGCCGCTGGAGGATTGGAGCCGCTGGTGGAGTATCTGGCGGACGATTACGAACTAGGCAAACGCATCGCGTTCGCCGGCTACAGGGCGGAGTTGTGTGGCGAGATCGTCGCGACCAGCGTACCGGGGTACGGGTTCCGCGCCTTCTGGGATCACCAGATGCGATGGGCGCGCTCGACGCGGGACTCACGCAAGCTCGGCTATCTTGGGCTGGGGGTGACGTACTGTGTGCCTTGGGCGCTGCTCACGGTGGTTGCGAGCGGCGGCGCGCTGTGGAGCTTCTCGCTGCTTGCCTTTGCATTGCTGGCGCGGGTGGCGGTCGCGCTCACCGTAGGTGCCGGAGTGCTGCGCGACGAGCAGGTGCTGCGCGATCTGTGGCTGCTGCCGATCCGAGATAGCTTCGGCTTGCTCTTCTGGTACTGGAGCTTTGCAGGCGACACCGTCGTCTGGCGCGGCGAAGAGTTTCGCCTGAAAGATGGGCACATCCAGCGCGTCTGAACGGGCTCTATACTGCAGCTTCAGGACAGGAGCGATGACCGTAAGCGAAGAGGTCGCAGGGTACCTCCGGTCGGTCACAGGGCCGTCTCGTACGGCTGCCGTCCAGGCGGCGCGAGGACTGCGCTGGATCTCGGAGGCGGACGGCGGAGCGCTATACGGACATCGAAAACAGTTGATCCGCGAGGCGATGCGGACGACCGAGATGCGGGTGCTCTGGAACCTGATCCTAGTCGTGGGTCGGCTGCCGCTGCGGGGCAAAGAACGCGCGGCAGTGGTGGACTGGCTCTTTGAACGGCTCGGAGACGAGGGCGGCCTGGTCCGGACGAGGGCGCTCCAGGCCCTCTTCGATCTGTCGGAAGAGGACGTTGCGCTGCGGAGGCGGGTGATACCGTTCGCGGAACGGTTTCTGGAGATGGGGACGCCGGCGATGCGGATGCGGGCACGGAATCTGCTGGGGCGTCCTCGCGTAAGCTCGGAGTGAGACCGAAACATGCGAACCTTTGAGTGGCTACTGGCAGCATGGGCGACGGTCGGCGCACTGGGCATCGTTGCGCGGCAGCGAGCACCATGGTGGGGGTGGGCCTTCTGCGCCGTGGCCTTGGTGCTGGTGAACCTGCAGACGTGGCGCGAAGGGGCGCACTGGCAACTCCTGCCGCTGCACCTTGGACTTTTGGTCATCGCTTTCGGACTGTTACGGGGGAGCGGCTGGGTGTCAGCCATGGCAAGCTTAGGCCTGATCGTCTCCACGCTCGCGCTCGCATGGGCGCTGCCGATGTTCCGTCTGCCGAAGCCCACCGGGGAGTATGCGGTGGGCGTTCGTACCGTCTATCTGACCGACGGCTCCCGAGGCCGAGAGCTGGTCACCCAGATCTGGTATCCGGCGGAGGCGCAGGGATCGCCGGCCCGGTATGCGCGGCGGCTGGAGTTGAGCCGTCTCCACAGCTATGAAGCCGAGATCCGCACGAACGCCTATCAGAACGCTCCGCTGGCAGCCGGAGGAGGAGCATTTCCGCTGGTGTTGTTCGGCCACCGCTGGGGCGGTACGAGAACTCAGGACACGTTCCTCGCCGAGGAACTGGCAAGCCACGGTTACATTGTGGCGGCGACGGATCATCCCGGCAACGCGGCTCGCGTCGAGACGCGCGATGGCCGGGTCGTGACCGGGAAGATGGGGTCGCTGATCGATCCCGCTCGGGGTGTTGCACAGGTGATGGCATCGTGGAACGCACAGCTGGAAGTCTGGACCGCGGACGACGAGTTTGTCCTGAACGCGCTCGCCGCCGCCTCCGGCGAGACCGGCTGGCTGCAGGACCGGCTCGACATGGATCGGGTCGGCGCAGTCGGGCATTCGTTCGGCGGCGCGTCCTCCATGCGGCTCCTGGGTTTGGACCCGCGGGTCAAATGCGCGGTCAACATGGACGGATGGACCTTCGGAGGGTTGGCGCAGCGCACCGGTCAGCCCGTCCTCTATCTCTACGCGGCGTTGCCTCGCACCGTGAGTCCGGAACCGTGGCCGCCGCCGCCGGGCGTTTCGGAGGACGACCAACTGGAGCGGATCGATCAGGCAATCGTAACGGCGAGCCTCAAGCGCTATGGCGGCTATGAGGCCTACGTCTACGGAACCCGGCACGGCGACTTCACCGACGCCACCCTCAACTCGGCGATTCAGCGGCTGACGTATACGGGACCCATCCCGGGCGATCGAATCCGGATCATCACGCGGTCCCTGGTGCTGGGCTTCCTGGATCGCACGTTGAAGGGCACGACGGGCACCCTATCGGATTACCCGGAGCTGCGCTGGATCTTTCGCGGCTCGGGCAGCCCCTTAGTTGAAGTGCCGGCGGGATCGAACGGGCATTAACGCCATGCGCTCGCGTTTCGCTTTCTTTGCCGCGGCGACCATGCCGCGCAGGATCAGCAGGGCGCCGCCCACGGTGAGGAGACTCTCCGCCGTAGAGGTGCCGGCCCACTTACTCGGAAGATAGTACATATAGACGTTCTTGGGCCAGTAGAGCGCGGCTTCCATGTGTTCGCCGTACAGCGTCAGGCGAGGTGCGGCGGTCGCGACGAGCCAAAGCACAACGACATAGCAGACGTAGCCGTAGATCGCTCCAAGCAGGATTCGTACCACGGCCTTCGTCATTGCCAATCCTCCAAATTTCGGGTACTAGAGCTTACGGCTCGTTCGCAACAAGCCATCCACGTCGTCAAGCTTGTCATGCAGTTCGACGAGCCGGCGCGAGAGCGCCTGGATCTCCGACTCCGCGCGAACGTTGACGTCAAAATCGAGTTCAGAGCGGAGGCGGTCCTTCTTATCCTGCCGGTTCTGACTCATCATGATGACCGGCGCCTGGATGGCGGCGAGCATGGAGAGAAAGAGGTTCAGCAGAATAAAAGGGTACGGGTCCCAGGCTTTCCCCCGCAATACAACGTTCGTTGCCGTATATATCGTCAGGACGACGGCGAACGCGATGATAAACGTCCAGGAACCGCCAAACGATGCGACGTGATCCGCAATCTTCTCGCCGCGAGTCTCCTCCTCTTCGATGACGACGTTGGCATTGCGTGCGGCGCGGAGGCGGATGAGCTCCTGCGAGGCGTGAAACTGACGCGCCATGACCGTCATCATGTCGAGCCCGGCCATCGGCTTCTTGCTGAGCAGTACCGTGATATCGTTGCGATCCACCTCCAGGCAGGTTGAGTCCTCCAGGGCGACAGCGGTGGTGTGATGCGGGCTTTGCTCCAGCATGGAGGCGAAGGCGAAGAGCTCGCCATGTTCCGGTGTGGCGATCAGGACATCCTGGCCGTCTTCATCGACCGTGGTGACCTGAACGCGGCCATCCAGCACGATATAAGCATGGGTTCCGGGCTCGCCGACCTTGTAGATGCGCTGGCGCGCGGCGAAGTGGGTGATCTCAACCTGCGCCGCGATGACCGCGAGCTCGTCGTCATCAAGCAGGGAGAAGAGCGGAAGGTCGCGGAGCTTGTCAGGTGTGCTGGACATGGTGTGGGTAGTCTAGTGCAGAATCATTGCATGGAAGCAGCGGTTTCCGGTCGTGGCGAAGGTCCTTACAACCCCTGAATAAGAACCGGAAGGAGTACGAAGATGATCTCTCTCGTCGAAGCATTGAAGGCTCAGCAGGCGCTGCGGAACGCCGCTGGAATGGGTCCTGAGATCTTTCCGGTGCAAGCGTTCGTGGGGATGATCAGCGATGAGGTGGAGGCGCTGCGGGCGGCCGGCAAGAGCGACGCGGAGATCGTGGCGTTGATCCGTGAGAGTAGCGGCATTGAGATCGCGGAGAAGGAACTTGCGGAGAACTATGCAACTCCGGAGCAGCGGCACGGTCACAGCTGACTTGGACCTAATGGTTCGGATGGTTGGAGAGGATCTGCTTGCCGCCGGATGAGACCAGGACATACACGGGCTGGGGCAGCTGCAGGACGGGACGATCGGGGTCGTGGGGGTCCTGCCAGAGAAAGATCCGTTGCGGCCCGGGCCATCTCCGGGCAATCGAATCGCGCATCTCGAAGATACGCGGCGCATCGGGGAAGAAGCTTCCGTACCAGAGGTTCGAGCTGCGCCCCTCGACCAGGTGGAGGTCGTTCCGCCGCAAATAGAACCCAAGGGTTGAGCCCGCCTCGTACTCGCCATGCAGGACGATGAGATCCTGCGGCTGAAGTTGAGGACGGATCACTTCGGCGAGCTGGTAAGAGGTCAGGGTGGGGGAGAAGAGGACGAGCCCGCGGTGCGCCGCGAAGAGGAAGAGGAACGCAGACCCGGCGAGCAGCAGGACTGAGGCATGGCGGCGGCCGGCGCGGCACAGCAGGAACGCAGCCGGCATGCCTAAGCCGAAGGCGGCAGAGGTAATGGCGAGCGGGAGACGGAAGAGGCCCAGGGCTCGGGTGTTGAGATCGAGAAAATGTCCGAACGAGAGCGCGTACTCGCCGGGGTTCTGCTGCAGGAGCGACGCGAGATCGGTCTTGGGATCGGGCGTTCCGGCGCGGGCGATCAAAGTAAGACAGACAGCGGCAATCACGATCCCGACGACCGCCAGAATCCCATAGACGCGAAGAAGCGTGGAAGAGCCGGACGAAGATCCTCCCGTCTCGCGGAACGATGACAACCACAGGGCGATCAGGAGGATCATCGGCGGCAGCGATGGCAGGACGTAGTACTCCTGGCGCGTGGAGAGGGAGAAAAAGAGCAGCGGGATCGCGGCCCAGAGGAGGAGCAGGAGATTCGTTCGCTCAGCCGCGGTGAGGTTGAAGGTGCGCAGGCGGATTCGGAAGTCGGCGAGGCGCAGCGGGAAAGCACGTCGAATCGCCGGAACCAAAAAGCCGGACCAGGGCATCAGCCAGATGAGGATCAGCCCGTAGAAGACGAGCAGCGGGGCAGTGTCGTAGTCGTGGGGAACGCGCAGGTTCAGGTAACGGTAGACCTGCTCGTTGACGAAGTAGAACCACGTCCAGCCATGAACGTTGCCGTCGGTGGGGTATGGGACTTGGAGGTGGCCGTTGATGCGCGTCAGTCCGCCGGGATGGCCGTGGCCGGGGTTGGCGAGCCCGGCGAGGATGTGCCAGGGGACCGCGAGGACGAGGAAGACCGTCAGGCTCGACACCGGGTGAAACTGGCGGATGCGGGTGACCGCGGGCCGCAAACCGCGCGTGGCAAGCAGATGCGCGAGGACAATCCCAATAGGAAACACGATCCCGATCAGACCCTTGGTGAGAATGTTCAAAGCGCCGGCCGTGGCAAAGAGGTAACAGAGCCCGCGTGGGGGCTGCCTATCGGGCCTTTGCTCCATGAGCAAGTAGGCGAAGAGCGCCAGCGTCAGCCACAGGCAGACGAGGACATCCGGAATGTTGATGCGCGAGAAGATGAAGATGCCAAAGCTAGAAAGCACCATTAGCCCGGTATAAAGTCCTGCCCGCGCCGAAGCGAAGGCACGGCGGGCGAAGGCTTCCAGCAGCAACGCCAACGCCAGGACGCCAAGCGCGAGCGGAATCCGCGAAGCCGCCGTCGTCGGCCCAAGCAGCTTCATGCACCCAGCCATCGACCAGTAGTACAGCGGGGCTTTTTCCAGGTAGCGGATGCCGTTGGCGTAGAGGGTGACGGAATCGTGGCGGAGGAGCATCTCGCGGGCGACTTCGGCATGGACGGAGTCGGCGTCGTCCAGCAGCGGCGGCGTAAACAGCGTGAACGACCCGTAAAACACCAGCCATAACAGCAGCAGGATCAGCCGCGTCTGCCAGCGAGCTCGAGGATAGGTGGGTACTGGCATGGAGTCCAGAGTAACCCGCGATACCATGGAGACTTGAAGCCGACGGCCCCCAACTGGATTGAGATCGACGCGGAAGCGCTGGCCCACAACTACCGGACGATCGCGGCGCAGGCGGGTGCGGGGACCGAGGTTCTCGCCGTCATCAAGGCCAATGGCTACGGCCACGACGCGGAGACCTGTGCGCCGCTGCTGGTGGCTGCCGGAGCCAAGTGGCTCGGCGTCACCTGTGCAGCGGAGGGTGCGCGGGTGCGGGCGGCGCTTGCCGCGGCGGAGCTCGATGCGGAGATCCTGATCATGTCCGGGTTTCTGCCCGGAGACGTAGGTGCCATTGCGGCGGCGCGGCTGACGCCGGTGCTTTGGACGGCGGAGCAGATCGAGTGGCTCGACGGCCTGCGCTGCGCCGTGCATGTGGAGATCGACACCGGCATGGGCCGGCAAGGAGTTCGCCCGGGCGACGAGTTGTCCGATCTGCTGCGGCTCATGGCCGTCGCCGGGCTGGAGCTGGATGGAGTGTTCACCCACTTCTGCAGTTCGGAGGTAAGCGGCGACGCGCTGACCGAAACCCAGGAGGAGCGATTCGAGGAGGCGGTGGCGCAGGTTGCCGTGGCGGAGTTGCGGCCGAGCTTTGTCCACGCGGGAAACACGTCCGCTGTGGACAACCCGATGGGGTCGGCACTGGGCGATCCCTCCCGCCGCGACCCCTGGCTGGAGCGGCTGGCAGCCATGGTGGGGGCACGGGCGATGGTGCGCACCGGGCTCGCACTCTACGGCTACTGCCTCCCCATCGAGCTCCCATCCGGCGTCGAGGGCGAAATCGTACACGGCACGATTCACGAGCGGCTGCGCCCGGTGATGACCTGGAAGGCTCGGATACTGGCGGTCCGGGACCTGGAGCCGGGCGAGACAGTTGGATATAACGCGACCTTTACCGCGCCGGAGGCGATGCGGGTGGCGCTACTGCCGGTCGGATACGCGGATGGGCTGCGGCGTGAGCTCTCGTCAGCCGGTTGGGCGATGATCGCAGGCCAAAGAGCGCAGATCCTGGGCCGGGTCTCGATGAACCTGACGGTCGTGGATGTTACCGGGATCGCAGGAGTCAGAGCCGATGATGAAGCCGTGGTGCTCGGCGAGGGCTGCACGGCGGACGATCATGCGCGGATCGCAGGGACGATTGCGTATGAAATTGTGTGTGGGGTTCATCCCTGCGGGTGAAGGATTGATACACCCCCTCGGAGAGCGGGGTATTCTGGAAACAAGGAGCTCGCCATGGCAAGCCTTGATTGGTCACAATGTACCGCCGCAGAGAGCATTCCGGGAAAGCGGAGCGACGCCTGGGTCTTCAGGGACACCCGAACTCCGGTCTCGGTCGTCTTCGACAATCTTGAAGTGGGAGCCTCCATCGGCGAGATTATGGAGTGGTTCCATCTGTCTCAGGAACAGGTTGTTGCCGTGATCGGTTTTGCGGCGCGCAGCCTTGACGCGTCTGCACCTTCGCGACCATTCGCCCAAGCGGTCGATGCTCATACTGTTTGATAACGGCACTCCAGCGCCCCTTCGCCACGCTCTCAAGCACCACACTGTTGTTGAAGCCGTTGAGCGCGGTTGGGGCCGGCTCGATAATGGTGCACTGCTTGCGGCCGCGGAAGGGGCAGGTTTCGAGCTTCTGCTGACGACCGACAAGAGTATGAGTTACCAGCAGAATTTGCAGGGCCGGAAGATCGCGTTTGTGGTGCTCGGCAATCAGCAATGGCCCGTTTTGCAGCGCACGTGGGACGAGTCGTAGCGGCTGTTGACGCGGCAACTCCGGGCAGCTTTACCGAAGTAGAAATTCCCTTCCGTTGACCTAAGCAAGTCGTTCCGCTGTCCTGGCAAAGCTGGGATTTGCGTCGGTGCTATGGGATGGGTAGCATCGGGGGATGGAATCTAACGGGAACAACGCGGCTCGCCGGACGGAAGATATTGCGCTGGATCTGCTGAAGTTTGTGGCTTCGCAGGCAAACGTGGGGCTCAAGGGTGCTGCAACGACGACCGGCTTTGCGGCTCCGAGCTCGGTCAAGCCTGAGGATCAGGTGGAGAACCTGCTGAACCTCTACTCGAAGTGCCGTGAGGCTGTGGAAGCGCCGCTGGAGAAGTAAGTGGCGGAGAACGAAGAAGTGGTTCGGGTCGCCGTGGTGGGGGCCGGGGCGTTTGGACGCAATCATCTGCGGGTCTATCGCGAGCTGGAACTGGTAGGCGAGCCTGTCCGGCTGGTCGCAGTCGTGGACCGCGATGCTGCCGTCCTCGCCGACGCGGTCGCGAAGTACGGCATAGCCGGATTCGCCACGGTCCGGGACATGCTCGTGGCCGGTCTTGACCTTCAGGCAGTCAGCGTCTGTGTTCCGACCATCCACCACGCAGCAACCGCAACGGCCCTCATCGAAGCCGGCCTCGACGTCCTGATCGAAAAGCCGATCGCAGCCTCCCTGGCAGAAGCCGATGCGATCCTCTCGTGGGCCGAGAAGCACAACCGCCTGGTCCAGGTCGGCCATCTGGAGCGCTTCAACCCTGCGATCACCGCGGTCCGCAGCCTCCTGAACCGGCCCATGTTCTTCGAAGCCCACCGCCTGAGCGTCTTCACCGCCCGCTCCCTCGACGTCGACGTGGTCCTCGATCTGATGATCCATGACCTGGACCTGGTCCTCTCGCTCGTGAACGCCGAGGTCCGCGAGGTCCGAGCCGTCGGCCTGCCCGTGCTCTCCCGAACCGTCGACATCGCCAACGTCCGGGTCGAGTTCGAAAACGGCTGCGTCGCCAACTTCACCGCATCCCGAGTCTCCACCGAGCGCGTCCGCAAGCTCCGTTTCTTCCAGCCGTACCAGTACCTCTCGCTCGACTTTGCCCGCCAGGATCTACTCCTGATCGACGTCACCGCCACGGCGGGCCTGTCCGACCGCGAGCTCGCAGACCTGATCGACCGCCACTCCAGGCCCGAGAAGCCCGGCGAGCCCAAGCATCCAACCGCCGGCCTGAACATGAGCAAAGTGCCAGTCGAACCAGGCGAGCCCCTGCGCCTCGAACTCGCAAGCTTCCTCCACGCAATCCGAACCCGCACTACCCCGGCAGTAGACGGCGTGGCAGGACGAAGAGCCCTTGCCCTCGCCTTGCAGATTACAGAGGAGATCGCGGCCCACCAGGTGCGCGCCGGACTATAAAACCTGAACCAGAACCAGAACGCCAGAACCTGGACCCCAGAACGCCAGAATCTAGACCAGAACCCCTTGCTCCTTCAGCATCTCCGCCGCGTGGCTCCGATATGACGCGAACTCCGGAAGCATCCCCATCGACTTCAAGCTGTCGCGTTCTTCCTCGGACAGCTCCTCCCCCTTCACATCCTCCGGATGATCCTTGATGTGATGTGCGAGCAGGTTCGCCAGGTAGAACGCATAGGTGCAATCCCACTCGATATGCTTCACCCGCATAGGGTGGTGGTGATACGCGATCGCCTCGATCACCGCGTTGTTGATCCCCCACAGCCCCAGCAAATACGCCCCGATCTCGGCATGCGTCGTACCCAGAATCGTCTCTTCCGCATGCACCCGGCTGCATCCTGTAGTCTTCATCATCTCCAGCACGGCAAGGAACTTCTGCGGCATCGAGCTCGCCAGCACCAGCGTGCCGATCTCATGCAGCAAAGCCGCCACCAGCGCCGCCTCCCGCACCTTCCTCTGCAGCGCCAGCGAGCTCACCACAATCGCCGCATTCTGCGCCTCCTGCTGCATCTCGCGCAGGAACTGGCCCGGAATCCGCTTATCCGGAACAAACACCCGGAACGTCTCCGAGTGCAGCGCAAGCGTGCGGATCGTATCCAGCCCAAGGTAAGACACCGCATGCTCCAGGCCGATCGACTGCAGTGCCAGCCCGAAGAATCCGCTGTTCACCACCTGCAGGATCTTCGCGCACATCGCCGCATCCTTCTGGATGATCTGCGTGATCGTCCGCATGGAGCTCTCGGGATCGTTCAGCGCATCGGTCAAAGCGGTATACGTGGCGGAGAGCGAGGGCAGCTCGCCCAGCGTGCCGATGATCTCCCGCAGCGACCCGTCCCCCAGCACATCCTGCAGGCTGAAGACCCGTTCGAGCGCCTGCCGCAGCTCCGGCTCATGGCACGGCTTCACCAGGATCCGGTACGCGACTGAGACCGCCCGCGAGGGCAGCGTGAACTCGGAGTTGCCGGAGATCAGGATTCGCGCCGTCTCCGGATACAGCTCGCGAATCTTACCTAGCAGCTCAATGCCGTCCATTCCAGGCATCCGCAGGTCGCTCACCACGACGTCGAACGGCTGCTCCGCGCAGGCGCTCAGCGCATCCTCGCCGCTGGTGAGAAACTTCATCTGCCAGCGTTCCCGCTCGGAGAGCAGCATCCGCCGCACCCCATCCAGAAAACTCGTTTCATCGTCGACGAACAGGATTCGTTTCATCAAGGCACCAGGCTCTACTTTCCTCGGCGCAAACGGCGCATCATCGAACTATCGGCAGGTCTTCTTGTCTCGATCATCTGAACCTGATCTCCACCGGAAGTAACTCCCTTGAAAGTCGTACAAGCCTTGTCCCCGAGGCATCCCAAGGTAAAGCAAACCCTTCACACCCCCGTAACCCCGCTGCGCGACCATGGCAGAACCCCATGAGAAGATCTCTTCCAGCCCGTCTGCTCCTCGCTGCGCTTTTCCTTTCGCTTCCAGGTACCGCAATGCCTCTCGCCGCTCAAGACGCCGCCAATCCCTTCTTGCACCTCATGCAGCAGGCTGCCGGGCACGTCAAGGCGCACGGCGCCAAGGTTCCCGCGCTCTCCCCCGTAGACTCCTCCGTGCTCGATCCCGACCCGGCGACCCAGGTTCCCGTCGCCGCCCTTCAAGCCGCCGGCATCAAGGTCGTCCCCTGGACCACCAACGATCCCGAGAAGATGCGCGCCGTCATCCGCACCGGCGTAGACGGCCTCATCTCCGACCGCCCCGACCTGCTCGAGAAGGTTCTGGCCGAAGAACGCGCCGCCTCGTCCGAGGCAGCAGCCCGTCTCGCCAACTTCGACGCCCAGGGCCATCGCGGCGGACGCGGTCTGCGCCCGGAAAACACGCTCCCCTCCTTCGAGTCCGGCATGGATCGCGGCATCGACACCATCGAAACCGACACCGGCGTCACCACCGACCACGTCTCGCTCATCTGGCACGATCAGTTCCTCAACCCGCAGTCCTGCCGCCACGCCGACGGCACCCCCTACACGCTCGAGTCCCGCGTCTACATCCGCGACCTCTCCATGCCCCTGGCCCAGGCCACCTTCATCTGCGACAAGCTCCACTTCGGCCCCGATCAGAAGAACGACCTCGCCTTATCTCCCGTCGCCGTCGCCTTCGCGCAACAGGAAAAGCTCATCAGCCCCTACGTCCCCACCTACGTCGAGCAGCTCTTCCGCTTCAGCCGTTTCTACACCGACTACTACCGCACCGGCCCCGGCAAGAATCACCCCGAAGCCGCAAAACGCGCCCACACCGGCGAAACCGTCCACTTCAACCTGGAGACCAAGATCATTCCCGACCTGCCGCTAGCCCTAGCCCAGCAGATGGAGCCCAACGTTCCCCCGGAGCTGCTCAAGAATCACACCGTCGCCCCGCAGCTCTTTGTCGACACGCTCTGCGGCGCCATCACGCGCAACCACATGGAGTCCCGCTCGGACGTCCAGAGCTTTGACTTCCGCACCCTCATCCTTGTCGAAGAGCAGTACCCCACCATCCCCACCTACTACCTGACCGAAAACGTCAAGATGCTCTCGACCGAGTTCCTCCCGCTAGCCCTGCGCCAAAGCCCGCTGCCAACCCCGAAGCAGTGAGAGCAACGCTTCTAACAAATCCTACGGTGAAGGCGTTTCTGTCGTTGCCTTTGCTCTCGTTTCTGAGTCTGCTCTCGCTTCTGAGATAGGTCCGGGCTTCAGCCCGGACATCCCGTCCTAAACCTTCAGCGGAGCCCGCTCAATATCTCCCAGCACCACCGGCCCGCCATGCCCGGTCACCGGCCGCAGCAGGAACATCCTCAGTTGCCCATAGTGCTTGGCCATATCCGTATACCCCACGTAGTCGCACGCGAACCGGTCCGCGCATTTCAACGCCAGCACCGCGGCAAACGTCTCGGTTACATACACACACCCTTCCGGCGTCACCGGCTCAATCCGCGCCGCGCGGCTGACGTGCGCGCCATAAAAATTAGGCCGCTTCAGGATAGGATCTTCGAGCTCATACGCCGGTCCCAGATGCCCGCCGATCCGCAGCCGCAGATGCTCCGGCAGCCCCACATCTTCAAGCTCAATGGCGTGCATCGCCTCCTGCAGCTTCAACGCACAGGCTGCCGCGTCGCCCACCTCCGCCAGCACCGCAAAGATCCCATCCCCCCAAGTATTGAGGAATGCAATCTTCGGATCGAACGACTCCGTCACCGCTCCCAGCGGTCCCATGATCTCGGCGGTAAAGGTTGGCAGCTGATGGTCGTTCAGCTTGCTGAACCCATGCACATCCGCGAACAGCATCGCACGAATCTCGCGGCTCCCACCCCGCCCCGCTGAAGGCGGCGTATACCCGCTCAGGTCCGCCGCCGTCGTCCGGCCGCCGCACCGGATGATGCGTTGCGGCAACTTCGCATCCTGCCACGCCTTCAGGTCGACCGCCGTCCCCGCCGTGCCGCTCCTTGCCTCGCCGTCCCACACCGCGACCTGCACCACCGGCGCCTGCATGTGCCTCGCCGCAAGCACCGCAAGCCCCATCCCCAGTTGGCTGCAGTAGTTGAACAGGCTCTCATGCTCCATGAAGCTGTCCTCGGTCGCATACCGGACCGTCTTCGCCGCTTCCATACACCGATGAAAACGCGTAATCCACTCCGCGCCCGCCGACTGCACCGACTGCACAATGAAGTCGGCCATCGCGAACGGCAGGATGACATTCAAGCTCCCACCGCGCTTCAACAGCGCCTCCGCGAACAAGATATCCGCGCCCGCCGCCAGCGAGCCATACCCCGTCCCAATCCCCTCGGCATGCAGAATGCTCTCAATCTGCCGCCGCACCGCATCTTCTTCGAGCGCCGGAAACCGCCCCGGCTTATCCTTCGCCGCGATGATGTGCCCGGTGTAATGCATCACTGCGGGCGGCGTAAAGTGCCGCAGAAACTCCGGCGAGATCCCCATCGCCTCCGTGATCCGCCGCAACTGCCGTCCCGTCGTCGCCACCTGCGCATGCTTCCCTGCCCCTTCGCTCAGCACCTCGACCGCAAGCTCCGACGCCGGCTCCATCTCGCCCAGCAGCAGGTGCGCCTCCAGGGCCGTCGCCAAAAGCCAGTAGCGGTCGCCCCGTCCGCCGTCTTCGAGCAGCGGCTCTACCTGCTGCAGCACCACCCGCGCCAGCTGCCGCGCCGAAGTATCGTCCCCCGTCCACAGCGCCAGCGAAGCCGCGTTCACGCCGGGATAGTACGCATCCGGATTGCCCTCCGCCGCAGCCTGCGCATAGGCCTCTTCATAGATCTCATGCGCCTCGCTCAGCAGCCTCAGCCGCTCCGCCCCATGCGCCGCAAAGCCCTCGTCCTTCTTCAGCCGCCCCAGCAGCGATCGCGACTCCAGGTCCGACCGCTCGTGCAGCTTGAAGGTGGTGTACTTCTCGAGCGCCAGTTCGACCGCGCCCGCATTCGCCAGGCTCAGCACCGCAAGGTGCGCGAACCTCGACTCACTCGGCCAAAGCAGCACGCCTTCTAGCGCCAGGTCACACGACCGGAAGAACTCCCCGTTGTTGAACAGCGCCTTCGCGTTCTGCAGCAGCTCCCGTTCTTCCGCCGGTCCGAGACTTCGATTCGCCACGTGCCGAGGCTCCTTGTCGCCCGTAGAAGCCGGGAGAACTTGACAAAACCCTACCCCAGAAACGGTCGATTGCCGAGCGGGAGTTTCCCGCCCGGCAATTCGTAATGGTGGATACAAGCCTTTGATACGAGCTTAAGTCCTTTGCATTGAATATTTTGCGCAATATTGCCGGGGGGGGATAACACCACCCGCCCCTAGCGCTTGACCGTCTTACCCTGGATCACCTTCGCCGAGCTCCCCGTCCCGATCCCCGCTTTACGCCGAGCCCGTTTCGCCGCAATCTCCCGCATCTCCTTGCCCACCGAAGTCCGGTTCATGATCATCTGCGTCGCAATCGAGATCAGGTTCCCTACCGACCAGTAAATCGCCAGTCCAGCCGAGTAGTTCCACGTCATATACCCCGAGAACGCCGGCATCATGATCGCCATCATCTTCTGCTGCTGCGGATCGACACCCGGCGAAGGCGTATACCACTGCACCAGAAACTGGCTCACCACCATTAGCGCCGGAAGGATGTGCCAAGGATCGGCGGAGGATAGATCCGGGATCCACGCCCAGTGCGCCTGCCGCAGCTCCACCACCTTCGGCAGCATGCCGAAGAAGGCGAACAGCAGCGGCATCTGGATCAGCGTGGGGATACACCCGCCAAACATGTTCACCCCATTATCCTTCTGGAGCTGCATGATCTCGGCGTTCATGTCGTTGCGCTTGGGATCGGTGACCTTCAGGTTTTTATACTTCGCCTTGATCGTGTCCATCTGCGGCTGAATCCGCTGCATCTTCAACGCGGACTGCATGGTCTTGATACGCAGCGGCAGGATCAGCAGGTTGATCAGCACCGTCAGGAGGATGATGCACCAGCCCCAGTTCTGCGTTACAAACTGGTGGATCGCAAGCAACGCCAGGAACAGGTACTTCCCGATGATCCCGAAGAACCCGAAGTCCAGCAGCGGCTCCAGCGTCGCATTGGACCCGTTCGCCTTCACGTTACGCAGAATGTTGACCGCCTTCGGCCCGGCAAAGAGCCGCGTCTGCGTATGTCCGGAGAGATCGCCCACCGCCGCACCCAGGATCGGCACCTTAACCTCATCCTTGGCCGCATCCCCCTTTGGCGCGACAGGCACCCCATGCCCCAGCCCATTGTGCCGATCCGCCTTCGGCACCATCATCTGGCTGTCGAGCGTGGCGACTGTAGCCGCATCCGGGGCATCCGGCAGAAAGATCGCCGCAAAATAAAGGTCGGAGACACCCGCCCAATCGAAGCTTCCAGTCAACGTATTGCCGCCCGTTACCTTACCCGCGGCAAGATGCTTCTCATGCTGCTCCTGCGAGTAGTCCACCTGCGAACCCGCATACGCTCGCGCATCCTCCTGGTCGCCGAACCCACCCGGCCAGCTCAGCAGCGCCCGCACCGGCGCACCATTGCGGAGCACCTGGGTATCCGCATGCAGCACATAGGTATCGTCGAAGCTGAAGGTCTTGGTCACCTGGTACTCGCCCGAGATGTACCTGAAGCTCAGCGTCGCCGGTGCATTCAGGTTGCCGGTAGCAGAGGGTAGATACATCGCCTTCGCCAGGTTCGCCGTCAGCCCCGGGTCATAGGTGTAGAGCGAGAGCGGATACCCCACCGCCTCTGCCGCCTGGGTGTGGACCAGGTCCAGCGGCTGCCCATACGAGTCCTTGTATTTCTTCAGAATCCAGCTCGTGGCCTGCGCGCCCTTGTTGGAAAACGTGATCTTGTACAGCTCATTCTCAACCGTTGTGGTCGATTCGACTGCCGCAACCACCGGCTGCACCGCGGGCACCTGGATCGTCTGCCCCGCCACACTGGCAGCGACGGTGGGCGTCGGCTGCTGCGTCTGGGCCTGAGTCTGTGCGGCATTCGGAGAAGCGGTCTGCGGATTATGCTTTGCCCGGTAGTACTGCAGCACGAAAAAGACCATCACCATGACGGTCATGATGATCAGAAGCGGACGATTGTCCTGGGATGCGCCTTGCTGGTTCGGGTTCTTGAACTCTGCCACGGGTGATAATCCTGTTCTTTCTGCTGCTCAAAAGCTCGCGGTCACGCATTGCGCGCGGATTGACCTAGCGTGATGATAAATGGTCCCGCATTCACGGCACCGGATCATAACCGCCGTGTGACATCGGATGACAGCGCGCGATCCGTGCGATCGCCAGCCGCGCGCCCGGCAATATCCCATGCCGGTGAATCGCCACATACGCGTACTCAGAGCATGTGGGCAGAAAGATGCACTGCGAGACTCCAAACGTATGCAGCACCGGCGAGATCATCCGCTTGTAGATCCAGAAGATCGCCTTCAACATTGCATCGCTCACGCCTTACTCAACGCCGCTTTGCTTAATGCTGCTTCGATCATGCGGAAGATCTGCCCAACCTCCCGGTCCAGCTTGGCGAACTCCATCTCCAGCACCGTCCTGCGCGGATGCAGAATCACATCGACAGGATAAGTAAGCGTCTTCACCTGCCGCCGCACACACTCACGCATACGCCGCTTGATGCGATTCCGTTCCACCGCCTTGCCCAGCACCTTGCCCACGGTAAGCCCAACACGGGCGCCGGATGTCTCGCAGCGCCGAGCCTTACCGTCGGGACCGGTCTCCGGGCGCAGCGAGTAGAAGAAACTGATCTGTTTGGAGAACTGTTTTCGAGAGCTCGTATAGACCCGCTGATAGTCCGCATGCTTCCTCAGCCGCAGACGGGCGTTCGGCGTCAGCGCAGCCATCAGAAAGCTCCATCGCCCATCTGTTCGGCAAGGCTGCGGGTCATGGGCGTCTGCTCATTCCCGCTGTGCAGTGTGGTGACAGTCTCAATCAGCGCGATCAGCGTCTCTTCCCGCGCTGCGGTGTTGTGCCTGACGCCGCGCGGCACGATGAAGACCTGACCCGGCAGCAACGTGATCGGACCGCCGTCTTCTTCAGACCGCCCGATCGTGAGCGCCCCTTGGAGCACCAGGAACAGCTCATCTTCGGCGTCATGCGCATGCCAGGGGAACTCGCCTTGAACCCGCGCAACCTTGAGATATTGATCGTTGACTCTCCCCACGATGCGCGGGCTCCAAAGCTCTTTCAGAGCAGCGGCGGAACGCTCAAGCGAGATCGGTGAGGAGGTCGTCATAGCGGAGAGACCCGGGTCGACTCAGGTTTCAGAATCAGCCCGGAGCATTGCAGAGTGCTGGGACTAGTCGCGGAAACCAGCAGACACGGCGATCTTGTGACGCCCCTTGGCGCGGCGGCGGCTCAACACGGCAGCGCCGGACTTGGTCTTCATGCGGGTAAGAAAGCCGTGGGTCTTGGCACGATGGCGGCGGTTGGGCTGGAACGTACGCTTTGGCATGAAACTTAAACTCCTGTTGCAAAACTTGAAGGTGTGTCGACCGGCTGAAGATCTTCAGCAATCGCCGAAATGGGCGGCTGCGGGACCCGCTTCACCCCAGATGGTACAGGGGCGAGATGCAACGGTAAGGCGACAATTCCTGAGTATACGTGATCGGTCGAAAATCGGGAAGGAATTCGTTCCGAGCCGCGTCAACACAGCCACGCCCGGGTTCATGCCTGTAAGACGGTGCAGGCACAAAATTCCGCTCCTAAGGGAAGCCCTTTCCCCACTCCGGCAACCGCTTCGCAGCTCTTCACCAGGAACGGTGCAACTCGAAGTTTGCTCCAAAAGGGCTTGAAATCGACTCTCTTTTCCGTGCTACCATCAAACCCGCTCAGCAACTTGATTGGCAGTCACGCACCAAGCTTTCTTCGAAGTTTGCTTGACTGTTGCAGGTTTTTCAGCTTGTACCCGGATCCTTTCACGGTCACCGCTTACAAGACACCTTCGGGCAGCAATGACTCACCTTTTGGAATCCCGCTCGCCGGGTGCCGGGAGAGTCGTCGTCCCGTTTGCTCCTACTTTTCGGAGGGCACGCATTTGGTTGCACCGGAGTCGACGCACCACATAGTTTAGATAAGGAAAGTCAAAGCATGTCATTCGTTCCTACGGCCACAGCCGTGTTGAATCATTGGGTCCGCATCCTCGGCGCGCTTGAAAAGAAGATCAACCGGCATTCCTTCGATACCTGGTTGAAGCCCACACGCTTCTCACGCACCGTAGGCAAGACACTGTTCGTCCGCATCCCCTCGGCGCAGTTTGAACATATCGGTGACAAGTACGGGCAGCTGATTGAAGAAGCCATCGAGAAGCTCGGCTTCGATATCGATTCCGTGCAGTTCGAAGTCCCCGACCCGCCGGCAACCCGTGTTCGTGAGGACGGCGGCTTCCCACCCATGCCCGACCGTGAGACCAGCCCCTCCAACGGCGCCCGTCAGAACACCCCGCGCAACTCCACGCCCCAGACCACACCCTCAACCGCCGGCGTTGGCGCCGAGCAGGCCCGCTTCGACTGGAACTCAGCCGCGCTGCTCAATCCCCGCTACCAATTCGACGCCTTCGTCATCGGCAGCGGCAACCAGTTCGCCGCGGCCGCCGCGCAAGCCGTCGCCGAGCGCCCCTCCAAGGCCTACAACCCGCTCTTCCTCTACGGCGGCGTCGGCATGGGCAAAACCCACCTCATGCAGGCCATCGGCCATGAGGTCAAGCGCCGCCAGCCCCACGCCTCCATTACCTACGTCAGCGGTGAGAAGTTCACCAATGACATGATCAACTCCGTCCGCCACGACAAGATGACCGGCTTCCGTGATCGCTACCGCACCGTTGACGTCCTCCTCATCGACGACATCCAGTTCATCGCCGGCAAGGAGCGCACCCAGGAAGAGTTCTTCCACACCTTCAATGCGCTCCACGAGCAGATGAAGCAGATCGTCATCGCCAGCGACCGCCCCCCAAAGGAGTTGCACGAGTTCGAAGACCGCCTCCGCAGCCGTTTCGAGTGGGGTCTCATCGCCGACATCCAGCCACCCGACCTTGAGACCAAGGTCGCCATCCTGCAGCGCAAAGCCGAGAGCGAAAACACCTCCATCCCGACGGACGTTGCCCTCTTCATCGCCTCAAACGTCCGCACCAACGTGCGTGAACTCGAAGGCGCGCTCATCCGCGTCATCGCCTGGTGCTCGCATCACGGCGTTGAGTGCACCCTCGTCGTCGCCCAGCAATGCCTCAAGCAGTTCATCGATACCCAGGTCCGCAAGATCACCATCGAGGCCATCCAGCGCGCTGTAGCCGAGCACTTCGGCATGCGCGTCGCCGAGCTCAAGCAGAAGAACAACTCCCGCCAGATCGTCGTCCCGCGCCAGATCGCCATGTACCTCGCCAAGCAGATGACCGAAGCCTCCCTCCCGGAAATCGGCCGTCAGTTCGGCGGCAAGCACCACACCACCGTCATGCACTCCATCGCCAAGATCGACGAGCTCCGCCGCTCCGACAAGGACCTCAACCGCACCCTCAACAAGCTCATGGAAGCCCTCAGCTAGCCACCAGGCCTCGTTCCCAATGCCGTATCGTCTGCTCCCCGTCCCGCTCTGGGTCTTGGTCTTGGAGCCACACGATACGGCATCGCTGCGTCTGGCTGTCCCGTTGGCAGCTCCTCGCCCTTTTCCGAACCATGCGCGATTTGCGATCCCTTTATCCTCGCCCTATCTGAATCCCGTTGAAATCCAGCCGCTCGCAACCATCTTTACCTTGAACGACATACCCCGGCTTCGCACCCTCAGCGACTAGTCCTCTCGCCGCCTCTAAGGTCAGCCTGTAGAAAAGCAGGACAAGGGTCACCGCAACCTCAACGTCTTATCCTGATTTACGCGTCTTGCGCTCTCGAAGAACCGGATTTCTAAATCAAGACTCACTCCTAAGTGGCACTCCTCATGACCCCTTAGCGTCACAATCCACATATCCAGCGCAAACGATGGACTACTCCTTTCAGGTATCTCTCTTTCAATCTGTTTCTTAGGAACCGTAATCACGCCCCAAAGCATTCAACCCCGCGACACCGCTCATCCCCGCCCCACACAGAATCCACCTGGTTTCCCACAGCAAAATCACTCCCCCGCAAATCCCCTCCGATCACTAGAATTGGACCAACCGGCTGCACCCAACGCACCCTCAGCCCCAGCACCAGACGGAGACGCCAGTGACCGCCCTCACCGAACAGCCCCAGACGAATCCGCCCAATCTGACCACGGCCACTCCGCCCACCGGCAACCTTGAGATCACCGTCTCCCGCGCCGAACTCCTCCGCGAACTCACCGCCGCCCAGTCCGTCGTCGAGCGCAAGACCACCATCCCCATCCTCTCGAACTTCCTCTTCGAAGCCAGCAATGACGGCGAGGCAGGCCGCCTCACCATCACCGCCACCGACCTCGACCAGAGCCTGCGCACCAGTTGCGCCGCCAAGGTCAAAAAGCCCGGCGCCTGCACCATCCCCGCCCGCAAGCTCTACGACTACATCCGCCTGCTCCCTGAAGGCGATATCTCCATCAAGCTGATGGACAACCACTGGGTCCAGATCCGCGCCGGCCGCTCCAACACCAAGATGGTCGGCATGGCCCGGGCCAACTTCCCGCAGGTCGCCGAGTTCCCCGCCGCCGGCGCCTACAAGCTCTCCGTCGCCAGCCTCAAGAACATGGTCTCGAAGACCATCTTCGCCATCTCCAACGAGGAGTCCCGCTACACCCTCAACGGCGCCCTGCTCGTACTCAAAGCCGAGTCCATGGCCATGGTTGCCACCGACGGCCACCGCCTCGCCCACGTCGAAAAGCTGGGTGAAGCCCTCGAAGGCATCTCCGGCGAGAAGAAGACCCTCATCCCCCGTAAGGCCCTCTCGGAGCTCTCCTCACTCCTCGGCTCAACCGAAGCCGAGACCCTCGAGTTCGCCGACGACGACTCCACCCTGTTCTTCAAGGTCGGCGGCCGTGTCCTCACCAGCCGCAAGCTCACCGGCCAGTTCCCGAACTACGAAGCCGTCCTGCCCCGCGACAACAACAAGTTCGTCATCGTCCGCTCGGAAGACCTAATGGGCTGCATTCAGCGCGTCGCCCAGTTCGCCGACGAGCGCTCCGGAGCCATCAAGATCCGCCTGGAACAAAACGAACTCCGCCTCTCGTCCTCCTCAACCGACGCCGGTGAATCCGAAGACATCATCGAGACCCCCTACAACTACGACCCCCTCGTAGTCGGCTTCAACTCCCAATACCTGATCGACTTCCTCAAAGCCATCGGCAACACCGGCGAAGTCCGCCTGGAGTTCAAGGACGCCCAAAGCGCCGGTCAGATGCGCCCCGAAGACGGCAACGAAGACGTCAAGTACCGCTACATCCTCATGCCCATGCGCATCTGAAGCGCCTGCTAAACTGTAGGGTCAGGTGATCTGCCGGTATGCGGGATTAGAACCCAAAGAGTCTTTCAACGTCTCGGCTGCCCCTAACCACATGCAGGATCAGTACGTCTTCCCCGTCGATGCGGTAGAGAATCAGGTACTTGCCAACGGCGAGGCTTCGCATACCCGGACGGAGATCTTCGTCACGGCGTCGACCCAGATGTGGAGTCCTGGCGAGCAGGGGGAAGTGTTTGGTGAAGCTTTCGATAAAGCGGTCTGCCACGTCTATACTGCCGCTCTCGGTCGCGATGTAATGCCAGATGCTGTCGAGTTCATCCTCCGCCTCGGGAGAGAACCGATGGGCCATCAGCGATGCGCGGCCTGTGCCGCAAGCCGCACACGCCCTCGCTCGTTGACTCTTCGGGCAAGCTCAACCATGGATTCCTCTGTAATGACACGCCCTTCACCGCGTGCAAGGGAGCCTTCGGCACGATCGACCATAGCCAGGATCTCTGACTTGGTACGCTCACGGCTCTCCCAAAGAGCAAGAGCCTCATGCACTACCTCTTCCTCATGGTGAAACCTGCCCGTCTCAATCGCGTAACGTGCGAAGGCCTTTTGGTCCGGTGTGAGCTCAACTTCCATAATCTTCAGAGTAAGAACAGCCACAAAGCCTTGTCAATGGCTTCATGTCGTCCCCACTTCCATCACCCTTCCATTAACCCTGAAGCTGCCGGCTTCCGTGTCGCCCGCGTCACAATCGCCAGCGGCTCCGGCGGCGGTCCACCCTGCGCACGTTCCTTCAGACTCTCCAGCCAGTGCTGATGCTTCGCTTCCATTCGCTTCGGCAGCAGCGTTTTGGCGAGTCGCGCCAGCCATCCGTGCTGCGTCTCCTGCGTCAGCACACGGGTTCCACCGTCCTCGGTCGGGGTCAGCAGCCAGGCATGGTAAGCATCGACGCCAATCCCCTGCGCCTCCCAGGCCAGCCGTGTATATGGCTCGAACTCCAGCACCTTGGACGTAATCCGCACGCCGTATGTATTCCACCGAAAACGCGTTCGCTCCCTAAGATCCGGGCCGGAGGTCGAGATGAAGTGAATGTCAGAGGAGTTGGGATACCAGTGCGGCCAAAGCTCTGCGCGGATCAACCAACGCCACACAGCCTCGGGCTCGGCAGCAATCGTGATCTCATTCGAGACAAAGACAGCTGAGTTGGCGGGGAGAAAGCGTTCGGGCCAGCGGATGTCGGTCTTCATCTTGCTTGGACGCTCCTTCATCGCGATGGGTCGCAATATTGTTTGCTCAAAAAACGCGAGCTCTGCCGGCTAAGGTAGAGCTCAAGTCCAATGCGTGTGCCACCAACTCGTTCCAGGCAATGACAATCACAGACGCCGAAAGACTTAGAGCTTGATCGTGACTGCCTTCACTTCCGTGTAATTGTTCAGAACCTCGGCCCCCATCTCGCGGCCCCATCCTGACTGTTTATACCCGCCAAACGGCAGCGCCGCGTCAAAAATATTGTGGCAGTTCACCCAGATCGTTCCCGCTTTGATCTTGCGCGCCATCTTGTGCGCCGCGGAGATGTCCTTGGTCCACACACTCGCAGCCAGCCCATACATCGTATCGTTCGCCTGCGCCGCCAGCTTGTCCAGGTCCGCGTCCGACGAAAACCTCTGCGCCACCACCACCGGCCCAAAGATCTCTTCCGCCACCACCTTCATATCCGGCTTCACATCATGCAGCACCGTCGGCTGCACGAAATAGCCACGGTCCGAGTGACGTTTGCCACCCGCGCCGAACTTCGCCCCCTGCTCCCGTCCACTCTCGATATACCCGGTCACCCGCTCATACTGCTCCTGCGAGACCAGCGGTCCGAGCTCCGTCTCCGGATCGAGCCCATGCCCCATCTTGATCTTGCCCGCGATGTCGCTCATCCCTTCCACCACCTGGTCGAAGACGCTCTCATGCGCGAACAGCCTTGACCCCGCGCAGCAGCACTGCCCCTGGTTGAAGAAGATCGCGGACGCCGCTCCGCCGATCGCTTGCTCCATATCCGCATCCGGGAAGATGATCGCCGGACTCTTGCCGCCAAGCTCCAGCGTGACCTTCTTCAGGTTCCCAGTCGCGGCTTTGGCGATCAGCTTGCCCACCTCCGTCGACCCCGTAAACGCCACCTTGTCCACCAGGTCATGCGCCGCCAGCGGAGCCCCGCACGGCTCGCCGAAGCCGGTCAGGATATTCACCACGCCCGCCGGGAACCCAACCTCCAGGAATAACTGCGCCAGCCTCAGCCCCGTCAGCGGCGTCTGCTCCGCGAGCTTCATCACCACGGTATTACCCGTCGCCAGCGCCGGTCCCAGCTTCCACGCCGCCATCAGCAGCGGAAAGTTCCACGGAATAATCTGCGCTACCACGCCGATCGGCTCCCGCACCGTGTAGCTTAGAAACTCCTGCCCCGCCGAAAGCGGAATCGTCGATCCCAGCGTCTTCGTCGCCCACCCCGCCATGTACCGGAACAGATCCACCGCCAGCGGCACATCCGCAACCCGCGCCACGGACACAGGCTTGCCATTATCGAGCGACTCCAGCTCCGCGAACTCGTCCGTATGCTGCTCCAGCAGGTCCGCGAGCTTCCAAAGCAGCTGCCCCCGCTGCGAAGGACTCACACTCGACCACACTCCGGAATCAAACGCCCGCCGCGCCGCATGCACAGCCTCGTCCACATCGACGTGATCGCCTTCGGGCGCCTCGCAGATCACCGCGCCCGTCGCCGGGTTATAGACCGGAAACGTCTTCCCGGAAGCCGCCGAAACCATCTTCCCGTCGATCAGCATCTGCTGCTTGCCACGCACAAACGCTGCGGCAGCCTCACCCAGCCGGCTGTCGATTCCTGCAAAGTTGTGGCTGTCAGTCGCTGGCGGAGTTGCAAAGGTAGCCATCGTTCATTCCTCGTCGTTTGCAGAAGTGACTCGGCGGGTCGAGGAGTGATTGGCGTCCAGCGGCCAGTCGAGTTGGTAGAGACCAAAAACGATAGCACCGCCCCCCAACCCTTGTCGAAGGAAGTCGCTGAGAGGCGGCTTTGCACTCTGGTATCGTGCTCCTATGCTCGCAACCGTTCTCTTCCTTGCCATGATGCAGACAGCAGATCTTCACGATGCAGATCGCGGCTCTCGCTTATATCAAGACTGTAAGGCTGGCATACGATTTAGCGAGGCTGGCGCATCAGCGACTGTATCCCCCGACGCAATGGCAGCCAACTCTTGTGTGGGATATATCCAGGGATTCGTGCAGGCTATTGAACTCTTTGGCCCCAGGGCGATATGCACAGAGCGTGCGAGTTGGGGAACGATGGCCCGCATTTTCGTCGCCTATATGGACGCCCACCCGAAACTGATGGATCAGCATAAGGCGCTTGACCTTCGCGAAGCCCTGATCGAAACCTACCCCTGTCCGACACAAGGTAGATGAATCACCAATGCGTTTTTCTCTTTTTTAGAAGCGCGTTGAATAACGCCTCGCTCGGCAATAGAAAAAAAGTGGGGTATACCCTTGCGTCAAAGTCTCTGGAATGAAGACTTTGCACCGATTGTTGGACTTCTGCAGACCCAAGTCCAGACCTAAGTCCAATGGTTTGAAGACTTTGCACGATAAGTAGGGGGAGAGGGGGGTACCTACTGCCGCAGATCCACCAGAGTCGCCCCTTGCCCACCCTCTTGCTGACTCGCTTCCTCAAACGTCGCCACATGCGGATGCGACTTCAGAAACTCCCGCAGCGTCCGCCGCAGCACGCCCATTCCCGTCCCATGCACTATTCGCACCCGCGTCAACCCCGCCAGAAACGCCCGGTCGATATACCGCGACACCTCATCCTCCGCCTCCGCCGCCGTTCGCCCAATCACGTTGATCTCCCGAGGCGTGTAATCCGAATCCCCCAGCGCAGCCCCACTCGCCGTCTGCACCGTCACCCCACCCCGCCGCCGCGCCGCCTCCAGCGGCGTCACCACCTTGATCACCTCCACGTCCGCAATATCCGACCGGGGTACCCGCATCTTCATCTGCCCAATCGAAACCTCAAAGTTCTGGTCATCGATCACCCGGTCCACCGTCGCCTGCCGACGCAGGCTCTTCAACGTCACATAGTCCCCACGCTTGATAGGAGGGGGAGCCTTCACCACCCGCGCCTGCCCCAAACCGTTCTTATCCGCCCCGGTGGTATGCGCCAGCACCGTCGAAGAAAACTGATCAGAAAATTCTCGCCGTACCCGCGCCATCCGCAGCGCCGAATCTCGCTGAATCTTGCGCGCCACGGTCTTGTCTTCAATCTCGTTGACGGTCTCCTTCAGCTGCGTCTCAAAGTCCTCCAGCAACGCCTTCAGCTTCACTTCCAGCTCCCGCGTCCGCTGCTTCTGCTCCGCCCTGCCCTCTGTCTCCAGCCGAGCCCGCTCCGCCGCCACCTCTTCCGTCCGCCGCTTCAACGACACTCGCTCCGCGGTCGCCGCTGAAAGCTGGTCATGCAGCTGATCCAGAAACGCCCCGATATCCGCCTGCTGCGTCGTCATCTGCGCCCGTGCGTTGGCGATTATCTCCGCTTGCATCCCTAACCGTTCCGCGATGTTCAACCCCGCAGAAGCCCCCGGAACTCCAAGCCGCAGCTCATACGTCGGCGTCAGCGTCGACTGATCGAAGCCGACCGCCGCGTTCAACACTCCATCATGCTGCGCCGCGTAGACCTTCAGCGACGTAAGGTGAGTCGTAATGGCAGTCCAAGCCCCCAGCCCCAGGAAGTGCTCCGCCACCGCCACAGCCAGTGCTGCCCCCTCCTCCGGATCTGTAGCCGACCCCAACTCATCGAGCAGCACTAAAGACCGCCGCCCTGCGTGTCGCGAGATGTGATCCACATTCACCACATGCGCGGAAAAGCTGGACAGGTTTCGCTCGATCGACTGCGCATCCCCAATATCCGCAAAGATCTCCGTCACCAGCGGAAACTCCGCCTCCTCCGCCGGGACCGGGAGCCCTGCCTGCGCCATCAGCGCCAACAACCCCAGCGTCTTCAGCGACACCGTCTTTCCGCCCGTATTCGGCCCGGAGATGATCAACTGCCGCGCCTCAGACGTAAGCGCCAGAGTCAGCGGCGTAGGCCTTCCCCCGCCCTCACCTCGCATCCGCAGTTCCAGCAGCGGATGTCGCGCTGCTTTCAAAGACAACTCCACTCCAAAGCTCGGCAGGCAGCAGTCGAGCTCCTGCGCAAACCGCGCCCGCACGAAGTGCGACTCCACCTCTGCCAGGATCGCCGTCCCTACAGACAGCGCTGTCGCATGTTCCGCAATCGCCCGCGTCAACGCCACCAGAATACGGTGAATCTCCGACTGCTCTTCATCCAGCAGTCGCACCAGCTCATTGTTTTGCTCGATCGTCTCCAGCGGCTCGACAAAGACCGTCTGCCCCGACGACGAACTGCCATGGATCACTCCCGGAACCTTGCGCTTGAACTCCGCCTTGATCGGGATCACGAACCGCTCGCCACGCACGGTGATCAGGTCATCCGTGCTCGACTGCGTCGACCCTTCCTCGCGCAGGCTACGCGCAGCTCGCCGCAGCGAAGCCTCAATCGCCCGATGCTGCTGCTCCATCGCCCGCCGAATCCGCCGAAGCTCCGGGCTGGCATCATCGGAGAGAGACCCATCCGCCTCAATCTTCCCCCGCAATGTCCGCAGCAGCCCAGCCAGATCATGCGGAAGGAGCGGCTCGGATAGAGCCCGAATCGCAGTCCCCAGCCGCCGCCCAGACTCAGAGGCCATCAGCAGAGAACGCCAGGCGGCCACTCTTTCCACAATCTCCAGAACGGCGACAATCTCCAGCGCCTCCAGCGCGGTTCCATCGATACGTGCCTTATTCAGCAACGATGCGGGATCGAACAATCCGTGGAAGTCAAAGGAGCCGCCGCCATTGAGAAAGGACCGCATCTCCCCCGTGCGGGTCTGCTGGCGAAGAATCCACTCCAGGTCAGAGGAAGGCTCGAGCGCAAGGGTCCAAGCGCGGCCCAGCGGGCTCACCGCCTTGCGTGCAATGTGGTCCCGCAAACGAGGCCATTCAAGCGCGGCAGAGCTCGATTCGAAGAGTGGTTCCGGAACTAAGGGAAGCAACAGGGTCACCTCTCTATGGTAGCCTCGCGCGCAAGACCGATGGCCCTGCGGAACAAGTGAAATCACCGCTGCGTACCTTATTCATCTTGAGCTGAAATGCTCGGGCGGAGGTAGAAAGATGATTTGTGGGGCATGTGGGCATAAACAGGTGGACGGAGTGCAGTTTTGCCAGGCTTGCGGAGTGCGCGTTTCGGAGGCTAAAGCCGGCTCACAAAGCTCGGGGTTCGACCAGCAACCCTGGACGCCGCTTACTGCGCAGCAGGCCTCTTTTCAGGGTGCGCCGCCTCCGTACGGCTTTGTGCCTCCGATGTGGATTCCCATACCACAGTTGCGCCGGGAAAGAGTGCGTCAGAATCTGCAGCCTCTTGGTATCACCTG
This sequence comes from uncultured Granulicella sp., assembly GCA_965198885.1. Classification (GTDB taxonomy): domain Bacteria; phylum Acidobacteriota; class Terriglobia; order Terriglobales; family Acidobacteriaceae; genus Edaphobacter. Next base: position 1,425,461 of record OZ240677.1, on the reverse strand, counting down.
GTGTCTGTGGGGCGTTTACAGGCTGGTGATGGGAACATTCGCCGGCTTCTGGCTTCACGCCGTAGCCCACCATCATGCATGGTTCTGGGATAACGGAGACTCTTTCCCAAACTTCCTCACTGCGTTTCTCCCCGTCATCGCGGTCACCCTGGTGGTCATGGCGAGCCTTTCTCTGCTGACCGGCTGGGGTTTGCTCGCCGCGAAACCCTGGGCAAGAACGCTGGCCATCATCATGGCCATTCTCTCGCTGATCAAGATCCCGCTCGGGACGGCTCTTGGCATCTACACGCTTTGGGTACTCGCGCCACGGGTATCGGGATTCGAATATGACGCGATCGCACAAGCTTCAACGCGCCGCTTATAAGGTAAGTTTCCGGATTCGCCTGCTGCAAGGCTAAGGAAGTATCCTTGTTAGATGGATTTTGAGCAAGCCAACGCGCCGTTCAAGCGCATGCGCCGGATGCGCCGCACGGAAGCGCTCCGTTCGTTGGCGCGCGAGACGCATCTTCGACCCTCCGCGTTGATCTACCCGCTCTTCATCGTTCCAGGAGAGGGGATTCGCAAGCCCATCGTCTCGATGCCGGGTGTCTTCAACCTCTCCATCGATGAAGCGCTCAAAGAAGCCCGGGAGTGCGCCTCGCTCGGTCTCGGAGGACTTCTCCTCTTCGGGCTTCCGCCGGATAAAGATGAACAAGGCTCCGGCGCATGGGAGGAACACGGCATCGTTCAATCAGCCCTGCGCGCCCTAAAAGAGCAGAGAGGACTCGCCAGCCTGGTCGTCATCGCAGACGTCTGCCTCTGCGAGTACACCAGCCACGGGCACTGCGGCATCGTCGTTCCGCAGGGGGACGACTACACGGTCGACAATGACTCAACCCTCGATCTTCTCGCCAACACCGCCTCATCCCTCGCGGCAGCGGGAGCGGACATCATCGCCCCGTCTGACATGATGGACGGCCGTGTCGCTGCGATACGCAGATCGCTCGATCAGGGCGGTTACGGCCACACGCCCATCCTCAGTTACGCAGCCAAGTTCGCCAGCGCCTTTTACGGCCCATTCCGTGAAGCCGCGGACTCCGCACCGCAGTTCGGTGACCGGCGCGGGTACCAGATGGACGGAGCCAATGCACGGGAGGCGATGCGGGAGATCGAAGCCGATCTCGCGGAGGGCGCAGACATGATCCTGATGAAGCCCGCCATGCCCTACTTAGACATCGTTCGCGCAGCGCGGGATCGCTTCGAGGTCACCATCGGCGCCTACCAGGTCTCCGGCGAGTACAGCATGTTGCAGGCGGCCTTCGCCCGCGGCTGGCTTGAGCCGCAGAGAGCCATGCTGGAATCGCTGGTATCCGTGCATCGCGCCGGCGCAGACTTTGTCGTGACTTACTTTGCCAAAGAAGCCGCACGAGCACTCGGATAGGAGCAAATGCAAACCGGTCAGGAAGGGGTCGTCGCTAGAAAGTCTGAGCGGGTCCAAAGAGTGAGCTACAGCAGGCAGTGGAGTGCCTATGCAAGACGAAGGAATCTGGCGCTCATCTTTCTTTTTGGCGCCGTTCCTTTTGCCGCGGCTGCATACTGGTTCACCCAAAATAGGCTCGGCCAGCCGCTCTTGGGCTTGGTTGCTCTCATCATCTGGTGCGGCCTCCTTGCGTTCGCCGTATGGTGGGCGGGTGAGTTCCGTTGCCCTCGATGCCTTCGCCGTATCGGAGCGCTCGGATCTCAAACCGGCCCAGCCACCCTCTGGCGCGGCCTCTTCGACAAGGTCTGCCCCAACTGCAAGCTGCGGCGGTGGGAGCAAAGCTAGCATTCGCTCTTGCGTACAAAGCGTAAAATTGTAAGGTAGGCATGCGGATGCATAGCCCGGTTTGGAGTGTTCCTTGGCAGAGACGATCTTCGATGTAGTCATTGTGGGCGGTGGCCCTGCGGGATATACCTGCGCGATTCGCGCCGGACAGTTCGGCCTCAAGGTGGCCCTGATAGAGAAGACGGACAAGCTAGGAGGCACCTGCCTCCACTGGGGCTGCATCCCCACCAAATCCATGCTCTTCTCCGCAGAGGTCTGGGATCACCTCAAGCACGCCGCAAATTACGGGATCGATGGCGTCGAGTCCCCGAAGCTGAACTGGCCCAACCTGCTCAAGCGCAAGAATGACATCACCATCAAGCACACCAAAGGCCTCGACTTCCTGATGAAGAAGAACAAGGTTACCGTCTTCCGGGGCCATGGTCGCCTTACCGGTCCCGCGCATGACGGCGTCCACACCATCCAGGTCACGGATGAGGACAAGGGCAAACCCAAAGACGCACAGGCCGAAGGCTACGACGCGCAAAAGGTAACTGAGGTCAAGGCGAAGAAGGTCATCCTTGCCATGGGATCGGACGCCCGTATGCTGCCCGGCTACAAGGCGGACGAGACCATCCTTACCAACATGGAGATCCTGACGCTCCCGGCTATGCCCAAGTCCCTGGTCGTCGTTGGCTCGGGTGCGGTTGGCGTCGAGTTCGCCTCCGTCTTCAAGAGCTTTGGCGCGGAGGTCACCATCATCGAGGCCCTCCCCCGCATCGTCCCCGTGGAGGATGAAGAGATCTCGAAGGAACTTCTCCGCCTCTATAAGAAGCGCGGCATAGAAGTCTTCGTCAGCGCAAAGGTCGAGAAGATTGAGAAGAATAACAGCGGTGCCACGGTCTCCTTCACCGATTCCAACGGAAAATCGCAAACCAAGAATGCGGAGAAAGTTCTCGTCGCCGTCGGCCGCGCGCCACGCACCTACGACTGCGGATTGGATAAGGTCAACATCACTCCGGACCGCAACTTCATCATGACCAACGAGTGGATGGAGACCACCGAGGCCGGCATCTATGCCATCGGTGACATCGTCGGCGGCCTGCCGCAGCTCGCACACGTCGGTGCCATGGCCGGCCTGGTTGTCGCGTCCAGGATCGCCGGCAAGTTCGCACGCCCCGTCAACCGCCAGCGTATCCCCGGCTGCACCTACTGCGATCCGCAGATCGGCTCCGTCGGTCTCACCGAGGCACAGGCCAAAGAGAAGGGCTATCAGGTCAAGGTGGGCAAGTTTCCCTTCGTCGGCAACTCCAAAGCGACCATCCTCGACTCGCATGACGGCTTTGTAAAAGTCGTGAGCGACGCGAAGTACGGCGAAATCCTGGGCGTCCACATCATCGGTCCAAACGCGACCGAGATCATCGCGGAGTGCGTTACCGCCATTCAGTTGGAAGCCACGGTGGAAGAGATGATGTTCACCATTCACGCGCATCCCACTCTCTCCGAAAGCCTGCTGGACGGCTTCTCCAGCGTCGAGGGCTTGGCTGTCAACGTCTAGCCGAGACTTCGTCTATGGTCATCAATCTTCTCTCCCTCGGCCGCGTCTCCTATGCGGAAGGTCTTGCCATCCAACAGCGTCTCGTCGCCGCGCGCAAGGCCGACTGCATCCAGGACACGCTGGTGCTCCTGGAACACCCGCCAGTCCTGACCTTGGGCCGCAACTCGAAACGCGGCAACGTCCTCCTCTCCGACGAACTCCTCATGAGCAAGGGAATAGAACTTCACGTCGTCGATCGCGGTGGCGACGTCACCTATCACGGTCCTGGCCAACTCGTTGGCTACCCAATCCTCGATCTCCGCGGCGACCTGCCCGGGAAAAAGGGACCGCATCTCGGCCCGGTTGACTTCGTCCGGCTCTTGGAGGAAGTCCTCATTCGAGTCTGCGGCGACTTTGGCGTCATGGCCGAACGTGTCAAGTGCCGCACCGGGGTCTGGACCTTGGCGCAGGGAACCCTCGCCGAGAGGAAGCTCGCTGCCATCGGCGTCCACGTCTCGCAAGGCGTGACCTCCCACGGCTTCGCCCTCAACGTGACGACTGATCTACGCGATTTCGACTGGATCGTTCCCTGCGGTATCGCGGATCGCGGAGTTACCAGCTTGGAGCTCGAATCTCCCATGGAGCCACCCCCGGACCCAGCAGCATGGACGCAGCAGGCAATCCATTCCGTCTCACGCAACTTCGGTCGAGTCTTCAATCGGCAGATGATCTGGGCGGAGTCGATGGAAGCTTTGTTGCCCGCGCTCGAAGCCGCAACTTTGCCGCGCGTCCCATAATCGCCCAGCCCGGGCCAGTTCCGCACACCAAGTCTTATAATCCAAGGGCGAACCAAGCATCCCGCAGCACAGAAGGACATCGATGCCGACCGAAGTTGTCATGCCCCAGATGGGCGAATCTATCACCGAAGGCACGCTCACTAAGTGGCTTAAGAAGCCCGGCGACACCGTCGAACGCGACGAACCCCTCTTTGAGATCTCGACAGATAAGGTCGACGCAGAGATCCCTTCCCCGGCTGCCGGCGTCATGGGCGAGATCAAAACTCCGGAAGGCTCTACCGTCCAGATCAACACCATCGTCTGTACCATCGAAGAAGCCGGAGCAGCCCCTGCTGTTACGCCGTCTGCAACCGCAGCCCAGGGCGATCTAAAGGCAGACTCCGCCACCCCCGCCGCCGAAGCGACTGCCGCACATGACGAGTCTGTTCCCGCCCCTGAGCCCGAGACGGTTCAAACCTCCGGCACCGAAGTTGCCATGCCTCAGATGGGAGAGTCCATCACCGAGGGCACCATTACTAAGTGGCTCAAGAACGTCGGCGACACCGTTGCCCGCGACGAACCCCTCTTCGAGATCTCCACCGACAAGGTCGACGCGGAGATTCCCTCGCCCGTCGCCGGTATCCTCTCCGAGATCAAGGTGAAGGAAGGCGCGACGGTCACCGTCAACACCGTGGTCGCGGTGATCGGAGGCGGAACGTCGAAGCCCAAAGCTGCCTCAACTCAGCCCGCCGCTCCCTCCGCAGTCCCAGCGCAGCCCGCTCCCCAGGCCTCACAGGGCGAGCCTCCGCGTTCCTCGCCTCTCGTCCGTAAGATTGCCACCGATAACAACATCGATCTGACCCAGGTTCCAGGTACCGGCTCCGCCGGCCGCATCACCAAGGCAGACATCCTCGGCCACATCGAGAACCCGGCCGCCGCCAAACCCACTGGCCAGCCCACTACACCCGGCATCTCCGCCGCCGCCCAGGCGCCGCAGCAAAGCCCGGCTCAGCAGGCAGCCCAGTCCGCTGCAAACGCCGGCAGCCAGACCGGCTCAACCGCTGTTCAAGCGTCGCTCTCCGCGGTCCAATCCGCCCCCGCCACCACCGCTCCAGCCAAGGCCGCAGGCGGCGTCCAGCAGCCCGGCGAACTCGTCCCTATGACAAAAATGCGCAGCATCATCGCGCAGCGCATGGTCGAGTCCAAACGCACCAGCCCCCACGTCCACACCGTCTTCAAGGTGGACATGACCCGCATCGTCAAGCTCCGCGAAAAAGAGAAGACCAAATACGAGCAGCGCAATGGCGTCAAGCTCACCTACATGCCCTTCGTCACCCGCGCCGCCATCCAGGCGCTAAAGAAGCACCCCGTCGTCAACGCCGCCGTCCAGGGCGATTCCATCCTCTACAACAAGAACATCAATATCGGCATCGCCGTCGCGCTCGACTGGGGCCTCATCGTCCCCGTCATCAAGCTCACGGAAGAGAAAAACTTCCTCGGCATCACCCGCGCCATCGTTGACCTCGCAGACCGCGCCCGCTCCAAGAAACTTGCCCCCGACGAAGTCTCCGGCGGCACCTTCACCCTCACCAACTCCGGCATCTTCGGCGAGCAGTTCGGCACGCCCATCATCAATCAGCCGCAGGCCGCCATCCTCGGCATCGGCGGTCTCAACAAGGAAGCCCTCGTCCTCACCGACAAGGACGGCCAGGACACCATCGCCATCCGCTCCATCCAGCGCTTCACCCTCGGCTTCGACCACCGCATCGTCGATGGCGCAGACGCCGGCAAGTTCATGACCGACTTGAAAGCCTACCTGGAGAACTGGTCAGAAGACATCGGCTAGCAAACGTCGGACACGGGCGGTGGTACCCGCTTGTTCTTCGATCACCAGTGTTTTAAGACGCTTGCCAGCAAAGGTGCAAGCACCGCGGTCAGCAGGCCGCTGATTCCAATCGCCACCCCGGCGAACGCCGCCGCCAGCGGATGTTGCGGAATGACCTTGGAAGCGCCAATGCCACTACCCGCCGCGCCCGCGCTCAATCCCCGAGCCGCGGGCCCGTAAATCTTCATCAGCCGCAGCACGGGGTCCATGCCCACCGCCACCAGGATCCCACCCGCGATCGCCAGCACCGCGGCCAGCGAGGCAAGCCCGCCGATACTCGTCGCAACCCCCATGGCAATCGGAGTCGTGACCGACTTCGGCAGCATGGACAGGGCCACCAGCTGGCTGCCGCCGCAGATCCTCACCAGTCCGTATCCGCTCACCATGCCCACCAGCGTTCCGCCCGTCAGCGCGGCCAGAATAGCCCATAACCCGCGTCGCATCTCCTCGAGCGACCGCACCAGCGGAATCGCCAGCGCCACCGTCGCCGGCCCCAACAAAAAGTGAATGAACTGTGCGCCGGTAAAGTAGTCGGCATAAGACACACCCAGGCTCTTCAGCACGACCCCAATCAGCACTATCGCAATCAGAACCGGATTCGCCAGCGCATGTTGCAGTCGCCTCTGAATCCAAATACCAAGCAGATAGGCGCCCAGCGTTAACACCAGCGCGAACAGCGCCAAGACGCCGGGAGACAGAGAAGAGGAACGAATTAGCTCGGTCAACGCAGCCTCCGCGTCATGCGATTCAGGAGGAACGCCGTCACCGCCAGCGTCAGCAGCGTGGAGACGATCAGCGAGACCGTGATCGGCATCCAGGCCGCCCGCAAGAGCGCCAGATTAGCCACAATCCCCACCCCTGCCGGCACAAAGAGCAGCCCCAGCCAGCTCAACAGTGTATCCGCTGTCCGTTCCATTGCCTGGTCTGGAGTTCGTTTCCGCGCAATATACCAAGCCGCAAGCAGAACCATGCCCAATACCGGCCCGGGCACGGGAAGGTGCAGCAGCTGGTGGATCACCTCACCGCCCAACTGGAACAGCAGTAACGTAAAGAACGACTGCAGAATACCCATCGAAGATTCAATCCGCTTTCAGCACTACAACTCAGCCTTAGCCCGCAACACCCGCTCCACCGCCTCTTCCACCGTCGCCCCCACCGCACTCAGGTGTCCCATCTTCCGCCCCTTCCGCGGCTTCAACTTCTCATATAAGTGCAGCCGAACCCCCTTCACCGCCAGCGCCTTATCGAAGCAAACCTCCCGCGCCGACCCTTCCTCGTTCAGCCAGAGATCCCCCAGCAGATTCGCAATCGCCGCCGGCTGCACCACGTCCACATCTCCCAGCGGCAGGTCGCAAACCGCCCGGATCGCCTGCTCGAACTGACTCGTCACGCAAGCCCGTTCGCTCTCGTGATAGCTGTTATGCGGCCGTGGCGCCAGCTCATTTACCAGCAACTCGCCCCCTGCGGTCACAAACATCTCCACCGCCAGCAATCCCTCCAGCCCAAACGTCTCCGCAATCTCAAATGCAATCTCCCGAGCCTCGCCCTCCATCTCAGCCGGGATCGCCGCCGGAATCACGCTCCAGTCCAGGATCTGGTTCTCATGATGATTCCACGCCGCCGGATACACCTTCACCTCGCCCCGAGGACTCCGCGCAACCATCACGCTGATCTCCCGCTCCAGGCTCACCGCCTTCTCCACCACGCCCGGCCCCTCGCCCAAAGCCTCCCACGCACCACGCACATCCGCTTCCGTGACCGCCGCACTACCAAACCCGACCTTGCCCTGTCCGCGCCCGTCGTACCCCCCCGTCGCGCTCTTGCAGAAGCAACCCCCCATTTCCATAATCGCCGCCCGCGTCTCCTCAAGCGTCCGCACCGCCCGGAACTCCCCCACTGGAAACCCATGCTTCACCAGCCACTGCTTCTGCTCGATCCGGTCCTGGATCACCGCCAGCATCGCCCCATCCGGCCGCACCGGGCAGAACGTCGCCGCACTCGCCATGCTGCGCTCGCCGATCTGCTCGATCTCCAACGTCACCACATCGCACCCGCGCGCCAACATCGCCGCCCCGCGGCTGTCGTCCCAGGCTGCCTCGATACATCCGTCCACCACAAATCGCGCCGGGCACCCCGGATCCGGATCAAGAACCAATATCCGGTACCCCATCCCCCGGGCAGCCATGGCCATCATCCGCCCCAGCTGCCCCCCGCCAAAGATCCCGATCGTCGCCCCCGGCAGCAGTGCACTCAAGCCGTCACCCCATCCCGGCTCTCGAAGCCATCCAGCGTCTCCACCAGGACCTTATCTCTCGTAGCCGCCCGCCGAGCCACCAGCTTCTCCTGTAACGCCTTATCCGTAGTCCCCAGCATCGCTACCGCCAGCAGCCCCGCGTTCGCCGCCCCCGAAGCCCCAATCGCCAGCGTCCCGACAGGTACACCCTTCGGCATCTGCACGATACTCAGCAGCGCGTCGAATCCCTGCAGCGCCGTCGCCGCCACCGGCACTCCCAGCACCGGCACCACGGTCAGTGCCGCGATCATCCCCGGCAGATGCGCAGCCCCGCCCGCCCCGGCGATAATCACCCGCAGCCCCCGTTCCACTGCCGTCTTCGCGTACTCCACCATCAGCTCCGGCGTCCGATGCGCACTCACCACCTTCGCCTCGTACGCCACCCCAAACTCCTCCAGCACCTCAACCGCGGCCCGCATCACCGAGTAGTCGCTCCGGCTCCCCATCACCACGCCCACCAGCGGCCGCACCTCGACCTCCTCATCCACTCCAGCGTTCATCCGCCAATTATAGGGTTTCGCCCCACCGCTTACCGCCTCAGGAATGCTTCCCGCTGAAGTAGCTGATCGCAAGGTGAACCATCGTCAGCCCCGTCCCAAACGCCGCCATCACTCCTTTCATTCTCTGCACCCCCTGCTCATTCCTATGTACTCTTTCTTCGATGTGGTGCAACCGGCCCGGCTGCCCAATCCCCATCAGCTCCTTCATCTGGCTCTTCAGTACACCCAAATCCGCTAAAACCTGCCCCTCGAACTCCGTCATCCCCACTCCTCCTCAATCCACCGGCAGATGCGTCACAAGGGCACTCGAAGCCCGCGAATACAGCGCCGGGCTTGACCCGTCATACATCCGCACAAAGAACGCCTCGCCCGTCGCCGTCACCGGGATCGTGAACCCCCGCACCGGGCTCCGCAGAACCAGGTTCCCATCCGTCCTGCCGAAGCTCCCATCATGCCGCCGCACCTCGAACCCGCCCCCACTCGGCGGATCCACTCCCGCATCGACGACCAGCGCCGTATTCGAGCTCGTCGCACTCGTCACCGTCATCTGCTGCAAATTCGCCAGCACCCTGGCCGCCTCCACCAGATCCGAATCCAACGCCGTCCCAGGCAGCACCGCATCCGCCGCAATCGCCTCCGAGAGCGTAACCCCAAGCCCCTCAGCCCAGTCATTCGCAAACTCAAGCCGGTAATTCAACACCTCCGGTGCCGCCCCACCATCCACCACCGCAACCCGCCGCACAATCCCACTGAACTCCCTGCCGTTTGCAGTCAGACTCAACACATCCCCCGGCCACACATCGCCCGACGGGTTCACCGCCATGTAGCTGCCCGCCGCCGCCGCCCCCCGGCTCGTAGCAAAGCTCAACACCGCCTCTGCCGCCGCCTCGCAGTCCTCCGTACTCCGCGCCGGCGGACGAACCACATGCCCCAGCCACCGTGCCGTCCCAACCCCTCCGCCCGCCGCCTCCACGGCCACACTCGCCGTATCCGCCAGTCGCGCAACCGCGCGCCTCCGCCCGCGATACGCCACACTCACGATCTCACCCGCCGCCGGCTCCCGCCCCACAAAGAACGTCACCTTGCCTTCGAGATCCGTCCCGCTCAACATGCAATCCGTACCCGTCCCCGCCAGCCCGACCAGCCGCGTAATCACCGCGCCTGTGGTCGGATTCGTACTCCTCACCCAGCCCGACCCTGTCCGGTTCAACCGTACCGACCCCATCGACCCGAACAACTGCACACTGTTCACCGCCACCACACTGCAACTCGCCGGCGAACTCGTCACCGCCCCGTCATACAGCACGGTCACCGGCGTATTCGACGAAAGCCCCAGGTCGCTCACCTCAAACGTCAAGTACATCGGAGCATTCACCAGCCCCCCGCCAAACTGCTCCACGCTGAACCCCGATCCACCATCCGCCATCGCATAGTAAGCCTGCTTCACCCGCAGCATCTCCGGGCAATGCAGCCGCAGCCGCAGCGTATACACATGTCCCGCCGCAATCGTGAACACCGTCCCCACCTCAACCCCATTCACCAAAGGAACCATCACCGTCTGCCCGGAGCTTTGCCGCACGTTGAACCCCGCAAAGCAGTTCGCCTGCAACGTCGCACCCGAGTACACCCCGCCCAGCACCCCTGCACTCGCCCCGCTCAGCTGGACATTCCCCAGCTCCAGCACCATCGTGCCGCCCATCTCCACCGCATCGATCGCCGTCAGCGTCGTCTGCCCATCCAGCCCATTCCCCCCGCTGAACGTCAGTCCTCCCGCGCCCAGCGAAAGATGCGACCCCGGATCCGTCACCGCCCACGTCGTCGCATCGATCGCCGCCAGCGAGAAGTTATCGCTGATCAACACGGCATGACCCGCATTCACTGCATCCGTCTGCCCGCTCAGTTCAAACATGGCCGTCGTCCCATCCCCTTCGAACAGCTCGTTCCAGTAAACCGTCGGCTCCTCTGCCCCGCTCACCGTCACATCGTTCGCCAGCTCCCGCACCGATGCCGTCTTCAGCGCCGCCACGCTCAGCGTCCCGTCCCCATCGCTCAAAGCATGAGTCACCGTTCCAGCGGTCGCCAGCGTCACCGATCCGTCCAGCACCCGGTAAGCTCCATACGCCGCTGCCGCCAGCGACCCGGCATTCTTCGACCAAGCCGCTGCTGCATCCGGCTCAAATACCCCAACCGCATTCCCATCCGCAACCGAACCAGTAGCAAACCCCGACCCCAGCCTGCCCAGTAATCCCTTCACCAACAAACCGCTAGCCTCCGCCAGCCCCGCCCCAATCCTCGTCAGCCCGCTCTGCTTATCTAGCAGCCACTCATCGCTCACCGCCCTCAGTGCCAGCCGATACACCGGCCCTTCGCTCGCCACCCCCGCATACAGCGCCACCGGCTCCGTCGTTAGGTAGCCGGTAAACAGCACCGTCCCCTCATCCGCTGCAACCACCACGCGTCCACGCCGCGAAGGCACAAGCAGCGCCGTCCCCTCCAAGCAAAGCGTCGCCTCCAGAGTCGAAGGCTCATTCAAAGCCCGCGCTACCTTCAGCGACCCCCCAAGCACGGTCCCGCTGTAGTCCACCGCCCCCAGCCCATCCAGATTGTCGATCGTCAGCCTCAAGCCGCACCCTCACTCCCCGCCGCCTCAACGACAGCCGGCAGCCCCCGCATAGCCCTCACCTCAGCCACGGAAAGTATCCCCGCGTTCAGCAACTGCACCTGGATCGCTGCCTCCTCCTGCTCATTCCTCGTCTCCAGCTCGTTGAAGTGAAACTCGAACTCCCGCCACCCCAGGCACTTCCCAAACACATCCCGCGAGATATGCTCCGCCAGCAGCTTCGCCACCGGCTTCACCGCGCTTTCAAACGCCTCATCCGCCAACTCTCCCGCCGTCGACTTGTTCACATCGTTCGAAAGCCCCAGCATCATAGGCGGCAGTTCAAACGCATTCGCAATCATCCGGATCAGAAACTCCTGCCACTGGATCCGCAGATCCGCATCCGTCCCGCCCGCGAACCGCAGCACCTCCGGCTTGTTCTCGCAGCTCAGTACCGGCACCCGCCCGGTCCCTTCAATCTCGTCCTGCCACCACCGGATCAGCCGGTCGTGCTGCTCCGGCGTCGCATCGTTCAGCCAAAGCGCATACTGCACCACGCTGTTCGAAGCCAGCTTGCCCGCATACCGGTTCGCACTCAGAAACTGCCCGATCGCCTCAAACGCCACCTCCAGCCGGCCCAGCCCGAACGCCGTATGCGTCCGTGGATTCAGCCGGATATACATCAGCTCGTCATCCTTTAGCGGCGTGACCGACCCAGCCCCAAGCTGCCCCGTCTGAAACCCAAAGTGCGCCACATCCGGATCCCCATCCCACTTCGGATTCACCTGCACCGCCGCGCCATCCACCGCATAGAGCTCAAACGGACTCGCTGCATCTCCCGTCGCCCGCATCTCCACCGCACCAAACCCACCCACCAGCACATCCTCCAGCACCTGCTCGAACAGCGTCCGGAAGGAGTCACTCGCATTCGGCTCTTCGAGCGCCCGCCGCAGCGCGTTCATCCGCACCTCCGCCTCCGGCACCTCCGCCGCGCTGTATCCCCGCCGAACCCGAATCTGCCAATCCATACTCGCTACCCGGTCCTTCACCAGGTTGATCGCCCGCCGCGCCACCGGCGTCTCCGCAAACCGCCGCAGGTTCACCGCCGTCGGCTTCGGCACCGAAGCTTGTCCACCCTGCCCCGCATACGAGTAAGGAGTCAGCACCGAAGGCAGCCGCGCCGTCTTCCGATCCTTCGCTCCAGCGCCTGCAACCTGTTCTGCCACTCTCGACTCCACTCGCGCCAACACCTCCCACGCGCCTCGAACCCTCTCGCTCAAACCCAATGTGCACCTCCGTGCAAGACTTCTCCGCAAACAAAAAAGGGACGTAGCCCGAACCGGCCACGCCCTGCGTACTCCTGAACTTGGTCTTTCTTAGAACTCTGGCGCCATCTCTAATTCTCGCTGCGCCGTCTTCGCTGCGCCGGCAAGATCCTTGATCGTCACCACCCGTATCTCACTCCGCTCCAGCGTCTCTACACCGAAGCGATACCGCGCCACATTCTCGTCCTCTTCATCCTCCGGGTTTCCAATCGATTTCAGAGGTTCGACGACAGCCGTCAGCTCCAGCCTTCCATCCTCAACCTCTTTCACCCCCGCCCGCAGATGTGGCGCGGAGAACGCAAGACCCTTAGCCGAATCCACGTCCGCAGCCAGTGAAACCGCCTGGAACATACGAATGATATCGTCCGGCGTCGTCCGTCCCGGCTGCCTAAACGCCCTATACCCGCAGACAATTCGCAGCGGATCGTTCTTGCTCGTAAACTTTGCAGCCCGGATCTGCTTCCACATCGGACCCCAAACCCCCGCCCCCTCAAACTCCCGCCGCATCGCCTCCGCGATCATCGCCCGTCCCGTCCTCACCTTCGTCTGCGGGCGCACCACCTTCAGCGGCTCCACATACATTCTCGACAGCAACTCCATCTCGGTTACTAGGTTCTCCGCCAGTGTCGCCTTGGCATCGGTAATCTGAAGCGAAGTCGAGAAGGTATCTGAAAAGCCCTCAATGACATCCTTCGGATCGCGTACGCTTACCCCGGCCTCAAGTCTCCGGATGACCTCCTGCTCCAACCCTTCCATCAGTTCAATGTCTGCATCTGCATGCACACAGCGCACCCGGCGCCAGTCCCGCGTAAAGCGCACCGCGGAACGGCGCTCTCCGCTTGCCTCCCGCAGCACCACGCCAATGTTCACGAATTCGCCCTTCACCACATCCGGTACATACCGGATCAGGAAGAACTCGCAGGGCACCCGTTCCATCTCGCTCTCTCCTTACCTAAGCCTAGACCCGCTCTGATCTCTGCCCTCATTCATCTCACATCAGATACTTCCCCGTTTCCACTTCGACACTCACTCTCGGTGCCGGTACGGCCACCTGAACAGTCCTACCCCACAGCGGAAACGGCTCCCGATCCGAATCGCGAAACTCGCCGATCAGATCTCGCACCCGCCCCCGCCGATACAGCATCTGCTCCATCAGCCGTTCCATCTCGCTCGGATTCCCGCCATACCACTCCGGCGGCACCGCCTCTGCAATCGTCCAAAGCCTCTCCGCATCCAGATCCTCCACCCGGCTCAGCCACGGTTCAAAGCTCGTCCATCCGGTCACCCCGGCATAGACCATGTTCCTTGCATAGACCCCGCGCAGCGGAGTATCCGGAAAGTTCCATTCTCCCGCATTGAAGCAAAATCCCTGATCCACAAAGTGCGCCTTGTAGCGTTGCTCCTTCGCTCCCCGTTCAAAGACCGCCTGCCGCCCATTGCAGTTCCCCGCCCACTTATCCAGGCAAAGTATCCCGCAGAACTCCGCTAGGTTTCTGACCTCGTCCATCTTCTCCTCGGGCAGATAGTCGACCACCCGGCCCGGCATCAGCCCTCCAACAAACTGGCTGCCGAACTGCAGCCCCGCGGCGCACCGCTCCTGCCGCCCCTGCCCAAAGTCAAGCAGCATATCGCTTGTATTCTGCACCAGCCACTCGGTCACCTCCATCACATCGCAAGCCGGCACCGTCAACCCAATTGCATCCGCCAACCGCGTCGCGATCAACTCATTCGCAAGCACCCGGATTCCCTGCGGATTGTTCTGAAACTTAACCACCCACAGCTTCCCGTCCGCCCCCAGCATCAGCTGGCTCTGCGCCCCGCCACGCATCCGCTTGATCGCCTGCACCGCCAGCACCGCCAACCCTGGAACCTCCCGCCCGCCGCTTGCCTCAAAGCATACGCCCCGCCCGCGCCACGCCCGACCCAAACCCTAGCCGCTCCGCCCGAACCGCATGCGCCACCGCCATCGCCATCAGGCAATCGTCATGACACCCATTCGCCGCCCCCGTCCTGCCCCCCGCATACGACACAAACGTCCTGCACTCCCGCAGCAGCCGCCCGCTCATAAACATCCCCGCCGCATCCTCGAGCAGCGCTCCCAGCCGGCTCACCATCCCCGGCTTCGAGCCCGCCGAAGTCAGCCATCCCGCCGTCCCACTCTGCTCATACACCCGCGCATACCGTTCCACCCCATCCAGGTACGCGAGCACTCCCGCCCCATGATTGTTCCGTTCCACCGCGATCTGTGCACCGCCATACTCTCTCGCCAGCTCCGCCGCCAACCGCGCCAGCTCCAGCGTACTCAGCCGCTCCCGCAGCTCCGCACACTGCAGCCCGCTCACCAGCTCGATCACCTGCACCGCCCCAAAATCCCCATCCACGCCCCCGCCCGACGTATCCACCGCAACCAGGTACTCCTTGCCCGCAATCGCAGGCAGCCACACCAGCAGCGCCCCGCCCCGCCTCTTCTCCAGCGCCTTCGGCGCCTCCGCCAGTCTCTGCTCGATCGCCCCCACCTCAAAGCAGCAATCCCCCGTAGCCTTAAAGCAGCTCACCGCATCCTCCGCAAACTCCTGCGCCCGTAGCCCCCGATAACTCTTCTCCAGCCCCCGTCGGAACCCGATCTGCTCCGCCGTCAGCCCTGCCTCCGCAACCAGCCGCCGCTCGTCCTCCGTCCAATCCGTCACCGCCGGTCCGGCATACTCCGCCTCCATCCACCACGGAAAGAAGTGCCGCACCAGCCCCGTCTCGCCACCGTTCTCGCCGGCCCGTTCCCACTCCTCGTAAAAGCACCCGTACGCCCCGCAGGCCGTGCTCTCCAGGCAGATCTCCCCGCCCGGAGCTAAAGCCGCCCTCAGCCCCGCCAGCGTAGCCCCCGCATCCCCCGGCCACCGGCTCACCTCGCTGCAATGCAGGTTCTGGATCGTCAACCCTCGCCCCGCATTCTCATCCCCCGCGCTCACCACCCGGAACTCGCTGTCGATCGCCCCAAACACCATCTGCCCCGCATTTGCCCGGCTCCGCTTCAGCGGCCCCTCGCGCAGCTCCGCGGGCAGGTTCTCCCACATCCGCTGCACGATCCCGAAGATCCCCTCCGCCGCCTCCCGCGTATGCGCCACCTGCACCGTCAAGCTCCCCGGCCGCGTCATCGTCCGCAGCAAAAACTGCCCCGCAATCCACGTCGTCAGCCCCATCTGTCGAGCCTTCAGCACGACATTCCCGCGCCCCTGCCTCCGCTCGAACGCCGCCTGCACCGGGTTCGCCCTGAGTGCTGTAACCCGGCCGTCACGATCCCGGATCTTCAACAGCATCCCCGCATAGAAGATCCTCGCCCGTCTCCCGGTTGGCTGCCGGCAGTTGTCCTCTAGCTGTCTCCCGACATCCAGCAGAAAACTCAGTCCTTCCATCTCTCCCCCAACAAAAGAGGAGAGCGGCCACCGAAGCCGCCGCTCTCCTTCATCTGCCTTCCCTAGCCCATCCCTACTGCGTCCGCTCCCACTTGCAGCCCGCCACACTAGGAGCTCCAGGCACCGGGAGAAACAACGCCCGGCTTCCCACCGGAAGACTGGTACTCCCCACCAGCGTCTGCCCCGAAACCGGCGCAACCGTAGCCGCCGCCGTCCCCAGGTTCACCATCTGCCGCGTCAACGAGTACCCCGTGCAGCTCGGCAGCGTCACCGTCTGCGCCGCCGTACCCGTCAGATCCAGAAACCGATCCTGTGCCAGCTCTTGATACGTGGCAGCAGCAGTTACGTTATGGTTCGTCTCACTGGACCCGATCAGCTCATTCACCGCATCCTGCATGATCGCCGTCACGTACGGCTCACAATTCGGCCCGGGATGCAGGTTATCCGGAAAGCAGCTCGTCACACTGGAAGCCCCATCCGCTCCCAGGTGAACATCCGTAGCCAGATCCGCCAGGTTATCCACGCCCCACGAGAAAGCCTCCGCCCGGATCAGCGCATCCAGCCCATCCTTACCCGTATCCACCGCCGCATTCGTATTCGAAACCGCACTGATCTCCGTCGCCAGGATCACCCTTGACCCGCTCGCCTTCGCCTTCCGCACCATGCAGCGCAGGTTATTCGCAATCAGCCTTGAGCTTTGGCTCGTGAACAGCAGGTCATTGATCCCGCCCCAGATCATCGTAATCACCGGCGAATTCGGATCCGAGATCTCCGGCAGATAACTCGCATCGAACATCGCGCACGCATCCAGCGTCGTCTCCCCTGAAGAACTCAGATTCACCCGACCATAGGTCGAATCAATCAGACTCATCGTCGCCGGCCACACCGTCGTCGGCGTCAACTGCACCCCCGCCGTCCGCGAGTCCATACCCGCCAGGATCAACGGAGCCGTATGCGGAATCTTCCGGAACTGCGCCTCCACTCCCTTGCGCTTGATGTAATCCAAAGCGCTCGCAGAGGCCGCAATCCCATCATTCAAACTCAAATTCGCACCCCACGCCCACGCCGCCGCTACCTTACCCAGCAACCACGTTCCCGTCAGCCGGCTCGATCCCCCAATCTGATAGTTCCCGCTCGTCGTCGCACTGCCGCACGTGTTCACATCCCCCTGCGCCACATATCCCGCAACCTCCGCCCCGTCATACAGCAGGTGGGTCTTCGTCACCACGCCACCCACATTGCTCCCGCAAAGCAGCGTTACGATATGCCATCCCGGCGTCAGCAGCTCCGCCGACTCCGTGTTGTCCGTCGTAAACGCCTGGAACTGCTGGCTCTTCACTGTCCCCGCAATCAGACACAGATGCGCGCCATCCGTGCCGCAAAGAATGGAGGGATTCAACCCATAGATCGAAGCATCCCCATACTGCGGCATGCTCCCCGGAAACCCTGATCCCAGCGGCGGCTCGTACATCGCAAACTGCCAGGCCTTCGCGGTATTCACCCCCACCGGCAGTTGCACATACTGCCCCAACACGCCAAAGTTCAGGTCCTGTGTGCCGTCCCACGTAGCCCCAACGATCGTTCCATCATTCCCCTTGCCGCTCGTATCATGCGCGACGGTCCCAGTCCCCTCGGTCAGCAGATACTCGCCCAGCAGATCGCTCCGTCGCGGAAAGTTATTGGGCGCCGCAGTCGTATACCCGCTCGCCGACGTAACCGTCCCACTCCCACCCGCCGTCATCCAGGTCCCATCTTCCCTTAGAAACCGCGTCGTCCCCGCAGTCGCTCCCGGATCAGGCACCGCCCCCACCGCATGCGTCGTCCCCGAAGCCCCAAATAAAGGCAGCGCGGAAGCCGCCACCGTTCCCGTCATCGTCCCCGCGTTCAACGTAGTCACGTTCAACGCTCCGACCGTCATGCTCTGCGGCGTAAAGCTGTACTGCGTCCCTCGCAGGTTGAACGTCAACCCACTCGTCGCCGGCGAATAGAACAAGGAATCCTGGCCCACGCTCGTATCCATCTGGAACAGCCCATACGCACTGTTCCACTTGTCGCACCCATGCGAGTTGCAATGCACCCGCATCGCCGCCGCCTCACCCGCCTGCACTTCAACCGAGTTCGTCCAGACCCCCGTCACCCCCAGCCCCGATCCTGGTGCCGCATGCGTCCCGCCATTGCCAAAGTAGTTCGTCG
The DNA here is from genome assembly GCA_965198885.1 of uncultured Granulicella sp. GTDB lineage: Bacteria > Acidobacteriota > Terriglobia > Terriglobales > Acidobacteriaceae > Edaphobacter. Next base: position 1,407,163 of record OZ240677.1, on the reverse strand, counting down.
CCGCAGCCTGGTTCTGAATCACCCAGCCATTCAGCCCCGGCCCATTGCTTCCGCCGTACGCGATCCCCGCCTGCACCGTCCGCCCCGGCCGTGGAGTCGTCTGCGAGATAAACTCCGTATCCGCCGACACCAGCTCCTGGAAGTAATGCGGCATCTCCACCACATCCCCCGCAGCCCACGCGACGTTGTTCGCCGCCAACGTCATCTGCCCATCGACAGCCTTGGTCGTCTGGTTGTACACCCCCAGCACCTCCGCCATCGGATACAGCACGTACCCGCCATTCAGCAGCGTCGCCGTTCCCCCCGTACTCGTGCTGTTCGCCCCACTCTGCGCATACGTCAAGGTCTGCCGACCCGTCGTCGTCACCGCAAAGCTTCCGTTGTAGCTTGGGTCGGTCACCCCCGCCACAGTCAACGTCAACCCGCTCACATCGAACGCCAGCGGACTAGCCAGGTTCGCCGTCACCACATTGCCCACACGCGTCAGCGAGGTGATCCCCGCATTCACATTCGCAAACCCGCTGTTATTTCCCTGCACACCCACCAGAGCGCTCAACCCACCCGCATAAAACAAGCTCGTCGTAGAGGTAGACCCGATCACCGGAAACACCTGCCGGATCCCAGCCTGCGTATCCACCGTCTGCTCCAGCCCATACCCACACAATCCACCTACAGCCACCGTAGCCCCGGTTGCATGCGCCCGATGCAGCGTCAGCTGCACATGAGTCCCATCCACCACCGTGTAGTTCGCCGTCTCAAAGTTCGAAGGCCGCGAGTCCCCCGTCGTGGGATCAGACACACAGGCCACGCCGCTTGCAGGGGAAATCCCCGCCGTACTTGTCAGGTATCCCGCCGGAACCCCCGCCGTCAGGATCGCCACGCTCACCGTTCCCGGCGCAATCGCGTTCGCCTGCGTCGGAATCGTCTGCGCCGTCTCCACAAACGTACTCAACGGAAAGCTGGTCCCCGTAAACGTGGCCACCGGCAGGCTCCCCATTGCGCTCGACCCCCCGATCACCGATCCCGCCGAAATCGTCTTCGCTGGGTTCTTATCGATCAGGTACCGCCCTTCGCCTTGCGTCCCCGCCCCGGAAGTCGCCGCCACCTGCACCGTCGTCGACCCGGTCGTGCATCCAGTCGAGCAGCTCCCCACAAACACATTCGTATCTTCGTTGAAGATCAAGTCGAACGGATGCGACCCCTCATCCGCATCATCCCGAAACCCACCCGAAGCCGTCATGAACATCCCGCCCATCAGGCAGTCGCCCACGCCATAGCAGTTCTGGTTATACCCACTCAAAACATGCTGTCCCGGCGTGTTGTAAGTCCCATTCAAGCTCAACCCCGTATACGTCGTCTTGAAGTAAGGCACCGTCCCCTGGATCAGCTTCGGATACTCATTCGACCCGCCCGTCAGCCCCGTACTGTTCACCTGCAAGCCCGTCCAGAACTGGTTTCCGCCGCCTCCCGCCGCCAGTAATTGCGGAGCCGTCTCCGTGCTCGTCACATTCACCTGCTCGGCGATGTTTACCCCAGTCCCATTCGGATTGAAGAAGCTCGCATGATCCGTCCCCAGCCGCCGATCCTCAACCTGCGTCCCATTCGCCCAATGCGTAGGCTGCACCGTCTCAGTCGACCCATTCGTCTGCTCCACCCGCACATCGCACCCAGCAGTACAGTCCGTTTCCGCAGTAGCATTCGCAATCCCGTTGTTCCCGCTCCCACTCCCATACTGTCCCGCATAAAGCCCGCCGTTAAAGTTATTCACCTTAAACTGCGTCCCCGCCGGCTGCACCACCGTCTGCGTCGCGGAAGGAAGCAGACTCACCTTCCCCGCTCCACCCCCTGCAACACCCGCAACCTGCGCATCCACATACTGCTTCTCCGCCGCCTGCAGCGGGGCCGTCGGATCACCCGGCAGCACCAGCGGCCCGGTCATCGTATCCCCCGTTCTCTGCACATACAACGACCCATCCACAGGCGTCCCCGCAAGCGGCATCCCAGCCACAGCCGCCGCAATCGCCCGATCCACATACCCCTTGCTCACCGTCTGCGCCGCCACGCTCAGTGGAAGCGCCGTGCTCCGAATCGCACTCACCGCCACCGGCACCGTACTCACCGGAACCACCCAGTACTCCCTGGTCACGCTCCCGTCATCCAGGTGATACACCACCGTGTAGTACGTCCCAATCGGCTCCGACCCGGCATTCGGCACCAGCGCCACACTCAGCGCCCCACCTGCCCCCAACGTGACCGAAGTCGATCCCGCCGGAACCGAAGCCCCGCTTAAGGTCGAGAACGCCTGCCAGCTCACCAGCACCGTCCCCGCCGCTCCCGTCCCATCCGCCCGGTAAACCGTATCTGTAACCGTCGTGGTAGCAATTGTCTGCGCCATAGCCGCCGGATAATCAGCCAGGTTCACCAACCCCGTCAACCCCAGCCACACCAACCCAACCAACCCCACCTCAACCCAACTCCGTCGACTCCGCTTCCATCCCATCCTTCACCTCGTCCTTATCTTTCCGGGCCTGATCGTCAAACCACCAAACGCTCCGTCATTCTGAGCGAAGCTCAGAATCTCCGTATTGGCTTTTGTACTTGCCGTTGTCCTCACCACTGCCCCATCACGGCCCTGCTCAAACCGCCCTCATCACCCCAGGCAGATAGCTCCGAAAACAAACCACCATCTCCCCGTCATTCGCATCCTTCACTGGCAGCGCCCGAAACACCCCCGCCAGCCTCAACTTCTCCAGCGTCCCCGCCGCGACCCCAACCAATCCCTCGCTCTTCTCCGTAGCCCCGATTGCACTCTGCAGCCGCGGATAACAAAACGCCACCCGATCCCCCTGCACCCCATCCACCACAAACAACCCGGACCACTCCTGGAAGAAACTCCCACCCTCCCGATCGCAAAACCCCGCCACCCGGCTCACCTTCATCGCCGCACTCGGTGCCCCCGCAATCAGCCCCGCTCCCAGCATCAACACTCCACCAGCGATCCCCGTAATACGTCCAACGTTAAACGTCACACGCCGCACGTAGTCGACATCCGCCCCAATCGCCGCCGCACTCCTCACATACCCGCCGCTGACTCCACTCCCCACAAACCCAACCTGCCCCGCATAGTCCACATCCACCGCAACCACATCCCCAACCGAAAACCCCGCCGCCGCCGTCCCCACCATCAACTCCGTCGCTGTCGACCCAGCCTCCAGCGCTACAGCGCTCACAGCCGCCCCACCACTCCCATTGGCCGCCGCCCCAGTCGCCACCGCGAGCACGTTCATCTGCTGAGCCCCAGCCGTCAGCGCCATCTGCACCTTACCCCAGCTCTCAAACTCCACACTCACCGTCGAGTCGACATCCGTCCTCACCTGTCCCACCGCAAACCCCGGAGCACCCGCAACCAGCGCCTCAATCTTCGTTCCACACCGCCGCGCAAACCCCGAACACCACCCCAGATCCACCCAAGGCGCAGGCGGAGCATCCACATCAAACCCCGCCAATCCACTCGCATCGAAAATCGTCGGCACCCCCGCCACACGATCCACCGGCGCAAAGTAAGCCCGTACCCTCCGCCCCACCGGAGCCACACTCGCGATCAACTCACTCGCCATAGCCATACACCTCGACGCTCGCCGTCCGTTCCATGCGCCCGTTCCGCATCACCGCAGCCCCAAATGCCAGATCCCCCCAGAACACATGCGTCCCATCCCCGGAACTCACCGCGCTCTGCCCCGCGACAGCCATCACCTTCGCCACACTCCTAGGCTCAGCCGACAACGCCGCACTCAACTCCTCATCCATCGCCGTTAGCGCCCGCCCCCGATCCATCCCGCCAGCCGCACTCGTCCCATCCGTCGCATAGCTGATCTCGCACGTCAGTCCCGCAAGCGGCAGCCCCGACCGCCCATCCACGCCCAGCCCCATCCACTGCATCTGAAACACATCCGTCACCGCCGCACTCAGCCCCGCAGCCCCCGGCAGTTCATTCTCCGCAACCACAACACCCGGCCGGCTTACCCCCCGTATCTCCACCACCCGAGCCGGGTTCCCCGCCGCCACTCGATCCCGCAGCATCAGGTAAAACGTATCCTTCAAACCCCGCATCACCCCTCCCATCGCCGTCGCCTGCTAAACCACCATCCCCGCCGCCCCACTCACCTTCACCCGATACAGATAAACCTCCCCAAAAGCCTCCGACCCCGTTACGGCCTCGATCTCCAACAAAGTCCCATCCACCACCACTCCCGCCGCAGATCCAAACAACACCCCCGCAGACCCATAAGCCAGCGACCCCACCGCCATCTCCACTGCACTCGCAGACACAAGCAGCTCATACTGCACCCGATCTGTAACCGCCGGAGTCACCCTCCGAAAGCAAACCGGTCCCAGCGTCACATCCTGAAACAAAGGAGCCGCCAATCCCACCTGTTCCTCTACATCCCCGGGAACCGCCGGAGCCGGCACTCGCAGCACCACCATCCGCCCACCCACGCCCCTGAGCAAAGCATCCGCCACCCTCCCCTGCGCCCCGCTCACCCGAGCTTCTCCGCCACATACGCAGCCAGCATCGCCTGCACCCCCGGATCGATCAGCAGGCCGCTGAAATACTCCATCGCCAGCGTATCCAGCCGGTTCGATCGCACATTCAAAGCCGGAGTAGCCATGGCATTTGTAACGATCTGTGCACATGCCACCTTGATCTGATACGGGACAGTTACAAATCCCGCGTTGTACGTCACCTCGATCTCGTTGTACCCAATCCCCAGGAAGTTAGCCGGAAACGTCAACTCCCTTACTCCCGTATCCACATCCACCGTAGCCGGATCCAACAAAGACCACGTCCCCGGCAACCCGAACGCCGTCGCGATCTGATACCCATACCCCTGCAGATCCGCAAACTCCCCACGCCGCCCCCGCCCATACCGCACCCGCACGCCTACCAGCGCCCCATCCAGCAATGGCCCATAGCTCAGCCGAGCCGTCTGCGCCCCCGCCGTCAACCGAACTCGCTCCACATACTCCGCCTGCATCAGCGTCGCACGCCGGCAATGCGCCTCCATCAACGCCGAAGCCATCGTCACCAGCGCATCTGAAGTCTCCGCCGGAAGCCCATAGGCCACATACTCCGCCGGCAACAAATACCCCATACGTCCCCCCTCGAAAACATGGGGGCCAGGCGCTCACCAACGCCCAGCCCCAAACTGCCTCATCACCGCACCTTCACTGCCTCACCATTGCCTCACCACTGCCCCACCGCTGTCCTGCTTACCTGTCCACCAGCACCTGGTAGTGCGCATAGCTCGCACCCTTCACCACCACGCCGCCAAACTTCACCACCACATGCTGCGAAGCCAGGCTCCCTACCGTCCCCAGCTGAAACACCCGAGGATTCGGATCACTCAACCAGTGATACTCAATCATCTCCTCGGTCACAATGTAAGCCGGCAGCACCGCCGTCCCACTTCCCGGCGTGCCCGTATAGGAAAGCGTCCACTCCGGAATCAGCGGGATATCCCCAGCCTGCGTACTCAGCGTCTTCACCGTGAATCCGGACGTAATCTCCTTGGTGCTCAGCACCACGTTGAACTCCGTCTTCATCTCGCGGTCGATCAAATCCAGCAGCACCGGATTCGCATAGATCGCCGTCGGCCTCACCCCAAAGCTTGAACTCGCAACCATCTGTGCAACCGTGCTCTTCAGCCCATCCACAATCGAAGCCGAAGTCCCGATCGTCACACTGTTCCCGCCCGCGGCAATCTGCGCCGCCGCCCCAAAGTACTGCGCCGTCGTCGGTGTACTCAGACTCGTATCCGTCCCATTCCACAAGGCCACATCATGTGTCCGCAGCACGCCATCCACGGTGTCCGCCAGATCCTTCGCCTGCAGATAGCCAAACTGACTCTGCTGCGCGCCCAGTTCGATATCGAACAGGTTGTAGTTGATCTGCGCCACCAGCGCCTTCAGCGGCACGCTCCGCTCCACCCGCGTCGGACTCACCACCGGCGCCACGATATTCCGCGGATCCACAAACCCACCCGCGGCCGTCGGTGAAGGAATCGCCGTCTCTTCAAAGAACCGCGACGGATGCCCGGTCGCGGGCACCTGCTTGATCCTCTGCCCAAAGATCCCACGCCGCCTCACCAGATCGGTAATCTCCGTCTGATACAGCGGCACCTCGATCGCACCCGGCCCAATGTAATCCGCAGCCGCATAAAGCTCAGTAAACTTCGCGTTCATCCTCATCCTTTCAAAATCAAAGGGCGCAGCCCGCAAGCCACGCCCTCATCCGAACTCCCTGTTCCATCCAAAAAACTGCGCCCACCCAAAGGCTTATCAAGCCGGCTGTGCCATTGCCGTTGCCTGCAGTTGCAGTGGTACTTGCAGTTGCAGTTGCAGTTGCAGTTGCAGTTGCAGTTGCAGTCGCAGTTGCAGTTGCAGTTGCAGTCGCAGTCGCAGTTGCAGTTGCAGTTGCAGTTGCAGTTGCAGTCGCAGTTGCAGTTGCAGTTGCAGTTGCAGTTGCAGTTGCAGTTGCAGTTGTACTTGCTCTTGCTCTTGCTCTTTGCACTTGCCGTGGTCTTTGCTTCTAGGTACCCCAAGGCTTCAGCCTTGGGTCTCTCTCTTGCCAAAACCGCGGGCTTTAGCCCCTGGGGTATGTCTCTTGTGAGAAGCGGGTATTATCGCTAAGATCGGAACAGCTCAGCCCACCAGCCCCGCCCGTAGCATCCCTGCCTTCACCGCAATCCGCTGTTCCACCGACAACCCCACCAGCGCCGCATCCAGAGCCCCCGAGGAAGTCATCTCCGTGGCCACTCCCGTCTTTGCCATCAAGGAAGCCACCCCAGCCGCAACCGTCTTCCGCCCGCCCTGCGCATTCGCCCGCAGCGCTGCAATCGTCGCCTCGGCTGCCTCCAGCTTCTCTTCCAGCTCAGCCTCGCGCGAGCCCGCCGCCACATCGATCTCCCGGAGCCTCTCCGCAGCCGTTTCCAGCGCACCCACAGCCGCCACCAGCCGCTCGATCTGCGCTCCCAACTCGTCCTTCACTTCCATCGCCATCTCCATCCGTCCTCCTTAGTGACCCGCCGTCGCTGTCGCAGGCGTCTGCACATTCAGAATCGCCACCACAGCCGATACCAGGCTTGATACATAATCCGGCGAAGTCGCAATCCCTGCCTTGCTCAGCAGCTCTGTCACCGCGCTCTCCGCCAGCGTCAAGACCTCCGCCAGCTTCGCCGCACCGGTCCCGTTCTGCACCCCGGAGGCCGCATACTTCTGCTCCACGAGGATCACCGCGTTCTGAATCAACGTCGTCGCTCCCTCCACCACGGTCAGCTCAGGCGCCGCCGCCGGAAACAGCAGCCCCGCCAGCTTCTCCACTGGCAGCGCATACTGCAGCGCCCACTTCAAGCCCTTGCTAAAATCCTTGCCAATCACTTCCAACACACCCAAAAACGCCATACACTCTCCTCATTCCAGATACAAACTTCATTCGCTCGGCACAAAACCGTCGCCCATCGAAGCGAAGGCTCAGAACCTGCGAGTTTCGCCTTCAAACAATGCCGCAGCCCCTTCGCCTCGCCTCTTCTTCTAGGTACCCCAAGGCTTCAGCCCGGAGCCTCGAAGCCTTCACACATGCCGCCGCTCCTTCGCCTCGCCCCTTCTTCTAGGTACCCCAAGCCTTCAGCCTTGGGTCCGACCCTTCACACATGCCGCCGCCCCTTCGCCTCGCCTCTTCTTCTAGGTACCCCAAGGCTTCAGCCTTGGGTTTCAAACTCCGGCGCAAAGTCGGGGCTTTAGCCCCTGGGGTATGCACTCGTATCCACACCCCAACCCCACTCCATCCGCGACCATTCTAAGCAAGCTCAGATCCTCCGAGTTTCGCTTTCACACATGCCGCCGCCCCTTCGCCTCGCCTCTTCTTCTAGGTACCCCAAGCCTTCAGCCTTGGGTCTAAACTCCGGCGCAAAGTCGGGGCTTTCGCCCCTGGGGTATGCCTTTCTGAGCGAAGCTCAGAAACTACCCATCGAGTGTGGAACCAACGCGGTTCCATGGGTCTTTCGCCGCACCCGAAAGCTCGTCCCCCGGTAAGCCGCCTTGTCCCTGAGCAGAATCGCCGCCCCGGTAAACGTCGCCTTCGTCAGCGTCCAAACGCTCGCGCGCATATCCGCGACATGCGCGTCCGCCAGCTCGTAGCTCATCCCCATCTCGCCCTTGTAAGCCGCCCCCGCGCTCAGCCCCATGCCCATCGCCGGCTCCATCTCCGGAAAGTCCCGTGCGAACAGGTACCCGCCCACCATCAGCCGTCTCTCATCCAGCGTCGCCTCCGTGATGATCCCGCACTTCTGCCGGGCATCATGCCCATCCCACCCAGCCTTATAGTCGACAGCCATCCCCAGCAGGCTCGGCAGCGCAGCCTCCGCCGCCGCTCGCGTCAGGACCACTCGGTGGCCCTTCGCCCCGCTTGGCGCCCGGTCGCTCGCCACATCCACCAGCGTCAGGCATCCTTCAAACGGCAGCCGGTTTGGATGACCATGCACCTCCGGGAACTCCACCGCCATGCCGCGCACCTCCAGCGTTCCCCGTCCTCGCTCTGTCGCGGCCGGCGCCCGCCGCGGAACCATCGACCTTCGTGCGCCACAAGCCGCCGTGCCCCGATTCACCCGGTGAAGCCGCTCCTCACTTCGCATCCAAACCTCCGTATCCCATGCCTCTCACTGCCCCTCACCACGGTCTCTTTCAGGCTCCCCCGCTCGCGTATCCCAGGGAGTTCCCGGCGCTTGACTGTCACTCTCGCCCTCGCTCTCTCTCCTCGCCCACGCCTCCTTCAGCAACTCCTCCAGGTTCTTGCCCCGGCGCTTCCTTCCTGCCGGCTTGATCTCGCCCTTATCGATCCCGCTGATCTGCACCAGGAGCTTCAGGTGAGCCACACTGCCCTGCTTCGCCTCACGGAGCAAGGTCGCAGTCACCTCCGGAAGCGCCTCCGCAAAACGCGCCCGCGTAAACGCCCTGCAGTAAGTCGGCCGAGGCGCCCCCACCGAGACCTCGGCCTTCTTACCCAGCCCACCCACGTCCGTCCCGGCCCCGCCGGTCCCCGTATAGCGGCCTAGTCTGCCGCGCTTCTTCTCTTCCATCGTTCGGGCCCCCACCCCGCCGCAAGCCAGAGACGCAAAAAGCGGGAGCAGAGTACCCGTGTCAGGTCTCCACTCCCGCTCATCTCTCACTTGCCTTACCAGAATACCAGCTTCACCACAGTGGTTTAGCCAACTATTTTCAACTTTTTTCTCGTTTCGAATCAACTACATAGCTCAAAAGAGTGCGAAATTGGGGCTTGACAAGTGAAAACACTGAGCAATTCATCAATCGACTGGGCTAACTTGTTCTCAGAGAAGCACTTATTCATCATCCTCCAAGTCCTCATCTTCCACCTGCGGACACTCGTGCATCAGCTGCAGCAAACCCTTCCTCAGGAACATCCGAGTCAGGCTGTCGATTGCCTCCGCGTACTTCCTCGTGACCGTCCGCAAGGTGATGCCAAGCATCGCCGAGGCCTCCGCCTGCGTGTACCCCTGCAGCGCTATCCGCCTCACCAGATGATGTTGTCCTCTGTCCAGCCTGGCCATGCATCTCTCCACGTCGTGGACGTAAATCACCACATCTTCGAAGCTGTGAACCCGGTAGCTGCTCACGTTGCCCCGGAACAGCTCCCTGCCCAGCAAAGAGGGCACTCGCCCGGCCTCCATGCACATCGTCTGGTACCTCCGCAGCATGGCCTCCGTATACTTCCGGTAAAAAGCCATCGCAGGCTCCGGAGACCGCGCTTTCTCCTCCGCTTCCTCCTCGTCCGGCGCGGTTAAAACCTCTGCCTCAGCCGAGGCACGCACGAGCCGCAAGGAATACGGCCCCTTTTTGCCCAAATTGGGACTTCCGGCCGATACAGCGGCTCTCGTCTCCGCAAAGGCCAGTACAGACGGCAATACGATCAAAGCTGCACTCATCGCGAACCCCCTTCAACTACCTGAAACGTTCTCTGTCGGTTGACATCCGCACACCGGACCCGGCTTTTCTTCAAAGGCGCTCTCAGCCCTCGCGCAAGCGGAAAATCGGACAGCTTCGCTAGACAACGGCGGCAGTAGACCCCGTCCGCCACAAAGGCTCGGACCCAAAGTGCACCACATCCTTCACATACCTTGAGACTCATGTGCAAGTCCTTCATTCTCTTCTCCCAGACACAGTTCTCCCCCGTGCGGGCCTTGGCGTTTTTCGGCGGTCGTATCGGCCCGCTCAGGTTGCTATGAAGCGCCGCCTGGCTGACCACAGGACTCATTCGCTCCTGTTGGCCGCCGCCGGCGCTGCTCTTTCGTCAGGCGGTTCGCGTTCTGGGAACAATCGCGATCCGAGCCGTTCGCACCTTCCGCATCACCAGGCCTTTAGGGGATTTTTCCTCCACCGATCCCATCGCCGGGAGTGCCCTCTCCCGTAGGAAAGTTCCAAGGTTATAACCCGCCGGAATCAAGCTGTCAACAGCTCATTTTCAAGAACCTCAGATTTCCCCTAACCCCATACAGGTGAACCTGTTAGCTCTTAAAATGGCACGTACTAGACAGCTTTTCACGCTATCTTCTGCACCCAATGGAGATTCGCCCTTTCTTCGCTCACCAGAACGGCTGATTTTTTTCGCGTGACAACCTTTTCCACAGCCGCCGAAAGCCACCCAACTCACCCGCGACCGCCCCCAATATCTCCATCCTGACGCTTGCTAAACTGAGACAATGCTCTCTCGGCTTTACGCGAAGTGGATGTTTGCCTGGGAGACCGCGCTCACAACACGAGATACGAACCGCATCGTCCGCCCCTTGGAATGGGGCTTTGACTGGCTGCCTCCCTCTGTTTCTTCGGATAACTCCTCAGACCAGGCCCGAATGACCGCGCTGAGTGCTCATATCGCAGCTCATTCCGATGAGTTTTTCGGCTATCAATCCCCGCAAGACTTCCGCCTGGAGATCCGTCACCCGCAATTATTCCCCACCAACGTTCGCCCCGAAACTCTCGCTCAGGACGCCGATCTGAAGCGGAAAGCCGCAACAGGCGAACTTGAAACTGCCTCATTTCTGCGGTTCACCTCCCCCATAAGCACCCCCTTCCCGGAGAATGACCAGGCCAACGCCCGATGGTATCCCGCGAGCGCGGAGCAGGAGGAGAAATTTCGCCGTCTCGGCAAGCCACGTCAAGCCATGATCGTGATGCCCCAATGGAATGCAGACGCCTTCTCGCACAACGCCTTGTGTGAGATCTTCAACCGCTTCGGGATCAGCTGTTTACGCCTGTCCAAGCCGTATCACGACATCCGCCGCCCTGCGGAGCTTGAACGCTCGGACTACGCCGTCTCAGCCAACATCGGAAGGACCATGTCCGCCTGTCGCCAAGCCGTCGTAGACATTCGTTCCTGCATCGATTGGCTAGAAGGAGAAGGTTATGAGCACTTCGGAGTCCTCGGCACAAGCCTAGGTTCCTGCTATGCCTTCATCGCCGCCGCTCACGACCCTCGAATTCGCATCTGTGCCTTCAACCACGCGTCCACCTGGTTCGGCGACGTGGTCTGGACAGGCCAGAGCACGCGACACATTCGAGCGGCATTCGAACAGGCAGGACTAACCCAGAACTCTCTCCGGGACGTCTTTCGCGGTATCAGCCCAATGGCTTACATGAACCGATTCGCTGCGTCGCCTAAAAGGGTACTGGTGATTCACGCAAAATACGATCTGACCTTCCTCGAGCAGTTCTCCCTTGAAGTGCTGAAGAGTTTTCGGGAGGTGGGAGTAGACTTTGTGTCGCGGGTGCTTCCTTGTGGGCATTACACGACCGGTGAGACACCGTTCAAGTATCTGGACGCGTGGCACCTCAGTCACTTCGTTCATGGAGCGTTCAAGAAGCTGGCTTTGGCGAATCTGCGGCCTACTGCTCCGTCGAGCGAGCCGGACCGAAGAAGGCCATGACGCAGGGGAGAAGCAGCATTGCAGCGAAGGAAGAGGCGATGAGGGCGTCATGCAGCATGGGCGGTTCTCCTTGGGACGGGCCGGGGGCCCGCGATAGGTAGAAAGTAACCGAGCGATACCTTGAGCAGCCATACCACTTTGTGCCTACGAAAGCGTTTCCCGTGGGATGCGTAGGAAATTCGCACATGGCGACATAAGATGGTCGAATGCCGATCGACCTTACCGCACCGTTAGCCGCTGCCGATCCCGAGATCGCCGCACAGATCGAAAGCGAAGTCATCCGCCAGCACGAGGGGCTGGAGATGATTGCGTCGGAGAACTTTGTAAGCCGCGCAGTACTGGAAGCCGCAGGAACAGTCTTTACCAACAAGTATGCGGAGGGATATCCGGGCAAGCGTTATTACGGTGGGTGCGAATATGCGGACGTGGTTGAGAACCTGGCGCGAGACCGGGCGAAACGTCTCTTCGGCGCGGACCATGTCAACGTTCAACCGCACTCCGGCTCGCAGGCAAATGCCGCCGCGTATATGACCTTGCTGAGTCCTGGGGATACGATCCTGGGCCTTGACCTGGCGCATGGCGGGCACCTGACGCACGGGCACAAGCTGAACTTCTCCGGCAAACTCTACAAGATCTCCGGTTATCAAGTTCGCAAGGATACGGAGACCTTGGATTACGACCAGCTTGAAGAGCAGGCGGAACGTGAGAAGCCGAAGCTCATTGTCGGTGGAGGCAGTGCATACTCCCGTCAGTTCGACTTCCCGCGGATGCGAGCGATCGCGGATAAGGTTGGAGCGTACCTGATGGTAGACATGGCGCACTTCGCCGGACTGGTTGCGGGTGGAGTTCACCCTTCACCCGTGGCTCATGCTCATGTGGTGACCACGACGACGCATAAGACGCTTCGCGGTCCGCGTGCCGGGCTGATTTTGTGCCGGCAGGAGTTTGCAGCGGGCATTGACCGAAGTGTGTTTCCGGGGCAGCAGGGTGGGCCGCTGATGCACGTCATTGCGGCCAAGGCAGTAGCATTCCGAGAGGCGCTGGAGCCGGATTTTGCTCAATATGCTGCACAGATGGTTACAAATGCCAAAGTCTTGGCGGAGGTAATTCAGGAGAAGGGATTTCGTATCGTCTCGGGCGGCACGGACACGCACTTGATGCTGATCGACGTCTTCCAGAAGGGGATGTTCGGGTCCGAGGCGGAGCATTGCTTGGGCGAGGCGGGGATCACGGTGAACAAGAATGCAATCCCGTACGATACCAACCCTCCGCTGAAACCGAGCGGCATACGCATTGGAACGCCCGCACTCACGACCCGTGGCATGAGGGAGGCGGAGATGCGCGTCGTTGCGGGGTGGATCGTGCGCGCGCTCGACCACCGAGGCGACGCGGCTGAGTTGGCGAAGATACGCGGCGAGGTTCTAGAGATGGCGGAGCAGTTTCCGCTTTACGAGTATCTCCAGGCCTGATCTTCTATTTTTCGTCAGACCAGAGTCATGCCTTGTCTGCTGAAACAGCGATTGTGCACAACACAGCTTTGTGTCACGGGTTTACTCAGAAACCCATACGATTCATCATCAGCGATACGCTTCAAGAAAGTGGCCCACTATGGCGATAGCAATGATGTCCTGGATGTTCGCGATTCCGATGCTTGGATTTGCGACGGGACTGCGAACGATGACGCCAATGGCGGTGCTGTGCTGGTTTGCCTACCTGCATCATCTTCCGGTGCACCAGAGCTGGGCCTTCTGGACGACGCACCTGGTGACGGCGATCGTCTTCAGCGTGCTAGCCATTGGGGAATGGATCGGGGATAAGTTGCCGAACACGCCGAACCGTGTCTCTCTCTTCCCGTATCTGGCGCGACTAGGCTTTGGTGGGTTAGTGGGCGCGGTTGCCGCTACTGGTCTTCATGGGTCGCTCCTGGAAGGGATTCTGCTTGGCCTGATTGGCGCGTTAGCGGGTACGTTCCTTGGCTTCAGGCTGCGAACGGGTTTATGTCATCGCTTGGGGGCTCCGGACCTGCCGGTCGCGCTGGCTGAGGACGCGTTCGCGGTGCTCATCTGTGTCCTCGCGATGGGGATTGTGACCGGGTGAGCGAGCGCAAAGGAATGTTGATCCATTCCAAAGCGGGCCAGACTGTCGCCTGATTGAGAGACTTTGCTGTGCAGCAGCGGCTTTTGGGTGGAGTTTTGCACGGCTAAGACGGGCAGAAGCAGCCTTGGGATTCACGACCTAATGGGCGAATAGGAACTCGGTTTTCCAGTCATTTGCGGGGTTCAGGTGAAGGAAAGCGTCGAATCTGCGACCAGCCTTGGAGGTGAAACCCTTAATGAAGCGGGTCTGGTGCTTGCGGGCGCTGGAGCAGAGATCCTTGATGTTGGTCTCACTCAGGGCCTTCCCGGCGACGACCGAGTGGATGGTGAAGTTGCAGCCATCGTGAAAGCGGGCGCAGCCATAGAAGGGTTTGCCTCCGTTTGGTGCGGTCCGTTTGGAGACGAGGCCGGCCTTGCATTTGGGGCAGAGGAGATCGTCCTTGCCGAGGGCGGCGCGGGCGATGGGCGGTGCAGCCGGGGCTTGCATGGGCTTGGAGCGAAAGACTGCGGGAATCTCGTGGCGAAGAGACTCTGATACCTCCGCGAGGAGGCTGGCGGCCTCAAGCCGGCCGGATTCGACCTGGCTCAGCTTTGCTTCCATGTCGCCGGTCAGCTCCGGACTTGCGAGGTGCGGGAGCACCTGTTCGATGAGGGCGAGGCCTTTGCCGGTGGGTTCAAGTTGCTTGCCGTCCCGGATGATGTAGTCGAGGTCAAGCAGTCGCTGGATGATGGCGGCGCGGGTGGCCTCGGTGCCGAGACCACGGCCCTTCATGGCTTCGCGGAGTTCGTCATCCTCAATGTTGCGGCCAGCCGTTTCCATGGCGGCGAGGAGGGTGGCATCGGTGTAGCGGGATGGCGGCTTGCGTTCCTTGGTGACAAGTGCAGCGTCATGGACCGGGAGGAGCTCGCCAAGTGTGACAGATGGTAAAGCCTGACGATCTTCAGGGTCTGGGGCTTTAGAATCGAAGTCCTGGTTGCCGTGAAGGACAGTCCAACCGAGAGCGATCAAGCGTGTGCCGCGGGCGCGAAAGAGATGAGTTGTGTCCTGGGCTCCGATGGCGAGGTCGATGCGGGTCTCTTCGGTCTCCTTGTCGGAGAGGAAGACGGCGAGGAAGCGTTCGGCGACAAGCGTGTAGACCTTGCGCTCATCTGAGCTGAGAGAACCGGATGCTGGTTTCGCAGTGGGAATGATGGCGTGGTGGTCTGAGAGCTTGGAGCTGTCGACGAAGCGCTTGGAGAGCGGTGGGCCGTGCTGGGTGCGGTGGAGTGCCTGCTGGATGGCCTGGGCGCGGTCCGGCCCGAGGCGTAGGGCGTCGAGGATCGCGGGAAGGCTGCCGACCATATCGTCCGCAAGGTGGCGTGAGGAGCTGCGGGGATAGGTGATGGCCTTGGATTCGTAGAGCGACTGGGCGATGGCGAGGGTCCGGTCGGCGGGGAGGCTGAAGCGGCGATTGGCTTCTTTCTGGAGCTCGCCAAGGTTGTGAAGCTGTGGGGGCGGCGTCCGGCGCGGCTTGATCTCGACGGCTGTGACTAAGGCGGGTGTGGGGGTGGACACTGCGGCCATGGCTGCGGCGAGGATGGCTTCGGCTTCGGGCTTGGATTCGAAGTCGTGCTTTTGTTCCTTGCCTTCGGAGTTTGGGTTGAGAGCGCGGGCAATGAAGTCGCCGGTAGAAGTTCCGAGCTCGGCGTGGACCTCGTAGAACAAGGTCTTGATGAAGCCGGCAATCTCATGATGGCGGCGGACGATCATCGCCAAGGTGGGGGTTTGGACGCGGCCTACAGAGCAGGTGATGGAGTTGTGCAGGGTGGAGGCGCGGCTGTGATTCATGCCGATGAGCCAGTCAAGCTGGGCACGGGCGAGGGCGGCGGCGGCGAGGGCGTCGAACTCCGAGGCGGGGCGGAGGCGTTGAAATGCCGCCGAAATTGCATCTTCCGTGAGGGAGGAGGTCCAGAAGCGCTGCACGGGCTTGGTGGAACCGGAGAGAGCGTAGATGCGGCGGAAGATGGCTTCGCCCTCGCGGCCGGCGTCGGTGGCGTTGACGATTTGCGTGACTCGCGGGTCGTTGAAGAGGCGGAGGATGACGCGGAACTGGTCTTCGGTACGGGGTTCGGGGATCAAAACAAAGGGCTTGGGGAGCATGGGCAGGACTTCGCGGCGCCAGGGCTTGCCCCATGCGGGATTCATCTCATGGGGTTCGGCGAAGCGGACGAGGTGGCCGATGGCCCAGGTGACGAGATCGGAGGGGCTGCGAAAGAAGCCTTGCTCCTTGCGGGTGCAGCCGAGAGCCTGAGCGAGGTCGCGGGCTACGGAGGGCTTTTCGGCCAGAATGACGCGCATGCCTGAAGACAGTGTAAGTCAGTGTGGGGCAGTGGATGTGCCGTGAAAAGGCGGCCGAGGCGGCCGGTCTGGAAGCATGCCGATGCAGGTGGTGGTGAAGGGGGGCTGCTGGGCGGAGAGACGTCCGGCTGAGCTGGGCAGGAGCAGCGCTTAAGTGGACAAAAGCCGCGTCTTTGTTGAAGATTTGCGATTTTGTGCGGAAAATGTTTGGTTGCACTGTTTGTAGTGCAAGGATGAGGAACGAATTGGGTGGAGAGCAAAGAAAGACCCACGGCGATCGCGTTGTGCGAAGGCCGTGGGTGCCGGCAGTGCCTGGTCTCAGGCCCGGCTCCCTGCGTGTCGTGTCCTGCGGGAGAGTTCCGGTACGCCTTGATGAGGAAGCGATGGGCCGGCTTGAAGTGAAGTCAGCGACCCCAGGCCGCGCCGAAGAGGGGTGCGAAGGTGAAGGCGGGAGCGCCGGACCAGTTGGGGACGGTGAACCCGATACGGGGGTGAACGTGAGTGGAGTTGGACCCGACGTGGTGCTGGGCCAGGCCGTCGACGATGATGTTGCGAGCCGCTTCGCGTTCCGAACCGGAGGTGTGGGCCCAGTAGATGGAGAACCCTTGTCCGCAAACTTTGCAATGAACGTCGCTTGGTGCGTTTGAGATCTTGCAGAGGAGTTGCATCTTGGGTACCTTCTCAGGTCTTTGCCTGCTCTTGCTTTATCGACCGGCTGCTTCGATGAACTGAGATTAGAGTCTGAGCGGTTGATGAGCAATGACGCTTGGGTCCAAGGGCGGAGGCTGATGGAGGCATTACGAAAGAGTGGGGCGAAGGTAAGGGACCGTGTTGCTGGTGACGCTGCTTGAGGAAGGCTAATCGCCGATCTGCCACCGATCTGAAAGCGGATTGTGAGGACTTGACATTCCCGGGGCCTGGATAGATATTTAGCTCAATGTCTAACTACGGAGCACGGTTGAGGAGATGAAGAGCGGGGAAGCTTTTAAGGCCCTCTCCGATCCCACACGCAGGGAGATCCTGGCGCTGCTTCGCCGGGGAGAGATGACGGCAGGAGCTTTAGCGGAACGGTTCGACATGAGCAAGCCCTCGATGTCGCATCACTTCACGGTGCTCAAGCAAGCCGATCTCATCACGAGCCGTCGCGAAGGTCAGCAGATCTGGTACGGACTCAACACGACTGTGGTCCAGGACCTGATGACTTGGGTGATGGACCTGATCGACGACGAAAAGGCCAAGGGGGAAGATTGATGACACGGAAGATGCTAACGTTCGAGTTGGCGCTGATCCTGGCGATGGTGGGGGCTATAGCGGCGGTGTATCCACAGCTTCCTTCCGTGATTGTCACGCACTGGGATAGCCGGCTGCAGCCGAATGGGTACAGTCCGAGATGGGTTCTATTCCTGCTGGGTCCCGGCGTGATGACCACGCTCACGCTCTTCACGCTCCTTGGTCCCTGGCTTTCACCGAAGAAGTTTGAGGTGGAGAGTTTTCAATCCACTTACAACTTCATGATGTTGATGCTGTTCTGTGTCTTTGCCTACTGCTGTGGAGTGATGCTTTGGGCGGATACGGGTCATCGGATCGATGCGGGGCGCGCCATCCAGGGCGGTCTATGTGTTCTATTTGCAGTGCTGGGCAACGTGATGGGAAAGGTCCGGCGCAACTTCTTCCTCGGGATCAAAACGCCTTGGGCGCTTGCATCAGAACGTGTCTGGAACGCCACGCATCGGTTTGCAGCGAAGACCTTTGTGGCGGGCGGGGTTCTCGGGCTGGCCTTCACGCTTGCGGACCTGCGGGTGTGGCCGGTCTACGCTTTGCTGATCGGGGCGTTGGCTCCCGTGCTGTTCTCGCTGGTTTACTACAAACGTCTGGAGCGGCTCGGAGAGGTGTGAAGACTTGCAAATGCGCCGGGGGAGGTCTGGAAAAGGGCATGGCTGAAGCCATGCCCTCTTGGGATGCGGAAGAAGCGGAGTTTATCCGCGGTTGCCACCGGCGACGAGGACGGCTTCTCCGTTGATCCAGGCGGCATCGTCCGAAGCGAAGAAGGCGACGACCTTGCCGACGTCCTCGGGCTGCCCGATGCGGCCGAGCGGCGTCTGCTTTTCGATGATCTTCTGGAAGTCGCCGCCCATGAAGCCGGCGGCGTGCGATCCTTCGGTCTCGACCGCGCCGGGGCTCACGCTGTTGACGCGAATCTTCTTGGGGCCGAGTTCGCGCGCGAGCGAGAGAGTGATTGCGTCGACCGCACCCTTGGTCGCGCTGTACACGCTACTGTTGGGCTGCGCCGACTTTCCCACCACGGAGCTAATATTGATGACCGAGCCGCCGGTTGGGGGAAAGTGAGGGACCGCCGCCTGAGTGGTGAGGAGGAGGCCAAGCACGTTGAGATCGAAATGCTTGTAGAAGTGCTCGGAGGTGATGGCCTCGAGCGGGGCGAACTGAAAGATTCCGGCGTTGTTGACGAGGATGTCGATCTTGCTGAATTCCTTAACTGTCGCGGCGATCAGGGAGTCGATCTCGTCCTGCTTGGAGACATTGGCGCCTACGGCGATAGCCTTGCCGCCAGCCTTGGTGATGCGGTCTACGACTGCGTCCGCGCCGGCTTTCGAGCTGGCATAGTTGACGACGACGGAGGCCCCTTCGGCGGCGAGATGCTCGGCGATGGAGGCTCCGATGCCCTTCGATGCTCCGGTGACGATTGCGACTTTCCCTGAAAGCTTTGCCATGACGTTCCTCATTTTCCCGTTGCTCACTTCGATGCTTTTGCAACTATGGAGTAGATAAAGATGGGCTGGGGAAGGATTCAGGAGAATTGGTGAGGAAGGCGGATCACGCTGCTTTGCCGGCCAAATGGTAAGTGAGGTGACTGTGAGATGAACGAGTTGCGGTGTTCTGACCTGTTGCAACTCAGAAGAAATGAAAAGGCACGTCATCCTCGTAAACTGCAGAATCGATTGATCTAGTTGAGAAACAAAACAGCCTTATACTTGCTTATGGCAATTCTGTATACCGAGCCAAGGCAATGGATCAAATATGACATCCAGCAGATCTCGGGTGCACTGATCGCTGCAAAATCCGCCCTTCATTCGCTCCAGACGGTTCCCTACCAAAAGGATTGGGTTGAACGTCTGCAGCAGATCCAACTGAAGATGGAAGTAGCAGGAACCTCGCGAATCGAGGGCGCGGATTTTACCGAACAGGAACTGGATGCGGCGATGCGCCGAACCGACAACATCGAAAACCTCGTGACGCGCTCACAGAGGCAGGCGCGGTCTGCGTTGGTCGCTTACAGTTGGATCGCCTCGCTCGCAGACGACCAGCCGGTGAGTCTTGAGCTCATCTGTGGCATTCACTCACGCATGATTTCGGGCTGCGATGACGACCATTGTCCGCCGGGCCGGTTACGCTCTTTCGATCAGAATGTGACCTTTGGCCTTCCGAGGCACCGTGGGGCGACGGGAGGTCCACAGTGCTCTTCCGCGTTAGAGCACCTCGTTGAGGCCGTGCAGAGAGAGTTTATCGACCATGATCCCCTGGTGCAGGCGATCGCTTTGCATTACCACATTGCGGCGATGCATCCATTTCTGGATGGAAACGGCCGGACCGCCCGGGCACTTGAGTCGTTTGTGTTTCAAAAGGCCGGCCTGCGCAACACGGCCTTCATTGCGATGTCGAATTACTACTACGACGAGAAAGCCCTCTATCTAGGAACGCTGGCCGAAGTTCGATCCTTGGAGCATAATCTTACACCGTTCCTTGTCTTCTCACTCAAAGGGCTGGCGCTCCAATGCAATCGAATCCTTCTAGAGATTAAGAAGCAAATGCAGAAGGCGCTCTTCAAAGACACGATGTTTTCCCTCTTCAATCGCTTAAGAAGTACTCGCACTCGAGTCATTCAAAAGCGACAGGTCGATATGCTCCAAACGCTCTTGGAAGTGGACCAGATGGATCTGGAAGAACTTTGGAGGCGTCTTCGCCTCACTTACAGTTCGTTAGGCGTTCCAGTGAAAGCGTTCAACCGGGATCTGGGAAGTCTGATTGGCCTTGGGGCAATCTATGCGACTAGAAAAAATGAGGAGCCTCCTTCGTGGGAAGTTTCGGTCAATCTGGCTTGGCCATCCGAGATCACTGAGTCGGACTTTTTCAAACGACTGAAATCGTTACCAAAAGGAAAGACTTATGGCTTCCTTACATAATCATCCGGGAAGATAACGGAAGTAGGAAGATCGAGGGGCTAGATGAAGGCTTCGACGACTTCGAAGTTGGGGGGGAGCTTGCATTCGAGGGTGGGCTCGGGAACTGGGACTGGAGCGGAGGTGAGGTGGTCCATCACGCTGCAGAGGGCGGAGTAGACCTCGGGGTCGAGCTTGGCGGGGATATCGCGGTCCATGATGGAGCGGATCTTGGCGGCGGGGAGGGATTCGCGGTAGGGGCGATGCTCGGAGAGGGCGGCGTAGATGTCCGCCACGGCGAGGATGCGGGATTCCACGGAGAGTTGTTTGGCTTCGAGGCGGTTAGGGTAGCCGGAGCCGTCGAGCTTCTCGTGGTGCTCGCCGGCGAGGACTGCGATCTCGCTGAAGGCTGCGACGCGGCTCAGGATCTGGCTGCTCAGGCCGGGATGGGTCTTGACGGTGACGAACTCTTCGTCGGTGAGCTTGGTGGGCTTGTCGAGGATGGAGTTGGAGATGCTGAGCTTGCCGACGTCGTGGAGGAGGGCGGCGCGGCGGAGGAGCGTCATCCGGGCGCCTTCGACGCCGAGAGCTTCGCCGATGGCCACGGCGGCGTCCATGACGCCGATGGAGTGGCGGAAGGTGAAGGGAGATTTGGCGTCGACGACGTCAGCGAAGGCCTGGCAGATGCCGTCGATGTCGAAGGCGGAGAGCCGAGCTTGATCGCTGGGGTGCATGCCGAGTGCGGTATCACGGGCGTTTTCGACGGGATCGCCGGGGAGGCAGTCGCGCCAGAGGGTGCGGGATTTGTCGAGGGCAAGGACGGCTTTGACGATGGCAGGGTCGAACCAGCGGCCGGAGCGCTCCTTGAGGGTGTCGATGGCGGCCTGGGGCCCCTGGTCCATGCAGAAGGCGTCCAGGTGCTGGGCGACGCACATGATGCGGGAGAGGACAGGGATCTCCTTACCTTTCAGATTCTGGGGGTAACCGCCGCCGTCCCAATGCTCGTCCAGATGACGGACGGCGATAGCGACCTCGTCATCGAGGCCGAGCTTGCGGACGATCTGGGCGCCGCGGTCGCAACGGAGCTCGATGAGCTCCTTGTTATTGCGGTGCTGGGTGAGGCCCATCTTGAAGAGGCGTGCGCTCTTCTGCATGAAGGATGCGCCGGGCAGAACCTGCTCCCAGAGAAGCTTCATGGTGGAGAGCTGGTATTTGTGGGGCTTGGTCCAGTCTTCCAGCTTGGCACCGGCCTTAACGACGCGGTCGTCACCCTGAACGATCTGGCACATGCGGGCGGAGTTGCTGCTGCAGCCTACGTCTTTGAGGAGCGAGGAGAAGTAAAGGCTGGAGACGGAGGCATGCTCGAGGCCGGCCGCGAGGGCAATCCGAACGGAGAGAAGACAGGAGCGGATGGCGTGGCCGGGGACTGCGCCTTCGGTGAGATCGAGCGCGAAGGACAGCGCGACCAGCACCTCCTGGAGGGTGGGGGCGCTGACTTCATTCTGCTCAAACGTCGCGGAGGTTAGGGGCATCAGGTGGACCGTGCTTTCTTGATCGGCTTCTCACTTGTTAGAGCTTGCAGGTGGCTCCTTTTGAGACTCGGGCTTGAGGCTAGAACTTGAGACGGGCCGAAAGCGTGACCGATTGCGTCCAGACGCGGAGACTGCTGTTGTTGTACTCGCCGGCCTGCAGACCGCTGAGGCCGACGGTACGGGTGGAGGGGAGCTGGGCCTGGTAGGCAGCGTCGTAGACCCAGCGGCCATGCCGGTAGCCGAAGCCGGTGGCGAGCGAGTTCTGCATGATGGCGGCGGTCAAGGGGATGAGGGTGGAGCTGGGGACGGGGTCGGTGGCGTAGGAGTAGCCGGCGCGGACGGTGAGGGCTTCCTGCGCGGGGAACTCGACGCCGGCGTGGAAGGCGCCCTGGTTGGACCAGTGCAGGGGAACGGCGTCGTAGAGCTGGTTGGCGCCGACGACGGAGTTGATGACGGCGTTGGAGCCGTTGGTGAGGTGGACGGGAAGCTGCTGGAAGGCCTGGCCCCAAGCGGTGAAGTCGCCCTGGACGTTGAGGGCGAGGTGGTAGCGGGTCTGCCAGGAGAGGCCGGCGTCGAAGGCTTGTGGGAGGTGGTTGAGGACCTGGGCGTGGAAGCTGTAGGTAGGGTCTGCGTTGATGCCGAGAGCGGTGAAGAGGGCGGAGGCGGTGCCGGTGGCCTCGCCGCCGGTGTGGAGGGTGGTGCCGCTCTTCCAGGCAAGGCCGGTGCGGAGGGCGGGGGTGGGCTGGAACTGGACGCCCGCTGAGCCGTTCCAGCCGTAGCCGCGAGTGGTCAGGTCGAGGAGAACCTTCATGCCTTGAAGTTGCGGCTGCTGCTGGAAGATGTAGGGGGAGTGGAGATTGTTCTGGTTGTAGACGAGGCCAAGTGTAACGCCGGCAGTCCAGTGCGGGCCGAGGGTGCGGGCGAGACCGAGCGAGGAGCGCACGGCGATGATCGAGGTCTCCTGCTGCTGGTAGCCGTAGGTGACGCCGGCGAAGCCTGGGGCATCGTTGTAATGCCAGTTGGCGCGCATGAGGATCTCCGGCGTAACGGCCGCGGAGGCGGACCAGTGGCTGTGGCCGAGAGGAGTGACGAAGGCTCCGTAGGGCAGGGCTCCGGCGAGGCCGGTGAGCGAGGCGTTGTGGTTGGTGGCGTTGGAGAACGAGCCTCCGGCGACCAGGCCCACGGCGCTGAGATCGAGGATGCGGGCGTTGGCTCCGGCGAGGCCGGCGGGATTGCCTTCCACGGCGTCCAGTGGGCTATAACGCTCGGTGACGGTGGTGCCTCCGCGAGCGATGGCGGCGGCGGAGAGGCCGTTGCCGAGAGCGGCGGAACCCTGGGCGTGAGCTGCGGACGATGTCGCGAAAAGGGCGAGGGCGATGAAGGCTGTGGAGACGGCGCGGTTGAAAGGAAGAAAAAGGACGGAAGACATGACCTGCCGATCTTCCGCCTGATCTTGTGGCTTGGGAATTGCACTTATGTTGCAAGAAAAAGATAAGGTTGGTGTCGAGAGGGTGGAAGCCTCCACCCGATGCAATCTGAAGAAGATACTTTACATTTGAAGAAAGACTAAGTGCCTGACGCGCGGACTTAGTTGAGCGTTCCACCCGTTGTTTCTCGGGTGAAATATCTATCAGCTTCTGCGATGAAGTCCGGGAGGCTTGCAAACTGCTTGTCTGCGATATTCGTGATTCTTCTCTGGTCCTTCTTGCTCAACCCATTTTCAAGGTCCTCATGAATGATGACGCTTCTAAATGGAATCCCTACCCGCTGATACTCAAGGCAGGTGAGCCCCACAAGACGAGCCTTTGAAGCGTCCCTGACACCAAACAGGTATATGTCTCGAGTTGGCAGCGGAAATCGCCAATCAACATCAAGATCATCCCTGTCTGGGATCGGCAGATAGTCACCCTGAGGATTGTAAGCAGAGAGGCTTGTCAGCACGAATTCGCTGAGCGTCTCATAAAACAGATTCTGAACCACCTCTCGCTTGAAGACCTGCATGTTGCTGACCTTTGCGACGGTCTGCGCAAATTGGAGGAGCGACGGGTAGATCTGGTCTGGAGCAGTCTCAAGATAGAATCTCCCGTTCTCCTCTGAAACTCCGTTTTCAGACAAGATGCGGTCAAGAACCCTCCGTTTGGTCGGCGAATCAATCTCATACGTATACGACAGTCGCATCAGAGTCATTCCGTGGTCAGAGATTCTAATCCGGCCCTCTGGGTTCTTTGGGAAATCCAGAAAGAGGTCCACCATGTCACCGTCTTCATGAAAGAGCGGAGCGATCACTTGGACGACGTTGGGCCGCCTCTCCCGAAAAGAGATGTGCTGGTTGAATTCTGCTTTGAGGATTTCCTGAACGTTCATTTATCAGTCAGTTTGCAAGGTTGAGGTCGATCTGGATGGCGGACGGGAAGAACTTCGAAGCGTCTTGAGCGTTTAAGCTTACTACTTGCAGGAAATGCTGAACTGCTTGCTCATACGAAGCAAAAGCTGTTGTTCTCTGTGCGAACTTTTCGGCCGCATAGCCGGCACTCATAGCTTCCTCGGAAGCGCGATGAATGTGAAAGTCCCAATGCGGATGGTTCACATCACCAGAACCAGTAAAGATGCCATGCTTCCCGTTGCAGCGCAGAAGCGTTATTTCGGGTGAACCATCATTCGCACTGAAGGTGAGCCCAACCGAGAAGTTCTCCGAAAAGTCCTCGTTCTTTCGCATGAACATCGAGAAGGTTCCCTCGATTCCATCAGTGGAGGCCATCCTTGCATTGTTGCGCCAATACCCGCCTGCAAGCTTAAGCTGTCGCGCGGGAGGATCAACAATCTGTTTTGGACAGGAAATCAGATGGTCGAGATCTGTTTGAGTGTAGACCGGCACAGAAGTGCATGATACGAGACACGCTCAACGGACTCAACGGTATTCTTCTCGCTCATGTCGGGCGACATGGTTGTCGTGTGTTGGTGACTTGTCCCAACCCTTACGTTCTTAGCGATTCCAGCAGCTACTTCGTTTCGGTCCAGAGGAAGGACATCTCGTCGGCGTAATCTTCTACGAGCTGGGTTTGAGAGATGCCGGCGGAGTGGCCGCCTTTGATGGAGTAGTGCAGGAGGATGGGGCGGCCGGAGGCGGTGGACTCCTGCATCAGCGGGGTCATCTTGCGGGCGTTCATGGGGTCGACGCGGGTGTCGCCGTCGCCGGTGAAGAACAGGATGGCCGGGTACTTGGTGCCGGAGTGGACGTTCTGGTACGGGGAGTACTTGGCGATGTAGGCGAAGTCCTTCGGATCGTCAGCGGAGCCGTACTCGGTGGTCCAGGTGCGGCCGACGAGGAAGCGGTGGTAGCGGAGCATATCCAGAAGCGGATAGCCGCACCAGATGGCGCCGAAGAGGTCAGGGCGCTGGGTCATCGAGGCTCCCATGAGGAGGCCGCCGTTGGAGCGGCCACGGATGGCGAAGTGGTCGGGTGAGGTGTACTTCTGGGTGATGAGGTACTCGGCTGCGGCGAACCAGTCGTCGAAGACGTTCTGCTTTTTCTCGAACATGGCGGCCTGGTGCCAGGACTCGCCGTACTCGTTGCCGCCGCGGAGGTCGGGAAGGGCGAAGAAGCCGCCTTGCTGGAGCCACCAGGCGTACTCGGGGTTCCAGGTGGGGGTCTCCGAGAGGGCGAACCCGCCGTAGCCGGTCATGAGGAGACGCTCGGAGCCGTCGCGCTTGAGGCCTTTTTTGCCGGCGATGAAGATGGGGATTCGGGTGCCATCCTTGGAGGTGTAGAAGGACTCTTTGAGCTCGTAGTCGGCGGAGTTGAAGGGAACTTTTTGGGCGTTGAAGACTTCGCTTTTCGCGGAGGGGACGTCGTAGTGGTAGATGGTGGGCGGGGTGATGATGGACTGGAAGGAGTAGAAGCCGTCGTGATCCCGGGAGCGGCCGGAGAGGGTGGAGGCGGCGCCGACGCCGGGGAAGTCGAGGTGGCCGGCGGGTTTGCCATCGAGGGTGTAGATGGTGAGGGCGGAGTTGACGTCATGGAGGCGGAGGACGAAGAGCTTGTGGTCGACGATGTTGACGGACTCGAGGACGTCGGGAGCTTCAGGGACGATGGTCTTCCAGGTGTTGGGATTGGCGCCGGGTTCGGCTTTGAGGATGCGGTGGTTGGGGGATTGCCAGTCGGTATCGACGAAGAGATTGTCGCCGTCATCCATGACGGAGAAGCGGCTTTCGATGCCGTAGATGAGCGGGACAATGGGGGAGCCGGGAGTGCGGAGATCTTTGAGGAGGACGTCTTCGCGCCTGGCGGGGACGCCGCGGCTGATCTGGAAGATGAGGTAGTGGCCGTTGTCGGTGATGTTGATGCCGACGCCGTCGATGTCGGTGAGGGGCTCGTTGTTGTAGGTGCCGCCGAGGAGGAGAGTGTCGGAGGCGGCCGGCGTGCCGAAGGCGTGGTAGAAGACCTTGCTGCCGACCTGCGGGGTGAAACGGGAGTAGAAGACGCCCTTCTTGTCCGGGGCGATCTCTACGCCGTAGTAGCGGGCGGAGGGCAGGGTGCCGGCTGAGGCGAGGTCTTTGCGGGCGGCGACGTCGAAGAAGTGGACTTCGCCTTCATCGGCGCCGCCTACGCGGATCTCGTAGGTGAGGATGGAGCCGTCCTGGGTGAGGCCGAAGAAGTTGGCGCTGGTGTTGCCGTCGGCGGAGAGGGTGTTGCCGTCGATGAGCTTGATGTCTTCTCCGTGGAGGCCGTGGCGCATGTAGATGGAAGATTGATTCTCGGAGGCGAGGCGGCGGGTGAAGAAGAAGTTGTCGCCGCGGCGGGTGGGGGTGGACATTTGATCGACGCGCAGGAGGGCCGCGAGCTGGGTACGGGTGTCCGGAAGGGTGCGGAGTTGAGTGAGGTACCTTTGGGTGTAGGCGTTCTGGGTGGCGATGAAGGCGCGAGTTTCGGTGGACTTTTGGTCTTCAAGCCAGCGGTAAGCGTCGGTAACCTGGACGTCTTGCGCGTTGGCTACTTTGTACGTGTCTGTGATGGGGAACTTTTGTGTCTGGGGCGCGGGTGGGAGGGTGATGCCGTCCTTGCCGTGGACCTCCTGCGCGGGGAGGGCGAGGGTGGTGAGGAGGAGCGCGAGGGCGCTGAGAGGGGGTAAACGCATGAGGATCTCCGAGAAGAGTTAAATGATCAGCGACCAAGAATTCGATCGGTCTGAGGAGAAGGCCGCTTAGCGAAGCGGGTGAGGCTAGATGGCAGCTGATTTCCTGAGGCAGGAGAAGATCATCGGCACGTCAAGGTAGATAGGAGAATCCGGTAGGGTGATGCGGTCAGCTTCTACAAGCTTGAGCCCCTGTGCTGTATAGGTAAACGCCACCCGCTCGATTGGGTCGAGAAGCCAGACGTGATCGGTTCCCATGGACAGGAAATCCTGCAACCGCCGGATGACCCGGCTCAGGCGGTCATCCGGCGACAAAATCTCAATTGCGATCAGGGGCGGTGTAGTGCGGAGCTCCTCGTCAAGGGCTTGATCGTCAAACACGATCGCAACATCCGGGAGACGCACTCGGTTGCTGGCCACCTTCGTACGGAGTTCACCGATAGCCCAAACGTGCCAGTCCTGCTGATGCGACATGAACCAGAAGCCAAGCTGCATCTGCAGGAGGCCGTGCCTTGTGCCACCCATATTTCGCTCCTCCAAACGACCGTCAACGAAGTCACAATCAGGTCGGTAGCTGGTGCGGAGATATTCCTCAAGGGTTAGGAGAGCAGGGTTGGTTTGGGCTGCTGTGGCCAATGCTGGTCGCTCCTGAAAGTATTATGCACCGCGGATGCGAGTTAGAGGTCTTCTTCGTCGCCTATGGGCATGCCGGGTGGGGCTTCGAGGGGCTTGGCAGGGACGAACTTGGTAGGGTCGCGTTCGAACTCTTCGATGCGGGCGGCTATGTCTGGGGGGGCGGTGGAGTTGAATTTGAGGAGGCGGTCGCGGACGATGGCGCGGGATTCGGACGAGGCCTGCGGCGATGCGGCGAGGGTGAGGAGGGACTCAACGACGCGGTGCTGGACCGCTCGGGAGACGAGCTGGGCGAGGTTGGTTGGGTTGGAGGCAAAAGGTGCTGCGAGGGTCTGGTCGATGATGGATTCGAGGGTGGGTGCGGCGGGGTTGCGGGCGTGGTATTGGACGAGGCGGGAGGCCCGGGCGGGGTCGAAGAGGACTTGCAGGGTTAGGTCAGCGGCGGACTCGGCGGCGGCGATGGGGTCAAAGGTGAGGCCGGTCTCTGAGGGGAAGGACTCGCGGGTTCGCGCTAGGCCGGGCGGGAGCGGCGGGAGGAGGTCGAGGAGGGATTCGGGGAGGGTGAGGGTTTCGGGGGAGAGGGTTTTGAGGACGGCGGTGAGGGCCTTCTGCTGATCTTCGGGGGAGACGATCTGCGGGTTGATCTGATCGTCGCCACGGAGGTTGTAGCGGTAGTCGAGGCCGGCGATTTCCTTGATGGCGGCTTCTGTCTGGTAGCGGTGGAGGAGATAGAGGGGGACTAGGGTGTCTTCGAGCCTGGCCATGGGTGCGCCGGGCTTGATGGCGTTGGCTCCGAAGCGGGCGAGGGCGGCGTGGCGGATCGTCAGGATGCGGTCGAGTTCGGCTGCGGGGTCTGGACCGTTGTCCCAGAGGTGGGCGTGGGGGTGGGCGCCTGAGTAGGGACGCGCGTCTTCGTCGGTGATGTAGATGAGGCCGGACTTCTCTGATTCAGTGAGGAGCTTCGAAAGGGCTTCGTGCTCGTTGGTGGTGGCGGGGAACTCGCGGTAGCCGTAGTCGATGGCGACCTTGTCCCAGGAACCGATGTTGACGGGATAGGCGTGGGAGAGGTCGGGGATACCTTGCGGGTTGAGGTTGATGTAAGGGTGGGGATAGTCCATGACGGAGATGGTCTCGTTGGGGTTGGGATGGGGGAAGGCGGATGCGGCAAAGTTGTGGGCGAGGCCGAGGGTGTGGCCGGTCTCGTGGGCGGCGAGTTGGCGGATGCGGGCGAGGACCATGGCTAGCATGGGGTCGGTGGCGGGGGTGAGTGCCTGGTTGGAAGAAGAGGATTTGGCTGAGTGGTTCCTGGCGGACTTGGTGGCGTGAGCGGCTTCGGGGTCCTTCGACTCGCTCTGCTCGCTTAGGATGACAGATTTTGTATCGTTGGCGGAGTTTGAGAGCGGGGAACCGGTGACGTAGGGGCTGAGGAGGGCCTCGGCGATGAGGTAGTCCTGGCGGCCCCTGAGGGAGCCCAGGGTGACGTTGCCTTTGATGATTTCGCCGGTGCGGGGGTCGGTGATGGCGGCTCCGTAGCTCCAGCCGCGGGTGTAACGGTGGACCCACTGAATGATGTTGTAGCGGATGTCCATGGGGTCGGCGCCGGGGGGGAGCGGGTCTACGCGGAAGGTACCTTTGGCCCAGCCGGCGGCCTGGAAGGCTTGGTCCCACCAGCGTGCGCCTTCGACGAGGGCGGAGCGGATGGGCTCGGGGGCACCGCTATCGACGTAGTACTGGATGGGGGCAATGGGTTCGCAGGCGTGGGTGCAGGTGGGGTCCTTCTTGATGAGGCGGTGGCGGATGATGAACTGCTGGTCTAACTCTGCGCCCAGGGGGGCGGAGTAGTCGCGGTAGGACTCTGGGAAGTAGCCGGCGCGGGGGTCGAAGCGGCGCGGGGTGAAGCCGGGGGGTGGGAGTTCGAGGAAAGACTGGTGCTCGCGGAGGGTGAGGGCGTGGGGATCGGGGGTAACGTCTGCGACGAAGGAGTGGCGGGCAGGTGCGGCGTCGGTGGTGAAGGTGAGGATGGCTTCGACTTCCGTGTTCTTCGGGAAAGCCTTGGTGGAGTCGAGGGCGATGGTGGAGCGGGTGGGGTCGAGTTTGTACGAGCCTTGCTTGAGCTGGGTCAGGGTTTGGGCGACTCCGTGAGCGTCGCGAACGAAGAAGTCGGTGGCGTCTATAAGGATCGCGCCTGATGGATCTTCAGCGGCGACGGTGAAGCCGGCGAGGATGGACTCAGGGAATGACTGGCGGATGGAGAGGAGTTCGGCGGGGTCTTTGGTTGAGCCGCGGAAGGCCTGGTTGGGCTGGACGAGGAGCACCTTGGGGCCGGTGCGCTCGAAGTGGACGATGCGGCCTTCGGAGACCTGGCCGCGATCGAGGCCGAGGTCGTTCGAGCCGGTGCCGTAGGGGAGGGCGTGGGTGTAGAGGAAGTCGCGCGGGGCGGCGGCGAGCTCGAGGTAGAGATGGCCGGCCTTAGGGTCCCAGTCGAGGGGGATCAGGCCGGGGAGGTGGGTCATGCCGGCGGTTTTGGCGGCGATGGTGGGGATGGGTTTGGGGTCTGGCTTTGTGTCGGGGGTTTGGGCTAGCAGGGGTGCAGTGAGGAGAAGGAGGAATGCGGATCGCATGAACGTTTGTAGCATGCAGGTCAGGCGGATCATGTCCCACCCAGCGCGATGAGGCTGCGTTGGATGGGGCACGGAAGAGGTGGGGGTAGGTTGAGGAAGGGCGAGTCAAGTTGCCCGCTCTCCGGAAAGATGACGATCCAAGAGAGCAAGACAACTGCAGGTTCCTTCGCTTCGCCGCGGAATGACAAGCAAGGTGTGAAAGCATAGGAGGGAATGGCGAGTGCGAATGCAGTAGCGCGGGGGAAGGCGCCGGCGGTTGGTGCGGCACCCGGAGCGAAGGGGGCAGCTTTCCGGTCGCGGGACTTTCGGCTGTACCAGACGGCTCGGCTGCTGGTGATCCTGGGGGCGGAGGCGCAATCGGTTGCGGTGGCGTGGCAGGTGTACCAGATTACGCACTCGGCGTTGAGCCTGGGGTATACGGGGCTGGCTTTGTTTCTGCCGGGACTGTTCTTTGTATTGCCCGCGGGACATGTGGCGGACCGGTATGACAAGCGGTACGTGATCCTTGCGTGCTACTCGCTGCAGGCGTTGTGTACGGCGGCTTTGCTTTGGATCTCGCTACATGGCGTGACATCGATCCTGCCGATTTATGCGGTGCTGTTCCTCATTGGGATGGGCCGATGTTTCTCCGGGCCGGCGGCGAGCGCGATGGTGCCGATGCTGGTGCCGGAAGGGGACTTCGTCAATGCGGTGACGTGGGGGGCGACAGTCTTTCAGACCGCGAATGCGACCGGGCCGATGCTCGGCGGACTGCTGTTTACGTTGACGTTCACGGTGCTGGGGCGGTGGCGCGGAGCGCCGATCGTGTATGTGTTTACGCTGGCGATGATGCTTGCGTTTCTGGGTTTGATTGGGGCAATCAAGGTGCGGGCGCTGGTGGGTGGTCCGAAAAAGGCCTTCAATGCGACCACGGTGCTGGCGGGGCTGCGCTATGTGCTGCAGACGCGGCTGCTGCTGGGGTCGATCTCTCTGGATCTGTTTGCGGTGCTGCTGGGCGGGGCCGTGGCGCTGATGCCGATCTTTGCCCATGATGTGCTGCACGCGGGGCCGACCGGGCTGGGATTGCTCCGCGCGATGCCGAGCCTGGGTGCGCTGGCGGTGAGCCTGACGCTGGTGTTCAAGCCGATCACGCGGCGTGCGGGTAAGACGATGATGGTGTGCGTGGGGATCTTCGGCGCGGCGACGGTCGTGTTCGGGTTGAGCCGGTCAATCGCGCTGAGCATGGTGGCGCTGCTGTTTGTCGGAGCGAGCGACATGGTCAGCGTGGTGGTACGGTCCAGCGTGCTGCAGCTCGCGACCCCGCCCGAGATGCGGGGGCGGGTGAGCGCGGTGAACTGGCTGTTCATCGGGGCCTCGAATGAGTTTGGCGAGTTCGAGAGCGGACTGACGGCGCACTGGTGGGGTGCAGTGCGGGCGGTGGTGATCGGCGGAATCGGATCGATGATTGTGACGGGAACTTCAGCGGTCCTCTTCCCGGCGCTGCGGGATGCGGATCAGTTGACGGCGGATTCGCTGCGGGCGGCAGAGGTGCACCTAAGCGAAGAGGAGCCGCAGGACTGAGGTTCGCGCGCTACTGAGACGGCTTGTCCGGGCGAGGCAGGAGCAATGCGAGCGGGCTGATGGGGCCGAGCGGGATCAGTTCAAAGGTCATCAGCTTCGCCTGTCCGAGGGGTAGAGCTTCGAGCGCGGTGCGCGCTTCTTCCACGGTGGAGTAGTTGAGGATGAAGACAACGCCGTAAGCCCCTTGGATGGAGTACCACTGGTCGATCTTGCCGGCGAGGTAGAGACGAAGCGTGTCCGGCACTTCATGCGCAGCCAGAAGCTTAAACTGATCGGGCGTCGGCGGCGCGTTGAAGTGGCCGATCGCGAGGATACGCGTGGTGGGGACTGCCGGAAGGGGCGAGGCGATGGGAGCCTGGGCAGGCGCGAAGACAGGGAACAGGATGACGCAAAGTACAAAGAAGCGGACGAGAGACTTCATGGGCAGTTCCTCCATGGGTTCAAAGGGAATGATGTCGGTGGATGGCCCAAGCGCTGTGTGGGTGTTAGCTGTGTGGGTGTTAGAGGTCCAATGGGATGTCAGGGATTCAGAGTAAATTTCGGAGCGGAGTAACGGTCGCGAGAACCCACGCTTCACCGCACAGACAAAGAGCGTCCGTTGGGGACGCCGGCATGCGCGGCGATGACATCGCCCCAATCGAGGATGGCCCCTGGACGCTGGTTAGAAGCCGTAGTTCTTCTTGCGGAGGGCGTTCTTGTACAGGTCGCGGGCCTTCTTGGCGGCTAGCTCGGCGTCGTGGACGTGGAGGCCGGCGGTATCCCACTTCTCCATCTCGGTCATGGAATGATCCGGACTGGCAAGAGCCTCTTCGGCGTGAATGGCATCGACCCAGGCGTTGACTGCGTGCTTGTAGTCCGCTAAAAGCTGATCGAAGTTCATGTTGTCGATAGGCTGAACCTAGGGCGGTGCATGAGGTAAGTCAATCGTCTCAGGACGGATTCACGAGAGATTCACGGGTGAAGGAAGGCAAGCGATGGCGCTTCGCTCGTACCCCACCCTATCGCGATGAGGCCGCGAAAGGATGGGGCACCCAGTACCTCCTACCAGGAGTCGAGGCCAAGGAGCCTGCAGCCGAGAGGGGTTAGCGAGGCGGTGCGGTAGCGGGTGAGCTCCCACTCGCGGGGGTCACCGGGGAAGGCGAAGCCTTCCGGGGCGCGGCGGTGTTGCCAGGATTCGATGCGGCGGGTGCGGAGGTCTTCATTCTCCGGCATGGCGGGGTTCATGGAGATGTACTGGGCCATGCGGACCTTGTCCTCCGACGTGTTGGGGCGGATTCCGTGGGCGAGCAGCGAGTTGAAGATGAGCAGGTCGCCGGCCTGCATGGGGACGGGGTACACGTCGAAGCCTTCGACGTTGGGGCGGAAGCCGTCGCGATCCGCCGGCTGGCGCTGCTTCCAGTCCTCGAAGGTGCGAAAAAGCTCCGGGACGCACTGAAAGCCGCCGGTTTCGCCGGTCACGTCGACGAGCGAGAGGACGCCCTGCACGTTGACGGGGAGCGGGTCGAGGGTGGTGTCCACGTCGGTGTGGATGAAGCCGGCGAAGGCGCGACCGGAGCGGTTGGGGGTGTTGAGGTTGGCGCGGTCGATGGTGACCCAAAGCTGTTCGTCGTCCCAGATATCGACGAAGGCGTCGTAGACGCGCTGCTCCTGGCGGTTCTCCCAGAGGGCCTGGTGGTTGTAGATCTCGACCATGCCGGAGTTGTTGAGTTCCTTCATGGCGTGGTCGCGAAGCTGCGGGGCGGACCAGGTGGATATATCGTTGGGGTCCATCTCCTGGAACTCCCAGAGCAGGTTAACGAGGGCGTCGACGTTGGCCTTGGGGACGGCCTGCTTGATGACCACGAAGCCGTAGGTCTGCCAACGCTTGAAGTCTTCGGGCGAGAGGACGCGGAGGGGGAGCTTCTTTTTGAGGAGGTGGAGGGGTTCGCGCAGGACGGCCGGGGTGAGGGCGTTATCGCCGGGCTTGCCCTGCTTGGTGGTGGGTTCGGTTAGGTCTAGGATTGCGGTCTGGCTCATGGTGGATCTCCTGGTGCGCGGCGCATGATTGTTTTGCGCACGAGAGAACGATAGGCCGTTGGAAGAGAGGAATGTTCGCATAGAGTGTCGAAAACTAATACGATTGTCCGAAGTTTGACCAGGGTATGCGCGCTTATCTGGAACACATCTCGTCTTCCCAGGAGAGCTCCTGGACACTGTTCGATCGGCGTCTGCCGGCGATTCCGTTCGAGTGGCACTACAACAGCGAGTACGAGTTGACGCTGACGCTGAACAGCCGGGGGCAGCGGTTTGTGGGCGACAGCATTGCGCCGTACGAGGATGGTGACCTGGTGCTGATCGGGCCAAGGGTGCCGCATACGTGGTGCTCGAATGGCGATGTAGACCCGGCCAAGATGCATCAGGCGCTGGTGCTCTGGTTCAGCCAGGAGTTTGTAGAGAGCATGGTGCGGCCGCATGTCGAGTTGCGGCCGATCCTGCGGCTGCTGG
Organism: uncultured Granulicella sp.; assembly: GCA_965198885.1. GTDB lineage: Bacteria > Acidobacteriota > Terriglobia > Terriglobales > Acidobacteriaceae > Edaphobacter. Next base: position 1,372,596 of record OZ240677.1, on the reverse strand, counting down.
AGCGGTCAGGCCGTGCGATCGCGTTTTCTGAGACGGTGAAAGGGGCGGCTAGGAAGTTGGTAGAGGGGATGGTAGGGCAGTCGGCGAGCGATCGTCTACCGGCGCTGCTGCAGGTGCTGTTGCTGCTGGCGCGGGATGGTGAGGCGGAGCCGCTGACCTCCGAAGGAGTGGAGGGTCAGGCTTTGTCGCGGGCTTCGGAGGAGCGGATCGGGCGGGTGTTGCGGCATTTGAACGAGCACTACCGCGAGGAGACCACGGTGGAGGAGCTGATGCGGATCGCGGCGGTGAGCCGGAGCTCGCTGCACCGGCTCTTCCGGCTGCAAACAGGAACGACGATCAGCGAGTACGTGATGCGGCTCCGGGTGGGCAATGCCTGTGCGCTGCTGCTGAACACAGACAGGCCGGTGGCTTTGATCGCGGATGATGTGGGGTATGGGAACCTGGCAAACTTCAACCGGCAGTTCAAGGCGGTAAAGGATCAGACCCCGCGGGGGTTTCGACGCTCGTTCACCGGTGGCTGAGCCTCGGTGTCGTCCATGGGTTCCTGCTGTTGGCTTTAGAATCTGACGCAGGAGCGTGAGGTTTTATGCATAAGGGCGCGAAGTTGACTTTGGCTGGCTTGGTGGTGCTGGTGGTTGCGGGTGGAGGCGAGGTGGCCTACATCCACCATGAGCGGAACGCCGATGTGCCGGTGGCGAAGGGGCCGGAACGGAAGATCGATCCGGATGACGATGTGTTCCTGCGCCAGAGCCATGCGAACTCGTTGAGCGATGAGAAGGACCTGAAGGGTAAGGCGGTCTGGGTGAGCGCGGGTGGGCAGTTGGACTACTACCCGTATGTGGCGAAGAAGGTCGACTTCACGAAGAGTGCGGGGTTGCTGCTGGGAGCAGAGAAGCTCGATATCCAGGATGCGGTGGAGCAGGTCGCTCCAAAGAAGACGACCTTCCGGATTCCGGCGGGGGATAAGCAGATCTTTCTGGTGTTTACGAAGGGTACGGATGCGCAGGAGTACGCGGTTCCGGTGGGGTATGTGAAGGGCGATGATGTGACGCTGCTGTCCGACCAGATCTTCTTCTATGACGATCCGCACCAGCTTTACAGCTATTGGGGACCGCAGATCTGGGCCGCGATCGATGCCCACAAGGCCGTTCCCGGGATGACGGAGCGGGAGACGCAGATTGCCCTGGGGCAGGTTTCGACGCCGCATGATGGCGCCCCGGGGGATCGGATCGTGGACTTCGATCGCCAGGGCAAGCCGGTGACGGTTACGTTCGTGGGGGGCAGGGCGACCCGGATCGAAGGGCAGTAGAGGCTGGTGTCCAAAGACTGATGTCCAAGACAGAAAAGCCCGGTAGCCTTTGCGGCTAACGGGCTTTCTGACGTGCTCTTTCTCTGACTCTCTGCTTGATGCGGGTTAGAGTGGGACAGCTACGACGGTGAGGGATGCAGATCCGGTGATGGTCCCCGAGGTGGCGGTAACCGTGCCGGCTCCGACGCCGGTTGGAGTGAAGATTCCGGCCTGCGAGATGCTGCCGACCACGATACCCGTGGTGCCCCAGTGGACGGAGTGGGTGAGGTCCTGCGTGGTGCCGTTCGAGAAGGTGCCGGTGGCGGTGAACTGGACGTGCGAGCCGGTGACATTGACGATGACCTGACCGTTGGGGGTGACGGCGATGGAGACGAGGGTTGCGTTGGTGACGACCAGCGACTCCGAGCCGGTGATGCCGTTCAGGGTGGCGCGAGCGTTGAAGGTGCCGGTGGAGACTCCGGTGGCACTGCCGGTGGAGCTGACGAGGCCGACCGAGGGGGCGCTGGAGGTCCAGGCGACGGAGTTGGTGAGGTCCTGGGTTGTGCCATCCGAGTAGAAGCCGGTGGCCTTGAGCGGCAGCGACTGGCCAAGGGCGAAGGTGCCCTGGGCAGAGGTGACGGAGATGGTCTGAAGCGTCGCAGAAGTGACGGTGACGGTAGTGCTGCCGGAGACTCCGTTGAGGGCCGCGGTAAGGGTGGAGGCGCCGGGTGCGACCGGAGTCACAAGGCCGGTGCTGCTGATGGTTGCAGTCGCCGGAGCGGAGGAGGTCCAGCTGACCTGGTTGCTGATGTCCGCGGTGCTGTTGTCGGAGTAGGTGCCCGTCGCTGTCATCTGGACTGTCTGGCCGAGTGGGAGGGTGGGGGCGGATGGAGTGAGGGCAATCGAGGTAAGGGTAGCGTTGCCGACGGTGACCGCTGCAGTCCCGTCAACGCCGGAGAGATGGGCGTCGATGGTGGTGACACCGCTGGCGATGCCGTGGAGCAGGCCGGTGGTGTCGACGAAGGCGGTTGAGGCCTGGCCTGAGGTCCAGGTGACCTGGCTGGTGACGTCGGCGTTGGAGTTGTCCGAGTAGACAGCCGTGACCGTAAGGGCTTTGGTGGTGCCGGCCGGGAGCGAAAGGACCGCGCTGGGGTTGATGGTGAGCGAGGAGAGGGTTGCGGCGGTGATGGTGACCGAGGCGGAGCCGGTTACCGAGCCGATCGTCGCTATGGCGCTGAGAGAACCTGCAGCATTGGCCGTGAGCAGACCGGCGTTGGAGCCGTTGGCGATGGATGCCTTCGAGGCATCGGAGACGCTCCAGTGCGCGGAGGCGGTGACGGTCTGCTGAGAGCCGTCGCTGAAGGTGGCGGTGGCGGCGAACTGCTGGGTTTGGCCGACCGCGAGGTTCGTGGATGCGGGGCTGACGGAGATGGCGGTGACGACGGCGTTCGAGCCGGTGATGGCGTCGGAGCCGGTAACGCCGGAGCGGGTGGCCGTGATGCTCGCGGAGCCGGGTGTCATCACCATGACGTTGCCGGTTGAGGAGACGGAGACGGCGGCGGAGTTGGAGCTGGCCCAGGTGACGGAGCTGGAGAGATCCTGGGTGCTGCCGTCCGAGTAGGTGCCCGTGGCGGTGAGTTGCTGAGATTGGCCGGCGGGGATGGTGGGGTTCGCCGGGGTGACGGTAATGGACGTAAGGGTGGCGTTCGAGACGGTGACCGGAACGGTTGCCGTGGTGCCGCCGAGAGTAGCGGTGATGGTCGCGGAACCGGGGCCGACGGCGGAGACATTGCCGCTCTGGTTGACGGTGGCGACGGTGGGATCGGAGGTGGAGTACGTAGCGCTGGAGGTTACATTTTGGGAGCTGCCATCGGTAAAGGTGGCGGTCGCCGTGAGCTGCTGGAAGTCGCCGGCGGGTAGGCCGGAGATGGAGGATGGGGTGATCTGCAGGCCGTTGGGCGTGGCGTTTGAGATGGTCAGGGTCGCGGTGCCGGTCTGGCCGCCGGACTGCGCGGAGATGGTGACGGTTCCGGTAGCAGTGGTCGAGGCCAGGCCGGAGGAGTTGATGGTGGCGTCCGCCGGAATGCTGGAGGACCAGGAGACGGTGTTGGTGAGGTCCTGGGTCGAGCCGTCTGAGAAGGAAGCGACGGCCTTGTACTGCTGGGTGGTGCCGTCGGCCACGGTCGCGGTGGCCGGGGTGACCGCGATGGAGGTGATGGTTGCGGGATTCACGGTGAGCGTGGCGGGGCCGGTCTGGCCGGAGAGCGCTGCGCTGATCTGAGTGACGCCGGGGAGCTGGCCGGTAGCGAGACCGGTCGGATCGATGGTGGCGATGCCCGGGACTGAAGAACTCCAGGTGACCTGCGAGGTGAGGTTCTGGGTGGAGGCATCCGAGTAGGTGCCCGTAGCGGTGAACTGCTGGGTCGCGGACTTGGCGATCATGGCCGAGGCTGGAGTGACTGCGATGGATTGCAGGGTCACGGCAGCCGAGGTGACGGTAAGGCCGGCAGTGCCCGTGGTGCCGTTGAGCGTGGCCTGGATGGTTGGGCTGCCGGGTGCGACAGCGGTGGCGAGACCCGCGCTGTTGATGCTGGCGGCGCTGGTGCTGGAGGACCAGGTGACCTGGCTGGTGAGGTTCTGGGTGGAGGCGTCCGAGTACGTCCCGGTTGCGGTGTACTGCTGGGTTGCGCCGGTGACGATCGAAGCGCCGGCCGGGGTGACGGCGATCGATTGCAAGGTGGCGGGTGGAACGCTGACGGTAAAGCTCGCTGTGCCCGTGGTGGTGTTCAGGACGGCGGTAATGGTGACATTGCCGGGAACCACGCCGGTGGCAAGGCCGGAGGCGCTGATCATGGCAGTCAAAGTGTTCGAGGATGACCAGGTGACCTGCATGGTCAGGTCCTGGGTAGTCGAATCCGAGTAATGACCGGTGGCGGTAAACTGCTGCGTGCCGGTGGGGATGACGGAGGCGAAGCCTGGTGCAACCGTGATCGTCTGCAGGACGGCAACCGCGGTGGTGACGGTCAGGGGTGCGGAGCCGCTGGTGCCGTTGAGCGCGGCCTGGATGGTGACGCTGCCCGCGGCAACGCCGGTCGCCAGCCCGGAGCTATTGATGGTGGCGAATGCCACGTTGGACGAGGTCCAGGTAACCTGCGTGGTGAGGTTCTGGGTCGAGCCGTCGGAGTAGGTCCCGGTCGCGGTGAACTGTTCGGTCGAGCCCGTCGCGATGGAGTTGTTCGAGCCTGGGGTGACGGCGATGCTCTGCAGCGTCGGAGCCGGCGCCGCGGTTACGGTGAGGTTGGCAGTGCCGGAGAGCGTTCCGAGCAGCGCGGTGATGGTGCTGCTCCCGGGAATCAGCGTCGTTGCCAGGCCGGAGGTGTTGATGCTGGCGACGAGGGGATTGGAGGAGGACCAGGTCACCGTCGCGGAGACGTCCTGCGAGGTGTTGTTGGTGTAGGTCGCGAAGGCGGTGAACTGCTGCGTATTGCCTGAAGCGACCGACGGGTTCTGCGGGGAGACGGTAATGCTGGCTACGATGGCCGGGGTGACGGCGAAGCTCGGCGTCGTCGCGGACTGGCCCTCGAACATCGCGCTGATCGTGACGTTGCCGAGGCTGACACCCGTGGCGAGGCCGGTGTTGGTTACGGTTGCAACCTGGTTGTTCGAACTGAGCCAGATCGCGGAGCTGGAGACGTTCTGGGTGCTGCCGTCGGAGAAGGTTCCGGTCGCGGTGAACTGCTCCGTCGTCCCGATGGCGAGAGAGTTGGGCGGGTTCGGAGTGATGGCGAGTGAAACGATGGTGGCTGCCGAGACCGTGACATCGAAGCTGCTGGTCTGGCCGCCTGCTTGCACCGTGATGCTTGCCGTACCGGGTGCGACACCGGCGAGCATGCCGTCCATGCCGGCTGTCGCCACCGCCGGGTTGGAGGAGACAAAGGACGCGCTGCTGGTGAGGTCCTGCATGCTCCCGTCGGAGTAGGTTCCCGTCACCATAACCGTGGTCGTCGTGCCGGAGGCGACGGTGGGGTCGGGCGGCGTGAAGGAGATCGAGACCAGCGTGGCGGGTGTAACCGTGAAGCTGGAGACGCCGGACTTGCCCATGGATGCCGCGGTGACCTGTGCGTTTCCGGTACCGGTCGCGGTGACGAGCCCGTCGGCATCGACGCCGACAACGGTCCCGTTCGAACTTGTCCAGGTGACTTGCGTGGAGAGGTTCTGGCTGGTGCCGTCGGTGAAGATGCCCGTGGCGGTGAGCTGCTGCGTGGTGCCTTTGGCAAGCTGCGCGGTTGAGGGCTGGACCAGGATGGCGGTCAGCGTCGCGGGTGTGACCGTAACCGTTCCGCTGGTACCGGTGACGCCGCTGTACGCCGCGGAGATCTGTGCGGAGCCGGGGGAGCTGCTGGTGGCGTTTCCGCTCTGATCGATGGTGATGGCCTGCGGGTTGGACGAGGACCATACGACCTGGCTGCTGAGATCCTGTGTGCTCCCGTCGGAGAAGGTGCCGGTGGCGGTGAACTGCTGCATGGTGCCGGCCGCGATCGACGGGCTCATGGGCGTGATCGCGATGGAGGACAACGTTGCCGGCGTGACGTTGACGGGCTGGGTGGTGTAGGTGATGCCGCCGGAGGAGACGGTGATCTGAGCGCTTCCAACGCCGCCGGCCGTGGCGACGCCGGTAGAGGTAATGCCCAGGACCGACGGGTTCGAGCTGGAGAAGGTCGAGGATTGGGTCAGGTCCATCGTCGAGCCATCGGAGTAGGTTCCGATGACGGTGAACTGCTGGTTCGTCCCTTTGGCGAGGCTCACGTTCGCCGGCGTGACCGCGATCGAGACCAGGGTTGCGGACGTGACGGTCGCGACGGAAGAGGTGACGGACTGACCGCCGTAGCTCCCGGTGAACTGGACCGGTCCACGAGCGACCCCTTTGGCAAGGCCGCTGGCGTCAATGCTGGCCACGGCAGGATTGGAGCTGCTCCAGCTAACGCCGGAGGTAAGCGTCTGGCTGCTGCCGTCGGAGAAGGTTCCGGTCAGCGTGAACTGCTGGTTGGCTCCCGGCGCGAAGACCGCTCCGCTGGGGCTGATCGACAAGGATTGCAACGTGGCCGCACTGACGAGGACAACGGCGCTGCCTGTCAGAGAGCTGACGCTGGCTTGTACGTTCGCCTGGCCGGTTGCAAGCCCGGTGACGAGCCCGGTGTCGCTGACGATGGCGATGGAGGGGGCCGGACTGCTCCAGGTGACCTGCGAGCTGATATCCGCGGTGCTGCCGTCCGAGTACATCCCGGTGGCCGTGAGCTGCTTGGTGGTGCCCTTCGCGATGCGGCTGCTGGTGGGTGTAACGACGATGGAGGAGAGTGTAGCCGTAGAACCGCCGCCGCCCACCGGCTGCACGTTCAGGATGAACGATGCAGTCGACGTACCGTAGGTAGCGGTTATGGTGACCGAAGTGGTGCTCAGCGTCTGGAGCGCTGAAACAAGCCCGGCTGGAGTGACGCTGAGCAGCGAAGGATCGGAAGACGTCCAGGTGACCAGACTCGTGAGATCGTCGCTTGTACCATCCGCGTAGAGCCCGGAGATGTTGAACTGCTGGGTGGTTCCGGAGGTGATGTTGGTGATGGCAGGGGAGACCTGCAGCGACGAAAGGACATTGCTGTAGACCTGGAGGCTGGTGGATGCGGTGATGCCGCGATACGTGGCAGAGACCTGCGTGGTGCCAATGCTGACACCAAGCGCAAGACTATCCTGGAGCACGCGGGCAACGTCGGGATCGCTGGAGCTGAACACGGCGTTGTTGAGGAGATCCATTGTGTAGCCGTCGCTGAAGGTGCCGATGGCGGTATAGAACTCTCCCCTGTCCACGCGGAGCCTGGCAGGTGCGGGAGGCGTGGGGGCGAGGGTAATTCCGGTCAGGCTGATATTGGCGACGTTGACCGGGGTGGATGCGCTGAAGTATCCGTACTTGGCGGTAATCTGGCCGACTCCGGCCTCGATCCCGAGGACGAGACCCTGGGGAACGATGGACGCGATCGTAGGGCTCGAGGTCTGGAAGATGGCGTCCGGGGTGAGATCTTGCGTGCTGCCGTCGGAGAAGCTTCCAGTGAGCGTGAACTGGCGATAGGTGCCGATGGGAAGCTCGATGTTGCCTGGTGTGATCGCCGTGGAGATGAGAGTCGCGTTGGTGACGGTAAGCGAGTTCGAAGAGGTAAATCCCATCAGGCTGGCGGTGACCTGAGTCAGTCCCGGCGATGTCCCACGGACGAGCCCATTGGTATCGATGGAGGCGATGTTCTTATCGGCGACCTGCCAGGTGACGTCTTGTGGGGCGAGCTGCACGCTGCCATCGTCAAAGTATGCGATGGCATTCAGCTGTTGTGCTGTTCCTGCTGCGATGGTGGTTGGAGACAGGTCACGTTCACCCTTGAAGACGAGCACCTGGACCACCTTCGCATTCGTGACTTCAATCGTCTGGCTGACGCCTGTCACCCCGAGGACGGTCGCGCTGATGGTAGCTGTACCGGCACTGCCTGTCTTGACCACTCCACTCCCATTGATGGTAAGGACCGAGGGATCGGATGAGCGCCACACCGCGGGGTAGCTGACATCGATGGCGATGCCGCTGGTCGATTGAGCGAGTGCGCTAAAGGGATACTGCGTTCCAAGAGGAATCCTGGGGACGACCGGAAGAATTTGGATGGAAGTCAATGGATCGGTGAAGGACGCGAACGTTTGAATCGCAGTCAGGCCGCCGACGGTCGCGCTGATCTGCGTTATACCTTGAGAGACGCCATAGGCGGTCCCGGCTTTGTCGACGGCGAAGACGGTCGGGTCAGCGCTTTGGAAGGTTGCCAGCGAGGTGACGTCATGGGTCGAGCCATCGGAGTAGGTGCCGATCACCTGCAGCGGCTGGGTCAAGCCGGTAAGATCTGCCGCATACCTGGACGCAAGCGTCAGCGAGATGAGCGTGGAGGGAAGTACGGAAAAGTTGGTTGAGGTAGAAAGCCCCCCGAAACTGGCGCCGAAGGTGACCGCACCGGGTGAAACACCCGTTGCCAGCCCCGTAGGTGAAATGGTGGCGACGAGCGGGTTGGAGCTCGTCCAATTCGCGGTGAGACTGAGGTCCTGCATGGATCCATCGGAGAAGATACCGATGAGCTGGACCGCTTGCATGGATGCGACTGGGAACAGATCCTTGGTGGAGTTGATGCTGAGTGAAGTGACAGTGGCCGGTGTGACGATGACGGTCGTGTTGCTCTGCAGAGCACCGAGGCTTGCCTGCAGGGTCGTGGTGCCGGGTGCGCTACCGTAGTCAACGCCGTCCGACGCAATCGTAACGACGGTAGAGTCGCGCGGATGAGAGGCGCGAGAAGAAGCCTTCGTGGAGGAACTGCTCTCTGTTGTGGACCAGGTGACCTCACTGGTGACATCCCGCTGCGTGCCGTCCGCGTAGTAGGCGGTGGCGGTATGCTGCTCGGCCGAGCCGGTGGCGATGCTGCTGCTGGTGGGCTCCACGATCAGCTGGGCGACGACCGAGCCGGGCGTGATGGTGACCGGAACCGTGGCTGAGATCGATCCGCTGGCGGCCGTGAGCTGGACGGTCGAGGTTGGGCTGTTGCCGATCGCGGTGGCCAGACCGGAGGCGTTGACCGTCAGCCGAGACGTGTCGCTGGAAGTCCAGGTGACGGAAGAAGAGATGTCCGCAGTGGTCTGGTTGTTGTAGGTCGCGGTTGCCTTGAACTGTTGCGTCGATCCGCCCGCGATGCTGGACGTGGCGGGCGTGATCGAGATCGAGGCCAGGGCGGAAGCAGCGGAAGTTCCGGTCACCGCGGCCAGCTTTAGCCCGCTGACCGCGGTCACGGTGAAGTTGCCGGGCGCGAGCACGCTGAGCAGGCCGGTGCTCGAGATGGTGCCGACGCTCGATGGTGCGACCGACCACTGCGCGGTGGCAGAGACATCCGCCGCCGTGTTGTTCGCGTAGATCGCCTGGGCCTTGTACTGCTGGGTTCCACCGGCGATGACGGATGCGTTCGCGGGCGTGACCGTGAGTGTCGTGGTGAGGGGCGCACCAATGGCCATGGCGAGCGAGCCGGAGGCTTGCTCATAGGAGGCGGTGATGATCGCCGTGCCTGAAGAGACGCCCGTGAGATACCCGGTGGAGGTAACGGTCGCCACGGCCGAGTTGCTGGAGCTCCAGGAGGCTTTGGAGGTGATGTCGTTCGAGCCGTTGATGAGGCTGTTGCTCGTGGCGGAAAGCTGTGTGGAGGCGCCGGCGGTAAGCAGCGCATTCGCGGCAGTGATCTCGATGTTTCCTGCGGAGGGATGTCCGCCGGCGCACCCGGAGAAGGCAAGGCTCAGGGAGCACAGCAGCATGGACACAAAAAGACGGCAGGAACGGAAGCGCTCAGACATGAGGGGTACAACCTCCACCGCCGTTATCGGTGAGCCGGGGAGCAAACTTTAACCTGGAGACTGAGGTTCCGCCATGAGGCGCACTTCTGTAACGGGACACTCGTACTTGGTCCCGCGCTGCTGCAGGGGCAGATCGTCGAACCCTCGCCGCGCCGCCCTCGGGGTAACATTCTCCCGTTCAAAGGTCTACAGAGCCGGCTCTTCGCTCTACCGAAGTCCAGACCTAAGCCTCATGCTTTGAAGACTTTGCGCAAATAAGGGGGGGAGGGGGGCAGGCGTCAACCGGTATTGCGCAGGCCGGCGCTGATGCCGTTGATGGTCGCGGTAATGGCGCGGTTGAGCTCCGAGGAGGCCTCCGTGTCCGGTCCAAGGGCACGTTTGCGGCGGATCAAATCGATCTGCAACAAAGAGAGCGGATCGACATAAGGATTGCGCAGACGAATGCTTTGCTCGAGAACAGGATTGCGCTCGAGCAACGAAGACTGTTGGGTCACATCGAGGATCATGCGGCGCGTGAGCTCAAACTCCTGCTGCAGATGGTTGAAGACGCGGTCTCGCAACGCCCCATCTTCTACGAGGGAAGCATAAAGCCGGGCGATGCCGAAGTCGGCCTTCGCGAGCGCCATCTCGACATTGCGGAGCATGTCGATAAAGAGAGGGAAAGAGCGAAAGAGGTCCTGTAGGTGGACGAGGCCATCCGGGTTTGCGTCCACGTAACCCCGAAGGGCGTGGCCGACGCCGAACCAGGCCGGCACAAGATGCCGTGACTGCATCCAGCCGAAGACCCATGGGATAGCCCGGAGATCTTCCATACTCCGCTGCTTCGCGGAGGAGGCGTCGGTGCGCTTGGCTGGCCGAGACCCGATGCGCGCATGCTCCAGCTCGGCTACCGGGGTGGCCTGCTCGAAGTAGGTAAAGGTCTCCGGATCTTCGACGATATGAGTGCGATAGAAGGCGTAAGAGGATGCGGAGAGCGCATCGAGAATCACTTCCCACTCGGGGAGCAGAATGCCGTTGAGGTGAGGATCGCCGGTGGACGGGCGGGCAAGTGCGTCCAGGCCGGCCGCGATCATGAGCTCGAGGTTGCGTTCGGCGAGAACCACGTCCGAGTACTTCCAGTTGAGCACTTCGCCCTGCTCGGTGAGGCGAAGCTGCCCGGAGAAGCTGCCGGTGGGCTGGGCGAAGATGGCACGATGGGTGGGACCGCCTCCCCGTCCCACGGTCCCGCCCCGTCCGTGGAAGAGCCTGAGGGTGATCCCGGTCTCGGCCGCTACCTGGTGCAGGGCGCGGTGGGCTTTGTAGATCTCCCAGGTGCTGGTGATCATGCCGCCGTCCTTGTTCGAGTCGGAGTAGCCGAGCATAACTTCCTGGGTTTGGTCCCAGCTTGCGAGCAGAGGTTGATAGGCGTCGCTCGCCCAAAGCTCGCGGCAGATACTGCCGGCGTTGCGCAGGTCCTCGATGGACTCGAAGAGCGGGACGGGCTGCAGGCCGGGATCGTTCTCTGCGCCCTCCACGCTGACGCCGCCGAGGCGGGCTAGACGGATGACATTGAGCACGTCCCCGGCGCTGGTAGCCCCTGAGATGACGTACCGGGGGAGAGACTCGGGCGGAAAGGTCCGCTTCAGGCTCGCAAGGGTGCGGAAAGTCTCCAGAACTTCAGTGGTTTGTGCCGTCAGCGCGGGGGCGAGGCTTAGGACCGTCTCCGCAGCTCCGTCTATTGCAGAAATCTGCGAGAGCTCTGCCATGGCGGCGGTGTGAACCCGGGCATGCTGACGGAGGTCGAGCGCCTGCAGATGCAGGCCATAGGTCCGCACCTCCAGGAGCAAGGGATCGATGAGCATGGCGGCGAGCCGCTCGCCGTGATTCCGTTCCAGCGAAGATTGCAAGGTGGTGAGATCGGCGAGCAATTCCTTTGCAGCGGAGTAAGGCGGGAGGGAGAGCTTCACGGAAGGCTGGGGGTTGCCGCCGAGGCGAATCATCATGCAGGTAATCAGGAGGCGGATCGACTCATGGGGAAAGCGCTCCAGGAAGGGAAAACGCGGCTTACCCGGCTCAGGCAGGAACGCAGCATTCCCGACAGGCTGAAGTTGAGACATGTAGCGGTCGATGAGTTCCTGCAGCTCCACGGAGATGGGTGCCTGCTGGGTAGAGCTGGCTAACTGATCGAAGATGTCCTGCAGGCGGCGCAGGTAGTGCGCGAACAGAAGCTCGCGAGCCATGGCGAGGGCTTCGCCTGTCGTCTCGGAGGTGACGAAAGGATTGCCGTCACGGTCGCCACCGATCCAGGAGCCGAAGCTGACCAGGAGCGGAAGCTCGGAACGAGCTGGAATGAGCGTGTTCGGGGGAAGCTCGGCGAGGAGCGCGTCGTGTACCTCCGCGTAGAGGACGGGCAAGGTGTCGAAGAGGGAGGACTCATAGTAGTCCAGCGCCATGCGGATCTCGTCGCGAACTGTCGGACGCTGAGCGCGGACGTCGTCCGTCTGCCAGAGAGCGGTGATCTCAGCGGTTAGGTCGCGCTCAAGTGCATCGAGTGTAGCGCCGGGAACAGGTATCTGGTCCAGGCGTTCGAGCAGGTCGGAGATGCGGCGGCGCTTGAACATGACCGAGCGCCGCGCGACCTCCGTGGGATGCGCGGTAAAGACAGGCGAGATCTGGACCTGGTCGAGCCATGCCAGGATGGAATCGGGTGTGGACCCGGCCTTCTGCATGGCGCGCAGGGTGCCGCGTAGCGAGCCGCGCTGAGGCGGGGTCTGCTCGTCAAGCTGGTGCGCGAGCCGTCTGCGCTTGCGATGATTGGTCTCTGCGAGGTTGATGAGCTCGAAGTAAAAGGAAAAGGCGCGTGCGAGCTGGTAGGCGCGGGTCGAATCGTCCGCCTCCGTATGGACGTTGGGAAGATCGGGGGAGCCGGCATCGTCGCCGTTGGTGGCGGAGGTGTCCAAGGTCTCGCGTCGGGCGATGGCGGCCTGACGCAGATGCTCGACGGAATCGTAGATGCCGGGAAGGGCCTGCTCGCGCAGGACCTGGCCGAGCAGCATACCGAGGGAGCGCACATCCCGCCGCAGAGGCGCGGCCTTCAGGTCGCCGGTAGAGGCGAGAAGTTCCGATAAGCGTTGAGGCCAGGATGCGGGAGACCAAAGAGACGGCATGGCTCGATTATGCACGGCGCTCTACTCTTCTCTGCACATTCACCAGGTTGAAAGATGAGATCGCTGCTCTTGCGGTGGACCGGCTTCGGAGCTTCGCCTGATAGCCTTTGCTCATGCCCGCACTCTCCGATCGCCCAGCGAACTGGAAGACGCTGCTGGCCTTCGCCATCATCTACCTGGTCTGGGGTACGACCTTCCTTGCCATTCGCATGGGAGTGCAGCAAGTACCCCCATTTCTTTTCGCGGCCATGCGCTTCTTTGCGGCAGGAGTCATCCTCTTCCTGTGGACTGTGAGCCGCGGTGAGAAGATCCCGACCGGCCGCCAGTGGATCAACGCCTCGTTTATCGCGGTACTGGCTTTCCTGCTGAACTACGGCCCGCTCTTCTGGGCGGAGCAACGTGTTCCTTCGGGCATCGCAGCGGTCATGATGGCGACCATTCCACTCTTCACAGCCGTGGCCGAGATCGTCCTGCTTCGAACCCAGAGACTCACGCTTCGCCTGGCGCTTGCCCTTGTCGTCGGCCTGCTTGGCGTAGCGGTGCTGATGAGCCACTCGCTCGCGCTCGGCGGTGCTCCGGTGGATAGGATCCGAGCCTGCGCTCTGCTCGTCGCGGCCGTTAGTTGGTCGCTTGGTTCCGTGCTGACGCGCAAGCTGTCTGCAGCCCCTGCTCCCGGCTCGCCATCTGCTTTGCCGCAGTCGAAATTGATGACGTCCGCAGCACAGATGCTTGCGGGTGGCTTCTTCCTCGCGCTTACCTCCGGCGTCCTGGGCGAGTTCCAGCGATTCCACCCGGCTTCGGTCGCGCGGGCAACCTGGCTCGAGTTGGCCTATCTGATCTTCGCGGGATCGATCGTCGGCTTCACCGCATACATCTGGCTCATCCATCATGAGTTGCCGACGAAGGTCGGTACGTACGCCTATGTCAACCCGGTAGTGGCGGTCTTGCTGGGCTACTTCTTTGCGGGTGAAGGCCTCGGCCTCCGCACCATCCTTGGCACAATCTGTGTCCTGCTCAGCGTCATCACCATCACCACTGCCTGTCCGGCGGTGCCGCTGTTATCCCGCACAGGCGAGAGATCGGCTGCTTAGTCGCCATAGCTTGGACCTAAAACAGCTTGCCGAGGGTGAACACCAGCTTCCGATGCCCATCTGTTCCGATGGCCGGAGCCACCGTAATCAAGCCGAGCGGCGTCTCCGCCAAAAGGCCGAAGAGCACGTCCTGGCGCTTGATCGTCGGAGCATCCGGTGCGTACATGTGGCCAACTGAATAGGCGGCACCCACGTAGATGCTTTGTCCGAGCGGCTGTGGGAGTTGAGCCAGCCTCCGCAACAGAGCGGGCTCAAGCAGGAAATAATCCGTGCCGCGGTACTCATCGATGGCTGAAGCGGAGAGCCGGAACGGGCCCCCCAGGGTGTAGCGGAATGGCTGTGCCACGTTGTGATTCAGCATGGTCCCGGCGTTGAAGCCAAAGAAAAAGACCTGCTTGCCCTGATTGGCGACCGGCTTGCCTGTGTTTAGATCCTCCACGGTGTCATGGCCGGGCAGGTGGAAACGGTGTGCATAAAGCCCATTTCCCTGGAACTGTGGGGTGTTGGGCGAGCCCACTGCATCGTACAGGTACGCGGCCTCGGCTGAGACACGGATGCCGAACTGCGACAGAAGTGCGCGATCCTGGTCGTCGTACTGGTAACGGATGCGAGCGCGCTGCGACTGACCGTTATAGCTCGGCTGACTGTCCTGCCCTACGAGAAGATCCCACCTGACCTGAGTGAAGTCCAGCCCGGCGCGAAGCTCCTGGGTGCGCTGGTTGGTCACACCGATATCGCCGCCGATTGTGAGGTGCTGCAGTTGTCTGTCCGCAAGCCGGAACTGATCCTGGTAGATGGAGAACGGCTGTCGCAGCAACGAGGCGTGGGGCGCGGCGAAGAACTCGAAGTTCGACGCGGTCACGGCATTGAAGGGCCGGAAGTACTCGGTGCCGAGCTCAGTCAGGTAGCCAACCTTGAAGTTTGTGCGCAGCTCCGCGCCGTATCCTCCGAGATCCTGATCCGTCAGTATGCCTTCGAGCGTCGCGCGGGTTACCGCTGTAGTCTGCGCTTCAACATTGGCGCCGAGGAGCAGGAACGGAGGTCCTGTCTTCTTCTCCGCGACTGTGACGAGAATGACCGGTCGATCGCCAATGTCCTCCAGCGACTGTGAACTGACCGGCGCGGTGGCGGCGAGCCCCGGAGCATCGGGGGCATCAGCGAGCGAAGCTTCTTCTCCAGCGGAGCCGGAGAGTCCTGGCTGGTGGCTTGTCGGCGCAGTACCCAACTGCGGGGTTGGAGCCCCGGCGGTTGGTACCGGAGTGTCCGCCGGAGCAAGCGGCGAGGAGGCCGTGCCGGGAGGCAACTGCGCTGGATTGATTGCGACCGGTACCGGTGCCGTCCCCTTGGGCAGAGGTGCCTTTCCCGCAGCCTGCGCCGCAAACTCCTCCGCACTCTCATATCCCACGGTGTAATCGGCATCATACCGGCCGTCCGCACGAACCTTATCCAACAAGGCTTCGATCTTGCGCGTATTCACCGGCTGATTCACGAGAGAAGCAAAGAGCCGCTGCACAGCCAGCGTCGCAACCTGCGAGGGTGCATCCACCCTGACTCGAAGCACGGGACCAGCGGGTCCACGGCGTAACTGTGCACGATGCGTCACGTATGCCTGCCAGTCGGCGTCAGACAGCGCGTAGGGCAGCAGTGCGTCGCGACTTGCCTCCGCAGCCGCATACCCGCGTTTCGCGAGATCAATGGTCTTCAGATAGTTGTTGGCTGTAAAGCCCTTAAGGTCCGGCATGATGACCACGTTCGCTTGCTTCCGTTGCTCGCGTTCCGCGCCTTCAATGGCAACCGAAAAGGATCGTTGCAACACCCCCAGGAGCGAGTTCAGATCACCTTTGCTCACGGGAGAAAGCGGTAACGACACCGCCAGCACGACATCCGCATTCATCTCGTGCACGGAGCTGGTTGGCAGGTTATCCAGCACGCCGCCATCGACGTACTCATGCCCGTTCATCTCGAAGGGTTCGTAGACGCCGGGCAGCGAGACGGATGCACGAACCGCATCCGGGATCGATCCCCGTGCGAAGGTGACCGGGCGCGCATCGTTGAGATCGGTGGAGACACAACGGAGCGGGATTGGTAACGTGTTGAAGTCGGTCTGATCGTCGTAGCGCAGGAACTGCCGGTCTAGAAACGAGTTCAGCCCCTGGTCGGTGAGCACAGCGTTGCGAAAGCTCACGCCGTGCCGCAGCCCAATGGTGACGCCGTTCGGCAAATCCCGCGAGTCTTCCCGCCGGCGGAAAGACTTGGAGGTGTACGTCTGGGCAAACGAGAAGACGCTCGCGAAGACCTTATCGTTCATTACGTCCTTGAGCTGGTCCGGGGTTCGTCCCGTGGAGTAAAGCGCCGAGACCATGCAGCCCATCGAGGTTCCGGCGATCACATCCACAGGGATACGGTGTTCCTCAAACCACTGCAGGACACCGACCTCAGAGAGCGCCAAGGCTCCGCCACCGCCCATGGCAAGACCGATCCGCGGTCGGCCTGAAGTCTTCGGCGGAGCTGGCGAGGGATCGAGTGGTCCCAGTGAAGTCTTCTTTCCGGACGCATACTCCTTTGCTGCGGAACCGGAGGCCGACTTGCTGTCACCGCCCTGCTCGCCTTGCTTGCCTGCATCCGAGCCTGTCGAGGCTGGCGTTCCCTGTTGCACCGAACCGGCGTTCTTGGGTTCTGGAACGGAGCTTGCATTGCCGGTCTGTGTCTGACTCTGCGCCTGTGCCGCCCCTTGCTGCATCGCCTGGGCAGTGCTCTGCGCCTGGCTTATGGTTGGAACACCCAGGAGACTTACTAGGAAAAGCGAAGCACAGGATTGCATCTTACGGAGATCAAGCAACATGACTCAACCGTAAATAAAACCGCGTGCCGGTGCTAATTCCACCCGCCTTTCAGGGGCCTGTGTTCTGGACGCGACAAACCGCTCACATAACCCAGGCCAAGCGCTCGAGCTCTTCCTGCAGCCTGGGCAGCGTGCATGCCAGCGGCTCAATCCGCCGCGCGGCATTCCGGGCCTCGTCGCTGGACGCGCCATAGCCGCGCTCCGTGAGGAATGCCATCAGCAGCTCAGCCCATTGGAGTGAGTCTAGCCCGGACTGCCGAAGTCCATCGCGGAGGCTGCTCAGATCCGCTTCGGAAAACTTCTGGATTTCATTCATCGGTGTGGGATGCACGGTGGTCATGAGGCGGAGCGTTCTCGCTTTGCCCGTACGCACATTCCTTGGGTTATCCGCGCCGTCCTGTTGCACGTCCCGCAAGAAGAACGGGCAGCCCATCCACGATTGGGTACCGCCGCCCACATCCGACACAGTCGATTGCTTCCGCGACCAGCAATAACCGCTCCTGGCACACCGGACACACGACCCGATCCAACTGCGCCTGCGTAATCGTCATCCCCCCAGTCTAGACGCCTGCAAGAGCTGAGAGCGCCGGTCTAAAATCGACCTATGCAGGATTCCTCGTTGGTAGCCCCAGTCGTCCTGGACGGCGTCGCCATTGCCGCCGAGATTAGAGCTGAAGTCGCTGCCGAGGTTCAGTCGCCGACCTTCCATGAGCTTCGCCCGGGTCTCGCGGTCATTCTCGTCGGCTCGGTTGCCGCAAGCGAGATTTACGTGCGTAGCAAGGTGAAGACCTGCGGCGAGCTGGGCATTTACTCGGAGATGATTACGCCGCCTGAGTCTGTCACCACGGGAGAGCTGCTTGGGATAGTGGAGAACCTGAACGTTCGCGATGAGATTGACGGCATACTCATCCAGCTTCCGCTGCCGAAGCATGTCGATACCAAGCGGCTGCTCGAGGCTGTCTCTCCGGCCAAGGATGTGGACGGCTTTCATCCTGTGAATGTGGGGCGGCTCGTCTCCGACCAGCCCGGGCTTCAGCCTTGTACGCCTGCGGGAGTCATGGAGATGATGCGTCGTCGCAATCTCCCAGTTTCGGGGAGGAATGCTGTGGTGCTTGGCCGGTCGGACATCGTTGGCAAGCCTATGGCCATGCTGCTTTTGAATGCTTCCGCCACCGTGACGATTTGCCATAGTAAGACGATCGATCTACCGGAGGTTACGCGCCAGGCAGACATTCTTGTAGCCGCAATCGGCAGGGCGGGCTTTGTGACGCCGGAGATGGTCAAGCCCGGAGCTGTCCTGGTGGACGTCGGCATCAATCGCATCACCGAGGCAGCTGAAGTAACTCGCTTCTTTGGGGATGACCCTGCACGGCAAGCGACCTTCGCCAAGCGCGGCTCGGTGGTTGTGGGCGATATCGATCCGGCGGCGTTTCGTCTCTCCTCTGCTTACACGCCTGTGCCCGGCGGGGTCGGCGCGCTTACGATTGCCATGCTCATGTCCAACACAGTGAAGGCCGCCAAGCTGAGGCGAGGGCTCTAGCCATGTCTGGCGGCAGACCCGGTCTGCGTGTCGGCCTTACCGGCGGTCTTGGAAGTGGCAAGTCGACCGCGGCCGCGATGCTGGCGAAGAAGGGCGCGCACATCCTTTCGGCGGATGAGATTGGCCGCAGCCTCATGCAGCCTGGGACAGCCGTCTTCGCAGCTATTGTTGACCGTTTTGGATCCAATGTGCTGCTGCCTGAGGGTTACCTCAATCGTCCTTTGCTCGCTCGCCTTGCCTTCTCTGAAGGCCGGGTAGAAGAGTTGAATGCGATCGTTCACCCCGCGACGATCGCTCTGCAGGGCGAGCTCTCGGAAGAGATCTTTGCCCGCGATCCGCAGGCCGTCCTGGTGGTCGAATCTGCGCTGATCTTCGAGACTCGGCACGGCAGCGGGTGGCGAAATCGCTTCGATCATCTCGTGCTGGTTACGGCACCCGACTCACTCAAAATGGATCGCTTCGTTACAAGAGCGGGTGGCGGAGACACTGAGGCGTTGCGCGCCGAGGCGAGCCGCCGGCTCGATCAGATGATCCCGGACCAGATCAAGGCTGCGCAGTGTGATTTCGTGTTGCAGAACGACGGCTCGCTTGCCCATCTAAGCGAACAGGTCGATGCGCTTTGGCTTGCCCTGCGTTAGGGCGTGGACTAGGAAGTTCTGCATCTTCTTTGCCTATGTTCAGGCCGGGCAATCCTAAGCTCCGTTAGTCTTTGAGGATGAACGTGACTTCTACACATGCTCTGGCTATCAGCCTTGCCGACGTTCTTGCTGCACGCGAGCGTCTGTGCGGCAAGATCTACCAGACCCCGTGCGCTCGCTCTGAGACACTCTCGCGGCTGACCGGGCAGCAGGTTTACCTGAAGCTTGAAAACCTGCAGATGACCGGCAGCTTCAAGGAGCGGGGGGCACTCAATCGGCTGGCGATGTTGACGGCGGAAGAGGCGGGGCGGGGGGTGGTGGCGGCGAGTGCGGGGAACCATGCGCAGGGGGTGGCGTACCACGCGTCTCGGCTGGGGGTGCGGAGCGTCATCGTGATGCCGCTGGCGACGCCGCTGGTGAAGGTGACGGCGACGCGGGAGTTTGGGGCAGAGGTGATCCTGCACGGAGCGAACTACGACGAGGCGTGCGCGGAGGCGACCCGGCTGTGCGAGGGCGAGGGCATGGTCTTCCTGCACCCGTTCGACGACGCGGCGGTGATGGCGGGGCAGGGTACCATTGCGCTGGAGATGCTCGAGCAGGTGCCCACGCTGGAGGCGCTGATCGTGCCCATTGGAGGAGGGGGACTGATTGGCGGGATTGCGTGTGCGGCCAAGGGGCTGAAGCCTTCCATACGGGTGATCGGGGTGCAGACGTCGCGGCTGCCGTCGATGCAGCGGGCGGTGGAGGCGGGTGGGCCGGTGACGGTGGAGGCAGGGACGACTATCGCGGATGGCATCGCCGTGCGGCGGGCGGGGAACGTCACGTATCCGGTGGTCGAGCGGTATGTGGATGAGATCGTCACGGTGGATGAGGATGAGATCGCCTCGGCGATCCTGATCCTGCTGGAGCGGGAGAAGACGCTGGCGGAGGGCGCGGGTGCGGCGGCGCTGGCTGCGCTGCTGCAGGGCAAGACGTCGCTCTCACTGCGGAAGGGGGTTGCGACGGGCGTGCTCGTCTGCGGGGGGAATATTGATGTGACGCTGCTGTCGCGGATCATCGAGCGTGGATTGGTGCAGGATGGACGGCTGATCCTGCTGCGGATTCACCTGCTGGACAAGCCCGGCGCGCTGGCGGAGCTGACGCGGCTGATCGCGCAGCATCGGGCGAATATTGTGAATACGCTCTATAACAGGGCTTATTACGGCGTCAATCTGGGGGATACGGTCATCGATATTACGATGGAGACGCGCGGGCGGGAACAGGTTATGGAGCTTCTGGGAGCTTTGACGGCGGCGGGCTATCGGCACAGCAGAGTCCAGTGAGAGATGTTGTATGTTCTCAGTTGGGAACTACCCCCCCTCCCCCCCATAAAGTGGGCAAAATATTCAAAAACAAGGGGTTAGGTCTGGACTTGGGTTTTGTTGAGGGGTACTCGGCTGGGGTTATGGGGTTTCGTCGAATCGTAAGGGGGGGTCTCTGAGGGATGCTTTGTCAAGTTTCTTCAAAGCGCATGCAGGAGTTGAAGGAGGTTGGGAGACGACCGGACTTTGGGGTGCGGGTCGTCCCCTTCTGAGCCTTGTGGCCGGCGGTCACGCTTTTCGTGTGACCAGCCGCAAGAGCAGGGTAAGCAGGACCGCGCCTACGACGGCTACGAGGATGGTGTAGAGAAGACCTCCCTGACCGGCGAAGCCAAGGGCTTGCATGATGAAGCCGCCAATGACGGCTCCGACGATGCCGACGACGATGTCCATAATCGGACCGAAGCCGCTGCCCTGCATGATCTTGCCCGTGATGAAGCCGGCAATCAAGCCGACGATGATCCACCAGATGATAAACATTATGTTCTCCTGTGTTGCGGGTTGCCGGCATGGTCACGACCGTCGATGCGCCGAGCCGAGCGGTGAAGGGTGAGCCGAGATCAGCCTTTACCAGCTTTGCCGCGGAGTGCGCGCAAAGCCGCCGCAATGCGCGCCGCAGGCACGTGGTGGAAGGGACAGAACTCAGCTGAAAGGGGTATCCGCGGGAAGATCGGTTGCCTGGTTTGGGGTTGGGGGTGGCGTCTTCGGATCGATACCTGCAACGCTCCGCCCTCTTTCAAAGTGTAGGATGCTGAACACTTCTCAGCGAGAGGCCTGAACTCAAAAACTTTGTCTTTCCTCTGAAAATGCCTCGACGCGTCTGAGATGGCGCAACCTTGGGGGCATCCAAAGTGTAGGATGCTGAACACTTAGGGCCAAGAGGCTCAAAGGGACGATCTTTGCGTCTAAAGCGATAAGGAGACGCCTTGGCGGAGTAGCGACCGCCCCTTGCATCATCCTCTTTCGCAGATCCCATCTACCTCTGGATACGGTTGGGGTGTTTTCTGCACAGTTCCAGCCAGGAGCGCAAGCGTAGATGTCTGAGACCAACCGTCTGCTGCAGTCACTGACCGTTAAAGATCGCAAACACCTCCTGAGCCACGCGACTCTGGTTGATTTAGAGCAGAAAGAGGTAATCTCCGAGAGCCGCGACCGGCCGGAGCACGCCTACTTTATGCTGAGCGCGCTGGCCTCCGAGGTGGTGGAGCTCGAGGACGGCGAGATTGTCGAGATTGGACTGGTCGGGTTCGAAGGCATGACCGGCAGCTTTCACCTGCTTGGCACCTCTCCTTCGGTTTCCCAGTGCCTGATTCAGATTGCGGGCAGCGCTTACCGGGTTCCGTTTCGTGATCTGGATCAGCTCTTCAACGACTCGCACGGCATTCGGGCAGCGATCCTGCAGTACGTCCAGCACCAGATGGCGCACCTGGGGCAGACCGCAGCGTGCAACCGGATGCATGACGCGGGGCCGAGGTTTGCGCGCTGGCTGCTGACGGTGCAGGATCGTTCCGCCCGGGACGAGTTCCGGCTGACCCAGCAGTTCCTGGCGCATATTCTTGGGAGCGGACGGACGACGATCAATGTGCTGGCCAGGACCTTCGAGCGGCAGTCGCTGATCGGTCACAATCGGGGCAGGATCAGCATTCTGGACCGCAAAGGTTTGGAAGCGGCCGCATGTGCCTGCTACGAGGCCACGCGAGGTCATCTCCGTGACCTCTACGCCTGAGCCCTGGATGGTGGTCTGGCAAAATGATGAGTCAACATTCGGGTGAGACAACGGAAGCATCGGCGGCAAGCCTCTGATTCGCTTGTCTGCATACCGGTAACGGACCGATGGATGGGTATGCTGGTTAGGAGGGTTCTTTCAGCATGCCGGGTATGTGTTGGTTACTTTTGGTTCTTCTGATTGGGGCTGCGCAGGAGCCAGCGGCCGCGCCGGCGAGTTCGGCAGAGGGGCAGGCTGTGGTTTCGGCTACGCCGGAGGAGGGTGCGGAGACGCTAAGTCCGGCGGACCGGGCGCGGCGGGATGAGTTGATGAAGCCGGGGCTGGAGTTGCTGCGGAAGGGCGATGCGGCGGGAGCCTATGCGGCGTTGTGGCCGGCGCGTAAAGCGTTTCCAAAGGATCTGCGGGTGCTGCGGTACTCAGCGCAGGCGGCGTTTTACTCCGGGCGGAATAAGGAGGCGCTGGACCTGTTCGGCCGAGCGCTGGCTGCGCATCCGACTCAGCCCTGGCCGCTGCATTTGGCGCAGATGCAGGTGGAGGCGAGGCTGGGACGGTGGGAGGAGTTCGACCGGGAGCTTGCGGACCTCGAGAAGGCGAAGCGGGGTGGGGCAGATGCGCAGCTGGAGGGGTCTTCGGGGTTTCTGGTGGATGGGTTTGCGGCGGGGCCGGCGGGAGCGCAGGTGAGTGTGCAGACGGTGGTGTTTCCGCTGCAGGCGGATGCGTACCACACGCTGTACCGGTTTCTGCTGCCGAAAGGAAGTCCGGCAAAGACGGCTATTCAGGCCGGGCTGAATAGCGATGCCGGGGCGGCGGATGACGAGCGGTGTAAGAATCCGGAGTTTCGGCCGTACATCGATCTGGAGTCGGATGACAGCGAACAGGAGAGCTTCAAGGCGGCGCATCCCGACGAGGCGGCCAACGGGGGGCGGGCTTACTCGCTGGATACGTATCCGGGGCCTTGCTCGCAGGGGTTGATCAAGTTTTATAGCAAGGGCGAGCCGACGTACGAGGAGGTTCGGGCGGATGTGGTGAAGGCGCTGGCGGGAGTCGGGCAGGGTGCTCCGGGCGATCCGGCCGGGCCGGCTGCACCGCTTGAACCCCCAGCGGTCGCAGTGCCTGTCAAACCGGCTGCGCCCGCGGAGTCCGGTTCTCCTGTCGAACCGGCTCAACCGGTCGCTCCAGGGACGGAGACTGCTCCTGTCGCTCCGGGGACGGAGGTGAAGCCTGAGGCGGCGGAGCCAGTGGCTCCCGAGAGTCCGGCGAAGCCCCCGCCGCAGGTTTGAGAAGAACTCCTTGTTCGGAGAAGCAAGGGGTTAGGGAGGCGGTCGAGCTTCGCTCGATACCCCACCCTATTCGCGATAAGGCTGCGAAAAGGATGGGGCACCCGGGTTGGTGGCTGGGCTAGAAGTGGAAGCGGTATTTGAACTCGGCGTAGATCTCTCTTGGGTCGTTGAAGTGGAAGCCTCCGAAGGTGAGGGAGTTATCGAGGAGGACGCGGCGATTGGCTACATTGATCGCGGTGAC
Organism: uncultured Granulicella sp.; assembly: GCA_965198885.1. Lineage (GTDB taxonomy): Bacteria > Acidobacteriota > Terriglobia > Terriglobales > Acidobacteriaceae > Edaphobacter. Next base: position 1,349,040 of record OZ240677.1, on the reverse strand, counting down.
TGAGCCCGTGATGTTTTCGGTGAAGGCGTGGCCGAGGGTGAGATCGAAGGTGGTGTGCTGGGGGAGATAGCCGTTGGGGTAGGGGGTTGCGGGGTCGGGGTCGCCGTTGACGAAGCCGGAGCTGTACATGACGTTGGTGGAGGCGGTGATGCGGTAGGGCAGGGTGGCGGCGAAGCCTACGTTGAGGGTGTTGCGCTGGTCGTGGTCGACGGGGGTGTAGGCGAAGCCGGCGTCGCAGGCGGGGTCGCCGATGGGCGTGCAGATGAGGCCGCCGGTGATGTTGCCGCGCTGCTCGGCGATCTGGTTGGAGTAGGCGAGGTGAAACTGGCCGAGACGAGCGATGCGCGGGGAGCGGACCGAGGCCTCCCAGGCGCGGATAAGGGCACCGTCGACGGTGACGGGATAGTAGATGCTGGACTCGCCGATGTTGGAGTGGTCGAGGAAGTTGTTGGCGCGGGTTTTGAAGGTGTCTACATCCAAAACCCAACCGCTTAGCCTGCGGCTTGGGAAGGGAATCGTGAGGCCGAACTGATGCTCTTCGTCGCGCTCGCCGTGGAGCGGAGCGAAGGCGGTGTTATTCACTTGCGCGTACTTCACGATAGGCCCGGCCGCGGTGAGCAGTGGTGGGGGCTGGTAGAAGCGGCCATAGAAGGCGCGGAATACCCAATCGAGACGGGGGATGCGGAGGGCGGCGCCGAATCTGGGGGCGGTGTAGTTCTCGGAGAACTCGCCTTGGAAGTGCGTTTGGCGGAGGCCGGCGATGAGGGTCAGGTAGGAGGTGAGCTTGTAGTTGTCGGAGACATAGGCTTCCACAACTCCACCGGCGGCTGAGTCGGGGATGGTGAAGTTGGTGGAGGCACCGTCGTTGAAGACAGCGCCGTAACGGTAGGAGTCATGCTGGCCGAAGGAGTAGATCCCGGCTTGCAGGGTGTTGCGGTGGAACTCGGTGGTGATGGAGGCTTGTGCGCCGGCGTAGTTGCTGGTGCGGTCGGAGGTGCTCGCTACGGGCATGTCTGCGGGGTTAGGGCGGTAGTCGGCGGCGTTGTAGTGGAAGAATGGCGAGACCTGGAGGACGGTGGAGGGGTTGAAGGTGTGGAGCCAGGAGAAGGCGGCGATGCCGTCGTTTTCATGCTGGGTGTCGCGGAGGCCGGAGGAGTCGTATTGCTGGTTTTCGAAGCTGTTCGGGTCGGGATCGTAGGGGATTTGGAAGAAGTCGGTGCGGAGCTGGGTGATGAGGCGGAACTGGTCGCGGGGGCTGCGATTGTAGATGAGCGACGCGAAGCCTCCGTAGCCGTTGGTGGCGTCGTGGAGAGGATGGGAGACGGGTGGGGCCAGGCCGTAGTCGCTGCGGTTGCCGTTGAGGGAGGCGTACCAGGCGAATCTTTCTGAGTGGTCACCGAGGTTGAGCTGGTCGTCGGTCTGGAGGAAGGAGCCGGCGGTCAGGATGAGCTCGGCCTGGCGGCTGCGCTCGAAGCCGGTGCGCGGGACGACGTTGAAGACGCCGTAGGTGCGGTCGCCGGTGTCGGCGGTGTAGCTGCCGCGCTGGACTTCGAGGTAGTCGATATCGCGTGGGGAGATCTGTGCGCCCAGGTTGGAGGCGATGTTGGTGTTGGGGATCTCGACGCCGTCGATCTGCCATGCGACCTGATGGCCGCCGCGCATGTGCAGCATGTCGTGGGTCATGTAAGCGCCGGGGGTGAAGTCGGTGATGGCGGCGAGGGAGTTGGTGCGGTCGGCACCGGGGGTTTGGGCGATGTCGAGCCGGTTGATGAGGGTGGTGGGGGTTGCGGTGTTGACGTTGGCAGGTTCGGCTTCAGATGTGACGGAGATGGACTCGTGCGCCGCGGCGACGGCGAGTTCGAAGTGGAGGATAGGGCTGGTGTTAGAGGCCAGGGTGAGGGTCTGGGTCGCGGTGGCGAAGCTGGGAGCGGTGATGGTGAGGGTGTAATCACCCAGAGGCAGTGACGAGGCCGTGAAGGAGCCGTCGGAAGCAGTGACGACGGAGACCTCGAAGGCGGAGTTGATGGCGTGGATGGTGACCTGGGCGTTGGGGATGGGGCGGTGCTGGGGGTCGTGGACGATGCCGTGGATCTGGCCGAAGATGCCAGCGCGCGCGGCGACGGGAACGATGAGGAGGAAAAAGAGATAGAGGAGCTTGCGCATGAATGGTCCTCGCCGGGAGGCGGATGGCTGCCCTGGGGCAGTTTGGTGGCGCGCGCGAAACCGATATAGGGGTTCTTCCCCTTCGCTTCGCTCAGCGTCAGAATGACGTGCTTTTGGGGTGGGGCGGAGCGGGGTTTAGAGCAGGGTAGGGGGGCCGCGTTTGTGGCGGGCGCGGTCGAGGGCGACGCGGGCTCTGGCCTGGGCCTGGTAGGGGGATGCGGGATGGGTGGTGATGCTTGTGGTGAGGAGGGAGCCTGTGGGGATGGCTAGATCGGTGTGGGGATTGGGGCTGGAGGGCAGGGGGTAGGCGGGGCAGCGGTCTGGATGGGGGTAGAGCTTCAGGGTGGAGTCCTGGGCGTCCATTTGCATGGAGGCGGCGCAGTGATGGGCTCCGTTGCGGCGGCAGCAGATGGGGAGGCGGGAGTCAGGTCCGGCAGTGAGGGCGAGAAGGGGCGTGAGCAGCGGGGCGCTGAAGAGGGCCAGCAGGAGGATGGCCAGGAGACGGCGGCCCGGAGATGGGATCTGCAGAAGCACTGATGGGGATTGTAGAACGGATTGGCGAGAGCTTGATCCCCTCTATACCTTTAACGCCACCTCCAACGCCGCAGAGGGCCATCCGAGGATGGATTCACTGGCCGTCTCCTCTGCATTGCTTTGGCAGAACTGGATAAACCGGTCAGCGCTCATCGGCTTACCTAAAAGCCATCCTTGCACACAGAGTTTCTGTCCCGTGGTTCTGAGATAGGCAGCCTGAGCTTCAGTCTCCACGCCTTCGACAACTACCTGCATCCCGAGTGATTCTGCAAGAGCTAGCATTTGCGGCAAGATCGGGGCGATCATCGCCTGCGTCCCGATGCTCTTGGTAAAGATGCGGTCGATCTTGATGGCATTGACTGAGAGTTGATCGAGATACGAAAGGCTGGAGTAGCCAATGCCGAAGTCATCGATGTGAATTTTGTAGCCCGCCTGGGACACTTGTTTGAGCGAATCGGTGAGAAGTTTTACGTCAGCTGTGCAACGTTCCGTCAGTTCAAGGACAAGCTGTCTAGGCTGGATGTCTGCTTGAACCACATAACGATGGAGGAGGTTTGCCAGGAACTCCCCTTCAAGATCCGCAACGGAGATGTTCACACTGAGGGTCTTTCTTCGGTCACTGCGCAGGAGATCGCCTAAGTCGCGGGTGGCGTCTCGAATGACCCTCTCCGTGACTTCCCGGATGAAGCAGCCAGCCTCGGCGAGCGGAATGAAGATATCGGGCAGCACAGGAGCGCCGTGATTGTCAGACCATCGCAGCAACGCCTCGGCGCCCACACATTGATTCGATTGAATCTCAAGGATTGGCTGGTATACGAGCGAAAGGGAGGGAGAGTCCTTCTGCAGATCACGCCTCAACTGATGAGCGAGGCTTCCCCTGCGAAGATGGAGAAGAGCGAGTGCCAGGCCAACGCCGAAGCCGGCAATGCTACCCAGCCCGGCATAGGCCTCCTGCGCGATCCGGCCTCGGCTCTACACGACGGCCAGCGGCTCGGTTGTAACCACACAGAGTGGATGACTTGTGGAGCACTGGTTTTGAAAGATCAGGCCGTTCTCAACCCGAAGCTCACCCGAGCCAAGCCACTTCGACGTAACACTCAGGTCAGATCCAGCGATGCGAGCGGAATGATTGCCGGAGCGATCGAAAGCAAAGATAGCGTAGTGGGCGTAGGGTCTGTCCCAGCGAGCGAAAGCATTAGGACTGAGCACAGCGTCCGTCGTTCCCTTCTCAAGGATAGTTGCGCGGTTATGCCCTACGGCAGCCATGAGAATCGGAACATTGGTGTAGATGTTCAGATCCCCAAGAAGTCTTAGCGCTGGACCCCCGTGGGGAAATGGTTCGACGAGTTGACCCAGGAAGGCGGAGCAGTAGAGCTTTCCGTTGTTTGTGCGCCCGACGTCTTTCAAACCATCCGCGCGAAACGTTTCAGTCTGTAGAAGAGCAATATCTTGCGCGGAACAAAAGGAAGCCGGCGACGCCTGGACGTGTTCCGATATGGTGTCTACCTGCAGAGCCAGATCATCGGCGCGTGCGGTGAGGACCTGAGCGTACTCCGAGAGTAGAGCGGTCGCTGTGTGAAAGAGAATGGCGCGTCCAAACCCGAGGCCGGCGAATGCTCCTACGGCAGCGCCTGTGGAAGCGATGAGGACAACGGTGGTTGTGGCGCGGTTGAGAAAGGACACAGTAGTACCTCAGCTCTGATGAATTAGGTAAGCTGTGTCCGTCAATACGAGGTCCCGTGTACTGACGAGTCAGAGGACTTTGCGGCCAAATCCCCTCACCCAGCACCTCGAATCGTATGGGCAAAGGACGGAAAAGTTCGTTTGCTCGCATACATTAGCTTCTACAGCTATCGTGGGATTCGTTTATGAAAGACAAGGAAGGGATACGATCCCAACCTGCTTCTTATCGAGCTGCAGAACTTCTTTCGCTATCTTCCGCTTTTCCGGATGCATTAGGTGCGGCGGGTCTGGCGGCGGATCCAGAGCATGCCTAGATAGCTCAAGGCCAGAATGCCGGCCAGGACGCCGACGGGGAGGCCGACGCGGGAGTAGCTGTAAGCGTAGTCGATCTGGCGATGGCCGGTGCTATTGAGGGTGAGGATGGTGATGATGGCCACGAAGGTGGCCGCGAAGAAGGCGAGGAAGCCGGTGGCGAAGCCCATGAGCAGGGAGGCGAACCAGCCCATGTCTTTGACGGGGACTCCGAAGAGGTACCCTGCGCCGAAGGTACGTGGAGTGGATGGGGGCGCGTTATAGGTGGGGTGGGCCATACCCAGTAGAATAGCTGGTTATGGCGGAAGCTGGGCAGGGCGAGGTGATCGCGGTGAAGGGTTTGTTGAAGGCCGCGGATGTGGCGGCGGCGGTGACGCTGCGACGTGGGGTGAACGGGGTTGCATGGGCGCAGACGGGGGAGACGCAGCAGACAGATGCGGACCTGGCTCGGCTGGTGCAGGCGGTGCCGATGGGGATTGCCGGGGCGTTGAGTGGGCGGGCATATGTGTTTGTGCCGCTGGCGCTGGCGGAGGCTAGGGCGGATGGGCATCGCGGGGGAAGCGATGAGACGTTGGTCGCTCCGGTGTATACGGCGGCGCTGGGGGATGAGGCGATCTGTCACCGGAATGTGGCGATTGCTGGGGTGGCTGGGGATGCCGGCTATGAGGCTACGTTTATCTCCGCGCGGCTGCTGAATGACCGGTTTGCACTTTCGTTTGAGTTCTTCATCAACGTGGCGCACGCGTTTGTGGATGCGGCGGGGGTGCCGGAGGAGTTTGGGGACCTGGCGTGGGCGCAGGCGGTGGCGGAGACGCGGGGAGAGACGAGCCAGGATGCGTGGGAGAGCCGGACAACAGCACTGGCGGATCGGAGCCAGGTGGATGAGAAGGCGAAGCTGGAGTTTCTGGAGGCTTCGTTTTCAGATGCGATTGCGATTTATCTGCTTTCGCTGGCGGTCGATTTTGATTACTCGGAGCTGCGGGAGCGGGAGTATCCGTTGCTGGCTCCGGCGGCGCTGGCGGATCGGTTGAAGGCGGTGGCCAAGCTGTTTCCGCCGAATGAGGGGTATGAGTTTTCGGTGCGGTATCGGCGGCGGTGAGGGGGCTGTCCTATGGCAGAGCTTGTCAGCTTTTGCAGGCGTGTGAAAGAGGCGTACAGTGGATGCAGGTTGACGAACGATGAATCTGCGGGCATTTCTCGATGGATTGACGGGAGCCGGTTTCTTTGGCCGGTTACGTTGGCCTGGAGCGCCGACCGAGTTAATCGATTCTCGCGGGGAGCTATCAAGGGCAGAAGTTGATGCGTTGATGCCCTCCGCTTATAACGTCCCATCTGCACGAGATTCCAAAACGGAGGGCTTGTTCCGCCACAACGGCAGCGGAACTGCAGCCCGCGCGAAGCAGCCTGAAGGTAGTGCTGAGGCCGCGAAGGCGCATTTGCACGGATGAGTGATTCGCCGCTTCCTCGAACAGCCGACCGACGTCATTCAAGTCAAATCTCTGTTGTCTTAAGTCCTGAACAATTGGCGCAGTACTCGAAGGTGGATACAAGTCTTCCTACGCTTGTCGTACAGGCGCGGGCCGACGAGCTTCATCGTGAGTTTGTCTATGCAGTCGTCAGCCTGATCGCCGGAGTGATTGCGTTTCTCAGCATCGTCGGAGGGTATGTCTTTCTAGTGCTCCATGGCTTTCCGAAGTCAGCGGCCGGACTTCTTGCAACTGGCGTGTTGAGCCTGATCGGCGGATTTATCCGAAATCGCCTAGGCAGCGGGTCCTAGCTCCAGTCTCTAATCCAGCGCAATCAATGACGCTCCGAATGGAGGGAGTTCGACGGAGTTTAGGGTGACTTTGGAGGCGGGCGCGGCGAAGTTGCTTTCGAGGACGGAGCCGGATTTGGCGCCGGTGGTGTCGAAGTGGACGGTGTGGGGGGTGGCGGACATGTTCAGGGCTACAAGGAGGTTGTGGCCCTGGCCGCCCTGGGGAATCTTGCGCATGAAGCTGAAGACGTTGGGGTCGTCGGGGTTGAGGTCGACGTAGTCGCCGAACATGAGGGCGGTCTCGGTGTGGCGAAGGTGCAGGAGAGTCTTGTAGAAGTTTAGGAGGCTGGCGGAGTCGGCTGCCTCGGTTTCAACGTTGATGGTCCGGGCGTTCGGGGGGATAGGGAGCCAAGGGGTGGAGGTAGGTGCGGTGAAGCCGGCGTTGGGGGCGGCTGCGGTCCATTGCATGGGGGTGCGTTCGCCGTCACGGCCCTTTTCCTTGGGCCAGCCGGTGATGCCGATGGGGTCGCGAACGTCTTCCTTGCGAGTGGGCTCAGTGGTGCGCATGCCGATCTCCTCGCCGTAGTACATCTGGGGGGTGCCGCGGGGGGTGAGTTCGAGCATGGCCATGAGCTTGGCGATCTCCAGGTTGTGCTTGCCGTCGCCGTAGCGCTCCCACTGGCGGACCTGGTCATGGTTGCTGAAGAAGTACTCTGGCCAGCCGTCGGCGGGGTTGGTCTCGACTTCGTTAAAGAGCTTGCGGAATTTGGGGGCGGAGAGCTGGTTGAGGTCGGCGATCTGGAAGTCCATGGGGAGCTGGACCTCGTCTCCGCGGGTGCCGTACATCTTGGCGAGGTCGGCGATGGTGGGCTCGTCTGCTTCGGCGATGAGGACGGGTTTGCTGGGATAGCTGTCGGCGAGCTTGCGGAGTTCGCGGAAGACCTCGTGGGTTTCGGGGAGGTCGTCGGTGTACTTGTGCTGAATATTGCGGTCGCCGAAGGCGTTGAAGCCGGGGAGGTAGGGATCGTCGTGGAGGTCAGGGTCTTCAAAGAGGCGGGAGACGGCATCCATGCGGAAGCCGGCGATGCCTTTGTCGAGCCAGAACTTCATGACGCCGTACATGGCCTTGCGGACTTCGGGGTTGCGCCAGTTGAGGTCGGGCTGTTGGGTGTAGAAGTAGTGGTAGTAATACTGGCCGGTGGTGGGGTCCGGGGTCCAGGCGGAGTGGCCGAACCAGGACTGCCAGTTGTTGGGGAAGCTGCCGTCCTTGCCGTCGCGCCAGATGTACCAGTCACGCTTGGGATTGGTCTTGGAGGAGCGGGACTCTTTGAACCAGGGGTGCTGGTCGGAGGTGTGGTTGAGGACGATGTCCATGATGACGCGGATGTTGTGCTTCTTGGCGGTCTGGAGGAGCTGGTCGAAGTCGCCCATGGTGCCGTACTGGGGGTCGATGGCCTCGTAGTCGGCGATGTCGTAGCCGAAGTCGACCTGGGGCGAGGGATACATGGGGGTGATCCAGATGGCGTCGACGCCGAGGTTGTGGAGGTACTCAAGGCGGGATTCGATGCCCTTGATGTCGCCTTTGCCGTCGGCGTCGAAGTCCTGGAAGCTGCGGGGATAGACCTCATAGATGACGGCGTGCTTCCACCAGGCGTCGGTGCTGGTGCGCGAGACGACGGCCTGCTCCTGGCGCGGAGGGGACTGCTTATCCTGAGCGTAGGCGTGATCGAGGGGAAAAGCGCCGAGGGCGAGTGCGAGGGCTACGTGCTTGAGGGTCACCGTGGACTCCGGGGTTAAGGGGTGATGGTTGGCGGTACCCATATTACGCGGATGACGCGTAAATGGCTTTACCTTCCAATCTGCAGTAAAGTGCTGCCTATGCAGCCGCTGGTTATCTCAAATTGCGTGCAGATCGATGAGCATTTAGAAATATTGAAGACCGCTACGGGGAATGCGCATCGTTGGATAGCCGAACAGACCAGCAATCCGATGGGCTTTTTGAGGAGCGTCAAATTTGAGAGGCACGGGTATCATCCCATCAGTGGCGAACGAATTAACTTGATCGAGCAGATCAATCAGACGTTCACGTTCGCGGCTGCACTCGAAGCTACTCGTATCTTGCTTAGGCGGCATCCAGACGCGGAAGGCTTCTCACTGGCGCCCGGCGAGACGATGTCACAGGAGCTCGACATTATGAGCTGCAAACCGAATCTCGTGGGCGCGGAAACCTTTGCAGCAACTAGTCCGGATAGCAATCGTAAACTCCTACGAGACGTCACTAAACTCCTCCAATACCCTCAAGCACAACACCGATATGTCTTCTTTGCGGCACCGAACTACAAGCATGGTGAGCCCTATAGAAAGGGAAAGTACTGGATGGATTGGAGGGATCGCGGTGTCGAAGTCTGGACCGTTGAGGTCTAAAGCTGGCAAAGTTACAGCAATCGTCACCTATTGCTCGTTCCTAGCTAACGGCCCACAATCTTCCTATGACTTCTCTCCTATCTTTCATTGCTATGCTCCTGCTTGCTCCCAGCGTACTTCCGGCGCAGCAGCGGGACCCTGCTCCTAACAAGGCCTTTCCTGCGTCTCTGGAGACGTTTCAGCTGCCTTCGCATGGCGCGCTGCTGAATGCGCTGGTGTATGTGGCGGCGGGTGCGGGGCCGCATCCGACTATCGTTCTGCTGCATGGGTTTCCGGGGAACGAGAAGAACCTGGACTTGGCGCAGACGCTGCGGCGGAATGGCTATGACGTTCTTTTCTTCAACTACCGCGGGTCGTGGGGGTCGCCTGGGGCTTTCAGCTTCACCCATGCTTTCGAGGATGCGCAGGCGGCCGTCGACTACATGCGGGATGCGGGGAATGCAAAGCTTCTTCGGGCGGATCCGAAGGAGATCTTCTTGGTTGGGCACTCGATGGGTGGGATGATTGCGGCCTCGATAGCCGCGCGCGATCATGATCTTGCGGGTGCGGTGCTGATCTCGGCGGCGGGGATGGCGGACTTTGCGCTTCATCGCCATGATGCGCCGGCTGAGGTGCAGCGGGAGCTGGATCAGCGGGTGCTGACGGGGCTCTCAACCGCGCTTGCGGCTGAGGGGATGGCGCCTCTTGCCGGGTGTACGCCGGACGCGTTGGCGGCGGAGTTGGTAGCGCATCCGGAGTGGAGCCTGCCGGCGCAGGCGCCGGGGCTGGTGCATACGCCGCTACTGATTGTGACTTCAGACGACGGCAACGGACCAACCGACGATGCGCTTGCGGCAGCGATCCAGAAGCTGCATGGCGAGCAGGTCAGGACGGTGCATATCGCCACCGATCACAGCTACTCCGGGGCGCGGTTGCAGCTTGCGCAGACGATCCTGGACTTTGTTACGGAGCACTGAGCTTGGAGGTGAGGCGGAGCGGTCCGGCTTCCCGCTCTGCCTCCCAAGACAGCTACTGCAGGACAGGGACTTTGACGGTTTCGCCTACCTTCACCTTATTCGGGTCTGAGATGTCACTGGCTTTCGCGATGGCTTCGTAGTGGTTGGGGTTGCCGTAGAAGAGCTTGCTCACCTTGCTTAGGTTGTCGCCGGCTACGATGGTGTACTGCTGCTCCTGACCGCCGGTGTTGGTGATCTCATGCTTGAGGTCGGCGTACTGGGGGTCGACCTCCTTAATGGCGTCCCAAACGCGATTGAGGACGACCTGTGAGGGTACGTTCGCGACGAGATGGTACTGCTCGCCGGTGAGTTCCGAGCCGACAAACTTCGCTCCATAGGGTTCGAACTGCTTGATGGTGTCTACGACCGGGGCATACTTCTGCTGCAGAGCCTGAAAATCCGCCATTCTGTTTCTCCTTTATTCCCAATCCCGCGCAATTCGTTGATGCCTTCCGTTCAGATGCGGTCTGTCCCTGGGCGCTGCCTCGCTGGTTCAACAATATGCCTCTACAATCGACGCATGGCACAGACGAAGACCGTTATTTCGACCACCGCTGCTCCCGCTGCCATCGGACCGTACTCGCAGGCTGTGCGTGTGGGCGACATGCTGTTTACCTCCGGGCAGATCCCGATCGACCCGAAGACGGGGGCTTTTGTGGAAGGTGGGATACATGAGCAGACGACTCAGGTGCTGGAGAACCTGAGAGCGATCCTGGCGCAGGCGGGGCTGGATATGACGCATGTGGTCAAGACGACCGTGTTCCTGAAGGATATGAAGGACTTTGCTGCCATGAACGAGGTGTATGCAAAGTATCTTGCGCCGCATGGGGTGGTGGCGCCGGCGCGGTCGACGGTGCAGGTGGCGGCACTGCCGAAGGACGCGCTGGTGGAGATTGAAGTCATCGCGAAGGAGGCGGCTGAAGGGTAGAGGCTGCGGCCTGGAGGAGAAAGCTTGCCACCGATCTACCACCGATCTGGAAGGCGATAAGGATTGGTCTCAGATCGGTGCTGATTGGTGTCGTGCCTCTTTCTTCTGCGGATAACATCTAATTTGCAGGGGGAACGACCAATGGCAGAGACACAGATGGCCGCACCGAAGAAGATTGAGAAGAGCATGGATCAGTGGCGGGCGGAGCTTACGCCGGAACAGTTCCATGTGATGTTTGAGAAGGGGACCGAGCGGGCGTTTACCGGAGCGCTGGTCAACAACCATGCGGACGGCGTGTACCATTGCGGAGCCTGCGATGCGCCGCTGTTTACGTCGGATACGAAGTTCGAGTCCGGGTCGGGTTGGCCCAGCTTCTGGGCGCCGGTGAGTCCGACGGCTGTGGAGACGCATGAGGATCGCAGCTATGGGATGCGGAGGGTTGAAGCCACTTGTGCAACCTGCGGGGCACACCTGGGGCATATCTTTCCGGACGGGCCGAAGCCGACCGGAGAGCGGTTCTGCATCAACAGCGCTTCGTTGAAGTTCGAGAAGCAGTAGCGCGGCACTCAATACGAAAAGCCCCGTCTGCCTGAGCAGGCGGGGCGTCATTCTCAAACCTGAGTAAAGCTAGACCTTGACGATCTTGCCGGTCTTGATGCAGCTGGTGCAGACGCTGATGCGCTTGGAGCCGCCATCGACCTTGGCCTTGACTTCCTGGAGGTTGACGTTCCAGCGGCGGCGGGTCTTGTTGTTGGCGTGCGACACATTGTTGCCGAACTGCGGGCCTTTGCCGCAGAGTTCACATTTGGCTGCCATTGCTTTGGTGCTCCTGATCTATCAAATTCTTACGCGGAGAACTTCGCTCACTCGACTCGCAAGATGTCTTCAGCGGAGCCCGGGAGGAAGTGGTAGGCACGAGCGGATTCGAACCGCTGACCTCTACCGTGTCAAGGTAGCGCTCTAACCAACTGAGCTACGCGCCTCCGTGCGTCCTTTCAGGATACCCCAGCGAAGCTCCGGACCGCAACCGCGCAGCTCAGGGAGCTGCTCTCCATGCGGTAGCATAGCTGTGACCGTCGCCGTGCCCTTTCTACGCCAATTTCGCGCCGCACCCAACCTGCTGACCTTGTTGCGGCTCTTCATCATTCCCTTTCTGGTCATCAATATCCTCGATGACCGCTGGCGGGTTGCTTTCGGGTTGATCATGCTGGCCGGGCTTTCAGACGCGCTGGACGGCGTCTTGGCGCGGTGGCTTTCGCAGACAACCACGCTGGGGCTCTACCTGGACCCAATTGCAGACAAGCTTCTGCTTTCAACGCTCTTCCTGGTGCTGACGCACGTGGGCGCGATCCCGCGGTATGTCACCGTGCTGGTTTTCAGCCGGGATTTCGGCATTCTGCTGATCTCGACGCTGCTCTTTGCCACGAACACCCTGCGCGACTTCCGGCCGTCGATCCTGGGCAAGGCAAACACTTTCATCCAGATCCTAGCGGTGGTGGGAATCATGGCGGGCCGGGTGATGGCGATGCCGCTGCTGGGAGAGGTCAATGCGATCCTGCTCCGGGCGATCGCGTTTCTGGCGCCGCTCTCCGCAGCGCAGTATGCTTGGATCGTCATTCAGCGCGTCTCGACGCCTATGGAACCGATAGAGGCCACGGAGCAACCCGTGATGGTGACTTTGCCCGATCCGGCCAGGCCTGAGACCGCTTCCCAGCGTCCGGCTCTCTACGACTCTTGCGTCACGTCTCCGCCCGCCGTACACTCAGAAAGACTGGAATAGTTATCGTTCTCGGTCTCGGTGGCAGCCATGCTTCGTCTGACAAAAAAAGCCGACTACGGTCTTATGGCCTTGAAGTACCTGGCCGAGCAGGCGGCTGAACACTCAGGCACGGGCAATGGCGCGCAGTCGGCCAAGGAGATAGCGGACGCGTACCATATTCCTCCGCAGCTGCTCGCGAAGATCCTGCAGACGCTGGCGAAGTCCGGTCTGCTGGTCTCGACCGCCGGAACGAATGGAGGCTACGCACTTGCCCGTCCTGCGAAGGAGATCTCCGCTTTTGAGGTGATCCGGGCGATCGACGGGCCGCTTTTTATCACGAGCTGCATCACAATTCACGGAACCTGCGACCTCGACAGCCACTGCACCATCAAAGAACCACTGCGCAAGGTAAACGACTCGATCAAGGATCTGCTCAGCGGTATTCGGATCGCAGACCTGATTGAGGCACCGGATCTGAGTCAGCACCACACCGGAGCGCCGGTTGGCGGCGGCCTGGTTTCGATCGCACTCTAGCAACAAACGCATTACCCCAAGTTCAGTTTCAACCTTAGGAGCTACAGTCATGGCCGAAATTCTCGATCTCAATCTCAACACCACTCCTTCTTCCAACTCCGCCGAGTGCGCCGTTCCCAGCGACATCGAACGCTACTCCGACATGACGCCGAACGGCATGGTCATCACGGAGAGCAAGGAGCCCTTGCCTGCCGGCGTGACGCTGCCGATCTACATGGACAATCATGCGACGACGCCGATGGACACACGTGTGCTCGACGCGATGCTGCCTTACTTCGGCAAGGTCTTCGGCAACGCCGCGAGCCGCAACCACCAGTTCGGCTGGGAGGCGGAGCAGGCCGTCGATAAGGCGCGTGAGCAGGTCTCGAAGCTGATCGGCTGCACCCCGAAGGAGATCATCTTCACCTCAGGCGCGACCGAGTCGAACAACCTTGCCATCAAGGGCATCGCCGAGATGTACCGCGAGAAGGGCAACCACATCATCACCCAGGTGACGGAGCATAAGGCAGTGCTCGATACCTGCAAGAAGCTGGAGCGCCAAGGCTACGACGTGACCTACCTGCCGGTCGAGACCGACGGGCTTGTCTCGATGGATAAGCTGAGGGCTGCCGTCACGGACAAGACGATCCTGGTGACGATCATGTTCGCCAACAATGAGATCGGCGTCGTACAGCCCGTCGAGGAGATCGGCAAGCTTTGCCACGAGAAGGGCATCCTCTTCCACACGGACGCGGTTCAGGCCGTCGGCAAGATCCCGGTCGACGTGCAGAAGATGAACATCGACGTGCTGTCGCTGACGGCCCACAAAATTTATGGGCCCAAGGGCGTTGGTGCTCTCTACGTTCGCCGCCGCAATCCGCGTGTGCAGATTACCGAGCAGATCAACGGCGGCGGCCACGAACGCGGCATGCGCTCCGGTACACTCAACGTCCCGGGTATCGTCGGCCTGGGCAAGGCGTGTGAGATTGCGGGCGAGGAGATGGAGGCCGAGTCGAAGCGGCTTTCTGAGCTGCGCGACTACCTGAAGAACAAGTTCGAGAACGCGCTGGATTATCTTCACGTCAACGGCAACATGGAGCATCATCTTCCGGGCAATTTGAACATGAGCTTCGTCCATGTGGAGGGCGAGTCCCTGCTGATGGGCATCAACGACATTGCCGTCAGTTCCGGCTCGGCCTGCACCTCGGCAACGCTGGAGCCGTCCTATGTGCTAAAGGCGCTTGGGCTCGGTGATGATGTCGCCCACTCCTCGATCCGATTCGGGCTGGGCCGCTTCAACACCAAAGCTGAGGCGGACTATGTCTCGGACAAGATCATCAACATCGTCCACCATCTGCGGGAGATGAGCCCGCTGTACGAGATGGTCAAGGAAGGGATCGACCTGAGCAAGATCGAGTGGGCCGCCCACTAGCCTGATTAGCTCGGACGGCTAGCCGGAAGGGCAGCTCTGCAACCGATCTTGGAGATGTCTGTGAACGAGCTCACCTTGAAGCTTTGGCCTTCCTAGGCGGACATCGCCGTCTTTATGATTGTCTGCATCGTGCTCATACCCCAACGCGCTCGACGCCACCCTGGCGAGCGCAGGTGAGCCTCTTTACTCATCTGGGAGATCGCCCTCGCCTTCGTTGGTCTTCTTGCAAACAGCTCCTCGTAAGGACGATGTTCTGCTTCGGATGCGTGCGCTATCCTGAGTCTCTACTATGCGCCTGTGCCGCGTCCTTTCTGTTGTGCTGCTCTGCTTCTTGACGGTGTCTCGACCGGCGAATGCCTACTCCCTGCTGACGCATGAGCAGCTCATCGATCTGACCTGGAAGAGCAGCATTGTGCCACTTCTGCTTAGCCGCTATCCGACTCTTACGCCTGCACAGCTCGAGCACGCCCGCGCTTACGCGTACGGCGGATGCGTCATCCAGGACATCGGCTACTATCCCTTCGGCGACGCGTTCTTCTCCAACCTCACCCACTATGTGCGTTCCGGCGACTTTGTCGTCAACCTCTTCCGCAACGCCGGCAACGCGGACGAGCTTGCGTTCGCCATCGGCGCGCTCTCGCACTATGTCGGAGATACGGTCGGACACTCCCAAGCCACGAATCTTTCGGTGCCGCTTGAGTTCCCGAAACTTCAGGCCCGCTATGGCTCCGTCGTCAACTACGCCGAAGGCGAGCATCAACATGTTCAGGTCGAGTTCGCCTTTGACATTGACCAGATTGCTCACCATCGGCTTGCGCCCGTGCATTATCTGCGCCATGTCGGCCTTGAGGTTCCCACACGCCAGGTCTCCCTCGCCTTTTACCAGACCTATGGGCTGCGCGAGGACTTCAGCGCGCATCGCGCGGCGCGGATCAACGTTGGGGGCTATCGCTTCTCGGTACGGAAGTTCATTCCACGCATCGCGTATGCAGTCACCGTTCTGTACCGCAAGCATGAGCCAGCCGACCTCCCCGGCCCCGAGATCCAACGTTTGCAAGCCGCTGTCGATCAAGTCGCGAAGGACAATCACTGGGACGACTACCGTAAGAAGCCCGGCATCGGTACCTACTCGCTTGCCGCGTTGATCTTTATTCTTCCCAAGGTCGGGCCCTTGAAGCTCGTCGCCGTCAAGGGCCCTACCGAGCAGACTGAGACGCTCTACGTTCACTCTCTGCTTGATTCGGTTGATTCTCTCGACCGTGCGCTGCGGCGCTTCACTCCGCCTCTCCGCGCGACGGCCGACGAAGCCGCTTCGGCTGAAAAGCACGCCGCTCCATCTCCGCCCGCGATGAAGTCCGCACAGCTCTCGCTGGCCGAGCAGCGCGACCCCGTTCACCCTCTGCCGAATCGCGACCTCGATACCGGTAACCACGTCAAGCCTGCCGGGTACCGGCTCACCGACCAGACCTATGCCACCCTTCTCCATCGCCTCTGCCTCACCCCGCTGGCTCCGGTTCCTCCCGGCATGAAAACCAACATCGCCGAGTACTACGCGGACCTTTCGCTCCCATTCGCGACCAAGAAGAAACCTGAGCAGTGGGCGACGGTTCAGGCAGACCTGAACACGCTCAAGAGCGTGCCCACCAGCACCGAGCTTGACCCATTCCCCACCTATGACGACTCTGCCTCACCAGCCAACTAGCCGCGCCGCTCCCGCTTCAGCGTCTCCAGCTCGTCGAGCGTCTTCGGCCAGTCCTTTCCCAGCAGCCGGCTCAATCCCCGGTCCGCGAGCAGCTTCCCTCCGTTCTGACAGGTTGCGCAGTAGTTCGTCTCGTTATCGGCGTACCGGATTCTTTGCACAGGACCTCCGCAAACCCGGCAAGCCTGCCCGAACCGCCCATGCACATTCATCTCCGGTCGAAACGCCGTGACCTTCTCCGGAAACTTCTTGTCTGCCTCGGCGTTGAGCCGGGCGCACCACTCGGCCAGCACCTTCCGGGTCGCACTGTAGAGCGCCTGCCACTGCGCCGAGGTGAGTTTTTGGGTCTGCAGCATGGGCGAAAGTCCGGCAGCGTGCAGAATCTCATCCGAGTAGGCGTTGCCCACGCCGCTGAGCACACGGGGATCGGTGAGGGCTCGCTTGAGCGTGTGGTTTTCCTCGGTGAGGACACTCCGGAAGGCCTCATACGAGCAGGTCAGGACGTCCAGACCGCCCGGATCGAGCGCCTGGAGACCCTGCTCGCCCGCCACCACGTAGAGCGATGCGCGTCGCTTCGAGCCTGCTTCGGTCAGGGTCAGGGTTCCGTGTTCGAAGTCGATGCCCAGCAGCGTCCCCTTGCGGCCGAGCACGGCGTGCGGCTCCTTCCAGTGCAGCCGCCCTGCGATCATCAGGTGAAGCACTAGCCAAAGTTCGTTTTCAAGCCCAAACGCCAGACGTTTCCCGATGCGGCGGAGCTCCACAACCCGCCGTCCAACAGCATCCTCCAGTTTTGGCGTCACAGTTCGCAGCAGGAATGGGCTTTGCAGCCGGATTCCTTCCATCCGCTGCTCCAGCACTCGCGGACGCAGCGCGTGCAGGTACGCCTCGACGTCTGGGAGTTCAGGCATACACCCAGCCTACCGCGAGAGCTTGTCTCCGATGCGCCGAGTTTTCGGGCTGGAAAAGCACTTCCCCGCATCCCTCGGATAAGAGTTATCATCAAAGAACACGAGGACCAAACCATGGCATACAGCGATAAGGTAGTCGATCATTACAGCAATCCCCGCAACGTCGGACAGATGGACAAGAGCCTGGACTCCGTCGGCACCGGGCTTGTCGGCGCGCCGGAGTGCGGCGACGTCATGCGCCTCCAGATTCGCGTCAATCCCGAGACCCAGGTGATTGAGGACGCCAAGTTCAAGACCTTTGGCTGCGGTTCCGCCATCGCCTCCAGCTCGCTCGCAACCGAGTGGGTGAAGGGCAAGACTGTGTCCGAGGCTCTGCAGATCTCGAACACGGATATCGTGAAGGAGCTCGCGCTTCCTCCGGTGAAGATCCACTGCTCGGTCTTGGCCGAGGATGCGATCCGCGCCGCGATCGGCGACTGGAAGAAGAAGAACCACGTCGATGAGACAGTCGGCGCGGCTGCAGAAGCCGTCACTGCCGCCCACTAAGGGATTGCTCTTCGATTAGAAACTAGAGCCACTCTGACGTTTTCCGCGAACCCTTCGTGGTATTGTGGCGTCTATTAAGGAAAGTAAGGAATATTCGGAACGGGGCCGATCAAGTCTCTTCCGAGGTGAGCTATGAACTTCAAGGTTTCCGCTCGTACAGACTTTCTCTTTGCACAGCCCTCGTTTGCGAGCGGGGCAGCCCGCGCCCTGGATCTCTTTGGCAAATACAGCGCGTACAACTCCAGCGACTCGGAGGCGGACGCAGATCAATCTGCAATTGCAAGTGATTGGTTTGTGGTGGGTGCTGATTTAGCGGGAGCGATGGAGCGGGCTAAGGTCAAGTGACCCGTCGAGAGCGGCAGGACGATAAGAATCGAGTTGCACGTCTTGAGGGCGTACCGAGTAAACGTAATGATGCCGTAATGCACGCTATGCACGCCGTTGAGATCTCTTCCTACTCTGGCCCACTTCCACCTCCAGACATTCTTAGAAGTTTCCAAGAGATTATACCGGGATCTGCTCAGCGCATCTTTACGCAATTCGAAGAGCAGTCCTCCCATCGCCGTTCAATGGAGAAGAAGGTGATCTCGTCTGGATCATTCAGCCAGCGTTGGGGGACAGTAAGTTCTTCACTCATCGGGATCATGGGGGTGAGCGGTGGTATTTGGCTGGCGCATGAAGGTAAGAATCTGGTGGGACTAGCTACTTTCGTTACGACGCTCGCGTCATTGGCAGGTATCTATTTCTACAAGAAGCCTAAACAGGATCAGGAATTGGCTGAAAAGCGTCCAAGATCCGTAAGGGAGCGCTAGATATGTCGATGGTCACTCTTCAACCCACCACCTCACAAGCCGCTTCCATCGCTAAGCCCGATCCGAAAGACCCGCTTGCCGGCATGACTCTGCTTACTGCGGAGGGCCAGCAACCCCGGGCCAAGCAGGCGATCGAGATTACGAAAAACGCGCTCAAGCGCATCCGTATCGCCATGGCGAAGGAAGGTATATCGCCCTCCGCCGGCGGTTTGCGCGTCGGCATCACAGGAGGCGGCTGCTCCGGCCTGTCGTACAACATCCGCTTCGACACACAGCCACGCGAGCGCGACCGCACCTTCGTCTTTGGTGCCGGCCTAGAGACGCCCAACGATCCCTCCGGCGCTCAGCCGGTCAAGATCTTCGTCGATCCTAAGTCCTTCCTCTACCTGGCCGGCATGGTCCTCGATTTCGAGGAGACCTTGATGCGTCAGGGATTCAACTTCATCAATCCAAACTCCACGAAAAGCTGCGGCTGCGGGTCGAGCTTCTCGGCCTAATTGAAGTCACGTCAGGACGCCGAACGCCTGCAGCGGATAAACTTCAAGGATGAGCATTTGTGTGCCTTCCTGGTTCAGCTGCGGGTTGCTGCTGGGTTCCGTTCTGACGCTGCCCTTTCTGCCGTCGTCTGTCGCGGCCGCGCAGTTACCCAGCCAAGCGCCGAAGCAGGCACCCGCGCCGTTCGATGTGAAGGCGCGCTACACCAAGACCGAATACCACGTGAAGATGCGGGATGGGGTGACCCTGTTCACGACTGTCTATGCGCCGAAGGATACCAGTAACGCATATCCGTTCCTCATGACGCGGACCTGCTACTCGGTTGCGCCCTATGGACCGGAGGCGTACCGGCCTACGCTGGCTTCGCGGTCGCTGGAGGAGTCGGGCTACATCTTTGTCTTCCAGGATGTGCGCGGCCGGTATGGATCGGAGGGTGAGTGGCAGGAGATGACGCCGCACATCGACCATCCCACCGGAACGCAGCATGATGAATCGACCGATACGTACGACACGGTCGAGTGGCTGCTGAAGCATGTGCCGCACAACAATGGGCGAGTCGGGATCTACGGGATCAGCTACCCGGGATTTTATACGTCGGCGTCAATCATCGACGGGCATCCGGCGATCAAGGCGGCGAGCCCGCAAGCTCCCGTGACCGATCTCCACGACAACGATGACGCGTATCACAACGGCGCGTTCATGCTGGAGGCGAATGACTTCTATCAGTTCTTCCGGCCGCAGAAGAATCCGGTCACCAGCCCTCAGGCGCCGGCGCATCCACCGAAGGTCGCGGCGAGTGCGTACCAGGAGTATCTGAGCCAATGGGAGCCGCTGAGTAAGGCCAAGGAGTTCGTCAACAACGCGTACTTTACGGACCAGTTGGAGCACGCGGATCGGGATGAGTATTGGGATGAGCGGGATATCTCGCGGCATCTGCACAACATCCATGCGGCGGTGCTGACGGTGGGCGGGTGGTTCGACGCCGAAGACCTCAGTGGACCACACAAGACGTTTCAGGCGATCGCGGCGCAGAGTCCCGAGACCGACAACCGGCTCGTCATCGGGCCCTGGGTGCATGGCGGCTGGGGAGCGTATGACGGCGAGCGGATCGGCGAGGTGCACTTCGGATCAAAGACCGGAGAGTACTTCCGGGAGAAGATCCAGTTTCCGTTCTTCGAGCACTATCTGAAGGATGCGCCGATGCCGGACCTGGCAAAGGCGACGGTGTTTGAGACCGGATCGAATCTCTGGAAGAGCTACTCGGCCTGGCCGCCGGCCGGGTCCAAGGCGAAGAGGATGTACTTTTTGCGGGGTGGCAGACTGTCGTTCGACGCTCCGGGCGTGGCGGATGGGAAGGCCGCTTACGACGAGTACGTCAGCGATCCGAAACATCCGGTGCCGGAGGTCTCGTTTGCGGCGGATGCGGGGCCGACCCGCGACTACATGGTAGCGGATCAGCGGTTCGCGGCGACGAGGCCGGACGTGCTGGTGTACCAGACGGAGCCGCTGGCGGAGGATGTGACGTTTGCCGGACCGCTGAAGGCTAAGCTGCATGTTTCAACGAGCGGTACGGATTCGGACTTTGTGGTGAAGCTGATCGATGTGTACCCGGAAGAGGAGGCGCCAAAGCCGCCGCGTGGGCAGCTATCTCGTCCCAGCGATGCGCTCGCGCCTGAGCCTCTGAAAGCGGGGTACGAGCAACTCGTTCGAGGGGAGCCGATGCGCGGCAAGTTCCGCCACAGCTTCTACAAGCCCGAAGCGTTTACGCCCGGCAAGGTGGAGCCGGTGGACTTCTCGCTGGTGCAGGTGAACCACACCTTCCTGAAGGGTCACCGGATCATGGTGCAGGTGCAGAGCAGTTGGTTTCCGCTGGTGGATCTGAATCCGCAGACCTTCGTCGATATTCCCAAGGCGAAGCCGGAAGACTTTCAGCCGGCTACGGAGCGGGTCTATCACACGGCTGAGGCTCCAAGCGGGATTGAGTTCCAGGCGTTGCGCTAAACAATGGTCTCGGGTGTCCTTTTGGCCCGAAGATCGTTACCGTTCAATGCAATATTGCACCGTTCGCTGCAAGTAACTTCCGAAACGGTTCTTAGAGCCCTAGGCTTAAGGACGGTCAGAAGAATGCGCTGGCAGAGGTTGAGAGCAACCTCTTCCGGTGAGTTCGCAGCCAGTCTGGAGCCTGTCCCGGAACCAGCCTGAGAACTTAGCGGGACGCTTCGGAGACAGTAGCATCGACCAAGCTACGTACGTTGCAGACCCCGGTGCAGGTCCACATCAAGCGCGATGAATCACAACAGGAACTTTCAGGAGATAACCAAGATCATGGCAAAGGCAAAGCCGGCAAAGTTCATCGAGAACGGTATTGTGCAGGTGGCGAAGATTGGCTGGAGCGTATTCAGCCGTCTCAACTCCATCAGCCCCAACGCGAGCTTCACCCCGAAGTGGAGCGACAAGCCGCTTTTGAAGAGCTATCAGAAGGAGAAGCCGCCGCTTGGCTGGCCGCGTACGACTGACTCCCTTTGCCCCAAGTGCGTTCCCGCAATCCGCCAGCAGATCGTCGACGGCAAGCTGCCGCACGAGATTCTCCTCAACGAGAAGGTCGGCGAGATTAAAGCGCAGATCATCGAGCGTGATGGCCAGATCCTGATGGTGAAGGATTGCCCGATCCACGGACACTTTGAAGATGTCATGTCGATCGATACGGCGTTCTTCAAGCACCTGGAAGAGGTCTTTCCGGGCCGCGACATCCGTGCCCACAACGACGAGAAGCTGCACAACCATGGCACCTCGACCGTGACCCATGGACGTGGTTCGGTGCTGACGATCGACCTGACCAACCGCTGCAACATGATGTGCGATCCATGCTTCATGGACGCCAACCAGGTTGGCTTCGTTCATGAGCTGACATGGGACGAGATCAAGACCATGCTGGACAACGCGGTCACGATCAAGCCCAAGCGCCAGATGTCCGTACAGTTCTCCGGTGGTGAGCCGACGCTGAGCCCGTACTTCCTGGATGCCGTCGCCTACGCCCGCAAGGTTGGTTACACCTCCGTGCAGGCCGCGACCAACGGGATCGAGTTTGCCAAGAGCAAGGAGTTTTCAAAGGCTGCGGCGGATGCAGGTCTTCGCTACGCGTATCTGCAGTTCGACGGAATAGGCAATGCAGCGAACTCACACCGCAAGGTGGGCAATGCGTTCGACGTCAAGCTCCAGGCGATCCACAACCTGTATGAGGCTGGCGTTGACATCGTTCCGGTGACGACGATCATCAACGGCATCAACAATGAGCAGGTTGGTCGCATTATTGAATTCGCACTCGACAACCCCAAGAAGATCAACTTCCTCTCGTTCCAGCCGGTGAGCTTCACGGGCCGCGACGAGGCGATCTCCGATGAGCGCCGCATTGCGCAGCGCTACACGCTAAGCCATCTCGCGCACGACGTGAAGAACCAGACGGGCCTGGGCGAGCCGACGCGCGACTGGTTCCCCATCTCCTTCATGTCCACGTTCTCGGACTGGGCGGACCTGGTGCATGGACCGGATCGCGACTGGGGCCAGCTCTCCTGCGGCTGCCACCCGAACTGCGGCATCTCCATGGCGCTGATGATCGACAAGGAGACCAAGGAAGCCGTTCCGGTGACTGCGTTCATCAATGCGGATCGCCTGGCTAAGGACATTGCCCGGGTGAACGATGCATCCCGCGGCAAGTACCTGACCATGCTGGGCGCGGCGCTTGCGCTCATGCGCAACTACACGCCGGGTAACGCACCCACGCACTTCAAGATCAAGGACCTGCTGCAGAAGTTCGATAAGAGCTTTGGCGCCAGCGGCATCAACTACGGCAAGGTAACGGCCGACCGGACGATGGCCGACATTGCCAAGCGCCGCGGCGATCGCTGGAACTTCCTCTTCATCGCCGGCATGTGGTTCCAGGATCTGTTCAACTACGACTTCCGCCGCACCGAGCAGTGCATCATCCCGTACGCCACGCAGGAGGGCGAGATCAGCTTCTGCGCGTACAACACGGGTGTGGGCTGGCGCAACATCATCGAGAAGATGCACATGACCAGCACCCTCACCAAGTGGTACGAGGAGCATGGCCGGCATGAGATCTTCGCGGGCGGCAAGAAGGTTGGGCTGGAGAAAGAGTCCAGCTATGACCTGGTGCTGAACGACTCGCACGTGAACTCGGCTGCGAACGATACGTTCGACAAGTCGGGTGTGGCGAAGAATGCGCGTGAGGAGAAGATTCGGGCACGCGACGCGAAGATGAAGCAGGAGGCCGAGAACTCGAAGATGGCTGCGCTTTATCGTAAGGAAGTGCTTGGCGAGAAGGCTCCCGAGGGCGGGTTTGTTCCGCTCGGCGCAATCGGCGGCCTGGGCGGCATCACTCCGGCTCCGAAGGCGAACGTGGAAGTGGTCAGCCAGATCGAAGAGACCGTCTCCGGCGACTAAGCTTCGCTCCGTTCTCAACGCTTCGCACGACACCTGAAAGACCGCAGCAAGGGATGGGCCGCCGGGAGATTGGCGGCCCTTCTGCTCGTCTGGACAACGGGTGGATGCGCCTCGATCAAGCAGAGGTAAGGTTAGTACTTTCCTCTCATGTGCTCACTATGCCGAAGGCATCACAGACGGGTGGAGCCGAGGTCAGGGGGTAAAAACTTGGCCATTCGGCCGGTTCAGAGTATGTTGTTGACGCACGTTTCGGTTGGAGCGCCTTAGACTCTGCTAGGTTTGATTCAGCCCTATGCGAATCTGCATCTCAGCCTTTACAATCGTCCGCAAGCGGACAGATCGTAAGTTGTATGATCGTCGAGACTTGAACGCGCCTCTTCCAAGGAGATTTACGCCCGATGAAACTGACTGCACGAATTCCGGTGACGGCCGGCATGATGGCAACACTGCTGATGTCTGCTACGGGATGTGCCCGTCTGCGTTCCGGCGACCAGCTCAACAAGGGCGTCGCCGCCTTTAAGAACGCGAAATATGAGGATGCGACCAACTACTTTCAGAACGCGGTCAACATCGACCCGGACAACCAGAACGCGAAGCTTTACCTGGGCACGACGTACAGCTCTCAGGTGGTGCCGAACCTGAACACACCGGAAAATCTCAAGTTTGCGAAGAACGCGCGAGACATCTTCGAACAGGTACTTCAGAAAGACCCCAACGACCTGACCGCGCTGCGTCAGATCGCCTCCATCGACCGCAACACCGGCAAAACGCAGCTCGCCAAGGAGGATGAGCGCAAGGTTCTGCAGGTCGATCCCAACGACGCCGAGGCCTACTATGCCATCGGTCAGGCGGACTGGAAGGAAGCCTTCGACAACGCCACTCTGGCGGTCAAGGCCCAAGGTCTGCCGGCAGACGACGGCGTCGGCAACGTGAAGCTCAGCAAGGATGGTTGCGCCAAGCTCACTGCACAGAACACACCTCTGGTCACCGAGGGTTTGGACAGCCTGCAGAAGGCCGTGGGCATCAACAAGAACTACGAGGAAGCCTATACCATCCTCAGTCTGATGGAGCGCCGCAAGGCCGACCTGGAGTGCGGCAACAAGGATGCCATCAAGGCTGACCTTACCCAAGCGGATATGTTCGCCCAGAAGTCCATGGGAGCTCGCAAGGAGACGGAGCGCATCAAGGAAGAGAAGTCGCACGGCGTCAGCATGCAGTAGAGACCGAAGCTCGCGCAGCCTTCCAACAGGGCTCCCCAACCGGGAGCCCTGTTGTTGTTTTTCCTTTGCGTGGAACGCCGCAGGCTCTAGAATCCGACGCACATCATCTTTTTAGGAGACCTTGATGTCATCCGACTTCGCCACTCCCTCCGGCAGCGCGCCCCTTTCCCCCTCCATTCCGGCTTCCGTGGGGCTCAGTCAGGCAGAGCGAGCCGTCGACGTCTTCGTGGCCCCGAGCAAGACGTTCATCGATATCCTGCGCAGCGCCGCCTGGTGGATGCCGCTCCTGCTGATGGTGATCTTCTCCTGCGCTTCAAACTTCGTCGTGGCGAAGCAGGTGGGCTTCGACCGCGTCTATGAGAACCAGCTGCATAGCTCGCCGAAGCAGGAAGACACCATGAACCAGCTGCCCCCCGACCAGAGGGCTCAGCGGATGAAAGTGGGGACGGCCATTACACGTGGCGTCACCTTTGCCGTCCCTGTCTTTCTGGTGATTGGGTTTGCGTTTTACGCGTTGATCCTGTGGGCAAGCTTCAACTTCGGTCTTGGCGCCACGACCAACTTCAACCAGGTCATGGCGGTGTGCTTCTATGCGTCGTTGCCCTATCTGCTGACGAACATCCTGACCATCGTGATGTTGTTCTTCGGCGCCAACGCAGACGCCTTCGACATCAAGAATCCGGTCGGCACCAATCCCGCCTACTACATGCCGGACGCCTCGCCCGTGATCCGCGCACTGATGAACCGCCTCGACATCATCCAGCTTTGGACGCTGGTGCTGGTGATCCTGGGTATGGCCATCATCTCCCGGAAGAGCATCACCCAGTCCGCACTGATCGTGGGCGGATTCTGGTGTGTCGTGACGCTGATCACCGTCGGCTTCGCCGCGGCCTCTTAGGTGGTATCGCCGCCCTTGGCGTTGGCGTTAACCTTCTGCTGTTGCGAGGGGTAGGGTCTGCCCTTCGCCAGCACATCTTCCAGCTCCTTGTCGTAGCCGTATATGTCGTCGAAGAAGTGGACCACGCCGTCCCCATCCACGTTGGCCGTGGCATAGAAGATCACAATCGGAATCGGCTGCTTCAGCGAGACCGTATGGTTATCCTCGCCTGAGTTCATGGCTTCCTGAACCTTCTGCAGATCCCAGTCTCCCGGCGTGTTCCTGAGCACCCAGACCGCAAGCTCATCCGGATGCTGCACCCGGACACAGCCATGCGAGAAGTCGCGCCGCGACCGGCTGAAGAGCTCCGGCTGAGGAGTTGAGTGCAGGTAGATATCGTATTCGTTCGGGAACATGAACTTGACCAGCCCAAGCGAGTTCTTCGGCCCCGGCTTCTCCCGCACGATCACCCCGCCGCGCTCAATCTCCGCTGCCGACGCATTCACATGCTCGCCCTTGCTGTCGACGGTCTCGAAGTTGTGTGCCGCCAAATAGCCCACGCCGCCCTTCTCGATGTGCCCGGTCAGCTCCTTCTTGATGATCGAGTTGGGAACGTTCCAGAACGGCCGGAAGATGAGGTACTTCATCATGTGCGCGAACACCGGCGTCTGGTGTTCCCCCACCACCTTACCCACCACCACCTTCATGGTGAAGTCCAGGTTATGGTCCTGCGCCGTCCCACCTGAAAACCCACGGAGCACAAACTCCGGCAGGTTCACCATCAGCGGAGCATTGACATACTCATTCGGCAGCCAGCGCCAGCGCTCCAGCGTGTCATCCAGCTGCTTCACCCGATCGCCCAGCGGTACGTTCAGACTCGCAATCGTCGCCGCCGTCAGCTTCCCGTCATCCGTCAACGAGTGCCGCGACTGATAATGCTTCACCCCCGCTGCAATCTCCGCCGAATAAACCGTTGACGGCACATGCGGCGGCTGCACCGGCTGCGTCGCCGCAGGCGTGCTCACCGGCCCCTGACCTGCACCTCCGCGCGAACGGCTGCGAACCTCGCTCTGCACCTTACTCCGCACCTTCCCCAGCGCGTTGCCGATCGTAGCCTTCGCCGCCGCTGTCCGGCCTGCGGCCCCCGCACCCGCCTTTGAAACCGAAGGCTCCGTATCCGGATGCGGAGCAGGCGGTGGCGCCGCTTCGCCCTCCATATCCCCCTCAAGCTGCAGCCGCGCCTGCAGCGCCTCTACCGCCGCATACCGCCCGCCTGCGCTCACCGCAGCGTCCACCGGCGGCAGCGGCTGCGGGTTCAACGAGACTTGTTGCTCCGCCAGCTTCAGGTAGCGCACCAGCGCCTCCTCCGCCTTGCGATACTGGTCCGAGTCCGGCTCAACCGTCGCGATAAGCTTCGGCACATCATCCGCGTCCACGGCATTGTCGGAGACAAACTCCGGCAGATCGTACTTCTTATCCTGTGTGTTGATATCGAAGTTGAAGTGCGTCGGATTCACCCGCCCTACACGCAGATCGGAGATGTAACGCATCACGCACACAGTCATGGCCGCGTCGAACTGCGCCGTGTCATCGTCATTCTTCGCCGCCAGCTTACTCACCCGATCGGCCCACAGATCGGCGTCATAATCCGCCGGATTCAACCCCTTCTGCGCCGAGTTCCGAAAGGCCTCAATGAACTCGGTCGCCTGCCGGCTCGGCTGATTCTGCGCGTCGATCCACGCAACCTCATAGTTCCGGTCGTCGTAGAACGTCTGCACCAGCGGCTCGAAGTCCGCGAAGTTCGGCCAATGCATCACTTGCAGGTGTTTGGATTCCACAATCGGCCGAAGCTTGTCGGCAAACTGGTCGGACTTCGGCAACGACCGGGTCTTGCGATGACGATGGCAGCCGCCCGTAACCAGCAGGAGCCCAAGCACGCAACCCGCCCCTATTCTGTGCATCTTTGCGCTTCGCATCGTTCGCAGTCCTTCAGTCTTCCGTAGGTGGATCTTACGTATTTGGATGCCGATAGTGTACTCGGCACCGCTCAGGTGAGTCGTGGAAGCGCGCTCAGACACACAGCCGCCTGCGCCAGCAGAAGCATCGCCGTCAGCGCCAGGAACAGCTTCCGCTGCCGGGTCTCCAGCGCATCCGCGAAGACGCCACCGATAAACGTCAACAGAAACGGCAGCGCCCAAACCCATGGCGCGGAGAACACCTGCGTCGTCCGCAGCGGCAGAATCGCGAGAAACGTCAGCAGCGGAGCCGTGTTGCCGAAGTAGCGGCTCCGGCGAAAGCCGGCATAGACGATCAGCGAGACCGCCGCCGCGATGACGATGGGCCAGTCCGTGGCGTTCAGCAGCAGCGAACGCGCCCCGTCGAGCGAGAACCAGAACCGCCCGCCGCCGCCGGTAAACACATAGGAAAACGGCGCCGGGCGAAAGCTGAAGAAGGCAAACACGATCGCCAGCGCACCTAGCGCGGAGTAGAGGACGATCTGCATTACCGCGGACCGCCGCCGTTCCGCCAGGTAGAACATAAACACCAGAATCGCCAGGAAGCCGAACATCCCGGCCAGCAGATGCGCCGCGCTCGCCAGCCCCAGGGCCAGCGTCAGCAGAACGATCCGGGGTCTCCACTTGCGCCGCGGTCCCTGCATTGCATGCGCCACG
Source organism: uncultured Granulicella sp. (assembly GCA_965198885.1). Taxonomy (GTDB): domain Bacteria; phylum Acidobacteriota; class Terriglobia; order Terriglobales; family Acidobacteriaceae; genus Edaphobacter. The sequence goes on along the minus strand of OZ240677.1, from coordinate 1,320,851 downwards.
CCCATGGCCGTATAGACCGTCCCATACAGCCCCCACATGGCGAGCACTTCATTATTCGGCGACACTGCAAAATGGATCACACTGGGACAAAACGTATACAGCGCAAGCGCCAGGAACCCGCCCTCATTGCCGAAGAGACGGCGCGCCACCCACCACAGGCCTCCACCCAGCCACACCGCGAACAGTACGAACGGCAGATGCATCAGCCACTTGACCGAGGTCAGCGAGATCTCATGCCGCAACTCCCAGTTCGATCCGTTCAGCGACCCGGAGGCGTAGAGCCGGTCCGCCGGCCTCCTGAGACGGTCGATTCCCACCAGCAGCAGCCGATCCAGTGTCAGCGGCAGCGCCGCCGCCCGGTACGCGAAGGTCCCGTCCCCGTTCAGGTTGCCGCAGGTCGTAAAGTAGCCGGCCAGCGGTGAAGGCCGTTCCCACATCTCGCGGCCGCAACGCGCGTAACGGTAGTCCTCGGACCTGACCTGCTGCCGCGAGACCACCCACAGGCACTCAGCCAGGAAGACCAGAAGCAGAAGGGCGGCGACACGCTGCGGACGCCCAATGTGAATCGTAGGAAGCTTCATCCGGGCTGGCGTGGTCTCCTCGGCGGCTCGGCTTGGCGGCCTCTACGAGTGTATCTTGAAGCTATGGAGTCGCTTTCTTTTCGGCCCGGTCGTGCCTTTCTCTCGGTCAACTCAACGGTCGTGCCCTGGACCGTCGTCTTTGAGGATGAAGGGGTCGCCGGATACTTCTACGCGTGCGACCGCTCCCAGACCACGCAGGAACAAAGCATCCTCGACGCGATGTTGATCTACAACGTCGCCACCATGCAAAACCCGGAGGCGGAGCGCATCGCTTCAGTGGAATGGTCCAAAGACGGTCTCCAGGCCGTACTTTACCTGGACGGAACCGCGCAGGCCATCTTCGACTTCGCGGCGCGCGCCGGCTACTGCCGCATGGACTTCCCCAACTTCCTGGCCGAGCGCGGCGACACCTGGCAGAAGGCAACCCACGCCTGGAATGAGAAGGCGCTGCAAAGATTTGAAGCCGCTCTCTACGCCTAAGCAAAGACCCTTCGAGATCTCTAGGCTTAATCTCATCCGGCATCAAGCCCCGGGATCTGTCGTTGGCTTGCCGTTGCCCTCGCTCCTGCCCTGCTGTTGCTCTTGCTTCTGAGACAAGTCCAAGCCTTAGCCTGAACATCCAGAGTCGTTGGCTTGCCGTTGCCCTCGCTCCTGCCCTGCTGTTGCTCTTGCTTCTGAGATAGGTCCGGGCTTCAGCCCGGACATCCCGGTCAAACGTATCCGGGCTTCAGCCCCCGGGATACCTTTTTAATTCTGCCGTTGCCGTTGCTCTTGCTTCTGAGATAGGTCCGGGCTTCAGCCGGAACATCCAGAGTCGTTGGCTTGCCGTTGCCCTCGCTCCTGCCTGCTGTTGCTCTTGCTTCTGAGATAGGTCCGGGCTTCAGCCCGGACATCCCAAGTCGTTGGCTTGCCGTTGCCCTCGCTCCTGCCCTGCTGTTGCTCTTGCTTCTAAGATAGGTCCGGGCTTCAGCCCGGACATCCCGTCAAACGTATCCGGGCTTCAGCCCCCGGGATACGTTTTTGATTCTGCCGTTGCCGTTGCTCTTGCTTCTGAGCTAGGTCTGGGCTTCAGCCCGGACATCCAGACCGCGTATCCCGAAAACAAGAAGAGCCGCCGCGACCCGGGTCGCGGCGGCTCCTGCACTCTGTTCGTTATTTGTAAGAGCCGAGCGCCGAAGTCTCGTCGTCGTACACGTCGAAGACCGTGTACAGTTTCGTGATCTGCAGCAGATCCTTGACCTTCTTGGTCAGCTGCAGCAGCTTAAGCTCGCCGCCGCTGTTCCTAACGGAGGTAAATCCGCTCACCAGCTCGCCGATCCCGGAGCTGTCGATGTAGTTCACGTCCGCCAGGTTCAGCAGAATCTTCTTCTGACCCTTGGCCATCGCGTCCTTGATCGCGTCCCGCAGCGTAATGCTTCCGTCGCCCAGCGTGATCTTGCCGCTCAGGTCGATTACCGAAACCCCGCCTACCTCCCGGGTCTTCACCTTCAAATCCATGGGTCTTCTCCTCGTTTGGTCAATAGAACTTCTTGGGAATGTCGCATCTCGCGTTAGCGGAAGTCTACCCTATCTCTTCACTTTGCGAGAAAGTTATCGATCAGTCGCGTCTTCCCCACCTTTGCCGCCACCGCAACCAGCGTTCCCGCCTCTACCCGGCCCACCGCCTCCAGCGTCCCCCAATCTACCGCCTCCAGGTACTCCAGCTTCACCTCAGGCTCCCGCCGCAGCACCTCCAAACCCACCTGCAACACTGCCCCCCGTTCCCGCATCCCGCCTGCGATCGCCTGCTGCATCGCATCGAGAGCCCGCGGCAACGCCAGTGCCTGCGCCCGCTCTTCCGGGCTCAGGTACACATTCCGCGAGCTCAACGCCAGCCCATCCGCATCCCGGATCGTCGCCCCCGTCCGCAGCTCCACTTCGATGTTCAGATCCAGCACCATGCGCCGCAGCACCGCCACCTGCACCGCATCCTTCTGGCCGAAGTACGCCCGGTCCGGCCGCACGATGTTCAGCAGCTTCGCCACCACCGTAGCCACTCCACGGAAGTGTCCCGGTCTGCTGGCACCGTCCAGCCGTTCGCTCAGCCCACCCACCTCGACAGTCGTCACCGCTCCCGTCGGATACATCTCGGCGATCCCCGGCGTAAACACCAGCTCCACCCCGGCTGCCTCCAGCAACGCCAGATCCCGCTCCCGCTGCCGCGGATACCGATCAAAGTCCTCCCCCGGCCCAAACTGCAGCGGATTGACAAAGATCGTCGCCGCCACCAGCCCACACTCCTCCTTCGCCTTCCGCACCAGCGAGAGATGCCCCTCATGCAGCGCTCCCATCGTCGGCACCAGCCCCAGCCGGTAAGCCCCCACGCGAGCCCGCGCACACGCCGCACGCATCTCCGCAATCGTCTCCAACACTTGCATCTTCTTTGCCGCCACGCCTAGAACGCACCCGCCAAAGGTCTTACCGCACGCGGCAGGTGGTAGCTCTCCGCGTCGTTAGGAAACGTCCCCGCCTCCACCTCCACCCGATACTGCTCCAAAGCCTCGCGCACCACGCTGCCCACCTCAGCAAACCGCCGCACGAACTTCGCCCCACCTGCATTGATCCCCAGCAGATCATGCCAAACTAAAATCTGCCCATCGCACTCCGGCCCCGCGCCAATCCCGATCGTAGGCACCGTCAGCTCCGCCGTCAGCTGCGCTGCAACCTCCCGCGGAATCCCTTCGAGCACCACGGCGAAACACCCCGCCCCGGACAACAGATGCGCATCTTCCTGGATCTTCTCCACCGCCTCCTGGCTCCGAGCCTGAACCTTGTACCCGCCCATGCGGTTCACCGCTTGCGGCGTCAGCCCGATGTGTCCCATCACCGGAATCTCCGCCTCCACCAGCCGCCGCACCAGCTCCGCCCGCGCCCGCCCGCCTTCCAGCTTCACCGCCTCCGCGCCAGCCTCCTTGATGAACCGCAGCGCATTCTTGACTCCATCGCCCTCGTCCATCTGGTAGCTGCCGTACGGCATATCCGCAACCAGCAGCGCCCGCTTCACCCCGCGCCGCACCGCCCGCGTCAACATCAACATCTCGTCCATGGTGACGCTCAGGGTGTTCTCATGTCCCAGCATCGTCATCGCCAGCGAGTCCCCCACCAGCACCACATCCAGCCCAGCCTCATCCGCCAGCCGTCCTGCCGAGACGTCATACGCGGTCACCGCCGAAATCTTATGTCCTTGAGCCTTCTGCGCCACCAGAGAAGGAACCGTCACCTTGCTCGAAGCGCCTCCACCAGACGCACTCCCGCTGTTCCAAACACTCATACCAAGTCTCCTGTGCAGCTCCACGCTCACTCAGCGGATGCCACCGCCAAGAATCCTACGCCACCCCCGCTCCCCTTGTCACACCGCGCGGCGAGCATATTCCCTACTCTCTATCCGCTCTTCCCTGTACCTGTCCGGTAGACGCTCTCCCATCCTGGTGCACACCCTCAAAACAAAGCCGGGAATGTTGACTACTCTATACCTAAGTCATACTTCGAAGGCCCCGAAGTCCAGACCTAAAGTCTCTGCATTGAAGACTTTGCACAAAAATGTAGGGGGGAGGGGGTCAACCCTCGTTTTTCCTCGTCCTCATCCTGACCACCTCGTCCAGAATCTTTCCAGCCATCTCCCGTTTCGTCATCTCCGGAATCTCCACCACCCGATTCCCCACTAGCATCGTCCCCGCATTCCGCTCCGAGTCGAACCCGACACCATCCCGCGACACATCATTCACCACAATTGCATCCACACCCTTCCGCGCCATCTTCCGCCGCCCGCGCGCAACCGCATCCTCCACCTCCGCCGCAAACGCCACCACCGTCGTCCCAGCCCGCCTCGCCCGCACCACCTCCGCCACGATATCCTCCGTAGCCTCAAGCTCCAGCGTCATCCTCCCCTCACGCCGCAGCTTCCCACTCACCACCGCCGCTGCCCGGAAGTCCGCCACCGCCGCCGCCTTCAGCACTACCGTCGCCTCGCCCAGCCGAGCCATCACCGCCGCCCGCATCTCCGCCGCCGAAGTCACCCTCACACCCTCCACTCCCGCCGGAACCTCCAACCCACTCGCCGTCACCAGCACCACCTTCGCCCCCCGCGCCCGAGCCTCCTCCGCCAAACAGTACCCCATCCGCCCACTCGACCGGTTCCCCAGAAACCGCACCGTATCGATCGCCTCCCGCGTCCCCCCCGCGGTAACCAGCACCACCTCACCAGCCATATCCCGCACTGGAGCCCCCACCACCCCCACGACCGCCCGCACGATCTCCGGAATACTCGCCAGCCGCCCCGCCCCTTCCATCCCGCACGCCAGATACCCCGCCCCCGGCTCGACAAACCTCACCCCCCGCCCCCTCAGCACCGCCACATTCGCCTGCACCGCCGCATGCTGCCACATCACCACATTCATTGCCGGCGCGACCACCACCGGCTGATCCATCGCCAGGTACATCGTCGTCAGAAAGTCATCCGCAATGCCATTGGCCATCTTGCCAATCACATTCGCGGTCGCCGGCACCACCACCAGCGCCGTCGTCGTCTGAGCCTCCTCAATATGCTCAACCGAAGACTCCGCCCGCCCGCCATCCTCCCCCGTCGGCACCTCGCCCCCACTCCACAAAGACGTAATCACCTTGTGCCCGCTGATCGCCGCAAACGTTAGCGCCGTCACAAACTCCTCCGCCGCTGCGGTCATCACCACATGCGGATCGAGCCCAGCCTCCTGCAGTCCGCGCACCAGTTCCACCGCCCGGTACGCCGCCACCCCGCCACAGACGCCGACCGTAACCTTCACGCCCATCCTTTTATCCTCTCACCACCCGTCAATGAAGCCGTCGCATAAACGATCCAGAATTCTTATGCAGAACATCGCAATCCGTAATATAATTATTGCAGATCGTAATAAGGCAGCTCAGAGGACCTACCGCCGGAATGAAACTCTCTGACAAAATCCGATACCTCCGCGAAGTCGAAGGGTCGCTCCGTGGTCTCGACCGAGCCATGACCCAACAGGAGCTGGTCCGGGCCATCGCGGAAGAGTCTTCCAAGGGCACCATCTCACAGTCCTACCTGTCGCAGATTGAATCGGGCGCGCGTCCGCACCTGACGAATACGACTCGCCTGCTGCTCGCACGCTTCTTCAAGGTGCATCCCGGTTATCTCGTTGAAGATCCGCAAGACTTTCAGCCCGACTTCCGGACGCCGGAGCTGGCACAGGCATTGGTTGAAGATCGTCTCGACCTCTGGCTGGTAGCCGGGGCGGAGCGCTTCGGTCGTACGGACCCGAAGCTGTGCCGCGCGCTCCTCGCCCTCGCCCAGCACGCCGACTCACGCGGCTGTCTGCTTCTGCTGAAGTCCATCCTGGATACCCCCGAGCTTCCGGGACGTCTGATGCAGGTCCTCAACCCCGCCTCCCAACCGAAGACGTTGGAAGTCGGCATCAAGCCAAAACGTAAGCCCTCCAAGCCCGTTCAAAAGGCAAAGAAATGATCACCTTCTATCTCATCTGTTTCGTCCTTGGTCTCGCTCTCAGCGTTCTCGCCGCGTTCTCCGGCCTCGGCCGTCTTCACATTGGAAACGCCGGCGGACACGCTTCCATCAGCCACTCCGGGCACATGGGTCATGCGGGGCATGCGGCTGGTCATGGCCACGCGGAAGCCGCATCCACTCCTTCTGTGTTCAACGGCTTTACCATCCCTGCGTTTCTCTGCTGGTTTGGCGGAGCGGGCTACCTGCTGGAGGATTACAGCTCCATCCTCACGCCCTTCGTTCTCATCCTTGCGATCGGAGCGGGCCTGATCGGCGCAACCATCCTTTACGCCGTCCTCTTCAAGTTCCTCCTTCCCCGCGAGCGCGTCCTGCTTCCTGAGGACACACGCATGGAAGGAGTCCTTGCCCGCGTCTCAGGCGAGGTTCGTCCCAACGGTGCCGTCGGCGAGATCCTCTTCTCGCAGACCGGTGCCTGTCGCAGCGCCGCCGCACGCAGTGAAGACGGCCTCCCCATCCCTCGCGGGACAGAGGTGGTCGTCCTCCACTACGAGCGCGGCATCGCCACCATCCGCCCTCTTCAAGAGCTCTCTGACTCGACGGAAGCTCTCACTACTAATCGCTAACCGTTCCCTGAAAGGAACAGTCGTCATGCACTCCACGCTTGTCCTCATTGTCAGTCTTGCCGTCGCCTGCATCCTCCTCTTGCTCGTCGCCATCGGCCGCATGTTCCGCAAGGCCGCTCCCAACCAGGCCATCATCGTCTACGGGTTCCGCAAGCCACGCGTCATCAAGTCGGGCGCAGCCGTCATCTTCCCCGTCGTCGAAACCTACCGCGAGCTCTCCCTCGAGCTCATGAGCTTCGACGTCGCACCCCAGCAGGACCTCTACACCAAGCAGGGCGTTGCCGTAACCGTAGAAGCCGTAGCCCAAATCAAGGTCCGCTCCGATGAAGAGTCCATCCTCACCGCCGCCGAGCAGTTTCTCTCGAAATCCCCTGACCAACGCGAGTCCCTCATCCGTCTCGTCATGGAAGGCCATCTCCGCGGCATCATCGGCCAGCTCACCGTCGAGCAGATCGTCAAAGAACCCGAGATGGTTGCCGAGCGCATGCGCGCCACCTGCATGGATGACATGTCCAAGATGGGGCTTGAGGTCATCTCGTTCACCATCCGCGAGGTCCGCGACAAAAACGAGTACATCACCAACATGGGCCGGCCGGACGTAGCCCGCATCCGCCGCGACGCCCAGATCGCCGACGCAGAAGCCGAGCGTGACACCGCCATCCGTCGTGCCCATGCTCTGCGTGAGGCCGCCATTTCAAAGGCCTCCGCAGACCAGGAGCGCGTCCTGGCTGAGACCCTCTCCCTCGGCAAACAAGCGGAAGCCCAGCGCGACCTTGATATTCAGAAGGCCCAATACACCGAGCAGTCCCGCCGCCAGGAGGCGCAGGCCGATAAGGCGTATGAACTGCAGACCAACGTCATGCAGCAGCAGGTCGTAGCCGAGCAGGTCAAGGTCCAGCAGATTGAGAAGGAACAGCAGGTCAAGGTTCAGGAGGCTGAGATCCGCCGCCACGAGGCCGAACTTACCGCCACTGTCCTGAAAGGTTCAGAGATCGAAGCCCGTCGTATCCAGAACATCGCCGCCGCGGAAAAAGCCCGGCTCTCGATTGAAGCTGAAGGCCGCGCCGCAGCTACCCGCGCTGCCGGTGAAGCCCAGGCCGCAGTCACCCGTCTGCAAGGTGAAGCTGAAGCCGACATTATCTTCCAGAAGGGCAATGCTGAGGCCAAGGCCATGAACGTCAAGGCGGAAGCCTACCAGGAGTGGTCGCAGGCCGCCGTCGTCGACAAGCTCATCACCAACATGGCGGATGTTGTCCGCGCCATGGCTGAGCCGCTGAACAACATCGACAAGATCACCATAGTCAGCACCGGTGGTGACGCGCAGACCGGTGCCAGCAAGCTGACCGGTGATATGACCAAGATTGCCGCGCAGGTTCCTGCTCTCTTCGAGGCGCTAAGCGGCATGAAGATGTCGGACCTGATGTCCAACGTGAAGGCCATGACCCCGCGGGATGCCAGTCATGATCTTGAAGCTCCGGGCCATAAGGACAAGAAAGAAGAGAAGCCCAACTAGCCCCTTGAACGAACACCTCCGGGTGCCCCACGTCTCGTCTTGAGATGTGGGATTCCACCTCCACCTCCAAGCTCACTTCAACCTTGAACAACAAGAGCCCACCATGCACTTCCTCATCTCCATCCTGATCTTCGTCTTCCTCATCCGCTTCATCCTCCGCCTCGTCTTCGGCTTCGGCCGCCATCGTCATCGCCACTTCCACCGCGGCTGGGGCAACAACTACTACAACAACGGCTACGGCGGCTATGGCGGCGGCCCCTTCGGCTCTGGCTCACGTCGCGGCGGTGGCCTCTTCAGCATCCTCGCCCTCGTCGCCCTAGACCGCCTCTTCACCCGCCGCTTCTAGCTCGCAACCCTCCTTTGTTTGTCATCCCATGGCGAAGCCGAGGGATCTGCTTCTGCTTCTGAAAGGACTTTCACCATGCCGCTCCTGGAACGCGTCTCCACTCTCCTCCGCGCCAACCTCAACGATATCCTCGACAAAGCCGAGGATCCCGAAAAGCTCTCCAAGCAGATCCTCCTCGACATGGAAAACCAGCTCCTCCAGGTTAAGACCCAAGTCGCCATCGCTATCGCCGACCAACATCGTCTACAGAAACTTCAGAAGGAGCATGAGACCCAGCAAACCGACTGGCGCCGTAAAGCTGAGCTCGCCGTCTCCAAGCAGCAGGACGACCTGGCTCGGGCCGCACTCGAACGTTCGCTTGCCCATGAGCGTTCGGCCGCCGGCTTCCTCCAGCAGTATCAGGATCAGGCGACTGAAGCCGAAACTCTCCGCGTGGCCTATTCCAAGCTGCAGGGCAAGCTCACCGAAACCCGAGCCAAGGTCGAGCTCCTCGTCGCCCAGCATCGCCGTAACCGCGCGCTCGCCAAGGCTGATGCCACCCGGAACGTTCTTGCCAACGGCGCTGCGACCAACAAACTTGCCCGCTTGACGACCCATGTGACCACGGAGCAACTCACAGCCGACACCAACCGCACCATCCTTGCCATCTCCTCAGCGGACAGCCTCGAAGATCGCTTCCACTCGCTCGAGCAGGAGGATCAGATCGAATCCCTCCTGCTCGAACTCAAGGAGAATCAGCAGCTCAGTCAACCGGAGAGCCAGCATCGACTCTCGGACTAGTTCGGCGCGCGGCCACAAACCTTCGCGGCCACTCGTCCTCGCCGTCTAGACCTCGTCTTCAAGTTGCCGAAGCTCTTGGTTGAAGGGCGACGGCCGGTATCCAAGCTGAAACGGATTACCCGCAAACCCCGCAATGAGGTACCAGCCCGTCGCGCCTATATGTAACGAAGGCCCGTACGTATAGCCGAACCCGGTGTCCATCACGCTCGTTGCGGCAACCAGCCCGAGACCCTGTGGAATCGCCTTGCCACCTGCCGTCTTGCCCGCGCCCAGCAGCTTTTGCGCGTGCACGCAATCCTCCAATAACTCGATGGCCTTCGTGATATCCGCAAACAGCTTGGGCAGCGGATCGCCTCCGTTCAGCACGCGCGCCGCCAGCGCGGCCGCGGTGTGCGCCGTGCCTTCGAGCCACACTGCATCCGGATCGTCGGCTGTGGTCGTCAGGCTTGCCGTGTCAAAGACCATCCCCGAAAACCTGGCGCTTCCTTTGATGCTCGTGTCTGGAGCCGCTGCCGAGTCGGTCGCGCTCAGGTGAGCGATCGCCCAATCGATCGTCTTCTTCTTGCCGCCATCCTCCAGCAGCGTCATGTACGACCACGTCTGGCAGTCCTCCGGAATGGGAGTGGTGTTGATCGTGATCTGGTCACCCAGTGTTCCCGTGTAGAAGTACGGCCCGGTAGCGTTGTATAGAGCCTCGACGAACTTCTTCGCGTGCTTGGCCAACGCAGACCAGCGCATGTTCGTACTCGCAAGCCCATCATCCGTTAGCTCCGCGAGCATGGTGAAGAATGCCGTGCAATCGATGTTGTGCTCGGTCGACTTGCCATTGGGCGACGGCACAGACTGGTTGTACTGGTTGATGTTGGTCCCGAACGAAAACCCACCCGCACCCAGCGTGCTGTACGTATTCGTCGCGATCCAGTCTCCGACGAGCGTTGCACCTTTCAGGTACTTCTTCTTGCCCGTCCGCTTATAGAGCTGCGCCAGCGCCATGCCTGCCCAGGCCTGGTCTCCGACCGCACTGCCATAAAAATAAAACGGCGCCGCAGCCGGTGTGATGTACGCTCCATCGCTTGTCGCGACATTCACAAAGTACGCCTGCGCAAAGCGTCCATCAGCGACGGGAAAGTTGTTGGCCTGCGCATACAGCAAGCCATCCCCCAGTACCTCGGCCCGTGAGCGATAGTCCGGATCGTCGCTTCCCAGATAGGCATGAATCGACACCGCATTGTCATAGGTGAACGCAGTTGCACCCAGCGCCTCATCGCTGTAACTCTGCGCCAGTCTCACGGTCGAGCCACTGGCATACGCATCCATCATGAAGTTCTGAAACGTAAACGCCTTATCCAAAGATTCAGGCAGAGACTCCAAATCCTTCAGCAAGCCAGCAGGCTCGGTTTGGGCAAAGGCGATTCCACCCATTCGCAGGGGCAGAGCGGCGGCTACCGCAGACGACGACGCAACACCAAAAAATGAACGGCGAGACAAAAAGCTAGACGACATGACAGGGCTCTCCTTAGGAATCGCAAGAAACCTTACGCCACTCTTCCAGCCATCGCAAGTGCCGCTCACCCTCATACGTGCGGTGGATCAAAAGCCGCTTCGTAGCGGCCTTCTGTTCACGAAACGTTCTTCTACCTGCAATGTTTGATCGCCTCATCCCCTCTACTCTGGACCGGTCACCATGCACGAAGAGGGACTTCACCGCTCGCTTACAAAGTCCGCATGCTTCCGTCGAAACACCCATGACAACAGCGTTGCAGTCCGCCTCCTCTCCAACCTCGGAACCAGCTACCGCGTCGACGAAATCGGTTCCTTCGACCAGCTCAAGCTGCAGCTAAACGCATCACCGCTCCGAGCCGTTTTCTTAATCTGCTTCCAGCGGCGCATGATCTACGCCTGCCTCGTTCTCTACAAACTACAATCCCGGTATGATCGCTCATCTTCGCGGCCTGCTGCTCACCAAGTCTCCCAACCAGGCCATTCTCGAGTGCGCCGGCGTCGGCTATGACGTCGCCATCTCCATCGCCACCTTCACTGCGCTCCCCGCCGAGGGTCAGGAGGCGCGTCTCCACGTCTACACCCGCGTCGCGGAAGACCAGCTCGCGCTCTTCGGCTTCTCCGACCTGCGGGAGAAACGCCTCTTTGAGAAGCTTCTCACCATCTCCGGCATCGGACCCAAGCTGGCCATCACGGTGCTCTCGGGCATCGACTCCGTCCGCCTCGTCACCGCCATTCGTGCCGGCGATCACGCCGCTCTGGTGAAGATCCCCGGCATCGGCAAGAAGACCGCGGAGCGCGTCGTCCTTGAACTCAAGGACAAGCTCGACGACCTCGCCACCGCACCCATTCCGTCGCCGACCGGGCCCGCCCTGGCCGGCCCCACTGCCGAAGACGCTCTCTCCGCGCTCATCAACCTCGGTTATCCGCGACCAGTCGCACAGAAGGCCATCGAGACCGCCTTGCTGCGTGATCCCGGCGTCTCCACTCACTTCGAGCAACTCTTTCGCGCCGCCATGGCCGCGATCCGCTGACGCTACTTCTCGGGAACGCTGGGTGGGGCGGCATCACCGGCGTAGTAGGTGAGGCGGTTCCGGATGTCGGCGTCGGGGTAGTCGGGGATCTTGACGGAGATCTTGTGCAGGCCTGGGGAGACCTTGCCGTCAGCGCCTGCGGTGGGGCGGAAGCTGAGCAGATAGTAGTTGTGGATATGGTTGGCGAGACGGCCGATCCCGCGGTCGAAGCCCTTCTGCGTGGTGAAGTTGGTGTACTCGCCGCCGGTTAGCTCGGCGAGGGACTTAGGGACGTTCTTGCGGACGGCCTGGGTGGCCATGAAGATCAGGCCGATCGGGCCGGGGCCGTACTTGCCATGGATGAGGGAGTCGACGACGGAGGTTTTGCCGGGATTGAAGGAGACGGCGTCAACCACGGTGTTGGAGCGCCCGAGGTTGGCGATGACGGTCTCGGGCTTGATCTGGGAGCCGTGGTCCCTGGTCTCGCCGATGAGTAGGATGGCACGGCGGTTGCGGGTGAGCGCGGAGGTGACAGCGTCGGCGTCGAAGAGGCGGGTGGCGTAGTCGACGGCGTCGAGAGTCACCGCGCCGCCGTCTTCGCACGGCTGGAGCTTGTCAAAGTAACTGGCGAGACGGTCTGGATCTGAGGTGAACTTGCCGAGGAGATCCATGTCCGAGCCGTAGCTGACCAGGGCGACCTGGCTGGGCGTGCCGCCGGTGAGGCTGTCGACCATGAGGCCGACGCCACGCATGTTGTTGAACTGGGCAAAGGCCTCGCGGGAGCACTGGACTACCACCACAAGGGATAAACCCAAAGCATCTGTGTCCTCATCGAGTCGGACGGTCTGCGGGACGCCGTTGTCTTCGACGATGAACTGCTCGCGATGCAGGCCGTACAGGATGTCACCCTTCCTCGTCTGAACCTGGACGGGAACGAGAACGAGACTGCTGGTGGAGCGGAGGAGATATTGATCCTGAGATTGCTCTTGAGCAGGCGGTGCGGCAGGAGACGGAGCGGGCGTCTGGGCGAGCAGAATGGGGGCGACCAGAAGGGAAAGGAGGGCGAGGGCACGCATTGCTGTGAGTTTATGCGAACCGCGGGTACTCCGCCTCGCTGCGAAAGGACAAACCAAGCGTCGGAGCGCTTGATAGACTTGCGGCTGTATCGCGGGCCCGGTTGGAAAACTTCTACCAGGAGAGAAGGCCATGCCGATTGCGTTTTATTGTGACGGCACGTGGAATGACCCGGCGAGTAACACCAATGTGAATCGGCTTTATACGGCCACGCTCTCGCTGCCCGGAGTGCAGGACTCGTTGTACGACTCCGGCGTGGGGACGGATGGGCAGCCCGTAGACCACCTCTTTGGCGGTGCCTTCGGGCAGGGGATCGTCAACAAGATCAAGGATGCTTATACGCGAATCGCGCACCTCTACAGCGCGGGAGACGAGCTGTTTCTGTTTGGGTTCAGCCGTGGAGCTTATACGGCGCGAAGCCTGGCGGGAATGATCGCCATCTGCGGCCTGCCGACGCAAAAGGTCGACCAAGAGTGTGTCGACACGACGTGGCAGGCCTACCGGGATAAAGATCAACGGGAGATGCTGCTGGGCTCTCTGGGCAATTATGCGATGGTGACGGCGCCTCTGATCACCATGCTGGGAGTGTGGGATACGGTGGGGTCGCTGGGGATTCCGGCGGCGTGGGGCGGGGTGGACCCGGTGCAGTACGGCTTTCTGAGCACGGACCTGCATGCGAACGTGCGGAATGCGTACCAGGCCCTGGCCATCGATGAGCAGCGGAGGCAGTTTCCGCCGGCGCTTTGGACAGGGGAGTGCGGCGAAGGGCAAGTGATGGAGCAGGTGTGGTTCACGGGGGTGCACTGCGATGTGGGGGGCGGGTATAGCCCCGGTGTCGCGGACAACGGGACGCTACTGAGCGATATCACGCTGGCGTGGATGGCGGGTAAGGCGGTCGCGCTGGGACTGAAGCTGGACCCGGCATTCCTGGCGAGATATGGTGCGATTCCGCTCTCCCGCTACGCCGTGAATGAGCTGCACGACTCGCGGACGGGAGCGTTCCGATTTGAGCTGCCGTGGCATCGTCCGGTTCCGGCAAATGCGTCGATTGCGAATAGCGTAGTCCTGCGGTGCCAGCATGGGCAAGGCTATGCGCAGGGCAACCTCACGCTGGCGGGCGGGATTCCGGTCGCGGGATATGAGACGGTGGACGTCGTGGGTCCGCCGCCAATCTTGGAGTGGGGAACGGGATCGTAGCCACCTCCCCCCCGGTGTTCATGTGCAAAATATTCAAACTAAGCCACTTAGGCTTGTATCACCTTTGTAACTAGCCGGAAAGTTACCTGAAGGGGCGACAAACTCACGTAGCCGGTGGAGACTTCCATGAAACTTACCGGCGGTGAGGAGTCGCGCCTCGAAGTAGCCGTCGAGGGTGCCGCGCAAACGGTGATGAGGCGCTTGCGATGACGTAGTTGGGCGGGAGGGTCACAACAAGGCCGGTGGCTTGGAAGGTAAGATTTCGGGATGGCGATCGAAGAGAAGTTGACGTATCCGGCGGCACGCAGGGTGGAGCAGGTGGATGAGTACTTCGGGACGGCGGTGGCCGATCCTTACCGGTGGATGGAGGATCTGGACTCGCCGGAGTTGAAGGAATGGGTGGATGCGGAGAACGCATTGACACAGGAGTTCCTGACGGGCGATGCGGAGCGGGCTGCGGCGCGGAACAGAATCCATGCGCGGCTGATGGAGTTGACCAACTATGAGCGGTTCGGGATGCCGGAGCGGGAGGCGGGGCGGCTGTTCTTTATGCGGAACAGCGGGCTGCAGAACCAGAGCGTTCTGTACTGGCAGGACGGGGAGGATGGCGAGGCGAAGGTGCTGATCGATCCGAACGCGCTGTCCGAGGATGCGACGGTCGCCCTGGGGAGTTATAGCGTATCGGAGGACGGGACCTTGATTGCATACTCGCTCAGTGAGGCGGGGAGCGATATCCAGCGAATCCAGGTACGGCGGGTGGCGACGGGCGAGGATCTTGCGGACGTGGTGAGCTGGGTGAAGTTCAGCGGGATCAGCTGGGCGAAGGATGGGAACGGCTTTTATTACTCCAGCTATGGTGCGCCGAGTGAGGAGGTGGCGGCGGCTGAGGCTTTGAAGCAGGTAAGCCATGGGCACAAGCTCTACTTCCACAGGCTGGGAAGTCCGCAGAGCGAGGATGCGGTGATCTTCGAGCGGCCGGATGATGTGGAGATGCTGGTCGGCGGCGGGGTCTCCGAGGATGGGCGATACCTGGTGTTGAGCTCCGGCAAGGGGCATACGAATGCGCTCGCGATCCGGGATCTGGCGCAGCCGGAGGCGGAGCTGATTCAGCTTGCGCCGGTCGATGATGCGATCTACGGCTTCATCGGCAATGTTGGGGAGCGGGTCTGGCTGCAGATCAACAAAGACGCGCCGAACAGCAAGATTGTCGAGGTAGACCTGAATCAGCCGCAACGCGAGAGCTGGAAGACGGTGGTTGCGGAGGCAAAGGAGTCGCTGGAGAGTGCGGCAATGGTGGGGGAGACGTTGCTGCTGAGCTACCTGGTGGATGCCAAGAGCAAAGTGGAGCAACGAGCGCTGGATGGGACGTTGATCAGGGAGGTGATGCTGCCGGGGATTGGCGCGACCGGCATGGGCGGCGGGCGCAGGGAAGATAAGGACGTGTTCTTCGTGTTTACGAACTACACGACGCCGGGGACGGTGTATCGGCTGGACCTGGAGAGCGGCACGAGCAGCGTGTGGAAGCAGCCGAAGCTGCAGTTCGATCCGGCGGCGTATGAAACGACGCAGATCTTCTGCACAAGCAAGGACGGGACGAAGGTGCCGCTGTTTATGACCAGCAAGCGTGGGCTGAAGCGGGATGGAAGTGCGCCGGCGATCCTGTACGGGTATGGCGGATTTTCGGTGTCGCTGGGACCGGCGTATAGCTCGTCACGGCTGGCATGGCTGGAGATGGGTGGGATCTACGCGGAGGCGATCCTCCGGGGCGGCGGTGAGTATGGCGAGAGCTGGCATGAGGCGGGCACGAAGACGAACAAGCAGAACGTCTTCGACGACTTCATTGCGTGTGCGGAGCGTTTGATCGCGGATCGGTATACGTCGGCGGAGAGGCTGGCGATCAATGGCGGATCGAACGGCGGGCTGCTGGTGGCTGCGGTTTCGCTGCAGCGGCCGGAGCTGTTTGGCGCGGTGCTGGCGCAGGTCGGCGTGCTGGATATGTTGCGGTTCGACAAGTTCACGATCGGGTATGCGTGGAAGCCGGATTATGGCTCGCCGAGCGAGAACGAGGCGGAGTTTCGGGCGATTCTGAAGTACAGTCCGCTGCAGAATGTGCGGCCGGGCAAGCGATATCCGGCGACGATGATTACGACGGGCGACCATGACGACCGGGTGTTCCCGGCGCACAGCTTCAAGTACGCCGCGGCGCTGCAGGAGGCGGCGGCGGAGACCGACGGAGCGAGGCCGATGCTGATCCGGGTGGAGACGCGGGCCGGGCATGGCGGGGGGATGCCGTTGTCCAAGCAGCTGGATGTGACGGCGGATATGTACGGGTTTCTCGAGCAAGTTCTTTCTCGCGGGGGAAGGGACGAAGATCGTTGAGACCGAAGCCTAATCGTCCCCCACACATTTGTTTGCGTCAGGGAACTCGGGAAGGACTAAGCTGTGAGACACCAGCGGACCCGGGCTTCGGTCACGCACGAAGATGGAAGCAACTCGGAGGAAGAGATGGCCGCAGCAGAGCGATTCAGCGAACAGAAGCGAGTGGCGTTACCGGGTAGTCAGAAGAAGGCGTATCCGCCGTTTGTGGCGTCGACGAAGAAGGCGTCTGCGGCACGCTTTACGGTCTCGGTGGTGGTGCGTCCCAAGGAAGCGATCGATACCAAGAAGCTGGGCAAGCCGGGCGCGGTGATGAGCCGGCCGGAGTACAACCGCAGACATGGTGCGGACCCTGCCTCGGTAAAGATGGTGAAGGCCTTTGCGAAGGAGTTTGGGCTGACGGTGGAGGGGCCGACGCCGGGGCGGCGTGCGCTGCATGTGACCGGGCCGCAGCCGAAGATGGAGAAGGCGTTCGGCGTGGCGCTGAAGCAGCATGAGCTGGACGGGACGAAGTATCGTGTGCGCGAAGGCGATATCTGTCTGCCGGAGGAGTTGATCGGGCATGTGGATGCGGTGCTGGGACTGGATAACCGGCCGCAGGCGCTGCCTCATTTTCGCGTCAAGCAGCCGCATGCCACCGACCTCTCCTACACGCCTGTCGAGGTAGCGACGCTCTATGGGTTCCCTCCCGGAGCAGGCGCCACGGGGCAGACGATTGGGATCGTCGAACTCGGCGGCGGGTACAAGGCGGCGGATCTGACCGCGTATTTCAAGACGCTGAAGCAGAAGAAGCCGATGGTGATGGCGGTCTCGGTGGACAAGGGCAAGAACGCGCCGACGAACGCCAACAGTGCGGACGGTGAGGTGCTGCTGGATATCGAGGTCTGTGCGGCGGTGGCGCCGGGCGCCAAGATCGCGGTGTACTTTGCGCCGAACACGGATCAGGGATTCATCGATGCGGTCTCGACGGCGGTGCACGATACGAAGCATAAGCCGAGCGTGATCTCGATCAGCTGGGGCGGCCCGGAGAGCACCTGGACGGCGCAGTCGACGGCGGCGCTCGATGCGGCGTGTCAGGCGGCGGCGGCGCTGGGTGTGACGATCACGGTGGCGAGCGGCGATAACGGTTCAAGCGACGGGGAGACGGACGGCGCGAATCATGTGGACTTTCCGGCCTCCAGCCCGCATGTGCTCGCATGCGGCGGCACCAAGCTGGTGGGGTCGGGGTCGACGATCACGAGTGAAGTGGTCTGGAACGAGACGGCGGCAAAGGAAGGGGCGACTGGAGGCGGCGTCAGCAATGTCTTTCCGCTGCCGGCGTGGCAGAACAATGCGAATGTGCCTGCGCCGAGTGTCGCGGGCGGGGGTCGTGGAGTGCCGGATGTGGCCGGGGATGCGGATCCTTCGACCGGGTATGTCATCCGTGTGGATGGCCAGACGAGTGTGATCGGCGGGACCAGTGCCGTGGCGCCGCTTTGGGCGGGATTGATCGCACTGGCGAATGCGGCGAATGGGACACCGGCGGGGTTCATCAATCCGACGATCTACGCCGCATCCGCAAAGCCTGCGTTCCGGGATATTACGTCCGGGAATAACGGAAGCTTCAGCGCGGCGGTGGGCTGGGATCCGTGCACCGGGCTCGGCAGTCCAGTGGGGACGGGGATCGTGAGTTTGCTGGGGAAGACGGCTGCTTCGGCGAAGGCGAAGGCGAAGAAAGCGGCGGCGAAGAAAGCGGCGACGAAGGCGAAGGCCTAGTTGGATCAGCCTGCAAGCTCCTGCTCTTCGGCCTGAACAGCTCGATGGAAGAGGAGCCTTGCGTGATCTTCAAAGGAGACGCCCTTTCGCCGAGCTTGCGAGAGGGCGAGGTCCACGTCATACGGCTCGACAGCGATGTTGGTTGCGGAATGCGAAACCGGTGCGTCCAAACTTTCGCGACGCTGCAGCCTGCCTTCTTTGGCTGCCTGCACAAAACTCGCTTCGACTTGGTCGCGATGGTCATGCCACCAGTCCGCTTCCTCAGCCTCGGTGTTGAATTTGGTGATCTCCAACTCGCTCATGGCTTATCCTTCGGAGGCTCCTGATTGCGTACTTGCGTTAGCTCCAGCCAGACGGCGCGCACGTCACGCCCGGCAGGCCAACCGGTTACTACTCTGATCTTACCTCTGCGGATTGTGGTGACGATCAGCAAGATACGTCCAGCGATGGTCTGTCCGAGTTCCTGACGGCGCAGCTCTCCATCGCGCGTGCTCACCCCAAGGGTGATAGGCCGGGTCCGAATCACCTGCTCCGCTTCCTCCGGCGTGATTCCATGCAGCGCGAGGTGTTTCAGGTTGCCCTCATCCCAGTCGAAGAGGCTTTCGCCGGTGTCCATCAGATCTTCTGGACCCGCTGGACGTCGCGGACGCCGGGGACTTTTTTGAGGTTCTGGGTGAGCCTGGTGAGGTGGCGGACGTCCACGGTTTCGATGACGAAGTCGACGACGACGGAGCCGTCCGGTGTGGGTTTGGTCTCGACGGAGCGGATGTTGGTGCCGTCGTCCGAGATGATGGCGGTGAACTCTTTCAGCAGGCCGGCGCGGTCGTCGCAGAGCACGGTGAGTTTGACCGGGTAGGTGGTGGGCTTGGCGCCGCCCTGGGTTTTGGTGTGCTCGTCGCCCCACTCGACCTGAATCCGGCGATCGGACTCATAGAGGAGGTTCTGGACGTTGGGGCAGACACGGGCGTGGACGGCGACACCTTTGCCGCGGGTGACATAGCCGATGATCTCTTCGCCGCGGATGGGGTTGCAACATCGGGCGCGGTAGACGAGCAGGTCGTCCTGGCCTTCCACCTGGAGGGAGTCCGAGCCCTTGCCGAAGAAGACGCGTTTGACCGCGTCCGACATCTGCGAGATGGAGTTGGTCACGCCGGGCTCTGTCTCAGGAACTTCAGGGGCCATGGTGGAGCCCGGTTCGAGCTTGTTGAGGACGACGCGGGCGGAGTACTTGCCGAAGCCGACGCCGGCGAGGAGTTCAGGCTCTGAGCCGAGGCCGTAGTCGTTGGCGACGCGCACGTAGTCGGCGGCGGTGAACTTGGAGAGGGTGATCTTCCACTTGCGGGCCTCGCGCTCCAGCAGCTTCTTGCCGATCTCGAGGGCGCGTTCGCGTTGATGCTCGTTGAGCCAGTGCTTGATCTTGTTGCGGGCGCGGCTGGACTTGGTGAAGGAGAGCCAGTCGCGGCTGGGGGCGTGGCCGGTCTGGGTGTTGATCTTGACGATGTCGCCATTGCGGAGGCGGGTGCGGAGCGGGACGATCCGTCCGTTGACCTCCGCGCCGATGGTGGTGTTGCCGACCTCGGTGTGGACCGCGTAGGCGAAGTCGATGGGGCTGGCGTCCTTGGGGAGGACGACGACTTTGCCTTTGGGGGTGAAGGTGTAGACCTCGTCGGGGTACATGTCCATCTTGAGGGTGGACATGAACTCGTTGGGGTCGGTCATCTCGCGCTGCCACTCCATGAGTTGGCGGACCCAGGCGAGGCGTTGCTCGTCTTTGGCGGAGACGGTGTCGCCGGCCTTGTACTTCCAGTGCGCGGCGATGCCTTCCTCGGCAATACGGTGCATCTCCTCCGTCCGGATCTGGACTTCGAACTGGTGGCCGCCTGCGGCGATCAGAGTTGTGTGCAAAGACTGATACAGATTTGGCCGGGGCATAGCGATGAAGTCCTTGATGCGGCCGGGCACAGGTCTCCACTGCGCGTGGAGCAGGCCTAGAACCGCGTAACACTCCGCCACGGTGTGGCAGATGACGCGGATGGCGAGCAGATCGTAGACCTGATCGACGGGAATCTTCTGCGCGGCCAGCTTCTGCTGAATGCTGTAGAGACGCTTGATGCGGGACTCTACTCGGGCCTGAATCTTCTCGTCTTCCAACCTCTCTTCCAGCGTGGTGACGATGGATGCGAGGAAGTCCTCGTTGGCGCCGCGCAGGACTTCGACTTCCTTTTCGACCGATTTGTACGCGTCCGGGTCCGTGTACTTGAAGGCAAGATCTTCCAGCTCTCCACGGAGCTTGCCCATGCCCAGGCGGTGTGCGAGCGGGGCGTAGATGTCCAGCGTTTCCTTGGCGATGCGCTGCCGTTTTTCCGGCCTCAGGTGCTCCAGCGTGCGCATGTTGTGCAGGCGGTCCGCGAGCTTGATGATGACGACGCGAACGTCGGTGACCATGGCAAGAAGCATCTTGCGGATGTTCTCCGCCTGATGGTCTTCGCGGTTGGCGAACTTGATCTTATCCAGCTTGGTGACGCCTTCCACGATGTGCGCAACCTGCTCGTTAAAGCGCTTGGCGATCTCGGGCGAGGTGACGTTGGTGTCTTCGACCGCATCATGTAACAGTCCGGCGGCAATTGCAGTCGAGTCCATCTTGAGGTCTGCGAGAATCTGGCAGACCTCCAGCGGATGGATGATGTAAGGCTCGCCGGAGGCACGCTTCTGGCCGTCATGCTGCTGGATGCAGAAGGCCCAGGCGCGGCGGATGATCTCGAGATCGTCACTGGGCCGGTTACGATGGACGGTTGCGAGCAGGCGGTCAAAGCGTGCCTCAATGGAATCCGGAGCTGCGTCGGGTGCCAGCGGAGTGGGCGCGGGCTGCACGGGTTCGGCGAAGGTTCCCGCGGGTTCGGCCAGATCATAGGGGATCGTGTGGACGGGATCGTACGCGTGGTCCTCAAGGATGTTGCTGGAGATGCGCTCGGCAGGGGCAGGATTAGGCGAAGCGTTGGGCGTCTGGAGGGCAGCCTCCATGTCCATGCCGGCGGTGCTGCCTGGCATGGAGGTGTGGAGCGAGAGATCGGGCCCGGACGGGTTCCCGGATGGGTCTACGAAGCCGACCTCAGGAACTGCCGGCAGAATGCTTGCCATAGTGCATTATAGGCCGCGAGCATGGCATTTTCATCCCTCCGTCTCCGGTGCGGCTAACCGACCGCAGCAAAAGGGAGCTGCCGGATTCTCCCTGATGGCCCATAAGCGCTTCTGCTTGGACGCCGCTCCGTAGTAGCGAGACCCTTGTAGTCGAGGAACATTTCATGAGCACTCTTTCCATCGATCCAGAGATTCAGGCGCGGACGAGTCCCGAGCTTGAACTCACGCCCGAGAACCTTCCAGATCGCAGACACTTCGGACTCGACGCCAAGACGATCTTTTTTCTAGGCCTCCTGCTGGCTGCCAGTGGCATCGTCTCACCACCGGTGGCGCTGGCCTGCGGCATCCTCTTCGGCTTCACGATCGCGCATCCGCTGGCGCGCGAGAGCCACTCGCTGGCGAAGCTGCTGCTGCAGATCTCGGTGGTGGCGCTGGGCTTCGGAATGAATCTGCACCAGGTGATCCACGCCGGGCGTTCGGGTTTTCTGTACACGGCGGTCAGCATCATCTGCGCGATGACGCTTGGGCTGCTGCTGGGGCGGGTCTTTCGCGTCGGCGGTAGAGCCTCCTTCCTGATCGCCGCCGGGACCGCGATCTGCGGGGGCAGTGCGATTGCCGCGCTGGCGCCCATCTCGGATGCGAACGAGCAGGAGATCAGCGTGTCCATGGGTACGGTCTTTGTGCTCAACTCGGTGGCGCTGATCGCCTTTCCGGCAATCGGCGCAGCCCTGCACCTGAGCCAGGATCAGTTCGGGCTCTGGGCAGCGCTGGCGATCCATGACACCTCGTCCGTGGTGGGCGCGGCGGCGAAGTACGGCAGCCAGGCACTTGCGGTGGGGACGACGGTGAAGCTGGCGCGTGCGCTCTGGATCGTGCCCTTATCACTGATCACGGCGGCGTTCATGCGCCGTACACAGCCGGCGGCCAAGGCTGGCGCTGCGTCTTCGCGGCCAATCTCGCGACCCTGGTTCATCCTCTTCTTCTGCCTGGCCAGCGTGGCAAGCACCTATCTACCGCGCTTCGCACTTCAGTACGGCGTACTCAATCACCTGGGCAAGACCGGCCTGACCGCGACGCTTTACCTGATCGGCACCGGGCTCTCCCGGCAGACGCTGCGGCAGGTGGGCGTGCGGCCGTTCCTGCAGGGGGTGATCCTGTGGATCGTGGTGGCGAGCGTCTCGCTCACGGCGATTGATCTGAAGTGGATCTCGATCTAGGCGGGTCAGTAGGATCTGGTCGCTTCAAGCGACCGGTGGCGCGGGGTGCGAGCGCCTCCGCCCGCTCCAGCAGGAAACGCTGAAAGGCTCCGGTTGCTCCGGAGGGTTCGGGTCCGGCGAGCGTGGCCATGGAGAACATGCGGACGAGCGATAAACCGCGTACTCGCACCACCTTCAGGGTTTCCAGCGCGAGCTGATTCCGCACCGCCCAGCGAGAGACGAAGGCGATCCCCAGGCCGGCCTCGACTGCGCTGAGCAGGCCTTCGGTTGAATCGAAGACGAGCCCGCGACGCATGTCCCGGAGCCGCACTCCGGCGGCCTCGAGCGCCTGCTCGACGATGCGGCGCGAGCCTGAGCCCTGCTCGCGCGAGAGCAGCGTCGCCTGTCTCAGGTCGGCGGCGGAGATCTCCTCGCCCGCCCACTCATGGCCTGCGGCGGCGATGCAGACCATGTGGTCCTCGAGGAACGGAGTCACGTTGACGTCGTTGCCCAGCGCCGGGCCTTCGATGAGCCCTACCTGAACACGGGCGGCTCGCAGTTCGTCGAGCACCTGCTGCGTATTGCCGCCAAAGAGGCTCAGCTTCATCCCCGGACTTCGCTCCAGAAAGCCAGCCAATAGCCGCGGCAGCAGGTACTGTCCAATGGTCTGCGAGGCGCCGATGGCGAGCTCGCCTGCACTGGAACCAGACGCCGCCAGTACAGCTTCGCGCGCGTCATCCGCCGTCTTCTTCAGCCGTTCTGCATAGGGCAACAAAGCCATTCCCGCGGGTGTCAGCGAGACCCGTCCGCCCACGCGGCTGAAGAGCGCGGTCGAAAGCTCCGCCTCCAGCGCCTTGATCTGCTGCGATACGGCCGGCTGCGTGAGCAATAACTCCTCCGCGGCGACGCGGAAGTTGAGGCTGTGAGCGACTGCGCGAAAGACCTTCAGGCGAAAGTTCTCCATCGCTCCACACTAAACGCATGCCATTCCGGCGAAGTTCGTCAATCGCGCGAGCGAGAGAAAACCCGTGACCCGGCGGCGCACTCACATAGCCTGCGAGGGCTTCGACTCTCACAAACTCCAGATGGGAAAGAAAAAACGACCATGAGCTTACGGGACGTACTGATAGACGAGCTACGCGATCTTTACAGCGCAGAGAACCAGCTGATCAAAGCCATGCCAAAGGTGGCCAAGGCGACGGAGAGCGAGGAGCTGAAGCAGATCTTCCAGCAGCACTTGGAGGAGACCAAAGGTCAGGTCGAGCGGCTGAAGCAGGTCTTCGAGATTCTGGGCAAGAAGCCGACCGGCAAGCACTGCGTGGGTATGGAAGGCGCGGTCGATGAAGCCAAGGAGGCGCTCGAAGAAGACGAAGAAGGCGCGTTGAAGGACGCCGGCATCATCGGGGCAGCGATGCGGATCGAGCACTACGAGATCGCGGGCTACACCGTTGCCATCGCCATCGCAAAGCAGATGGGCGAGAAGGAGATCGTCGCGCATCTGACCGAGACCTTGAAGGAAGAGCAGAATGCGGGCAAGCTCGTACTCACCGCCGCGAAGAAGGTTCTGAAGGAGGCGGACGAAGACGAGGACGACGAGGAGACGGAGGAGGACTCGAAGCCCAAGTCCCCCAAGGAACAGCAGTCCGAGCAGGAGAGTGAAGAAGATGAACAGGAGGCTGAGACCGAGATGGCCTCCAGCCCCGCACCGGTGAAACCAAAGCCGGCGAAGAAGTCCGGCGAGAAGAAGTAGGTTCCGTTTCCAGGCAAAGAGGCCTTCCACTTGGAAGGCCTCTTCTGTTTGGCTAGCTCTTTTCCTCGTCCGTAGTGACAGCGGCGATGGAGCTCTTCACAAACTCAAGTTTCACTCCGTCAGGCTGCACCCGCAGGATGACGACGTCATCCTTGACCTGCAGCACGGTGCCGCGCAAGCCGCCGTTGGTGGTCACGCGGTCGCCGGACTTCAGCGCGCCGAGCATCTGCGCCCACGCCTTCTGCTTCTTCTGGTTGGGCGCGATCATCAGGAAATACAACGCCACGAAGAACAGCACCGGCAACGCCAGTTGGCCGATCCCTCCCAGATTGCCAAATCCACCCAAACTTTGTATCCAGATTGCGAGCAAACTCAAAGCCTTACACCTCAGAGCTTAAGCATACCGGATTCGCTGTTTGGTCCAGATCGAAAGAACAGCAACGGCAGCATCGCCAGCGCCATGACGGAATTCAACCCGGCACCGCTCATCCAGGCGAGCACAGGCGCGGCCATCCAGAAGAAGGCTGTGCCCAGGGCTACCTTGTTCATCGGGGGTTCGTCGCGAAGCCACGCCGCGGAGCCCTCGCTGAGGATTATTCCGAGCGGAAGCAGCAGCAGGCTGAGATCATGCAGGTGCAGGTGATAGCTCGCCAGCAGACCGGCGATCACCGCTCGCGGAAACGACTCCGCCCGCCATGCCACATACCCCAGCACCGCCAGGGACAAGCCGAGCGCCAGCACCGTGCCCCAGTGCGCCTGTCCTGCCAGTGCGATCGCAAGTCCATGCAGATCCGGCATCCGGGAAGATGCCTGCATCGAATCGTCCTTCAATCCCGCCACCGAGCCTGTAGACGCCGCGGAAGACATCTGCCTTAAGTATTCCCGAACTCCCGCGGCACCGGACAGCCCCAGACAGACTGCCCCCACGCCTGCGGCCCCCGCAGCAAATCCTCCAACGAACCGCCATTGCCGCCAGAGGGCGAACAGCAGCATTATAGGCAGGACCACGTGAAACTTCATCAGCCCCAGCGACAGCAACGCTCCGGCGAGAAACATCCGACCGCGATCGAGCGCGACAAAACAAAGACAAAAGATCAGCAGCAGCGCCACCGAGACCTGCCCCTGCAGGAATGCAATGCCCACCGGATAGAAGCAGGCGAAGAGCAGCCAAGGCAGCGGAGGCCAGACGCGGCGCAGAGGCTCGAGGTACGGCAGCATGACCCAGACCGAAGCCCCCAGGAGCGCAGCGTTGATCAGCAGCAACGCCAGGAAGGCAGCCTTGTAGGGAAGCAGCGAGAGCGGCACGAACGGCAACGCCGCATAAATCGGGTACACAAACGGCAGCGCCGCCGTTCTGCGGCCGATGACAGCGTTCTGCACCTGATGCTGCAGCTCGTAGTCATAGAGCTGCGCCGCCTGCCCGTTGCGGACGATCGTTCCCGCGCCATAGAACGCCCGAAAATCAGCCAGGCCGGCAAGCGCATACTTCGTCCCGACCGCCAGCGTCGCAACCTGGAACAACACGAGAAAGAGGACGCATGCGCTTACACGGAAGCGCGTCTTCCTGCTCACGGACCGTGCGCTGATCAACCCGCCAGCTCCGCCCGCACCCGGGCCATCGTGTCCAGGTAAAAAGCCAGATTATGCACCGAGAGCAGCGTCCCCGAGAGCGGCTCCTGACTTGCGAAGAGATGCCTCAGGTAGGCTCGCGAGTACCGCGCACAGACCTTGCACCCGCAGGTGGGATCGATCGGCCCGGGATCTTCCGCGAACTCCAGCTTCTTGATGTTCAGCCGCTGCATCGCGCCGTCCACCCTCGCGAAGACGAGCCCATGCCGTCCGGCGCGCGTGGGCAGCACGCAGTCCATCATGTCCACGCCCATGCGTGCGTACTCCTCGATCTCGTCGGGATATCCGACGCCCATGACATACCGCGGCTTGTCCTTGGGCAGCCACTCCAACGTACGTGCGATCATCTCCCGGGTGACCTCGCGCGGCTCGCCGACGGCCAGCCCGCCGATGGCATAGCCGGGCAGATCCATCTCGACCAGCCGCTCCGCACTCTCTCGGCGCAGATCCGCGTACATGCCGCCCTGCACGATGCCGAAGAGACTCTGCGGCCGTTCTCCGAGCTCCGTAAACCATGGGACCTCATGCCTATGCTCCGCGAAGTACTCCGCGCAGCGTGCGGCCCAGGCATGCGTGAGGCCCATCGATTGTTTCGTGCGCTCATACGTCGCGGGATGCTCGACACACTCATCGAACGCCATGACCACGTCCGCACCCAGAGCGATCTGCACTGCCATGCTGTGCTCCGGCGAGAAGAAGTGCTTGCTGCCATCCAGGTGCGAACGGAACTCGACTCCATCGGGCGTGATCTTGCGCAGTTTGCTCAGGCTGAAGACTTGAAAGCCGCCGGAGTCGGTCAGCATCGGCCTGCTCCAGCTCATAAACTGGTGCACCCCACCCATGCGCCGGATCAACGCATGCCCGGGCCGCAGATACAGATGATAGGTGTTCGCAAGAATGATCTGCGCGCCCACGCCATCCGCGCCCAAAGCCTCCAGCGTGTCTTGCGGCACAGCCTTTACCGTGGCGGCGGTACCCACGGGCATAAAGACGGGTGTCTCCACCGAGCCATGGGGAAGGTTGAGCCGTCCGCGTCTGCCCCCGCTCTCCGCCGTTCGTGCCGCCTCAAACACACCCATGCGCTCATCATAGAGTGCAGAAAAGGCCGGCCCGAAGGCCGGCCGAGCTTCTGCAGACAACGAGACTACATTGTTCCCGCAGCTGGCGCCGGCGTTGGCGGCGTGGGAATGTTCATCTTCTGCGCAATGCCGTCGATCATGTCCGTGTGCTGCTTCACCACATCCGTACCCTGTGCGACGACCGTCTTCAGATCCGTGTTCATGGTGGTATCGCGCTCCGTCATCATCAGCGCAAGCGTCTTATGATGGCCGGCGACCATCGCCTTGACGTACTCCATATCTTTCTTGTCGCCACTCTCGCTCTTCATGCGTTTCGCTTCGATCTCATCATCCACGTTCAGCTTCGCCGGGGTCTTGACAGCCATCTGATCCGCAAACGGCTTGGTGTCGGCGATCAGCTTCTGGTGATCCGTGATCATCTGCTGCGCGTAGGCTTGCAGATCGGGATTCTTGGTAGTCTTCAGTTCCATCTGGCTGAGCTCAATCTCTCCCATGCTGCCTTGAGCGGCCTTGTACAGGAAGACCTTGTCTGCCTCCGGCGTTCCCTGGCCCACAACCTTATCGGTCTGAGCCTCCTTCATCGCCTGCTTGTCCGATTGCGCCTGCATGGCGCCGCACATAGTCATGGCCGCGGTGGCCAGGACGGCTGCTCTCATCAATCCCTTGTTCTTCATCGATATCTCCATAGTGGCCCTGCTCTCCGAAGCGCATCGGCGTTACTCGCCGTGTACTCTTCGTGCATGCCAATGGAGTCTTAGCCGGCCTGCTTTGGTTGCCCACCGCCCTGGGATCTATGACGAGATCAACAACTCGCGGAAGATGTCCGTCACAACGCAAAAAGATACCGCCCCAGCATCAGGGCAGTCTCTCGTTCTTACCTCCTTCTAACTTCCAGCGACCGTGCTGAGCTCCCCGCAGTCATCACGTTGAACTTCGTCACTATCGGAGTTTGATTCAGCCCAATTCTCCTGATTCCCGTAAGATAGAGAGGGGCAGTTCCTCAGAGCTCAGCCCGTAAGGAAGATCCGTTCAATGATGGCAACGCAAGCTCTACCCAACATAGCTCTCACCTCCCAGATCGCCGCCGCAGCCTCCGCCGCCGGTCTTCAGGTGCTCTCCTCCGAGCCCTCAGCCGGCCCATTCGGCGCGCCGACTTTGCGCTCAACGCTCGCCCTGGCTCATGACATCAGCAAGACTCAGACGCTCGAGCTCTCGGCCGCCTTTGACCCCGCGCCCTTCGCGTCGGAGCTCTCCGTCTACCTGAAGGAGTCTGCGCAGCGCCTGCAGAATCCGCGTCCGGACCTCTACCTCACGCTGGCCGGTCTGCCGTTGCGTTTCTCCGCCTTCGCATGGCCCTTCCACGAGTCCACCGCGGGAGCGGACACCTCGCTCGTCCACGGCCAGGCCAACCTGGAGGACGGCAAGGACTCCGTGCTCCACGCCAAGCTCTCCGCCTCCATGACCGTCACCTTCCGCGAGGCCCTGCGCGCTCCCGAGCAGCCCTTCGCCGAGTCCTTCCTCTACAACGCCATCCGTAAGACCTTCGACCAAGGCCAGTTGGAGCTGGTCAAATCCGGCAATCGCCAGCCCGTCCCGGTCACCACCCGCTACTACTCCGCCAGGCAGGACAAGTTCGTCTTCACCGATACCACCGAGCCTCAGCGGACAGCATTCCTCGCTGCAAAGGTCTTCTGGCTCTCCGGGGAACTTGGCGGCGGTGCGCCGGTCTGGCTGCTTGACCCTCGCGACGCCCAGTACCTCAACGCCTCGGTCGCGGACTTGAAGGTCTCGCTCGCCACGCTGGTGGAGCAAGGGCTCATCGCTCCGGCTCTCGATCCGGCCTTCGCGACTGCAACCCCGGCGCTGCTGCACAAGTCAGCCGAGTATCACGTCGAACTCCAGGAAGCCCTCACTTTCATCAAGCCCACCTTCAACGAGGAGATGCGCGGCGGCCACACCAACATGTAGTCCGCGCAACTCACCGATAAGCACAAACCCCATCTCCTGCCGTATATCGTGGCGGAGATGGGGTTCTGTTTTGCTTTGCGCGTCAGAGTGAGTCCAGTGCCGCTTAGAAAGTGGTGCTGACCGTCAGCCGGAAGGTCTTCCGCGGCTCCCGCAGAACGTAGTCCGCGCCGTAAAGCTGCAGCGCTTCCTGGTAGCTGAACTGACCCGCGCCGGAGTTTGGGAACAGGCTCCGGAAGGTCGCATTGTCCACGGCCAGTTGCTGCGGCAGGTTCTTGTACAGCCGCAGCGGGTTGTAGGCATAGAAGATCCGGAACGGCGCATTGACCACCGGCAGGATCACCTGGATTTCAGCTCCGTTCGACATGCGCGGCACAAAGTTCGATCCCGGCACCGTATTCAGATACTGGCTGAACTTTACCGACTGCCCGCCGAAGCAGGCGCCGTTGACAAATGTGGGGCAGCCATAGCTGGGGCTGTCGACCGTCGAAAGCCCGGCCACGCTCTGCCGCAGTTGCGAGCCCTGCGCGTTGAACGTCAGACCGAAGTCGGTGAAGAAGGCAAACGTCACCTGGTTCACGATCGGAATCCGATACTCGAGGTTCGATGTGATCTGGGTGTCGCCGCCGATGGGCTGCAGGCGATACACCGGGATCGGAATCTGGATGTTGCCCAGCGCGGAGTTCGTCGGGTTCAACGGGATCGTCGTCCCGTCCGGGTTGGTCAGGTTGAAGAGCACCCGGTTCGGAATGAACACGTACGGCGAGTTGGCCCGCACGTCAAAGCCACGCACATCAGATTCACCGCCGCCGTAGATACGATTCTGCGGCGGAGCAACCTCGCCTCCGAACCCGGCTACATGCGCAAACTGCACCCGGTAGCCCAGCACGTTGTGCCCTTCGCGATTGACCTTCAAACCCTTCATCGGGAAGAACTGCCGATACGCAACCGCGGGCGAGTAGTACTTCACGTTTCCGCCCGCACCCGCGATCTGCACCTGAACGTTCAGATCCTTGCCGTTATGCGGCCCCACGCCGCGGTCCAGCGACGACAAGGTAAACGTAGGCGTAAAAACAGACGTAATAATGCCGTTCAGCTGATTCAGACCGGAGACGCCGGACCGGAACGCAAGGTTCTGGAAGACGCTCCGTGTGTTGCTGTTGAACGTCGTCAGCGTCGACCGCGAAAGCGAGTACGAAGCACCCACGCGAGCCACACCCTTGGTTTGGAAGAAGTGGCGCAGCGGCTCGGAGACCGAGAGCGTCGTGCCCGTCCGTGACTCGTTGTAGTTCGTCTGCAGCGAGTTCTGCGCCTGAGAGACGTTGGCCGTGCCGGTCGCGTTGTAAGCCTTGGCCGGGTTGAAGTCGTACTTGCTGGTAAACACGTTGAAGCCCAGCGAGATCGGCTTGTTGCGTAGGTAGGGCTCGTTGAAACCGAGACTCAGGTTCCGCGAAAGGTCACCCGCATTGGCCTGCAGGGAAAGCGTCTCGCCTAGCCCAAGGAAGTTGTTGGTCTCATAGTTCAGCCCGATAAACGTTCCTGAAACGCCGGAGATGCCGCCGTTCAGCCCGATCGAGTTCTTACCCTTTTCCTTGAGCTTCACCAGCAAGTCCACCGTGCCGTCCTCGGTGTTCTGGCGCGTCTCTACGTCCTGATCGGATTTGAGCGTCTCGAAGTAGTTGAGCTGGTTTAACCGCAGCAGCGACAGGTCCACGCGCTGCGAGTTGTAAACCTGGCCTTCTTCGACCAGCAGCTCACGTCGGATGACCTTGTCGCGCGTGATGCTGTTGCCGGTGAACTCGATCCGCGAGATGTAGAAAGGCTTGCCTTCATCGATATCGATGTCCAGATAAATCAGCTTCTTGGCTTCATCGAAGCGCGGCGTCGGGCTGCCGACAAAGTTGATGTACCCCAGCTGGCCGTAGGCCTTCTGCAACTGCTGCAGCCCCTTGCTGAAGGCGGTGGCGTTGAAGTAGTCGCCATCCTTCAGCGCAAACTGCGCCCGCAACGCCTTCGTGTTCGGCACATGCGCATTGCCCTTGAACGTAATCCCGCCCAGCCGGTAGCGCTCGCCCTCTTCAACCGGCAGCAGGATATCGATTCGCTTCCCGGTCGTCGCATGCAGCGTAAGCGGATTGAAGCCGGTGGTGTCGTGGATGCGAGTCTTGGGTTCGGAGGTCAAGGCCTTGAAGTAGCCCTTATCGCGATACGCCTGCCGCACCCGCTCCGCATCTTCATCCAGCTTAGACGCGTCGAACGTGCGCGCAAAGATGTTCTCGAGAATGATCGAGCGCGGAATCCCGATCGGCTTCGAGTTCTTCATCGCCGCCCGCAGCGTCCGATCCGGAATGTTGTTGTTCCCGTCGAAGACGATCTTGCCGACCTTGACCGTCGGACCTTCCTTGATCTTGAAGGTAATCGACACCGCCGCCGGTGGAATCGTCTTCACCTCAGTCCGGATCGTCGCGAACTGGTGTCCGTGCTCGGCCAGCAACTCCTTCAGCACCGTCTCCGCGCGCTTCACCCGCGTCGGATCGTACTGGCTCTCCTGCGTCAGGCCGACCTTGGCCTTCTTCAGCGCCTCCTGCGTATCGGAGAGCGAGACCGCATTCAATCCGGTGTAATTGATCTCGCGAATCGTCGGCTTCTCGCGGACATAGATCACCAGCTGTACGCATGCGGGAGTATCCACCCGCTCGATCCGCACATCCTCAAAGTATCCGGTGTTCCAAAGCGAGTTGAAGTCGCGCTCCACGATCGCCGGATCGAAGAGATTGCCCTGGCGGGAGAACAGCCGGGCCAGCACCGACTCCTTCGGAATCCGGCGGTTGCCGATCACCTGCGGCTGGCAAAGCGCCAGCGCATTCCCGTTCTGCACCTCCTGCGCCGGAGCGGGGGTCGTAGTCTCCTGCGCAAAGCCGCTCGGAACCGTGGCTGCAAACGCGATCAGCGCCGCAAGCGAAAGAGCCGGGATAAAACCCCGCTGGGTGCTGCTCATAGGTCTGCTGGAGGGAGACATCGAGGTCACGTGAGCCCGGGGACCAGAAACCCCGCGTACCAGCTCGTTCTCTTGCTTCGGGGAGCTTCCGCTCTCTCGGTTCACGGTAAAGATACGCACACCCTCACTGCCTCTTGAAATCACGTCCCGTACTTTGTCCGGCTGTATCCGGGGGGAACCTCGATTATATGGGAGCCGCTGCCCGGTTGCGAGTTCGCGAACCCTTTCCATGCCCCTCGATCGCTCGAAAAGCGGCCGCCCGACTTATGCCAAAACCCGGAGAATAGAGGTTGGACGGAGCCGCCGCGCATTGGTCGCCACCCCGCTTCGAAACCCGGAATCCTACGGGATACTAGAAGATAGAACGCTAGGATGGCCTTATGTCAGACCCGCAAGACGCATCTGCCCGTGCCTCACTCGCGGGCAGCCACGAACCGCTCGCCGCCCTGCCTACCGAAGCTCGCAACCCACGCAGCCAGCACATCGATGAACTTCCAACCCTCGAGATGCTGACGGTCATCAACGAAGAGGACGCGACTGTCGCTGTCGCAGTCCGCACCGTCCTGCCGGCGATCACTCAGGTGGTTGACGCAATGAGCGCCCGCTTCGCCCAGGGTGGCCGCCTCTTCTATCTCGGCGCCGGAACCAGCGGACGCCTCGGCGTACTCGACGCCAGCGAGTGTCCGCCCACCTTCTCGGTCGACGCCGGCCTGTTCGTCGGCCTCATCGCCGGCGGCGACTCTGCCCTTCGCCGCTCCTCCGAGAGTGCCGAAGACCAGCCCGCACAGGGAGCAGCCGACCTCTCCGCTCACCACCTCACGGCGCAGGACACCGTCCTCGGCATCGCCGCCAGCGGGCGCACCCCATATGTCCTGGGAGCCCTCGAGTTCGCCGCTCAAACCAAAGCCCTGACCGTAGCTCTTACCTGCGCGGCACTCCCCGCGTCCACCCCGGGCACGCATGCTCCGTCCCCCATGGCCGCCATCGCCGAGCTGGCCATCGAGATCCCCACCGGAGCCGAAATCATCACCGGCTCGACCCGCATGAAGGCCGGCACCGCCACCAAGATGGTGCTCAACATGATCTCCACCGGCGTCATGATCCGCGGCGGTGCCGTCTACGGCAACCTCATGGTCAACGTCCAAACATCCAACGCCAAGTTGGTCGATCGCGCCCAGCGCATCGTCGCCGCCGTCACCGGTTGCGGACCCGCGGAAGCCGCTCAACTCCTGCAAGAGGCGGGAACCGTAAAGACCGCCATCGCCATGAAGCTTTTAGGCCTGGACCGCGCTTCCGCAGAGAAGATGCTGACCCAAAAGGCAGGCCGTCTCCGCGACGCTCTAAACAAGTAAGCCGCCTTATGAGAAGTAGCGACCAGGAGCCTATCCCTGGCCACTGCCCCGTACTGCCTTGCACTGCCCCGTACTGCCTTGCACTGCCCCTCACTGTCCTAAAGTTGTTCCAGCTTCGGCACCGTGTTGTGGTCTCCGCCCAGGAAGTGCAGCAGATCCGCATTCAGCTTGTCCGGCACCGTAGCGTTCAGCCCATGCGGCTCGCCGTCATACTCGATCAGCGTCGCATGCGGCAGAATCTTCGCCGAGTTCCGCCCCGACGCGTCGATCGGCACCGTCTTATCGCCGGTTCCATGGATCACCAGGAACGGCGTCGTCAGTGTCTTCATCTCCTCGCGAAAATCCGTCGTCGCAAAGCTCGTCGCGCAGTCGACGATCGCCTTGGGCGAGCCCTGCATGGCCATGATCTCGCTCCACTGCATCACCGGTTCCGAGACCGTATGGTGGATCGCCGAGCGACCGTAGAACTGCGGAAAAAACGTACTGTGAAAGAAGTCGAACCGATCCTTCAGCAACCCTGCCTGGATCTTATCGAACTGCGCCGGATCGACCCCATCCGGATTATCGTCCGTCTTCAGCATGTACGGAGGCACGGCGGAGATCAGCACCGCCTTCGCCACCCGCGCCGAGCCATGCCGGCTCAGGTACCGCACCACCTCGCCGCCACCCATGGAGAAGCCCACCAGCGCCGCGTTCCTAAGGTCGAGAGCCGTCAGCAGATCGGCCAGGTCGTTCGCCAGCGTGTTGTAGTCATAGCCCGTAAACGGCTGCGAAGACCGCCCAAAGCCACGCCGATCGTACGCGATCACCCGGTACCCGCGCGTAGCCAGAAAGCTCGCCTGGTACTCCCATGAATCGGAGTTCAGCGGCCATCCATGGATCAGGACCACGGGAGCCCCGGTCCCCCAATCCTTGTAGTAAATCTCGGTCCCATCCTGCGTCGTCAAATACGGCATAGGTCTTGCTCCTGTCTTGGATCACTGCTTCAAGAATTGAAGCTCGTGAGCTAAGACGCAGGAATACCCACATGCGATCTGTTCGCAGCTTTCATCCGGTACACCTTGGCATTGCGGAGTGGGAACAGCTACGAGAACAGGCTCAACTTCCGAGGCATCTCGATCCCCAGGTGCTCATACGCCAGCCGCGTCGCCACCCGCCCCCGCGGCGTCCGGTCCAGAAATCCAATTTGGATCAGGAACGGCTCATACACCTCTTCCAGCGCGTCCTGCTCCTCCGCCAGCGCCGCCGCCAGCGTATTCAGGCCCACCGGCCCGCCGTCGTACTTCTCGATGATCGTCCTGAGCAGCCGCCGGTCCAGCTCATCGAACCCATGTGCATCCACCTCCAGCATCTCCAGCGCCGCACTCGCCGTCGGCCGGTCGATCACCCCCGCCGCCCGCACTTGCGCATAGTCCCGCACCCGCCGCAGCAGCCGGTTCGCAATCCTCGGCGTCCCCCGCGACCGCATCGCAATCTCCGCCGCGCCATCCCGGTCGATCGGCACCCCAAGCACCTCCGCCGACCGCTCCACGATGAACCGCAGTTCGTCATCCGTGTAAAACTCCAGCCGCAGCAGAATCCCGAACCGCGCCCGCATCGGCGAACTCAGCAACCCGGGCCGCGTCGTCGCCGCCACAAACGTAAACGGCTTGATATCCAGCACAAACGTCCGCGCCGAAGGTCCCGAGCCGATCATGATGTCGAGCGAATAATCCTCAAGCGCCGTATACAGCTTTTCCTGCAGCACCGGCTGCAGCCGATGCACCTCATCCAGGAACAAAACCTGCTTGTCCTTGATATTCGAAAGGATCGCCGTCAGGTCTCCCTGGATCATCAGAGCTGGCCCCGACGTCTGCTGAAACCCCACCCCCATCTCGTTCGCGATGATCGTCGCCAGCGTCGTCTTCCCCAGCCCCGGCGGCCCGAACAGCAGCACATGGTCCAGCGCCTCACCGCGCGACTTCGCCGCCTCAAGCGCAATATGCAGCTGCTCCTTCGCCTTCGACTGCCCAATAAACTCCGCCAGCCGCGTAGGCCGCAGCTTCAGCTCAAACGCCGCATCATCGTCCAGCGTCACCGCAGAAACCAGCCGCTCGGAATCGTTTGCAGGATTTTTCATGCTCCTGGGAACGTTCCTTCCAGGATCGGTGCTCTCTGCGCAAGCAGGTCAGGAAGTGGTGTCTGAACGCCTTCCGACATGAGGGCTTCATCCAGATTGTCGTAACCGTGAGCTAGTTCGTTACGAAAGGAGATGATCCTGGCGTGGTCGCGAATTTGACTGATGTGATCCGGGTAAACGCGTTTTGCCTGAACAATCATTTCACCGATGATCTCCAGGTTCCGTTCTACCGCATCTTGCAGCATGCTGTTGCTTCGGTAATCCTCCTCTGTGCCGGACCCAACGTACCGCAGAATCTTTGCTCCTCGCTCCTGAATGTCCCACAGGTATGCAACGAAGCTACGCTGCATACAGGTTCTCCTGCTGAGACTCGATCTCTCTCCGAACGTAGGGATTTTGGACGTTCGCCGCCTGAATCAGATCGACGGGACGGCAAAAGAGTGCGTTCAATTCCGCCTTCATCTTGCATCGATTGTCAAAGGACTCGAGAAAAGGAAGCCTGTCAAACTCCACGGCAAAATCTACATCGCTTCGTTCCGGATCAAAATCATCCCGCACCGCAGACCCGAACACCGAAAGACTCCGCACATGATGCTGCCTGCAGAGCTCTGCGATCTTCTCCCGGTTGCGTTCGATCAGCTCCTGCATGGCATGACTCCGGAGAACTTTCTTCCGCGCCTAGTGTATCGCGACCCAGACGCACAAAAGGCCCCGCCAAATCCGGCAGAGCCCCGTGTCAATCCGAATCAACCCTTACGCTGCGGCTGTTTCCGCCTGAGCAACCTGGACTGCTTCGATCGAAACAAACCGCCCCTTCTGCCCACGATCCTGGAACCGCACCACGCCGGAGATCTTCGCGAACAAGGTGTCATCCTTGCCGCGCCCGACGTTCAACCCCGGCTTCAGCGGTGTCCCACGCTGCCGCACCAGGATCGATCCGCCCGTCACCGTCTCGCCGCCAAAGCGCTTCACGCCCAGCCGCTGTGCATTTGAATCCCGTCCGTTCTTGGACGAGCCCAACCCTTTTTTATGTGCCATCTCTAAATCCTCCGGCGCCGGGCTCCAGCCGCGTACGCTCTCGCTATCCTGCAGTCAGAAACTCTAAGCCGTGAAGCTCTTCCCGTTCACCAGAACCTCGTTGATCTTCACCTCCGTGAAGCTCTGACGATGTCCCTGCATGCGCTTGTACTGCTTCTTGCGCTTGAACTTGAAGACCAGGATCTTCTCGCCGCGGCCCTCGCCGACAACCGTCCCGATAACCTTGGCCCCTTCGAGCGATTGCTCGAAGCTGCCTGCATCGCCACTCACGGCAAGAACTTCGCCGAACTCGACCGCGCCATTCTCGTGCGCGACCTTCTCGATCTTCAACACATCGCCCGGAGCGACGCGGTACTGCTTCCCGCCTGTGCGGATCACTGCATACATGGTATTGCCCTCATACGCGGTGGCGGATCGGGTTCTACTACCCCGGATGCCCGCTTCCCAGCGCGTTCTTCTCGTACCGATAAGCTGCTCTCGACGGTCAGCGCCCCGGAAGACGCACTTCTGCCAAACCTCTAAAGTGTATCTCGGCCACCGCTTAGGGTCAACCAGCGGCCTCTAAAATCCGCAGGCCGTGTTTGTCGCCTTCAACCGCGCGCGAATCACCTGTGCATCCGGTCATGTGCCAATTGGATCGCCTCCGGACTCAATCCGAGTTTCGTAGACTGGTTGGACTGAACGCTTCCCAGCGTGATGCGCGGCGAGTCTGCGGGAAGATGCTCGGCGTTCAGATCGGGTTGGAAGTGGAAGGTGTTGTTTTCAACCGTTGCGTCGATGTGGCCGCCTCCCGCACCCGCGATCGCATGGTTCAACGCGACCGCCTCGCCGGGCTTCAAGGGAAGCGTATGCCAGTTAAGCGGCGCTTGGATCAGGGCTTGCTCCTCGCAATGCGTCTCGCACAACTTCACCCCTCCTCCATTGTCCTGCGGCGGAATGGAAGTGGGTGGTTCTTCAAAACTGTGAATCGGGTTCGATCCGCAGCCGTTACAGCCGGAAAGGAATCCCACCCACAGCAGCAGAAGGACAGAAGCGCTATTTCGCATGAGTTGTCTCCGTTGACAGAATCTCGCAATCTGGTTCGACCACCGGATCGTTTGGGGTAATCCGTCGCATTTGCGCTTGGAACTGGGCCCATGCCATGGCGGCATCGTCTGTCTTTCCCGTCTTCATGTACGCCTTCGCAAGAAAACAAGTGGCAGCAGCTGTATGCGAGCGAAGCGCGTCTTCTTCGGCAGCACGATAGATGCCCAGGTCGTACTCGGCCCATGCACGATTGCGAAACAGGGAGGGTGCGGTCCCCGGATTGAAGCCCGGCTCCAACAACTGCGCATCGTAAATGACTCGCAAAGCGCCAAGGGCGTCTCCCTTCAACAAAAGCACCCGCGAAAGATTCGCATAGGGGATAAGATCGATGGAATCGGCCCGCGCCGCAAGGATCGCTTTGCGATATTGCTCGGCAGACTCGTCGTAGCGGTAAAACGACTCGAGCAGTCTGCCGGAGTTGTTGTGCGCCTCTTCCAGTGTTGGATCGAGCGATATCGCACGCTGGTAGTTCCGTAGAACCTCGGCCCGTTGAAACTCAGGATTGACAACCTCGTTGGCCTTGCTGAGCCGGTAGTCCTGCGTTCCGTTCCGGTATGTGTCGATGCTGTGGTTCAGGTTATAGCCGTACGTGTTATACCGGTCCGCAAGCCGCGCAGGCAGGAAGTACCAGGTCGGCGCGATCACGGCGAACAGCATGAAAGCCAGGGCCAGCCGCCATACCGCCTTCGTCTTCGCCGCTCGTCCAAGCAGCGTCTCTAAGGCAGCCCATCCACCCTTGGTGAAGCTGCTTGTAGCAGCAACCGCCAGAAAAGCTTGAAACGCAATGGCGCCGATCCCCAGGGTGTCCGGATCCGCATTGAGTAGCCGGCGCGTGAAGTCCGCAAACATCGTACCGCTGATGGTAAGAAGCAGTAGAGCCAGAAGGTCGAGCAACAAGCTGCTTTTGAGGCTCATCTGTGTCGGCTTCCCCCTTTTGAGGAGGTTTTTAGTCCCCTAACCTATACGCCGACAATCCATCAGAGAGAAGAACAATCTGAGAGCGAGCATCTGGGTGCTCGGGAGAATGCAGGAAGAACGTACACTGCTGCGGATATTTTCAACAGTCAGACGAACATCCGGGGATCTGGACTTCTTCACATCATCGAATCCTTTTCTCACCGCCAGTTGCGCGACCAGGCTCTCGCCTTACTGAACCCCCTGCAGATACTTCTGCAGCCAAGCCACAGACCGGCTCAGCTCATCCTGCTGATGCTCCCGCTTCACAAACCCATGCCCTTCGTTCGGGTAGTACACCGCATCCACCGTCCGTCCTTCCGCCTTCAGGATGCTGACCACTTGCTGCGCCTCTTCCTTCGGCACCCGGATGTCGTTGTCCCCCTGCAGCACCAGCAGCGGAGCCGTCTCGTTCTTGATGTATCGCAGCGGAGAGCTCGCCTCGTAGACTTCCTTGTCCTTTACCGGATCGCCCAGCAGGCTCTTTTCATACTCCTGCAGGCGCGGATCTTCGTGCTCCAGCATCGTCAGCCAGTTCAGAATTCCGTACTCATCCACCGCCGCCGCCCAAACCCCCGGCGTCTTGCCGATCGCCATCAGCGTCATATACCCGCCATACGACCCACCCCATATCCCTACCTTCTTCGCATCGATATATCCGGTCGCCTTCAGAAACTTAACCCCCGCGATCTCATCCTTCAGATCCGCCCCGCCCAGGTCCTTGATGTTCGCATTCTGGAACTCCATCCCATACCCCGTCGACCCTCGCACATTCGGCGCAATCACCACAAACCCACGCGACGCCAGCAGCTCCGCCCGTCCATTGAACCCGTCCGTCGTCTGCCCCGTCGGCCCGCCATGCGGCATCACCACCGCCGCCGCCGTCCCATCGCGCTTCAGGTTCAACGGCACCCACACAAACGCGGAGATCATCCGCCCATCGAAGCTCTTGTACGTCACCAGTTGCGACTTCGGCAGCACCGCATGTTGCAGCGTCTCATTCGCGTTATGCGTAATCTGCGTCAGCCCATCGCCCTTCGCCAGCCGGTACAGCTCCGGCGGATGGCTGGAATCCTCATGCGACAGCAGCATCGACCCATCCGGTAGAAACGGCGACGGAGCCGCAGCCGGAAAGTTCATCCCCGCCGGCACGCCACGTTCGCTCTGCGCCATCGTCTTCAGATTCACAAACCGGGTCGAAGCGCGTCCGTCCGCATTCAGCAGGTACACCACACTCCCGCCATCCGGAGTAAACGCCACCCCACTCGCCGACCACTGCGTATCCGTCAGCCAGTGCAGCTCTTTCGTCCCAACCTTCAGCACGGCAACATTCTCATACCCGCCCTTCGCATTGGACGTAATCAGCAGCGTCCCACCGTCCGGCGACACATCCGCGATCCCCACCCGCTGCTTGCCCGTATGCTCCAGCAGCTTCTCCGTCTTACCGGTAGCCACGTCCACGCGGTAGATATCCGCGTCATCAATCCCCTCCGTCCGATTCGCATACAGGTATCTCCCATCCGGACTCCACGCCGCCTCGCTCCAGCTGGCCTTCGGATCGGTCTCATGCGTCAGTTGCTTCACCGCTCCGCCCGGCCACGTCATCACCGCCAGATCGGTCGAGGGCGTGGTCTTCTGCTTGACCGTGATCGCCAGCAGCCTCCCGTCCGGCGAAAACTCCTCCACGTTCTCGCTCACCTCGTCCGTATGCGTCAGGTTCTTCGGCTCGCCCCCGCTCACCGCCACCGTGTAGATATCGCTGTACTCATTGCCGCCCTTATCCTGGCTGTAAACGATCGTGCTGTCGTCCTTGGTAAACCGCGCCGCGCTCTGCCGGTCCTCGCTCTTGATCAGTTGCCGGGCCCCTGTCCCATCCACGTTCATCACCCACAGATTCGGCCGCCCGGAGGCGCTGCTGATATACGCCAGCAGCTTGCCGTCATTCGAGTGCGTCACTCCGCCAATCCGCGTCGTCGTCAGCAGAGCCTCCACCGGCAGCGGCGTCCCTGCCGGCCCTGCGCCAGACAAGACCATCCTCGGATCCGTAGCCACGCGGCTACCCGGCCCATCGCAATACCCCGCCACCGCCCCGCCCAGCAACCCACATACCGCGAATCCACGAAGCCGCATGATCTCTCCTTAAAGCACTCTGGAATGCAGACAACTATAGCAACCACACTCTGGCCGGAACGCGAACGCCCTTCGTTTTGTTCCCTGGTTCTGCGTGGTCAGACACTCGAAACCACATAAGCAATCACCTCTCCAGGCAGAACATGTCCTGCCCAGACCTTCGTCCGGCACCTTCCTTTTCCCATTCCGGAACTCCCCATGCCCTCCCGGCTCATCTTTTTTCTCTTTTTCTCCCCCAGACACACCCAAAAACACCAGCAAACTCGCGTGTCAAGCCCCAAAAAAACCTAAGTCTTTCATTCCAAATAAGATATGCTTGGCGTAAACACCTTGCCCAATCCCGTACAATTAAGGTATACAGAAATCTTAACGAAGTCCGTCTCTCCGCCGGTACCTAAACAACAACGCCTTGGCATCAGCCACAAGTGTTTTTTTATGAATAACTTACGCTAACCTCAACGGGCTCAATATTTTACGTTGCCCCATTGCCGCATCTCTATGTCTTTATTGCACTTACCGCAACACCCCCCCCGGGGGGGAGGGGGCAACCCGGCCCGGAGATCCACCTCATCCCGGATGACCCGGGTTCCTGCTGGGTCGAATGAACCATGTAAGAGCGTCCGCGAGCGCTGAGTCGCACGGAAGTACCCGGATCCAGTCACCGGCGTTTTTTACTTCATGCGTTTGCCTCAGCCGGCCTTCGGCGCTTCGCGGAAGGAAGCTCGGCGGATTGGAACAGGTAGACAGCCAGCACGGTAATGATCGGCTCCAAAGGATGCCGAAAGCGCGCCTGAACCGTCACCAGATAGTAGAGCAAAGGGAACAGCGCAAACGCCCAGAAGAACAGCCAGGCGCCAGGAACCCGATTCCGAAGCGCCAACGCAAGCCCAAGCACGCCGCTGAGCGAGAGGAACGCATAGTTCGCCTCACGCGTCGCCTCGATCCACACGCTCTTCTCCACCGGATGTGGAACGCTCACCCAGAAGAAGAACACCCGCAGCAGCCCATGACGCATGAACAGCCCAGGATCTTGCCGAATCAACACCTTCGCCCGCTCGCCTTGATCCTTGGAGAAGGCTACTTCGCCCAGCTGCGTATACCGCTTGAACTCCGGATCAGCCTCCGCCAGCGGCAGCGTTCCGCCCCACGGAAAGCCGCTGTTCGACGGCAGAACCGACTCATACAGCTCTGCCCCGAAGTTCGCCCGCAGCGGGATGAACGCGTGGAACGTAACCCAGTTCCGCCCAACCCAAGGCGCAAACACAGCCAGACAGCACACCGCCGCAAGCACTGCATTCCGTACCGCTCGCCCAACATGCCGCGGAACCCGCGTGAGCTCCGGCCAGATCATCCACAGACCACACGCAGGCAGGAATGTCAGCAGCGAGCTATTCGACAGGGCAATCACTCCCCACAGCGCTCCGAACGCAAGCCAGCGCCGCGCACTCTGCGGATTCGTCTCGGCCGCATCGCCGATTCCACGCACCCGCAGCGCAAGCACCAGCACCCAGGAGAACAGGAAGGCCGTTAGAGCCATATCCCAGACCCAATGCACCGCATACTGCATCGCCGCCGGATACAGCGCCCACAGCCAACCGGACCACAACGCAACCTTCAGTCCCTTCGCATCCCGCCCGAAGCATCGCCACGCAATCTCGTACACCGCAGGTGCAGTCGCGGCGGAGAAGACGCTGTTGATCGTCAGGATCACCCAGCCCGACATCAACGTATACACGCCGAAGACCTTGAACACCGCACCCAAGAGGAGCGGGTACAACGGAGGCGTCCAAGCCGTTGGGCCCGAGTGACCATTGAACGGATCGGCGAATCCACGTCCCGTGGCAAGCGCCCGCGCAATCCGTCCCATCTCCCAACCGAACTGGAAGTGGTCGAGGATGACGCGCATCCG
Organism: uncultured Granulicella sp.; assembly: GCA_965198885.1. Classification (GTDB taxonomy): domain Bacteria; phylum Acidobacteriota; class Terriglobia; order Terriglobales; family Acidobacteriaceae; genus Edaphobacter. The sequence goes on along the minus strand of OZ240677.1, from coordinate 1,278,235 downwards.
GAACGTGTGCGCCAGCGTGATGTAAGCCACGCGAAGCACGAGCCCGATCCAGAAGAGACGAAGGGTCAGTCGCGAGGGCTGGTCGTCAGCCCGCATCCAGCGCAGGAGAGCCTGAAAGCGGGCTTGCATCGAAGGCATCGCTCCCGATGATACCGGTTACGCCCGTCCAGTCGCGAGGAACTGCCGCGCCGACCGCAGCGCCAGCGCCATGATCGTCAGCGCGGGATTGGCCGCCAGCGCCGCGGGAAAGGTCGAGTTGTCGCTGATCCAGAGGTTGGGAACATCGTGGCTGCGCCCAAACGCGTCCACCACGTTGCTCCCCGGATCGACCCCCATCCGGCACGTCCCGATCGTGTGCGCGGACCGCTCGAACGTCCAAACATCCGTCGCACCCGCAGCCTTCCATGCGGCGGTCATCAGCTTCGCCCCGTGCACGGACATGCGCCTCTCATTCTCGCCGTAGCTGAAGTGGATCAGCGGCTTCTGCATCCCGATCCCGTCGCGCGGATCGATCTCCCCGGAGAGTTCCAGGAAGTTCTCGTCATACGGCAGGCAGTCTCCATTCATCCCTATCCCGCCGATGTGGTTGTACTGATCCAGGTAGTTCACCAGTTCCTCGCCCCAAAGCCCACGTCCTCGCGCCACTTGCCTGGCAAACGTCACCGGAACCACTCCAAGCGGCTGCACCAGGTAGCCCCCCACGAAGTCCGCATCCTGCGGCCGCATCATCTCCTCGGTGACCAGGGAAGCAGGGAAGCCCTTGTTCATGCGCATCTCCGGCTCGAACGTCCCCCAGACCTGCGTCGCCACGTGCGCCATGAAGTTGCGCCCCACCTGCCCGGAGGAGTTTGCCAGCCCTGTATGCAGCAGTAGCCGAGGCGTCTCCACCGCGCCGGCGCACAGGAACACTGCCTCGCAGCGCTGCCGGACATCCTGCCCGTTGCAGCGATAGATCACCGCTTCGACCTGCCCTCGACCGTCCAGTTCAATCCCATGCACGAAGCTGTTCGCCCGAATCTCCGCACCCGCGGCTAGGGCACGCGGCAGCCACGTCACGTCCATGCTGCCCTTCGCGCCGTTGAAGACACATCCCTGGTGGCAGAATCCGCAGCCCACACACGGCTGCCGCTCCGCGTAGCCCGGCTGCGTGTAGCGCGCCGACACCGCCGCGATCGGTGCGGGAGCAGTCGCGATCCCAAGCGCCTCGAAACCCCGCTGCATCGCCTCTGCGGGGGCATTCAAGGCGATCGGCCCCAACGGATATCGCCGCGCGGGATCCCACGGGTACGGTGTCGGACCCGAAACTCCCATGAATCGCTCCACCTCCTCATACAGCGGCACCAGATCCGCATAGCTCAGCGGGAAGTCGAAGCCGACGCCTGAGTCCGTCCTCAGCTTCAGGTCACGCTCATCCGCACGCGGAGCATAGGCACCCCAATGCAGCATGGACCCGCCCACGCCCGTACCGCTGTTGTTGCCACCGAACGCCGTCGGCGTCTCCCCTGCGCTGATGCGCTCGTCAAGCCAGTAAAGCTCAGACATCCTGACTTCATCCGCGGCATACTCGGTCGCTGGATCCCACCATCGCCCGGCTTCGAGCGCCACAACCGATAGTCCCGCCTCAGCCAGCGTAGCCATGACCGGCGCGCCGCCTGCACCCGTGCCGACCACGACCACATCCACCACATCTGTGGTGCTGAAGCTCTTCATCTTGCTCGCGTTCACCGGACCACCCGGTCTTGCGCAGGCTTTGGCTCCCACGGCTCAACCTCGCCCGTGGAGATCGCCACGAAGCCCTGCTGCGGGGTGTTCGCACCGCCGACCCCAATTCCGCTATAGCCAATGCGCGCGTAGGTCGCCGGATGCGACATGTAGGCCGTCGTAGCGTCTCCGCGAAGCTCTTCGAACCACCGCGCCTCGGCAGAGGCTTTGTTCTGCGTCAGCTCACGCAGGCACTCATCCTTTGCCTCGTCGCTCATGCGCTCAAAGCCGCTTTCCGCCAGCTTATTGAGAGCATGCCGGTACGCATCCAAATCCTCAGGCAGCACGGCATACCGCCAGCCATCGCCTTTGCCCGATGCAAGCCGAGCCGCAATCGTCCGAGCGAGGTCGATCTCGCTACCTGCACGCTGCGGCACAAGCCGCTCGCATACCGCACGCAAAGTCAGGATTTGCATGGCATCCAGTACGGTCGTACTCCGCGGCCCGGCCATCCTCTCTTCCAGTACCGCGCGCGTTTGCGGTGAGACCCGATCGGAGTCAATCAGCAATCGGTACTCTGCCGGGACCGAAGTGTTTGCAGTGCTCAGCCCGTCCACAAACTCGCGCAGCATTCCCGCAAGCTCGCCAGGCCGTTCCATCGGCACCAGATGCGAGCAGCCCGGCACAATCCGCAACTCCGCGTGCGCGAGATGCTTCATCGTGGTGGCACGCTGCTGCTCCGGCCCGAGCGAGCGGTCCTTGTCTCCCGCCACCACCAGCGCAGGTAGATCGAGCATGCCCACCCGTTCCGCCCAATCCTCTTTGCTGCCCCGTTCCAGCCATGCCACCCAGGCCGCCCGCTTCATCTTCAGTACTTCATTGACAGCCCGCTCCAGAACCTCCGGAGCGATATCGCGCTCTTCATTTTTTGTAATATAAGCCCTCGCCCGCGCACGATCGCCATGCTTCTCTTCTCCCAGTGCCGCAAGCATATTCGTCCGTTTTTCTTCCCCCATTGGCTCCGGCTCAGGAGGAGAGGGCGCAATCAGGATCAGACCTTCCAGCCCGTCAAGTCGCTCCGCGTGAATGCTCCCCGGTCCAGTTCCCTGTCCATCGGAAGCAGAGCCCTTACTGCGATCCGCGAACCTCCGTGCGACGACTGCCGCTACTTTGCCGGACATGCTGTGTCCCACCAGCACATAACGTCCCAGCCTCAAGCTTCCCACGAGGGACTCGACTGCATTCGCCATCTGCTCCACGGAGTACCCCGGCATCTCGGCAGAGCCTCCAAAGCCGGGCATATCTACAGCAATTGTCCGATAGTCCTTCTCGAGCAGCGCGATCACCTCATCCCACTCACGTCCGCTGCCGCCCAGGAAGTGCATCAGCACCAGGGAGACATCACCGGGCCGTCCCGTACCCTTTACGACTGAATGCAGCATCGCGTCCTCGCACCTAACCTGAATTTTCCGCTGATACACACTTCGGATGCGGTAAGGCTGACTTCGCTTCCTCGCATCTTCTCTGTAGCATCTACGATTCGATTGCATGAACAGACGGCGATCAGCTCGCGCCTGCGATGAACCTGACTCGCGATACCGCTCTCCGTGTCGCAGCAGGATAAACTCCGCTCATGAATAGGTCTCTAACAATTTCAGTTTTAAAGCTCCATCCAGATGCTCAAATTCCCAGGTACGCTCATAGCGGCCCGTATGGCGATCTTGCCGCCGACTTGCATGCAGTCGCAGACGCAAACCTGCTTCCGGGCGAAACGATAGTCATACCCACCGGGCTTGCTCTCGGCTTGCCGGAGAACTTTGGCGGGCTTGTGGAAGATCGCTCCGGCCTTGCCCTGAAAGGCATCACCACCCTCGCCGGCGTCATAGACCCCGGTTATCGCGGCGAGATCAAAGTTGTCCTGACCAATCTGTCTTCATCGGCTTTCCCCATCTCAAAGGGTGCCCGTATCGCGCAGTTACGGATTGTGCAACGAGTCCAAGCCGCCTTCACCGCCGTTGATTCTCTGGACGAGACATATCGCGGGGCCGACGGTTTTGGGTCTACCGGAGTCTAAAGCTCAGTGTTGGGAGACTGATCTCCCGCTCCCAAACGCCCCGGTCTCGGTGCATCCCAGCCCGCCCAACATGCGACAATCAAGGAGCGAGCCATGCCAAATCAGCAAGCCGAGTCCCCCCAGACGCCAGCCCCGCCAACGCCACAGGCACAGCCCCCCGTACCGGTGAAGATCACCCCGGCGCTCCTCAAGACCCACTCCATCACCAACGAAGAGTACGTGCTGATTGAAAAGGCGCTGGGACGCACTCCATCGATCACCGAACTTGGCATCTTTTCGGTCATGTGGTCGGAGCATTGCAGCTATAAGTCCAGCCGCGTACACCTCAAGCGTTTGCCCACCAAGGGCACTCGCCTGTCCGGTCCGGGCTCAGTGATCCAGGGTCCGGGGGAAAACGCCGGTATCATCGACGTGGGCGATGGCTGGGCATGCGCGTTCAAGATCGAGTCGCACAACCACCCCAGCTACATCGAGCCCTACCAGGGCGCAGCCACCGGCGTGGGCGGCATCCTCCGCGACATCTTCACCATGGGCGCGAGACCGTTGGCAGTCATGGATTCATTGCGCTTTGGGCCGTTGACTCCCGGAGAGAGTGAGCCGGTGCCGGGAATCGATTACGCCCGCAACCGCCAGACCATGACCGGCGTCGTCCACGGCGTCGGCGGCTACGGAAACTGCTTCGGGGTCCCCAACCTCGGCGGCGAGACCCGCTTCGAGCCCTGCTACTCCGGCAACCCGCTGCTGAATGCGTTTGCGTTAGGGTTAGTGAGAACCGACGAAATCTTCTATGCCAAGGCCGAAGGCGTCGGCAATCCGGTCTTTTACGTCGGAGCCAAGACCGGTCGCGACGGCATTCACGGCGCGACGATGGCTTCCGAGGAGTTCACCGAAGGCTCCGAGCAGAAGCGCCCGAACGTCCAGATGGGCGACCCCTTCCTCGAAAAACTCCTCCTCGAAGCCTGCCTGGAGGTTATGAAAACCGGCGCCGTCCTCGGCATCCAGGACATGGGCGCTGCCGGCCTCACCTGCTCCACCTGCGAGATGGGCGCGCGCGGGTCCCTCGGCGTCACCATTGAACTAGACCGCGTCCCCCAGCGCGAGGCCGGCATGACTACCTACGAGATCATGCTCTCCGAATCCCAGGAACGCATGTTGCTCGTCGCCGCCAAGGGCCGCGAAGAAGAGGTGCTCGCGGTCTTCCGCAGGTGGGGCTTGGACTGCGCGGAGGTCGGCATCGTCACCGCCGATGACGTCATGCGCGTCTACCACGGTGGTGTTCTGGAAGCCGAGATCCCCAACAAAGCCCTCACCGACGACGCTCCCGTCTACCACCGGCCCGTAGGCACTTGGGACCCGCCGATCCCGAAAGACGCGCCCGCGTGGGTTCTCGAAGAGCTCAAGAAACCCCGCGACTACACCGCCGACCTCAAGAAAATCCTCGCCAGCGCCAACATCTGCGACAAGCGCTTCATCTTTGAGCAGTACGACTCCATGGTCCAGACCAACACCGTCCAGGGCCCGGGCGGCGAGGCCGGCGTCATCCGCATCAAGGGCACCGGCACTGAAGGTAGAGAGCGCGGCCTTGCCATGGCGCTCGCCGGCAACGGCCGCTGGTGTTATCTCGACCCCAAACTCGGAGCCATGCACGCCGTCGCCGAGGCCGCCCGCAAGGTCGCCTGCACCGGAGCCACCCCGGTCGCCGCCACCAACTGCCTCAACTTCGGCAACCCCCAAAAACCCGAGATCATGGCCCAACTCTCGCAGGCCATCGATGGCATCGCCGAAGCCTGCAACGCTCTCGGCACCCCGGTCACCGGAGGCAACGTGAGCCTCTACAACGAGACCCTCGGCGAAGGCATCTACCCCACGCCCGTCATAGGCGTCGTCGGCATTCTGGACGATGTCACCAAAGCCGTCCCCAACTCGTTTCAGCAGGCTGGCGATGTCATCTATATCGTGCAGGGTTTGGGATTTCCGATCGAGGGAAACGACCTTACAGAATTTGGATCGTCCGAGTTCGCAAAGACCATTCTGGGCGCTATGTGGGGAACACCCGGCTATTTGTCTCTCTTCGGTGAAGCCGAATTGCAGGCGTATCTCACTCGTATTGCAACCGAAGGTATAGCTACTTCGGCTTCGGATGTGAGCGACGGTGGTTACGCGGTTGCACTTGCTCGCGCGACCTTTGCCGAGCATGTAGGAGCTTCGGTGAACCTCCACAACGTCTCCTTAGCTGACGAGACGTGGATGCTGTTCTCGGAACGCGCAGCCACAGCACTCCTCACATGCAAGCCAGAGCATGCTGAAAGCTTGGAGCGGCTCGCGGACTCTTTCATGTCTCTTCATTTGACTAAAGTTGGCGTCACTGGCGAGAAAGGCTTGACGATCATAATCACGAATGAAGCAAGACAGCCAACTGTCTTCGCGTCTATCGACGTGAGCCTAACCGAACTTAGGACCGCTTACTCCAACGCCCTCGAATCTCAACTCTCCGAAGAGGTCTTCGCGTGAATCGGCTGGAACTCTCCTTCCTTTCTCAAGCGCTGAGCCAGATGCAGCTTGCATTGCGGGAATACACCGAAGAGCCCGGGCGACGCGCTAATCGCGATTCCGTGGTCATGCATTTCCTGATCGTCTATGAACTTGCAATCCAGGCGATCAAACGCTACGTGGAACTTGAATCCCTTAGGCCTGACGAGGTGCCGGAGATCAGTTTCCAAACTATGATTCGTCGGGCCGACGAACTCGAGATCGTTCGTAACGGATGGCCTGCCTTCCGCAGATTTCGTGACGCTCGCAACTCCATCGCCCATACCTACACGGAAAGGCGTGCATTGGAAGTCGTTGCCTTTGCGCGAGAGTTTGCGGATGAAGCAGCCTTCTTGCTGGATCGGTTGGAGAGGCGGCAAAGCGATGGCGAGTAGCGAGTCGCAGGTTCTCGCAGCCCGCATTGGGCTCACTAGAGACGAACTCAACATCGTCCAACAAGTGCTGACTACCTACGTTCCGGACCGGCCCGTATGGGCTTTCGGTTCACGCACATTCGGCCGCTCACGCCGCCGATCCGACCTTGACCTCGCCATCGGAGGACCGGAGCCTATGCCAATCGGCCTGCGTGGAGACATCAAGGACGCCTTCGTAGAATCTGATCTGCCCATCGAGGTGGATGTCGTCGACCTGAACGATGTCACCCCTGAATTCCGGAAGAGAATTGAACCCGATTTCATGCCTTTACTCACCCCTCGTATAGGTCCGTCAAGCGAAGCCAAAGCCGATCACGAAGCTGACGACCACTTCGACAAGCTGCGCGAAGAGTGTGGCGTCATGGCCGTCTACAACCACCCGGACGCCGCCCGCCTGACCTACTGGGGCCTCTACTCCCTCCAGCATCGAGGCCAGGAGTCCGGCGGCATCGCCTCCGCGAACGGCGAGCATGTCCACGACATCAAGGGCATGGGCCTCGTCTCCGAGATCTTCACCGACGACGTCCTCGCCAAACTCCCCGGCCATCTCGCCATCGGCCATACGCGCTACAGCACCACGGGCGACTCCGCCCTGCTCAACGCGCAGCCTATCTCGGTCGAGTCCACCAAGGGCCTCATCGCCATCGCGCACAACGGCAACCTGATCAACCTCGGCACCGCCAAAGAGCGGCTGGAGCGCGACGGCGCCATCTTCCAGACCACCTCCGACTCCGAGATCATCATCCAGCTCATCGCGCACTGTGCCAAGAACACCCTCATTGATTGCATGGCCGACGCGCTCGCGCAGGTGGAAGGCGCGTTCTCCATCGTGATGATGACGCGCAACCGAATCTTCGCCGCCCGCGATCCGCACGGCTTTCGCCCGCTCTGCATCGGTAGGATTCCTGGTGAAGACGGTGCACCCGACACCTTCTGCTTCGCCTCCGAGACCTGCGCGCTCGACCTGCTCCACGCCAAGTACGAGCGCGATGTCGAACCCGGCGAACTCGTCATGGTCTCAGAGGACGGCTTGACCAGCCGCCACTTTGCCAAGGGCATCGTTCCGCCCGCCTCTTGCGTCTTCGAGCACGTCTACTTCGCCCGTCCGGACTCGAAGGTCTTCGGCCGCTGGGTCCAGACCTCCCGCGAGCAGATGGGACGGCAGCTTGCCCGCGAATCCGCTGTGCCGGCAGACCTCGTTGTTCCGGTGCCCGACTCAGGCGTCACTGCCGCGCTCGGCTATGCGGCGGAGTCCGGGATTCCGTTCAACTTCGGGCTGATTCGGAATCACTACGTAGGCCGCACGTTTATTGAGCCGACCCAGCGCGTCCGCGACTTCGGCGTGCGCATGAAGCTCAACCCCTCGCGTGCGCTTCTTGAAGGTAAGCGCGTCATCCTTATAGACGACTCCATCATTCGCGGAACGACATCCCGCAAGATCGTGCGCATGGTCCGGGCGGCAGGCGCTACTGAAGTGCACATGCGTATCTCCTGCCCGCCGACCATCTCCCCCTGCTTCTACGGCGTCGACACACCCAGCAAAGAACATCTCATCGCCGCCAATAAGAACCTGAGAGAGATCTGCGACTACATCGAAGCCGACTCTCTTGCCTATCTGTCGCTGGTCGGCCTCACCCACTCCTGCACCACCGGGGAGCCGCTCGGCGGCCTCTCCCCTGCAAGCTTCTGCACCGCCTGCTATACCGGCGACTATCCCACCCAGATGATCGACGTGGCGGAGATCCTTCCTGCCCGTGCCTGAGCGGGGGCAACGAGGATATCCTCCCCCACCCCGGCAAAATGATGCAAAGTCTTCAATGCACAGCACTTAGGTCTGGACTTGGATATAACACTGCTCCAAGAAGTGTGCATACCTCGTCTCGGAGTTCAGGTGCGGCTGCGAGCGTCAGGCGAGATCGAAAAGCAACATTTCGCCTCCTGGCGGCCATTTACCACCTGGCCCATCCATCTCCCAGTCAACTGACGCCAACGTCTACGTGGTGAACTTGCTGCTTGCGGTCCTCAGCGGCCTGCTGGATCCCCGCGCAACGCGCACTGTCGGTCGATGCGTTGGTTCTGCTGCGGGAAGACTGATCGACCAGCCGCAGGATCGGATTAGAAGTTGTAACGAAGTCCGCCTTCCACGCGCCGGCCGTTGTCAGCGGCGTACGGGACCAGGAAGAAGGGTGACCCGACGACACCGCCCTCCGCCGAGACGTTGGTGTGGTTCAGCAGGTTCGAGGAGCGGATGTTCGCCGTGAGCGTCTGCTGATGATCTGCCTTCGCGTTGCGGGTGAGCGTGAAGACGCGCTGGAGGTTGCCATCCACGTGAAAGTTCCAGGGGAGGCTGGCACGATTGCGGGCCAGTACGCCGGTGCCTCTGGTCGCGACCAGGTTCCCGAACGGCGTAGCGACGGCTCCGGCTTGTCCCGGCAGGGCGAACTGCGGACGGTCGTTGAAGCTGCCGTCGCCATTGTTGTCGAAGCCGGTGGTGATGTCGAAGGGGGAGTTTCCGTTGCCGTAGTAGTTGCTGGAGAGGATGACCTTTCTTGGCAGATTCACGGTGATGTTCGCAAAGTTCTGCCAGAGAGAGTCGCCCGTCTCCAGGGCGTACTCGCCGGCGTTGGTGGAGGAGCTCTGAGGCGTCCCGAACGCATTGTCATCCGCGTCCGACAGGATATGAATGCGAACGGCTCCAACGAAGAACTGGACCTTCTTCAGCTTCTGATTGCCGATTCCCGCAAACTCGATGTCACCGGCGGTATCGGCTGAGCTCTGGAGTTGGAGCACATCGAGATTGGGCGTACCGGGGCGCGGCCCGGTCGGCGACCCGTTCAGCGGAGTGTTGACGTTCAGGGTGCGCTCCTGGTGCCAGCCACGGATGTAGATGAGGTTGGTGCTGACGGTAAATCCGAACGGCAGGGTTTTATCCACCCCAACCTGAGCCATCAGGTTCTGGTTGCTGTTGTAGTTGGGGGCAAGCGTGCGAATGGCGTGGATGACCGAGCTGCCTGTGGTGTCGGGTGCGCCGTATACGGGACTATAAACAAGCGACGTCACGCGGGCTGTCCCATTCTCGCGGAGGAGTTCGGCCTGGGTGAAGGAGAGACCGTTGGGGCTATGGCCGCTGAACAGGCCAAGATGTCCACTGAGCTTCCACGTCTTGCTGCCGCCTGGAGCCCAGGAGACGCCGAGGCGCGGCGTCAATCCGTCGTTCTGGAACGGCAGGCGGGCAAAGAAGTAGCGGAGACCGGCGGATAGGGTCAGGTTGGGGCGGAGCTTGATATCGTCCTGGACGAAGAAGACCGGGTAGACCTGGGTGAAGTCCACCTTGGGGCTGCCGCTCACCGAGGAGTACTGGGTCGGTGTTCCCCCGGGCAGGTTCAGCAGGGCTCGGCGATACTGCTCGAGGCCGGTGATGGTCGTGGTGGCGGCGGTGGCATTGTTGCCGGCGTCGAGCACCGGAGCCGTTCCTCCGCCAAAGGTATACGTTCCGTTGAAGTCGGTGGTCAGGGTCTGGTGCTCAACGTAATCGAAGAGCTGGAGACCGGCTTTGAGCGAGTGCTTGCCCTTCGTATAGACGAAGTCGTCATCCCACTCGGTGCGGATCTGGCGGATGCGCTGAGCGCCGATGTCGGCGCCGCCGCCGGTAAAAGCGCCGGCAACCTGCACCTGCGGGGCGTTTGACGTCGGGTTGTCGATCTCGCCGCGGAAGTCGATGCTGACGCGAGCCTCATGGAGGAGGTTCGGGGAGAGCGTCGTCGTGTCGCTGAAGCGGAGCACGTGGTCGTAGGTCTGCGAGTCGTAGCCGCTGGCGAGCAGCGTCGTTCCACCGACGCCGACGTTCTCAAGGTGATCGACGTTGGCCGAGTAGCTGACGAACGCGATGTTCTTTGGGCCGAGTTGAACGTCCACGCGGGCGTTTCCGATCCATAGACGCTGCGGCGTGGGAACGTTCGAAACGGAAGAAACGGGGTTACCGGTCGCGTCCAGGGTGATCGCGTTGACAACGCCGAACTCATCGATCGACCGATGCTCCAGCGCCACCGAGAAGTTCGAGCCCTCTTTGCGCACCGGGCCGTTCAGCGTAAAGCCGTAGCGCTGCTTGCCGATGGCGGCGGGCGCGTTCGAGAAAGGATCGCGCGCGTTCATCCACTGCGAGGAGTTGGTGGTGAAGAGCGAGCCATGAAAGTTCTTGGCGCCGGGCTTGGTGAAGATCTGAATGTGGCCGCCCTCAAACGGAGGCTGCCGGTTTTCGGCTGAGAAGAGATCGGGATTAACCTCGACGCGGGCGATGGAGGACTTGGGAGGCAGCGGGCTGTCGTCCTGGAATCCGTCTACGGAGATCACGGTGCCGGAGGGTGGACCGCCTCCCGACGCGGCAAGCTGCTGAAGTTCGCGCTGGAGATCGTCAGGGTCGTCCGCCAGCGTGCTGAGCTGCCCACCGGAGAGGGTGGCGCCGTTGAGACCGCCCAACGGGGAGGCTGTCGAGGTGTCTCCCGCATCGACGTTGACGGTCACCGTGTCCGCGGGAATCAAGGTAAGCCGAAGATCGACCGGCGCGTGTGCGGGGAGATCCTGCTCCAGTTTGGCGAAGCCGGAGGCGGTAGCCGTGATGTGATGGGGGCCATCCGAGATGCACCGGAGACTGAAGCGGCCGTCACTGCCGCTGGTCTGACTCTGCAAAGGATTGCCGTCGATCTGGACTGTCGCCCCCGGGATCACGGCGGCGGTGCTGTCCTGCACGGTGCCGGAGAGCGCATTACCCGCGCAGGTGGGCAGCGTCTGCTTGGCTTGCGGTGAGGGCAAAGCGGCGGCCGGGACGAGTGGCAGCGCGAGAGCGAGCCGGGCGGCCGCGGCATACAGACGGTACATTCAAATCTCCGGGGAGTTCGTGCGCAGTGTTTGGGAGTACGCAGGATAGACGAGCGAGGTTCCTGGATGTTCGCCTGAAATGGGCCTAAAAGACCGGGAACCGCAAGTATTAAGAACGCTGCCCGTTTCTCACAGGCGAAAGAGGTAGGAGAACTTCACGAAGATCTGGCGTCCGTCGTTCAGGTAGCCTGCGCCGCGCGGAAGGATCGGCTGCGTGGGATCGCAGGTGCCGCCCTGACGGGCGCACAAAGTGTGAGTATAGTTCTGCAGATCGTTGTTCCATCCCAGGTAAAACACTGTCCCAGGATGGGGCAGCCAGGTGAGCAGAGCCTGGGTCTGGACTTCCTTGGTGCGCTGCAATGAGGTCTCCGCCGGGTTCGCGAGCGTGCTATCGTACTCCACGATGGCCCGGGCAGAGATGGCGCGCGTGAACTGATAGTTCAGCTTGGTACGGAAGGTCTGCGACTCATACACAAGTTGCCCGTCGTGGGTTGAGTGGTCCCGATCCAGCAGGTAGGTATTGTCGGCGGTCAGTTGCCGCAGCGGGCTGAAGGAGATGAGCGCCTGTATGGTCTCCTGGTTCATCAGGAACGGAATCGTGCCCGCAGGCGGGTTGTAGTTGACATAACCGCCACGGAACGCCTGGAGGTTGAAGTTCAGCTGGGCGAACGGTTGGCCGCGAGCGACAATCCCACCCACATTTTCCGTGAAGTTCACATTGTGCGTCATGGGATAGCCGTCCTGCGGACCCACCGTATCCGAGTTCTGGCCAACGATGGGAGCAAGAACAATATTCCGCGGCAGCAGAAAGAACGGATCCACCGACGTGTAGTGATACACACGGTTCCCGTCATGGTCGAAGGCGATCTGGTTGTTCTCCTCCAGCCCGAAGCTTTGCAGGACGCTGTGCTTCGGGAACCATTGATAGTTGGAGTGGGTCTGGTTGTTGTAGTAGTCGGTGGTCTGGATGAAGCCGACCTGGCTTTGGAAGCCGGTGCTGTAATCGCGGCTGACACTCTGTAGATTGAAGGCGTGGCCACTGCGATCGGCTTCCAGGTAGAAGGCGGGACCGGCGGAGTAACCGGGCGGAAAGACAGTCGCCTGGGTGTTGCTGCGACCGGGATGCGTGGAGCTCTCAACCCCCTGGCCGAGCAGCGTCCAGTGATTGTCCGCGCGCCAGGTAAAGTCCGCACCGCCGATGCGGTTCCAGCCGCCGCCAAACTCCTCGTCGGTGTACATCAGGCCGACGTTCGAGCCTTTGCCGAGATCCTGCGACACACGGCCGACGAAGAACTCGGCTTTCTTGTTGTAGAGTGGATCGCTTTGAGGCACGGTCTGACCGGGCTCGCGATCGTTGATAGCCAGCAGACCGAAGTTGGTGTGGTCCAGCTTGCCGGTTACTCGTACGCCCCAATCCGGACGGACGATGTTGCGCGTATACAGCAGCTGGATGGGAGTGGAGAAGTACGAGGCGTTCTCCAGAAAAAACGGCCGCAGCTCCGGAAAGTAGACCGGGTAACGCTGATTCACCGTGAACTGCGGCTGATCGGACTCCACGTCGCTGAAGTCCGGGTTGATCGTGCCATCCAGCACGATGGATTCCTTCACGACGGCCTTAACCTCACCTCCGGCCGTACCCTCCAGACCTCGCGAGCTGAAGTTCGGGTTGTTCGGGTCCGCCGTCTGCAGGATGTGTTCGTTCTGGGCCAGCCCATAGGGATTGATCTGCACGTTGTGCGATCCGGTCACACCCTCAAGATCCGGGACGCGCAGCGTTCCTTCCTGGCTGAGAACGCCGGAGACATTTGCGGCAACCCGCGGCCAGTAGTCCGTCTCGCTGTTGCGAGGGTAATTTCTCTCGAAGACCACTCCCCACTGGGAACTGTCCAGGCGGAAGCGAAGACTGCGAAAGGGGATAGCCACCAGGGCCATCCAACCCTTCGGGGTTATTCGCCCTTCAGAGTCCCACACCTGGTCGAAGCTGTAGTCGGGGCCTGACGTCTCGGCCCACGCCGCGTCCGCCTGGACGCCGGTTGGGTTGACCTGAAACAGGACGCCGCGCCGGCGGTCCTGGAATGGGTCCAGCAGAACCGTGACGTTGTCATCATTCAGAATGTTTTCGCGTCGTGAAAGGTGGGTACGGATGAGAGATGGATGGCTGTCGAAGCAGAGGAAGACAGCATAGAAGGTGGTCCTCGTGTGTGCCAGCCACACCTCAGTCGCTTCGGTGGCGTGCTGGCCATCACTCGGCGCGCTTTGGATGAACCCGCTCACATGCCCCAGCTTGCCCCGCAGCTCCTCACGCGGCTGCATGCCGTTGAAGTCTTCCAGGCGGAGCGGTTGATCGACGAGCGGTACCGTGGCGGTCGCGACCTGCTGTGCCTTCTCCGGACCTTCCGGCACCACGGTCGGCTTGGACTGGCCCTGCTGGTTGGTCACTTGCGCGACCGAGAGTCCTGAAAGCGAGAACCACAGACCAGCCACTCCGACCCACTGCAACCCGCGCATCCAAACTCTTGTCCCCACACCCACTCCCAACCCTCGGCCACTGCGCACCGTACTGCCCGCAGAATCGGATACGTGCGCTGCGCCGCCCTGGTTCCCGAAACCTTCTCCGGCAAGTCTCCGTTAGACGGAACGGTAGAGCCTTTGTCGCGGCTCCTCGATGTCGCGCCATACGATAGACTGGTCTGCGAGATACTGCAGGCTGCGTTGGGCCGAGCCGTCAAGATGCTCGCCCTTGGCTCGCTCGCCGGCCTCGGTCTGGAACTCCTGGCGACCCGTATCCTGGTCTTCATCGTCTACCAGGCTACTCCGGGCGATCCGCTGATCCTCAGCGGTTCTGTGCTTGCGATGGCCTTGCTGGGATTGGTGGTCACGTGGGTTCCGGCGCAACGCGCACTCTCAGTTAATCCGTTGGTCCTGCCGCGGGAAGACTGACGGCCGGCTCGGCAAACTTTGCACCACTTTGTTCGGACCGAATGTTGGCTTGATCGCTGGCAGCACACAGGGGACGAGCTGTGGCCGCCGGCACCAACAGCTCGTCCCCTATGAGTTCATACCTGGAACGGCTAGGGAACCACGAAGCGCAGAACTTCTCCTTTCCCGCTGAGTCCATCGCCGATGTTCGACACATAGAGAGCTTTGTCCAGGCCGAAGGTTATGCCCGTCGGCAAAGTCAGGCCGCTGATCACGGTCTCAATCGTTCCCGCCCGGGAGAGACGGACCACTGCGCCTGCGCCGGGAGTCGGATATCCCGGAGCAGCAGAGAACTCCAGGGCGTACAGCAGTCCGTCAGGGCCGAACTTCAGGCTGATGATCGATGTGAATCCGGCGCGGGAGGCGGCTACGCGAAACTTTCCCAGCTCGCTGGCCTTTGTCTCCAGCCCGGGGGTAGAGTCGAAGAAGACCAGATCCTTGGACAAGGTGAGGATGCGCTCTCCGGTGGGAATGGCGGGGAACAGACCCAGGTTGCCGACGTAGAGGTTGCGGTTATCGGACGCAATCGACGTAGGAACGATGTGGCCCTGCGTCAGCGAGAGATCCTCGACCAACGCGGTCTCGCCATCGGGGGTAGTCCTGGTGATCTGCCCGTGGTTCGCCTCCACGGTAAAGAGTTCGCCGTTGTGGGCGATCATGGTTTGAGGAACGCCGTCGGCTTCGAAGTCGCCCGGTTGAACGTAAGCGGCGGGATGTTCGATGTAGAAGAGGCTGAGATCATTGATGTAGTCCCAGTCGCCGTTCTTGGGGTCAACCTCGGCGATCCCGTTCGGGTAGTTGGGATTGCCGTGCGAACACCCTCCGCCGGCGATGAGGGCATAGAGGGAGTGGTGGATGAAGGCGAGATCGGCGACCCCGAAGGTGTCGCCCCCTGCGTTCTGGGATGAGGCGAAGCCGCTCGCGAGCACGGAGAGTTTGCCCTTCGAGTCTACCTTGGAGATGGTTGCGGTCTGCCCTCCGGTATACGGTCCCACCGGCGCGGGAACCTGGGTGCAAGCGCCAAGGGTGGAGTTGGAACCGCCCTTGCCGGCTTCAGCGATGTAGAGCGTGCCATCGGGACCGAAGACCAGGCCGCGCGGCCCGTACAGGCCAGAGGCGTAGACTTTTGCGTCTGAGGGCGTGAGCTGCGCCTGGCAGGAAGGCGCGGCGGAGAGGGTGAGCAGCGTAGTGGAGGCAACAATGCCGAGACGACTTAGCAGGTTCATTGGTAGTTCTCCTGATCCGAGAGGATTAGATTTGTCCTTGGGTGAAACACGGGTATCATTCCCGCGTGGCCCAGTTACGGGAAGTCTCTTGCCGTAAGTTACGGTCCACCTCAATGCGATCAGTGCGTTAGGCCCGGGTAAAGAGGATGCACCCCGTGAACCAAGACCACGCGGCCCAGGTTCGATCAGAGCTGAACCGGATACTTCTGTCGCCACCCTTCGAAAAGGCAAAGCGGAGTCAGCGTTTCATCGCCTACCTGGTGGAGGCGGCGCTCTCCGATCCTCATGTGCCGGTCAAGGAGTACACCCTTGCGGGATGTCTTCGACCGGCCTGCGCAATACGATCCGAACACCGACGCGACCGTCCGCGTTGAGGCTGGACGGCTGCGCAACCGTCTCCGTGATTACTACATGGGCCTGGAGAGTGAAGCAGGCGTCACCATCGACCTGCCCAAGGGAGGTTATGCGGTCACCTTTTCGTTCCGATCGAACGCCGCTGATGGGGATGCTGATGGGGATGCTGATGTGGATGAGCGCTCCAGCGAGGATCGATCCGGTCAGCTTCCAGAGGAGTATCTCGGCTCACTCTCTAGCATGGCCCCTATGGATCGGGCCAATCCAGACAGCGGGACCCAGCATGACACCCCAGAAACACTGTAAGGCTCTCCTCCACAACGGACCCCACAACCTTTATCGTCACGAATCTCACAACCTCTGATCTGGATTGTTCCGGCAATCTCTGTCGCGGCAACGCTGTTCGTCCTGCTTCTCAGAGAGGATGAGACGCTAAGACGCGCGAAAGCGGATCTGCGGCTGAAAGCTTCGCATGCAGAGGTGACGGTGACACCCCTCACCGCTCTCCAGGGCATGAAGTTTGCCCCGACGTTCTCTCCGGACGGGAGCCAGGTAGCCTTTGCCTGGGATGGGGGTAGAACCGAATTGATCCGCCCGTATGATCTTTACGCGAAGGTGATTGGGTACGAACAACTGCGGCAGCTCACCCATCATCCGGCGGCGTGGGTTGTCCCCGCCTGGTCGCCGGACGGCCGCAATATTGCTTTCGTCCGGGACGGGACGGATAGCCCAGGTGTCTTCATGATCTCGGCGCTTGGGGGTCCGGAACGTAAGCTGGCGGATTCTGACGTTGAATACTTCCTCCCGATCAATCTGAGTTGGTCCCCGGATAGCCGAACCCTGGCGTATGCGACGAGGGACGGCATGCATACTGTGGACGCTCTAAGCGGGGAGATCCGTTCCATCCAGGCGCCGCCCGAGTGTCCCGCAACGTATGACCCGACGTTTTCGCCGGACGGCAGGTGGCTCGCATTCAGTTGCTACCACTACGAAAACTACGACTTATACGTGCTCCCCCTGGGTGGAGGGCCGGCCAAGAAGGTGACTGGAGTGAGCGAGATTTCGCTTCCCATTGCGTGGTCGAACGACAGTAAACGGATCCTCTTTGAGCAACACGAGCAGTTATTTGAAGTGAGTGTTGATGACGGTATGGCACGGCCCTTATCCTTCGCGCAGAACGGTCATGATCCAGCAATCGCAGCAGTCGGGGAACGCCTCGCTTTCGTCTCCCTGTCAAGGAACGTGAATCTTTGGCGCGTGAACCTCAAACCCACGGGTCAGGAGTCCGTTGCGATGATGTCCGCTACTTCAGCGGAACAAAGCGGACCGGACATTTCCCCAGATGGAAAGAAAATCTGCTTCGGATCGTCCCGCTCAGGAAGCTATGAGGTCTGGGTCTCCAATCTCGACGGAAGTGACGCGGTCCAGTTGAGCCATCTCCATGCCGAAGATATCAAGGCGCAGTGGTCCCCGGACGGGAGTTCGATCGTCGTTGGATCCGTCAAATCGGGCAAATCTTCTCTCTTTGTGGTCGATCCTCAAGTCGGTGTCCTGCGGCGGATCGAGACCGGCCTCTTCACCACGGGATATACCAGATGGTCGCGCGATGGGAGGTGGATTTACTTTGTCAATGAACAAGCTGGAACCAGACAAGGAACGTACAAAGTGTCGGTCGACGGAGCCGCTCTTCAGTTCGTCAGTCCCAAGCTCTACTGCAACGTGCAAGAAGCAAAAAGCGGGAATACGCTCTATTTTATGAATGGCCCGACCCACGAAGTAATCTATGAACGCGACCTTTCGACCGGCGTTGAACGGCCTGTAAACGGTATGCCGAGAGTCGCTACGGCGGCAGACTGGGCGCTGGCTTCCGATGGAATTTACTTCATTGACATAAGCGGAGAGACGGCAAGCATCGGTTTTTTCGACTTTAAGACCCGGCGAGTGACCAGGAAGATCCCCCTGCCCAAGCCGCCGGTCTTCTTTGGGGGTCTAGCGCTTGCTCCAGACGAAAGCTGGCTGGCGTACTCGCAGGTGGACCGAAACGACAGTGACCTCATGCTCGCCGAGGGCTTTCGGTAGCTTCTTCGGCCACGCTCATCCCAAACGTTGAACACTGTCACTTGACCTCCAAGGATCGCTCCGCCGTCTTGGTCATAGATTGCCGCATCCATGTGCAGCGTATCCCTGTAAACCCAACATTCTAATAGCGAAAACTGTAAGTTACGCGAAGAAACTTACAAGACGCACGGATGCGCTCTACCGTCTCTGGGAGTTCGGCTTCGTGAAGCACGCTCAGAGGAACCTTGTGACCGTCGCTAACCCGCGTCCATCGTGCCTCATTGAGCCGAACCGCCTCCAGGGGGTCTCAGATGGGCACAAAGTCTCCGGCGAAGACAGCAGCCTCGCTGACGGAAGTCAGGAAGGCTGCAGCGAGTAAGCTGGCGGCCATCGCACTTCTCGTGTCGGAACCTAAGGCTTCAGGGCCACCGGTAATCCTGAAACGATCTAAGAAGCGCCTGGGAGAAGACCGGTTCCTTCGATAGCACGGCTCGGCCCCCTCTTTCCGCCGCATACGATAGACTGGATTGACTCAAAAAATTCAAATCTGCGCCCGTCTTCCCCGCGTCGCGATTTGGAACCAGACCAGACCGCGCCTGGAGACACCAGGCCGGGTGAAGGAAGAGAGAACAACCGGCGGCCCGGACCCCGCGGCGGCCTGTTTTTCACCATCGATCATGCGCAATAAGCTGGGCACGAAACTGGCACTCATCGTCGTCGTTCTGCTGTTCTTCATCTACGGCATCTTCGGCATCCCGACCCATGGCCTGAAGCAGGCGATCACCGACCGCATCCACCTCGGGCTCGACCTCAAGGGCGGGACACACCTCGTGCTCGCCGTCCATGTGGAAGAGGCCGTCGCCTCCGCCACCGACCGCGACGTCCAACGCCTGGAGGCCGCGCTCCCCGCCGCCGGCGTCACCGGCGCGAAGGTCGCCAAGACCGACCCCGCACACCCCGAGACCATCACGATCTCCGGCGTCACCCCGGCCCAGAACTCCGCCGTCCGCTCGCTGGTCAGCGCCACCGCCTACTCCGGCTACGACCTCGCCCCTCAGTCCGACGGCAGCCTTAAGCTGACCATGCGCCCGTCCGCCGTCACCGACCTCGAGACCCGCACTCTCGACACCTCCATCGAGACCATCCGCGAGCGCATCGACAAGCTCGGCGTCGCCGAACCCGTCATCCAGAAGTACGGCCTCGGCGACAACCAGATCCTCGTCGAGCTTCCCGGCGTGGACGATCCCGCCCGCGTCGAAGACGTCATTCAGCAGACCGCCAAGCTTGAGATCCACGCCGTGGACGGCAGCCCCGCCGGCTTCGATGACGAGACCGCGGCCCTCGCGTCCGTCTCCGGCAACCTCCCGCCCGACGATTACATGGTCCGCGGCGTAGGCTCCGCCGGCGCCGCCGACCGCGTCTACCTCCTCAAGCGCGCCAGCGAGGTCGAAGGCACCGACTTCCGCGACGCCCAGCCCTCCACCGACATCAACGGCCGCCCCAACATCACCTTCACCCTCACCACCGAGGCCGGCGACCGCTTCTTCAAGTACACCGACGAACACAAATCCACAGGTGCCACCCCCGGCTCCATGGCCATCGTGCTCGAAAACAAAGTCCGCGAGGTCGCCAGCATCCAGTCCGGCATTCGCGACCAGGGTGAGATCACCGGCGGCTTCACCCAGCAGCAGGCGCAGGATCTCTCGCTGCTCCTCCGCACCGGCGCCTTGCCCGCCTCCATCTCTTATATAGAGACCCGCACCGTCGGCCCGTCGCTCGGCGCCGCGAGTATCCGCCAAGGCGTCGTCGCCGCCGTCGCCGGCATGGCCGCGGTCATGATCTTCATGCTCATCTACTACAAGGGCTCGGGCATCAACGCGGACCTTGCCCTGATCCTCAACCTGGTCATCCTGCTCGGCTGCATGGGCTTCTCGCACGCCACCCTGACGCTGCCCGGGATCGCCGGCGTCATCCTCACCATCGGTATGGGCGTAGACTCCAACGTCCTTATCTTCGAGCGCATCCGTGAAGAGCTCCGCGCCGGCAAGACCGCCGCCACCTCCGTCAAGGAGGGCTTCGGCCACGCCTGGATCACCATCGTCGATACCCACGTCACGACGATCGTCTCCGCGTTCATCCTGATCCTGCTCGGCAGCGGGCCGGTCAAAGGCTTTGCCGTCACCCTCATCTTCGGTCTGCTGGCGAACCTCTTCACCGCCGTCTTCGTCTCGCGCCTCATCTTCGACTCGCACCTGCAGGGCAAAGAGCGCACCGCAGCCCTCTCCATCTAGGCTTTTCGCACTCCGATTCGCGGGCCGCAACTCCCGAACCATCTCAGAGGTTCAACAAATCGCATGGAACTGTTTCGTCAACCGAACGTCGACTGGCTAGGCAAGAAGTGGTATTTCCTCAGCTTCTCCTTGATCTTCTCCGTAGCCGGCATCCTCAGCCTGCTCTTCTGGCACCACCTGCCGCTCGGCGTCGACTTCAAGGGTGGCACCCACATCACCGTGCGCTTCGCCCAGCCGCCGAATGAAGACCACCTCCGCGCCGCCATGGACCAGGCCGGCATCCACGACGCCCGCATCCAACGCATCAGCTCCAACCCCGGCGAAGTCTCCAACCAGGAGGTTATCGCGCTCCCCCAGACCACCGCGTCCGATGCCAACCACGACCAGGGCCGCGCCGCCGTCGAGTCAGCCCTCCACGCCAACTATCACGACTCCTCCTTTGAGGTCATCCAGGTCGATATCGTCGGCCCAACCGCCGGCAAACAGCTCCAGCGCCAGGCCATCTGGGCCACCCTCTACTCGCTTGTCGGGATGCTGGTCTATCTTTGGTTCCGCTTTGAGCTCATCTATGGCGTAGCCGCTGTCGTGGCGGTGTTTCATGACACTCTGATCACCATCGGCGCCTTCTCCCTCTCGAACCAGGAGATCACCCTCACCGTCATCGCCGCGATCCTGACGCTGATCGGCTACTCCATGAACGATACGGTCGTCGTCTTCGACCGCATCCGCGAGAACCTGGCCCTCAGCCGCCGCGAGACGTTGTCCAGCGTCGTCAACCGCAGCATCAACCAGACCCTCAGCCGAACCGTCCTCAGCTCCGGCCTGACCTTCCTCACGGTGCTCTCGCTGTATCTCTTCGGCGGCGAGGTCCTCCACGGCTTCTCGTTTGCCCTGGTCATCGGCATCCTCATCGGCACCTACTCCTCCATCGCCGTAGCCGCCCCCATGCTTGTCGCCTGGCAGGATTGGCGCGCCAGACAAGGGAAAGCCTCCGCCACTCTCCCCGCAGGCCGCGTCCGCGCCTAGAATTGCCTTCGCGCCGTATTATTGCTGTCGCCTTTGCTCTTGCTGAGTCACTCTTCCGGCCCTCATCTCTGCTAGGCTCATTCAATGCAGATCACGGTGACCATTCCGGATGACTTAGCCGCCGAGGCTCAGGCCCGTGGTCTCACGCCTTCTGGGTACGTTGAAAGACTTATCGCCGAGCAAACCGTGACAGCCGCTCCAGTGAAGGCAGACGCAGCAACTCGATTGGCTGATCTAGAGCTCTTCTTCGAGGAGATGGCCGCCCACTCCCACAAGCTACCAATCCTTTCCGAAGACGCTCTTACCCGTGAAAGCTTCTACCAGGACCACGATTGATGGCGTTACGGTATGCCGTAGATACCAATGTGCTGTTGAGACTGTTCCACAAAGCCCTTCCGCAACACGAGCTGATCGCTGATGCTCTGCGACGCCTCGTCGCGCAGCAAGTAGAACTTTGTTTGACTCCGCAAAATATAGGTGAGTTTTGGAATGTCAGCACCAGGCCATTGGAGCGGAATGGCCTTGGTCTCTCGACCGAAGAGACGAACGCGCATGTCGTAACGATCGAACGCCGGATGACGATGCTGCCAGAGGACAACCGTGTGTACTTAGCATGGCGGCGGCTGCTGATTGCGCATGACGTACGGGGAGTTCAGGTTCATGACGCTCATATCGCAGCAGTCCTTGAAGTCAACAAGATTACCCATCTGCTAACGTTCAACGGCCCTGACTTCAAACGGTTTCCCAACCTGATTTCCGTACACCCGGGAGAAGTTCAGCCCTGAAGCAGAAATCGATCCTTGATCTGCTTTCTTCAAACGCAATCCCCTACCCTAAGGGGAAGTGATTCAACATTGGAACAATTTTGACAATGCTGGTGTCTAAGGTGGTACAACTCTCTCACCTAAGAGTTGTAGAAATCTCTAGCCTTGAGGCTGCTCCCATGTTTGAAGACTCCCTCGTTGACTCCGGTGGCCGGCTCAAGACCCAGTCCAAATACTGGATGATCGGTACCGCCGCGCTGAACGTCGCCATCATTAGTGTGCTCATCGTCATTCCGCTCCTCTACCCGGAGGCGCTGCCCAAAACGATGATGACGTCGATGCTGACCGCGCCGCCTCCACCCCCGCCGCCTCCACCCCCGCCGCCTCCGCCTGCCGCCGTCATCAAGGTGGTCAAGATGAACGTGCCCACCGTGGATGCATTTACGGCTCCCACCAAAATCCCCAAGAAGATCGATGAGTCCAAGCAGGATGCGGCTCCTCCCCCCCAGGTTTCAACTGTCGTAGGGATGACTGGTATGGGCGGCGCTGCGGGTGGTCTCCCCGGAGGCATCCCGGGCGGAACCGGCACCGCTCCGGCTGTCGTCGTCAAAGCGGTTGAGAAGCCCAAGGGGCCAGCCCGCATCTCGGGCGGCGTCATCGCCGGTACCATCCTGGAAAAGACACAGCCCGTCTATCCTCCCATCGCCAAGGCCGCCCACGTTCAGGGAACCGTGATGCTCCACGCCATCATCGGTAAGAGCGGCTCCATCCAGAACCTCTCGGTCATCAGCGGTCCTGCCATGCTGCAGTCCGCCGCTTTGGATGCGGTCAAACAATGGCGCTACAAGCCATACATTCTCAACGGAGAGCCGACAGAAGTCGACACCACCGTTACCGTCAACTTCAACCTTGGCGGCTAAACCCTACAAGTCTTCTCTTTAAGGGGCTCGCCTCAGATCTGCAACGAGAGATCTGGAGCGAGCCTCCGATCAAGCCCGATGCGGGCTCAGTCGCCGTCTCGCGAAACACCGCGGCTGGCTGAGGCCTAATAGTCCAACGAATAAGTTCAAAGCCCGGAGGAAAGATTCCAGTGATTCTCGCCCACATTGCACACGCCGCCTCTTCCATGCACGCCTCCGCCTCTCTTGCCATGTTTCAGGAGGCAGCGTCCTTCTCCCTGACCGATATGTGGAGCAAGATGACCTGGATTCCCCGCGGAATCGTCATCATCCTCTTCATCATGTCCATCTGGTCTCTCGCCGTCATGATCGATCGCGCCATCTACTTCTCGGCCGCCCGTACGCAGTCGCGCGAGTTCGCTCCCAAAGTTGCGGGTGCGCTCAAAAACGGCAACCTGGATGAGGCGATCAAGGTCGCGGACCGGACGAAGAAGTCTCACCTGGCGGAGGTTGTGACGAGCGGCCTACA
This sequence comes from uncultured Granulicella sp., assembly GCA_965198885.1. Classification (GTDB taxonomy): domain Bacteria; phylum Acidobacteriota; class Terriglobia; order Terriglobales; family Acidobacteriaceae; genus Edaphobacter. Next base: position 1,254,496 of record OZ240677.1, on the reverse strand, counting down.
GGAGTTCCGCTCCTTCGGCTCCGGCGGCGCCATCTCGGATGAGCAGATCGAATCCTCCAAGCGCGCCCTCGAGCGTTCCGAGGCGATCGTTCACTCCAAGCTGAAGCGTGGTCTCGGCGGTCTCGCCACCATCGGTTCGACGGCACCCTTCATCGGCCTGCTCGGAACCGTCATCGGTATTCTCAACGCCTTCCAGTCCATCGCCTCCTCCAAGGCCACTGGTATCGGCGCCGTCGCCGGCGGTATCTCGGAAGCGCTGGTCACCACCGCCTTCGGCCTCATCGTCGCCATCCCCGCCGTCATGGCGTTCAACTACTTCACCAACAAGGTGGAAGCGTTCGACGTCGAGATGGACAACAGCTCCTCCGAGCTCGTCGACTATTTCATCAAGCAGAGCCACCGCTAAGCTTGGCTGCAAGACTCAAAGAAGGGCCGGTTTTGGAAGGGCGGGACTTGAGTCCCGCCACCCCGGTCCAATCTCCACGACGCGGCTTTACCCGCTGAGGGAAGATGCAATCCCAGGCAACATCGGATGGAGTGTTCGAAGATGGCAATCGCAAAGCGCAACGAAGGAAAGAAAGTAAACAGCAACATCAACGTCACCCCCATGGTGGACGTGATGCTGGTCCTGCTGATCATCTTCATGGTCATCACGCCCATGCTCAACAACAAGGTCTCGGTTGATCTGCCTACCGCGGAAGCCGCCGTCGTCATGGACAACGCCAACAAGGAAGATGCAGTGACCGTCGCCGTCACCCGCGATGGCAGCACCTTCCTCGGCGGAGATCGCGTCAACAACGACGACCTGGGCGCCAAGATCACGGCGAAACTGGAGAACAAGACCGACAAGGAGGTCTTCCTCCGCGCGGACAACCGCTCCAACTACGGCAAGGTCATGGATGCAGTCGATGGAATCCGTACTGCCGGCGTCAGCCAGCTCGGACTTCTGACGGAAAAGACCGAGCACTAAACAGTCGTCTTGAAGCACGAACAGTCGTCTTGATAGGGCGGGACTTCAGTCCCGCAATGAATACCGGCAGCAGGTCAAGTGGCTTTAGCCCGGATGGAACACAAGGAGAACTACGATGGGAATGGGTGGTGGAGGTACAGGCGGAGCGGTCTCTGAGATCAATGTGACCCCGCTTATCGACGTTCTGCTGGTGCTGCTGATCATCTTCATGGTCATCGTGCCGGTAACCCCGAAGGGCTTGGATGCGATCGTTCCGCAGCCGCCCAAGAACAACACGCAGTCGGAGCCGGACCCCTCGACGATCGTCGTCTCGGTCCGCGGCACCAAGGGCGGAGATGTCTCCTACCTGATCAACTCAGACGCCTTCGCCAAGCAGGACATCGAGCCCAAGCTGCAATCCATCTTCGCCGTCCGTCAGACGAAGGTTATGTTCGTCAAGGGCGACCCGGATCTCTTCTACGGCAAGGTAGCTGAAGTCATCGACATGGGCCACCAGGCAGGCGTCGATAACATCGGCATCATCACCCCGCAGGTAGAAGCCGGCCACTAAGCTTCACGCGCACCCAGACCAGCGGCGATCCGGCAACCCCGGGCCGCCGCTTCTGTCTGCCCGCTGGAAAAAGTGCCCATCGCAAGTGCGCACGTAAGTGGCCATTCCACCCCACATTTTTTGCGCACTAGAACCACGAAACCCGCGTCAATTGCAGGTTTCACCATGGATAAGCGTTGCGTTCTGCCCGGCTTAGCCACACAGCTCTCCACGGAAAGGCCCGCAGACACCACCGTCTGCGGGCTTCAGGTCAGCTTTCTAACCGCTTACAAGTGGTAGAAGTGGTCCGCTCCCAGAACCAGCACCAAGGTGATCCCGGCGATCGCAATCTCCCCAATCGCCCCCACCACAAACGGCTTAACCCCCTGCTTCAGCAGGTCCCGGAAGCTCGTCCGCAACCCAACCCCCGCAAACGTCAGCAGAAACGCCCATCGGCTGAGATTCCCCAGCGCCGCAATCTGCGGTCGAGTAAACCCATATGGAATCAACGCCGCCAGATGCGGAAAGGCCTTTGGATCCAGAGTCCCAATCGTAGCGACCAGCGAGATAAACAGAAACCCAAGCACAAACTTCGGGAACTTCTTCCAAAGGAAAGCGCCCTTATTCCCAATCACCGCCGCCTGCCCCTTTTTTGCCCAGTAAATCGCATACCCCAGGACCACAAACCCAATGCACGCATTCCTGCACGTCTTCGCCAAAACCGCAAACTTCCCCGCAGCATCGGAGTAAAGCGCCCCCGCCGCTGTCGCCTCCGCCGTGTTATCGACCGCCAACCCGGTCCACAACCCATACGCATGATCCGACATATGCAGCGCATGCCCAACTAAAGGAAAGAAAACAAGCGAGATAGCCCCAAGCGCCAAAATCGCTGCAATCGCCACGGACGAGTCTTCTTCGTCCGCCTCAATCGCCCCCTGCGTAGCAATGATCGCCGAAACCCCGCAAACACTCGATCCCACCGCCAGCAGCGATATCAGCTTCGGCGAAAGCTCAAAGGCGCGTCCCAAATACGTCATGAACGTCAGCGCCAGCAAGAGTTCGATAAAGATCAGCACAAATGAGATTCCCGAAAGATGCAGCATGTCGCCAAGTATAAAACGCGCTCCAAGCAGGATGATTCCGGCTTTCAGCCAGAACTCATACGTCGCCACGCCAGCACGAAAGATCCTCGGAAGCCCCACGGTGTTTGCGATCAGAACTCCGATCAGAATCGCCCAGAGCACGTACTCAATATTCGGCAGGATCTGGTGATGCGCTTTGCCATAGCGTGCGATGGACTGCTCGATGAACTTGCCTGCATAGCCGACGGCCGCCAGCAAGGCGATACCCGGAATGAGGCCCAGAATCCCGTGCTTGTTTGCGTATTCAAGATCACGCTGTTTGGGCAGCGGAAGGGTTGTTGCGCTCGTAGCCATCTTTGAATCTCCTGTGGATTCGAACTACCAGGCCACGTGCCGAATGACGTTCAGTCGGACGAGCAGGGCGAGGCCAAGTGAGAGGAGGACCGCCCAGGTATCGAGCGAAAAAGAAAATCTTGAGCGTGAATCTGACATGGAGCCCTTCCTGGAAAGTGAGGGAGTAAGGAAGCAGGACACTTATCAGCGCCGGCTAACAGGATTGAATTGTGGGGGAGGGGAGTTACAGAGCGGGAACTAGCAACAACAAGAACAGGACATGCGGCACGAACAAACGAGTTGAAGGGCGCTCTGCATGTGTCTACTAGATGTACCACACGGGCCGGGGATTCACCAGTGTGGATCGGATTCTGCTTTACTGATGTGGAGGATGCCACCCGGTGTCAGGCCGCACGAAGACCTGGATCGGCCGGGACTCCTGGCCCACTAAGTAGGCGTGCGACAGGATGTACCCGCTGGTCAACTGCTCCACCGCCTTGACCAGCTGGTGTTGACCGCTGGGCTTCCCGAACCGCCAGATCTCATCCTCATGGCGCACCTCTTCAGGCATGTGCTTCATATAGATCACAACCGCTGGCTGCCGAGCGAGGATTCGGACGGCCTCCTCGGAGGCAAAGGCATCATTGACGACATCGACGTTGTGAGAACTCGCCTGAGTGGGATATCCCCGGCCGGATAAGGGATAGAAGAGGCTGATCTCCGGGTAGGCCAGGATCGTATCGGCAGGCGTGGAGTGCGCCGCGATGGAAGCGACCGCGCCCTCCAGGAAGCGGTTCGTCGCGGGTGGCAGGCGCATGCCGCGGAGTTCCGGGAGGGTTGAGGGCTCAACGGCTTGGATGACGGAGGGCTCGGAGAGCCCCTCGAAGGCGAAGGGCATGGCCAGCTTCTCGCGGACCTGGAGGAAGACGAGGCTGCTGAGCGCGAGGTAGACGTATCGCCTGGAACGAGGGGCGGTTCCGTCCAGGATGGCTGCTACGAGGAAGCCGAGTCCGGGCAAGGTCATCGCCTCGAACGCGGGCCAGGAGAGGGAGAGGAAGAAGGCTACGAAGAAGGAGACAGTGGCGAAGAGGGCGAACTGGCTTTGGCGCTCGGTGAGGCGTTTGCGCAGGGAGATCGCGGCGTAGATCAGCACTTGAGCGGCGACTACGAGGAGGACGAAGTAGACGGCGGACTTGGAGCAGTTGTAGAAGACTGCCAGGTGCGAGAAGGCGAGAAGCTCGGCAGACAGGATCACGAGGCCGAAGCCAAAGGAGAGTCGCGCGAGGCCTGAGCAGGGAGCGGGTGAAGAGGAGTCTGAATGAGTGGATCTGCCTTGGGAGCGGATGATGGCGCGAACGGTCAGGCCGATGCCGATGAGGGCCAAGGCGCCGAAGAACCAGTTGCTTTGGGCGACCATGAACTCGCGGCGGAGGAAGTCTCCGGGATGAGCTCCCTTCGCGGCTGGGCCTTTGAGGAAGACCATGGTAACGAAGGTTCCGAGCATGTGGAGGCGTTGCAGCCAGAGGACGAAGGCGAGGATCGGGATCGTCCATCCGGCGGCGAAGGCGGCTAGCCAAGTGAGTGCTCGGGTGCGAAGGCCGGAGTTGAAGAGGAGGATTGCTACGGCGATCGGGACGGCGATGGTTGCGCCGAGACCGATGGTTTGTTTGGTGAGCATGCAGAGACCGGCGAAGATGCCTGCGGCTGCTGACCACACGTAGAAGCGTCTGGTGCGAGGGTTGCTGAGAACGTGGCTTGCGGCGAAGCCGCTGAGCATCGCCCAGAGGATTGCGTCGTGGTTGTAGGAGGCGATTGGGTCGGTTCGGTCGCCTGCGGAGACGATGATGGTGACGAGGCTTGCGGCGAAGGCGAAGCGCGTGGGGAACAAGCGGCAGAGCCAACGAAAGAGGAGACAGGCGATGGCGACGCGCTCGGCGACTGCCGCGGCTCGGCTGACGATCATGTAGGGGCCGAAGAGATGCAGGAGCAGCGCCGACTTAAGGGTGTTTAAGGGAGGCGTTGCGCTGAAGTAGTCGCGATAGGGAAGTCTGCCTTGGAGGAACCAGATTCCGGTGGTGAACTCTCCGGTTCCGGAGCGCATGCCGACGAAGCGATTGAAAAAGGTGAGGAAGAAGAGCAGCGTCAGGAGGCTCAGGGCGAGCAGCCAGGGCCAGTCATGCAACCAGCCTCGGGCCCATAGGAGGGGGGTGGCCAGCCTCTGGATGGTTCGGGCGGGCGGGTTCTCGAGGGCCGGAACGGTCGCGGTGGCCATCAGGCGGGCCGGGCTTTCTGGGTCACGAAGGCGAGTCTAGCAGCGGAGAGACTCGGGCTGGAATGGCATTCCGGGGCTGGAAGCTACGACTTTCCGGGGAGGGATCGTTCCGGGTGTGGAGTTCCTGGATGAGCCTGACGGTACCCTCCCCCCTCTGTTGACTTATCAGTACAACGTGCATTCTTTTGTTCAACTTACGGCAGGGGGTAAGGCGTAAAATATTGGCAACAAAAGACTTGCAGGTGAAATATTGTCAACAAAGAACTTAGCGGTTAACGCGATATCATCTTACCTCTATTCTGCTATTTCTATTCTACAGGATTGCCCAGGGTGGTTACGCCACCTCTATTTCGTTTCGAATGAGCGACTTAGATCGTTTAGGGGCTTGACATGCGATTTTGCTGGTGTTTTTGAGGGTGTTTTGGGGTGGGGGAGTGAAGATTTCTAGCGGTGAGAGTGCCGGAATGGGAATCGGTATGAAGAAGACTTACCACGATGTTTGCCGATGGGCCTGCGCCAACTCATTTGATGTTCCTGAAAAGATCCATCTGTCCCCGGAGTACGGGGCGGAGTCGTCGGTCCAAGATGACTTCAACGTGCTTCTCTCCATAAATTATCTTGAATGTCGCGTTTAATTGTCTGATCTCCACTCTTATCGATCCGCGATGCATCCCCGGGACTGGTGGCACGAGCGGGAGCAAAATTCGGTCTATTTGAGACTTCGCCTTTCTGCCTGCCACGCTGACGAGTGGTTGCACATCCACTGTTCTTGAGGATGTGGGTATATTGAACAGCCCCGGGGGCTCGTCTACGGTGACTAGAGGCATATCTTTAGTTTCGACTAGGATAATTCCTTCTTGGAAGCCCCCGAGAGCCGTTCTCTTCTCGTCAGCGGCTTCCTGAACTTCCGACATCGAAGCGCCAAGCACGTGGCACATGGCGCGAAGTACTTCGTAAACGTCTGCCATCTCTTCCTTGAGGGATTGTGGTTCCAACGCACCAAGGACTTCGAGGCTTTCTTCTACAAGCTTGGTACGTAGAGCTTCTAAGAGGTCTGCTCTAAGCAGGGTGGCAGTCTTGGCAACTTCGCCGCTCCTCTGGATCTTGACCGGAATTCGGTCTCTGACCAATTTTCTGAAGCTGGTCTTAACCGGTTGAGGATTAATGGGATCGACGCAGGCGACCGTCGCACCTGCCCTACACAGAACGTAGTAGGCGTGTGACAAAAAGCTTCCTTGCAAATCGATCGGCAGATGACGCCTTATCGAAATTCCCGCTAACTTGTTCAAAAACACTTCGTTTCTAAGATGAGGACCATCTGGGCTCAACGAGATTGAAGAGATCCCGGGAGCGCTCTTAAGCGTTGATAAGTCTCTGTCATTGCGCACCTGAAAGCTAGTTCCAAAGAAATGAGATGATGCGGAGGCCGCGATCTCTCGGGGGGCTCCCTCCTCGGTTGATCGCCAGGGGAGTAGGTCGGGGTGGCCCGACCCGCTAGGGATACCGGCTAGCCACATGATTACCACAGGGCGGCCTCTCTGTTCCGCGAGTCGGTGTGAAGACGCTCCTATACGTCCTATCTCGTCCGAACTTAGAGACTCTTCCCAGGCAAACCGGCGGGCAAGGGGGGAGACCTTCCATTCCCCTGTAGGATGGTTTGCAAGGAACGTCGACTTATAACGAATTTTCTTGTCTAGGATCTTTATGCTCTTGGCGTCAACTTCATAGGAGTCATGGGCGCAGAACTCCAAACCATCGGGAAGTCCCCAAATTGCGTCTACCCGTACCCGCCGTTCCCCCGGTTTCGCAAACGAAAACGCCGATGCAGCGGCTGGGATGAAGCGGTGGACAATGAAGCAGACGTCACGCAGCGACCGATCCTGCTCTAGTGCCGTTGAAAGGACTCGCCCCAGAAACGCCTGAGCCCCTTGAACGTCGCTCACTGCGTCTGTTCTTGGCAGCAGGAAGGCCGTCTGGCCTCTCAGGTCAGTTCGTATAACTATTGGCTGTTCTAGCATCAAGGCCAAGTCTTCTAATAGCCGCTTCGAGGGCCTGCTGTCTATAAAGTGTTTCGCAATTCTCTCGCCAGTGGCGAAATACAAGCAAGTGGTCTGCATACCGGCGTTAGCGAACTCACTTACACACCGAAGTTTCTGCCAAGCCGTAGCCTTTGTCTGATCAAATTGTTTGAAGACTCTCAGTGAACGAATCTCGGCTTTGGAGGCCTGTGTGAAGTGTGGGAAGGGAGACTCGCCTGCGATGAACATGTCTGGATCGTTCTGGACAACCCATAACTGCCTACCGTCCCAGACCCACTCAAGGTGTCTACGCGATCTGCGGTCATAGAAGTACTTCCCGATCCGACGAAGTTTAGTCATCACCTCTTCACGACTCGCGCAGATCAGTGGACCACTTTCAGCAGCGATCACCTTGTCTACCCAAAGTCTCTCCTGTTCTGGGCTTTCAGAGGCCTCGTTGAACGGCCCATTGACTACCTCGCATAACCAACTCCTTGCGTCCCTAGAAATACGCAGTTCGTTGGACAGGTGGCCGCTGGCTTGAGCTCTAATGTTGCGTTGTAGGATCAGGCAAATCTCTTCTGTCGAATCGGCCGCGTCTCTGAAGATGTGTTCTGCCGCATCCAGGACGCCGTCTACCGTCGCATCCGCCTTATGGCTGCTGAGCTTACCTCGAGCCGAAAGATCTTCATTGATGGCGTCCGAGCGAACGATGAGTGTCACGTCCTCGGGGTGTTCACCGTACCTCAGCAGATCGGCGGCTAAGCTACTCTGCAATTGCTGACTAACAACATCCCGCAGCCTTGTGCTGGGTATAGCTGACCTGAAGACCTCATGTAATTCGTCCGAAAGAGTTATAAAATCCTGTGTCCAACCGGTGGGAAGTTCTCTTAGGCCAGCACTCTTTGCTCCCGACCTGTTATCGCCGTTACGCCATCCCATAAGGCTACCTCAGTCGATCTCCTGTCTTCGTTGTTCCAAACAATGTCACTGCAATTTCCGTTAACTTCGCGAGGGCGTTGTCTGAAAACAGGCCGACTAGGAAACCGAATGCAAGTGTCCGGACACAGCGCCCTGAAATGATCTTGCTTGAACTGAAAGTCTCGAAGACGGCAAGGGACGCAAATGCTAGCCCACCTGAAATATGGGGAGTCAGAAACCTCCAGAGCCGCCTGTCGTAGTTCCAGAGTTGTTTGGCTACGCTGTGGTATTGCCACTTGAGCGAGAAAAGAACACCCCCCAGAGTTCCGCCAAGCCAAGCGAATCCGAAGCTCCTAAAGGTCTTGGCTTGGTCCCCCGATAGCCGGATTGCGCGCTCGAAAATACCTGCCCAGAGTAAGAGGCAAGAGGATGCAACAAGAACCAACGCTACAAATAAATAGATAGCTTCGAGATTGATGCTTTGCCAGGCTTCTCGCTCATAGCGTGACCGCCAGTCTCCTGGACGCCTCCCATCTGTCACGTCGGCAGGCGCAAACGTTGTTGCCGCAGGACTGCGGGAAGGGTCTTGGCTTTGACCCGAATTTGATTCTATGCAGCCGATACCAACTCCCTCAACGTAAGTGAAACATTCTCCTCGAAGGCATCTGTTCGGTAGTCGAATTGATCGGGAATATCCAGCATTTGCGCGACGGCGCGCCTGAGCGGTTGCCGGACGCCAACGGGTGCATCAGCCCAAAGCCAATCGCCTGATGGTTCCTTGACTAGGATGTAGGCGCGACCCGAACGATGGATTGCCTCAAGAGCGTCCAAATTGTCAATTTTGCGCCAGAGTGTTCCGTAAAGTTCGCGGCACATCCCGCTCAATGAGGCTGGCAACGCGGCCACGTGTATGTGAAGATGATCGATTCCACAACCGACAGGAGTTCCCCGCACCGCAGGACCGTGCTCAAAGATGGTAGCCTCCGAGAAGTGCGCTGATATGAGGTTTGCTGCTGTATCAATTGCCTTGGACAAATTCTCGCGAAGGGAAGGGTCGAGCGCACCGGAGCAGATGACGTGGTCCTTAGAGACAACCAGAATCCATCCGGGAACAATCGAGCCTAGTGTGGGTATGGCGACGAAGTTGTCGTCACTTGTTATGACCGTGTCGCAAAGGCGCGCCCGCTCATCGATTGTAGGACGGCAAAAAACGCAACCGGTGTGGCGGGCAAAACTATGCATATTTCTATCATAAGGCTCACCTCGCCCTCAGAGACAAGGAAGTACATGAGGGGCTACTGAGTATCGCTACAGAAGTGAATTAAAAAAGGGCCGCTCGGATTGAGCGGCCCCTTCTGTTGTTTGTAACGCGGGTGTGGGTTAGTCGTTCGAGTCTTCGCCTTCGCGTTCGGCGCGCTTCCAGTTGAGGAGGTCGCCGAGGGTGGTGGAGGAAGAGGAGCCGCCGGAGGATTGGGGTTGTCCGGGCTTGTTGTTGCCCTTACCCTTGTTTCCGCCGCCGCCGCTGCCCTGGTTCTGAGCGGCCTGCTCCTTGTAGATCTCGACCTCGGCGCGGCTGGCTTCTTCGCCGACGGCGCGGATGCTGAGGCCGACCTTCTTCTCTTCCTGGTTCATCTTGACGATCTTGAACTCGTGCTCGTCGTCGACCTTGAGCTCGACGGGTTTGCCGGTTTCATCGACCGCTTCAGAGACGTGGCAGAGGCCTTCGACTCCCTCAGCGATTTCTACGAAAGCGCCGAATTGAGCAGTACGCAGGACCTTGCCCTTGATGACGTCGCCGATGCGGTGCTGGGCGAAGAAGGTATCCCAGACGTCGGGCTGAAGCTGCTTGACGCCGAGAGAGAGACGGCGGTTTTCGGGCTCGACGCCGAGGACGATAGCGCGAACCTTTTCGCCCTTCTTCAGGACTTCAGACGGGTGCTTGATGCGCTTGGTCCAGCTCAGGTTCGAGACGTGGACGAGGCCGTCGATGCCGTCTTCGATCTCGATGAAGGCTCCAAAGTCAGTGAGGTTGCGGACGCGGCCTTCAATGATGGCGCCGGTGGGGTACTTGTCCTCAAGGGCCTCCCAGGGGTTGTCCTGGAGCTGCTTCATGCCGAGCGAGATGCGGCGGTCGTTTGGGTTGACGGAGAGGATGATGGTGTCGACCTCGTCGCCGGGCTTAACCATCTTGGACGGATGCTTCATCCGTTTGGACCAGGTCATCTCGGAGACGTGGACGAGGCCTTCGATGCCCTGCTCGAGTTCTACGAAGGCGCCGTAGTCGGTGACGGAGAGAATGCGGCCGCGGACCTGGGCTCCGATGGGGTAACGCTCGGTGGCGTCGAGCCATGGGTCAGGGGTGAGTTGCTTGAAGCCGAGCGAGACGCGCTGCTTGTCCTTGTCGAACTTGAGGACCTTGACCTGGATCTCGTCGCCGACGTTGACGAGATCGCGGGGGTGCGTGAGACGGCCCCAGGACATGTCGGTGATGTGGAGCAGGCCGTCGAGGCCGCCGAGGTCGACGAACGCGCCGTAGTCGGTGAGGTTCTTGACGACGCCGGTGAGGACGGAGCCCTCTTCGAGGGTGGCCAGGGTGACCGACTTCTTGGCGTTCTGCTCCTCTTCGAGGAGTTCCTTGCGGGAGATGACGACGTTGCCGCGCTTCTTGTTGAGCTTGATGACGCGGACTTCGATCTCGGTGTTGACGTAGGCGTCGAGGTTACGGACGGGGCGGACCTCGATCTGCGAGCCGGGAAGGAAGGCCTTGATGCCGATGTCGACGGTGAGGCCACCCTTGACGCGGGAGACGACCATGCCCTTAACGGGGGTTTTATCGTTCGCGGCCTTTTCGAGGACGTCCCAGACCTTGTGGCGCAGGGCTTTCTCATGCGAGACGACGTAGCCGCCGCCGTGGGTCTCTTCGCGCTCGACGACGACTTCGATCTGGTCGCCGATGTTGAACTTGGGGATGCCATCGGGATTATTGACCTGGTCGAGGGCGAGGAGGCCTTCGGACTTGAGGCCGATGTCGATGATGGCGTGCTTGTCGGTGATCTTGACGAGCGTGCCGGTGACGATGACCTCTTCCGCGGTCAGGTTCTGGGCTGCGGCGGTCTCGACTGCCTGCTCGCGGTCGAAGTTGGCGAGGGCGGCGGCGAAGTCTGAGTCGTCGTAGTCGACGGCTGCTTCGGGCTCTGCCTCGGTGTCTTCCGTGGAGGCGGAGAGCGAAGGCGCGATGTGGCCGCTGGCGGGATTCTCTGAGGGCGTGGTGGGGATGTCAGCGGTTTGGCTATGGCCGTCGGTGTGGACGGTTGGGGTGGAATCGGATGACAGGGACTGGTGGTCGTCTGTCGCTTCGGGCGCGAGGGTTTCGATTTCGGTGTTCAGGGGTTTGCTCTCGATGTACTCAGGATTATGGTCGTCTACCATGAAGATGCTGACTCCGGGATCCAAGAAACTCCTGCCTAGATTCGTTCAGGGGCGTTGACGGCTTGGGGATGGGTACCCCTTGCACGTCTCGCGCACAGGAACGGATTGGAGGTCAGGGTATTACAGGAGCGGCTGCACTTGGATCCCACACGCAGTGACTCAATGAAAAGAATAGCAACGTGGGGGGAGGCCGTCAAACGCTGAAGAGGAGTAAGGGAACTCATGCCGACGGAAGTTTGATGCGATCGGGGCGGAGCGGGACTCAAAGGGTGCGGCGTGGGGAGTTTGCGCGGGGGGAAGGCGCGGGCGGATACTCAGACCATGGACAGGCTTTGGACGCCGTGGCGTTACAGCTACATCACAGGGGCTAGGACGGAGGGGCGGAAGGGTGTTCCGGCGGAGTTGGAGGGCTGGCCGGGGCAAAGCTCGGGTACAGATGTGGAGTGTGTTTTCTGCAATCTGATTGGATCGGTGGACTGGGCGATCGCAGAGGGGATGCCGGTGGAGGAGGCGGAGCGGTACGGGTTGGTGGTGGGTAGGAGTGCGCACGGGTATGTCTGCCTGAACCGGTTTCCGTACTCCAGCGGGCATGTGCTGCTGGTTCCATGTCGGCATACGGATTCGCTGGCGAGGCTTCCCGTGGCGGAGGCGGCGGAGATGATGGGGGAGGCGCAGCGGATGGAGCGGGCGTTGCGGGAGGTGTACCAGCCGGACGGGATCAATCTGGGGATGAACCTCGGAAAGGCCGCGGGGGCGGGGGTTGCGAGCCATCTGCATCTGCATATGCTTCCGCGGTGGGTCGGGGACACGAACTTTATGACGGTAACGGCGGAGACTCGGGTGCTGCCGGAGACGCTCGAAGATACGTGGGCGAGGGTGCGGGGAGCATTGAAGGGGCTTGCCCCGGAGGAACTTTAGCGGTCTGTCGCAGTCGTCAAAAATAAAGCAACGAAAGTATTTCCACAGGCGTCTCTCTAGGGTGTAGGTTTGTTTCAGGCGGCATGCCTTACTCCGAGGCAGAGACGGCCAGTCTTTCTTGTTCGTCCCCTTGTGATGATCCCGCTGCTATGTAAGCTTTTCGATCTACCGATTTGGACAGACGTTGGCTGAAGAGTCCCTTCCGTTTCGAGGACAACCAATCCTTCCCCGAACACCTAGCGAGGATTTATGACGTTTCCCAAGAGCTCTGTTCCCGCTTCCGTCCGCAAGCAGATTGAGACGATCCGGACCACCACGCAGCACGAGAAGGCGCAGACGCCGGGCCTCTCCTTGTTGGCGACGAAGCTGCGATCCGGTGCAAAGTCTGCCCCCAAGGCGGAGTCCGTCCATCTGAAGACTCTCTTCCTGAACGATCCGCAGGAGCCGGAGGATGCCAAGCTGACGGGGGACACGCGGTCCTTGAACCGTCGACTGCTGGGCCTGAACCTGCGCGGTTCCCTGGGCCAGCGCGTTCCGGGACTTGCCGGCTCATGAGGCTTGGTCTTGATCTTGATGTTTTGTCTCAGTGATCGGGAATGGCGGCGGAAGAGGTGGCGTCCGCGTGGGCATGACCCCGGGCGGGGACGCGGGTGAGTTCGAAGTTGGTGATCTTCCAAGTCCCCGCGGGTAGACGCTGGTAGACGCGAGTGTAGCGGTAGAGCCCGGTGATGGAGAGGCCATCGTCCAGGCCTTCTACGCTGGCCAGGGAGGTTACGATGGCGACCTTGCCCAGGATCTTGACCTTTACGTCAGACCGCTCGATCTTGGTGAGGACCAGGGAACGGGATCTGAGACGATCCAACTGCTGGGCCTTGGTGGTGACCTCTCCGTTCATGGAGATGCCGACGTAGTCGTCGGAGAGGAGCCGGTCCATGGCTGCGACGTCATCGGCCAGTTGTGCCTGACGCCATTGCTCCTCCATCGCTTCGACCTCATGTTTATAGTCGCGCTTGCGGTGATGGACATCGGGCGTCGGAATCGATTGGGCGGGGGTCGGTAAGAGAAAGACGAGGCACAGCGCGGCACACAAGGGAGAGGAGAGCGCGGTGTGACGGCGGCTGCGCAACATACGCGGATGGTAGCCCGCAAGGGTGAGCGGAGTCAAAGGCTGATGCGAGAGTTTAACAAGCTGGGAGCGGTTCCGCGCGTGACACGCATGAAACCGCTCCCGTGAGCTAGAGGATGGCGTGGTTGCGAGCGACGGTGGTGAGTATCTCCAGCGACTGATCGATCTGCCCGCGGGTATGCTCGCTGGTCATGATGGTGCGGATGCGGGCCTTGCCCTCTTGGACCGTGGGGAAGGCGATTCCGGTTGCCATTAAGCCGGCGTCGAAGAGGGCTTTGGAGAAGTCCATGGTCTTGCGCCCATCGCCAATGATGATGGGCGTGATGGGAGTCTCGCTGGAGGGAGTGTTGACGCCGCCGATGTTGAAGCCGGCGGAGGCGAGCTGGGCTTTGAAGTAGTTGGTGTTGTCCCAGAGCCGCTGAATGCGTTCGGGCTCGGCTTCGAGGATGTCGAAGGCGGCGATGCAGGTGGCGGCCACTGACGGTGGATGCGAGGTGGAGAAGAGGAAGGGCCGGGCGCGGTGATACAGGAAGTCGATCAGGTCGCGGGAGCCGCAGACGTAGCCGCCTAGCGCGCCGATGGCCTTGGATAACGTTCCGACCTGGACATCGACCTGGCCGTGGGCGTGAAAGTGGTCGACCGAGCCGCGGCCATTGCGGCCGAGTACACCCGAGGCGTGGGCGTCGTCCACCATCATGATGGCGCCGTACTTCTCGGCGAGTGCGGCGAGTTCCCCGATCGGGCCGATGTCTCCATCCATGGAGAAGACGCCGTCCGTGATGATGAGCTTCTTGCCGGGATCGGATTCGATCTCTTTCAGGATCTCCTCGCAGTGCGCGACATCCTTGTGGCGGAAGACCTTGATCTTGGCTTTGGAGAGGCGTGCGCCGTCAATGATGGAGGCGTGGTTGAGCTCGTCGGAGAGGATGAAGTCCTCCTTGCCGAGGATGGAAGAGACGGTGCCGGCGTTTGCGGTGAAGCCGGATTGGAAGACGACACAGGCTTCGACGTTCTTGAACGCGGCGATCTTCTCTTCCAGCTCCATATGGATACGCATGGTGCCGGCGATGGTTCTTACCGCCCCGGAACCGACTCCATGTTGGCGGACCGCCTGGATGGCGGCCTCTTCCAGCTTGGGGTGATTGCAGAGGCCAAGATAGTTATTGCTGGCGAGGTTGATGACCTTGCGGCCATCGTAGGTGCAGACGGGACCCTGAACGTCTTCCAGTTCGCGCAGGCGGAAGTAGGTTCCCGCGGTCTTGAGGGCATCGAGCTGGGCGGTGAGGTGGGCGAGCTGAGGGCGAAGGACGGCTGCTGTGCTCATCGGTCCATCGTAAATGCTTTGCGTGGAGCGAGTCCGGCGGCTCAGAGTTTCCTGCTGCAGGAGAGCCGGCGATGGCTGCCGTAGACGGCGGCTGGGCGGCATTTCGGCTCCCGTTTCGGTGGTGGAAGGAGGACACGCAGACCAGCGAGCCGCAAGGAAGCGGATTTCAGCGCGCTTTCACCGGAGGGTGTGTCATCCTGTCAAAACAATCACTCACCAGTTTCAGAAGAGTAGAGAACAGCGGATTGCTTCCGCCGGACGGGACGCGGGATCATCGGGAGGGGGCTTTCTACGTCTAACGGATCAAGGTTGCGATCCCGTGCAACGGGATGTCGCGCGGGGTAAACGGGCAAGAATGGCGGGATTGGGTCTACACGCAGGAGATCGAGTGCAGTCTGAACCGGGCAAAAGGCTGGAGCTCTACCGCAAGATTCGACTCTTCGTCACCTTCGCGCTTCTGTATGCGGGGATCGACATCGGGTTGAACAAGTTTGGGTTTTCCAATGGTTGGACGATTCTCTGGCCTTTGAACGGCGTCACCATCGCGGTGCTGCTGCGCCGCCGCCGCTCGGACTGGCTGGCGATTATGGCAGGGGTGGCACTTGGGACCGGGGTGGGCGAGTGCCTGGACACCAACACAGTCCTGATGGAGATCGGGCTACGCACTTTTTCGGTGACGGAGGTCGTGCTCAGCGCGTTGTTGCTGCCGGCGTTTACCACGCTCGACAGCTGGCTGCGCCGGCCGCGCATCTTTCTGAGGTTTGCGGCGGCGCTGGTGGTCGGGCCGGGAGTCTCGGGCGTCATGGCGGCGCTGCTGTTCCATGCCACCCAGCATCAGCGCATGCTGGTTGCGTTTGATGATTGGGCGACCGCGGATGCGCTGGGTATCGCGGCGATGATGCCGCTGGCGCTTTCCTTGTACTCGACCGAGATGCGGAAGCTCTTCCGCGGACGAGCCCTGGTGCGGACCACCTGCATTCTCTGCCTGGCGGCTGTCTCATTGTGGCTGAGTCTTGAGGTCACCGGCTATCCTCTGCTCTTCCTGGTCTATCCGACGCTTCTGCTAGTGGACCTGACGTTGTCGTTCCCCGGGTCGGCGATTGCGTTTGCAGGTTTGTGCTTCTACGCGATCTTTTTGACGGAGCATAACCTGGGCCCCTTCGGTCACTGGCCTTCCAACCTGGGAGTGACGCGAGACGTCGGCTTGCAGATCTTTCTTGGCTTCCATGTGCTGGCTCTGTTCCCGGCATCGATCCTGATCCGTGAACGGCGCCGGCTGGTCGAGGACTTGAACAACTCCAACACGCAGCTGCTGATGCTGGCGTCGCTGGACGGTTTGACCGGTCTGGCGAATCGGCGATCGCTCGATGAGAACCTGAGCCAGGAGTGGAAGCGCGCTCGAAGGCTGCGGACGCCGCTGGCGCTGATCATGATGGATGTGGACTGGTTCAAGCAGTTCAACGACCGCTACGGTCATCGTGCCGGCGACGATTGCCTTCGGTCGGCGGCGGCGGTGCTGCGCGAACGCAGCCGCCGAGCGGAAGACCATGTGGGACGCTTTGGCGGCGAGGAGTTCGTGGTGCTGCTTCCGCACACCGACCTGGCCGGCGCGCAGCATATGGCGGAGGAGATCCGCGAGGCGATCTACGCGTTGAAGATTCCACAGCAGGACAGCCCCTGGGAGTTCATCACAGTCAGCCTGGGATGCGCGGCGATCACGCCCACACGGGATGGCACTGAAAGCGAACTGATGAGCCTGGCCGATGCCGCGCTCTACGAGGCCAAGCGCGCCGGTAGAAACTGCGTGCAGACGGTCACGCAGAAGAGCGACCCGATGCTGGTGACGCCGGAGTGAAAGTTCGTGCGGCTCGGCAGGCAAGCCGCTTTCTTGCCTAAACTAGAAGCATCATGAAGATTGTTATCGCCGAGAAGGTCTCTCCTGCAACACTCGCCATTCTGCAAAAAGAAACGGGCTGGAACGTCGTTACCGCCGACACGATCAAGAACCTGAACGATGAGTTGATGGATGCGGATGCGCTGGTCGTGCGCTCCGCCGTGCAGGCCGATGCTGCGCTGCTGGAGCATGCGCCGAAGCTACGGGTGATCGGACGCGCAGGCGTCGGTGTGGACAACATCGATACCGCCGCGGCGACGCATCGCGGCATTGTGGTGATGAACACGCCGGGCGCGAATGCGGTTGCTGTCGCGGAACTGACGCTGGGGCTGATGATCGCGATGGGACGGTCGATCCCGCGGGCCAACCAGACCATGCATGAGGGTGTGTGGGATAAGAAATCATTGCAAGGGGTTGAGCTCCGAGGCAAGACGCTGGGCATCGTGGGCTGCGGACGCATCGGGCTTGAGGTGGCGCGGCGGGCGGCGGCTTTTGGAATGGAGCTGATCGGCTATGACCCGTTCATCGCGCCGGTCATTGCGCGCGAGAACAACATCACGCTGCTCTCGCTGGACGAGCTCTTCAAGTCGGCGGACTACCTGACGCTGCATGTTGGCCTGACCACGCAGACCGAGGGGTTGATCAACGCGCACTCGATCGCGATCATGAAGCCCGGGGTGCGGATCGTGAACTGCGCGCGCGGCGAGTTGATCGTGGATGAGGCACTGGTGGAAGGATTGAAGTCCGGCAAGATTGCAGGGGCGGCGCTGGATGTGTTTCATAAGGAGCCGCTGAAGGACTCGGCTTACTTCGGTTTGAAGAACGTGCTGCTCTCGCCGCATATCGCGGGTGCGACCGATGAGGCGCAGGAGGCGATCGGCATTCAGCTTGCCATGCAAGTGCGGGACTATCTGAAGCTCGGCGTGGTGCAGAACGCGGTCAATCTGCCGTCGCTGAGCCACGAAGAGTACCTGGAGGTTGCGCCTTATATCGAGATGGCGGGACGGCTGGGACATTTTCTTAGCCACTCGACGCCGGGTAACCTGGAGAGTATCGCGCTCACCTACACGGGCCGCATCGCGCAGGGCAAGACGGACTTGATCCGCAACGCGGCCATTGCCGGAATCTTCGCGGATACAGAGGGTTCGAACTCCGTCAATCGCATCAATGCGGCGGCCATCGCGCAGGAGCGCGGCATTCGCATTCAGGAAGACAAGCGCGAGTTCACCACCGGCGGCTCGGGCTCGGTGTTGAAGCTGGTGCTGCACCGCGCCGGCTCGGCTGCGGGCGACGGCGGGTCTGACACGAGCGCCTCTGCGACGGTACTGCATGGCACGTCGCCGCGGCTGCTGACCTATGACGGCATTGATATTGAAGCGCCGCTGCACGGGACTTTGGTGTCGATTCGCAACCACGACGTTCCGGGCGTGGTGGGGCGGATCGGAACCATCCTGGGCGAGCACCAGATCAACATCGCCAACTTCGCACTGGGCCGTGCGGCGGATGCTTCATCCAGCAGCCGGACGCGACGCGTGCCGCAGGGACAGGCGCTTGCGGTGGTGCAGATCGACGTGCAGAGCGCGGCGGATGCGACACCCGCGCTGGATGCCCTGAAGCAGGTGGAGGCGATTGCAAGCGTGCGTCTGGTGGAGTTGGCGAAATCCTGAATTCGCTTTGAAAAGAAGCGGATCGAGTGCAAGATAGGACAACCCCTTTAAGGAGTCCTCTCTTGCGCTTCACTCTGCTTTCACTTCTGCTTACCTCTGCTTTGGTTCCGGCAAACATCGTTCTTGGACAAGCAGTAATCCCGCCTGCGGCGGCCGCCAACCCGGCAGCGGCAAGCATCCCTACACCTGCCTACGAGTCCGACCCCAAGTTCCAGAAGGCGATGGACGACGCCAAGCAGTGCAAGCGCAGGAAAGAGTACAACTTCGCCGCAGACGCTTATAAGAAGGCAAACAAGATTGCCGGCGGAGCCTGTATGAAGTGTCTCGATTCGCTGTGGGAGCTGCAGATGGGCACGGGCAGTTACAAAGATGCAGCCGCTACAGCCGGGCAGATGGAGGCGCTCGCAAAGACCCCCATGGAAAAGTCCATGGCAGAGGCACAGCGCGGACAAGCCATGTTGCGGCAGGCGGGCGACAAGCCCAAGCCGGAGCAGTTGGCAGCCGCCCACGCCGTGCTGCAGCAGGCCTTGACGGAGTACCCGAAGAACAATGGCGCGCGCTGGAGCGACGCGTGCGTGCTGGCGCGCATGGGCAAGATGGACGATGCGAGCAAAGCGTTCTCCTCCTGCGCGGAGCTCGCGCCGGCGACCGATCCGATGCGGATACGGGCGCAACACTTTGCGGAGAACCCCGCGCTCTCGTTGTCGAAGATGGCGCCGGCGTTTGAGGTGACTGCGCTTGATGGGACGCGCTTCAACCTGGATGCGATGGGCGGCCGCGTCGTGCTGATCGACTTCTGGGCGACCTGGTGCGGACCCTGCAATGAGGAGCTGCCTCATGTGCAGAAGATCGCCCGGGAGTTTGCCGGGCAGCCGCTGGTCATCATCAGCGTGAGCTGGGACTCGGATGAGGCCAAGTGGAAGGACTTCATCAGCAAGCATGAGATGACCTGGCTGCAGTATCGCGACGCGGATCACTCGCTGAGCAACCGCTTCGGCGTGCAGGCTATTCCGCACTACTTCACCATCGACTCGGACGGTGTGCTGACGGCAGAGATGCTCGGCTCCGGTTCCGATGTGGAGGGCAAGCTGAAGAAGTTGATTAAACGTGCGAATGAGGCTAAGGCTGCAACGCCTCAGGTGGCGCAGGCATCAGGCTCCGGGGTGTCTTCGGTAGACTCCAGCCGCTAGCTCACGGAGGCGTAGAGGGGAAGATTGCTGCTCTTCCTGCCAATGGGAACCCGCCGCGGGCCTTCAACGCGGCGGCTCCATTTAGACTTGGAGGAGAAGCATTGCACAAAGGAATAGGGAAACATGCCGCTCTACGAGTACGAATGCACTGCCTGCCGTCGCCACACCGAAAAGATCCAGAAGTTCTCCGATCCGGAGATCACCGTCTGCCCGTTCTGCGGTGGAGAACTGAAGCGTGTCCTCTCCGCGCCCGCGTTCTCGCTGAAAGGCGGAGGCTGGTACGCGGATGGCTACGGCTCCGCAAAGCCGGCGGCTGCGACCAGTGAGAGCGGTGCCAAGAGCGAGGGCGGAGCCGCTCCTGCGGCGAGTGAAGGCGGTTCGGCGGCACCCGCCGCGGCTGCGGCTGCAACTCCCGCTCCGAGTGCGCCTGCCGCGAGTTCCGCTCCCGCACCGAGTGCTTCCAGCGACAAGAAATAGCAAGCTGCCTTACTTCGCAGCTTTCTTCGCGACGGACTTCTTTGCCGCTGTCTTTTTCGCAGGCGTCTTCTTTGCGGCGATCTTCTTTGCGGCGGCCTTCTTCGCTCCCGCCTTCTTCGCTCCAATCTTCTTGGCAGCACCCTCGCCCGGAGGCGGCGGAACCTTCTTGCCTGCTCGGCGGGCCTCGCTCAGCCCGATCGCAATCGCCTGCTTGGGATTAGTCACCTTCTTGCCGCTGCGTCCGCTGGTCAGCGTGCCCGCCTCCATCGCCTTCATCTCGCGCTCAACACTTTTGCTTGCAGCCGGCGAGTACTTACGGCCCGTGCTCTTCTTCGTTGCCATGGATGCACCTCACCCGTATGAGAGGGCCATGCACTCACGTCGGGTTGCACCGAAAATGGTGCAGCACTTTAGGACGCTCTACCTGCGAAGCGGCCTCTTCCGAACCCACCACGCCACCCCTAGGCCCAGCAACAGGCCGAGCACAGCAGCGCCACGCCGAGCCCAGACCTCCCACCGCGGACGGATGCGCGAGATGTCTCCTGTGGTCCAGGCATCGTGCACGGCGATCAGGTCTGCGGCCAATCCGGGCACCGTTACCGTCGCCAGATCCGCGTTCGAATCGCCGACCGGCAACGAGCCGAAGATACGCTCGACCTCCGGCGGGCGGCCTGCACGATCTTTCGGAATCTTGTGGATCAGCGTGTTGATCTCCGCGTCGCGAGGATCATTGAAGAGTGCGGCGTCGGCGGTATTGGGGAAGAGCGTGGTCCTGCCGGTCATCTTCAGCTCGATTGCCGCCACCACATCCTGGCATACGCCCAGCGCATAGTAGCCGCCGAACGGAAGCTTCGGCCGCGCCTCATGCTCGCGCGTATACGCCTGCACCAGCAGCCCGGTGAGCCGTGTCACCTCCACCGCATCCTGCCCGCGATACTCATGCGCATGGCGATTCATCACCCACGCCTGATCGAGCTGATCCATCGTCCGGAACTCCGCCTTGCCGTCGATGCCGAAGTAGAAGCTGATCTCCGCGTTCAGCTTCGGCCCGGTGATGAACCACTCGTACTCCGCATGCGAGACCGGAACCAGCAGAGGCCGCTTCGTGCCCGGCACCACGATCTGCGCATTCACCCAGAACGGCATCATCACATCCTGACCGTTGTAATGCAGGTGGCCGAAGTTTGCGAAGTAGCGTGAGTCCGCAAGGACGACGGTATGGCCGCTGCCGGCGATGGCTGCGATCAGGTCCTGCGGGGTCGAGACGGTCTTACCCGCGAACTCCGCTTGCAGCGCTGGGGTATGGTCAACGCCGTTCAGACTCAGACGATTCAGCACATCCGCGAGTCGCTGACTCTCCGCATGATGCGGCGCGCGCTCCGGGTTCGGACCGTCCCCGCGCGTCACGCCCGCGCCGATCGTGCTCACGTACTCGGCCGTGTTGAAGGGCTTGAGGTCGGACGGCTGATCCAGCGAAACCGTCCCGCTGCGATCTGCCTTGTAGTCGCCCAGGTCAAGATAGGCCAGCGCAGCCTTGCGGCTCTCCGCGCCGGTGGTATTGCCGCTGGGCGCGCCGCCCGCGGTGGCCATGTTGTCCACCTTGCTATCCTTCCCCGCGACATGCCCCACCACGCGCACCGTCGGGTTGATCTGCCGCATCGTCCAGCCGGGGAAGCGATCCAGTCCCTCCCAGTTCTTGCCCAGGATCATGTCGCGGAGAAGATGCACCAGCTCCGGCGTCAGCAGCGCTGCGCCCGCCTTCTTCGCCCCGCCCTGCACTTCAGCCAGAAACTTTTCCGTGAACCCCGGCTGCGCGGAGAGCTCACGCATCATCGCGGAGAGCAGGATGGTGTTCGGAGGCATCTTTGCCGGGACCGGTGCGGGGGGCTGCCCGGGCGCCTGCGATGTTGGCTGCGCGTTCTCACTTGACTCGGCCACACGTGCCTTTCCGGCGAGCCCGCAGCCGGCCGCGAACCCCATCAACCCGAGCCCCACTACAATTGCCGCAGACCGTGAATGCCGCATCGCCCTATTAGACCTTATGCAGCAGCCGGTTGTTTCAGGCCTCGTCCAGCTTCTTCACCACAAGCTCATTCAGCACCGCCGGGTTCGCCTGTCCCTTGCTCAGCTTCATGACCTGCCCGACGAAGAACGCGCTGACCGTCTTTTTGCCACCGCGATACTGTTCCACCTGCTTCGGATTCGCCGCAATCACCTCTTTGATCATCGTCTCAATCGCGCCGGTATCGGAGATCTGCTGCGGCTTCTCCCGCTCATACACCACCGCAAAGTCCTCGCCATTCGCAAACGCGGTATCCAAGAGCTGCTTCAGCATCTTGCTGGAAAGCTCACCGGACTCCGCAAGATCCGCCGCCAGCACCAGTCCTTCCAGCGTTACGGGTGACTGATCCATCTCAATCCCCGCCGCACGCACCCGCATGGTGATCTCGCTGGTCAGCAAGGCAGCCACACGGCGTGCCGACTTCGCCCGTTTCGCCGCCGCCTCAAACTGATCCGCGAACGCCTGCGTTGCCGTAAACGTCATCGCATCCTGCGCGGAGATGCCGTACTCCGCCTCCATCCTTGCCCGCCGAGCCTCCGGCAGCTCCGGCAGCGCCTTCAGGATCTCCGCCTGCCAGTCCGCCCCAACCACCAGCGGCGGCAGGTCCGGCTCCGGAAAGTAGCGATAGTCATGCGCCTGCTCCTTGCTGCGCATGCTGTACGTTCGGCCCTCCCCGCTGTTCCACAGCCGGCTCTCCTGCACCACCCGCCCGCCGTCTTCAAGCACGCCAATCTGCCGCTCAATCTCATACTCCACAGCCGAGCGGATGTAGCGAAAGCTGTTGACGTTCTTCACCTCGGCCTTCGTCCCAAACTGCGCGGCTCCCTTCAGCATGACGCTCACATTGGCGTCACACCGCAGCGAACCCTCTTCCATGTTGCAGTCGCTCACGCCGGTATAAAGCAGGATCTCCTTCAGCCGCGTCAGATACTCGAAGACCTCATCCGCGCTGCGCAGGTCAGGCTCACTCACGATCTCCACCAGCGGTGTCCCGCACCGGTTCAGGTCGATATACGTCTTCGTCACCGAGTCCATGAACCCGTCATGCAGGCTCTTGCCCGCATCCTCTTCCATGTGGAGCCGCGTCACACCAATGCGCTTGGTCGCGCCCGTCGAACCATCGCCCTCCGGCACCTCCAGCCACCCGTTCTCCGCAATCGGCTTATCGAACTGCGAGATCTGGTAGCCCTTCGGATTATCCGGATAGAAGTAGTTCTTCCGCGCAAAGACACTGGTCTCGCGAATCTCGCAGTGGATCGCCTTCGCCGCCAGCACCGCGAACTCCACCGCCCTGCGATTCAGCACCGGCAACGCCCCCGGCAGCCCCAGGCACGTGGGACACACATGGGTATTCGGCTCGCCGCCGTACTTGTTCACGCACCCGCAGAACGCCTTGGACTCCGTCAGCAGCTGAACATGAACCTCCAGCCCAATCACAGGCTGGTACTTGGCAAGGATTTCAGGAGAAAGCGCAGTCAGCGTAGCCATCCCGCCATTTTATCAATGCTGTCGCGATTTATAAGGGTGGCGTCACGGCGTCCACAATCAACGGTGCGATGTCAGGAACTCCTCGGTGGAGTCCTTGTCGAGTAATTGCAAGACTTCCGCGACAGGAACAAAACCTTTGCTAACCGCGAGCGCGGACAACGCCGAAATTAGAAAATCGCTGTCCCACGTACTCGAAGACACGGCGCAAACGAACTGTCCCAACATGGCTAGAGCGCTGTAGTACGCAGGTGACAACTGATCGGGGACGGCAATACTGTTCCTCTGTCTGCATATTTCAACCCACGCCGGAAACTGAAAGAAGCTGGAGGACGCCGAAGAGGGAGACATCGCCAGAACTCGAACAACGTGGGGCACGGCTGCGAAAGAGGCTGAGTAAACGTCGCCCTGGTGAGCAAGAGCGCTCCACAGAGAGAACCAGGGTTCGGCTTGGCCTTCAGCAATCGGAAAGGTTTCTAGCTGGCGTAATAGCGCAGGGATATCGGAAGCGCTGCCATAGGCATGCTGTATGTTCGCCCACTCTGGACTATCAAGACTGATCATCTTCCTCCATTACCAACGGAACATCCCGCCTCGTGCGTCAACTTCAACCAAAGCCGTTGCACCTTCTCCAAGTCTTGGTGGACGCGCATCAGCGATCTTACCCGCAGTGCCATCTTGGGACGACTTTTCGTTTTGAAGCACCACCAGCGCAAGATTCAGAGGAGTCGAAACAGCCGTTCCATGTAGTCTTCACTTGATCAGGCAACGGTGTTTGGAAGGTATATCCAGTAGGTACTGGACGCCGCCTGATAAACGGTCGCAGGGCCTAGTCAGCTCTGGGAGTTCGACTCTCCTGCCTTCCGCAGTACCTGTCGGCCTACTAATTTCATTGACACTGTCTTGAACCAGAGCTAGCTTTAACCATTATCAGGCGGCTCGCCAAGACTGGTTTCTGGCGACAGTACCTACTGGAAGACTCGAAAGCCCCAAGCTGACTACTTGGGGCTTTCGATCGTTTCAGAAGCCGCAAGGCCCTCCAGCAACGCCAGCAACCCCGCCTCATCCAGCACCTTCACCCCAAGCTGCTCGGCCTTCTCCAGCTTCGAGCCTGCCTCTTCACCGGCCACTACGTAGCTCGTCTTCTTGCTCACGGTGCCTGCTACCCGGCCGCCACATGCCTCGATCTTCTCCTTCGCCGCCTCTCTCGTCAGTGTGGGCAGCGTGCCGGTCAGCACAAACGTCAGTCCTTCGAGCGTCGTCGTGGTCACGCGCTTCTCCGCCGTAAACGTCAACCCGGCCTCGCGCAGCCGCTCAATCAGCGCGACGTTCCGCGGCTCATCGAAGAATTCGCGCACGGCCTCCGCCACCTTAGGCCCCACCTCGTTCACCTGCGTCAGCTCTTCAGCACTCGCGGCCATCAGCGCATCCATCGACCCAAAGTGCGAGGCCAGCAACTGCGCCGTGCGCTCGCCCACAAACCGCATCCCCAGCCCGAGCAACACCCGCGCCAGCGGAGCCTTCTTCGATCGCTCAATCTCATCCAGCAGCGCCTGCGCGGACTTGTCGCCCACCCGTTCGAGCGCCACCAACTGTTCCTTCTTCAGCCAGTAAAGATCTGCCAGCGACCGCACCAACGGCTCCCGCACCTGCTTCGGCGCAGCCGCCTCCGGATCTGACTCAACGGCAATAGCCTCATCGACCTCCACCACCTCCGTCTGCCCCAGCAGCTGCGCCACCATCGCATCCCCCAGCCCTTCAATGTTCATCACCTTCCTCGCCCCAAAATGGATCAACTCCTCCCGCAGCCGAGCCGGGCAGCTCACATTGATGCATCGCCAGTCCACCTCCCCCGGCACCTTCACCAGCTCGCTTGAGCACTCCGGGCAGCGCTCCGGAAAGACAATCTCATCCTTGCCCCGCGGCTGAGCGGGCTGATCCATCACCACGCCCGTGATCTTCGGAATCACATCCCCGCCTCGCTCGACCGAAACAAAATCCCCGATCCGCACCCCCAGCCGCTCGATCTCATCCGGATTATGCAGCGTCGCCCGCTTGACGGAAGTCCCGCCAATCAGCACGGGGCTAAGAAGAGCCACCGGCGTTACCTTCCCCGTCCGCCCCACCTGAAACGCTACCCCCAGCAGCTTCGTCACTCCCGCCCGAGCCGCGAACTTATACGCAATCGCCCAACGCGGAGCCTTTCCCGTAAACCCTAGCCGCTTCTGCTGCGCGGCCAGGTCCACCTTGATCACGATCCCGTCAATCTCATACCCCAGTGTGTCTCGCAGCGGCTCACACGTTTCGATGAACTTCAGAACTCCATCGATCGAATCCACCGTCGCCACCTGCGGATTTACCCTCAGGCCCGCCTTACCCAGCGCCTTCAAAGCCTCCGACTGCGAAGCCAGCAGCGCCTCACCAGCCTTCTCTCCGCCCGGAGCCTCCAGCAAAAAA
This sequence comes from uncultured Granulicella sp., assembly GCA_965198885.1. Lineage (GTDB taxonomy): Bacteria > Acidobacteriota > Terriglobia > Terriglobales > Acidobacteriaceae > Edaphobacter. The sequence goes on along the minus strand of OZ240677.1, from coordinate 1,228,342 downwards.
TACGCATAAAAATCCAGCCGCCGCTGCGCCACGATATTCGGTTCCAGCGTCCGGATCGTCCCGGCGGCCGCGTTCCTCGGATTCGCCTTCGCCGCCAGTCCCGCGGCCTCCTGCTCCTCATTCATCTTGCGAAACGCCGCCAGCGGCATCACAACCTCACCGCGAACCTCAAAGCTCCCCGGCAATCCCGCCGCCTTCAACTTCGCCTCCGGAATAAAAATGGGAACAGACCGGATTGTCCGCACGTTCGAGGTCACATCCTCCCCCGTCGTTCCATCCCCGCGCGTCAACCCCCGTTTCAAAACCGATCCGCCTTTACCCGGCCCATACTGCAACGCCAGCGAAAGCCCATCCAGCTTCAGCTCGCACGTATACCGAACCTTCTCAGACCCCGGCAGCCCCGCCCGCACCCGCGTATCCCAGGCCCGCAGATCTGCCTCGTTGTACGCATTGTCGAGCGACAGCATAGGCCGCGAGTGCGCTACTTTCTTGAATCCATCCGCCGGCTTGCCCCCCACCCGCTGCGTCGGCGAGTCCGCCGTCACCAGCTCCGGATGCTCGGCCTCCAACGCCTTAAGCTTGTTCATCAACGCGTCGTACTGCGCGTCCGTCAGCTCCGGAGCGTCCATCACGTAGTACAGGTGCTCGTGGTGCCGAAGTTCTTCCCGCAACGTATCCGCCTGCGCCTCCACTGTATTCCCCTTCGACATGGCCTCCAGTATAAAGAGCAACGTCACCCCTATACTTGCCCCTATGGAACCAGTGACGCATGTCCTGACCGGCGCCGTCCTCGCCCGCACCGGCCTCAACCGCCGTGCCGCCTACGCCACCCTCGCCATGGCCATCGCAGCCGAGTTCCCCGACATCGATACCCTCTCCTCCTTCGGCGGCCCGCTCACCGGCTTCGAGCACCACCGCGGCATCACCCATACCTTCCTCGGCCTCCCGTTCGAGGCCGCTCTCCTGACCGGAGCCTTCTACCTCTATCACCGCCTGCGCAGCAAACCTCTAACCAAAGCCCCGCCAAACTGGCCTCTGCTCTTCCTCTTCACACTCATAGCCCTGCTCTCGCACCTCTTCCTGGACTGGACCAACAACTACGGTCTCCGCCCCTTCTTCCCCTTCAACCCCCGCTGGTACGCCGGCTCCTTCGTCTTCATCTTCGAGCCCGTCCTCTTCCTCCTGCTCCTCCTCGCGTTCGTCGCCCCTGCGCTCTTCGGCCTCATCAACTCCGAGGTCGGCGAACGCAAGCCAGCGTTCACAGGTCACGGCTGGGCCATCTTCTCGCTCGTGGCCATCATTGCCCTCTGGATCTTCCGCTTCAACGAGCATGCCAAAGCCATCCACCTCGCCCAGCAGAACCCCCCCATGCCCGTATCCCCGCTGGGAGTGCTGACCGGAGCCCAGCCGATCCTCGGACAAATCGTCTCTCTCCAGCCGGACCGCGTCTTCGCCAGCCCATCCCCCGGCAATCCCTTCGCCTGGCACATCATCATCGACACCCCCGGCTTCTACCAGCTTGCCGACCTCAACACCCGCACCGGCGAGATCGCCCCACCCGTCCCCTCCGACACCCTCTACAAGCCCGCCCCCACGCTCCCCATCCTCGCCGCCAAGCGCACCTGGCTCGGCCGCATCTATCTCGACTGGTCCCAGTACCCCGTCCTCGCCGAGTCCACCGACACCTCCGACCCTCACCACCCGCTCTCCGTCGTCACCTTCACCGACGCCCGCTTCCTCTACAACTCGTTCCTGCTGAACGGCCGCACCCACCCGCCCATTGCGGGAACCGTCACCCTGGACATGCAGGCTCCCGAAGGCCAGCGCGTCGTCGAAACGGAACTCAACGGCAAACCCCAGCGCTAAATCTCTTGCCCCCAGCCCCCCGACCGATAGACTGAAATAGCCGGAACAGGCTGCGAGAACTGTTCCGGGTTATTGACGCGCTAGATCAGCAGATGCCGAATCACCGCACCGAACGGAATCGAAAGGAAGAGCTTCCAGTCGATCACAACCTCGATGCGCAACCCAGTCTGATGACCAGACCTGTTGTAGTCCATACGCAACCTCCTTTGTGAAAGATGAGCCCGGTTGCCGCCGGGCTTTTCGCTTGTTAGGGCTTGGGCAGTTCTCCTGTGAGATTAGGTAGGGGCTTCGCACTTGACGCCGTTTTCTATCGAGGAAAACGGCTCTGCAATACTTCTTCCCTCACGAGTAACAGGAGAAGTGACCGAAACCTTGGCGACCATCGTTGCCCACTCACAAGCCGCAGCTCACAGGGGAAGTTGCGCCAGTCTAAGCGACCCTCAGCCCATAGCCCCTCGCACTCAAGACATTCCCTCAAGAAGAATGCCCACAAAGGGAATCGTGACGAAATCAAAGGCGCGTCGTCCGTTCCGTTCAGCATGACGTTTCTGAAGACACGACTTTGCAGCAATAGCGCAAGGCAAGATTCAGAAGCCTAAGCCCTCTCGGCTCCTTCAGGATCACGTCTATACTTTTTCTGCCCCGCGAAGATGACGAATGAACCCCCGAGTATCAGCCAATATGGAAACCATGTGTCAGTGCCATTGAAAACGCCCACGTCCGCCCCGTCTGCGGAAAGAAAGTGAGCCTGAAGGATATGCCCAGTCACACCCTGATACCGGGCCCTGAGCGACTGTCCTGCATGAAAAAAGGGGCTCGTTCCAGAAGCATTCACGGTGATCTCGCCGCCAGAAATACGGACAAGCAGTGTCGTACGATGGCTCCTGCCTTCGGTCTGCATCTGAGCCTGTTCTATCGTCCCAGAAAATTCGAAGACCGGGAGTTTCGCTTCATATACAAGCACCGCAGTTGCTATGCCATAGATACAACCGGCGATGCATAGGTAAGCTTGAAGACGCAGCCTCCCTTTTCTTGGCGGGATGCCCTGAACAGCCGATGAGACAACGAAGTAGATTCCAGCAACGCCCAGACAAGCAGCAACAGCACTAAGCATTGCGGCTGAACTCATCAACGGAAGTATACGTCTCGGAACAACGTTCTCAGCACCGAGATCACATCAGTCCGGCAAGCTGTAAAGCGTCGTTCTTTGAAACGGGATTTTGATAAACAGCATTCGTTTGACCTGACACTCACTAACCTCAGGCTCCTCTATAGCGCATCCCCCGGTCCAACCTCCACCGCCTCGCTATCCAACACCTCTTCCACCGGCAACACAATCCCCTTACGCCGGTCGAACACCCCACGCAACACATAGACCACAATCCCCACCACTACGATCCCCAGCACTGCCAGCACCCCGCCCAGGTGACGATGCATTACGCGCAGCGTGGTCTGCAGGATCGCCGGCCCATACATAATCACCAGGATCGACTCAATCAAAAACCGCACAAACTTCCCCGTAGCAATCGCCAGGAAGTAGGAAACCGGCCGCATCTCGAACACCCCCGCAGCCAGTTCAAACAGCTTCACCGGCATCGGCGGAGGACACATCGCCGGCAGCATGATCGCCAGGAACTCCTGCTTCTCAAACCGGTCGCGAAGCCGCTCATACCGCTCCCAGTTGATGCGCTTGAGCAGGAACAACTCGCCGCCCGCCCGTCCCAGGTAGTACGGCACCATGCTTCCAATCGCAGAGCCCAGCGCCGCCATCAGGCAGTACAGCACCGTCTTGCTGTGCTCCGCCGCGCCATAGCTGACGATCAGCGCATCCATGAACGGCAGCGGAATCGATGAAGAGTCGATGATGGCCAGCCCGAAGATGCCTATCGCTCCCCACGGTTTCAGCACCACAAGCAGCCAGAACTTCGCCTTAATCAGCCATCCACCGATCTTCCTCCAGGGAATACCCAGCAGTAGCCCAAGCACCTTCACGCCCTGCCCCCGCCGTCTGCTCCCCCGGCCTGCGCCGGTTCATGGCTGGTTCGCCCCGCCAGCAGCTCCAGCGCGTGCGGCAGGATATTCACAATCGCCCTGAGGGAGGTCTCCGCTCCCGCCGGACTTCCCGGCAGGTTTACCACCAGCGTCCGCCCCACGCACCCGCAGACTCCCCGGCTAAGCGGAGCCATCGGCGTCTCATTCAGCCCGTATCCACGCATCCGCTCCGCCAGTCCATCCACCAGCCGGTCGCACACCATTCGCGTCGCCTCCGGGGTGACATCGCGCGGCGCCAGCCCGGTTCCGCCCGTCGTCACGATCAGGTCTGCCTCAGCCGCGTGGTGCCGCAATGCATGGGCAATCTCCTGCATCTCATCCGGCAGCGTCACCCGTACCGGCTCATGCATACCCGCATCCACCAGCATCCGCGCCACCGCCGGCCCGGATCGATCCGTCTGCTGTCCCGCCGCGCAGCGGTCGCTCACCGTCACCACCACCGCCCGCAGATCTCGCCCAAAACGCTCCATAAGCCTCAAGTCTAACCGTTCTCCTGTGGCGCAAAGGAGGAATGGGCAAACATGGAAACCGCAAATCCAATAAACTAAAGCAGTCCCGATAACGTCAGACAAAGACTGATGCCCACCCTTCTAACCCCACCCAACCCGGCACCGGTCGAAGAACAACCGGCCAAAATCAAGGTCTCCGCCGGACGGTATGGGGAGCTCGATCATCATGAGCTGGTCCGTCTGCTCGATAGCCTCGATGACGACCGCTCCCGCTCGCGTTTCCGTGAGTCCATCTACATCTCTCTGCTCTTCTACTGCGTCCTCGCCTGGTTCGTCCTCTACGGTCCGCGCGTTCTCTGGCATACCCCCCAGGTCGTGCCCGTAGCCACGGACGATAAGAAGCATGAGATGACGTATCTTGAAACCCCTAGCAACCTCTCCAAGCTGATTCCGAAGGACGCAAAGAAGATCAGCGATAAGACCGCCGTCGCCCAGACAGCACACCCCACCCAGCAGAAGCTTACCCCGGAGGAACTGGAGGCGATGCGCCGCGCCGGCCATCCATCTCCCGCGCCCGCACCTTCGGCCAAACCGCTTCCGCCCACGCCGCAGCCCCAGCAAGCCCAGGCAGCGCCGGCCCCCCAGCCGAAGCCGCTCCCGCAGGTTGCTCAGACCCGTCCGCAGCCAAACCCGAACATCCCGGACGCGCCCCGGCCATCCCCGAGCCTGAAACCGAACTTCGGCTCGGCCCAGAGTCCGGGGGACAGCATCGCGGAGGCAGCCCGTGACGCCGCCCTCGCCCGCGGCACCGGCCAGGGTGGCGAAGAGGGCGCAGGCGCGACCCCACGGCACATCGGCACCAACACCGGCGCGGAGATCCTCTCAGACACTCTCGGCGTAGACTTCGGGCCTTACATCAAGCGTCTGCTGGCGATGGTGCGCGCCTCCTGGATTCCGCTGATCCCGGAGGAGACGCGGCCGCCGCTCAGCAAAGAAGGCTCGACCCTCATCCGCTTCACCATCCAGAAGGACGGAACCCTGAGCTTCATGCATCTCGACGCCTCGACTCATGATGAGGCGATCGACCGCGCCGCCTGGGGCGGAATTAAGGGCGTCGGCCAGTATCCGCCGCTTCCGCCCGACTTCAAGGGTCAGGAGCTAGACCTCCGCATCCAGTTCAATATCAAGCAGTATCGCCGCAACAGCGCGGAGTAGCCGGGCCGATGAAGCCGTCAACGAGGTCCGCCAGGGTCCAGGAGTCCGCCAGGGTCCAGGAGCGACGCCGCCAGATTCGTGGACTCCTGTTGCTCGCAGTCCTCGCGCTCCTGTTTCTGCTTTGGCGAGCCCATCCCTCGCTGATCTTCCATCCCGGCTGGTGGCGCCCGTGACGGGGCGGCCTATGGAAAAGGCCGCGAATCGACTGCGCACGTCAGCTTCCACTCAGACCTCCCGTAAACCCGAAGTCCAGACCTAAGTACAATCGTTTGAAGATTTTGCCTGCTTCTTGCGGGGGGGGGTACCTGTCCCACGCAGCTCACCGGACATCTCTCGATGCGTCCTCTGATCGTCATCCTCGGCGCAACCGCCTCCGGCAAGACGGCGCTCTCGCTCGCCCTCGCCCAGCGCTTCGGCGGCGAGATCCTCTCCTGCGACTCGGTCGCCGTCTACCGCCACATGGAGCTCGGCACCGCCAAGCCCACGCTCGCCGAGCGCGCCCTCGTCCCTCACCACTGCCTCGACCTCTACGACCCAGACCAGACCTGCACCGCAGGCGACTACGCCCGCCACGCCCGCGAAGCCCTCACCGGCATCGCCGGCCGCTCCGCCCTCCCCATCCTCGCCGGAGGCACCGGCCTGTATCTCCGCGCCCTCCTCGACGGACTGCATCCCGCCCCGCAAGCCGATCCCGCCCTCCGCAACCTCCTCCGCACACGTGCCGCCACCCGTGGCCCTGCCCACCTGCACCGCACCCTCACCCGCCTGGACCCAAAGGCAGGGGGGGCCATCCACCCCAACGACCTCCCCAAAATGATCCGCGCCATCGAAGTTTCCCTCGCGGCTCGCCAGCCCATGACTTCCCAGTGGGCCCAGGAGTCCCGCGAAGCCCTCACCGGCTACCGCACCCTCCGTCTCGGCCTGTCCCCCGCTCGCCCCGAGCTCTACCACCGCATCAATCTCCGTGCCGCCGCCATGTTCGCCAACGGCCTTGTGGAGGAGATCCGCCGCCTCATCGACGGTTTCGGCCCCGAGTGCCGCCCCTTCACCTCGCTCGGCTACGCCCAGGCCGCCGCAGTTCTACACGGCGAACTCACTCTCGACGAAGCCATCGCGCAGGCCCAGCAGGGCCACCGCAACTACAGCAAGCGCCAGACCACCTGGTTCCGCCGTGAAGCCGAACTCCACCCCATCCACTGGCTCCCCGGCACCGGCGACGACCCCGCCATCCTGGCCCAGGCCACCACCCTCATCGGAGCCCACCTGGGCTAAAGCCTGAAGCCCTTACTTATCCCGCATCCACGTCTCCGACCGCCCAAACGCCTTGATCCCCACATAACCCCGCAGGTTCAGCGCATCGCCATCGCTGCTCATCGTCCCGTGATACGTCTTGCCCGACTTCGGATCGTAAAGCTTTCCATTCTCCGCGTGCGCTGCATCCGCCAGCCGGAATCCCTGCCCGATCTCCAATCCCACCAGCGGCCGTTGCCGCAGGGACTGATCCGGATTATTCGCATCGTTCGTGCCCGGCGCGTCGTCGCTCAGCTTCACCAGCTTCACGCACACTTCGCTCCCGCAGGAATGCACGTCGATCTTGGCCCCATCCTTCGAGTGCCAGACCCCCAGCACCCCAGACCCCTCTCCTACCGCCACGCCGCACCCAACCACCATCGCCAGAACTGCCGCCAAACTCTTTCTCATCCGCATCTCCTCCATCTGTGATCGATCTACTTCCCAACCGGAACCCCATCCAGACTCAAAAGTCGCCCGACGGGATATTCTCCCACCCGGTTTGCCTTGCCCCAGTCGGACCGCTGATAGAAGAAGTCCAGCCGCGCATAGGGACTTGCCGCAAAGGTCTTGTCCTGCGCAACCTTCGCCTCGAACTCCGCCTTCAACGCCGGGTTCGCGGCCATCATCTCGCGTGCCAGCCGCTCGACAACATACCCCTCGCCATACTCCTTCTGCTCGAAGATCGAATCAAAGAACCCCCATTGCAGCGCGGAGTCAGCGGCCATCGGCTCCAGCCACTCCATCGCCACCGGCGCCAGCCTCTGATCCAGCCGCACTACCACCGAGCCAGCGGGATAGTGCCTCTGCTCCTTCACCGCCGCGCAAGTCCCGAACTTCCCCGGCCCATGTGTCGCCTCACCGTTGAACGTCGGATGCCTGCCTTCAAACGGAGGATCCTGCCACGTCATCCCCGAGCACTGATAGGTCTCCACCTGCCCATCCCAGGCAGCCGTTGTCTTCTCCAGCTTCACGCCATGCAGGTTCAGCCGGTTGATCGCCTGCACCCAGGCTGGGGAGACGATGTAAGCCTCCGGCGCCACCACCTCCGTCGCAACCTTATACCCCACCTGTTTTGGGATCTCGAACGTCTTCGGCGTGTGGGTGTACTCCACCCAATCAGAGCCCGAGATCTCGCTCTTCGCCAGCTTGTACTCATATCCTTTGAACTGCTGCGGAGCCGTACTCCCCGCCCAAGCCGTGGTCAGCGGATATTGTTTTCCCATCCAGCTCTTCGACTCGGCATCCGCACGCGCGTTTAAGGTCAGCAGCTTCTCCGCATCGCGGTTCACCAACTCCATCAGCCCCACCAGCGTCCAGTAGTTTCCCGTGACGCGGGTCTTGTAGTCCTTCAGCATATGCAGTTCGACCAGCATCGCAGGCCGCCCGGTCAGCGTCGCAAACCCCGTCGAGAACCGAGGCGGATCGTCATTGATCGAGAGTCCCTTCGCCAGGTCCTTGTCATCGACCAGCGACACGTAGGTATCCAGCGCCAGGTGCCCATGCCGGTTCACAAACCCTTCAAGGCCCGGAGCCACAACCTTATCCACCCACTCCCGCGTCCCCGCCGCCACGTTGGGTGAGTCGTCGATCGAGAAGGTCACGTCGTACTGAAAGTCCGCCCCATCCGTAACATGGTCGTCGACGAAGAAGTCCGGATTCCAATGGTTGTACATCGTCAGAAACGCCCGCGTCTCCGGCGCATCCGCCTTCAGGTAATCCCGGTTCAGATTCAGGTTCGTCCCATTCGCGCGCCAGCCCATCTCCGCCGGCCCATCCTGGTTGATGCGGTTGAACGCGCTCCGCCGCTCATGCCCATCCGCGTTGTAGATCGGGATCAACACCAGTACCGCATGCTCCAGCAGTGTACTTTGGGTCTTCGCGATCACCATATCCCGCAGCAGCGCCAGACAGCTGTCCTTGCCGTCCATCTCGCCTGCATGGATCGAGTTCTGTACCAGCACGATGGGCTTCCTCGCCGCATGGATCGCCGCCGGATCGAACACACCGTCTCTTGAAACCACCACGACATCCAGCTCGCGTCCTTCACCCGTCTTCCCGAACGGTTCGATCCGTACCATGCCCGGTGCACCGGCCTGCACCCGCTTCAGATACGCCATGGTCTCGTCGTAGGTCGGTGTCGTGGCGTAGCAGGATGCTTCACTTGGTGTCAGCCAGTCCTTCTCTGCTGCAGTCCAAGTGCATCCCGACGGAGGCGTGACCGGCCCCATCAATCGTTCATGCGCCACTGTCTGGGCCGCCGCTCCTGCCCCCAACCACAACGTGGCCCACAACGTAGCACAGGCCGCAGCCGCAACTCGCATCGTCACCAACCTCGCCAAATTCGATCTCCCTACGGTACCATCCGTCTAAAGCCCAGACCGATTCCTACCCGCCGCCTTTGCGCGGTACAGTGCCGCATCCGCCGCCTCAATCAAACTGTTCACTCCGGACTCGAACTCCGGAACCTGCGTCGCAATCCCGACGCTGATCGTCACCACTCCGTGCCGGCTGCCGGCGTGTGGAATCGCCCGTTGTTCCACGGCTTTACGAGCCCGCTCCGCCACCTTTTCCGCCGCTTCGCTCCCGGTATTCGGCAGCACCGCAACAAACTCCTCACCGCCAAAACGTGCCAGCAGGTCGGTCGTCCGCATGATCGCATTGCGAACCTCCTCTGCCACCATACGCAGACATTCATCCCCCGCCAGATGCCCATACAGATCGTTGAACGACTTGAACACATCGACGTCGATCATGATCAGCGAGATCGCCGTCCGCTCGCGCATGGATCGCTGCCACTCCCGTGCCAGCGTCTCGTCAAACAGCCGCCGGTTTGCAAGCCCGGTCAAACCATCCACCAGCGCCAGCTTCTCCGCCACCCGGAACGCCGTCAGCAACTTCTCTTCGGCCTCCTTGCGGTCCGCGATATCGCGCTTCACGAACACTAGGTACTGCGCCTGATCTCCATCTCCCTTCGCGCTGAGCCGTGCGTTCACCTCAATCCACCGGTAGGTCAGATCTTTCCCCCGTATGCGATACGCAAGCGGGCTCGTTGACTCTCCGGCCACAAGATTCGTAAACATCGTGCGAAAGTCGATCTGGTCCTCGGGATGAACCTCCTCGAAGATCGTCTTGCCCACCAGCTCTTCCGGCGTGTAGCCCGTCAACTCCACCGAGGAAGGTGACACGTATACCCGTACTCCATCGAGATCCGCCAGTACCAACACGTCGCGAGAGGTCTCCGCCAGTGAACGAAATCTCGTCTCGCTCGTCGCCAGGCTCGCCTGCAGCCTGCGGTTCGCAGTTCGCGCAACTTCAGTGACATATAACGCGAGCATACACATCGCTACAAAACACTGGAACAGCAGGATTCGCATCGGCAGCGCATCGCTATTCTCGGTCAGTGGTCCAAAGCCTTTGATCGTGTAATACGCGCCGATAAACGTGACCATCAGCAGCGCTGCCGCCGCTCCGCTGAAGCCGATCCGCACCCCGCACAGAAGAAGACAAAGCAACACCAGCCACAGAATGGGCGTGTGCGAGTAACGGAAGCACCAGACCGTGATCGCGCACAGCAGGATCAGCAGCAGAACCGCCTCCAGCCGCGAGCGCAATGAAAATCGTTGTCCCTGGTGGAAGAAGATGTAGAGCGGCGTCACCATCGCGATGCCCAGGAAGTCCGCGGCAAACCAGTGCCGCAGAGCCAGCAGAAACGGCTGTCCCGAGTCTTTATGGATAACAAAGGATGCAAGTCCGGATGCGATCGCCGGAGCCAGGAGCACACCATAGAGAAGAAACGTCTTCAGCTGGTTAGACCGAGTCAGATCCGGTTCAGGAACCGCCGCCCGATGCATGAAATGAGCCGCAATCAGGATCTCCAGCATGTTGAACGTCGAGAACAGCAGCGTAGACCCAACACCCGAGCCGTAATAGAAGTTGATCCCTAGATCGACCGAAAAACCCAGCAGGAAAAAGATCGGCCACTGCCGCCGTTTGGTGCAGATCAGCACGCCGATCATCAGGCTGTTGGGCAGCCAGATGACGGACACCCCGTTCAACTGGGTGCTCAGATCGTTCAGCAGCGCGGAGGCAAAAGCCAGCAGGATCAGCGATATCCCGACCCGCAGCAGGCGGAGCGCCAGCCTGGTCCTCTCGGATTGTCCCGCAATGGAAGCCTGGGCCATCTACCTATCACTCCTGCGGTTACAAATCCGGCATGCATCAACTCAGTGGCGGCGGAGCGTACCTTACAGCAGCGGGATAACCCTGGGGTGAGTCATCGACCGTAGCCCCGGCCGCCGACTCTGATTTACCCCTTAGTATGCACTGACTCCCCTGATCCTCAACGCCTAATTAAGGAGACGATCCACCGGCTTAATCCTGCCCCGAGGGGAGTGCATTCCGTTCTCGTCTACGGCAACTTGGGAACAACCGGGTGATCCGGACTCCACAGCGCCTGCCCGGCCGGCACATGGTCCACCCTCACGCCTGGAAACAACACCCGCAGTTCCTTCGCACACTGCTCAATCCCCGGCTCCTCGGACACCTCGTGCCCCAATACGATCATGCCCATCTTCCTGCCCTGCGCCACGGCATCCCGCACATATTCCACCGTCTCCCACTCGCTCACTTCGCCCGCGATCAACACCTCAACGCCAGGCGAATTCAACGCCCGCACATGCTTCTCCAGTCCGGACGCACCCGGAAAAACCGCCACATGGGTGACCGCCTGAGCTGGATCGCCCTCGACGCGCATCGTTTGCGCCTGCAGCTTACCCTTTAGCGTCTGCGCGAGTTCGCCCAGCGTCGTGGCCGGGATGGTCACCATGTGCTGAGCCATGCCGCTCTTTTCCTGCGGATACTGCGACCAGCCTAGCGCCTCGTAAACCCCCGTCAGGATGTGATCGCCGTGCGGGTCCTGGTGAATCTCATCATGAAGCCGGTACACCACCAGGTGGTGCTGCTCGATGTAGGCGATCTTCTCTTTATAAACCGGGTCATCCGTAAACGGCTTAGTGTCGTCCACATGGTTGTAAAACGTAGGCTCATGCGAGATCACCAGGTTGTCTCCCAATCTCACCGCCTCCCGCAGCACCTGCATCGTATCCAGAAAAGTCGTGACGATACCGGTGACGGGCGTGGCAGGATCTCCACCCTTCAGCGTATCCACCGTGTCTGCGGGCGGAGCCGCCATATACCGATGCTGAATCCTGGCCCACGCTTCACCCGCTGTCATCGCCGGAGCCGCATTCTGCGCCTGTGAAGCTCCCGGCAGCCCCGCCGCAATCAATGCCACCAGCCAAACCGCTTGCCTCAATCCTGAACCCCCGTGGAAAGAACCCAGCGATCACGGTACACCCAGCCAAACCCCTCATTCCGCATCTGCCGGTTCGTTCCTCACCTTTGCACACTTCTTGGTGCAATCCAACATTTTCCCGCTCTAAAGTGTGAATCTGCAGGAAGGACGCGGCTTTGACGCACTGAGCGGTGTTTCCTGCCCAGCCTGACCACCCATCTCTCCGCGCAAAGCCACCGGAAAGCCACCTGTTTCACAGCGTAAAGTGATCGTATGCGTCCGCCTCGAGTCGCCTACTTCCCGGACTCGTTCCACGAAGTAAACGGCGTAGCCCACACCTCCCGTAACTTCGTCGCCTACGCCGAGCGCCACGCCCTCCCGTTCCTCTGCGTTCGCGCGGGCGCTTCCATACCGCACAAAATCTCCACCAACATCGTTCAACTCCTCGAACTCCCCCGTTCCATAGCCTCCGTCGGCATGGAGAAGGACCTCGCCTTCGACCCGCTGTTCTGGCGCCACGCCCAGGAGATCGAAGACGCCCTCCACCGCTTCAAACCCGACCTCATCCACCTCACCGGCCCCTCGGAGCTAGGTATGTTCGCCGCCTACTTCGCCCATAAGTTGAACATTCCATTAGCCGCAAGCTGGCACACTAACGTCCACGAGTACGCCGCTCGCCGCCTCCCAGCCTTCTTCCGCCAACTCTCCCAACCGGTCGAATCCACCACCCTCGATCTCTCCACGCGCTTCTACTCGCTGGCAAAGGTCCTCTTCGCCCCGAATCTCGACCTCTGCGACATGCTCGCCAGGTCGACGGGGCGCCCGGTCCACCTGATGCAGCGGGGCGTGGACACCAGCGTCTTCAGTTCGCGGCACCGGACTCGGTCGTTCGGCGCCCAGCCGTTCATCCTGGGCTATGTGGGCCGCCTCTCCCCGGAGAAGAACGTCGCTTTGCTGCCAGCCATACAGCAGGAGTTGAGCCGTCATTCCATTGGCGCGAACTTCCTCATCATTGGCCACGGCTCGGAAGAGCAGGCCCTCCAGAACGCATTGCCCTCCGCGGTCTTTCCCGGCGTTCTCCGCGGCGAAGCCCTCTCCCGCGCCTATGCAGATATGGATCTCTTCGTCTTCCCGTCGCATACGGACACCTTCGGTAACGTCGTTCTGGAGGCGCTGGCGAGCGGCGTTCCTGCCATTGTGACGCCGAACGGCGGACCGCGAACCATCGTCCACGATGGCAAAACTGGGATTATCGCGAAAGACGACGGATTCGCGTCCGCTGTCCGGGAAATTCTAGAAGACTCTGGACGCCTTGAAGCGATGCGGGTCGCCGCCCGCGAGTACGCCCTGACCTGCACCTGGGATGCTGTCTTCGACCGGGTCTACGCGGCGTACGAGACCATTCTTACAGCGCCCTAATCCCGCACTGAGGCTGCTACTCTGTCCGTGCACCTTGTGGTGCCTGAGTCGCATACCGATGAAGCGATCGATCCATGTCACCGCCCCGCTGCTTGCCGCAACCGCTCTGGGTTTGCTCGCCGCCTGCCGGCGCGAGCCTGAGATGCAACGCTGCATCGACGAGAACAACCATGTCGTCGATCCCAGCTTCTGCAAGAATCTTCCCGCTGCCACTCCGGCCTCAAACGGTGGAGGTTTTTACCCCGCCTTCATTCCTTACCGGTACTACTACGGCGGTGGGGGCGGTTACGGGATCGGCTCCGTCGTAAACGGCGGCAGCTACGCACCTCTAGCAGGCCACTCGTACTCCGCGACCAGCGGAACCGCCCGCGGTGGGTTTGGCAGCACTCACGGTGGTGGTGAAGGCGGCGGAGGAGGAGAGTAATGAAGCGTATCTCACTGAGCCCCCGGCTTGACTGGCGAGAGAAAGTCTCGGCAGCCGGCTTGACCTTCCACTCGCCCAAAGCGATGTTCCCGCAGACATACTGGGACGAGTCCGCGGCGTATCAGTTCACGGCTCGCGAAGTCGATACCCTGGAGGCCGCCGCGAACGAACTGCAGCAGATGTGTCTCGCGGCCGCGCAGCACGTTATCGATAAGCAACGGTACGCGGAACTCGCCATTCCTCCCGCTGCCATTCCGCTGATCGAGTGGGCGTGGAACCAGGAGCCGCCCGCAATCTACGGACGCTTCGATATCAGCTGGGCCGGCGAGGACTCCGGCTCCGCGCCCAAGCTGCTGGAGTACAACGCGGATACTCCCACAACACTGCTCGAAGCGGCGGTCGTTCAATGGTCCTGGCTGGAAGAGGTCGCGCAGCATCTGCCCGGCATGTCCTTCCTGCATAAGGCGGACCAGTTCAACTCCATCCATGATCGGCTGATCGCGAAGTGGAAGGACGTAGCCTCCTATCTGACGCAGCCTGTCTACTTCGCTTCGCTCCAACCCTATCCGCCGGATCCTGAGACAGCGCTGGATCTGGCCGAGGACTACCTCACGACGATCTACCTGCAGGACACGGCGAATCAGGCTGGGCTCACGACGCGCTCGATTGCGTTGCAGGATATAGGGTGGAACCAGGATCGTCAGGCGTTCGTCGATGTCGATCCGGAAGAGAACCAGATCCTGTCGCTGTTCAAGCTGTATCCCTGGGAGTCGATGCTTGGCGAGGAGTTCGGGCCGGCTGCTCTTGCCACCTATCGGCAGATGACCTGGATCGAGCCCATCTGGAAGATGCTGCTCTCGAACAAGGGCATCCTGCCCATCCTGTGGGAGCTGTATCCAAACCACGAGCTGCTACTGGAGGCTCACTTCGAGGCCCCAGCAAACGCTTGGACCTCGGTCAATACAGGAGCCATAGCCTATGACTCTGGAGTCCTTCGTGCTTCTGGCGGCTTAGGCTCGTATGTCCGTAAGCCTCTGCACTCGCGGGAGGGTGCGAATATCCAGATCGTGCGTCCGAATGCGCAGCTGGTCGCGACGGATGGACCTTATGGGGATGGTCCGTTTATCCGCCAGGCGATCGCTCCGGAGGCCGTGTTCCCTAACTCCCTGGATCAGCCGCGCTATCCGGTGCTTGGGCTGTGGATGATCGATCAGGAGTGCGGTGGGATGGGAATACGAGAGTCTGCGGGACCGATCACGGACAACCTGAGCTCGTTCATCCCGCACTTCTTCCGCTAGCGAGCGGTTAGCGATGATCGCGGTAGTGAATGGCTTCCGAGATGCCGATCCAGATGTCCAGCAGTCCGAGGCCGGAGATAAGGCCGCGGACGAAGCCGATTCGCAGGATGGCCCAAACGCGTGGGTGAGCCTGGAGCATAAGGTTGCGGTCCCAGAGTGAGGTCCACCACGGCAATACCGTGACGATCACACCGAGATAGACGCAGAAGACCACGAGGATGAAGAGGGAGATGCGCTGCAGCCAGAGCAGTGCGGACTCGGGACTCTCGGGCTCGGGGATGCGGTCCGGTGGAGCGGGAGCGAGATTGGGCTGAACGGGCATTCCGGGCGCGAAGGATCTCCAGACATTCACGTTAGCAGAGCGAGCAGCAGATTGGGATGGGCGCGATGGGACGAAGGACTCAGGTCATGCCGCCGCAGCGTGGATGCGAGAATGGAAGGGAATGCTACAACTATCCGGCGCAGGCAAGAGATTCGGGCAGAAGCTGCTCTTCGAGGACGTGAACTGGCTCATCACTCCGGAGGAGCGAACCGGGCTGGTCGGTGGGAATGGGACGGGAAAGTCGACGCTGCTGAAGGTGCTCGCTGGATTCGAGTCGCTCGACTATGGGACGCTCTCGCGGACCAAAGGCATGACCTTAGGCTATCTGCCGCAGGATGGGCTTGCGATGCGCGGCAAGACTGTCTTCGAGGAGTGCCTGAGCGTCTTCGACGAGCTGCGCGGACTGGAGGATGAGGCTGAGATCCTGACTGGGAAGCTGGCTGATCTGGCTCCGGGAAGCGACGAGTATGAGGTTGCCGCGGCGCGCTACTCGCACATTACGGACCTGATGCATGCCAATGACATCTACACCCTCGACTACCAGGTGGGAACGGTTCTTGGTGGACTTGGCTTTGGGCGCGAGGACTGGGAGCGGCGAACCGAGGAGTTCTCAGGCGGCTGGCAGATGCGGATCGCGCTGGCCAAGCTGCTGCTGGAGAAGCCTTCGCTGCTGCTGCTCGACGAGCCGACGAACCACCTGGATCTGGAGACGAGGAACTGGCTCGAAGACTACCTGCGGAACTACGAGAACGCGTTCATCCTGATCTCGCACGATCGCTACTTCCTCGACGTGACGGTAAACAAGACGACTGAGGTTTGGAACAAGCGAGCTCACTTCTACCACGGTGGCTACGAGAAGTACGTGAAGCAGAAGGAAGAACGCCGCACGCAGCTGATGAATGCGTACAAGAACCAGCGGGAACGGATCGAGGATCTGGAGGCGTTCATCAACCGCTTCCGCTACCAGGCGACGAAGGCGAAGCAGGTGCAGTCGCGGATCAAGGAGCTGGAGAAGATCGAGCGGATCGAGGTGCCGGAAGATGAGGCGACGATTCACTTCAGCATTCCGCAACCTCCTGCGAGCGGAAGGACGGTGATCGAGGTCAGTGGGCTGACGAAGGTGTATCCGACGCGCGATGGGCTTGGGTCGAAGACGGTTCTGGAAGATGTGAGCTTCCAGATCGATCGCGGCGACCGAATCGCGCTGGTGGGCGCGAACGGGGCGGGTAAATCGACGCTGATCCGGATGTTGAGTGGCCTGGAAGCTCCGACTTCAGGGTCGATCAAGCTGGGGCACAACGTTCTGGCGGATTACTTCGCGCAGGATCAGTACAAGGTACTCGATGGCGATGCCAAGATGCTGGATGACATCGCTGGGATCGCTCCGAAGGTTCCGGTTGTGGAGCTAAGGAGCTTGCTTGGGTGCTTCATGTTCTCGGGCGATGACGTGTTCAAGCAGCTTGGAGTGCTTTCGGGCGGTGAACGGAATCGGTATGCGATGGCGAAGATGCTGGTTTCGCCGGCGAATATGCTGCTGCTGGATGAGCCGACGAACCATCTGGATCTGCGGGCGAAGGATGTGCTGCTGGATGCGATCCGGAACTTTTCCGGAACGGTTTTATTTGTGAGTCACGATCGGTACTTCATCGATGGGCTGGCCACCCGGGTGTTCGAGGTGGAGGAGCGGCGAGTCCACGTCTATCCGGGGAACTATGAGGATTACCTTTGGCGGAAGCAGGGTGGGCCGGAGAAGGTGGCTGTGTCGCTGGCGGCTCCCGTGTCGGTACCGGTGGTTCAGGCGCCGGTTGAGGTGAAGAAATTGAAGAAGCTGAATCCGATCAAGCTGAAGCTGCTTGAGGACCAGGTGGCGGAGGTCGAGGAGCAGATTGGGCAGCTTGAGGAGGAGATTACCGGGGCCGAGGAGCGGCTGGGAGTCTTCACCTCGGCCGACGAGGCGCAGAAGGGTTCTGCGGAGCTGGAACGGTTGCGGGTGAAGCATTCCGAGCTGAGCGCCAGGTGGGAGCGGCTCGGGATGGAGCTGGAGGAGCAGCGGGACTGATGGGGGGTGCCCCCCCTGGGGTTAACTTATCTCTAAAACAGCATTTGTTTGCAATGACTTACAGGAGGGGTACCCTCGTAAGTCGTTGTTGTTGTTGGAGTTGCGGCTAAAATATTGCAAATAAAGGGGTTATAGAAGTTACGTCTTCTTTTTACCCTGTCTTAATTGTACGGGATTTGGCAGGGTGGTTACGCCAACTCTATCTCTTGTGGAATGAAAGATTTAGGTGGTTTAGGGGCTTGACAAGCGGATTTGCTGGTGTTTGGGGGTGTTTGGGGCTGATTTCTTTGACAAAGATGATTTTTCCCGATGATTTTTGTGCCGCTTTGGGAATTGTGTGCCCCCAGGGGCTGAAGCCCGAGACGGTTGGGGCTGGGAATGTCCGGGCTGAAGCCCGGACCTATCTCAGAAGCAGGGACAAGTCTCAGAAGTGAGAACAAGTCTCAGCCGCATGGACAAGTCGCAGCCGCAAGGACAGGGGGGAGGCAGGAACAAGAACGTATCCCGGGGGCTGAAGCCCGGATACGGATGGGGCTGGGAATGTCCGGGCTGAAGCCCGGACCTATCTCAGGAGCAAAGACAAGTCTCAGAAGTGAGGACAAGTCTCAGATGCAAGGACAAGTCTCAGGAGCAAGGACAGGGGGGAGGCAGGAACAAGAACGTATCTCGGGGGCTGAAAGCCCGGATACGGGTGGGGCTGGGAATGTCCGGGCTGAAGCCCGGACCTATCTCAGGAGCAAGGACAAGTCTCAGGAGCAAGGACAAGTCTCAGCAGCAAGGACAAGTCTCAGAGGCAAGGACAAGGGCGACGGCAGGAACAAGAACGTAGTTGTAGAGCGGATCGGCTTGGCGCCGGGAGTGTCAGGGGCGCCGGGAGTGTCAGGGGTGGCGGTGATAGACGGACAGGGCGGGGTAGCGGTCGTCTCGGGTGTAGTGGCGGGCGATGAGGGTGAGGAAGTCATCGGGGTAGTAGGTGGTGTCGTCTTTGAGGAAGATGAGGGTGGGGAAGCGGCCGGCGTCCCAGGTGGCCAGGAGGGTGGGGACGGTGGAGCGGGGGAAGGCGGTTCCGGGCTGCCACCAGAGGGGGAGGTGGATGGGCGAGGGAAGATTGAGGACGGAGTAGTTGAAGTCGACGCGAGGGCCGAAGAAGATGGGGCCGGGATTCTCAGCGTGGGCCTGGGCGATCTCGCGTTCGAGCTCGATCATGGTGGCGCTGACGCGCATGTTGCGAAGGACGCCGTTGGAGATGAGGTTCTGGTTGTCGGACCACTCGAAGAACATGTGGGGGCCAACGCCGGCGACGCGGAGGCGGATGAAGGCCTGGTAGAGGTCGGAGGCGATGCTGGCGCAGAGGATGGCGATGGCGATGCGGCGGAGCCGGGACGGCGTAGCCGGTGGGGGTTCGAGGGTGGGACCGGGAGAGAAGATGGCTATGGCGGAGGCGGCGAGCAGGACGGTGCATTCGACGCTGCGGAACTCGCCGTTGGCGGCTACGCCGTAGAGGGCGATGAGCGGGCCGGTGAAGAGGAAGAGCGTGGCGGCGAGGGCGCGCGGGTCGCGCTGGCTGAGCTGGGTTCGGAGGTGGGGGATGAGGGCGAGCAGAGGGATCGAGAGGACGGGCAGCCAGAGGAGGGCTAGGAGCTTTTCCAGCGGTTGCATCAGGCTGAAGCCGATGAGGGTGAGGCCGCGCTCTTCCGCTACGCCGCGATAGGCCGAGAGCAGGACGGGGATGGAGATGTGGTTGAGGGCGAGGATGGCGGTCGCGAGGGTTGCGGCGGCGAGCATGAGGGCGAGGGTATGGGGCAGGGGGTTCCGAGGCTTTGCCTCGGGGGGAAGGGCGACGGAATCGTGGGGTAAGTGGTCCGAAGACTCGAGGTGGTGTGTAGTTTTTAGGGGTCCTTCGACTGCGTGCTGCGCACTTCGCTCAGGATGACACCGTTTTTCTCCTCGTCCAAAACCCGCGGCGATGAGGAGGATGAGAACGCCGGGCAGGATTGTGAGGGCGGCGAGGTTGGGTTTGAAGAGGGCTAGCAGGGCGAGGGAGAGGACAAACGAGTATTGGGATAAGGGCTGATGCGGGAGTTGGGCAAGGGGATCGCTCTCCAAGAGATGCCGGGTGCAGAGGAGGGCGGAGAGGAAGAAGATCGCGGCGAGGGTGAGTGTGGTGTTGTTGTACCACCAGAAGGAGAGCAGGAGGTTGGCGGCGCACTCGATGGCGAAGCTCACGGCGAGGGCGGCAAGGATGGGGACGGCCAGGCGGCGGAAGAGCCAGTAAAGCCAGAGGAAGGTGAGGACGGTGAAGAGGGCGGTGAGGTAGAGGTTGGCGTCCCAGGAGATGCCGAAGAGAGCGTAGGCGAGCTTGATGCCGAGATTGAAGCCGGGGGGTGTGGTGGTGGGGAAGTCGAGGTAGGGGCGCTGGCCGAGGTGCTGACGCCAGCCGAGGTCCAGGACGAGGTTGAAGTCGTAGCCGCCGAACTGGTGGCGGCCGAAGTGGAGGATGAACCAGGCGAGGAAGAGGCAGATGAGGGCGAGCGGAAGGGTGGGATGCTTGAGGGACGGGACTCGGGGACGGAGGAGGAGAGCGGAGGAGAAGACCAGGAGCGCGAGGGAGACGGATGTCAGGAGTGCTTGGGTATATTCAAGGTCGAACATGCGATGAGGGTAGTTTAGTGGCTGGCTGGGGAAGGCCTGACACCGATCTGCCACCGATCTGAAAGGCGATTAAGAACGATTTTTTCGATAGGCGGTTAGGGTTGGATGTGGTCGTGGTGGGTGGGGAGGGTCTCGGGGTGGGGGACGGTGCCGCCTGGTAGGTCGCCGGAGACGGGAGGCTGGTTGGTGTGGGTCCATTGGACGAGCTCGTCGAAGGCTCGGCCGACCTCTTCCGGGGTGAAGGTGCAGTGGCCGTCGCGGTGGACGTACTGCTGGACGAGATTTTGTGAGGATCCGGCGAGGGCGACCTGTTCGGCGTAGAAGGCGAGGGTCCAGCCGGGGATGCGGGGATCGTAGGTGGTGTGGAGGGAGAGCATGGGGCGGCCGAGACGGCCGGTGGGGGTGTAGTGGTGCATGAGGTAGTCGCGGGCGTGGGGGTCGGCGGCGTAGCGTTTGACGCCATCGTTGAGGAGGTTGTCGAAGGCGGCGGTGGAGGGGTTGGTGCCGGTGTAGAGGAAGTTGCGATTGTCGAAGGGGTTGCCACGGGCGCGGCGCTGAATGTCCCCGATGACGAAGGTGAAGTAGACGACGGCAGCGGCGATCTCGCGGTCGGTATGGAGGCCCATGAGGTTGCGGAGGGAGGTGGCGTAGGCGGGGTTGGCGTTGAGGGCGGCTTCGATGCGCAGGCGGAGGGCTGCGGATTCCTTGTAGTCGGCGGGGACGGGGTCGAGCGGGGGCATGAGGTTGGGGAAGTAGAAGTCGAAGGCGGCGCGCCAGGCGAAACGGCGCTGGAAGGCGAGGTCGGTGGGGCCGACGGAGCCGCAGAGATTAAGGCCGCCGAGATAGGGGCGGGGGTTGAGTTCGAGGGTGGCGGCCACGAGGGCTCCGCCCATGGAGCCACCGGCGACGTAGGTTTCTACCTCACCTTTTGGGGGGCGGGCGTTCTTGCCGGAGGAGGAAGAGGCGTACTTCTTGAGGAAGTAGAGGCGGAGCTGCTCGGTCTCGGGGTAGGCCTCGGCGAGTGCCCAGCCGGAGGTGGAGTAGGCGGACTGGATGATGGCGTAGCCGCGGTCGTGGAGGGGCTGGGTCTGCCCGTTGAGGGCGGCGGTGGCGTGGTAGACGAAGGGGGCTTCGGAGTAGCCGTGGAAGTAGACGACCAGGCCGCGATTCCAGTCGCGGGGGATGTCGATGCGGTAGGGAACGCCGCTGAGGGTTCCGGTCTCGACGATGCCGGAGGCGGTGTGGACGACGTCGGGTTCGGAGTCGGGGCGCTGGGTCTTGTCGGCGGCGAAGGCCGGGGAGAGCAAGAAGACGAAGCCCAGGAGCAGGGTTGAGGCGAAGAGCTTGGCGCGGCTTGGCATCATCCGGTGTGAGATGGTTGTTCCTCGCTTCGAGCAAATTACCTGTTTCTGTGGAGTGGATGCATCGTTCCGAGTCATTTTCCTTGCGAGAAAAGGACGGGATACCGAAGCCCCCGTTTCTGCGACAGGTCATTTGCGACAGTGGGCGTATCTGGATTTTACGCTTTGAGGGGGCGGAAGGTTCCGGGGCTCATTGAGTTCTCATGAGGGATTGGCATGGGAGATGCTTGTACCGCGGGATGGAGATTCCTGTGACTGCGAGCCCTGTGGCGATCGCCGATGCACGTGCGCTGGCGTGCAAGATCTGTGGCGGATCGAGCCCGCTGCTGGGTGTGGTGGACTTCAACAAGAGTTGCGCCGAGGAGAAGGGACTTCGGCTGCCGCTCTCCGGGTGTCCGGTGTACTACCGGCAGTGCGAGCGATGCGGATTCGTGTTTACGACGGCGTTCGATACCTGGGACCATGCGGCGTTTCAGCAGCACATTTATAACGATGGGTACCTGGCGGTCGATCCGGATTTTGTGGAGCTGCGGCCGGCGGGAAACGCGGAGTTGATCGCCGCTGGATTTGGAGAGGCGCGCGAGAAGATTTGCGTGCTGGACTATGGGGGCGGGAGCGGTCTGCTGGCGGAACGGCTGCGGGGCAAGGGGTTCTGTGCGGCTACATACGATCCGTTTTCGGAGTTCAAGGCGATGCCGGAAGGGCAGTTCGACTTGATCACTTCGTTTGAAGTGATGGAGCATGTGCCGTCGCCGCAAGAGACGGTGGCGACGATGGTGAAGCTGCTGAAGCCGGGTGGCGCGATCTTCTTTTCGACGCTGGTGCAGCCGCAGACCTTTGCGGCGATGGGGCTGAAGTGGTGGTATGCGAGCCCGCGGAATGGGCATGTCTCGCTGCATACTTCGGGTTCGCTGGCTTGTTTATTTGCGCGGCATGGGTTGCGTGTGGGTTCGTTCTCCGAGGGGCTGCATATTGCGTACGGAGCGGTGCCGGAGTTTGCGGCACATCTGAATCTACCGGCGTAATCAGGCCGTTAGCAGGACGGTTTGGAGCCGATTGAGGAATGGCTGCTGGGCGGGGATGATATGGGATTCGGCCGCGGGGATGGGGAACCAGGCGCCGCGGTCGATCTCGGGGATCTGGATCTTTTTGCCGGAGCGGGGCGGCCACTCGATCTCGCAAAGATTGCTGACGAGGGTGGCGGGGTCGCAATCGCCGAGGAAGGCCCAGGCGTGGACTACTTTGCCGCTGGACTGCTGGATGATGGCTAACGGGTGAAACGGGGGCGTGGGGAGGATTCCGGTCTCTTCCTGGAACTCGCGTTGGGCCGCGGCCAGGGGGTCTTCTCCGTCGCGGTATTCGCCTTTGGGGATGGTCCAGGCGCCCAGGTCTTTTCTTGCCCAGAAGGGACCGCCGGGATGCACGAGGAAGACCTGGAGTTCTTCCCCGTGCATGCGGTAGAGCAGGAGTCCGGCGCTCTTCTTCCTGGGCATCCGGGGGCTATTCGACGATCTTGCCGTCGGCGGCGGTGACCGGGGTGGCGGCGTGATGAGCGGAGGCGGGCCCAGAGGTGACGGCCCAGCCGCTGGGGGTGTTGGTAAGGGTCGCGGAAGCGGGGACAGGGGCGGCGAGATTGGCCTGGACGCTGGGGAAGGCGGTCTGGGTCTCGGCGGCGGTGGCCCAGGCGGGTGCGCCGGAGATGCTGGTGTGGTAGTTGACGGTGGTGGTGGCGCCTGGCTGATCGGTGGTTGGGCTATTGCTGTCTACGCTGGCGACGGCAGGCTTGCCGTAGCAGAAGTTGCCGAAGCCGGGCTGCTGCGGGTCGGGGGTCCAGGCGCTGCGGCCCTTGTCGGAGAGATCGTAGTTGGTGACCTGCTTGGAGGCTACGATGAAGACCTTTTTCTCGGCGGTGGTGCGGGTGAGCAGGCCCTGGTCGACGAGGGCGTCATAGCTTTGGGTTTTTGAGGCGTCGGAGGTATCGGCCTGGACGGGGAACTTGACGGGATCTTCCCAGAGGCAGGCGGGCCGCGATGCGTAGTAGGTATCGATGGCGGCCTTGAAGTTGGGCTTGGTGTCGGCGGTCTTCTTGCAGCCGGCGATTGCGGCCAGGCTGAGGCATCCGGCCATGAGGAGGAACTTGTTTGCTTGCATGAGTTTCGGTCTCCCAGGATTCTGTGGGTGGGATGCGAAAGGTGAGGCTTCGGTTATTTGAAGAGCGAGATACCGTGCTAGAGCCAGCCTTTGGCGCGGGCAATGCGGGCGGCGTCGGTGCGGTTGGAGGCGCCTAGTTTGCTGATGGCTTCAGAGAGGTAGTTGCGGACGGTGCCTTCGGAGAGGCGGAGCTCGGCGGCGATCTCGCCGCTGGAGCGGCCGTCGCCGGCGCGCTGGAGGATCTGGCGTTCGCGGTCGGTGAGGGGGTCGGGCTCTGCGCTCCAGGCTTCGGTGGCGAGGGCGGGATCGACGACGCGGAGGCCTTTGTGGACGCGGCGTACGGCGTCGGCGAGCTCGCTGGCGGGGCGGTCTTTGAGCAGATAGCCGCGGGCTCCGGAGTCGAGTGCGCGGCGGAGATAGCCGGGGCGGGCGAAGGTGGTGAGAATGATGGTGCGGACAGCGGGGCGGCTGACGGCGAGCGCGGTGGCGACTTCGAGGCCGGTCATCTGGGGCATCTCGATGTCGGTGACGAGGACGTCGGGCTTGAGCTGCTCGGCAGAGCGGAGGGCGTCGCGGCCGTTGGCGGCGCGGGCGACGACTTCGATGTCGGGCTCAAGCTCCAGCAGGGCGGCCAGGGCGCCGAGGACCATGGCCTGATCCTCGGCGAGGATGACGCGGATCTTCAACCTGCGGCTCCCACGGCTGCCTGGCTTGAGACGGTTTTCGGAGCCTGGATGGAGTCAGAGCGGTGGGGGAGTTCGATGACGACGCGGGCGCCGGGGTTCCACTCGACGCGGAAGCGGCCGCCGAGGGCCTGGACGCGTTCGCGCATGCCGCGGAGGCCGTTGCCTTCGCTGCCGGAGGTGCGGCCGGCTGCGCCCTGGCCGTTGTCCTCTACGTGGAGCGCGTCGAAGCCGTCGGCGGTGCGTTCAAAGCGCATGACGCAGCGGGTGGCGGCGGCGTGGCGCACGATGTTGGTGACGGCTTCGCGGACGGCGAGCGAGAGCACGGTCTCTTCATTGGGGCGCAGGGATGGTGGCCGGGATGCGCACTCCAGGGCTACTCCGGCTGCGTCCAGGGTGAGGCGTGCCTGCTCGACCTCGGCGGTCAGGCCTTTGCTGCGATATCCGCCGATGGCCTCGCGAACCTCCGCGAGGGCGGTGCGCGCGGTGCGTTCCACGTCGGCGATCTCCTGGACGGCGCGGGCGGCGGCTTCGGGCTCATGGCGGCCAAGCAGGCGGCCGGCGAGCTCTGCCTTGAGAACGATGACGCTGAGGGTGTGGCCGAGCACGTCATGCAGGTCGCGGGCGATGCGTTCTCGCTCGGCGACGGCGATGAGGGTCTCGTTCTCCTGCTGGGCCATCCGGAGCTTCTGATCGGCGCGCTTACTTTGCGCGACGAAGACGTTGCTGACGCCGACGACGAGGATGAAGAAGCCCGTGATGAGGTAGTTGAAAGGATTGCCGGGAAAGATCTGGCTTTCCACTGCGAGCGTGAGGACCTCGGCAAGCATGACGCCGAAGAGTATCCGCGAAGACTCGACGCAGAACGGAAGCATGGCCGCAACGTAAATGAAGAAGCAAGACCCGCCAACGTTGGTGGGGATGGTGGTGACGCCGACGATGAAGATGGCGGCGATGAGCAGGACGCGGGTGCGGATGCGCTCAAACTCCACGTAGGCCACGTAGAGCGTCAAAAACACCGCGAAGATGGCAAGTTGGATGAGCCAATATCTCAGGCTTTTGTGCAGGATGGGGTCGATGAAGAAGAAGATGGAGTAGGCGAGCCAGACGTAGCTCGCGGTGTCGTGCTTCTTCTTGCGCATGGACAGGCCGTAGAGATCGCCCGGGAGGTTGAGGGCTTTCTGTTCGGGATGGTTGGGGACGCTCATGTTGACTCCGACAGTGTAAACGTTGGGAGGAGGAAGGCTTAACACGGATGCACACGGATCTGAAAGGCGATGAGAAGCAAGAATCGATTGAGACAAAAGCGAAACGGGTTTGGAACAACAAGAACGGAGAAGAGAGGATGCTTCGATCTGGCTTGTTTCTAACCCGTTCCTGTCTGATCCGCTTCTCAATCGCACTTTAGATCCGTGTGCATCGGTGTTAAGCCTTGGTCATTGCCTTTGTTTCAGGCGTCCTGCTCGGCGCGGTGGAAGACGGCCCAGCTGATGCCGAGCATGACCAAGGCGAAGCCGGTAAGGCCGGTCCAGTGCCCGCGCAGGCTGGAGGCGTTCTGGTAGCCGAAGACGCTGAGCATGAGCTGAGAGAGATGATAGGCAGGTTGTATGGGGGCGATCACCTGCAGCCACTTGGGCAGCATGTGCAGCGGAATCCAAAGACCGCTGGCGAAGGACATCGGCAGATAGATGAGGTTGATGATGCCCGAAGAGGCATTGGCAGGGACGACGAGAGCGACGAGGATGCCCATAGCGGCGAAGGGGATGGTGCCGAGGACGGCCACACCGAGCATCTTCACAGCTTCCATTCCCGAGAGCTGGACGCCGCCGAGGGTGACGGCCAGGCCGATGAGCACGAGGACGATGAGGATGGCGAAGCCGATAGCGGCGTTGCATTTGGCGATGAGGTAGGCGAGAGGCGGCATGGGGCTGGCGCGCTTCAACTCCAGCCAGCCGTTGGCGCGCTCTGCGCCGAGGCCGACGCCGATGCCGAAGAGCGCGGCGCCGATCATGCCGAAGCAGGCATAGCCGGCGAGCTCGTACTTGGCGACGTGGACGGCGCCATCGTGGATGGTGCGGTTGCCGACGCCGAAGAGGAGGTAAAACATGACCGGAAAGCCGATGATCGAGAGTGAGAAGGTCTTGGTGCGGGCGAGCTTGAGGAACTCGTACTTGGTCTCTTTGAGGTAGGTGATGAAGGTCGCGGTGGAGGTGCGGCGGACGGCTTGGGCGGGAGCGGCTATTGCGAGCGAGGCCATGGTTTTCTCCTGGAGGATCTATGTGTGCGGTCTAGTTGGCGCGGCGGGAGGTCAGGGCGAGGAAGGCTTCTTCCAGGCCGGGGCTGACGATCTCAAGCCGGGAGAGGTCGGAGTCATAGGCGAGGAGCTTGCGGACGACCGACTCGGCGTGACCTGCGGTGATGGTGGTGAGGCCGTCTGTTTGCTGGACGTCCCGTTGAACGTCGATCACGCCTGGCAGCGCCCAGATCTGGGCGGTGGAGAGCGTCGTCTGGCAGGTGATGCGGCGGCTGGCGGTGCGGTTCTTGATCTCCGCCGGGGTGCCTTCGGCGACGATGCGTCCCTTGTCCACGACGAGGATGCGGCTGGCCAGGGCGTCGGCCTCTTCCAGGTAGTGGGTGGTCATCAGGACGGTCTTGCCACGGGCGGCGAGGGAGCGGATCTGCTTCCAGAGGCCGCGGCGTGCCTCGATGTCCATGCCGACGGTGGGCTCGTCGAGGAAGATGAGCTCGGGGTCGCCGCAGAGGCTGAGGCCGAAGAGCAGACGCTGCTTCTGGCCGCCGCTGAGCTGCTCGAAGAGGCGGTCTTCAATGCCTTCAAGCTGAGCGATCTGGACGATCTCGGCGACGGGGAGCGGGTTGGGATAATAGCTGCGGAAGAGATCGATGTGCTCACGGACTTTGAGGGTCTTGGGGATGCTCGCGACCTGGAGCATGGCGCCGATGCGGCCGCGTGAGGCGGCGGTGCGGGGGTCGCAGCCGAAGATGCGGGCGGTGCCGCTGGTCGGAGAGGAGAGACCGAGGAGCAGGCGGACGCTGGTGGATTTGCCCGCGCCGTTGGCTCCAAGGACAGCGACGATCTCGCCGGGGTAGAGGGCCATGGAGAGGCCGTCCAGGGCGGTGACTGCGCCGTACTTCTTGGTGACGTTGTTCAAGGTGGCGATGGGGGCAGTCATGGCTGCGGGATGCAGCGCTTCGGTCTGGAATATCGGTTCGGCGGTGAGCATCGGTATCTCTCCTGGAGTAGCGGTGTGGCTTGCCTACACTCAGGAGTCTCTGCTTGAGGAGGGGGGAAATGCAGTGAGAGGAGTCAGCAAAGAGAGATGACAGATGTCATTGACTTGTACCTACACTGTGTATACGCTCAAGCCAAGCAGGGCTCACCATGAAGGCTTTCACGCTGATCCAAACTCGTGTTGCGAGGATGCGATCTCCATGCAATTTAACTGGGATACCGGCAACATCGACCACATCGCACTCCACGATGTCACACCGGAAGAGGCGGAGCAGGTCGTAGAAAACAGCCCTTTGGAGATTGGAAGGGTCGAGCGAAAGGAGGAGCTGCGTATTGTGCATCTCGGTCAAACGGACGCAGGTCGGATCTTGCTTGTTGCCGTTACTGATCGAGCTGAGCTTGTGCGCGTCGTGACTGCTTACCCGGCAAACAGGAAATTCCGGAAGTTTTACGTTGAACAGAAAGCGATGAGAGATGAAACAGACTCTGAGAACGCCTGAGTTCAAGAACGAGAAAGAAGAAGCGGAGTGGTACGACACGCATCAGGACGAGCTTTTAGCTCAGTTCAGACAGGCGGCGAAAGAGGGCACGTTAGGCCGGGGTACCCTCGCTCGCCGCGCTCAAACCGCCGCGACCTCAATCCGGCTGAACACAGCCGATATCGAGTTGGCCAAGGCTCTCGCAGGAAAGCGTGGTCTTCCTTATCAGACCTATTTGAAGATGATCATTCACCAGCATTTGGTCCAGGAAGCCAGCGTACAAAAGCCTTGATTTACATATACTCGACGCCGTACTGAACCGGGATCTGGGTGAAGGCGATGCGGGTGGGCGCGGTCTCGCGGGCGGGGAGCATGCCGGCGAAGTGCAAGGTCGAGTGGCCGTACTTCAGGTTGAGCTTGTCCATGGTGGCGGAGAGGCCGGCGCGGTTGTCGGGGTCGCCGAAGAGAGAGGCCTGGTGCTCGGCTTCCGGGATGAGCTCGCGCAGGGTCACGCCGACGAAGAAGGGGCGCTCGAACTGATCGCCGCGAGGGCGCTGCTTCCAGACGTTGCGCAGGACGTCGAGCAGCGAGAGCGTGTCCTGGCAATCTTTGAAGCGCGCTTCCATTCCCCAGCCGGTCTGCTTGATGCCGCTGGTATGTTTTTTGAACTCCACTTTCTGCGCTTGTTCGCGGGTGAGCGCGTACTTGATGGTGACGGTCATGGCGGCGGCGTAGAAGTGCTCCATGCGAAGGCGCATGGAGGCTTTGTGCAGGAGCTTGTGGGCGACCGCCCAGGCGCCTTCGTCGGAGCGGAACTCCGGGCCCATGACGTGGCTGTGGCCGAGGGATTTCTGGATCTCGCTGGGGACGGGTGCGCCGTCGTCGCCGGTGTCGGAGCCGCGCAGCCAGTGGTAGAGGCGGTCGCCCCAAACCGAGTCCCAGAGCGCGTGCATGCCGTTGCGGTCGAGCGCGAGCAACTGCTCCATGGTGGTGATGCCTTTGGCGTTGAGCCGGACCTCCGTGCGTGCACCGACGCCGGGGAGGTCGCGCAGGTCGAGATGGGCGATGGCTCGGGGGAGCTGCGAGGGCAGGAGTCCGATCAGCCCGTCCGGCTTCTGCATGTCGCTGGCGATCTTGGCCAGGTAGCGGTTCGGAGCCATTCCGATGGAGCAGCGGAGGGTCTCGCCAACGTCATCCTTGATGGCTTGCTTGATCTCGAGCGCGATGCGGCGGGCGTTGGGCGGCTCGCACTCACGGCCGATGAGCTGGCAGACCATCTCGTCGATCGACGGCGTGTGGGCGACGGGGCAGCAGCGCTCGACGGCTTCGGCGATCTTGTGCGAGAACTCCGAGTAGACGCTGTGCGAGCCGCTGACCAGGATGATCTCGGGGCAGAGGCGCTTGGCTTCGCCGACTTTGGTCAGGGTCTTGATGCCGAGCGCCTTGGCTTCATAGCTGGCGGCGATGAGTGCGCCGGTGTCGGCCATGGTGCCGCAGACGCCGACTGGCTTGCCGCGATACTCGGGGTGGAGCTGCTGCTCGACGGACGCGAAGAAGCTGTTGAGATCGATGTGGAGGAAGCCGAAGCGGTCGGGTTGCGCGGAAGAGGTCACGAGCAGGCTCCTGGGTTGATTATATTCGCCGTAACTTCGCCCCGGTTCAGGTTAATTGATGACGACTTTCAAGCTGCGCGCTAAGAATGGGGCACAAGCCGCCGATATAATCAGGGGACGCGCTGCCGCAAGACACGACCGGCTTGTAGCGCTTCTGACTCCGTGAGTGTCTCCCCTCAGGCGATCGGCGCCCTGCCCCATTTCTGTCCGTGCCCCACACATCCCTTGTAGCCGGAGCTTTCTTGTGTCTGCCCTCCCCAGGCTCGCTTGTCTTGCGATTTTGCCGGCTGTGTTTGCTCCCGCGCCCGTGGTTGCTTCAGCGCAGCAGGTCTTGAAGACCTCGGCGTTGACGGGACGTCCGTTGCTTTCGGAGGATTCGCTGCCGGGCGAGCCTTTTGCCGTCTCTTCCTCAGCGGGTCCTGACTTGGTGTCCGGCTTGGTTTCCGGCTTGGCTTCTGCAGGCACTGAGAAGCTACCGGAGGCTCCTTCGGCCGGGAGCGGCATGATCCGCTCCGACCGGCCTCCGCTGGCGGTCGCGTCGCATACGCAGACGTTCTCCACGGTCGCGTTGGGGGTCTCCGTGGGGACGGGTGGGGTGGAGCTTCAAGCTGCGACCCCGTTGAACTCGCGGGTCAATCTGCGGGCGGGGATCGGATTCTTCACGTATGAGACGAGCTTCACGGTGGACTCGATCCCGATCGACGGAACCCTGCGGCTGGGCAGCGTGCACGCCGGCGTGGACTGGTTCCTGTTCGGCAACTCGTTCTTCCTCAGCCCGGGCTTTACCTTCGCGGATCGGACGAACTACAACGCGAAGATCTTCATCGCCGGCAACCAGATCATCACGGTGAATGACCAGGACTATACCTCCGATCCGGACGATCCGATCCGGGGCACGGCTGCGATCCAGTTCGGCAGCCGCTTTGCGCCGCGCTTGACGCTTGGGCACGGGAATATGATCCCGCATCGCGATAAGAACTGGACGTTTCCGTTTGAGTTCGGGTTCGAGTACATTAAGCGGCCGGCCGCCGCGTTTGCCCTGACCGGAAGTTCATGCGACAGCCCAGGGGACTGCGGGCCAATCCAGAACGATCCGTCCACGCAGATGAACATCGATGAACAGCAGCGGGAGATCGTGGATGACATTGCGCCGCTGCGTTTCTTCCCGATCATCCAGTTCGGGGTTGCGTATAAGTTCGGGCACTGAGGCGAGCCATCCGTGCTCTAATCGGTGCCATGTCGGATTGTCTCTTTTGCAAGATCGCGTCCGGTGCCATTCCGGTGCTGGCGATCCACCAGGATGAGCGGTGCTTTGTGTTTCCGGATATCAACCCCCAGGCTCCCACACATTTTCTGGTGATTCCGAAGGAGCACTTCGAGGACATCACGGAGGTGAAGGCCGATCTGCTGGGACACCTGCTGCATGTCGCGGCGGGGCTGGCCAGGACGATGCTGCCGCGAGGGCATCGGGTGGTGGTGAACACCGGGCCGGACGGCGGCCAGACGGTGCAACACGTCCATCTGCACGTGCTGGGTGGACGAGCGATGCGCTGGCCGCCGGGTTAGGGTTGGCTTTGCTTTTGGACGGGCAACAACAAGGGCAAAGGCAACTACGGAGGTTCTTCGCTCCGCCCGGAACTACCGGGTTTCTCATTGCGGTTTTGAGTTGCTACTGGTTGTAGTTCTGCTCTTCCGCTTCCTCGATGCCGTAGCGCCGGAGGAGGTTGGGCAGGTTCTGCGAGAACGCCGCGCGCGGCATGACCGTGTCGCATCCCGCTTCCATCGCCTTGGCCTTCAGGTCGCCCTGAAGATGGGAGAGGAAGCCGATGACCGAGGCCGTCTTCTTGAGCTTCGTCTTCAGCTTGGGGATGAGGGTCAGGGGCTTGGCGTTGGCGTTGTTCAGATCGACGACGATCAACGCCGGACGGTCCAGATCCTCGCCGGTGGTGAGCTGAGCGATGGCTTCCTTATCATTCTTGACGAAGGCGACCTTGACGCCGAGTTTGCGCGCGGTCTCCTGGATCTTGGCTGTGATGAATAGATCTTCGATGAAGAAGTAGATGTGGGTCGGGGCGTTCTCCGGGATGGGAACGCTGCGACCCTGCGAGTAGTCGATGGGCTGCGAGTCGCTCTGGTAGCCGCGCGGGCGATGATGACCGCCGTGGCTGCCGTTAGGCTCGATGGTGGAGGGCGGCGTCTCCGCGAAGTTGCCATTGACCACGCGGTAGCTGTGATCCATGGGGCCGACGAAGCTGCGCGGTCCGCGCTGCTGTTTGCCGCCGCCGCCGGAGCCGAAGCCACCCTTGCGTTTAAAGCCGCCACCGCCGCCGTTGCCGGGCTGATGGGTGTCGGGTCCGCGAAACTGGGTGTTGTTCTGGGCGCCGTTGGAGCCGCCGTTGTTCTGGAAGCCGCCGCCAGCACTCTGCTGGTTGCCGGGATTATCGTTGCTGCGGCCGTTGCGATCGCGGTCGCGGAACTTCTTCTTCCAGCGCTTGGTGCCGCCCGGCGCGGAGCCGTTCTGCTGCCCGTTATTCTGCTGGCCGTTATTCTGCTGCCCGTTATTCTGCTGAAAGCCTCGTCCCTGCTGTGGATGGCGGGACTGACCCTGCTGCGCGGGCGGGGCTGACCCGGCCTGCACGGAAGGGAGGGTGCCGGCCTCCGGGCCCGCGCCTGAACTGGGCGGAGCGCCGGAGGTATTCTGACCCTGACCCTGTTCTGGGCCGTCGCCTTCGGAGCCTTTCTTGCGCTTGCGCCGGCGGCGCCGGCTGCTCTTGGACTGGCCCATGCCATGCGGAACCCGCTGGCCGTTCTCATCCATCTCATATTGCCCACCGGCTCCGGAGGAGTCCTGGCCGTAATCCTGGCCGAATCCTTCGCCAGATCCCTGTTCCGATCGCTGTTCAACCGGCGACTCAACTACGTTCTGCTCTGCACTCATGCTTCTGCTTCCTCTCGCCAGATTGCTGTAGCCAACTCGGCGCTATCGTCCCTTGCCTTGACTTCTACTGAACGGATCGCCGGTCTTTCGGCAAGGCCGAACAAACCGGTTTCAACACCCATCCGGACACACAGACTTCGTTCCGACCCTACTGCGTGCCTTACCGCTCAAGTTGCCGGCACGGTTCTTAGATCTCGGAGTTCCTCGCTAGAACTGGAAAGACGGGCAATTGTGTTCTGTTTTGGAACGCTGCCGTTTGGCCCTTCCAAATCTCCCGCATCTGTCCCTGGTTTCTCTTCGGCATTCGAGGGAGGATGGAAGGCGGGAAGTCTCGATCAATCCAGGCGCCGCAACCCTGCGTCGGTGGCATTCTGTGGTGTATCTCCGGCTTGACACTGCGCTAGACGCTTCTGTGGGCAATGGCTGCATGCTCAATCTGAGTTGGTGTGCCCATGAAGAGAGGTTCTTTCTCTCTCTATCGGCCTGATTCTCTGCATGCTGATTTTCTGCCTGCCTGAATCATCCACCGTCTCTTGGTCCGAACCCCGGCCTCGAATCTCTTGGCCCCGAAGCCGGCCAAGACCTCTGGTCCAGCACTCCAGGTCCAACATTCGGGGTCCGGCGTTTGGGATTCAAGGTAAACGATGCTTATCCCGGCGTCCGGCACCCACGGCCATCCTCGGTCAAGGATGAGACTACTCCGATTGCGCTGGGATGACAAATTTCTTTTTTCAGCTCATGCCGCCCAACCCGAGCTGAGCGGAAGAATCGCGGCGGTGCAGGGATAGGGCACGGCCACCCCACTCCCCGTAAGGTGACCCCTTATCCATCCGCAATGGCCAGTCACTGGCCTCCCAGAATCGTCACTTTGCCTTGCGGCGAAAGCGCCGGAACCCCTCGATGGCGAACAGCACCTACATTGGGTACGTTCTGCTTCAACTCAGGGCCGTACCTTGTGCGCCTTACTGAATCCGTTGCCGGAGACCATCCCGTCACACGCATAACTAAGGAGCAATCGCTCTGCCAAAGCGGCATGGGGGAAAATGCCCTGAAAACGCGGATGTTGAGCGTTCGCCTCTCTGAATTCCGGAGACTCGCAGCGGGATGCGCTCCATTTTTTGGGAGAATGAAGGCGGCTACCGTGTCCGGCGGCCGGCAAAGGTTTGACCCGTCCGCATGCCAGACCTATAATTTAGGGGTAGTCTGGACTCTGGTCTCTTTCAAACGTAGGCGCTTACGAGCTGAAGCAGCAGGATGCGAACGGTCCGCTGCGTGAGAGAGTTCCAGGAGGACCACCCAGAGAATTCGAGCCGCAAGGGCAGTGAAAGCCCGCAGCAGCCTGGAGTTGCAATCCGAACGCAGCGCAAGCAGAGCCTCCTACCCCTCCGAGTTCCCGCATCCGCACCGTGGCCGGGTCTCACGCCGAGAGAAGCGATCTCAATCCCCCACAGATTTGAATCCTCCCCTCTCGATGAGTGGCCTCGAACGACGGATGGCTTGACTCCGCACTTCGTCGTTTCCTCTTCTGCGACGTCCAACTTCCGTCCCTTCACAATCCGGTTCCCATCCATCCTGTGTCCACTTCCATCCCGCCCAATTCACTTCCAAGGAGCACGATAATCAGCATGAACCGCACTCTCACTCTTCTCACCGCGCTTGGCGCGGGCCTTGCCACCGCAACCTTTGCCGCAGCGCAGACGACGGCTGCCGCTCCTGCCGCGTCCACTCCGGCTGCCGCTTCGGGCGGTCCCGCAGTCGTCTCCAAGGTCGCCCTCATCAACTTCGAGCAGGTTGTGCTGGCTTCGAACGAAGGCCAGGTAACGACCCTCAACACGCAGAAGAAGTTCGAGCCACGCAAGACGCAGATCGAGGCTCTTGGAGCGGAGGTTGACTCGCTCAAGAAGAACCTGCCCGCAACCCTTCCGGACGATGAACGCGCGAGCCGCCTGCGTGCGATCGACACCAAGGAGAAGCAGCTCAACCGCGATGTCGAGGATGCCACCACGGCCTATAACACCGAGCTGCAGGAAGCGCTGTCGAAGGTTGCGGCGAAGCTTGCCGGAACCATGCGCGACTACGCCCAGCAGAACGGTTATACGCTACTGCTGGATGTCTCCAGTCAGTCCTCGAACGTGCTTTGGACCTCGCCCACGGCGCACTCGGATATCTCGCAGGCAGTTGTGGATGCGTACAACAAGACCTCGGGGATCGCGGCGCCGCCTCCGTCGGCTCCACGCGCCACGCCTGCAGCCCGTACGACTCCGGCTAAGCCCGCAGGGACCAGCCACTAATCCGATTTATAACCGCCATACAAAGGGGACTCTCAGCGAGAGTCCCCTTTGTGCATGATGTGCCCTGCGCGGGCGGCGGTCACTTCGTGACTGATCTTGGGCTTCGCGGCGGTGCTCCCGTTGGTCGCAATCCCAAAGTCCGTGCCGACCAACGGGAGGAGCGACGCGAAGCCGAGTACGGCACGAAGTGCCGAAGTGTTAGTCTTCGCCGACTTTTAATACGGCGAGGAAGGCTTCCTGCGGGATGTCGACCTTGCCGATGCGCTTCATGCGCTTCTTGCCTTCTTTTTGCTTGTCGAGCAGCTTGCGCTTGCGGCTGATGTCGCCTCCGTAGCATTTGGCGATGACGTTTTTGCGGATGGCGGTGACGGTCTCGCGTGCAATGATCTTCGAGCCGATGGCCGCCTGGATCGCGACCTCAAACATCTGGCGCGGGATCAGTTCCCGCATCTTCGAGACCAGCGCCTTGCCGCGATCGTAGGCGAAGTCGCGATGGACGATGATGGAGAGCGCATCGACCGGCTCGCCGCCGATCAGGATATCCATCTTCACCATGGGCGAGACCCACATCCCCGCGAGCTGGTAGTCGAGCGACGCGTAGCCACGGCTAACGGTCTTCAGGCGATCGTAGAAGTCGAGCACGATCTCGTTCAGCGGGAGCTCGTAGGTGATGAGCACGCGGGTGTCGGAGACGTACTCCATGTTCTTCTGTCGGCCGCGCTTGTCTTCGACCAGCTTGAGAATC
Organism: uncultured Granulicella sp.; assembly: GCA_965198885.1. Taxonomy (GTDB): domain Bacteria; phylum Acidobacteriota; class Terriglobia; order Terriglobales; family Acidobacteriaceae; genus Edaphobacter. The sequence goes on along the minus strand of OZ240677.1, from coordinate 1,192,489 downwards.
CCGCCGACATACTCTTCATTGGTCAGGATCTTGGCGATGATGACCGGCTCTTCGATGATCTCGATCTCGGTGGGATCAGGCCAGCGCGAGGGGTTGTCGACTTCGAGCACCGTGCCGTCGGTGAGGGTGATCTGGTAGCGCACGCCGGGGGCGGTGGTGATGAGGTCGAGATCATACTCACGCTCCAGGCGCTCCTGGATGATCTCCAGGTGCAGCAGCCCGAGGAAGCCGCAGCGGAAGCCGAAGCCCAGCGCGACGGAACTCTCCGGCTCGAAGGAGAACGAGGCGTCGTTGAGGCGGAGTTTCTCAAGCGCATCGCGCAGCATGCCGTGCGCGTGCGAGTCGACGGTATAGAGCCCGGCGAAGACCATGCTCTTGATGTCTTCAAAGCCGGGCAGAGCCTCGGCGCAGGGCCGCGCTACCTCGGTGATCGTGTCGCCTACCTTGGTGTCGGCGACGTTCTTGATCGTCGCGACAAAGAAGCCGACTTCACCGGCTGAGAGCTCGTCGAGGGCGACCGGCTTCGGCGTCATGACGCCCATGCTCTCCACGTCGAACTGGCGGCCGTTGGAGATGATCTTGATCTTCATGCCCTTCTTCAGCCGTCCGTTAATGATGCGGGCAAGCACGATGACTCCGCGGTAGGCGTCGAACCAGGAGTCAAAGATGAGCGCCTGCAATGGAGCTTCGGGATCGCCTTTCGGTGGCGGCAGCAGGGTGACCACGGCTTCGAGAATCTTCTCGACGTTCAGCCCGGTCTTCGCGCTCACGGCGACGGCATCGTCGGCGGGCAGGCCGACCGATTTCTCGATCATCTCCTTGGTGCGTTCGATATCGGCTGAGGGCAGGTCGATCTTGTTGATGACCGGAATGATCTCCAGCCCGTTCGAGATGGCGAGATAGGCGTTGGCCAACGTCTGCGCCTCGACCCCCTGTGACGCGTCGACGACCAGCAGTGCGCCCTCGCAGGATGCCAGCGAACGCGAGACCTCGTAGCTGAAGTCCACGTGGCCCGGGGTGTCGATGAGGTTGAGCTGATACGTCTCGCCGTCCTGCGCGGTGTACATCATGCGCACGGTGTGGGCCTTGATGGTGATGCCGCGCTCGCGCTCGAGATCCATGGCGTCCAGCACCTGCGCCTGCATCTCGCGCGAGCTCAGCGAGCCGGTCATCTCCAGCAGGCGATCGGACAACGTGCTTTTTCCGTGGTCGATGTGCGCGATGATTGCGAAGTTGCGTATGTGTTCCAGATCCATGCGATTGCTTGAAGTGAGCCCTCAGACCCGATGCTACCACCGTGATAACCGGGCCGGCCGCAGAGCGCCGGTACGCCTACACGTGGCTGCCCCCGCCGCATGGGACGCGCCATCCGTCTTACAATCGAAGGTGGCAACAACAACCGGCTCCAGCGTGCGCGGAACAGAGCGCCAGGACGAGCGCGGCACGTATTCCATAACGGGAGCCAGACCGACCTTTGATGACCTTTCTCCGGATGACTCCTGCTGCGCGTTGGTTCTCCTTGCGTCTTCTTCTGACCTCGTTTTGTGCGCCCCTGATCCTGCTTGCGGGCTGTCCGGCGAACTCCGATACCGCATCCCCGGGCAAGACGCCCGCGGCCGCCACGGCGCCTGCGATCGCACCGGCGCAGACGACCTCACCCTCCCAGGCGAGTTCCAGCGGCGCACATGCCGTGCAGAGCCCGCAAAACGCCCAGCAGATCATCGCCAAGGCGCAGGCCAGCTATGACTCCGGCGTGAGGAACTATCAGGCGAATCATTTGGACGCAGCGCGTTTGGACTTCGACTATGCGGTCGATACCATGCTTACCAGCGGCCTGGATCTGAAGGGTGACCCGGAGGTCTCCGAGCAGTTCGAACGCCTGCTCGATGCGATCAACTCGCTGGAGATGGCGGCGCTGAAGCAAGGCAACGGCTTCTCGCCCAAGGTGGAAGATGCGCCGCTGGAGGCGGCCGAGGACATTACGTTTCCGCCCAACCCGGAACTCGTCGCCCGCCTGCGTGCGGAGTTGAACGTCACCTCAGACCTTCCGCTGGTCATCAACGACCAGGTCGCGGGTTATATCAACGTCTTTTCGAACTCGAACAGCTTTCGCGCACACATGGCCGCGTCATTGCAGCGTGTGGGCAAGTATCGCGGACTCATCCAGAACGTGTTGAAGGAAGAAGGCGTGCCGCAGGACCTGATCTACCTGGCCGTAGCTGAGTCCGGCTTTCAGCCCCAGGCTTTGAATGCCCGCTCCGGCGCCGGCGGGATGTGGCAGTTCATGACCTACACGGGGCCAGAGTACGGGCTGACTCGCAATGGCTACTACGATTACCGCTTCGATCCCGAGAAGTCCTCGCGCGCCTATGCCCGCTACATCAAGAAGCTGTACGCGCAGTTTGACGACTGGTATCTTGCGATGGCCGCGTATGACTGGGGTCCGGGCGCCGTGCAGCGTGCGGTGCAACGGACCGGCTATGCAGACTTCTGGGAGCTCTACCGTCGCAACGCCATGCCTGCCGAGACGCGCGCCTACGTCCCTCAGATCCTGGCCGCCGTCATCATGGCGAAGAACCCGGAAAAGTATGGGCTGGATAAGCTGGTGCCGAGCCCGGCTGTAATCTACGACACCGTCTCGACGAACTACAGCATCGACCTGCGGCTGGTGGCGGATGTGACCGGCGTCTCGGTCCAGGAGCTGGTTGCGTTGAATCCGGCGATGCTGCGGCTGGTGACTCCGCGCGACATGAGCTTCGATCTGCATATTCCTCCCGGAACCAAAGATCTTTTCGCCGAACGGCTGAAGGATATTCCGGAAGATCGTCGCGCAAGCTGGCGCTTCCACGTGGTCAAGGCGGGCGAATCGATCGAGGGTATCGCCACCTCGGTCCACGCCAAGGCGGATGACATCGAGGTCGCTAACGGCATTACCGCTCAGGATCCGATGGCGGTTGGGGATGAGCTCGTCATTCCCATTCAGGCAGCAGCCTCCGCGCCGCGCCCACAACGGTACACGTTGCGCGGCGGCGATACGCTGGTCACGGTTGCGGATCGCTTCAACATCTCCGTGCAGGAGTTGAAGCAGTGGAACGGGCTGCGCGCTTCAAGCGTGAAACCGGGCCGCACGTTGTATGTTGCCGAACCGATTCGACTCGGATCTTCAGGGCGTTCGCGCGGGCGTGCAGGCAGAGGACGCAAGGGCCGCGGCCGTGTTTCATCGCGTTCTTCGGCGAGAGGCACAGAGGGGGGGCCGGGTCGAGCTGCGAAGAGCGGACGAGTCAGCAAGCATGCCTCCGCGAAGACCTCTTCGCACTCCGCGGCAAAGCCTTCCTCGCATGCATCGAGCGGCAAAAGCAAGGCCAAGCCGGCACATGGAAAGCACAGGGCTGGCTGACAAGCTACCTTTTGAAAAAGACGCTTGCCATGGATGGCGCATGGATGCATCCTGTTGCTATCATTCGTGCCGCGACATGAGTTTGCGAAGTGTGTCTTCAATAGAGTGCATCACATTCAGTGCAGCGAAGATTCCGAGCAAAGCCGCAAGCCAGAGATGCCAAGGACCAAGGGGAGACCATGAAGCATAACGAAAAGATGGAAGACGTGATCAAGCACCACGCCGCGGCCGGTGACGAAGACAGCAAGCTCGACCCAACCGACTCCCCGAAGCTGGAAGACGAAGATGAAGACGATGAGGAGGATGAGGTCACCCTCACTCCCAACAGCGTCATCGCGGATGACATCGATCTGGAAGGCGAAGACGAGGACGAGGAAGAAGACGAGATCGACGAGGATGAAGATGAGGCGGAAGACGAAGACGACGACGAGGAAGGTGAGGACGAAGATGAGGATGACACTCCTCTGACCCGCCACAACACTCACTCTGAAGACGCCGCGCTCCGCGCCAAGCCGAGTTCGCCGGTCGATCCGTACGATCCGCCCACCCAAGAGTCTTCGCAGCCGATGAAGAACGAGGCGGAGACGGATGTGAGCCAGGTGCTCTCCCCGCTCGTCGCGAAGAAGGCTGCCAGGAAGGCTCCGGCGAAAACGGCTCCGGCGAAGAACTCCGCGCCCGCGAAGACGACTGCCGCGAAGAAGACTCCCGCGAAGAAGTCAGTGCCTCCGCCCCCGCCGCCCGCCAAGAAGGCTGCCGCCAAGAAGGCTGCCGCGAAGAAGACTGCCGCGAAGAAGGCTGCCGCGAAGAAGGCTGCCGCGAAGAAGGCTGCCGCGAAGAAATCCGCACCGGTGAAGGCTCCCGCCAAGAAGGTTCCAGCGAAGAAGACGGTTGCGGTCAAGAAGGCCGCAGCCAAGAAGACGCCCGCCAAAAAGGGTGTCTCGTCCTCGCTCTCAGCATCTGCCGCGAAGAAGTTGAGTGCTCTGCGCGGCGGCAAGGCAGCCCCTAAAAAGGCGGTCGGCAACAAGAGCACCAACAAACCCATAACGAGAGGTACTACCTTGGCAACGAAGAAAGCAGTCGCAAAGAAAGCACCGGCGAAGAAGACTGTCGCGAAGAAGGCTCCCGCGAAGAAGACTGTCGCTAAGAAAGTAGCGGCCAAGAAGACTGTCGCGAAGAAGGCGCCAGCCAAGAAGACCGCTGCAAAGAAGACGGCCGCAAAGAAGTCCTAGTTGAACCGTAGTACCAGTTTGGCCGTAGTCCCAGCTTCACCGTAGTTCCGTTCTTACCGTGGTTCCAGGCAAGCAAAAAGGCCCGGTCTCTTTTCAGAGTCCGGGCCTTTCTGCGTCTGCTGAATCTTTTTTCGTTACTTTTTGGCTTCGGCGATGGCGTCTAGCACTTCCTGGCTGTGGCCCGCGATGGCGCTAACCTCCCAAAACTTGATGACCTTGCCGTCCGGGCTGATTAGGAAGGTATCGCGCTTGGCGAACTTCATCGGCCCCATGCTGGCAACCGGCACGCCATAGGCGTCGATCACCTTGTGATCCGGGTCGGCGAGCAGCTTAAAGTTCAGACCGTCCTTGGTGCAGAACGCCTTATGGCTCTCGACCGTATCCAGGCTGACGCCCAGCACGACGGCGTTCGCGGCGGCATACTTCTCTTTGTCGCGCTCGAAGTTGTGCGCCTCGAGCGTGCAGCCCGAGGTCTGATCCTTGGGGTAGAAGTAGAGCACGACGTACTTGCCTTTGTAGTCCTTCAGGCTCACCGGTGTATCCGTCTGCGAAGGCAAGGTAAACCCGGGAGCCACTGTTCCGGGTTGCAGCGGAGTATCCGCGAAGAACGCATGGGCCTTCGCTCCGACCACTCCAGCGGCGATGACTCCTGCCAGCACTACCGTCCAAACCGACTTGCGCATATGCGATCCTCTTCCAGTTCGAGTGTTTGACATCACAACCCTTATCAGCCCTGGCGAATCAAGAAGACTCCCACCAAAGTGGTATATCACCGCCATTCTACGCCCGGAGGATTGCTCTCCGGGTAACTTACTGCGCGACGATGGCGATTCCGGCGTGATCCGCCCGTTCGACCATCCCGGCGAGATCGAAGAGCAGCGTCCGTCCGGCTTCCACGCACAGGCAGGTCGCCCCCGCCGCCTGCATGGCTTCAACCGTCGCGATCCCCACTACGGGAACGTCGAAACGCATGTCCTGGTTCGGCTTGGCGACCTTCACGACGGTGAGCGAGCGGCGCAGCGTCGAATCGCCCGCATCAAGCGTGCGAAACAACTCGCCCGCCCGCAGGATCGTCGCATCCGTCCCTTCCATCGCCTCGACCGCGACGCAGGCCGCCGATGCGACCACCACCGTCTGCCCTAGATCGAAGCTCGCAATCCCCAGTGCCACCGTCCGCCCATACACGAGGTCCGCCTGCTCGCCTTCATCGGGAGCCCGGGCGGTCAACACCCCAGCCTTCGCCAGCAGAGGCTCGAGGTAGGCCGTCGAGGAGATCAGCTCGATGCCTTCATCGCCCAACACCTTCGCCACCGCACCCAGCAGCATGTCGGTGTTGCGCGTCCGCAGGCTCATCAGCAGCTTGGCGAGCCGCCAGTCCGGCCGGATGCTCGAGAAGATCTGCTTATGCTTGACCTGCCCCGCCATCACTGCCCGCGAGACGCCTTCGGCCTTGAAGGTGTCGATCAGCCGGGAGAGCTCGCCCAGTGAAAGCCAATGCACCCGAACCCCCGGATCTGCTGCCGCCCGGTCGTTCATCTCCGGATCCGTCTCTTCCTGGATCGCCGCCACGACAACCGTCAGCCCATGCCCCCGCGCCGCGTCCAGGAGCAGGAAAGGGAACCGCCCGTTGCCGGCAATTAAGCCAAGCTTTGTGGCTCGCACATCAGGCAACATCGGCAAGGTCTGGCGGAAGAAACCGCTTAATGCTCGCGAAGCTATGCGTTTTATCTAGCAAAGCAGGGTTCAACTCCTGAAGCCGCTTAAGACCAATCGGCACTTGGCCCGCCGGTTTCCCCTCAAGTAGTTCAACTGGATAGGGGCCGTTATAAATCTCCTCGAAGCCTTGTCTCGTCAACTTCACGCATAAGAGGATCTCCGCGTGACAATCCCTTACCTGCTCGGACCATCGAATCCCAAACCTCGTTCCGGTCGGGCCCGCCAGCATGATCTGGACCGTCCGGTTCGTCCGGGTTGTCGCATCGACGAAGCGGGTTTCTTCCTTGCATCCCGGCTGGAGATCGTAAATGTACTCCGCCACGACTTTACCTACCGCTGCAACGAAGTGCCCGTCTGGAGTGAACGAGCGACCGGAAAGAGTGCGCAGCCGGTCCGACGCCTTGTAAATCTCGCCAGTCAGTTTCAGCACTTCCTTGATCTTTGAGGAAGGTGTGGCTGGAACAGGTGGCTCGCCGCACAACGTACGGACAGAGATATCCTCATCAATCTCCGGCCAGTGAATACCGTCCCCCTTGCCAATTACCTCCCAAACACTCCTCTGCTTGGGTGTGGCGTGCAGAAGCCTTGGAAATCGCTCAAGAGACGTGGTCGTCTCCGTGCCGTCATGAAACCGTACCCGAAGCAGCGCGTCGTCAACCGTCACTTCGGTCGGCATTAAGCTTGAGCTTGAAGTGTTCATCCCATGCACTCAGAACCGAGTCGTGATTCTCTACCAGAATCCGCTCGATTCCTTCCTCTCCCCGCTTCGCAGCCCTCGTTCTTCTGCAATTCTACGGGAGTCATCTAGTACTTCGCGTTCTCTCACCCGCCTGCACATGAACATGGGGTTCGAGTAGTACCTTCGGCGGAGTAAAAGAAGATGCGGTAGGGTCCGACTCTCAAAATCGTCGGCATGGCATCACCGAATCACGCCGCGCGTGCTCTGCCCCACAAAATCCACCAGATACTGCACATGCTCCCCCGCGTCGCCCGCGGTGATCCTCGCCCGCAGCTCTTCCAGCGCCTGCGAGACATTCTTCTTCCCGCCCACCAGCACGCGGTACGCCGCGCGCAGTTCCTTCAGCTGTTCCGCGGTAAAACCCCGCCGCTCCAGCCCCACCTTGTTCAGCCCATAGGCATGGTTGTCACGGGCGATCGAGGTCAGCGAATACGGCAGCACGTCCTGCGTAATCGTCGTGCCGCCGCCGATATAAGCGTACTTTCCGATGCGGCAGAACTGGTGCACGGGACAAAGCGCGCCGACCACCGCGAAGTCCTCCACCGTCACATGCCCCGCCAGCGTCGCGGAGTTGGCCAGGATGCATCCATTGCCGATCGAAGAGTCGTGTCCAATATGCGTATAGGCCATGATCAGGCAGTCGTCGCCTACACTGGTTGTTCCGCCGCCGCCTGCGGTGCCGCGAGAGATGGTGACGTACTCCCGGATGTCGGTTCTGCTGCCGATCGTAACCCGAGTCGGTTCATCCTTATACTTCAGATCCTGCGGCGCGATGCCCACGCAGGCGAAGGAGAATACGCGCACTCCCCGGCCGAGAGTCGTGTGCCCCGCCAGCACCACATGCGAGACCAGCTCGCATTCCTCACCCAGCACTACGTTGCTGCCGATCGTGCAGAAAGGCCCCACCGTACAGGACTCCGGAATCACCGCTCCGCCCTCGACGATCGCGGTCGGATGGATGCTCACTCGGCGGTCTCCGGCGGCGCAGCAGCCTTGGACTTCGGCGTTCGCGGCACGATCATGCAGGTCGCCGTCGCCTCGCACGCCAGCTTGCCTTCGACGGTCGCCTTGCCAAGCATCTTGACCGCGGTCATACGCCAGTTCAGCACCGTCACTTCAATCCGCAACTGATCGCCCGGCACCACCGCCCGCCGGAACTTCGCGCCATCGATCCCGGTAAACATCATCAGCTTCTCTTCGCGGTCCGGAATCTCGGACATCAGCAGCGCGCCGCCCGCCTGTGCGATGGCCTCGATCATCAAGACACCCGGCATGATCGGGATCCCCGGAAAGTGTCCCATAAACTGGGGCTCATTCACGGTCACATTCTTGATCGCGACGATTCGCTTGCGCGGCTCCAGCTCAATGACCCGGTCGATCAGCAAAAACGGATATCGATGCGGCATCAACGCCATGATCTGCTGAATATCCAGGACGGTAGGCAGAATTCGGGAGACCGGGGCGGGAGACTCGGCGGGCGGTGGCTTGACTTCGGCTTCACTCATGGCAGCCCCGAGTATAAACCGGGTGCCCTGCTCCTACTTCTTCACCCAAGGCGCGTCCGGGTTGAACAGCTCCGGCCCCATCGCATCGCCGTACTTGACCTTGGTGTAGAAGGTCTGGCTCGCCATATCGCCGTCCTTGTAACGGGTCATGTTCATCGGCGTGGCGATCCCCTGGATCATCCGCCAGTCGCCGTAGACCTCTTCGTCCACGTCGTGATCCTTGAACTGCTCATTCCGCCACTCGAACGAACGCTCCACCGGCAGATGCGTCTCCTGGCTCAACTCCAGCGTGACCGCATCGTTGTTCGCCGTGAGTACGGTGACCTTGTCGATTGGGATCCGGTCCCGCATGCCGGTGCCCTCGGCCACGATCGCCACGCCCGGCGACTTCGCCAGCACCTTTACCACCTCGTCCAGCGAGTGCGCACGCCGCCGCATATACTCCTGCACCTGCGGCGCGGGCAGCGTAGTCTTGCCCTTGAACGTCAACTCATAACCGTTGTCGGCGGTCCAGATATGCAGCACATCCTTCTTCATCCCAGGCATGATCATGCCCTTGACGGTCAGGTACTCCATACGGGTCAGCTCCGCCGAACCGTTGGCCGCCAGCTTCTTGTACTCATCAAACCGAACCACGCTTCCGGTCGGGGTGCCGCGGAAAAAGCTTGCGACCGAGCCCTCCGTGTACACGGTCCCGCGATTCAGCCACGCGTCGCCGCCGAGCGCCTTCAACATCTCATCCAGCAGCCGCTGCCCGTGCTGCTCCTCAGTCTCGCCCGGTCGAGCCTTCGGCGCCGCATTCTGCATCTCCTGCGCACTCTGCTGAGCCTCGGCCGCCGATCCCAGCCCCACCACCAGCATCACCCCTAGAACAAACCGTCTCATCGCCCCTCACTGCCTCTAACCAACCAGTACGGCCCCACCGTTCACATTGAAGATCTCGCCGGAGACGAACCCCGCCAGCGGTGTGCATAGAAACATTACCGGCCCGGCGATCTCATCCACATGCCCGACGCGGCCCAGCGGAATCAGTGCCGTCGCCTTCTTAGACGTCTCGGGATCGCTCAAGGCAGCCATGCTCATCTCAGTCGCCACCCATCCCGGCGCCACGCAGTTGACGTAGATGCCCTGACCCGCCAGTTCGCTCGAAAGACTCTTCGTCAGGGAGACCAGCGCACCTTTGCTCGCCGCGTAGTCCGCATGGAACGCCTCTCCCCGCTGCGCCGCCGTAGAAGCAATCAGCACGATATGGCCCCTGGCTGCCTTTCCACTGCCCGTCCACCGCCCGTCGCTGCTCCTCAACGGTTGTCCAAGCATCTGCGCCACTCCCGCCTGCACCAGCCCGAACACACTATCCAGATTGATCGCCAACGTGCCACGCCACTGCTCGTCCGTCATCGTGGCGATCGGCTGATCGTGCGGCGGCCAGATCCCATGGTTCACGATTAGGCAATCCACTCGTCCAAACGCTCCCACTGCCGCCGTAACCAGAGCCCGCCCATCCTCCGGCGTCCGAAGCTCCTGCCGCACCGCCCGGCAAACCGCGTCGCCGCCCATCTCTGCCGCCAAAGCCTCAGCCGTACTCTGCGCCTTTTCATAGCTGAAGACCACCTTCGCCCCTGCCTGCCGAAACATTCTTACCGTCGCTGCGCCGATCCCCCGCGAGCCACCCGTGATCAGCGCAACCTTTCCCTCCAGCGACAGCATCACTCCACTCATCCGGACGTCCTCCGCTCCAAATCCTAAGCCACCATCAGAATGACTCGCCGATTTCCCCTGCATCCGGTATGCTGCTCCCATCTCGCTCAGCATCCTTGAACGCCGGAGTTCCGCCATGAAGAAAGCCATCCTCGCCGTCCGCATCCTGCTCGGCCTCATGTTCCTCATCTTCGGCGCGAACATCCTCTTTCCCTTCCTGCCCATGCCGCCGCAGCCCCCCAGCGATGCCACTACTTTGTCTACAATCCTCATGGCGCATAAGTGGATGGCCTTCATCGGGCTTTGCCAGGTGATCGGCGGCCTGTTGCTTCTGGTCGGCCGTTACGTCCCGCTCGGCCTCACTATCCTGGCCCCGGTGATCGTCAACATCCTGCTCTTCCACATCACCATGATGGGCGGAAGCGGCATCGGCCCGGGTCTTGTCGCCACCATCCTGGAGGTCTTCCTCCTATGGGCCTATCGCCTGAGCTTCCGCGGTCTCTTTGACGCCGCCCCGGAGGTCTCCTAGAGAGCAAGGTCAGTCCAGGTTCACCGGCGAGTTCCCACCCTTCTTCTTGCCCACCTGTGCCTTGCGGATCACCTCCCTCGCCTCCCACGCGTCCTTCTTCTTCCGCCCCTCGGCAACGGCCTCTTTCAGCTTCATCTTCGGGAGCGCGAGCGTCGCCTTCACCTTAGGCGGCAGCTTCTCATACACGAGCGCATGCGCGGCCCGCAACTCTTCTTCCCACTCCCGGTCACGATGCACCTCCATCGCTCCGCCGCCACCCACCAGATCCTGGCCATGTACGGAGCCGGCACGATCCCTTCGCGCTCCACCAGCTCCCCAAACCGCTCCTGCCCCGCGGGATAAAAGATGGGTCTCTGACCCGCTTCAAGGTGAAGCAGGACGAACATCTTGCCGCCAACCGCTTTATCCCCAACCCAGAACACCAGGCCGCCCCACTGCTCCGTCTCAACCACATGCGGGAGCGACAGCAGAAACGTCCGTACCCGTTCAGCATTCATGGCAGCAGTGTACCGAACGAACCGCCCAGGGGAGACGGCACCTTCGGGGGAATACCGTTGGCTGACACGAAGTCCTGTGCCGACCAACAGGAGGGCGGGGCGAAGCCCAGGACAGCACGAAGTGCCTAGCTTTTATTTGCTTTGGCCTTATTCCCGCCGGCCTTCTGGAGCTTGCTCGCAGCCGCGGCTTTGCTGTCCGCCTTCTTCTCACCCGCGGTCTGGTGCTCCTTGGGCTCGCAGCTTCCCTTGGTCCCCGGCTCCTTGCCCGGCACCGATTCAAAGCCCGGCCAGCACGTCGTCGCCGCCGACTTCTTTGCCGCCTTCTTCGCCGGAGCCTTCTTCCCGGCGCTCTTCTTTGCCGGAGCCTTCTTCGCCGCACTCTTCTTCGCAGTAGCCATGCGACTGTTAGAAGCGTCTCGCGCCCCTCACGCCCATCCAGGTTCGAAGAATCTTTACCGCAGCTTCAAACGAATCGCACCCTTAGCCGTAGACGCATCAACAACCTGCCCGCCTTGCGTGATCACGATCTTCCCCGCCGCCACCAGCCTCCTTGCAGCCGCCCGCGCCGGCTCCATCAGCCCCTCCCAATCTCGCCGGGCGTCCTTCCCACCCACAGCCTTGGCAGCTTCAGACGGACAGATCGTCTTCTTCCGTCCCCGCTCCGCCAGCAACCCCAGAATCGCCGCCTGCAAAGCCGTATCCGCATCTCCCGCCTTACTTCCGCGGCAAGCATCCGAGCAGTACTTCACGACATCCCAGTCTCTCTCCCACTTCTTCCGCCACGCAAACGCCCGCCCGCAGGTCTTACAGATCTTCTCCTTCTTCGGCGTCTCGCGCTCCGCCTTGCGAACCTTATCCGGCATAGCCCTTCCTTATACTCATAGATGCCTATGCCCAGCCTGCAAACCACCTTTCCTCCCGTAGAAGAACAGCTCGCCCTCCTGACCAAAGGTGCCGCCGAGATCATCCCGCTTGAAGACCTGAAGCTGCGCCTTGAGGCCAGCCTGAAATCAGGCATCCCTCTCCGCGTCAAGGCCGGCTTCGACCCCACCGCTCCCGACCTCCATCTCGGCCACACTGTCCTGATGCGCAAGCTGCGTCACTTCCAGCAGCTCGGCCACACCGTCATCTTCCTCATCGGAGACTCCACCGCCCTCATCGGCGACCCCACCGGCAAATCCCAGACCCGCAAGCAGCTCACGCAGGCCGAGATCGACCAGAACGCTGAGACCTATAAGCAACAGGTCTTCCGCATCCTCGACGAGCAGAAGACTGAAGTCCGCTACAACTCCGAGTGGCTCGCGAAGCTCGGCTATGCCGACATGATCCACCTCGCAGCCAGCACCACCGTCTCCCAGATGCTCGAACGCGAAGACTTCCATGCCCGCTTCAACTCCGAGCAGGAGATCAGCCTGCATGAACTCCTCTATCCCCTCGCCCAGGGCTACGACTCCGTAGCCTTGGAGTGCGATGTAGAACTCGGTGGCACCGACCAGAAGTTCAACCTCCTCATGGGCCGCCGTCTCCAGCGCCGAAACGGCCAGCCCCCCCAGATCGTCCTCATGACCCCCATCCTCGAAGGCCTCGACGGCGTCCAGAAGATGTCCAAATCCCTCGGCAACGCCGTCGGCGTTGAAGACTCCCCCTTCGACATGTTCACCAAGCTCATGACCATCCCGGACGCCCTCATCCCCCGCTACTACACCTACCTCACCGACGTCCTGCCCGCCGAGATCACCGCCATCGAATCCCAAATCGCCTCTGGTGCCCTGCACCCCATGCAGGCCAAGCGCGACCTTGCCCGCCTCATCACCGCCGGCTTCCACACCCCGGAGATCGCCGCGCATGCGGAAGAAAACTGGTCGAAGCAGTTCCAGCAGGGCGGCGTCTCGGACGACATTGAAGAAGTAGGCATCCCCCAATCTGAGATAGCCGGCACCGAAGCTCACAATGCCCAGGATGGAGTGCCCGGCTTCACCATCCGCATCCCGCCGCTGTTAGTCCACTGCGGCCTCGCCCCATCGAACTCCGAAGCCACCCGCAAGCTCCGCGAGGGAGCCGTCAAGATCGACGGCGAAGTCCACAAAGACCCCGTTCTGGAACTCTCGGACCTCCCCGCAACTCTCACGCTCCGCCTCGGCAAGAAAGCCAAACGAGCCCTCATCACCTAAGCTCCACCGTAAAACTTTCGAGCTATACTGAATCCCACCGAGTCCCGTCACATCCTCGGTTCCTCCGCTGCAAAGCGAGATCTAACGCAACTCCGGACAGGTAAAATCAATGGCTCCCAAAAGTACGAACGGATCGACGGCGCGGGTTGAAGGCTCCTTCAAGCAGCTCTCCACGGCCGCCCAGACCCTGCACACCGCCTCAGACGATCTCCGCAAAGTCATCCGCCAGCTCGACGCCTCGCTCAAGAAACTCGGCCTCGGCTTCCCCGCCTGGGTCCAGATCAGCGGCTCATCGGACGAAACCCAGTACTGGAACCGCGATCTCGGCTACGCCCGCGTCGGCGGCAAGTGGGGCCTCGCCCTCCGCGACGTCACCGGGAACCACATTGACCACGACGACGACTCCGAAGAGGTCTGGGCCTTCAACGACGCCCCCCGCGCCATGCGCATCGAAGCCGTCGGCAAGATCCCCGACCTGCTCGAGCGTCTCCTGCAGCAGACCGAGGAGACCACCAAGAAGCTCCAGTCCAAGATCGCCATGGCCGCTGACCTCGCCGCCGTCTTCGCCGACATGACCGGCGGACCGCCTGCCCTGCCCGCCTGGACCGGCCGCAGCCTTGAAGGGAACGGTCGCGCCACCGAACTGGAAGGGAACGGTGCGGAACGCCCGTCACCCAACCACTTTCGCGAGACTACGCCGTCTCTGGGATCACTACCGGTCGAGCAGCACGCCGCGGGATCGTCAGCCGGAGAGCGAAGCCTTCCGTCCGAACGTCCGCTCCCCGTTGAACGAAGCATTGACCGAGGCAATTGACGCCCGCTTCCTCCGCAGTATGCTGTACGAACCTCTGCCCGGAAGCGCCGCCATCATCCTGGCCCAACTCGGCATCATCGAGCAAGGTCAGGTTGGGGCGCTCGGGGCAAGAACCTACGACGCCGAGAGCGCCCGTCTGTCCCTCGCTTTGGACGACGGGCGCACCGTGGAACTGGAGCGCGCCATGCATCTGCACACCGAAAACGGCTATGCGGTTCGCATCCGCTCCCGCGCGGGCCAGACCATCAGCCGCAGCTTTATCCATATCGATCGCGATCTCGGCGTCCGTAACCTCTATAACGACCGCATGGTCTACATCGACGACGCCGACCTGAGCTCCGAGACCGCTTACCCCGAGCCCTCCGAAGCCCAAATCGAAGCCGACGCGGATCACGTCCACGAATCCCAGTCGCACGAGCACCGCTTTCCGCTCGACGAGACCATGGCCGAAGCGGAGCCGCTTGTAGCATCCATGGAAGCCCCGGCCACACTTCAAGTTGAAGACCGGTCGACCGTTGAACACGAGGCGTTTGACTCAGAGCCGCTTGCGGTCCCCGAGCGATCCAGCGAAACTCCGGCATCCGATCCTGAAATCCATACGGAGATGCTCGAGATCCTTCCTGAAGCTGACGTCGCGACCATCCTCTACTTTTACGAGGGCCTTAACCAGGCGCCGGAAGAAGCTGCCTCCAAACCTGTAAGCCAGGCAGAGACGAAACCGCCGGAGCCGCTCGCCGCATCGGCAGACCCCCCCGGCTCTCAGGCCTCGGAGCAAGTCCACGCGGAGCCGGCAGAGACGCCGGTGGCAGCGTCATCTTCTGAAGCAACGTCATCCTCTGAAGCTGTGGCAGTGATGGAGTCTCGTGCGCAGGAGTCCACGCCGGTAGAGTCCGCCCGTCCCGAAGAAGCCTCTCAACCTGAGCCGGCCGCATCCGCTGAAACGATAGCTGCAGTCGAACCCGAGCCGGCCGCAGCTGAACCAGAACCAGCCGAGCCCGACCCTGACCCGGAGTACGCACCCCTTCATGCCGCTTTGGCTCCCGCCGAAGCCGCGGACTTCCTCTTCGTCGCCCAGACCGGTACGATCCACACCTACGAGCATCGCCGGACCCTCCGCTACATCCACATCGACGCCCCCTCCGGCCTCTTCTACGACCAGACCCGCACCCCCATCAGCCGTGCCGCCGCTCTCAGGCGCGCCCTGATCCCGCAACCCGCCGCCAGCCTCGCCGAAGTCCCCGAAGAGCAGGCATTGACTTCCCCCGGGTCCCACCCGGCAAACCCGCTCGAACTCCAGGCCGTGGAAGCGCCGCCCAGCCCAGCCCCGGACCATCATCCGGAGCCGGAACTCCGCACCCGCCGAATCCCCGCAGCCCGCGCCGCCGTCAAGCCTGAGCCTGCCCCGGAGGCCGTCGCGCAGGACGCAAACCATGGCCTCAGCCTGGACGCCTTCACCCGCAAACATGGCACGCCGCTGGAGCGTCAATCCCTGCGCAACCGCATCGGGGACCTCAGCCGCGTCTTTCGGTTGGGCCGCAACCAGAACGGCTCAAACAGCGACCAGGACTCCTAAGCAAAATCTCTCGATATGTCGAGGGGATCGTAGCAAAGGCACTGGGTCATTCTGATCGCAGCGAAGAACTCCGTAGTGGCCTTTGCACCTGCCGTTGTCTATTCCACTTTCTCCGCCACCATGCCCACAGCCTCCATCATCGGCTCCGGCCCCAACGGCCTCGCCGCCGCCATTACGCTCGCCCGCGCCGGCCTCTCCACCACCGTCTACGAGCGCAACTCCCGTCTCGGCGGCGCCTGCTCGACCGCCGAAGTCAACCTCCCCGGCTTCCACCACGACCTCGGCTCCTCCGTTTACCCCATGGGCAAGGCCGGTCCCTTCTTCAACTCCCTCGCCCTAGACCCCGACATCCCGCGCATCCAGGATCTATGGATCGAGCCTCCCGCCCCCTGCGCCCACCCGCTCGACGACGGCACCGCCGTTATGCTCGAGCACTCCATCGCAGACACCATTGCCAACCTCGACCCGGAAGACGGCCGCAAGTACCGATCCCTGCTCGAACCCATCGCCGAAGCCTTCCCGCAACTCGTCCCCGACCTCCTCGCGCCCGTAGCCCACATCCCGCAACACCCGTTTCTCCTCGCCCGCTTCGGCCTCTCCGCGCTGCTCTCCGCCACCTCGCTCGCGAAGACGCGCTTTCGCGGTCCCCGCGCCCGCGCCCTCTTCGCGGGCATGGCCGCCCACTCCGTCCTTCCGCTCGACACCCCGACGTCAGCTGCCGTAGCCCTGGTCCTGATGGCCGCCGGCCACTCCTCCGGCTGGCCCATCCTGCGCGGAGGTGCCCAGACCCTCACCGGCCTGCTCGTCCGCCATCTTCAATCCCTGGGCGGCAAAATCGAGACCGGCCACGAGATCACCACCCTCCCAGACACGGATCTCATCCTCGCCGACGTGACCCCCAGCCAAATACTCAAGATCGCGGGCTCCGAACTTCCTCCCGCCTATCGCCGCCGGCTCGCCGCCTTCCGCTACGGCCCCGGCTCCTTCAAGATCGACTACGCCCTCTCCGCCCCCATTCCCTGGACCGCCCCGGACTGCGCCCGCGCCGCCACCGTCCATTTAGGTGGATCGTTGGAAGAGATCGCCGCCTCAGAGCGCGCCCGCCCTGCCTCCGAGCGCAACGAAAACCCCTTCGTCCTCCTCGTCCAGCCCAGCCTCTTCGATCCCACTCGAGCCCCGGAAGGAAAACACACCGCCTGGGCCTACTGCCACGTCCCCAACGGCTCTACCCTCGACCATACCGAAGCCATCGAGCGCCAAATCCTCCGCTTCGCCCCAGCCTTCCGCGACGTAGTCCTGGCCCGCACCCTCTCTCCGCCCGCCGCCCTCGAATCCTGGAACCCGAACCTCCACGGCGGCGACCTCTCCGGCGGTGCCATGACCCCCCGCCAGCTCCTCGTCCGCCCGACCTTATCTCTCTACCGAACCCCACGCCCCGGTCTCTTCCTCTGCGGCGCCTCCACCCCACCCGGGGGCGGCGTCCACGGCATGGCCGGCTTCCACGCCGCGACCGTCGCTCTGGCCTCTCTGCGCCTCTGAGATTCGTCCGGGCACGTTGCACACTTTTTGGAGCACTGTATACCTCAAGTCCGGACCTAAAGTACCTCGATAGAAGACTTTGCATTAGAATGGGGGGAGGGGGGAGGTCAGCCTCAACTCTGTCCTCAAGGAGGATCAAGGAGACACCGGGACGAAACCTGCGTCTTACCTATTGGATGACCCGATTCCTCACAGCTCTTGCCGCTCTTAGCCTCACCCTCCCTGTTGCCGCCCGCGCACAAGATCCAAAAGCCATGGTCGCCTCCGCTGTCGCTACGGAGCTCCAGTCCAACAAGACCGATCACACCCCGTTCATGTACCGCGACCACGACATCACCCCCGACCACGACACCCTCTACTACACCGTCGAAACCCCCGCCGGTAACCTGAAGAAGAAGCTGCAGGACCACGGCCGTCCACTCTCCCCGCAGGACCGCGCCGCAGACGACTCCGCCCGCGGCACCCTGATGTCCAACCCGGACGCCATGCGGAAGCTCCGCCAGAACAACACTCATGACGATCAGCAGGCAGAGCAGATGCTCAAGCTCCTGCCCGTCGCCTACCTTTGGAGCATCGCCTCCGAGCACGGCGACCTCACCACCCTGGACTTCAAGCCGGACCCCGCCTTCAATCCCCCCAGCATGGAGGCGCGCGTCCTCTCTGCCATGTCCGGTCAGATCGTCATCTCCCGGCCCCAGAACCGCATCGCCACCATCCGCGGCTCACTCGTGGACGACGTCAAGTTCGGCTACGGCATCTTCGGCCGCCTGCGCCAGGGCGGCAGCTTCCAGGTGGAACGCCGGGAGGTAGCCCCCCACCACTGGCAGATCACGGAAACCCACGTCCATATCAGCGGTCACGCGCTCTTCTTCAAGAGTATCGGAGACCAGGAGGATGAGGTCCGCTCCGACTTCCATATCTCCCCCGCCACCACTCTGCAGCAGGCAAACGATATCCTGAACAAGGTCAACTAACGGCTTCACGCCTCCACACGTTTTCTCGACTGCTCTTATGACCGGCACCCGCATCGACAAGTGGCTCTGGGCCGCACGCTTCTTCAAGACGCGCGAACTTGCTTCGAAGTCCTGTGACATGGGACGCATCGTCTCCAACGGTCAGGCCGCTAAGCCGTCCAGAGAGGTCAAAGTCGGGGATCGCCTTACCATCCGCAACGAGGCCGGAGAGTTCCAGATCGAGGTACTCGAGGTGAGCCATTCGCGCGGTTCAGCCCAGATCGCACAAACTCTCTACCGCGAGTCCGAGGAGAGCAGGGAAGCTCGCCGCAAGGCGGCCGAGGAGCGCAAAGCCATGGAGATCCTCGACCTCCCCCGCCAGGGCCGCCCCAGCAAGCGCGACCGCCGCCTCATCCACGGCTTCCTCGACCGCCGCTAGCCACATGCGCCTCTATCGCAGGCTCCTCCACGCCCTGGACAACTACGGCGTGCGTGCCCTCCGGCCACCCGCTCCCCCAGCATCCGGTTCGGCTTACACGCCTAACGCTCCGCACCCTTTCGACCTGGCTCATGGTGTCGATACCTCCGGCTATATTCCTGGCGGATCGCTCGAAACCGGCTGCCCCGCGGATCTGTACAACACTGCCTACTACGCGATCTCGCCCAGTACGCTCATCCAGGCGCTTAAAGCGTGTCCGGTGGCCCCCTCCGAGTACACGTTCCTCGACCTCGGCTGCGGGAAGGGCCGCGCGTTGCTGGTAGCGGCCGAGTTCGGCTTCGCCCAAAGCCTCGGAGTTGAGATCTCCCCGGAACTAGCCACGATCGCCAAAGCCAATACCGCGTCCGAGCCATCGATTCAGGTGCTCGTCCAGAACGCGACGTCGGTCAGGTATCCCGCCGGCCCTCGTCTCATCTTCCTCTACCATCCATTCCTCGGCCCGGTTCTGCGCAGGACGATTTCCAACCTCCTTCAGCAGACCGCCGGCGGCTTCCCCTCCACGTACCTTCTCTTCGCCAATCCCAGCTACGATCGCCTTCTTGCCCGTTTTCCCCGGCTGGTTCCCGTATGGAGCCGAATCTTCCCGCTCTCCGAGGAAGACGCCGCCGCCGATCGCCACGGAATTACCGAAGAGCGGTACGCTCTCTACCTACTCGCTTCGTAGCCACCGACCTAACGATCGGGCGGTACCTCCCTCACCAGACCTGCCAAGGCAGCCTAAGCCGGGAAGAACGAGCATCGCGTCGGCGACATATACAAGATCCAATAGATCCTGGGATTCAGTCTCCTCCTTTCCATTTCTGGATGAGTTGAGGTCATGTTTTCCTGGGTCAAATTACTGCCAAAATTAGACCAAGCTTTGGCAAGCAAATTGCTCCCTTCTCAGCAGACCACCAACATCAGGACCTCTTCCGTTCACCACGGAATGATCTGTGTTCGCAGACCTGCACCGCCTCATAACTTTTTGGAGATAAGAATGTTCAGACGCACCTCCGTTTTCCTGCCTCTCGCAGCCTTCAGCCTCTCGGCTGGCATGGTGCTCGCTCAATCCACCAGCGGAGACCTTGTCGGAACCGTGAAGGACACAACCGGTGCTCTTCTTCCCGGAGCCAAGGTTACCGTCACCAATCAGGAGACTAAGGTCTCCAGCACCGTGACTGCAGGGAGTAGCGGCGAGTTCCGGGTGGGCAACCTGCTTCCCGGCATGTATGACATCACCATCAACGCTTCGGGCTTTCAGATCTATGATCTGAAGGGCGTCTTGGTTGAACTGAACAAGACTGCCACCGCGGATGTGACGCTTAGCATCGGGGCAAGTCAGACGGTCGAAGTCTCAGCTGAATCCGGAGTTGTTCTCGACACCACGAGCACAAACCTCACCACTACCTTCTCGAACGAAGAGGTCTCCGAGGTTCCCACCGCGAGCATCGGCGGCGCGGGTCAGAGCGGTGTTCTGAATCTTTCCCTGCTCAGCCCGGGTGTAGCCTCCTCCGGCGGTCTCGGTATAGGCGTCGGTCCCTCGGTTGGTGGTCAGCGTCCTCGCAACAACAACTTCGAGCTTGAAGGCATCGACAACAACAACAAGGCCGTCACAGGACCGCTCGTTTACCTTCCCAACGACGCTGTCGGTAACTTCACCCTGATCACGAATCAGTTCTCCCCGGAGTTCGGGCACTCCTCGGGTGGACAGTTCAATACGACCGTCCTCTCCGGCTCAAACAAGTTCCACGGGCGTCTTTACGAGTACTTCCAGAATCGGAACCTGAACGCGGCAAGCGGTATCGCCGGCGGAAAGATCCCAAACCCGAAGTATGACAACAACCGGTACGGCGGCCAACTTGGCGGCCCCATCTTCCGCGATAAGCTCTTCTTCTTTGCGAACTTCGAGCGCAACACTATCGGGCAGAACGCCAGCGGATATGTTTGCGTTCCCACTGCCGCCGGGATTGCGACGCTCAACAGCCTTGCCGGCTCTTTCAGTGCGACAAACCTGCAACAATACGAGAAGTACACTCCTGCTGCGAACTTCTTGGGAGGCGCTCAGGTGACCGATGCAACCGACAACGCCTGCGCCACAGGCGCAGCTGGCCCCCAGGTCCTTACCGTCACCGATAGTGCGGGCGCACCCCACGATGTTGCACTCGGCAACTTCCAGATCAATGCCGGCGCCCCCACCCTCTTCGATGCCTTGACTACCAGCGTGGATTACAACATCACCAGCAA
Source organism: uncultured Granulicella sp. (assembly GCA_965198885.1). Classification (GTDB taxonomy): domain Bacteria; phylum Acidobacteriota; class Terriglobia; order Terriglobales; family Acidobacteriaceae; genus Edaphobacter. Next base: position 1,171,407 of record OZ240677.1, on the reverse strand, counting down.
GGATTCACTCCGTCTCCGCTACCTCTACAACACGGAGACCTCCACGGATACCTCCGGCGGAATCAGCTTGCCTGTCTTCTACACCGGTCAGCCCTTCAAATTCCACCTCTTTGCGCTCTCCGAGTACCACACCTTCACCCCGAATCTCACGAACGAGTTCCGCATTGGCTTCAACCGCTACAGCAACACTCTCACCGCCGGAGCCTTCAGCTTCCCCGGCCTGGATGCCTTCCCTACCTTCCAATTTTATGATCAGGGCGACATCACCCTCGGTCCCGACGGTAACGCTCCTCAGTTCACCATCCAGAATCTCTACCAGGTCACTGACAACATCAGCTACGTGAAGGGCAAGCACACCTTCAAGATTGGCTTTGATGGCCGCAAGTACATCTCGCCTCAGGGTTTCACACAACGTGCCCGCGGCGACTACGAGTACGCAGCATTGAACCAGTACCTGCATGACCTGGCTCCCGACGACAACGGATTCGCAGAGCGTTCGTCAGGAAGCACTACCTACTATGGCGATCAGACTGCCCTCTACGGGTACGGAAACGATACTTGGCGGATTACGCCAACCGTGACCATCAATGCTGGTTTGCGCTACGAGTTCACCTCGGTTCCGGTGGGCGAGCGTGAGCAGCGCTTGAACATCGCCGCTTCGGTTCCCGGACTGGCCAGCTTCAACGCGCCGCAGCCGGCTTATACCAGCTTCGCCCCGCGTTTCGGCGTGAACTGGGCTCCGGATACAAAGACTTCGATCCGCGCCGGCTTCGGCATGGCTTACGACGTCCTCTTCGACAACCTCGGCACACTCTCCTTTCCCCCGCAGCTCTCTTCCACGGAGGACGTCGGCACCGGAAACGCTCCTGCCTTCGGCTCGCCAAACTTCTTAGCTAATGGTGGACTTCCGGCTGGTTCCGGAGTGGCTCTAACGATCTTCCCCAGCACTCCAGCGGGTCTGGCGGCCCAGCGCGCTGCGACCTCCGCCCTGCTTCCCAACCAGGTCGTTCCTTACTCGGAGACCTACACCCTTACCATTCAGCGGACCATCGGAAGCAGCTACACGGCTGAGATTGGATACATCGGCACTCGTGGCATCCATCTGCCAACGCAGGACCAGATCAACATTCAGCCCAGGACGACCGCCGCTAACCAGCTCTTCACCGCAGCCGGAAGCACGATTCTGAGTGGTCCTGCGAACGGAACCAACAACCTTGCCGCCATCTCCGCTCTCTCGAACATCGTTCCGGCGTGGCTGACCGCGGGCTTCACCAGCAAGATCACCTCCTACCAGCCGTTCTCAAGCTCCAACTACAACGCCCTTGTCGCGAACCTCACCCGCCGCTACGAGCATGGCTTGCAGCTGAACGCCTCCTACACTTACTCGAAGACTCTCGACGACGCGACCGATGAAGTCTTCGCGACCGTACTTACTCCACGCCGTGAGCAGAACTCGCAGAACATTGCAGGAGACTACAGCCGCTCCGCTCTTGATCGCACCCACCGTGTCTCGGTGGAAGTGCTCTACGATCTCCCCCTCTACAAGCACTCCAGCAGCTTCCTGAAGCGCAACGTCCTCGGAAACTGGCTGGTCTCACCCATCTACACCTACGAGTCCCCGGAGTATGCGACGGTCCTCTCGGGGGTCAACTCCAACCTCAACGGCGACAGTGGCGCAGCTATCGACCGGACCATCATCAACCCGAACGGAGTCAAAGGAACGGGATCTGCCGTCACCCCGATCTATAGTGCCGCCCTCAGTGCGAACTGTGCCGAAGGTGTGACTGAGTGCAGTGCAGACCTTGTCGGCTACAGCGCAGTCAATCCCAACGCCTACTACATTCAGGCAGGTAAGGGAACGCTGCCGAACTCCGAGCGAAATACTCTTCCCGTTCGGCCCATCGACAACTTCGATCTGGCCGCTTACAAAAGCATCAGCTTCTTCGACCATTACTCCTTCCAGTTCGGAGCTCAGGCTTTTAACGTCCTCAATCACCCGCAGTACATTCCGGGATCGATCGACAACGTCAACGGCCCGAGCTATACCTCCAGCTATAACTTCCAGACCGTCACGAGCTCCTTCTTCAACCGGCCAGATAAAGAGTTCCTTAATAATGCCCGCGCCATGCAACTCACCGCGAAGATCCTCTTCTAGCCTTTAGCTTTCCTGGCACACATGGGGCGCTCTTCGGAGCGCCTCTTCCCTTTGCTCCAGCATTTGGAAGTGAATATGAAAAAGTGAAGAAATCATTCCACTGCTCCTAAGCACCGACGTGCGAGCTTACAGCCTGAAGTCTTTGATTTGCGGGAACGCTTTATCCGTCATTCCCAGAGAAAAGTTTGGCCTCGGAATTGCTGCTCTGGCTAACATCAGTTCATACAGGCAGCCGAGCCAAGTACATACAACATGGCTCTGGGAACTCATACACCAGTCCTAGTCAGCAAGTCCCAAGGGAGAGCAATAGGAATGAGAAGTTTCTTCAGAATCGATACCCGGCGCTTCGCCGTTCTCGCACTGGCAAGTGCCTCCACGCTGAGCTACGGACAGGCAGTTTCACAGAACGGCGGGTCAATTCAAGGCACCATCACTGACCCATCAGGCGCTGAGGTTCCCGATGCACAAGTGACCATTAGCAGCCCGGAGACCGGCTACACACACACCTTGACCACAGATAAAGCCGGGTACTACAGTCTTGGTCCCCTAACGCCCGGCTCCTACCTGATCTCGGTGAGTGCTCCAAGCTTTGAGGGTCTGCGTGTGAGTACCGTGGTACGAACTGGAACGGTTACCCCTGGAAGTGAGAAGCTCACCCTCGGTCAGGCGAGCGAAACGATTGAGGTGAGTGCTGGTGAGCTGCAGATTAACACCGATCAGATTGGCGTCTCCGGTGTTGTCACGAAACAGCAGATTGAAACCCTTCCGATTAATGGCCGAAACATTCTCGACATCGCCCAGCTTCAGCCGGGTGTGATTCTGCAGTCGGGTGAGTCGTTCGACCCGACCAAGGCTGGTTACTCCGCACTCTCCGTTTCGGGCGTCGGCGGACGTACCACTCGGATTCTGCTTGACGGACAAGATATTACGGACGAGACCGTCGGTACTACGCTGTTCAATGTGCCTAGCGGCGCAATCGACGAACTCCAGCTCAACCGTTCGACCCAGGATGTCTCCGGTGAAGTCACATCCACGGGCCAGGTGCTCGTGTCGACTACATCCGGAACCAACGCCTTTCATGGAACCAGCTTCTACAACTTCCAGGATAATAGTGTCGGCTTTGGGAATGTGAATGGCGTTGATGCTCCCTTCCAACGCAACCAATTTGGTGGCTACATCGGTGGTCCGATCATTAAGGACAAGCTGTTCTTCTTCGGAGGTGCGGAACGTATCCTCCAGCATGAAGAAGATGCCGCTCAATCGCCAGACCCCAACTTCAATTCGATCACCTCTCAATACCCGTTCATACCCGCTCCCTTCAAGGATACTTACAGTACGGGCCGCCTTGACTACAACGGCCCGCGTGGTATCCACCTTTTTGCTCGCGGAACATATAGCGTCAACTTTGACGAAGCCACCTTCGGTTTCACTCCTTACTCGGTGTATACCAATCGAGACAACGTGCCTGCGCTCGTGGGCGGTGCTGACTTCACAACCGGAAAGTTCACGCACTCCTTCCGTGGGGGATACGAGAAGTTCCATAACATCCTTGGAGACGCAACCGGGGCGGCCGGAAATTCCATCTACAATCCCTCGACCGGTCCAGACAATCAGGTCACGCTTTACGGAAGCTTCTTTGCTGGTCCTAATTATCTGGCTCCTCAGGAAACTTATCAGTCAGATAAGCAGTTGCGATATGACGGTACCTGGACGAGGAGTTCCCATACGGTGAAGTTCGGCGGCGAGTTGAACCGCATTCAAAACGGCGGCTCTGCTGAATTCTTTGGCGCTTCTCTCTTCACGTATCTAATTGATACTCCAAGTCTTCAGGTGGGTCCGGGTACAAATCCGTACACCGATTTTGTAGCCTACGAATACATTCTTGGGAATGGAAACTCACTGTTTTCGGAGCGCCCCGGGTTCGGTCTCTCCGGCGGAGATAATCCTAGCTGGCGTTTTGCAGCTTATGCTGCCGATACCTGGAAGGTAAAGCCCTACTTGACCCTTACGGCTGGGTTGCGTTGGAGCGTTGACACCGACCGCGCGAACCAGGATCTTCCGACTCCTACCTGCGCCGAAGTTGATCCTTCGCTCCAGTTCCCCGGTTGCACTGGAAATACGCCACTCTTCGATCAGTATCAGGTTGGTCTTGGTAAGCGGACGCATCAACCATATGGCAACTACAGCCCCCAGGCTGGATTCGTCTTCAGCCCGGGCTCTCACAAGACTTCAATACGTGGAGGCATTGGACTCTTCTACGAGAGCGACATCTTCAACAACACCGGCAACGCACGCGGTGAAGTCATCACCGCAAATGGTGCGTACCAGAACTCTGGGACGCTGCATGTCGGATCGAATTTCGTCAACCTCCCCGGCTATAAAGATCCAATTACCGGCACATCAAAGGTAATGCAGGTCAATGGTGTACCGATCTCAACCATTTCAACTGAAGCGATTAGCGTTGCGGCACCACAGGTGAACGCACTCAAGGCTCAATATCAAGCTCAGGTCCAAGGCTCTATCAGCGCTAACCCATCGTTTATCGGGACGGGAGATGGCCTGAAAGCCAATAATATCTACGGTGCCCCTTACGTTTCGCCGTACTCCATTCAGATCAATGGAGGCGTTCAGCAGGAGCTCGCCAAGGGGTTGATCCTGAGCGTTGATTATGTGCATAACGCGACGATCAAAGTCCCGCTCACCACAGACGTCAACCACGTCGGAGCGGCCCGCACGCTGAACAAAACCGCTGCACAAAACGCGATTGCGACGACAGTGTCAAACTATGCAAGCTGCCCTCAAGGCTACACTACTGCCTCTATCGACTGCGCTATTGCAAATGGCGCGACAATCAACAGCTTCGCCCAAAACGGCTTAGACAGTGGTGCCGCGTACCTCGGTGGATACTCGGCCTCCGCAGACGGCTTCACTCCCGACACTGGCGCGGCTTTTGCTGGAGTCAACCCAAACGTTGGCCAGGGATTGTTCATCCTTCCTCAAGGCCGCTCGGGTTATGACGCATTGCAGATCGTTCTTCAACAGCAGAAGTCCCATCCCTTACCCGGGATTCTAAGCAGCAACTTGTCCGTTGCTTACACGCTGTCGCGCGTTGTGAGTAACGCCGGCGGCGCGTCCGACCAGTTCTTCGCCGGCACCCAGGCGTGGGATAACGATCAGCCAGATGCTTACATTGGCCGGAACAACCTCGATCACACAAACGAACTTAGCCTGGGCGGCAGCCTCGGGGTCAAGTACGGTGTTCTTCTTGGCTTCATCGGTCACTTCTACTCTGCGCCTCCGTCGAACCTAACCCTCGATAGCACGGCTGGCTCGACTGGAGCTATCTTCACAAGCGATGTAACCGGAGATGGTACGACTGGCGATCTTGTGCAGGGTACCTTGCCCGGCTACTATGAGCATCAGGTGAAAGGTGCAAGCCTCAACAAGCTCATTAACCTATACAACGCAACCAACGCCGGTCAGCCTACCCCTGCGGGTACCGCACTTATCAACGCTGGACTCTTCACTGCTGCCGAACTCTCCGCTTCAGGTGGAGTTCAGCAACAGATTGCAGCGGCTCCCACGACACCCCTTTCGAACGCTGCCTTCCGTACCTTTGATCTCAACGTCAGCTACCCCATCAAATTGGCCCGCTACCATGAGGGGCTGAGCGTAACACCCGGTGTGGCGATGTACAACGTCTTCAACGTCAGCAACTTTGGACGCATCCCCAACTCAGTGCTGCTCAACGTAGCGGATGCCGGTACACCGAACTACTTGAATGGACCGAACAGTCAAACGGTCCTCAACTCCAATCGCATCGAGCGCGGCTCCGGCACCTTTGATTCAGGCGGACCTCGCACCACGGAGTTCCAGCTCAAGCTTAACTTCTAGAGCTACTCTGACCGCTCATCATTCAAAGGGACAGGCCAAAGCCTGTCCCTCTTTCTTTTCTCTACAAATTCTTGAATAGATTCTCCATTTTTCATAGTGTTTCGCGGTTGATCTTGCGCAATCTTCTTCGAAGGCGCCTTATCAGCTCAAAAAACGGATTGGCGTGCTAATTGCTTCAGCGATTACACATCCTCCAGGTATATGCGGTCTCTCGGGACTAGATCCTCACACGCTTCTCTGCCCCTATTCAGGAGTACGCTGCGCATGAAAAAGACACTCTCTGTAGTCGCTGGTCTCGTTCTTCTCGTTGCTGGAGTTACCTCACTCTCCGGACAAGGCATCATCACCGGAACGCTAAGCGGTACGGTCGTCGACCCTACTGGAGCGATCATCCCCGGTGCCACCGTCACTGCCACTCGCGCCTCCACAAATACCTTACTCACGGCCACGACCGGCTCTGACGGAGCGTTCACTCTGAACGACCTTGCAGTTGGCACCTATACTCTGTCGATCAACGTCTCCGGTTTCGCGCCGCTCACCTTGAGCAACATTGACATCACGGGTAATCGTGTTCTGGACCTCGGAGCGGAGAAGCTCTCCACGGGAAGCACTAACGAGACCGTCGAGGTCTCCACTGCTCAGGCACTCCTTGAGACCACCGCAGCCCAGGTGACCACAACCTTCGATGCTGCGGCGATCACCAACCTGCCCACCGGTGGCGGGTTTGATGAACTTGCCCTGTTGATTCCGGGTGTCGTCTCCACCCACGGAGACGGTTTCTCCAATACCAACGGAGCTGGCATCTCTTCGAATGGTCAGCGCGGCCGCTCGAATAACTTCGAGCTTGACGGTCAGTCGAACAACGACAACTCTGTCGCCGGACCCCAGGTCTTCTTCTCGAACGATGAGGCTCTCGCCGAAGTCCAAATCATCACTAATAACTTCAGTGCGGAATACGGCCGCAACATGGGCTCAGTCGTCAACTACATCACCAAGTCCGGCACCAACTCCATCCATGGCTCCGCCATCTACCGGTATTCGGGCGATTTCACCAGCTCACTCCAGACCGGCGTCTCTAAGGGGCCCCAGTTCGGCTTCTGCGCAAAGGGAGAGGACATCACGGATGGCTGCATCGTTCCCGTTGTTCCCCGGTACGTGGATAACCAGTACGGCGGTACCATCGGCGTTCCCATTATCAAGGATAAGCTCTTCGCCTTCGGTGCCACTTACTTCCAGCGCTTCTTCGAAAATGGCGGCTCGGCCAACAGCGGCGCGGCTCTCTTCCCGACGCCCGCTGGTCTCGCGGCGTTGGCTGCTGCCTACCCAAACAGTCCAGCCATCCCGATCCTTCAGCAGTTGAGCCCCTATGCCGTAACCGCTGGCAACCCCCGCCCGACGGGAACACCCGTTATCGAGACCGTAAGCGACGGCACGACAACACAGTCCATCCCCTTCTCAACCTTCTCTCGTGCGGTGCCCCAAGTTACCACTGATCAGGAAGACCTCGGTCGCATCGACTACCACATCACTCCAAAGGATGTTCTCTTCGTTCGTTACTTCTACCAGAAGAACCCGACAGCTCCAGATGGCGCTACCGCCAACGGCGGGTTCGTTAATGTGAGGGATGCCGTTCACTCCATCGGTGCGGATATCACCCATACCTTCTCTCCCCGTTGGGTCGATCAGCTTCGCTACAGCTTCCAGCAGAGCACGCTTGCCTTTGACGGCGGCGGCTTCCCAACCTGCACCATCTCCAGCTTCGCCACCTGCCCGTCATCAGTCTCAGTTGGATCTTTGGAGAGTGGCGACGCAGCCAGCGGGCTCGGACTTCCCAACAACCTGCCTCAGGGGCGCATCGTCAAGGTTGGTCAAATCCAGAATAACGCAACCTACTCTGCCGGACGCCACAGCATCACGTTCGGAGGCGAGTTCGACTATCAAAACTCCCCCAACGTCTTCCTTCCGAACGCCGCTGGTACCTTCACTTTCCCTGACTTCAACTCCTTCCTGGCCGGCGGTTGCGACTCCTGCACGTTGAGCCTCACAGCAGGCAGTCCAACGATTCCCTTCAAGGAGAAAGACGTTGCCGTCTACTTCCAGGATAACTGGAAGGTCACACCCAGCCTTACCGTCAACCTCGGGCTTCGCTGGGAGTTTTTCCAGCAGGCCCTCAACTTGCTGCACGACCTCTCCGTCGCTCAGGAGACCGGTCCCAATCCATTCTGGAACACCGCGCTGCCTCTATCCCGTACTACATTTCCGGCGATCAACCAGAGCTATCGCAACTTTGAGCCTCGCATCGGTTTTGCCTACAGCCCAGCCGGTATGAAGAAGCTTGTGGTCCGCGGCGGTTACGCCATCAACGTGGACCCCGGCTTCTACAACATCAATCTCAACTCCGCTACTGCTGCTCCTCTCGTCAACGCGGGAACCATCACTTGCACGGTTGCCACCAACTGCCTTCCTGCGGGTGGCGCGACCTTTGCAACCGTTACAGCGCAGGATCTGAAGTTCATTCCTACCGGCGGAGATCCTGGCGCGCGCAATCAAACACTGGTACCGACGAACTTCAGACAGCCCTTCGGGCAGAGCTACACCTTTGGGTTGCAGTATCAGGTTGGCAACGCTGCCGTCATCGAAACTCGGTACGCCGGCAACCATGTCTCCGGTCAGTTCCAGACCCTCAACGCCAATCCTTATCTGCTCCCGGTCGCCACGGACTTCCCCAACTTCGTTGCACCAAGCAGCCTCTGCACCTTGGCAACCTCGACTCTTGCTAATCATGCGGACGTAGGTCGTCTCCACTGTGGAAACACGAATGTTCGGACACGAGCCAACACTGCCTTTTCCATCTACAACTCGCTCCAGACCAGCATCACCACCCGCAACTACCGTGGTATCACAGCAACTGCGGCTTATACCTACAGCCGAGCAATCGATAACAGCTCCGAGATCTTCGGAACCTTCGGTGCCGGCAACACACAGGCTTTCGCTCAGAACCCGCTTGATGTCGATAATGGTGAGCGTGCCGTCTCCGGTAACTCTTACCCCAACGTTGCCAGCCTTGCATTTACCTATGAACTCCCGAAGATTGGCGGCACAGGGAATCTGGTAGGCAAGCTCATCAACGGATGGCAACTCAACACCATCTACCTCTTCAACAGCGGTCAACCCTACAACGACTATGACCTCCGTATCAACCAATCACCGGTCACCAGCAATCCCGACGAATACACCTCCTATTGCGATGCCAAAACGTCGTCGGCATTCGGTAGCTCAGTCGACTTCTGCCGTCCAATCCTTTCTAACCCAAAGGCGCCCGCGAACTCCCTCGGCATTTACCTGGACGGAGGGACGCTGGTCGATTATGCATCCGGCAACCCGGTCAGCCCTAACTCGGTCCGCTTCATCGCAAACAATCAGGTTGCCGCAAAGATCGCGGGTACACCCTACCCTGGTTCAGGGCGCAACATCCTGCGCGGTAACACCTTCAACAACGCGGACGCAAGCGTCTTCAAAAACACGAAGATCAACGAGCGTATCAACCTACGTCTTGAGGCTCAGGCCTTCAACGTGCTGAACCGGTCCTACTACGGCACTCCCGATAACTATCAGGGGGACTACCCGGCGGGCTCTTTCAACAACTTCCTCTTCACCGAGGCGACAGGAAGCAACGTAGGCGTCGGTACCGGGGTGCGCAACATGACGTTCGGTGCGAAGATACTCTTCTAAAAACCGGATTGGTCAAGCCGAAGAAGAGGCACCTTCGGGTGCCTCTTCTTCGTTCTGCAAGCTCCTCAGCTACAAATAGTTAGCATTCCTTGGAGTTACCCGCCGCCTCGCCTTTACCCTCCCAAATGGAGCATTTATCATGGACTAGACCATGCCAGACGATCTGTTCCCTGAAGACCCTTCCAACCCAGAAATTCCCTCCCCGCAGGACGCCGCCTCCAACAATCCCCCGCCTGCCGGCTCCCCGCCGGACTCAACCGTCAAGGGACGCGGCGCGCTCTCCATGCTCTCCATCAACATTGAAGAGGAGATGCGCCGCTCGTACCTCGACTACTCCATGTCGGTCATCATCGGGCGCGCCCTGCCCGACGTACGGGATGGATTAAAGCCAGTCCATCGCAGAATCCTCTACGGCATGCAGGAGATGGGCCTCCAGTTCAACAAAAAGTACACCAAGTCCGCCAAGGTCGTCGGCCACGTCATGGGTAACTACCATCCCCACGGCGACTCCGCCATCTACGACACCATGGTTCGCCTCGCCCAACCCTTCAGCCTCCGTTACCTCATGGTCGACGGCCAGGGAAACTTCGGCTCCGTAGACGGGGATAGTCCGGCGGCAATGAGATACACCGAATCCCGCCTCACCCGCCTCGCCGGCGAGATGCTCGCCGACATCGACATGGACACCGTAGACTTCGTCCCCAACTACGACGAGTCCAGCCTCGAGCCCGCTGTCCTCCCCGCCCGCGTCCCCAACCTCATCATCAACGGCAGCTCCGGCATCGCCGTCGGCATGGCCACCAACATCCCGCCCCACAACCTGACCGAAGTCCTCAACGCCTGCATCGCCCTGTTGACGAAGTCTCCTCAAGAGACGAAGTCTGATTTAGACCTCTGCCTCGAGCACGTCCTCGGCCCCGACTTCCCCACCGGCGGCATCCTCTTCGGCCGCACCAATATCCCGAGTGCGTACCGCACCGGCCGTGGCCGCTTCATCATCCGCTCCAAGGTCAAAATCGAGAACATCTCCGGCGGCCGCGAAGCCATCATCGTCAATGAGATCCCCTATCAGGTCAATAAGACCAAGCTCATGGAGCGCATCGCCGAGCTCGTCAACGAGGGCGTCATCACCGACATCGCCCGCGACGAGTTCCGCGACGAGTCTGACCGCGATGGCATGCGCATCCACATCGGCCTCAAGCGCGGGGCCGAGCACCAGATCGTCCTCAACCAGCTCCACAAGCACACCCAGATGCAGGAGTCCTTCTCCATGATCTTCCTGGCCGTCCACAACGGCCAGCCCAAGGAACTCCCGCTCGACGCGGCCATCCGCGCCTTCCTTGACCACCGCCGCGACGTCGTCCGCCGTCGCACAGCATTCTTGCTCGCTAAAGCGAGAGACCGCGAACACATCCTCCTCGGCTACCAGATCGCCCTCGACCACCTCGACCAGGTCATCCGCATCATCCGCCAGTCCAACTCCCGCGCCGACGCCCGCGAGAATCTCTTCGCCTACTTCTCCAACCGCGCCATCACCCTCCAGGGCACCGAGCTCCGCGGCATCACCCTAGATCCCGCCAAGTACAACATCGACCCCAACACCCTCCCCATCACAACCGGAGGAGCCGCCGGGGCCGCCACCCTCATCCTCTCCCTCAAGCAGATCGACGCCATCCTCGAACTGCAGCTCTACCGCCTCACCCAGCTCTCCATCGACGAGCTCCTCAAAGAACTCGCCCAGATCCGCGAAAACATCGCCGAGTACGAGTCCATCCTCTCCTCCGCCGCCAAGCTCCAGGCTGTCATCGCCGACGAGCTCGCCCTCATCAAGGAAAAGTACGGCGACCCCCGCCGCACCCTCATCCTCGACGAGACCGCCGAGCTCGGCCTCGAAGACCTCATCGCAGACGAGCAGGTCGCCGTCACCGTCTCCCACACCTCCTACCTCAAGCGCACCCCCATCTCCACCTACCGCCAGCAACGTCGTGGCGGCACCGGCCGCATCGGCATGAAGACCCGCGACGAAGACTTCGTCGCCCAGCTCATCATCGATTCCACCCACTCCTATCTCCTTTGCTTCACCAACACCGGCCGCGTCTACTGGCTCAAAATCTACGAGATCCCAGACACCGGCATCACCGGCAAAGGCAAGGCCATGGCCTCGCTCGTCGATCTCCAGCCCGGCGAAAAAGTCGTCACCATCCTCCCCGTCAAGAACCTCTCCGAGGAAGGCAAGAACATCCTCTTCGCCACCCGCAACGGCACCGTCAAGAAGACCCCCCTCAAGGACTTCTCAAACGTCATGTCCCGCGGCATCATCGCCATCAACATAGACAAGGAAGACGAGCTCATCACCGCCCGCATCACCACCGGCACCGACGTCGTCTTCCTCGCCACCCATGACGGCATGGCCATCCGCTTCAACGAGCAGGATCTCCGCCCCATGGGCCGCCCCGCCACCGGCAATCGCGGAATAAACCTGAGAAAGTCCGACTTCGTCATCGGAGCCGCCGTCACCCCGTCCCCGGAAGCCCGCGAAAAGCAACGCCGCGAACGCGCCGAAGCCCTCGGCCTCGTCGCTCAACTGGAAGACGCCATGGACGACCTCAACCTGTCATCCCGAGGCGAAGCCGAGGGACCTGCGATTGCCTCCGTAGCCTCCCGCGCCAACGCCCCCGACGGCCAGGAGCTCCTCGGCTCCGACAAGACCATCGATCCCGCCGCCCAGGCCAAGCTTGAAAAACTCGACGAGAAGCTCGGCCTCACCCCCTGCCTCATCCTCACCGTCAGTGAAAACGGCTTCGGCAAGCGCACGGACGTAGACCGCTACCGCCTCCAGTCCCGCGGCGGAACCGGCGTCATCAACATGAAGACCGGCACCAAGACCGGCAAAGTCACCGCCATCCAGCTCGTAGACGACACCTCGGAGATGATGCTCATCTCCCAGTTCGGCAAAATCATCCGCATCGACACCAAGACCATCCGCTCCGCCGGCCGCAGCACCTCCGGCGTCAAGCTCCTCAACCTCGACCAGGACGACAAAGTCGCCGCCGCCATGGTCATTCCCCCCGAAGACCCCAAGACCCAACCCGAAAACGGCCAACTCCTGCAGTGACGGATCATTCCGCTACGATCTCCTCCGATAAGATATACTGAGTGCGAGGTAATGTGATGGAGTCGAAGGTCTACAGTTTGAGGCAAGGCGGCGGCGGTGGTGGTCAGCGCCTTTTCACAAGAAGCGCGTTCTGCACTCAGGAAATAGTCCAGTCGAATCGATACTGAATGCCGGGGAACGGGTAATACAGTTCGCATGCGAGACCGAGGGGGGCAGCCGGGTCGTAAACGAGCGCGCGCTGTAGGCGGTTACGCTCGCCCCAGTGTGGATCTTTGGCACAAAGCGCTTCAGGAACAACTTCGGCTATCCTGCCTGGGCAACTTGGGTCCATATCGATTGAAAGTCTGTACCGATAACACGGGCACTCGAAAGCCATATAGAAAAAGTCCTTGTCAAGTGAGTTGACATTGAAAGCTCCTGCCTCCCAATACGACGTAAATTCTACAAGCACCGCAAATGCCTCCGACCCTGCCGGAACAGCGCCGTGCGTATCTATTCGATAGTGCATCAAGTTAGCAGCTTGCGTATCAGGCACATCACTCATGCTCACATTTGACGGCACTTGCGTGAATAACTGATGCTGCTGGCGGCTTCCCCTTGCTCCGCGACTGCAGATGAAATCCAACTCTCCTAGAAGTGCCCTCTTTGCTTGCCCTCCCGGATCCGCCTCTTGCATCGCCGGACCTATATAAACTTCCGCTGGAGTGACAACGCAGTGGCCTGCGGCCCTTGGTGGGGCGCCGAAAGTTAGCCTTCGACCAAATACGTTAGAAGGATTATCGATCCCGTAATAAAGAACTCGAACGTTTACTGTGCAAGCGCCCAAAGGATCAACGCTTATTCTGGTCTCTAATTCATGTAGAGCGTACCCGTACCTCTGAAAACTGGCAACATAGTAGGCGTGATCGCTTGGCCTCAGTGCTAGATCATCACTGAAGGCGTCTGATTTCTTCAGCACTTTTGTAGCAATTTCCGTCGGGAAGTCGAGCCCAAGAGCGTCGGTTATCCATCCTACCTTCTTGACTAAGCTCCATACTAGGGCTCCAGCACCGATGAATTTTTGCGGGCAATCGCGCGCGATTCTCTTTGAGAGCCCTTGAGCGAACCATAGTACCGGTAGTGTTGTAAATAGAAGCGAAAAGAGCGTCTTCGTCTGGATACTCAACAAGTATTTAATATGCAGACTTGAAGGAAGTTCTCTCTCCGAGAGCGGTAAATGAATCTCTTTATACTCCGCCATGATTGTGATCACTACGATGATTACTGTTACCAACCACTCTCGAGCTTCATAAACCAAATTCTCATTGTCGTGCATCTCCCTAATTAGTCGAGCTTCCAAACCGCCGAACTGCTCAGTGTCTTTGTAGCGAAGAACGGAGTACGCCACCTCTAGCCCATCTGCAAAGAAGATCAGACCTAAGAGTACGAAAAGTATCAGCAGGTGCTGGATGTACGGTTTACCGTCCCACCTTTCTGTTGCTAACCAGATAGTTAAGAGTAGAACGCTCAGAACCGTCGGAATGATCCAGCGCACAATGACTCTAAGGCTCTCAACAAACCGCATCATTCATCCTCCGCTACCTGATCTCTGTTATCGAGTTCGTCAGGGGCCCACCCATAGCGCTGTTATCTCACGCGATTAGTAGGTCTACCGCTCGCCTACAGCGCCGCATCAATTCTTTGCATCCAGTTCCGCGTTCAGACGAACGCCACTCCCCGACACATTCATCGTCCGGCTCCACTCCCCATACCCCTTCTTCTTCACTGCAATCGTATGCGGTCCAGGGACAATCGAGACGGTCGAAGGCGTACTGCCTACAAAGGCACCATCCACTTCAATATCCGCCCCTGCCACATTCGATTCGACAACTAGGGACGCCATCTGAGCCGTAGCCGACGGGACCGTTGGGGCAGCTGAGGGTGCTCCAGCAGGCTCCATCTTCGCCATATCCAGCCGCATATCTCCCTGCACAAAAGCCGTAATCTCCGTTCCCTTCGGAATCACAACGTCCTTCCCATGCATGAATAGAAAGAGTGGCGCAGCCGGAAAGAACACGATGCTTGTTGCCACCATCGCGCCAGTCATCGCTCCGACGTGACCTCCGCCCTTGTTGTCCTGAATCGCCCGTAGCTGCACCTTCTCACCGTCCACAAGCCGGGCGCTATCGACGTTCACATCGAGCTTTCCGCCTCGCCCCATCCGCCTCTTAGGCTCCGCCGCCGTCACAGTAGCAAGAGCCGCTCCACCCTTCAGCAGCACCGGCACACCCTGCACGTCCACCTCTTCCACGACCTCAAACGGAACCTGCTGTCCCGTCTTAGCGCTCTCGGAGGAAATCGTCTCAGCGAGCCGAAGCTTAACCGGCGTTCCATCAAGCAGAGTATTCGGCGAAGGCGGTTCCCCTGTTTTAGCAGCGGCCTGTGTAGCCCCTGGGATAGAAGCGCTGGCAGGCGTACTCTGTGCTGGCGTTGCAGGGTTAGCAGCTTGTTGGGAATGAGCAGGATCGCCGAAGGCGAAGAGGCAAACGAAGGCGGAAGCGAGCACGTTCAAAAGCACATCCTTGAAACTCAGATTGGGAAGATGCCCTAGCCTACAGATCGACTTCCGTAATCACAAGGAAAAAACCTCCGGGTGGCTTAGCCCATGCGCCGAGGCTAATCTTGTCCCTTCGTCTCACGCAATGACTGGGCTTCGCTCTCCTGCCAAACTGTCAAGTCACGCATAATGTCTTCTATGGTCAAGTGATCCTGCCATAAGTGACGATCCCGCGTGTAATCGCCTGAGTCACCCCAGAGCGAGATGAAGCGATCGAGGCCACCCAAGCCAAGCTCCCGCCTGACTAAGGCCAGAACGTAGTACTTGAATTCTCCATCAGACATTCCTTCGACTATCGGGGGTGTCGCCTTGGGTTCCATCTTCAAATCCTACGCCAGTGCCCCAATCATCAAGGCATTCGCGGGCCACGATACCCACTTCTCAACCCCACCGCCCCTCCAACTCCGCCAGCATCCTCTCCCGCAGCATCTTGTTCACCCGAGTCTGATACCCGGCCCCATCCTTCTTCAGCCACGCCAGAACATCCGCATCCAGCCGCAGGCTCACCGACTCCTTCACCGGACGGTAGAAACGCCCCCGTACCGCGTTCGCCCAGACACTCTCCGGTAACTCCGGCGCGTCGGAAGTATCGATCTCGGTGTCCGGCAGCTTCGCCAACTCCTCCAGCTGCCGTCTCTGTTCATCAGTCAGGGGGGTTCCGGGTTCGCGTTCATAGACCACGTTCATAAGCTCTCCTCTCGTGCGGCTTGGCCTTCCGAGCCGAGATGATCCGAATCAACTCTTGCCCTTCGTCATCCTCAACCAGGTGCGCGACAAGCAAGAGAAGAAGTCCGTCAGTCAGACCGATCGTCTGCCACCTTGGCTCTCCATCCACCTCTCGATCCTGAGAAGCGATCTGCCAGGGATCGTCGAACGCTCTCGAAGCGGTATAGAAGTCGACGCCATGTTTGCGGAGATTGCTCGCGTTCTTCCGCTCATCCCATTCGAAGCGCACGAGCACCGCCTATACAGAAGTGTATAGACAATTGTCTTCTCACACCAGGGTACATCCCCATCCCCACCATCCTCATCCACCTAAGAGACACCCGAAAAGAGGAACGAATGTCCGACATCATCGCCACCGCAGCCCCCATCGAAGAACCCAAAACCGAGCACGGCCACAAAGTCCCCACCAGCGAAACCGAGATCAACCCCAAAATCGCCTCCGATATCGCCTTCTGGTCCAAGGAGTTCCACGTCTCCGGAGACCTCCTCCATGAGGCCATCCGCACCCACGGCACCCACGTCGTCAAACTCCGCGCCGCCCTCGCCCACCACTCCGTCAACCTCACCTAACCCAGAGGTCGACGCCCAGGATTGCATGTGCCCCATTCATCGTGCCCCGTCTTCCGGGAGAGTCTCATGCGATGAGTGAGTCCACTCAGACCTCCCAAAACCAACGTTGCTCCTGCCCAGCCTACCCACACATCCAGCCAAATCTAGCCGTACAAAACACCTACCACAAAGGTCTCTACCACAACGGTAACCACGGCCCGGCATCAGTAACACCGCCCCGCAATTTTGTAACTAAAACTTTGCGACCGGCTCCGGCATCAAAGCTCCCGCTTTCACCCATTGCGTTACAAGCGCTATATCCAAGTCACTCAATTTAGGCCTGTTAGGCGGCATAGGCATAGGATCATCCTTGGGCCCTTCATGCCGGATCAGCCTCACCAGCAAAGAGTTACCAGGATCCCCCGGCACCAGCACCGTGCCGTCGTGACCCCCCTTCAGCATCCCCGCCCGAGTTTCCAGGCTCAACCCCCCGCGATGGTTCATCCCCCCATGGCAACGAGCACAATTCGCATCCAGAATCGGCTTCACCTTGGCCGTGAAGAACTCCGGCTTACTCGCATCCTCCTGCGCTAAGCCTTTTCCCAACAGCAACATACCCGCTATCCCTGAACCAAAACCGAACCGGAGCATCCGCCGCAACATTAGCAAGTTCGTCAACAGAATCACCCTCACCACTTCCCCATCTTCAACCCGATCTCTAGAGTAAACGTTGCTCTGACACTCCGCGCCACCTATATGCGCGCAATAAAAATCTGCATCCTCATCCTCTCGTGCCTACTCGCGGTCGGAGCCTATGCTCGACCGCATAGAACCGTCTCTCAGCGGGCTCACCATGCATCCATGAGAGCGTCGAGACACGCAACCAAGCCTCGGAGAGCCAGCAAGAGCCGAGGTAAGTCCTATCGTGTCAACACGCCAGGGCACCGTTCCAGGGTGCAAAGTCGAAGCGATCCCAAGCACGTGAGTGCGGCAAACCGGTCGTCCGTACCGGAGCAAGCGACTCCCGATCCGCAGCCTAGCCTGCCTCCGGTCGAGGTTCACCACGATCGCAAGCAGCACCATTCAGCCGAACAAAAGCCCGTTCAGCCGCCGCAGGAGGCATCTCTACATGGTTAGTAGTGGAGTTTGGTGTGGCTAACCTGGCCAGGAAGCAGCCAAGAACGTCAGGACTGTTACTGGGCGTCTGATTTGAAGATTTGTTCGGCGAGGAAGTTCTCTACCTTCGCCTGATCGCGGAGCATCTCGAAGTAGGCGTTCTTGAGCAGGGTGGAACGTGCGTCGTGGAGACCCTGGCGGATGCGTTGCTGCACCTGTGGCTCGGAGACGTCGTGCTGGCCGGCGGCTTCCTTCGAGAGCAACTGCAGGATGACGAAGCCGGCATTCTTCTTAGGATCCTGAGGATCGGGAAGCGGAATGATGTCGGTGACCTGGCCTGGCTTGAGCTTTGAGACTGCGTTGTAGACGACTGGGCTGGAGGCGAGCTGGGACTCCGGTACCAAGCCCCGGTCTCCCCCCGAGGCGGAGGTCTGAGGATCCTCGGAGAAGTTCATCGCGAGCGAGCCGAAGTCTTCGCCGGAGTCCACGCGATTTTTGAGGGCGTCGATCTTTTTCTTTGCCTCGGCTTCCGTCTGGGCTTTGCTGCCCTGAAGATTGCTGGGTCTTGCGGCGGGTGCGCTTGTGACGAGGATCTGGGCGAGGTGGTACTGGTTTTCGATGTTGTTGAACTCGGCTTTGTGCTGGCTGTAGTACGAGGTGATGTCGGCGTCGGAGACGGTCACCTTGGAGTTGATCTCCTTATTGAGAAGTTTGTTGCTGGTGAGCGCGCGGCGGAGATCGCGCTTGAATTCGTCCACGGTTGTGTGGTGCTCGCGGAGTCGATCGTCAAACTGTTCCTCGGTGTAGGGGGCCTTGGCCTCGGCTAACTTTGCGTCGACCTCTTCGTTGGTAGCTGTCAGGTTCATCTTGGCTGCGCGTTGCTGGACGATCTCTTCCGAGATGAGTTCGCTCAGCAGGCCCAGACGAAGCGAGTCAGCCTGCTCCTTGGAGGGCTGTTCCTGAGGCTGGCCCTGCTGGGCATCGCCGAGTTGTTGGCTGTACACCTTATCCAGATCTGAACGCATGATGGCGTGACCGTTGACGGTGGCGACGACATCGGCCGCGGGAGCGGTGTGACAACCAGCGAGTGAGACGCAGAGCACAGAGAGGGTGAGGATCGTGGCAGTCTTCGGCACTAGGGCAAAACCTCGGGAAACGAGTCCCTTCTATTGTCCGACATTTTGCGATCCCGCGTGCAAAGGGGCCGGTCTATGCAAAATCGGTCTTGAAGAAACACGCGCCCAAGGTGACGCCAGGCGTATCCCCGTGGCGCTAAGCCCTTGCGAGCTGGTTGACCGGGTTTGCGGCTGATACCCTTTCACAAGGTAAGCTCGGGATAGGGCAGCAATAGGCAGAGGCAAGAAGAGGTTGGTGTGGCATCTCTCGTAATTGGGTCGGGTCCGGCAGGTGTGGCGTGCGCGAAGGCGTTGCTTGCAGCTGGACGATCCGTGGTGATGATTGATGGGGGGCAGGAGCTGGAGCCGGCGAACGCGGCGAAGCTGGTGCAGTTGAGTGCGGCGGCTCCGGAGACGTGGGCGGGCGAGCCGAGCGAGTGGATGCGGGCAGGAATGCAATCGTCTGTAGAGGGCATTCCGTTGAAATTGACCTACGGATCGGACTTTCCCTATCGAGCTCTGCATGGCTCTCCGAGGGTTGAAGGCAGTGGCGTGAATACGAAGTTTTCGCTGGGAAAGGGCGGCTTGAGCCAGGTTTGGGGAGCTGCCGTGATGCCTTATCGTCAGGATGACATGGCCGGCTGGCCGATCACGACGGCGGAACTGGCTCCCCATTACCGTGCTGTGCTGGACTTTATGCCTGTGGCTATGCAGAGGGATGGACTGGAAGATGCCTTTCCGACCTTCGCGCCGACAGAGGCGATGCCCCTGAGTGCACAGGCGAAGGCGATGCTTGGAAGAATGGCCGCCCATGAAGAAGCGCTGGCAGGCAAAGGTGTGACGTTTGGGCGATCCCGGCTTGCGGTGAATCTACTCGGTGCGGGTGCGCCGGGAGGGTGTGTTCGCTGCGGGCTTTGTATGTATGGATGTCCATACGGGTTGATCTATACGACTGCACAGACCGTGGATGCCATGCGGTCGGATCCGAAGTTCAGCTACCGGCCGGGCTGCGTGGTGCAACGAGTGGAAGAGCATGCGGCGGGGGTGCGAGTCCTTACGATGAACCAACGGGGCGAGACCGGGACGATCGAGGGGGAACATGTCTTTATCGGGGCGGGCGTTTTGCCAACGGCTGCGCTGATGCTGCGGTCGCTCCACGAGTACCAGAAAGCAGTCACATTCCGGGAGTCGCACTACTTTCTGCTGCCGATGCTGCGTCGGGCGGGTGTGCCGGGATTCAAACTTGGGGATCTGCACACATTGGCGCAGTTGTTTGTGGAGGTTTTGGATGAGAAGCTGAGTTCCCATACGATCCACCTCCAAACCTATACGTACAACGATCTCTTCGAGGCGCCCATACGGGAGAAGCTTGGGCCGCTGGCGATGATGTTCCCTTGGAGGGCGTTGCTACAAAGACTTTATCTTTTTCAAGGCTATTTGCACTCGGATCATTCAGCCGTCACGAAGGGCCGGCTCGAACGAGAGGGAGACGGGGATTTTCTGCGCTTGGATGCGACCGAACAGCCGGAGTCCGGGCTGGTGCTGCAGGGGTTGGTGAGGAAGCTGATGTCTTTGCGCGGAGCGACGGGATTGGTGCCGCTTCGGGCGTTGATGCGGCGCGGAGAGCCTGGCAGGGGATTCCATACGGGGTCAAGTTTCCCGATGGTCGCAGGTAAGCCGGAAGGCTTTGAGAGCGATACCCTGGGGCGGGTGGCAGGTTTGAAGCGTGTGCACGTGGTGGATTCGAGTGTTCTGCCCTCGATCCCGGCGACGACGATTACCTTTACGGTGATGGCAAATGCGCATCGGATAGGAACACTTGTGGGGAGCGCCGGATGAAGGAAGTATGTGCGGTCACAGGGGCAAGCGGCTATGTCGGTTCGCGTTTAGCCGAGAGGTTGTCTCAAGCGTTCGAGATGGTCACCGTGGGGCGGACCGGGGAGGTGAAGTGGGAGTTCGGAGCGGATGTTGCGAAGGCTTTGAGCGAACGTAGCGTGAAGATCCTTGTGCATGTAGCGTGGGATTTCTCCAGGCCCTGGGTCAGCGTATCCGGGTCGCAAAAGCTGATTGAGGATGCACAGGCAGCGGGTGTGGAGCGAATCGTCTTTGTTTCAACGATTTCAGCGTTTCCCGGGGCGCATAGTGAGTATGGGCGCGCCAAGCTGCGAGTGGAGGAGATGGTCTTGCGGCTTGGCGGGACGGTGATCCGGCCAGGACTTGTATGGGGGTCGAGGCCGGGGGGAATGTTCGGGTCTCTGCGGGAGCAGGTGAAGAAGGATGGCGTCGTGCCCGTGATCGGGAACGGGCAGTACGCCCAATATCTGGTGCATGAGGATGATCTGGCGGAGGCAATCGTCCGGGCTGTGGGCGGGGAGTTTTCGGGTAAGGTGTTGACTGTCTCGAATCCTAAGGCATGGATGCTGCGGGATTTGATCCTAAGGATGGCGAAGGAGCGGGGAACGAACGTGCGGCTCGTCGGAATGCCTTGGCGGCTGGTCTATGGGGGACTTTGGATGGCGGAGAAGCTGGGTTTGCGGCTGAGTTTCCGGGCGGACAGCGTGTTGAGCCTTGTGCGGCAGGATCCATCTCCTGCGTTCTCATCCGAGGTGACAGTGCGAGAGTTTGTCTAGGTCGCTTCAGCCGTATTCGTATACACTTAGAAGGTTGTCCTGAATGCTGTGCGGGCGACACATAAGAGGATTCAATGCCAAAGTTGAAGACACACTCGGGAGCTGCGAAGCGCTTCAAGAAGACTGGAACCGGCAAGTTCAAGCGGGGCCACTCCAAGATGCGTCACATCCTGACGTCCAAGAACAACAAGACCAAGAGCCGGCTGGGTAAGGCCGGGTTGATCTCGGACGCGGATCATTACAACGTCTCCCGCATGCTGCCTTACGCTTGAGCTTAGGCTCAGCGAGTTATTTCGATCGAGTGGGTCGTCCTTGCGCAGGACCCCTGGATTAGCCTTCGGCGACCTCCATCGAGATTGGAATCTGTACAGCGAGTGAAGTGGAACCCCTTCCATCAGCCGCTTCAACGAAGTCGCAAAGAGGAGATTTACCATGCCCCGTGTCAAACGGAGTACTAAACGCGCCGATCGCCGCCGCAAGATTCTGAAGCGGGCGAGCGGCTACTTCCTTACCAAATCCAAGCTTTACCAGGCAGCGCAGGAGGCTGTCGAGCGCGGCTTGAAGTTCGCCTACACCGGCCGTAAGCAGAAGAAGCGGCAGTATCGCTCGCTGTGGATCGTGCGTATCGGCGCGGCTGCGTTGAAGAACGGGATGAGCTATTCCACGTTCATCAACGGGCTGAAGCTGGCTGGGAACACACTGGATCGCAAGATCCTGGCGGACATTGCCGCCAACGACGCTGCGGGCTTTGCCGCTCTGGCCGAGGTGGCGAAGACTGCCCGCGCTGAGGCTGCGAAGGGCCACGCGGAGCGTCAGAAGGCCGCTTAGAGTCGCAGATTGCATCGGAAAAGGGGTACGGTGACGAGCCGTGCCTCTTTGTTTTGCCCCCAACCCGATCAAGCGAAGTATCCTAAACCTATGTCATCATCTGCCACTTCTCAAGAGACCGAACGGTCAACCTTCATGCGGCAGCCGAGTGAGGGCGCCGAGAGCGTTTTCGAGTCCTGGGGGCGATATCCGAAGTATTCCGCGAACATTGTATCCATGCATTGGCAGCAGGACTTTCCGTCGAATGTGGACGGGCTGCACAACGGTGCACTGCCTGTAGGGATGGGCCGGAGTTACGGTGACTCGTGCCTGTTGAATGATGGCAACCTGCTGCTGACTACGGGCATGAATCGGCTGCTGGCGTTCGATGAGACGACTGGGCTCCTGACGGCTGAGGCGGGTGTAACGCTGGCGCAGATCCTGGACTTCGCGGTGCCGCGTGGATTTTTTCTGCCGGTCACGCCGGGCACAAAATATGTCACCCTGGGTGGCGCGATCGCGAACGATATACACGGCAAGAACCATCATGTGGCGGGCACGTTTGGGCGGCATGTGACGAATTTTGAGTTGTTGCGGTCGGACGGGTCAAAGCGGATGTGCTCGCCGACGGAGAATCCGGACTGGTTTGGAGCGACGATTGGCGGACTGGGAATCACGGGGCTGATTGCGTGGGCGCAGGTGAGACTGCGACCGATCGTGTCCCGGCTGATTGACTATGAGGGGATTCAGTTCCATGGTATCGATGAGTTTCTGGATCTGACGCGGCAGTCGGAGCACGTGGAGTACACGGTGAGTTGGATCGATTGTGCGTCGACCGGCAAGAACTTTGCGCGCGGGATCTTTATGCTGGGGGATCACGCCAAGACGCCCGGGCCGCTCACGCCTTCACCGGAACCGAAGCTGGTGTTTCCCTTCGATGCTCCGGGATTTGCTTTGAATCACACTACCGTGTCCATGTTCAACTCAGTGTTCTTCCATAAGCAGATGAAGCCGAATGTTCGAGCGGCACAGGACTATGAGCCGTTTTTCTATCCGCTGGATAAGGTGCTGCAGTGGAATCGGTTGTATGGCAAATCCGGGCTGCTGCAGTTTCAATACGCCATCCCGTGGGGCTCCGCGCGTGAAGGAACGATCGCTATTCTTCGCGAGGTTGCGAAGTCCGGCCTGGCGAGTTTCCTCGCCGTGCTGAAGGCCTTTGGCGATGTGCCGTCGCCCGGCCTGATGAGCTTCCCTCAGCCTGGAATTACGCTGGCGCTGGACTTTCCTATCAAGCCGGATGTGACCTTTCCGCTATTCGAACGGCTTGCGGACATGACGCGCGAGTATGGCGGACGGCTTTACCCAGCCAAAGACGCCGCGATGACGGCGGCTCAGTTCCAGACCTTTTATCCGCAGTGGACGCAGCTTGCTCGCTTTCGCGATCCATTGTTGACCTCCAGCTTCTGGGAGCGTTGTACCGGAGAGCAGCCAGGCCGATGAGCACCTTTACCCGCAGCGCGAACAACGACTCCGGCGCAACAGACCTGCTGCACTCGCGGCGTGCCGTTGGAGTTCCAACGGTTACCTTGACGGGACAGCCGAAGAAGATCCTGGTGCTGGGAGCTACCTCCGGCATCGCAGAGGCCACGTGCAGAATCTGGGCCAGGCAGGGAGCGAGTTTGTTCCTGGTGGCACGTAACGCGGAGAAGCTGGCGGCGGTGGCAGCCGACCTGAAGACGCGCGGAGCCAGTTACGTCGACACTGCGGTCGTTGATCTGGACGATACGGAACGGCATCCGGCGCTGCTTGCGCATGCGATCAATTCGCTGACGGGAATGGATGTAGCCTATCTCGCGCACGGTGTACTCGGAGATCAGGCTGCGGCGGAGCAGGAGTTTGGGACGGCGGCTCAGATCATTCACACGAACTTTGTTTCGGCTGTGTCGCTGCTGACGTGGCTGGCGAATTACTGTGTGCAGCGGCGCTCCGGGGTGTTGGCGGTACTGTCGTCGGTCGCGGGGGATCGGGGGCGCAAGTCGAATTATCTGTATGGCGCTTCGAAGGCGGGGTTGAGTGCGTTCCTGGGCGGGCTGCGTAATCGGGTCGATCGTGAAGGGGTCACCGTCCTGACCATCAAGCCGGGTCCGGTGAAGACGGCGATGACGGTCAAGATGAAGGGGTCGGAGAAGTTTGCCGATGTGGATAAGGTTGCGGCGTCGATTGTGAAGGCCATTGATGTGCGGGCCGACACGCTTTACGTGCCCTTTCAGTGGCGACCGATCATGTTTGTCATTCGGGAGATTCCTGAGCGCATCTTCAAGAAGCTGAACCTGTAACGATGGTGCAGAAAAGCACATGCCGTAGCTTGCCTGTGTTGGAGCTGCGGCATTCTTGCGTTTGACGGTGCGTTAGCTGGACGCCAACAAGCGGGTGGGGCTGGATACCGAAGTTAGGTGAGCGAAGTGTTCGCTCTGGAGCCAGGCTTCGAACTCGGGGGCGGGGCGGAGATTGAGGGTGCGGCGGAGATAGAGGGCGTCGTGGAAGGAGGTGCTCTGGTAGTGGAGCATGACGTCGTCGGCGCCGGGGACGCCCATGATGTAGTTGACGCCGGCGGCCCCGAGCATGGTGAGCAGGGCGTCCATGTCGTCCTGGTCGGCTTCGGCGTGGTTGGTGTAGCAGATGTCGCAGCCCATGGGAAGGCCGAGGAGCTTGCCGCAGAAGTGGTCTTCGAGGCCGGCGCGGAGGATTTGTTTGCCGTCGTAGAGGTACTCGGGGCCGATGAAGCCGACGACGGTGTTGACGAGCATGGGGGAGTAATGGCGGGCGACGGCGTAGGCGCGGGCTTCGAGGGTTTGCTGGTCGACGTTGTGGTGGGCGTTGGCGGAGAGACAGGAGCCCTGGCCGGTTTCGAAGTAGAAGATATTCGAATCTGAGGCTGGGGTGCGGTTTAGGGATTGGGCCTGGGCGCGGGCTTCGTCGAGGAGAGGAATGGTGATGCCGAAAGATTGGTTGGCGGCTTCGGTGCCGGCGATGGATTGGAAGAGGAGGTCGAGGGGAGCGCCGTGGCGCATGGCTTCCATCTGGGTGGTGATGTGAGCGAGGACGCAGGACTGTGTGGGGATGGCGTAGGTCTGGCGGATGTGGTCGATGAGGCGGAGAAGATGGGTGACGGAGCGGGGATCGTCGGCGACGGGGTTGATGCCGATAACGGCGTCGCCGGAGCCGAGTAGTAGGCCGTCGAGGATGCTGGCGGCGATGCCGAGGGAGTCGTCGGTGGGGTGGTTGGGCTGGAGGCGGGTGGAGAGGCGGCCAGGCAGGCCGACGGTGGTGCGGAAGCGGGTGACGACGGAGATCTTGCGGGCGACGGCGATGAGGTCCTGGGCGCGCATGAGCTTGGAGACGGCGGCGGCCATCTCGGGCATGAGGCCGGGAGCGAGTTGGGCGATGCGGTCGCCGGTAGCGGCGTCGGAGAGGAGCCAGTCGCGAAGCTCGCCTACGGTGAGGGCGGCTATGGGGGCGAAGGCGGCGGAGTCGTGGGAGTCGAGGATGAGGCGGGTGACGGCGTCTTGTTCATAGGGGATGACGAGGTCTTCGAGGAAGGTGGCGAGGGGGACGTCGGCGAGGGTCATCTGGGCGATGACGCGCTGCTCGGCGGTGTCGGCGGCGAGGTTGGCGAGCTGGTCGCCGGAGCGGAGGGGGGAGGATTTGGCGAGGAGGGTGCGGAGGTCGGGGAAGGTGTGGGCGGTTCCGCGGAGGGTGAGGCGGTAGGGAGGCATGGATGAGGCGAGTTTAGTGGATTGTGTTTGTGGCGTGAGGAACAACAGGCAACTGCGGATTCCTCCGCTTTGTCCCCATCAGAAGCTAAAGTGCATCGGTAAGCTGCCCCTTCAACAGACCGCCAAGATATCTAGCAAGCTGATTGACGTCGAAGTGCCCCTCGTCCCAAGCCCGATTCGCCGCCTGCAAAGCGGCGTAATAGGGCTCGCGATTCTCTCGAATACGCTCCGGTACGATCTTGTTCCCTGGCGTAACCGCCCCTGCTTCATGCAGATCAGGTAGTAGCAAGCTGCCCGCGCAGTTCTACCGTTTCCTTCCACAAATGGATGAATCCAATTCATCCGCCAAAGCGCGTAAGCCGGAAGTGTCAAAGGATTCTTGATCACGGTCCAGTTCTCATGGATCACAGAAAGGAACCGATCCATTTCGTCAGGAACCAGATCGAAGTGTGGAGGAATATGACTGCCGACGTAGATGGGGCCTTTGCGGTAGCGTCCGCCAAACTGAGCAATATTCGAGACCGCTGCTGCGTTCAAGCTCCAGAGCGTGTACTTGTCAAACGACTCTATGCCCTTTTCGAGCCCAATCTCGATGCAGTTCAACAGCAGATCATACTGACGGAGAAGATTTCCTTCCTGCACCTTGGCAAACAGTTCCGGTGAGTCCTGCTCGCGCACGGACATGCCGGTTAGGCCCTCAGGCTCAGATTCTGCGAGGTGTGCCGCACGCTTTCCTTGGTAATCGTCTTCGATCCCATGGCATTGCCGAAGGCAAAGCTGACTCGCTGCTCACGAAGCTGCTCCTCCGATATGGGGAGATTACGAGTCTCTTCCAAGAGGCGAAGTAACTCTTCATCCGCCGGTTCCACTGTGATGAACTGCTTACGATCCGCCATATAAACCCCACAAGATGTGAACCGAGCCAACGCAGACTGCGGCCTGCCGCAGCCTTGTATTCTGTATCAAATGCTACCACTTGCGACCGAGGGAATCCTCGAGCCATTCCGTCAACGGTAATGACCTGTTCTCATCAGTAAGCAATCCCATTCCTAGAGAGCGGTTCCCAAATATGTTATGAAGCCACAAATCCGATTGCGAATTTGCAGTCGATAGGATTGCGTTGAACATTAACGACGGTCAGGTGCGGATAGCTACGACGATTGACCGGCCGGGGATTGGGTTGGCGACGGGGAGAGGCTTGGGGGCACCGGTGGGGGTGATGTCAGCGGGGGTGGGTTGGCTGGTGTCGATGACGGCTCGCCAGTCGCCCATCTCCTGGATGTTGAAGACGACCGGGTCGCGCCACATGTTGATCATGACGTAGAGGTCCTGATCGCCTTGGGAGGCACCGTGGAGGCAATAGGCCAAGGTGTGGGAGTTGAAGGTGAAGTCGACGGGGCCGTTGGGGCCGTACCAGGTTATGTCTTCGCGCCAGAAGCGGGAGCGGCAGATGGACGGGTGGGCGTTGCGGAAGGCGATGAGAGCGGAGACGAAGCGGAAGTGGTCTGCGTTGGATGCGAGGCGGTCCCAGTCGAGCCAGGAGGTTTCGTTGTCCTGGTTCCAGGGGTTGGAGTTGCCGGTCTGGGTCTGGAGGAACTCGTCACCCATGCGGAACATGGGCGTGCCGTTGGATAGCATAAGGAGGGCGAAGAAGTTCTTTACCTGCCGGCGGCGGATTTGCGTGATCTCGGGCGGAACGTCTTCATCGCCGTCCATCCCGTAGCCGCAGCTTACGTTGTCCGACGGGCCGTCCGTGTTGTTGCTGCCGTTGGCGAGGTTGCGTTTCTGCTCGTAGGCGCAGGTGTCGTAGAGGGAGAAGCCGTCGTGGGAGACGACGTAGTTGATGCTTTGCCAGGGGTGGCGGGCGTTGTGAGCGTCGCCGGGGAAGAGGTCGTCCGAGCCGTAGAGGCGGGTGAGGAGGTTGGGGGCGAAGCCGCCGTCGCCACGGACGAAGTGCTTGACGTCATCGCGGAAGCGGCCGTTCCATTGCATCCAATTGAGGCCAGGGAAGCTACGGCCGAGGAGGTAGCCGTCGGCGGCGTCCCATGGCTCGCCGATGAGGCGGGTGTCTTCCAGGTCATGGTCGGCGGCGATTTCGGCGAAGATGGGCGGGTCGGCGGTATTGAGCGAGCCATCTTCGTTGCGGGCAAAGACGGAGGCGAGATCGAAGCGGAAGCCGTCGACGTGGAACTCGCGGACCCAGTGTCGGAGACTATCCAGGACGAAGCGGCGGACGGGACGGCTGGCGGCGTCGAGCGTGTTTCCGGTGCCGGAGAGATTGGTAAAGCAGTCAGGCGGCGAGCCTTGGGTGAGGTAATAGGAGGTGTTATCCAGTGCCTTCATTCCATAGGTGGGGCCGTGCTGATCTTCCTCCGCGGTGTGGTTGAAGACGACATCGAGCAGGACCTCGATTCCGGCGGCGTGGAGGGCTTTCACCATCTGACGAAACTCGTCGTTGGCAAGCTCCAGCCTGGAGGCGTAGGCGGGGTGGGGGCAGAAGAAGCCGATGGGCATGTAGCCCCAGTAATTTTCTCCGTGGGGCTCGAAGGTGAAGACGGGCATGAGTTCGACGGCGGTGACCCCGAGTTGCTGGAGGTAAGGGATCTTGTCGATGACGCCGAGGTAGCGGCCCTGATGCTCCGGGGGAACGCCGGAGTTGGGATTGGCGGTGAATCCGCGGACGTGCATCTCGTAGATGGTGAGGTCTGCGCCGCGGAGGGGCGGGGTAACGTCTCCCCAGTCAAATGTCTTTTGGGTTTTCGGCGGGAGTACGCCGAGAGCGGCACAGCCCGCGTTCGGGCCTTCCACGCAGCCGCTATAAAGGCTGTATTGTGGCGGGAAGAAGATGTCCTTGGCGTAAGGGTCGAGGAGCTCCTTGTCGGAGTGAAAGAGGATTCCGGCGCCGGTGACCTGCGGGTCTGAGGTGGCATAGAGACTATAGTAGCGAGCGGTTAAAGCCTGAGCTTCGGGCACGCGGCAGTGCCAGATATCGTCGGTTTTATTCGCAAGGGGGTCGAGGTCGACGGTGAAGATGGGTACGCAAAAGTCATCCGGGCCGAATAGCCGGAGGGTGAGGGTCTCCGCGGTGCGAGAGTAGATGGCGAAGTTATAGGCCTGGTCTGTCGCGATCCACGTGGCTCCGAGGGGGTGGGGCGAACCTTCTGTTGCTCTCCAGTCGTTCAATGCGGAACCTCAGGCGTTTCTCATCCGGCGTGGTGCCGTGGTCTTGCGGAGCCTGTGTGGAGCTGGCGTTCCATGGACGCGATGCAAGCGGGAACCCAACGAGATACATCCGCGTATCGATGGATGGTTATCCAATGCGCGCGAGTCGGTAAATCTGCTCGCAGAGACTTATAGCAGGCTGAGAGGGGTTTGTCTCGATCGATCACGAAATTTTGGAAGAATGCGGGTTCGCGGCATCCGCCGCCACCAGTCGAGGCAGCCAGAGGCGATAATAGTTGTTGCACGGAGCGGAGCAATGTTGAGGGACTGCGTGGTTGACCGGGATGTATCGATGAAGCGAACAAGTGTCAGTCTGTGCGTGAGCGGAGTCTGGCTCCTCGCAATAGGGTTGCTATCCGGGTGTACCAAACCACCAGCCGCTCCGCCTGCGTTCACGGCGATGCCGGTGCAGGTGAGCCCGGTCACTCCTACACCTTTTGCCTCTACGGACACGTATGTCGCCACGGTGAAGAGCCGGCTCTCGACGACGATGCAATCGCAGGTGGACGGAAAGCTGATCCGGATACTGGTGCACTCAGGCCAGACGGTCAGTGCCGGCCAACTGCTGATGCAGATCGATCCACTGAAGCAGAACGCGATGGTACAGCAGCAGCAGGGCACGGAAGAGCAGTTGAAGGCGGTGTACCAGTACAACCAGGCAGAGGTGGACCGGCAGAAGAAGCTGTTTGAAGCGGGGATCACGTCGCGGCAGGCGTACGACCAGGCGGTGCAGTCTTTTCAGAATTCGAAGGGTGCCTACGTCTCTTCGACGGCGCAGACAAATTCGCAGCGGGAAGAGCTGGCGTACTACCAGATTCGGGCGCCGTTCGCGGGCGTAGTGGGCGACGTGCCCGTGCATGTGGGTGACTACGTGACCGGGACTACGGTGCTTACCACCGTCGACGAGGGCAAGGAGCTTGAAGCCTATATCTACATCCCTACGGAGCGGGCGGATGAGATACGGATGGGATTGCCGGTGGAGTTGCTCAGCACCGAAGGCAAGGTCCTGGCGCAGTCGACGATCGACTTCATCTCGCCAGAGGTGGATAACGGGCTGCAGAGTATCCTGGCCAAGGCGTCGATACCGCGGTCGGCGGAATTGCTGAGGAATGCGCAGCTGGTGAAGGCGCGGGTTACGTGGTCGATGAAACCCTATCCCACGGTCCCGGTGCTTGCCGTAACCCGCCTAGGCGGTCAGGCCTTTGTCTATGTCGCGGCGCCTGCCGGACCGGGATTCACGGCGCACCTGGTCCCGGTGACTTTGGGTGAGACTGTAGGGAATAACTATCCGGTGCTGAGCGGGTTGCGGCAAGGAGATAAGGTGATCCTGTCCGGAACTCAGTTTCTACAGGAGGGCGTTCCGGTGAAGCCGCTTGGTTGATGTTTACAGGCGCGAATGCCGTTCAGCTTTCGTGGCTGGAACCAGGAAGACGATTCTAGAGGATTGTTCGAGGCCTAAGTGTTTGTAGATTTCTTTATTCGACGGCCGGTGTTTGCCACGGTTTGCGCGTTGCTGATCATCCTGGCGGGAGCCGTAGTGATCCCGGGGCTGCCGATCTCTCTCTATCCAGAGCTGGCGCCACCGCAGGTCAGCGTGAGCAGCGCGTACATCGGCGCGAATGCGCAGACGGTAGAACATGATGTGACGATTCCGCTTGAGGAGGCAATCAACGGAGTCGAGGGCATGCGCTACATCACGTCGTCGAGCGGCAACGATGGAAGCAGCAATGTAACGATCACGTTTCAGACGGGCTACGACCTGAACATTGCTGCCGTAGACGTGCAGAACCGCGTGCAGTCCGCGCAAGGCGTGCTGCCGCAGACGGTGAAGAATACCGGCGTGACGATCACCAAGGCGAACTCGAACTTTGTGTTCGCGGCAGGATTTTACGCGGATGGGAACAGGTATTCGCAGGACTTCATCTCGAACTACATTGATTTGTATGTCAAGGATCCGATCAAGCGGATCAAGGGCGTGGGTGATGCGCAGGTGTTTGGCGCGCGCAAGTATGCCATGCGGATCTGGCTTGATCCCGTAAGATTGGCGGCTCGTCAGCTGACAGCGACCGACGTGGTGAATGCGCTCACGGAGCAGAACATTGAAGTAGCCGCGGGTGCGATCGGACAGCCGCCTTCCGATCCGCGACAAAACTTTCAGATCTCCGTGCGAGCTGTAGGCCGCTTAACGTCCCCGGCGGAGTTTGAAGGGATTATCCTGAAGAGCACTCCGACGGGGATCATCCAACTGCGGGACGTGGGTCGAGCGGAGCTTGGCGCGGAGTCGTATGCGAGTTCCCTGAAGTTCAGCGGGCAGCCCGCGATTGGGCTGGGCGTGCAGCAGCTTTCGAATGCGAACGCGCTGGATGTGGATCGGCAGGGGCGGGCCGTTCTCGCGGAGCTCTCCAAGAGCTTTCCGCCTGGGCTGCATTATGTGATTGCATTCGACACAACGACGGTGGTTGGCGACTCCATCCGCGAAGTCCTGGTGACGCTCGTCGAAGCCATCCTGATCGTGATCGTTGTAATCTTTTTTTTCCTGCTGGACTGGCGGGCGACGATCATCCCGGCGATCACTATTCCAGTGTCTCTGGTGGGAACGTTCGCGTTCATCAAGCTATTTGGCTTCTCGATCAATTCGCTGACGCTGTTCGGAATTACGCTGGCGACGGGCCTGGTGGTCGACGACGCGATCGTCGTCATCGAGAACGTGCAGCGGCATATCTCCGAGGGGGATAGCGATCCGCATCATGCAGCGTCGATTGCCATGGGCGAGGTGACGAGTGCGGTCATTGCGACCTCGCTGGTGCTCATCAGCGTGTTTGTGCCGGTTAGCTTTTTCCCAGGGACGACGGGGATTCTGTATAAGCAGTTCTCTTTGACCATTGCGTTTTCGATTGCAATCTCGGCGTTCAATGCTCTGACGCTTTCGCCCGCGCTGGCGGCGCTGCTGCTGCGCGGGGAAGAGGCGAAGTACCATCAGTTGGACTGGACGCGCAATCGCTGGATTGCCGGGTTGTGGGCTAAGACGGCGCATGGGATCGACCACACGCTGCAGCGCGTCGCCAGTTGGTATGGGAAGCTGATCCATTTTGCGCTGCGAATCCGTTATGTGATTCTGCTGGTCTTTGCGCTGTTGCTGGCTTTGACGGCGGTGGTTTACCGGCGGGTTCCGACGGCGTTTGTGCCGCAGGAGGACCAGGGATTCTTCATCATGCAGGTGCAGGCGCCGCAGGGTGCATCGCTGGACTATACGGGGCATCTCGCGGACCGAGCTCAGGCGATTTTGGGGCAAGATCCGGATATTGCGGGATCGTTCGCGGTCATGGGCTTCAGCTTTTCCGGCAACGCTTCGAATCAGGGGCTGATCTTCGTCAACATGCAGCCCCAGGATCAACGCAAAGGCAAGGGACACGGGGCGAGCGAGGTGGTCGCTCGGCTGAACCCACAGTTTCAGAGGATACCGGGTGGGATCGTGGCCGCGTTCGAGCCTCCCGCGATCAGCGGCATCGGCAGCTTTGGCGGTTTTCAGTTTGAGTTGCAGGATGAGGGCCGCAACACGCTGGCGGATCTGGACAAGGTGGCGCATACGATCGTGAACGGAAGCCGTGCGCCGAACTCGGGGCTGGTGGGCCTGTTCACGTCTTTCACGGCGAATGATCCACAGCTACTGGTGCGGATCGATCGCGAGAAGGCCAAGGCAATCGGCGTACCGTTTACCGAGATCTCGAATGCGCTCGGAGTCTTTATGGGCTCAGCCTACGTGAACGACTTCGACTTCAACAATCGATCGTACCGGGTTTATGTACAGGCCGATGCTCCGTTCCGGCAGACCGGACAGGACATGCGCCAGTATTACGTGCGATCGACCGCGGGTCAGATGATTAGCCTCGACAACCTGGTGTCGGTGGAGCAGAGCTCAGGGCCGCAGACGATTCCGCATTACAATCTGTTCCGATCCGCGGAGATCGTTGGGTCGGCTGCGCCGGGGTTGTCCTCGTCTGAAGGCCTATACAAGATGCAGGCTCTGGCCAAACGATCAATGCTGCCGGGGATGAAGTTTGAGTGGTCCGGGCTGGCGCTCGAGGAGATCGAATCTGCGGGTCAGGCGATCATCATCTTTGGTCTGGGACTGCTCGTGGTTTACCTTGCGCTGTCAGCGCAGTACGAGTCGTTTGCGCTGCCATTCATTATTCTGCTGGCGGTACCGACGGCGGTGCTGGGCGCGCTGGTTGCAATCTCACTTCGTGGGCTGGCGAACGATGTCTACGTGCAGATCGGTCTGGTGATGTTAATCGGACTCTCTGCAAAGAATTCCATCCTCATCGTGGAGTTTGCGGAGCAGATTCGCGCGCGCGGGGTCTCGATCGAAGAGGCTGCAATTGAAGCGGGCGAACTGCGGCTACGGCCGATCCTCATGACCAGCTTTGCCTTCATCCTGGGCGTGCTGCCGCTTGTGTTTGCGACCGGCGCCGGAAAGCTTGGCCGGCATTCGGTGGGAACGGCGGTAGTCGGCGGGATGGTGCTCTCAACTGTCTTAAACCTGTGCTTCATCCCGGTGCTGTACGTGACCCTGAAGACTTTGCTGGAGCGCCTGGGTAAGCGCGCTCCAGCAACTCCCGCGGTGACGAGTCATGCTTAGATAGAAAGGTTCATCATGCGATTGAGGCGATGCACGAAGGAGGCAGGATCCTTGAGCGCGACGCCTTCCATGAGGAGAGCTTGATCGAGTAAAAGCCAGGCGGCGTCCTTCGTGATGGCATCATCGGGACGGGCGAGAAGCTTCTTGACGATCTCATGATCGGGGTTGATCTCCAATGTGGGCTTGGGGGAAGGGATGTCCTTCTGCCCCATTGCCCGCAGCATCTGCTGCATCTGAAGCGAGGGCTCTTCTTCATCGGAGACGATGCAGGAGGGGCTCTCCGCGAGACGGACTGAGGCGCGAACGTCTTTCACCTGGTCTCCGAGCACGGCCTTCAACTTGTCCAGCAGAGGCTGCAACTCTTCTGTTTTTGCCGGCTCCGATTCATCTTCCAGGTCTCCGCTTGTAGAGGCCTTATTGACCGCCTTGAGCTCGATATCACTGTATTTCTCGACGCCCGAGAAGACGATTTCATCGATGTCATCGTCGAGGATGAGGACTTCGAGATCCTTCTTCTTGTAGATCTCAAGCAGAGGGGATGTACGCAGCAGCGACTCTGTTCCACCAGTGATGTAGTAGATGCTCTTCTGATCCGGCTGCATGCGGGATTTGACCTCCGCGAGGCTGGTGAGGCCTTCGACCTTGGTGGATTTGAAGCGGACGAGGTCGAGGAGGGTCTCGCGGTTGGCGTAGTCGTTGTAGAGACCTTCCTTCAGCGGGCGGTTGTACTCGGTGATGAATTGCAGATACTTCTCCGGCTGGCTCGTGGAGATGTTCTTGAGTTCACTGAGAATCTTCTTGACGCTCGCAGTGCGGATGCTGGTGAGGACGCGGTTCTGCTGAAGGATCTCGCGGCTAACGTTGAGCGGCAGATCCTCACTATCGATGATGCCGCGCACAAAGCGCAGGTACTGCGGGAGTAGATCCTTGGAGTCGTCGAGGATGAAGACCCGCTTGACGTAGAGCTTGACGCCGACCTTGTACTCGGCCTGGTAGAGATCGAGCGGAGCTTTGGAGGGGATGAAGAAGAGCGTCGTGTACTCCATGCTGCCTTCGGCTTTGGTGTGGAACCAGAAGAGCGGATCCGCTGAGTCGCCGGTGATGGACTTATAGAGCTCCTTATAGTCGTCGTCGGTCAGTTCGGACTTGGAGCGACGCCAGAGGGCGCTGGCGGCGTTGACCTGCTCGGTGGTGCGGATCTTGTCGGACTTCTTCTCTTCGGCGTTCCACTCGCTTTTGTCATAGGTGAGAAAGATGGGGAAAGCAATGTGGTTGGAGTACTTTTTGACGATCTCCTGCAGGCGCCAGCCGTTGGCGTACTGGGAGCCCTCCTCGTTCAGGTGGAGGACGATGGTGGTGCCTACTGTGGCGCGCTCTGCGGGCTCGATGTCAAAGCCGGTCTTGCCGTCGCTAGTCCACTTCCAAGCCTGGTCTTCACCGGCTTTGCGCGAGGTGACTTCAATCTTGTCCGCGACCATGAAGGCGCTGTAGAAGCCCACGCCGAACTGGCCGATGAGGTTGGAGTCCTTGCGGGCGTCGCCGGAGAGCTGGGAGAGGAAGTTCTTGGTGCCGGAGCGTGCTATGGTGCCGAGGTGCTGGGTCAGATCCTCCTCATTCATGCCGATGCCGGTGTCCGAGATGGTGAGGGTCTTGTTCTCTTCATCGAGCGCGAGATCGATGCGCGGTTCAAAGGGAACCGACTTGAAGGCGTCATCTGTCAGGGTGAGGTGGCGCAGCTTGTCGAGCGCGTCCGATGAGTTGGAGATGAGTTCGCGGAGGAAGATCTCCGGGTGACTGTAGAGCGAGTGGATGATGAGTTGGAGCAGTTGATTGACTTCGGTTTGGAACTCTTGTTTTGCCATAGACATCAATTATCAACAAAACGAGGGGAAGACCAAACTGGGCGTGCGGCAGTTCCGCCTGAGGAGAAGATCGCTTCGGCGGCGCGGGACAAGCCGGGCTTGGTTTGCTAGAAGGCACCCCCCTCCCCCCGTACTTTTTGCGTAAAGTCTTCATATGATTAGGCTTAGGTCTGGACTTCGGGTCTAAAGGGGTATACCTGAGGCGTAAAGTCTTCATTCAGAAGGAGTAGACCCATCACGAGCCACTGCCGGATTCAGGCGATGGAGCGGGCGACGGAGCGAGCGTCGCGAATGAGGTCGGGTAGGCCTACGCCGTGGTAGGCGTTGCCGAGGAGATGGAGATTGGGCGGGGTCAGGGCTGTCAGCTCGGCCATGCGGTCAAGGTGGCCGACGACGTACTGCGGGAGGCTCTCCGGCCAACGCCGGACGATGGAGAACGCGGGATGAGGAATCGGGCCGAGAATCTTCTGGAGTTCAGCAAGAGCGAACTTGGTGATCTGATCGTTCGGCTGTAAGGAGATCTCCGGAGCGTTTGGACCTCCGAAGAAGGCTCGGAGTAGCCGCTTGCCGGCCGGGACGCGGCGGGGAAACTTCTGATCGACGAAGGTAGCAGCTAAAAGTGGGGATGGTTCGGTGAAGGGGACGAGGAAGCCGAAGCCTTTGGGAAGGTCGAACGAATCATCGAAAGCGAAGGCGACGATGATCGCGGAGGTCGCTTCAAGATGCAGGAGGGCGGCGAGTTCGGGGTGGGAATGTTTGAGGAGCCGGCAGGTGACGGGTGCGGGAGTGGCAAGGACGAGGTGATCGGCGTGTTCTGTGCCGTGTGGAGCACGGATGGTCCATTCCCAGAAATCCGGCTGGGGTGATGAAGAGACGGAGGAGACGGGGCAGTTGAGATGGATAGAGCTTCGGGGCAGGCAGGCTGCCATCCCGTCGATGAGGGTCTGGGTGCCGGTGCTCAGAGTGGTGAAGATGCTGTGTTGGGCGGCTCGCTGGGTACGGTTCTTGGCTTGCAAGGCGAGGATCAGCGAGCCGTGCTCACGTTCCATCTGGACGAAGGCGGGCATGACGGCGCGGACCGAGAGAGTGTGGACGTCGCCGCCAAAGACGCCGGAGAGAAGCGGGGCGGCGAGAGTGTCGAGGACCTCGCGACCGAAGTGCCGTTCGACGAACGCGGCCACGGATTCATCCTGGTGGTGATGTGGAGCTTGGGCGCGGAGCTCGGCTGCTCGGTGGGATTCAGCGGCATAGGCGGCGAGGGCTGCGCGGGAGAAGAGCGGAGAATGCTCGAGGGCGGCGAGGTCGGTGGGGACCATCATGCGCATACCGTCGGGCATTGCGATGAGGCGATTGTCGCGGAGGATGTAGGTGACGCGGGTCGCATCGTTGGACGGGGTGAGCTGATCTGCAAGGCCGAGTTCATGGGCGAGTTCGGCGGCCCAAGGTTTTTCTGTGACCCAGCCATCGGGTCCGAGCTCGATGGTGAAACCGTCGCGGCGTACGGTCTCGACGGTGCCGCCAAGGCGGGGTGAGGCTTCGTAGAGGGTGAAGGAGCAGCCAAGCTGGTGCAACTGCCAGGCGGCGGTGATGCCGGCGATGCCGCCCCCGACGATGACGGTATGACTCATGAATTTGAGAGGGGGGTTACACGGATGCCGGTGCGAGTTGCTCGGAGAGTTCATCGACGTCGGCCTGGTAGGACCCCTCAGCGATGGACTTGAGTGCTCGGATCAGGGTGGGGGAGCCGTTGAGGGAGGGTGCGCGCCAAAGCTGGAGGCCGAGTTCGTGCGCCGTCTCCTTAAAGGCGATGTCGATGTCGTAGAGGATCTCGACGTGATCGCAGAGGAAGCCGATGGGCTGCATGACGACGCCTTTGTGGCCCATTTCGGCGAGGGCTTTGAGGGTGTCCTCGACGGTAGGGCCGATCCAGGGTGCGCCGGCGATGCCCTGGCTTTGGAAGGCGAAGAACCAGCCCTGGTCGGTGAGGCCGAGCGGCGCCAGGTAACGGGCGACGTGGGAGGCGGTGCGCTTGCACTCGACCGGGTAGGGGTCTGGAGTGGTGCGGGTGCCGTAGTTCTGGATCCCTTCAGCGGGCACAGGAGCGCCGGGGCGGGCGCTTGGGCTGGTTGCGTTGGAGACCTGGCCGGACATGATGGTGCGGCAGGGGACGGCGTGCGCGGAGAAGAGGATGGGGACGCGTGAGTTGGTGGAGGCGCATGCCTCCGCCCAGACGGGCCACATCTCCAGCGCGAAGGCCTGGGCGAGGAGTGGATGATCCGCCCAGCCGGCGATGAACTGCATCTCCATGCCTTCGGACGCCTCCTGAGCGGCGCGCCGGTAGAGGCCGACGGAGGTGCGGGAGTTCTGCGGAGCGAGGCAGATGGCCTTGAAGCTGGTGACGCCGTCGCGCCGCATCTGGGCGAGCACGTCCGCGATGTACGGGTCCCAGTTGCGCATGCCGACATAGACGGGGATATCGAGCGACTCCTGCAGCATGCGGCCCTGCAGGAGTGTCCAGCGGGTCAGGGGGGGACCTTCGGGCAGGGGTTCCTCGCGGAGACCGATCTCGGCGTAGCGGTGCTGGAGTTCCTCGACGACCTGCTGTGGCATGGGACGTCCGCCGGTTACCTTGGCGAGGTACGGGGCCATCTCGGAGAGGACGTCCGGGGTGCCGTGGGCGAGGAGGAGAATGGCTTCCATAGAGGCAGTGTAAGGCAGTGCAGCGCAGATTAGGGCCTGAGGCAGAGAAGGGCGGTACGGCTAGCCGAGAGTTTTGATCCAGTGCACGACTTGCAATACATTTTCTACAGGGGTTCCGGGGACGATGCCGTGGCCGAGGTTGAAGATGTGGCCCTGACGTCCGGCGGCTTGCTTGAGGATCAGTTCGACGCGTGCCTTCAGCACTGCTTCGGGCGCGAAGAGGGCTATAGGGTCGAGATTTCCCTGGATGGCGGTGCCGTAGCCGATCGACTTCCAGCCCTGGTCGATGGGGGTGCGCCAGTCGAGGCCGAGGACGTCGGCTCCGGTCTCGCGCATGGCGGGAAGGAGCGAGGCGGTGTCGACGCCGAAGTAGATGACGGGGACGCCCAGGTTGCGGATGGCGGTGATGAGCTGGGTGGTGGGAGTGAGGCAGAACTGGCGGTAGTCCTCGACGGAGAGAGCGCCGGCCCATGAGTCGAAGACCTGGATGACGTCCGCACCGGCCTGGACCTGCTGGGCGGCGTACGCGGTGAGGACGGTGACGAGTTTCTCCATGAGGAGAGGCCAGACGGAGGGCGAGTTATCCGTTGTCCGTCCCACGTTCTCCGAGGAAGACCGGCCGGAGGCGTACATCATTTTCTTGGTTTCGATGTAGTTGCGCGAGGAGCCGCCTTCGATCATGTAGCTGGCGAGTGTGAAAGGGGCGCCGCAGAAGCCGATGATGCCGAGCTGGTCGCCGGCGAGATGGCCGGGCTCTGGAGGGCGCGGGGTGTTGAAGTGTTTGGCGACGATCTCGATGGCGCGGGAGACGTACTGGAGGTCGTCGGTGTGGTCGGTGCGGAGGGACTGGACGTGCTCGAGGGTGCGGACGGGGGTGTGGACCTGGGGGCCTTCGCCGGCGACGAACTCGAAGTCGAGGCCCATGGGGGTGAAGGGGAGCAGGAGATCGGCGAAGATGATGGCGGCGTCAACGCCGAGGCGCTCGGCTGCGGTGATGGTGACCTCAGAGGCTATGGCGGGGGTGCGGCAGATGTCGAGCAGCGAGTGGTGCTTGCGGACGGCCATGTACTCGGGCATGTAGCGGCCGGCCTGGCGGAGGAACCAGACGGGGGTGCGGTCTACAGGCTGGCGGAGGCAGGCCCGGATGAAGCGGGACTGCGGGGTGGTGTTCTGATGCGGGGCGAGGGTCAAGGTAAAGCATCTCCTGCGACTCAGTGGGATTCAGAGTCCCAGGGATTGAGGGTAGCAGGTGAGGCGGGGGTTAGTCCTTGATGGTGAGGGTATCGCCGACCTTGACCTGGCACTGGTCGATCCGGCCGGCGGGAAGTTCGATGACGCTGGTCATCTTCCAACTGACGGAGGTAAGGCGGTACGGGACGAGGTTGCGCCAGAGCTTGACGACTTTCAGTTCGCTGTCTAGGCCGATGACGTCTATGGTGAACTTCATGCCGACGGTATGGACGCCGGAGGAGGGCTTGATCCAAAGCCCACCCCCGGCATCAAGGCCCTGCTTGCCCAGGAGTCCCACCATGCGCGTGAGCGAACTGCTCGCAACATGAACCCGATCACCGATCAGAGGTCCTTTGCTTCCGTTGGTAACGATCACGACGCGCATCTGGATACTTCCTCCTGGAACGAAAGGATTGGGGAGGGGAAGACGGCAGCTGAAAGACTGGGGCCCAGTGAAGACGAAGCCTGGTTAGACGGCCTTCGACTTTCTGCGATAGATGATGACCGCCGCTACGACGACTGCCAGTGCGGCAGCTGCTACACGAACGAGGATGCTGGAATCCATGGGTTAGGCCTCCTTTCCGGATATGTTCCAGAGTTGGACAAAAACCTTGTCAGCGGACGGGGTCCACGCTGTCGCGGAGGCGCACGCGAAGAACTTTCTGGCCGCGATCTCAAGGGCGGATGCGTGAGCGTCGGCCGGAGTCGCGAGGAACGTGTTGTGCGAGGTGAGGGGGTTGTTCTTCATCGTTAGTTCCCCATGCTCTTGAGCCCGGCGGAGATGCTCATCATCGCGGGTGCGAGCAACACGATGAAGAGGCAGGGAAAGATGCAGAGGACAAGCGGGAAGATGATCTTGACCTTGGTCTTGGCGGCCATCTCCTCGGCGTGTTGGCTGCGCTTCTGGCGGAGTTCTTCGGAGAAACGGCTGAGGGCCTTGATGATCGGCGTGCCGAAGCGGTCGGACTGGGTCAGCATGGAGACGAAGGAGTTGAACTCCTCGATGTTGCTTCGTGCGGCGAGGGATGTCCAAGCCTCAAGGCGAGGCTTGCCGGCACGCTGCTCAAGGTGGACCTGGGCGAACTCTTCGTTGATCTCGGGGTGCGAAAGGGTCAGCTCTTCGCCGACGCGCAGCAGCGCTTGATCGAGTCCGAGGCCGGCGTCCACGCAGATGACGAGGAGATCGATCGCATCCGGCATGCTGCGGCGGATTTTTTCTTTCCGCTTCTTCTGTTTCCAGGTGAGCCAGAAGTCAGGAGCCATGTAGCCGAGGACGGCTCCGGCGAAGACGCAGAAGAGCGTGTTCGAAGGGATGAAGCTGGCGGCGAAGCCAAGGATCAGAGGCGAGACGAACTGGGCGGCGAAGAAGAGGTCGGAGAATGAGGAACTGCGGAGGCCGGCCTGATGGAGGCGATTTTTGATCTTGCTGCTTTCAGAGAAGCCGAAGCGGGCACGCATGTCGCGGGCGAAGCCGAGCACTGTCTCCTGGACCATCTCCTTCTTGCCGATGGTGCGCTGATCCGGGCGTTTGCTGGTGACCACGTCCAAGATGCGTTGTGCCTCGGGTGATGGCTTGAAGAGCACGGGGGCGGTGAGCAGCGCGAGGATGAGGAAAACGGTGGCCGAGACAGCGACGTAGAAGATGATTTGCATGTCTAGACCTCAATCCCGTTGATGATGCCGCGGATCAGGAAACCGCCAAGGCAAAGGAGGCCGATGCCGATGTAGAGGAGCTTGTGTCCGGTCTCGGTCTCGATGAGGACCTTGGAGTAGCCGGGGTTGACGATGTTGATGAGCACAAGCAGAACCACGGGCAGCATGCAAAGGATCCAGCCGGTGAGCCGGCCCTGCGCGGTATGGGTGCTGATCTCACCCTTGATGCGGATGCGTTCGCGGATGACGTGGGTGGTGCGGTCGAGGATCTCGGCCAGGTTGCCGCCGGTGTCCTTCTGGACCAGGATGGCGGTGACGAGCACGCGGAGATCCTGCGAGGGAACGCGGTCCAGCATCTGGAGGAGCGCGTCGCGTAAGGGTAGACCGTAGTTCTGTTTCTTGAAGACTTCGTCGAACTCTGATTTCGCGGGCTCGAGCGCCTGGTCCGCGACGATGCCGATGGCGGCGACGATGGAGTGACCGGCACGCAGCGAGCGGGTCATCATATCGATGCACTCGGCCAGAACGTTGTTGAAGGCTTTGAGACGGCGAGCGCGCCGAAATTTGAGCATGGCTGAGGGAATAAAGCCCGCGGCGAGACCAGCGCCGACTGCGGCCAGGAGCATGCCGGTGAAGAGGAAGACGGCGAGAGCTACACCCAAAGCGATGGAGAGGCTGGTCATCAGAATGTTGCCGACGGATGTCTTGCCATCCGCCTGGATGATAAGGATCTGCATCTGGTGCGAGAACTTGGAGGTCTGGACCGCGTCTTCCAGCCACTGGAAGCGGGTGGCCGGCTTCTGATTCAGATAGCTCTCAAGGTTCTCCACGCCATCGACGAAGGCGCCTTCCGGATTCTTGATGGCGACGACGCGACGCTGCACAGCCTTCTGCTCCTGGTTCGGACGCATGACGAATGCGAAGACCCCGAAGCTGACGAGCGCGATAAATAAGAAGGCGAAGAAGAGAGCAGCAATCATGATGATGAGTTCCCGTAACTGTTTGCTGAGATCAGGTGGAGGCGAGGGTCAGATTTCCAGCGAGTGATCGGTGAGGCTGAGTGGTAGAGCGATGCCGACAGAGAGCAGCTTCTCCGCGAACTTGGGCATGATGCCGGTGGAGTAGAAGCGGCCGCGCACCTTCTTTTCCTTGGTGAGCCCCTTTTTTTCAAAGAGGAAGATGTCGTTCATGCTGATGACATCGCCGAAGGCTCCGGTTAGCTCTGTGATGTGGGTGATCCGGCGTGATCCATCCGACATACGCGAGAGCTGAACGATGAGGTGGACAGCGGAGGCGATCTGGGCCTTGATGGCTTTCTCCGGAAGCGCGATGTTGCCCATCATGGCCATGGTCTCCATGCGCGCGATTGCGTCGCGCGGGGTGTTGGAGTGGATGGTGGTGATGGAGCCGTCATGGCCGGTGTTCATGGCCTGGAGCATGTCCAGGGTTTCTTCGCCGCGGACTTCACCGAGGACGATGCGATCGGGGCGCATACGGAGAGCGTTGATGACGAGCTCACGCTGCTTGATGGCGCCGTTGCCTTCGACGTTCGGAGGCCGAGTTTCGAGGCGCACGACGTGCTCCTGCTTGACCTGGAGTTCGGCCGAGTCTTCGATGGTGACGATGCGCTCATCGGGGGAGATGAAGCCGGAGAGAACGTTGAGCAAAGTCGTCTTACCGCAGCCGGTACCGCCTGAGACGACGATGTTGAGGCGAGCCTTGACCGCGCCCTGCAGGACTTCCATCATCGGCGGCGTGAGCATCAGGTTGCGCAGCAGATCTTCCGCTGTGAGCGGAGTGCTGCCGAAGCGGCGGATAGAGAGGATGGGACCGTCTACGGCGAGCGGGGGGATGACGACATTGACTCGGGAACCGTCAGCGAGACGGGCGTCGACCATCGGAGAGGATTCATCGACGCGGCGTCCTACGGCGGAGACGATCTTGTCGATGATGTGCATGAGGTGACGATTGTCGGTGAAGACCACGCTGGTCTTCTCGAGGACGCCCTTTCGCTCTACATAGACGGAGTTGTAGGTGTTGACCAGGATGTCTGAGATCGTCGGATCCTTGAGCAGGGGCTCGAGGGGTCCGAGGCCGAAGACCTCATCGACGACTTCCTGGGCGAGCTTGTCGCGCTCGAATCCGGAGAGCGGGATGCCCTGCTCCTGGAGGAGCTGCTGGATCATGGTGAAGAGCTGAGACTGGCCGGAGCGGGTCTGATTGAAGTCGGCAAGGCGATCGAGATCCAGGCGCTTGATCAGCTCACGGTGTACCGCGGACTTGATCTGCTGCTGGATGACCTCTGGAACCCCGCGGCTGGGCCGGGGAGGGGAATCGATGCGGCCCGGAAGAGTTTCGACGCTTGCCATAGTTGGACTCAGATCCTGTTCCTGGTGTCAGTTACCGGAGACTTGGTACATGAGGTTGTTATCGGCTGCTACTTCCACATAGCGAGGAAGGACTTCTCTTTTTTAGCGGGAGCCGCGACAGCTTGCGATCCCACAAGGGTGCTAGCCCACTTGGCGATACCGGCGCCGAACTCGGACTTTGCCTTGGGGGAGATCGGTTCACCGAGATTGACGGCACGCACGAGATCGAGATAGCTGCTTGGGAACTGAAGCGCTACCGGCAGGCGGATGGCCTTCTCGATCTGCTCGACGGCGACGGCAAAGCGCGAGGAGAAGCGGTTGATGATGACGTGCATCTTCTCCGTGGTGAACTCGATCTGCATCAGTGAGTCAACGTAGCGAGAGAGGTCGCGAATGGCGCCGATCTCAGGCGTGGCTACGAGGTAGACCATGGCCGAGGAGTCGATCACCGCGAGGTTGACGTCGCCGAGCGAGGTGGGGCAGTCGACGATGACGTAGTCGTACTCGGTGCGGAGGAACTCGAGGGTTTTGGCGACCGCATCGCTCTCCATGTACTTAGTGCCGCCGCAGGTATCGGGCGAGGCGAGGACATGAAGGCCGCTGGGATGCTTACCGATGGAAGCCTGAAGGAGATCGCTGTCGAGACGGTTGACGTTGCGGACGACCTCATGGAACTGGCAGCGGCTGCCGTCCATGCCCAGGTAGACGCAGGCATGGCCGAGCTCCGGCCGGTTGTCGATGAGCAGGACACGCT
The DNA here is from genome assembly GCA_965198885.1 of uncultured Granulicella sp. Classification (GTDB taxonomy): domain Bacteria; phylum Acidobacteriota; class Terriglobia; order Terriglobales; family Acidobacteriaceae; genus Edaphobacter. The sequence goes on along the minus strand of OZ240677.1, from coordinate 1,126,767 downwards.
TCTCGTGGCTGTAGACCAGATACATCGCAAGGTGCACGGCGAGCGTGGTGGTACCCACTCCGCCCTTCGCTCCGAAGAACGAGATGACTGACCCCACAGGAGAGGTGCGTGCGGTCGAGACGTTGTTCCATCCCTGCTGCAGGCGGACCAGCACGCCGGAGACTTCGAGCTGCGTGAAGGGCTTGGGGAGGAACTCCGTGCAACCCGCGCGCATGCTGGCGAGCAGGAGATCCGGATCGCGGCTGGCGGCGAGTGCGATGACGGTGATCTTGCCGGGGAACATCTGGTGCAGGTATTTGACCGTCTCGACGGCCTGGTCCGGGTCCTGATCAAAGTCCACGACTGCGATGCAGACGTTGGAGGCCTTGACCTGGGCGCCGAAGTACGGACGCCGTGTGGCCGAGACATACGCCTCGAAGCTGGAGGAGGTGATCAGCCAAGGCATCTGGTTGACAGCGCTAAGGATCTCTTCGGCCGTTTCGGGCTCGACGCAGACCGTGATGATGGAGGCACTGAATACACCGGACAGGTTCGTCATAAGGACCAATCTCTCTCTTCGTGAGGCATGAACTTGGTTGCAAGTGGTGCAGGTACCGTCGCTACTTCTTATGCTTTGGTCTGGGTAGAGCATTGTCGAACTGATCGGGATCGAGAGTGGGCACGATCGGCTTGGGCTCGACGGGAACCAGGGTCTCGGTGAGGGGATCGACCACGGTTGGAGTCACAATGACGACCAACTCATTGCGGGAGTGGTTGATGTTCTTGGACTTGAAGAGTTGGCCCAGGATCGGCACACTTGCGATGCCGGGCGTGTGAGCGAGCTGGTCGGTGGTCTGGTTGTTGAGCAGGCCGGAGATAGCAAAGCTCTGGCCGCTGCGCAGGACGACACGGGTGTCTGCCTTGCGGGTCGAGAGTGCCGGGACGGTGACTCCGCTGACGGTAACTGAGTTGGCGTAGTCGAGCGAGCTGACCTCGGGCGCGACTTTAAGATCGATCGTTCCATCGAGGTTGACGAAGGGTGTGAAGTCCAGCTTGACGCCGTATGGCCGGAACTGGATGGAGATTGCCGTAGACCCGCCCGTGCTGCCCTGGACGACAGGGAAGGGAAACTCGCCGCCGGCTAGGAAGTTGGCGTGTTGGCCGCTGAGTGCGGTGATGGTCGGTTCGGCGAGAATTTGCAGGACCTGCATCGTCTCAAGGTCGCGGAGCGTGGCGCCGATGTTGAGATGGGTGCTGTAGAGCAGGAAGTTCAGCGGGTCGCTTACGGTCAGCGATCCGTACGTTCCGGGAGAGCTGGCGGTCGCTGCGGTGCCGGGAGTAACCGTCGCTGTCGAGGGGATCTGCGAGGTGGTCGTGCTGGAGATAAGGCTTCCGGGCTGGCTGAAGAAGTTGAAGGCGAACTGCGTCAGCTTGGAGCGATCCATCTCGATGATGCGAACCTTGAGCCGGACCTGCTTGACCGTGGATGGGTTGACGACCATGGAGTTGGAGATGTCCTTGGCATACATGGACGCGATCTTGACGGCAGAGTCCGAAATGGCATCCGTGCCTACGGTTCCGGAGAGGATGATGCGGCCTTCGCTTTGGCGAACCTCGATGTTCTCGCTGGGCATGGCTTGACGGAGTGAGTCGCGGAGCATGTCGAGGTTGATGTCGGACGAGATGAAGTAGGTCCGGGACTGGCCGGTCTCATCCCAAACGATCAGGTTGCTGGTGCCGGGCGCTTTCGCGGTGAGCACGATCTGGTTGGGGCTGGCCGTATAGGAGTCCAGCACGGTGGGATTGGTGACGAAGACGCGCGAGAGACGGTGACGCGTATTGATGAACATCGACCGGCCAACGACAAGAGTCATCGACTCGCCCGCGGGAGCGGAGTTCTTGAAGTCCGCAGGCTGGTCCGAGGCTGCCGCGACGGCAGCTACCGGCACGAGCGGAGTGCGGGAGTGAATCTGGGGCGTGGGTTGGGTGGAGCCCTGAGCGTACGTCCGCGCCACGAAGGGAGAGCAGGCGAAGAGCGGCAGCAGGCTGGCGCGGAGCAATGGGGAGGTAGATCGAGTCATATGCGTTCTCACTGGAAGGTCTCCGTGGTCTGCTTACCGCCAGAGATGGTCTGCACGGAGTAAGGCTTGGGTGCGGCTGCGACTACCGGTGCGGCTACATGCTTGACCACCGGCTCTTTGGGCTGCTCGGGCGTCTTGCTGAGCGGCCCGAAGCCGCCGAGGGCGGAGATCTGGGCAGGCGCATCTTCTACCTGCGTGTGGTCCTGGCCGTTGCGCAGGACGAAGTGAACGGTGCCCTGAGCGCTGGCAAGCACGACGCGCTCAGCGTCAGCCGGCGAGACCAGCAAGGTAACGACGTCGGTGGTGTTCGGCTTTCCGTCCGGATCGGCCTGCATCTTCTGGCCGGCGGCAAGGATCTGTGCATCCTGCAGGACCGTTGAGGTGACCGGCGCTTGTGTGGTCAGCGTGTGATAGGTGACGAGAACGTCGACTCGTGTGCCAGGCAAGAGGAAGCCAGCCACGCCGACGATCTGGTCCGTGCGCAACGAGATGGCGCGCATGCCGTCGGGGATTCTGGTGGAGAGCCCCGCGCCTGCTCCTATGGCGGACAGATCCCGCTCGAGGATGGGCTGGCCCGCCGCGAGTGGGTACAGCAGGGTGCGGCCGACGATTTCCTCCGGCTTGGTATAAGGATTCTGCAGTGGGACGTTCGCGGGCCAGTCAACCGTCTTGAGGTTGGTCGCGTTGAGCACCTGGCCGGGCTCAAGATTGGCCGTCGCGCCGACATAACGCTGCTGCACGGGAGCGGCCGACTTCGACTTGAAGTAGGTTTTGCCAAGCCACACCGTGAAGATGGCGGAGCAGACAAGCGACAGGACGAGTGCGGAGAGGACGCGACGAGCGGGCATAGGAATTTACCTTTTTACTCCCTGAAGGAAGAGAGTCACAGAGCAGCCCGCCGCGATGGCGAGCCCATAGGGAAGGCGAAGTGTGCTGACGTTGGTGACGTTGAGATCCGGGTGCGGAGTTAACCCTTCTTCGCGATGGTGCGACGCAAGGGCAGAGACGTTGAGCAAGGTCTGCTTCAACTGTCCACGCATCAGCGCGAAGCCGAGGGCCATCAAGCCGCCCGCGATCGCGGTGAGCACAAGCACCGAAGGCGAGTACATCAGACCGGCGAGACTGCCGGCGGCGGTGATGAGCTTGACGTCTCCCGCTCCCATACCGCCGGCCAGGAAGAAGATCACGAAGATGGAGCCGCAGATGAGCGCCGCGAGAAAGGAGTGGAAGAGTCCGTTCCAGCTGTCGAAGTAGAAGTGCAACAGGAAGCCGAAGAGGATTGCGGGACCGGTGAGGACGTTGGGAATGCGCCGAGTGCGAACGTCAGTCATAGCGCCCAAGAGGGAGACGAGCGCGGCGGCTGTGAGATAGACGATCTCTTTGCTCAGGTGCATCCGTTTTACTCCTCCTTTCTTGTGGCGTCTGCGTTGCTTGCAGCTTGCGCCCGGACTTGCAGTCGCAAGCTCAGGTCGCCGAGGTGATGGTCGAACCGACGGTGTTGAGAGCTGTGCCGATATTGGTCGAAAGCCGGCTCAACGCCGCGATGGATGCAAGTCCCAGAAGCCCTGCGATGAGTGCATATTCGATAAGGTCCTGACCGGAATCCTGAAGCAGCAGACGCTGCATGTGTGACCTGAAATGATTCATTTGGACTCCTGCGTTCCTTATCGACGACTTCTTGGTTGCCGTGAGTCATCGTGCCTTACCGATGTACCCACCTTATGGAGAGCACAGAGGGGCGGCAACAACCTGAAAGTGGGACGAGAGGAACTTTCGCGCCATTCGGCACGGCAATTGCTTATAGTTTTTAGGGAACGATGCAGAGTCAAAGGAAGATTACCAGGCGTTACCGAAGTCGGGTTCAGCGCGGGTTCCGTCGCGTTACGGAGTTCTCAATGGAAGGTCAGCGGATGGAATCTGGGTGGCTGCCGTATCCCAGTGGGTGAGGAGCTGGTGGAGGACGGTGCTGCCGCAGAGCCAAGCGGACTCGAGGGCGAGTCTGCCGCCGATGTAGGGGGCGGTGACGGACTCGACGGCGGTATGCCCGGGGCGAGGCAGGGAGTAGTTGCTGCCGGTGCGGAGGACGAGGACGCGGTTGAGGTCGGCGCGGTGCATGGCGTTGAGGCGGGTGAGGGCCTCCATGAAGCCGGAGTCCTCCATCTCGGTCATGACGAAGGCGCCTTGGCCTGCGGTGTAGAGGCGTACCCAATCTTCGGCGTAGCGGGTCATGACGGTGCCGTGCCAGTAGTAGTCGGAGGCGAAGGTGTCTCCCAGGAGCACGAAGGGTGGGCGCTGGGCCTGGGGGAAGCCGTTGTAGGCGGCGCGGAAGGCGGCGACGGTGGGGTCGTCTCCGAGGTTGAGGGACCTGGTCTGGGCGAAGGCCCAAGCGGCGAGGCCCGGATTCAGGGGGTAGAGGTTGGAGCGCATCATGGTGCGCTCGGGGAGTGCGGCTGGATCGGGTGCGTGGGCACCGATGGGGAAGATGCCGTAAGGCCAATCGGGTGGAGCGTCGCGCGGGTCGATCTCGCGGGCGGCGTCGCCGACGACGTACGAGGCCCAGGCGGCGGAGCCGATGGAGGCGCGGTGTGGGTCGACTCCGGCGATGCCGTTGATGAGGATGTAAGCGTGAGTGAGGTCGAAGCGCGGGTCGAGGCCGAGGGCCATCATGGAGGCGGTGGCGTTGACCAGGGTTGTGCCGGAGACCATGCCGAGGATGGTGTGGTCGGGGTTGGTGCGGAGCGGGTGAACGCCTCCGGGGAAGTCGAGGACTTCGGTGAGGTGTTCGCGCTCGACCCAGAGCTGGAACTCGCCGGGGATGTCTCCGGTGTCGTTGCCGACTTCGAAGGTGGTGACGATGACGGCTTGAACGGGCCAGGGCTTCTGCGCGGCTGCGGGCAAGGCGAGGGCGAGGAGGCAGAGCGCGCGACAGACCTGGCGAAGCGGCAAGGGTTTGTCCTTTGAGAGATCCTGGGGGTGCCCCCCTACGTTGACTTATCGGTTAACTTGCCTTTGGAATGTATGACTTACGGAAGGGGCGCAGACGTAAACTATTGTGAGTACAGGGGTTATGGCTAAAATATTGTCAATAAAAGAGTTAGCAGAGCCCGTGGAAGCGCTCTGACAACTTTGAGGTTTTTGCTTGTATTTCTATTGTAGGGGATTGGGCGGGGTGAATACGCCACTTTTATTCTTTTTAGAATGTGTAACTTAGGTGGTTTTGGGGCTTGACATGCGGATTTGCTGATGTTTTTGAGGGTTAGATTGGCGGGGAAAGAGCAGAAAAGATGAGCAAGGAAGGCACGAAGAGTCCCGGAATGGGACATCAGGGGTGTTTAGGTGGCTGTCGACCTGCTTGCTGATCCCTGGCGAAGGCTTAACACCGATCTGCCACCGATCTGAGGAGCGATGGACAACGATGGTGGGCGTGATGTGAGGTCAGGTGGTGCAGGCGAGGGTGAGGACGGTGATGTCGTCCTCCTGGCCGAAGGCCTGGGCGGTTGCGGCGATGTCGTGGGCGGTTTGGAGGGTGAGCGGGCCGAGGCGGTCGAATCCGTAGAGCTCTCCGGTTTTGCTGCGGGCTCCACGACGCCGTCGGACGTGAGGACCATGCGGGTGCCATCGGGGAGCTTGCCGGCGAGTCGCCGGCGCGTGGCGACAATCCGAGGCCGGACCTGTTTCCCATGGGCATCCACGCTTTGTTCCTGGCTACTCTGACCCTGGCCATGGCGCTGCGGGTCCGACCGGGGGTTGCCGGAGCGTCCGCAGGAAGGATGGTTAGCGCCGCCTGATCTGCTGCTAATTCTGCACAGTCCAAGCCAAATTCATCTGATTGCAACAAACCGTGTCTATTCGGCGTCAGTTCTGCATGCGCCGTTCCCTTGTTTCCTGCTTCGTGCTCTCCGTTTGTACGCTGCTGCTTACCAGTTGCTCCCCCAACCCGGGTTCTGCAAGCGCGACTGCGGTCGCGCCCAATACCTGGGCGGTCGCCTGGGGGGCTTCGCCGGAGGGTGTCGCAGACTCGCCCGGCGCTGAGCAGACCTTTCGCTCCTTCTTTTATCCCACGGTGGCGGGAACGATGGAGCGGGTGCGCTTCTCCAACTACTTTGGCAGTGCGCCGGTGACGATCGGCGCCGCGCGCCTGGCGATTGCCGCCACGCCGCCAGCTATAGACCCTGCGAACGACGTGGCTCTTTCGTTCGGCGGGAATGCTTCAATCACGCTTGCACCCGGGGCTGAGGTGATGTCCGATCCGGTCAGCCTGACTTACGCCTTTGGACAAGAGATGGCCGTGACTGCGTATGTGCAGGGTACCTTCGCACCGCTCACCCATCACGATTCACAGGTGATCACCAACTACAGCTCAGCCGTGAACGCGGGCAACGTCACGATGGATGCGGGCGGCACCATCGTCAACCAACCCAACACCGATTACTTCCTGCTGAGCGGGATGGATGTTTATGGCCAGTATCAGGGGACGGTCGCGATCTTCGGCAGCTCTACGATCGACGGGCACAACTCGAACTTCGGCGACACGAATGCCTACCCGGTGGCGAACGTCCCCGTCGCGGGGCAGGATCACGACCGGATCTCCGACGCGTTGGCGCGCACGCTCAATGCGGCGGGCTTCCACCTGGGGGTACTGAATGCGGGGATACTGGGGGAGGTCGCGGGCCCGACGAGCGGATCTCCCTCGGGCTCGCCTGGGGTCGATCGCATCGGGCGTGACGTGCTGCACCAGCCCGGGATCAAGACGGTGGTCATCGATCTGGGCCAGGTCGATCTGCGTCTGACCGCTTGCGGCTCCGCTTCGGAGGTTGAAGCCTCGCTTCAGAACATGGTTGCGCAGGCTAACGCGGCCGGTGTTCGCGTGATCCTTGGCACGATCGCTCCGGCTTCGTACTGCGACAATCCCAGCAGTCCGAACTATGGGCCCAACCCGATCAACAATGGAGGCCCATTTGCCGGGGACGTGAACGAAGGCTCGCGGAACCCTGAGAACATCCAGCGCACGCTGGTGAACACCTGGATCAAGACCGTGGGCGTCACCTTGCCCGGCGTGGTTGGCGTGGCTGACTTCGAAGCTGAGCTTGCCGACCCCGATCATCCCGATTACCTGATGCCGAATCTCAACTCCGGGGATAACTTTCATCCCGATGGCGTGGGCTACCAGGTCAAGTCGCAGGCGATCCCGATCCAATCGCTTCTGCCCGAATAGACGATCCACGGGTACTTCTTTGGCCCGATCAAGGTGTGATCGAGGTATTCAGAGCGGGCAGGGCAGGTGCGGGCAGCCAAAGGCGCGGGGCCGCTGTCGAATTGGGGATGGTGGACGAGATACAGGCGACGGCGGCTCGTCCGGCGGGGAAGCTGTGGCGGCCGCGGCGGGTGCTGATCACACCGGAGGCGCTGGGTTTTGCCTATGGGCAGGCGATGCTGGCGCGGGCGGAGCAGTATGGGGCCGAGGTGATCCGGCTGAAGGCGAACCGGCTGAGCGGGCTGACCGGGGACGATGCGCGGAGGGCGTATGCGCACGCGAAGACGACGCTGGCGATCGTGGTTTCGCCGCCGGGGCAGCGGCGGCTGCAGCCGATACCGCCTTCGGCGGACTGGCAGTTTCACATCGCGCAGGGATGTCCGGCGCACTGCCAGTACTGCTACCTGGCGGGGTCGCTGAGCGGGCCGCCGATTACGCGGGCGTATGCGAATCTGGGGGAGATCCTGGAAGGCTTGTATGCGTATGCAGGGAAGGGGACGATCACGTCGAAGTCGCGGGAACGGGCGGGCGAGGGGACGACATTTGAGGCGTCGTGCTACACGGATCCGCTCGGGATTGAGCACTTGACGGGAGCGCTGGCGGAGGCGATCCGGTTCTTCGGGGCTTGGGAGGCGCCGGTGCAGCTGCGCTGGACGACGAAGTTCGACGCGGTGGACGAGTTGCTGAGGCTCGAACATGGCGGGCGGACGCGGGTGCGGTTCTCGTTGAATGCGGCGAGTGTTTCGCGGGACTTTGAAGGCGGGACGGCGAGCGTGGGGCAGAGGCTGAAGGCTCTGCGGAAGATGGCGCTGGCGGGGTATCCGGTGGGGCTGACGATTGCGCCGATCATGCCGGTGGAGGGTTGGCGGGAGGAGTATGGGGAGCTGCTGCGTGGGGTCGCGGAGGCGCTGGCGGGGGTGGCGTCGGTCGACCTGACGGCGGAGCTGATCACGCACCGGTTTACGCCGGGGTCGAAGGAGGTGCTGATCGGCTGGTATCCGAAGACGACGCTGGACCTGCGGGAGGAGGCGAGGACGCAGAAGCGAACGAAGTTCGGCGGCTTCAAGTATGTGTATCCGAAGGACTCGATGGGAGAGATGCGGGCGTTTTTTGAGGAGACGATTGCGGCGACGCTGCCGGGGGCGAAGATCCTGTACTGGACTTGAGGGTGTTGGGGGTTAGGAAGCGGTAAAGACGATCTTGCCGGCGACTAGGGTGGCTCGGACCTTTCCCAGCATCGGGGTTCCGTGAAAGGGCGTGTTGCGGGATTTTGAGTGCGTTCGGGTTGCGTCGCAGGTCCACTCGGCGGCGGGATCGAAGAGGGTTAGATCGGCTGGCCTGCCGGGGCGCAGGGAGCCGGCGTGGGATAGTCCTGCTATCCGTGCCGGGGCTGTGCTCATAAGTTCGACGAGGCGCGGGATGGGCATGCCGTGCTCGCGGTGGAGGATCTTGAGGGCGAGGCTCAGCGCGGTTTCGAGACCGGTGATGCCGTTGGGGGCGCGCTCGAACTCGACTTCTTTTTCGTGGAGGGCATGCGGGGCGTGGTCGGTGGCGATGCAGTCGATGGTGCCGTCCAGAAGTCCGGCGATGAGGGCCTGGCGATCCTCCTCGGTGCGGAGGGGCGGGTTCATCTTGGCGTTGGTGTCGAAGTCTCCGATGGCGGCTTCGGTGAGGGTGAAGTGATGCGGGGCGGCCTCGCAGGTGACGTGCAGGCCGTCTGCCTTGGCGCGGCGGATGGCCTGGATCGCTGCCGCGGTCGAGACGTGCTGCACATGGAGACGGGGCTGCACGGCGTCGGTGCGGGCGATCTCGCGGACGAGCGCGATGTCGCGCTCGACGATGGAGGACTCTGCCTCGACGGTCATGCCGCGCAGGCCAAGGCGGAAGGCTACGTGGCCGGCGTTTATGCCTGAGGATGGCGAGATGCGGGTGTCCTCGGCGTGCTGGCTGATGACCAGGCCGAGGCGGCCGGCGCGGAGCAGAGCCCGGCGCATGACGGCGTCGTCGAGGACGGGCTTGCCGTCGTCGGTGAAGCCGACGGCACCGGCGGCGGCGAGGGCGTCGAAGTCTGTCAGGGTCTCGCCCATGCTGCCGATGGTGACGGCGGGCATGGCGAAGAGGCGGATTGCAGGGTTGCGGGCGGGGGCGAGCATCCAGCACAGGGTCTCGGGTGAGTCGTTGACGGGGACGGTGTTGGGCATGGCCACGACGGAGGTAAAGCCACCGGCTGCGGCGGCTGCGGTTCCCGTGGCGATGGTCTCCTTGTAGGTCTGGCCGGGCTCGCGGAGGTGGACATGGAGGTCGATGAAGCCGGGGGCTACGATGCAGCTCGTGGCGTCGAGGACGCGGGTGTTGGGGAGGCTTGCGAAGGCTCCGGGGGCGTCGATGCCGGCGATGAGGCCGGCGCGGATCAGCACGTCGCGCTGTGCATTTACGGCGTTCGCGGGGTCGACGACGTGGCCGCCGGTGAGGACCATATCGCTGACGAGATCGCTCAAGCGGTCACCCCCAGGGCGCGGACCAGCAGCGCGGCTCGGATTGCGAGCCCGTGGCTTACCTGCTCCTCGATGGCGGAGTGCGGAGAGTCGGCGACCTCGCCCTGGATCTCCAGGCCACGGATCATGGGGCCGGGATGCATGACGACCGCGTGCGGGGCAAAGCGATTCAGGCGGTCTGCGGTCAGTTGATAGTTGTCGATGTAGTTGGCCAGGTCGATCTCGAGGCCGGCGAGGCGCTCGCGCTGAATGCGGAGCATCATGACGACTCCGGGGCCGGAGCCGGTGCGCTCGAGCGCCGCGTCGAAGTCGCGGACGATCTCGACCTGACCCAAGGCCAGAGCTGTGTCGGGCAGCAGCTCCTCGGGGCCGCAGAGCAGGACCTTGGCGCCCAGGCGCGGGAGCAGCATGCCGTTCGAGCGGGCGACGCGGCTATGGCGGATGTCGCCGCAGATGGTTACGGTGACGCCTTCCAGGAGATGTGCGTCTACCGGCTTGTCCTGAAGTCCAAGGCGGCGGATGATCGTTCGGAGATCCAGCAGCGCCTGGCTGGGATGCTGGTGCATGCCGTCGCCAGCGTTAAGGACCGGGAGACCGGTGGTGCGTTCGAGGACGAACGGCGCGCCGCCCGCGGGATGACGGAGCACGATGCACTCCGCGCCGAGCGCCTTGAGGGTGAGGCCGGTGTCCTTCAGGGATTCCCCCTTTTCGATGGAGGAGCTCTTGTCGCTGACCAGGGTGGTGGTGGCTCCGAGCGACTTGGCGGCGAGCTCGAAGCTGGTGCGGGTTCGGGTGCTCGACTCATAGAAGAGGAGGGCCACGCGGCGACCTTCTAGAATTGTTCTCCGCTCACGCGCGGGGAGAGCCTCGAGCCGGCCGGTCAAGGCGAGGATGCGGCTGACTTCTGCAACGGCCAGCCCATCCACGGTGATCAAGGACTGCTCGCCAAGACCCACGCTTACTCCGCCAGCTCGACCAGCAAGACCTGTTCGTCCTGGTCGATCTCCTTCAGCTTGACCTCGATGATCTCGCGGGAGCTGGTGGGGATGTTGCGGCCGGTGAAGGTGCTTTGGATGGGCAGCTCGCGGTGGCCGCGGTCGATGAGTACCAGCAACTGCACGCTTTTGGGGCGACCGTGATCGAAGAGGGCGTCCAGGGCGGCGCGAATGGTGCGCCCGGTGTAGAGCACGTCGTCCATGAGTACGATGTCGCGGCCGTTGACGTCGAAGCCGATGTCGCCCCTATTGACGACGGGCCGGGTGCCCGCCGTGGTGAGATCGTCGCGGTAGAAGCTGATGTCCAGGACGCCGGTATCGACGGGCTTCTTCTCGATCTTTTCGATCAGGGCGCCGATCCTCCGCGCCAGCGGGACGCCGCGCCGCTTGATCCCCACGAGCCCCAGATTTCCCGCGCCGTCATGCTTTTCGACGATCTCATGGGCGAGACGGACGAGGGTCCGCTCGATCTCTGAGGCGGACATCAGCCGGCCTTTCACGCGCAACTTCGGTGCTGTCTTGTGTGCTGTCTCCGCCATCATCTCCACACTTCCGTCCCCGATTCTAGCAGCCGGACATCTGCGCTAAAGTACGCTCTGTGCGCCTTGCCGGCGGGAGCGCAGCATGCCGGCGAATGCGCCGCCTCCGGCTGAGAGCAGCATCAGGACCGCACCCATGACCCCAAGGTAGACGACAGCTACGCCGCCCCGGACCTCAGGCGAGCGCAGCAGCTTCGTGGCTTCCGCCTGGACCTCGGGGTTTTGCTTCTGCTCCTGCATCTTCTCGGTCATCTGGGCCTGGAAGGCGACGATCTGGCTATCGACGTCCGACATGCGGTGCAGGCCGAAGCGGGCTACGACGCCTGCTGTCGCGAGCGCGAGGGCCAAAGACGCGGTCATCATGAGTCCGGTGGCCACGCCGATCCGGAAGCCCACGCGGATGTTCATCCTGGCGGCCGGCTTATGTTTTTGATAGAACGCGAGCGCGATGACGCCTCCGCTGACCGTCCAGAGGAAGCCAAGGAAGGACGCCACGGTCGAGACCACGCCGACCCCGCAGAGGACGCCGCCGACGGCTGCGACGAGCGCGCCGTAACGGATGGCGGTGCGCCAGTGGATCTCGCGGGGCGTGGGCGGGGCGAGCACGCCGCTGGTGCCTCCGGCTGCCGCCGCCGTCTCGGGTGAGTTCTCCGCGCGCATATGCTCCGGCAGCAGGATCTGCGGGGCGCCGCAGTGGGGGCAGAAGAAGCCACCCTCGCCGGCCCACTCGCGCGCGGCGAGCTCCGACCCGCAGCGGTGGCAGAACTCGATGGCGCTCTCCCGCGCCTGGCCAACAGCACTCATGCCTTTATTGTAGCCATGCCGCGCTGGGAATCCGCGCCTTACTGCTTGTCGTCGTCATCCCCGTCGCCTACCTTGAAGGGCAGATCGAGTGCAACCAGGCCGAACTTCGTCAGCGATCCCTTGGTCTCCACGGAGACGATGTGCTGGTGCTGCTTCGATCCTGCCTTGAGCTCGCCCTTGCCGTCGTCGGAGTTCGAGATGTTCACGTTGACTCCGTGGTGATCCTTGTCGTTGTCGCAGGTCAGCCCATCCTGGGTGCGGGTGGGGGTACCGACGGGGCGGTCGTGCTCGCAGTAGATGACGGTTCCGTATTTGGTCAACTTGTTGCGATAGAACGCCAGCACCTTGTCGGGTGTATCGGGCGTGGTATAGCTGACCGCCTTGACCCCCAGGTGGAAGCCGCCGAAGTTCAGGTTTACGTCCGCGGCGTTGTCGTGCTCCTTCTCTTTTTTCTCGAGGCTGGCGCCGGGATAAACGTCAAGGCCGACACCGTTCTGGACCGCGTTTTCGTCTGTCTTGACGCTCATGCCGCCGAAGGGCGTGGCGAGCCGCACATTTTCGCGCCCGTCCTGCTTGTGCTCGTCGAAGCGGCAGCCCGCCAGTCCCATCGCTACAGCCACACCGCCGACCAGCACCGCCACCGTTCGCAGCTTCCCGTTGCGCATCCTCGTCTCCTTGCACGCGCGCGTTCCCGCGTGATCATCCACCCAACATACGCGCCTGTACTCCGATCTGTTCCCGGAATTTATGAGGGAAGAGGGAAGAGGGACGGTGGGAAGGGGAACAGAGGATTGCGGGAGGTCGGGGGCCGCTCTCACTTGGCCGGCTGGAGCTGTTGCACGCTTTCCCTCCTCCCTCCTAACTCTTCTCTTCTTCTCTCCGTGGGTAAACCCCTTTGATTCCTGTGAGATTCCGCTGTTCGATGCGCGTGACCCTCCCCTATACTGAGGGGTACATGGCCCACCAGGAGCCAATCCGCAAGCGTCCCGGCGGCCCTCGCAGCACCCGCGAGATTCCGGACAAGCTCTACTTCCGCATTGGGGAGGTAGCCAAGTTATGCGAGGTTCCCGCCTATGTGCTGCGCTTCTGGGAAGGCGAGTTTCCGCAACTGAAGCCGAACAAGGGCGGCTCCGGCCAGAGGCTTTACCGGCGCCGCGATGTGGAGATGGCTCTGCGGATCAAGACGCTGCTTTACGACGAGGGCTACACGATCGCGGGTGCGCGGCAGGCGTTCAAGTCCGAGCTTCGCAGCCCGCAAAGTCCGCAGATGGGGATCGACGGGATCGGCCAGACGGTGGATGTCTCTCACCTGCAGGCCATCCAGAAAGAGCTGCGCGAGCTGCATGCGCTGTTATCGAAGCCGGCGACAGCACGTCCGGCCGTCCAATCCATCCGTGCGCCGCGCCCGGTGCTTACCCCGGCTGCGAAGCCGGCGCTGCCGCCGCCCACTCCGTTCGTCAAACCGATGCGTAAGCCGCTCGTTCCCATGGACCTGTTCGACGATTTGCCGCCCGACGCCTGACGAACGCCGGACGCTGAATAATCTCCAGAAACGTAGTCTCCAACGTGGGAGTCACAGACCTTCCTCCGCAATTTCACGGTCTCATCGGCAAAGCACTTGGTAGCCGGTAATGACGACGAACGTGCTCGACGACGAAGAACGTCGCCTTCCGGCGGATATTCGACCTTATGGGTTAAAGGAAACGACGACGGCCGGCAGTGACGATACCAACCAGACCAGTTCCCAAAAGGATAAGGCTCGATGGCTCGGGAGTGACGGACGAGACGTTGAAGGTGATCGCTGGGCCGCCGGGATCTTCAAGAACCGAAGTGCGGATAGTACTCGAGAAGATCTCGTATCCTACGCCACCAGCGTCGTAACCGAAGCCGAAGTTGTCAAGGTAACTGGGATTGAGCAGAGTTTGGGTATTGGTTGCCGGAACGTAGAGGAGGAAATCGGGTGGAAAGTTAGGGTCAAGCGTGGCATCAAGACCAGAGATAGCGACACCATTGCGCTGACCGGAGATTGAGGTGATGAGGTACTGTCCCGCATTTGCGGTAGTTTGTGTCGTGAAGACGCCGGACGCGTTGATACCGCTGCCGGTGTAGCTAAAGTTGTAATCGAGCTCCGTGGCGTGGGCCGCAGTACAGAGGAGAAGAGCGCAGCCGGCAACCAACAATTTTACGAACATGGTGGATTCCTTTGCGTAAGTGGTGTGAAGAAGACGAGAGGCATACAACAGAGCATGATGGGGAATACGCTGTTCACAATCCTCTGCTGCCGATGGAAGTGGGGGGCCCACTCCAACCCTAGCAGCAGTTCAGTGACTTGCAATGCATTTTCGGGAGTGAAGGTTGAGCGCTATCATGCCCACCCACCGAAGAGGACCGCAAACTCCCATGCGTAAGCGGCTACGCTGTCGTCTTCCACTCCGCCAGGCGCACTCGCCAGCCAAAAACGGGTTCAAACACGTGGTCCCCGGAAACGTTGTCTCCAATGTCGGCTTAGGCTGTCCAAGCATCATGTCCCTCCCTATCGTTCTTTCCATTCGTCATGGTCGAAGACTCGCGCCTGCGCGGCACTGACAACGCATTCAGAGCTACCGCTCCGGTGTCTTTGCGGCATGCATCTTGTACTCTTTTGGCGGAGTTGCTGCTGCGAGGTTGGTTACGAAGTAATCCCAGCGCCGTCGCGTCATGTAGTCGGACGCGTCCCCGTAGCCGTGCTTGGCGTTCGGGATCATCAGCAGATCGAAGTCTTTGTTGGCCTTGATGAGCGCGTCGACGACGAGCAGCGTCTCGCTTGGCGGCACGTTGTCGTCGAAGGTGCCGTGCGCGAGCAGCAGCTTGCCTTTGAGGTTTTTTGCCGCCGACTGGTTGGCCTGGCTGTCGTAGTTGCCGGTGCCGTCGGGATTCGTGGTCAGCAGCCCCGACCACTTCTCGCCCCAGTCATCTTCATAGTTCCGGTTGTCATGGTTGCCGCTTTCGGCGATCCCCACCTTGAAGAAGTCCGGATCGTGGAACATCGCTGCCGCAGTCGCGTTGCCGCCGCCTGAGTGTCCATAGATGCCAGCCTTCTCGAGGTCGATCCAAGGATACCGGTCGGCTAACTGCTTCATCCCCGTGACCTGGTCCGGGATGGTATTGTCGCCCATATCTCCGTAGTAGGCCTCATGGAAGCTCTTCGATCGCCAGGGCGTTCCCGTGCCATCGATACACACGACGATGAAGCCGAGTTCCGCCAGCGACTGCAGATCGCCGTGCGCCGCGGCAAAGCTGCGCGAGCCGCACGACCCGGTCTGGGGCCCGGGATAGATGTGGTTGATGATGGGGTAGTGGCCGTCGGTCGTGAAGTTGGTGGGCCGGAATAGGAAGCCATAAAGGTCGGTCTGGCCGTCCCGGGCCTTCACCTGCATCTGCACCGGCGGAAGCCAGCCTATGGCCTTCAGCCTGCCGATGTCCTCACGCGCGACTCCGACGACGATCTTGCCTGTGAGGTCGCGGATGACCGTCTCCTGTGGCTGAATCGGGGTCGAGAATGCATCCACGAAGTAGTGGCCATCCGGCGAGGGCGTAATCGTGTGGTCGGCCCGTTCCGGCGTGAGGAGCTCCATCCCCGTGCCGTCGAAGTTCACGCGGTCGTACATCTGGTAGTAGGGGTCTTCGCCCAGTTCTTCTCCGACTGCCCTGAAGTAAATTTTTCGCGCTTTTTCATCGACCACGAGTACCTGGGTCACGTTCCAGTTGCCGTGGGTGATCTGATTCTTCAGCTTTCCGGTGGTTGTGTCGTAGAGATAGAGATGGCCCCAGTTGTCTTTCTCGCTGAACCAGATCAGCTCCTGCGTGGCGGCGAGATAGTGCCAGTTCACCTTGTTATTGCCGCTCTCGTAGAACTTCGCGACCGTCTCTCCCATCACCTCGCGCACGTCGCCGTTCTCCGGATTGGCGATCCGCATCCACTCCTGCCTGTGGTCGCGTGAGGTCGAGACAAACGCCAGCGACTTTGAGTCCGCGGCCCACTGGACATCGTCCCAACCGCCTCCCGGTCCGCAGCTTACGTCATCGCAGATGGTCGAGCGGTGTTGATCCGGCGGCATCTTCAGCCGCACTACCTTCTTCTTGTCCACGTCGATCACGACGCGCTCGATCATGGTCACATCGTTATCGCCGACCAAGGGGTACTTGAGCGTGGTGAGCGTGGGATGCCCGTAGGTGACGTTGGTGAGATACATCTCACCTGTCTTGCGCTGATCCTGCTGGAAGGTCGCGATCTTCTTGGAGTCCGGCGACCAGACCAGGATGGGATTGCCGGTGTGTTTCCATCCCGCGTTGTCGGTGGCGTAGCCGAAGTTCACCACGCCATCCTTCGTCAGCTGGGTCTCTTTGCCGGTGGCCAGGTCCTTTGCCCAAAGGTTCCAGTCGCGGATGAAGGCCGCCTTTCTTCCATCCGGCGACACCTCGGCCTTGGCGTTCTCCGGCCCGATCCATTTCTGCTCCCCGGCGACAATGGCTGCCGCGCCGGTCACCTGCGTACAGACTCCTGCCCCCGAAAGATCACACCGCACCCGTGCGCCGGAGTCGCCCAGAAACACCGTTTTGTCGCCGTCCGCGAGCTCGAACCCAGCCACTAAAAGCCGGCCCAGATCCGGGCTTAGAGCGATCAACGCTGCCGTCAGCTTGGCCTGGTCGAAGGCCGGCTCTTTGGTTCCCTTGGCTGGATCCACTACGATCACGTTCGTCCCCGCGGCACCTTTATCGCGGTAGACCATGCGGCCGTCGGCGAGCCACTTGGGGTCCTTGACCTCATGCAGCAGCAGCGGGTTGACGTTGTACGGCATGAACTTCTCCGCCTGCGCGTAGTCCGCGTCGGTGTATACCCGTGGGGCCGGGGTCTGTTGAGCATCGGCGCTCAGGGTAAGACAGCAGGCGAACGCGCTCACGGCAACGAACTTGAACACACCCATGGATCTGATCTCCAGTCGCCCGGCGTCTGTCACGCTCAGGGGTGAGCGGCGATGGAGCAGGGAGGTGCCGCTAGTTTACATTCCCGTCAACTTTAGATTTGCGTCACCTTCAGGTTTGCGTCATCTTCGGTTGGCTCCGCCTGCCTTAGCGTCCGCAGCACCTGCCGCAAGATTCCGGTCCAGACCTGCGCATCCCCCGCCTGCATCCCCATGCGGCGGACGATCCTTCTCACGACAACCTCCCGCGCGTTGGCTGGATAGCGCCGGGTGTAGCCGGACTGCTGCAGGACATCTATCAGGAGCCCGGTGATGCGTTCCAACTCTCCTGCGTCTGCCGCAGGCTCTTCCGGCTTGGTTTGGACCGTGGCCGCAGGTTCCCGGCCCAGGCGGTACAGGCAGATGGCCGCCGCCTGGCCAAGGTTCATCGAGAGATGCTTCCCCTCGGGCACGTTCATGGGGATCGTCAGCAGCTCATGGCAGTGGCTCAACTCTTCATTGCTGAGCCCGGTCTTCTCCGAGCCAAAGAGCAAGGCGACTTTCGCACCAGGATTTTCTTCGAGATGCGTTGCCGCCCGGCCGGCCGCCTCTTCAAGCCCGTAGAGCCGGTGTTCGAGCACGCGTTCTCCCACGGCGGTCGTCCCCAGCACCAGGGTGCAGTCGGCCACTGCCTCGGCCACGGTCTTCGGTTGCGTCGCCGCAGCCAGGACAGACGAGGCATCCACGGCACTCCTGGCTGCCTGGAAGGGCACGGAGAACTCATTTACAACGCGCAGCTGACTGTATCCGAGATCATGCATCGCCCGGGCCACGGCTCCGATGTTCGCCGGGTTGCGTGCCCTGACCAGAACCACCACCACGCGCTCTCGAAGCACCCCGTCCATGCTTCGATCTTAGCGTTCTTGATTAAGGCAAAGCGGAACAGGGCAAACGCAAGCGGCCAGGACTCTCGTCCCGGCCGCTTGCGTTTGCTCTTCCCGTCGCTTACCGCTTCGGATGCTCTCCGCCTTCATGGCCACCCTGGGGGTGTCCCTCGGCTCTGGGCGCGGCCTGCGGGTGCGGAGCCTGGCGCTGCTCCACATGCTGTGCCTGCCGCTGCTCGCCCTGGACGCTACGATCCTGCCGGGCTGCCGCCGCTGCATCGTTGTTGGCGTTGTGGTTGTCGCGATTGATCGACTGGCTGACGTTGTTCTGCCGCTGGTTGATCTGTGCCCGCTGCTGCTGGTTGAGCGCGCCGCCGTTTGCCTGGCGGTCCGCCTGTGCCTGCCGGTTGATGCTCGCGTCGCGATTCTGGATGTTGCGCGCCTCGCCCGGGGTCATCTGCCCGGAGTTCACGCCGTTGGCCACACGCGACTGCTGATTGCCCTGCCGCGTGTTGACTTCATTGGCGTGACCGAAGCCGTCACGATTGGTCTGCAGGGCGGGATTGGCTCCGCGAGCCGCAACCGCACCCTGGGTGGAACCAGGCCGCTGGAGCGCCGCCATTGCAGGATGTCCGCCGTTCGCCGAAGCGAAGTTCGCCCGGTTCTGTGAGGCCTGCTGGAAGTGGCTCTGCTGCACGCTGGTCGGCTGGATATGGTTCTCGCGGGAGAACTGCTGCTCCTGCGGGCTAGGCCGTGCCTGGATGCCGCCCGGCCCACCGTTGAAGCTGGTGTGGTTGTAGTTATTGTTGTTCACGATCACGGTGCGATCGATGTAGGTGTTGTGGACTCCGCCGCCGACGTTGAAGACCGCGGTGTTGTAGGCGAAGTGTCCGCCATCCCAACGTCCGCCGAAGAAGCCGGAACCGCCGTAGCCGAAGCCGTAGTTTACGCCGCCATAGAATCCGACGTGCGGTCCCCAGTAGCCTTCATGGAAGCCGTAAACTCCGCCGGCAAAACCCCAGTACGGAGGCGTCCAGAGCACTCCGACGGTGGGCGGCTGAACCCACACACCCGGGACCCAATAGTAGCCGCCCGGACCATACGCCCAGTAGCCGGGGTTCCAAAGATATCCATCTCCCGGGCAGATGGGCTGCGTGTAAACCGGCAGGGCCGGGGGAGCGAAACCTACCGAAATAAAGACTCCGGCAAACGAAGCCGCGGGCGCGGCGACCAGTGCTGCAGCAACCATCAACTTACGAATTGGACCTAAAGAAAACATATGCGTTCCTCTTTCTTTCCGGGCTTATGGCCCGTATTCAAGCCTTCTGACTTCGATGCATCCTGCCTTTGTAGGAACACGACCGTTTTTCGGAAGTTTCCGCCTTTTTATGAGCGGGCGGTGCGGAGTCCAGTTGTGGGTTGTAAGTCGTCGGTTGGAGGTTCTGAGTTTCAGGGGTTTTAGGGTCATCCAAAGCGGCCAGGACGCTCTCCATCTTGGGTGTCGCGAGGCGGTGAACGCTCTCCGGCACCTTGCGTGCGGTCTCGATCTTCGCCATGCTCGGCTTTGTGATTGTTCGTGACGGTTAGACACGTTCCCGATATAAGACGGGCATGTGAAAGCACTCTCCTCAGAAGAGCGTGACAGTGAAAGAAAAAGAGAGCAGAATACCGGGCTATGGACTCAATCTTTGAAACGATCGTTCGTCATGAAAACGATCACACGAACCTCCTGCGGAATATCCTCGACCGCTATCCAGTTGTTGCGGCTGTCATTCTGGACCACCTTCTTGGAGTGAGGGAATCGGCCTGGGACGTGTCGACTTATGAGTATAGGACACAGTCCTCCTTCGACAGTGATGATGGAAGAGCGATCCCGGATATTCGAATAGAAGGAGACAGATTTCGATGCTTAATTGAGGTGAAGGTCAGTCCGACAGTGCCATTTACCAAAGCGCAGCTTGAAGAGTATGCGAACTGCTTCGAGCCAGAGTGGGAGAATCACCTTTGCTACCTTGTTCCTCGCGAGCATAGAGAGTTTCAGAGGCATGTAACAAAAGACTACGAGGGCACCAACGGTACGAAGATTCACTATCGGGACTGGTCTACTTTGATGGATACGTTCTCAGACGAGCTAAAAGCGAGGCCGCAGGGTGTGCTCCTTGAAGCGGAAGCATTTTGGAAACGAACGTTTTCAGTAGTGACTATGACGGAGGCACACATGAGTTTTCTCAGCAATTGGAACGGTGAGAGTTATATTGCGATGCGTAACCTAGAGCACACGATCGACCAAGCTCGCAAGCTCTTCGATGTGAGCGAAATAGAAACCGAAGCGGAGATGGCAAACGTCAGAGAGTATGGCTTCTATCTGAAGAATGGGAAGCGTTATGAAATGTGGATTGGAATTTGGGCTGACCTCGACGCGCCTTTGTTGTTTGGGTTCCACCAAAAGAGCACAAGCTGGCGTCGACCGTCGCTTCGTCCCACCCCAGACCTGACCTTCAAGGACTATGATCTGTGGAGGCTAGGGGCAGAGACGTGGGGCAATCCTACCAAGCTCTTCGAGGCGGTTACGTCCTTTAGAGACGGCCTGGTTTACCGGGACTAGAGTGTCGCTCGCCAGCCCCTGACCATAGACAGGGTGGCGCATGGAAAGCAGCTACGTTGAGATCGATACCTTTTGCAGAGACTCGCAAGCAGCGGAGCACGCTTCGAAGGCGGGTCCGGTCTACCTAGCTAGAACGGTTATCCGGTGTGCGTTCTCCTCAGCTACGAAGATTGCCAAGCCATACTCCAGATCGCGCGCCTACCCTATGTGGAACACGATGAACTCGTGGTCGCTTTTACCGAGAAGCTTTCAAGCGTCGAGAATAAGCGATGACTTGCAATCGCCGTTTGCAGCTCGGTCTACCCAGAAGCGCAGGAATGAGCACTCTTGACATTAGCCTAAAACGTTTGCAATGAACGATTTTGTTAGAGTAAGCACGGGTTCGGGGATGGCTGCGCCATCGTCTAAACTGAAACTGATTGTGGCTGACAACTTCGCTCAAACCGTTAAGTCTCAGGTCGATATCGTCAAGATCGTCGGCGAGTATGTGAAGCTGCGCAAGACGGGAGCCCAGAACTATAGCGGCCTCTGTCCCTTCCACAAGGAGAAGAGCGCATCCTTCTCGGTGAATGCCGCGCACGCCTACTTCTACTGCTTCGGCTGCCATGAGAAGGGCGACGTCTTCACCTTCATCATGAAGATGGACTCGATCTCCTTCCCGGAGGCCGTCCGCGCCGTTGCCCAGAAGGCCGGCATCCCGCTTCCCAAGCGCGAGTTCTCGTCGCCCCAGGAAGCCGCCGAGGCCGGCATCCGCCGCCAGTTGGTTGACTTGCACGAGGCCGCCACCCAGTACTTCGAAGCCCAGCTCAAGAGTCCCGCCGCGGCCATTGCCCGTGAGTACCTGACCGGAAGGGGTGTCACCCCGGAGACAATCAAAACCTTCCGCATCGGCTTCGCGCCGGACGACTTCAACGATATGCGTGAGCGGCTGAAGCCGCACTTCGCCGAGGAGGCGCTTCGCGCCAGCGGACTCTTCAACTCCCAGGACAAGGACGACGAAGGCACGCCGCTGGGCCCGCTGTACGCACGCTTCCGCAAGCGCATTACGTTTCCCATTGCGAACGAGCAAGGCAAGACGATCGCCTTCACGGCACGCGCCTTGACGGACGTGGATGACAAGGGAAGACCGATCGCCAAATACATGAACTCGCCGGAGACGCCGCTGTACACAAAGGGCAACGTGCTCTTCAACCTGGATAAGGCGAAGACCGACATGCGTGCGCATGACTTCGCGCTCCTGGTCGAGGGCCAGATGGATTGCATCTCCGTCTACATGGCAGGCATCCACAACGTCTGCGCGACCAGCGGCACCGCCTTCACCGAGATGCAGGTTCGCCTGCTCAGCCGCTTCACGAAACGCGCCGTGGTCAACTTCGACCCTGACACTGCGGGAGCAGCCGCAGCCGAGCGCAGCATCTCGCTGCTGACCGAGGAGGGCTTCGAGGTGAAGGTCATCGCGCTCGAAGGCGGGCTCGATCCCGATCGATTTGTCCGCGAGCAGGGCATACAGGCTTACATGGCCGCGCTCCGCACCGCCAAACGGCACTCCGACTACCTGATCGACCGCGCTCGGGCGCTCTTTCCAGGCCGGACGGCGGATGCCAAGGTCAAGGCCATGAACTTTCTGCTCCCGCATATCCGCCGCATGCCTTCGGGCATCGCCCGCGCGGAGTTCGCCGACGACGCCGCCCAGAAACTTGCTATCGACTCCGCCATGATGCGGCAGGAGTTAAGGCAGGCCGCGGCCCAGAAGCTGCAAAGCGTTCCGTCCCGCAGCACGGAACCCGCGACTGAAGTTGAACGCGTCCTGCTTCGCGCCCTTGTTCTGCCAGAGTCCGACCCTGCCCGGGTCCGTGCGGCTCAAGGCCTAGCCGAGAACCCAAGCTGGTACGAAGCTTTGGCCGCCGCGCCGCTCCTCGAAGCTTTGGCGCAATCGCCGGTGCCGGCGAATCCCCTCGACGCCGCCCCGGACGACCCATCCCGCACCCTGCTTGCGGAGGTCCTGGCCTCGACCACCGATCCCGGCCCCGACCCGGGTGACCGCAGCCGCTCCGCACGCCAGTCGCCTCTCGATCAGGTGGAGAATGCCTTCGAGACTCTGCACCATCGTCATCTGCATCGACGCCTGCGAGAGATCCGTACCGCGATCGCTGAGGCCGAGCGCCGCAACGATCAGACCGTGGTTTCCGCGATGCTGCAGGAGAAGATTCGCATCGACCGTGCTCTTCGCGAACTCGAAGCGAAGGCGTCTTGAGGCCGCGGCCCCCCGCGCGGAGCGACTCGACTTCGGCTGCATCTCAAACCGGCCTCTCTGCGTCTAAGAACTCATCACACGAGTGACTTGGCTGGCCGGTTGCATCCTGGGGTGCGGCTTGGCGTCGTCTTGGCGGCGACAGCGCACTCTCGTCTGCGTGTGAGCTATGAGCTATAGCACCAGCGTCATTCCCGTGAACCTTCATCCGAGGACTATCCGAGAGTATGTCGTCCCTGCGTCTTTCCGCCGGAGTTGCTGCTTCGACCGAGCCTGCCGGTCTGGAGCGGCTGCTTGAGAGCCTGCTGGGGCAGGAGCGAGCCTTCGACCAGGTGGTCGTCGCGCATGCAGGGGCGTTGGAAGGCGAAGTTCAGGCGGTTCTCCAGCGCTTCGGGTCTGCCGTTCAAGCCGTCCCCGTGCCCGCCGGCCTGACCTCTGCGCACCAATGGAACTGCCTCGCTCCGCACCTGACCGGCGACTGGATCGCCTTCTTCACTCCGGACGACCTTGCCCGTCCCAGCTTTGCCCGGGAGGTTGAAAAGACGGTCAGCTCCACTCCTTCCGCGGCCATCCTGCGCGCCGGGTGGATCAGCATCCGCGACAACGGCAGGCCCGGCGAGACCTATACCCTGCACAGTGTCCGCTCCGTCGTAAAGCCCGCGGAGGCGCTCTACGAGCAGCGCTTCGGGCCCAAGGGTTCGTTCTCGGCCGCGGCTATCCGGCGCGACATCTGGGAGAAAGCGGGGCTCTTCCCCGCAGCGACGCCGTTTCTGGGGGACTGGGCGATGTGGCTGCTGGCCGGTGCGCTGGGCGATACGGTCCGCTCCCGCGAGGTGATCGCCGAACACCGCAGCCGGCAGCTGAGTACCGCCGCCGACGCCCTGCGCAAGACCTCCGAGATCGAAGAAGCGTTCGTGATCTATCGCGACATCTTTCCCCGCGCCACCGCCTGGGCCGGCCTCGACCATCCAACCTGGATTGCAGCCGCCAGCCGCAAACGCTTCCGCGACGTCGCCATCGCCGCGAGCAACCGCTTCAGCACCGCGATGCGCGTGCCTCTGGTTGAGGCGCTGCGGCCCTGGGCTGCATCTGTCGAG
This sequence comes from uncultured Granulicella sp., assembly GCA_965198885.1. Taxonomy (GTDB): domain Bacteria; phylum Acidobacteriota; class Terriglobia; order Terriglobales; family Acidobacteriaceae; genus Edaphobacter. The sequence goes on along the minus strand of OZ240677.1, from coordinate 1,102,843 downwards.
CAGGAAGCGCTGCTCGCCCGGCTCGAAGGCGGCGAACGCATTCGCGACTTCAACCTGGCACGACGGATGAAGCCGGCCTTCAAGCGCGTCATCTCCGCCGTCCGCTGAAGACGGGAGTCCGGCTTATTCCGACTGCAGCCGTGCTTCCAGTGCGCTGACTCGTTCCTGAAGCGCAAGGATCGCCGCTTTCAGCTCCGCAAGATCGTCATGCCGACCCGGTTCTCGCGCCTCCTTGATGGAAGCCGGAGCGCTCTCCGCATCGCCGAGCAGGTGTGTGTAGCGGGTCTCGCGCGAGCCTGCCTGCCTCGCGAGCGCACGGACCAGCGGATTCTCACGGGACGCCAACCGTTCCAGCGCCGCCTGGACGGCGGCTATGTCGTCAAAGGAGAACATGCGTTCCGCCCGCCCGCGGAGTTCGCCGGGAGTCTGCGGCCCGCGCAGCAGCAGCAGGCAGATCAAGGCGGTCTCATCCCGCCGGAGATTCAGAACCGTCCGGATCCGATGTTCATACTTTGGGACGCGAGCATCGCGGGAGACATCCACCAGCTCATGCGCTCGAAGCACCTCAAGCGCCTCCCGGGTTTGCTCCTCGGAGAGATCCATGACCGGCTCGCGGCTGGTCTTCTGGTTCGCCGCCGCGATCAAGCTGTTGAGCGAGAGCGGATACGCCTCGGGCGTAGTCATCTCCTTCTCCATCAGCGCCCCGAGTACCCGCAAGCTGACCCGATCCAGTTCCATACCGTCATTGTTGCAGAATCCGCCTTACGGAGTCTCTACATGCGGGGTATACGTCACATGAACCAGGTTGTCGCGGTAATCGATTTGCACGGTTAGCTCCCTCAGGATCGGCCACCCGATGAATCCCGACAACTCCACCCCGGTACTCCGGGAGATGCCCGACGTATCGATCGCCGACATGCCGTAGGACTCCTGCTTGACGCGCGCAAACGTAATCGTGATGCGATCGGCTCCATAGACGTTCTTGACTTCTCCGCTGATGCCATGGATCTTCATCCGGTCGTCGCTGGAAACCTTCGTCACCTCCCGCGCCGCCTCCGGCGAGATGAGGTTGGTGGAGGCTCCCGTATCCATGACAAACAGCTTCACGGGCGCCTGCCCGATCGAGGTGGGGAAGATGAGGAAGTGCCCGGACCGGAAGACCCTGGTCCAATCCCGCATCTCCGGCGCCACATACCGGTCCTTTCGCCGCTCTGCGATCGTGCGTGTCTCACCCTCCTCGCCGCCGGTTCCCAGCGAAACCGTCTCCGTGGGCTCATCCGGCCGCGCCGGTAGCGGCCCCAGGCGGATCTCGCTTGCAGGCATGTCCAGCGTCACCAGGAAGCTGCGAAACACATCCGAGCCGATCAACCCATCCAAGCCACGGAGCACGTCCTTTGCCTCAAAGACCCGCACCAGGCAGTTGTGGAAGGTCATCCCGCCCACCCGAACCTCATCCACATGCGAGACAAACGAGTCGCGTGCGCCCTCGTCGCCGAGCCCGCTCGATTTCGTCTGCGCCTCCTCCGTCAGGCCCAGCGCTTTGGCCGCCTCCTTGCTGATCGACATCCCGGACGCGCCGGTGTCCAGCTTGAACCGTCTCCGCTTCCCGTTCAGGTAGACGTCCAACCCAGCCCCGTAGGATCGATGTCCTCCGCCGGGATTGCCCAGCGTCTGCAGCGGTATCTTCGCCGTGGTGACCGGATCGGCCAACTCGCAGTCACCCTTCTCTCGGGCGCCGATCCCCTTGATCGTGTTTTCGAGTGCGGTCTTCTGCTCGTCGGTCAGCGACTCGTTCTCCTCCCGCTTCTTCAAGTGCGCAATCTGTTCGTCGGGGGAGAGCGGAACCCGCTGCGTCCGGTCCCAGGCACGGGTGATGACCGCGTTGTTCGGCGCCAGCCGGTGCGCCAGATCCAACTGCCTTTGTGCGCTCGCATAGAGACCATTCAGGTTCATGTAACGGCTGACATCGTAGTGGGTTCGCCCGGAGCAGCTATCGAGCGCGGCCGAACGGTTGAACGAGATCGCTGCCTCCTCGACCTCGCCCCGCCGAAATCGCACCTCGCCCAGCACATCCACCAGCAGCGCATCGTTGGGATGGGCTTCCGTCTCCTTCAGGATCAGCGCCAATGCCTCATCGAGCTTCCTCTGGCCAAGCTCCGCCCGCACCACGCCTGCCGTGGCCGCGCTCGAAGCCGGCATCGCCCGGTAGAGCCGCTCCGCATCCTCGAACTTGCCCTGACTGAGGGCGACATCCGCCTCTTCCACCGGCTCTGTTGCCACGGAACAGGTCTTCTTCGCTACCTGCGGCAGCCCGGCAGCCTGGCTTGCAGGAGCCGCCTGGCCGCCTGCCGTTCCGAGGCACAAGACCAGCCCGATGACCCAAACTAAAAGACCCCTCATAAGCCCTCCCGCGCCAGCCTACACCCGCTCCTTACGGATCGTGGCTCCTCTTTGCCCGGGTCAAGATCATCGTGGCGAACCGCAGGCGAAAGCCCAGGCTCTTTGCGGGCCTGGGCCTTCTCGTTCGTCCAATCGGGAATGAACTGCCTGCCGGCGGCGGGGAACGCCGGGGGGCAGATCCTCAGTCGAGGCCCGGGCCACCCGGACCGGCGGGACTTCCGGCCGAAGCGCCGGGACCCGGCTGTCCGTGAAAGCCACCCTGCCCGTCCATGTGCTGCATCCGGTCACTGCGATGGCGCTCCTGCACCTTCGTCCACTGGTCTGCGGTGAGTACGCCACGCAGCCCCAGCAGCATCTTTGCGTTCGCCTTTTCCAGGTCCGCCCGCAGGTCTGCAATCTTCGAGATCTCGCCCAGCGTCCGCGCCTCATCCGGCGGGTTCTGGTTCAGCAGCGGCTCCAGGTTGATCTGCTCCTTCTCGAGCGTCGCTTTCAGATCGACCAGTTGAATGCGGCTCTGCCTGAAGATCTCATCCATCCGCTTCTGCTGGTCGGGCGTCAAGGCGAGCCGCGCCACCACATCCGGGTTCTTCCACCACATTCCGGGAGGCATCATCATTCCCATGCCAAAGCTGCCGCCCTCATGACGGCCGCCCTCGTGCATCATGCGCCCCCCTTGATCCGGACCGCTGGGTGCGGGCGCCGGTTGCAGCGGAGTGGATTGTGCGATGGCCGGAACACAGAGCAGCGCGATTCCGGCAAGTGAAAGCAGATGCTTGCGAGTCATTGAAGTCGTCCTTTGTTGTTGAAAGTAATCTTTGGGCTAGTCAGCCTTGGCCGCAGTCGCTGTGCTCTCGCCGGAGTTGACATCCAGAGGCGCAAGCGAAGGAGGAATCGACGTCGACAGATCCTGATTGATTCCATCGAGCAGGGCATCGTCCGCCTCCGCCGGAGCCGGCTTGCCGACCGCCTCAACCTGCGCCGCACCGTTCGCCGCTGGCCGATGCACCAACGTCACCGAAGCTGCGCAAACGACGCCGGCCGCCGCCAACGCCAGCGGCCAGGCCAACCGTACCGATCCAAAGTATCCCGTACGCCTCACCGCAAGGAGCGGCCGGAACTCACTTCTTGCCAGGCCGGTGGCTGCGTCACGGAGGCTCCCCACCGACCCACGCATGGCATCTACCTCCGCCCGGCACTGCGCGCACCCGACCACGTGCGCCGCTGCTTCCCCGGAGTTCTGTGCGTCCATGACCGTATACAACTGTTCCTCGGAAAGATGGGTCATTGTGTCTCCTTTGCTGTCACTGCATGCTTGGCGCGAACCGCCGCCAGCGCGCGATACAGATGGGTCTTGACCGTGCTGATCGGCAGGCCAGTGATCTCGGCGATCTCGTTGAGCCCAAGCTCCTCCACGAATCGGAGCACAAAGACTGTGCGTTGCCGCTCGGAGAGCGTGCCTACCGTCTCCCAAACCAGCTCCAATTGCTCCCGCGCCTCCATCGCCGCGGCGGCGGAGCTTCCCGGGTGCGCCAGGTGTCCGGCCATCTCCTGCGCGTCGACCGCCGTGCTCCCCACGCGCCGCCAGAACTTGAAGCGGTTGGTTCGCGTATGATCGCGCACCAGGTTGAGCGCGATCCGCGTCAGCCAGGTGATCGCCGAGCACTCGCCACGGAAGTTTTCCCGAGCCAGCCACGCTTTCAGAAAGGTCTCCTGCGTCAGCGTCTGGGCCACGTCGTGGTCTCTGAGGCTGACCAGCAGAAACCGGAAGATCCGTTCTCCATACAGCGTATGCAGCACTTCAACCGAGGCAAGCTCGGCGCGCACGGGCTCCGTCGTGGCAGAGGAGGGCAGAACATTGGAGGTGAGATAGGCGGTCGTCATGTGGCGTCGCAAGCTCGTCGGCATCCCGTACACCCTGATGGACGCGTCCCCCGGCCGCAGGACTACATCCTTTATCTATTTTCCACGCGGAACAGGTATCCTGCTCTGGCATGCACACCGTCAAGGCGATCTATCCGGGAACGTTCGACCCCCTCACCAACGGCCACCTTGACCTCATCGCCCGCGGCGCTAAGATCGTCGACGAGCTCATCGTCGCCATCCTGCGGAACTCTGAAAAAGGCACTCCGCTCTTCTCCGTCCCCGAGCGGCTTGAGATGATCGCCGAAGCCGTTATCCAGTTCCCGAACGTCTCCGTCACCACCTTCGACGGTCTCCTCGTCGACTTCGCCCGCCGGCAGGGCGCAAGCGCCGTCCTCCGGGGCATCCGCGCGATCTCCGACTACGAGTACGAGTTCCAGATGGCGATGATGAACCGCAAACTCGACCCTGAGCTGGAAACTCTCTTTATGATGCCCGCGGAGAAGTACACCTACGTCAGCTCCCGCCTGATCAAGGGCGTCTTCCGCCTCGGCGGCGACGTCTCCGCCCTGGTCCCGCCCCTGGTGATGGACCGCCTCCGTACCAAGACCGAGCCCTGAACGCTCGGCTCATGCCGGATTAAACACAAAGGGCCAGACGTACAGCGCCTGGCCCTTTGCATCTTGTCTTCCATTTAGAAGTTGATCTTACCCGCGAACTGCAGGAATCGGCGCTCGTCCGCGACTCCACCCACACCACCCTTGGACGCAATGATCTGCGGATTGGATGGCGCCCCGGTCATGTCAGTGTAGTTCGCCGCGTCAAGCTGCGACTCCTGAATGTACAGGTTGTGGTGATTGGTCACGTCAAAGCCTTCCGCGCGAAGCTCCAGGTTCAGGCGTTCGTGGATCGGAAACGTCTTGGAGAGCGACACGTTGAAGTTATAAGCACCCGGTCCGCGAAAGCTGTTGCGAGCGGACAGGCTGCTTGGATAAGGACCAAGATCGGAGATCCCCAGCAGAGCGGCGTTCCCGAACGGCACATCGACCGGAAGGGTGGTAGCCCCGGAAATGTCATATTGATTGCCGTTGCTGGCGGTACCGTTCGGAATCGACTTGAAGGTGTGTTGGTAGATGGGGCTCGCCGGGTTGTAGCGCGTAAGACCGTAGCCGGAGTTGTTGTTGGTCGAATCGGAGATGGTGAAGGGAGTCCCTGTGCGAACCGTATAAATACCCGTCACTTCATACCCGCCAAGTAACTGCGCCAAGTAGCCACCCTTGCTCTTGAAGAAGGACGGCGTGCGATAAATCGGCGCGATGACAAACCGGTGAGTGATGTCGAAGTCTGAGTTGCCATGATCCAGCGCAGGATCGAAAGCATTCATGTAGCCCAGACCGCCGACATTCTCGCCGACCCCTGAATCGGAGAAAGTAGAAGACAGATCGTCCAGCGCGTGAGCATAGGTATAGTTCGCGACGATGGACAGACCGCTATGCCGGATGTCATTCGTGGTGAACTGAAAGTTGACGGCGTTGTAGTAGCTGTCGCCGTTGGAACCGCGATTGTTGTCATTGGAAAAGTGAGGATTGTTGTACGTCAATGCCTGGTTGCCCGTAACCGGGTCCGTGATGGGATCGCCTAAGTAAAGGTTCCCCATGCCGGCGATGTTGTAGTTCTTGATGTCATAGAGATGGATACCCCGCGCACCGTTGTAGCTGATGCTGACGGCAGTACCGCGCCCAAGCTGCTGGTCGATCGACAAAGAGTGAAACTGCGTCTGCGCCGTGCGAATGTTCTGGTCGACATGCCGCAGACTGGTCGGCGGCAGGGCTACCGAACCGGTGCCGACCAGCGGCCCCGAGTTGCTGTTGGTCAGTGTGTACTGGTTCGCCGTAGAGGTCGTCAGCACCACCACAGCATAGTTTGGCGGATTCTGAATCACGTTGAACGTCACGTTGCCGAAGTTGCGTTCGTAGGAGATGCCGTATCCGCCGCGCAGCGAAGTCTTGCCGTTGCCAAACACATCCAACGCGAAGCCGATGCGGGGAGAGACTGTACCGTACGACGGATTCCACAACTTGCCGATGGGGCTGTTGGGTGTGGTCAGTACACTGCCGTTGCGGATCTCCTCTGGAAGCGAAGATCCCGCGCCATAGTAAAAGTTGGAATCCAGGTTGGCGTTGTTATTGTGCTGGACGCCGTAGTACTCGTAGCGCAATCCGTAGTCGAACGTGAAAGCGGGCGTAACCTTGAACTGATCCTGCGCGTAGACGGCCCAATCGTGGAACCGGTCGGAACGCGCGAAGGATGGCTGCGTGGCGGGAAGCGTAATCGTGCACGCTGCGGTCTGGATCAGAGTTCCGGTGTACGGATTGCGGGCGCACGGCGTAGCGCCGGCAGGGTTGACCGCCGCCTGGAACCGGTAAATATTGCCCGTATCGAGAGCGGCAAGACTGGCCGGCGCATTCTTGCCGAGTTGCTCGATGGCCTGGGCGTATGCACCAAACTGAATATTTTCCTGAATGTACAGAACCTGGCCGCCCGCCTGGATCTGGTGCTTGCCTTTGAGGTAGTTCACGTCCTGGTTGTACTGGATGGTGTTCTGCGGGCCGCCGAATGGTTTGGTTCCGGTAGAGCCCGGCGCCTGCAGACCTTGCTGCGTGGCCGGATCCTTCGCGGCAGCGAATGAGATAGAGGGTGTATTAACGAAGGCCGCGTTGTAGGTCGTGGGCTGGGCTGTACGGCTGAAGCTGACGCGTCCAATCGTGGAGAGCGCCGCATTGAACTCGTGAGCGCCGCTTAGCAGATAGGCCGTCGCCTTATTGGCGCCGCCGGTGTTGTACTGGTTGTAAGCCGAGTAGGAGTCGGAGCCAAGTAAGTCCGTCTCGTTGTAGTTCACGTAACGGAAGAAGACCTGGGTCTGAGGGCTCAGGTTGTAGTCGACCCGGCCAAAAATGTTGTACGTGTTCTGGGGCAGGCCGCCGCCCGCATCCTGCGGCACCGTATACGACACCTTGTTGAAGACCGGCAGCGAAGCGGGCAGATTGGCATAAAGGGGACTCGCACCCCCCCCCGCCTGCAGATTGGTCGTGGTGCCGATCACGTTGAACGCAGGGGCACCGGCAAAGGCACTGTAGAACGCCTGAACATTCGCCGGAGCCACGGCAATGAACTCGGGAGCAAGCACCGCAGCAATCTGCTGGGCTCCACTGCGGACGCGGGTGAACTCCGTCGCGCCGCTGAAGAACAGTTTGTCCTTCACAATCGGGCCACTGACAATGCCGCCGAACTGATTCCGGGTATAACCGCCGCGCTCGACACCGTTTTGCGCGTTGTTTACGGTGTTGGCCGTCGTTGCAGAAATTCGGTTATATTCCCACACGCGGCCATGCAACGAGTTGGTCCCGGAAACAGTAGCGACAGAAACAACACCGCCCGAAGCGCGGCCGTACTCCGGCGAAAAGTTATTGGTAATAATGCGGTACTCCTGCACCGCGTCGAGCAGCACCGGGACGCCGACGAGGTCGCTGAAGACCCCAATATTTTCGACGCCGTCGAGCAGGATCTCCGTGCCTGACGTGCGCGCGCCGTTCAAGCTGAAGCCGACTCCGTGAGTGGCATTGTTCTGGTTCAGATTGTTAGAGGCGCTTGCATCGCCGGCGCTCACATTGCCGGAGATGGCGACAAAGTCATACGGATTGCGTGTGAGCGACGGCAGTTGGGTGATCTCACTGTTCGTGATCACCTGGCTCACCTCCGGCGTTGCGGTGTTGATGACCGCCGAGTCCCCGGCAGTGACTTCCACAATGGTGTTGCTGCTGCCGACAAGCAGCTTGGGAGTGATCGTGAGTTGGGCGCCGACAGTGACCGTGACGGAGGTGTCATACGTCTCGAACCCGGCGTTGGTGATGTTGACCTTGTATTCTCCCGGCTCCAGGTTAGTGAAAGCGAATGCACCGGCTCCGTCCGCCTTGACCGTGCGTTGAGTGTTCGTCCCGACATTGCGAAGAGTGATCTCTGCCGTGGAAACGACAGCACCCGAAGTATCGAGGACCGTTCCGGATATCTGCCCAGAGGCTTGTGCGTAAATGGCCCTAGGAGCGACGAAGCAAAAGGCGGCTGCTGCGAAGGTGAAAGTTATTTTGGGCAAAGCAGGGCTTAATGTGAAGAACTTTCGCATCACAGGTATCCTCGTTGAGTTTTATTTTGTTAACAACGAGTGCACGTCACTTGCCAATTCAAAATTATGGATTCAGTGGCAATTTATGGAAGAACGAAAGAAATGATGTGGATGTTCGACTTATTGCTTTCGTCTGGATATGAAATTGTGTAGTTTTCAGAGTTGAGCGTTCGCTTGCCTCTCGCGCAGGCAGGAATTGCTTCTGCCAATGAACCCTGCCTTGACCTTGCGTCCAGGTGCTTGCGAGAAGCCCCGAAGAAAACTTGGCGGGTGCTCCAAGGTCTTTCTCAACCTGATCTACACACTGCGCGAGCGGACCTCGCTACAACGACTCTTACTTCAGCTGTAAGCCGTTGAGCCAAGAACGATCGCTGAAATCGCTCTGGAACGAACGAAGCTCGGCGGAATGGAGGTAAAGTCGACCCAATCACCACGAAGTCGGCACTCTAGGATGCCTACCGCCCTCGCTTGCCCCCGCCTGCTACCGCGACCGTCGCAAGCTCCAAGCCTTCCTCCGGGACCGGCGGAATCTCTGTGACCGCTGACGCGCCAATCCCCATCTTTTTACGCAGCTCGCCATCGATGCGCCCGAAGATGTCACGATTTTCTTTCAGGAAGTTCCGCACATTCTCTCTTCCCTGCCCGATGCGTTCGCCTTGGAAGCTGTACCACGCGCCGCTCTTGTCTACGATGTTGTGCGTCACCGCCAGGTCCAGCGTGTCGCCCTCGCGGGAGATCCCCTCGCCATATAGAATGTCGAACTCGGCGTCCCGGAACGGCGCCGCCACCTTGTTCTTGACGATCTTTACCTTCGTCCGCGATCCGACAACAACATCGCCTTCCTTGACCGCGCCGATCCGGCGGATATCGATGCGAACCGACGAATAGAACTTCAGCGCGCGTCCGCCGGTGGTCGTTTCGGGGTTCCCAAACATGACGCCGATCTTGTCCCGGATCTGGTTGATGAAGATCAGGCTGGTCCGCGACTTCGAAACCGTCCCAGTCAGCTTGCGCAGCGCCTGGCTCATGAGCCGCGCCTGCAAGCCCATGTGCGAGTCGCCCATCTCGCCGTCCAACTCCGCCTTCGGCACCAGCGCGGCCACCGAGTCCACGACCAATACGTCGATTGCGCCGGATTTTACCAGCGCCTCGACGATCTCGAGCGCCTGCTCTCCATAGTCCGGCTGCGAGACCAGCAGGTTATCGACATCCACCCCAAGCTTCTTCGCGTACCCCGGGTCAAGCGCATGCTCCGCGTCCACAAACGCCGCCAGTCCTCCCGCCTTCTGCGCCTCTGCGATGATCTGCAGCGTAATGGTGGTCTTACCCGAGCTCTCCGGCCCAAAGATCTCGATCACGCGTCCCCGCGGCACGCCACCCACGCCTAGCGCCGCATCGAACGAGATCGATCCGGTGGAGATCACGGCGATCGGGACAATCGCTTCCTTTGACCCGAGCCGCATGATCGACCCCTTGCCGAACTGCTTCTCAAGTTGGGAAAGCGCTGCTTCGATTGCCTTACCGCGATCGTCTGCCACGTAAATCTCCTCAAAACTTCCGAATCCAGTGCGGATTCTAGCATTCATTCGAAACGAAAAGCAAAGAAAAAGCGAAGGATCAACGCTGCAAGAGATCAATCGGCTCCTGAACGTCCCGAATCCGGAAAAGTGATGCCAGTCCCGGATGTTTTGCTTTGATCGCCTCGTACATCGCCCAGGCCACACGCCTGTAGCTGAAGTGTCCCGCCACCCCGCTGCGCAACTCGGCTATATAGAGGGCTTCGGCAAAGTCCATCTTGAACATTGAACGGCAACGCGTCCCGAGCGGCAAAAGATACTGCGCGGAAGCGGCTGCCTCCGCCACGTCCGATGCCTTCAGCCTTCGATATACCCCCATCGCCGCATCCATCGCCGCCCGATACGTCTCACCGAGTCCAGCCTCATCCAGGCTCGGCTGTCCCGGACAGACCGGCTCCTCATACCCATGCACGTCCGTAAACTCCTGGAGCAACTGCGTACACCGCCGATGCCGATGCATATCCCTGAAGCCGCCGATATCCATCAAGATGTCGAAGTGCAATTCACCACCGGTATGAAAGCCACGCAGCAACTCATCATGCCGTCCGCGATCCCGCACCCCAATGTCAATCAACTCCGCCACCCGTCCGGCACTCAGCCCCGACACCGTATCCCGCAACTGCCGATACGAGTAGTGGCAGTGCGGATAGAGCAGGGAAGTCGCCAGTTCGACTTCCAGACTTTGATCCTTTTCCACCAGGTCCACCACTGGGGCCGGATCGATCTCCATCCCATCCATCAACTGAGCCGCGGCTGCACGCAACGTCTCCCTGGATCTCGCCTGGTAGTCATTCGCGGTCGCATACTTCACCAGCGTTGGAGCCGTACTCACCGGCCGCAGAAGAATCTCCTTCGTCTCGCGCCCCAGTCGGCTATCGAAGCCGCCTATCTCCTGAACCAACCTCTCGAGCCGTTCACGCCCCACGCGCCAGGCCGGCTCCGTGGCTGCCGCGCGAAGACGCTCGCCCAGAGTTCTTATCTCCGCAAACTCGCTCGTCAGCAGCCGGGAAACCTGGGTCTCCAGCGTCCGCGCATTCACGATCTGGCCCAAGGAAGTATTCGTCGCGAGCGGCAACAAATATCTCGCCACATCGAAAGCCCTTGCTTTCAAAGTGCGCTCATACGGCTCCGCCTTCATCGCCTCCGGCCGCGGAATTGCAACCTTCAGCGCCCCGAGCATCCCCGCCCCAACTCCCTCATACGCCGTGAACAACGCTTGCACCGCGCCGTCAAACGCCTCCTTCTCTGGGCCCAGCTCCGGCGTGTACCATCCGCTCTTGCGGAAGTCCTGGTACCGCGTCGAGCGCTCCTGCCCGTCCCATCGCTGCTCATCCACGAGCACAATCGCCGCCAGCAGGCTTAGCCGCTCGATCGCAAATGGAATATGCGCAAGGTCCGCAATCGACCGATGCCCATACTGAAAGTAGAACGTATTCAGAAACTGTTCCGCCCGATGCGAGCTGATCTCCGCCAGCGACTCCCGCATCGTCAGCGCCGACCGCGAGTACTTCGCCATTGCATACGCCAAAACCTCCGGGTCCGCCCCATGGATGGCATACACATCCGTCTCGCGCTTCTCGTTTTCGACTCCATCCGTCATCGTCCCCCCAGAATATCCCGCATCCTGCATCCCACAGGTGCAGGTATTCCACATGCACCCATCGCCTCTGCTCGACATTGCTCACCGCCCCTACCCGCTCCCCATCGGCCCCTGGCGGATGCGCCAGCACTGGAACGATCTCCTCTTTGCCCACTGGCCCATTCCTGCCGCCGAACTGACTCCGCTCCTGCCTTCGACCCTCCGCGACGGCCTCGAAATCGACACCTACGACGGCCAGGCCTGGATCGGCGTCGTCCCCTTCTGGATGGATCAGGTCTCCGAGCGGGTCGTCACCAATCAAGCTATCCGCATCCCCACCGTCACCACCTTCTCCGAGCTCAATCTCCGCACCTACGTCCGTTCCCGCCGCACCGGCCATCGCGGAGTCTACTTCTTCTCGCTCGACTGCTCCAGCCCTCTGGCCGTCCTGGGAGCTCGCGTCCTCTTCCATCTGCCGTACTTCGTCGCCTCGATGCACCGCATCGGGCAGCCGCGACGCGCCCAAGGCAATCAGGAAGACTCTCTCATCGACTATGGCAGCCGCCGCCTCCTCACCTCCACAAACCCATCCTTCCAAGCGACGTACGCACCCACCGGCCCCGTCCAGCGCAGCCAGCCCGGCTCGCTCGCCGCCTTCCTCACCGAGCGTTACTGCCTCTTCACCCACGCCCGCGGCCGCATCCTCCGCGGTGACATCCACCACCAGCAATGGCCGCTCCAACCCGCCCAGGGCGAGATCCACGTCAATGAGATTCCCGCCGCCCACGGCATCACCCTACCCCCGGTCGCCCCCGTGCTCCACTTCTCCCGCACGCTGGAGGTCTACATCTGGCCGCTCCACGCGGAGTAGCGTGGGACGATACTTCCCCGGAGATCATCAGGCGCCATCACCTAAAGTCTGGAATAACGGAACTACGGTCACGCCTGCACGACAGTTTTTGCGTGCGCACCAACTCCGTATAATCGCAGAGCCTGAGGCGTCAGCCCAGCGCCGGAGGAGTCTGTCTTGAGCTTAGAATCACCACGCATTGCCCTGGTCACAGGAGCCTCACAGGGAATCGGTAGAGCGTGTGCCCTCGCCCTCGCCGCCCAGGGCGCACACGTTGCTCTGGCCGCCAGGAACCTCGAAAGACTTGAGGCAGTCGCAGAAGAGATTACCGCCGCCGGCGGTACCGCCCTCACCTTCGCCCTCGACGTAGCCGACGAGGACTCCATCAAAGCCGGCGTTAAGGCGATCCTCGCCGACTTCGGCCGCATCGAGATCCTGGTCAATAACGCAGGCATCACAAGGGATATCCTTAGCCTGCGCATGAAGCGCAAGGACTGGGACGACGTTCTCAGCACCAATCTCACCGGCGCCTTCCTTCTCACCCAGGCCTGCATGTCGTCCATGCTCAAGCAGCGCTGGGGCCGCATCATCAACATTACCTCCGTCGTCGGCGAGACCGGCCAGGCCGGCCAGGCTAACTACGCCGCCTCCAAAGCCGGCCTCATCGGTCTCACCAAGTCCCTCGCGCGCGAACTTGCAAGCCGCACCATCACCGTCAACGCGGTGGCTCCCGGGTACATCGAGACCGCCATGACCGCCGCCCTCACCGAGGAGCAGCGAACGGCCATGTTGTCCGTCGTGCCGCTGGCGAGAGCAGGTACTGAGGCCGATGTCGCCGCTGCCGTAGCCTTCCTGGCTTCGGAGCATGCCTCGTATATCACCGGCCACACCCTGGATGTAAATGGCGGGATGTACATGGGATAGCGGGTCCGGCAAAGCTCCAGTCTGGATCCAGGCAAGCCTCTTACCTGTTGTCGAATCTGCTGTTGTACACCGTGGTTCCACCCAGGTGAGGGCTTCAAGGGATGGTTGAAGTTCCCGCTGCGGGAATCTCGGCTGGTACGAATTATCATGAACTTAGGAAGATTGAGCTTGCCTGTCAGACAGACCGAGCGTTACTTTACGGCTAATGGCAGATATGCAAATCATCCTTCCCACGCGGGCGAACGCTCCGGTGAAGACGGTCTCAAGGAACATCGGCGGAACGATCCGCGACTTCCGGCTGCAAAAAGGGATGTCCCAGGGCGACATCGAAAAGCGGACCGGCCTTCTCCGCTGCTATCTTAGCCGAGTGGAAAATGGCCACACTGTACCGTCGCTCGAGACCCTCCAGAAGATCGCGGGCGCGTTGGATCTGCAGCTCTCCCAGTTTTTTGCCGAAGACCAGCTCCCTAAAGAGGTCTCCGCACTCAATCTCAGCGAAGAAGAGATCCGCTTTCTCACCCAGGTTCAAAAGTACTCCGCCCACCTCTCCGACGGAGACAGAAGGCTGCTGCTAGCGATGGTCAAGAAGTTTGCATCGAGCGCGGTCGTCTAACCCGACCAACTTTCCTCTCACGCGTATTTACGCAGGACTCCCAGGACCTTGCCCTGGATGCTGACGTTGGCCGCCGCGGCGTAGATGGGCCTCATCTCTGAGTTTGAGGGCTGCAAGCGAACCATGTTTCCTTCACGGTAGAAGCGCTTGAGCGTAGCGTCGGCACCGTCGATGAGGGCTACGATGATCTCTCCTTCGCGGGCCGTCTTGGTGCGTTCCACCAGTACATAATCCCCGGATACGATGTGTTCGTCGCGCATGGAGTCACCCCTTACCTCCAAGGCGAAGACCTCGCGGTTGCCGATGATATCTCCCAGCGAGATCGACTCTGCTGTCTCGATCGCCTCTACGGGCTGACCGGCGGCGATGCGACCGAGCAGAGGCAGCCGCTCAAAGCCTCTTTTGCTGGATCGAGCCGGAAGGACATCGATGGATCTGCTTCGGTTGTGAGCTCGCTGCAGAAGACCTTTGTTCTGGAGGTTGGTCACGTGCTTGTGCACGGTGGCTAATGAGTTTAGCCCTAATCCCGACGCGATCTCCTCAAAGGACGGAGAGTACCCGTTCTTTGTTGTGAAAGACGAAAGGAAGTCGATTACCTCTTTTTGTCGCCGCGTGATAGCCATACCCTGATTGTAGCGAATAAAAGGCGAACTACAAGTATCAAAGCAGTTACCCGAGAGGAACGGCGGGCGAACAGTTCCAAAACGGGTTGTGGATAACCAGGTGCTAATTCGGGCGGCCTGAAGTGAGAGCCTCACTATTTCGCTTCCTGTACACGGATCAGAGAGGTGAAGGTAACGACAGCAAACCAAAAGTTTTCTGAATTGGAGCGCGTGATGCAAGCGCCCACCAAGACCACTCGTACTCCAGGGGATTGTGCCATGCGGGCTCTAATTATTGAAGATGAACAGGCTTTGGGGCGTTTCCTGCAGAAGGGACTCTTAGTCGCTGGGCATCAGGCGGAGTTAGCGACGGATGGCTTGAGCGGACTTCATTACGTGATTGAGCATAAGCCGGACTTGCTGGTGCTCGATTTATGCCTGCCGCAGATGGACGGGGTCCGGGTCCTGGAGGAACTGCAGGGACACCTGGCGAGGACGTCCGTCCTGGTGATGTCGGGGCGCATCGGTCTGGAAGAGCGGGTCAAGTGCTTCAATCTTGGAGCCGATCAGGTGATGAGCAAACCCTTCAGTTTTGTTGAGTTCTCGGCTCGCTGTTCAGCACTTTGCCGCCGTCGCACACAGATTGTCGACACCACGTTGAGGCACGGGGCGATTGAACTGAACCGGATCGACAGGAGGGTAAGCCTGGAGGGCCGTCCGATCGAGCTTACGGGGAAGGAGTTCTGTCTACTGGAGTACCTGATGAAGGCTGGCGGCCGGTGCTGCACCAGGCATCAGTTGCTTCAGGAAGTCTGGCAGATGTCTCCGGACGCCGGGACCAATGTCGTCGATGTCTACGTGAACTATTTGCGGAAGAAGCTTGGGCCGGCCAACACGTACGGCATGGGGGTTGGCGAGGGAGTGATTGAAACGGTTCGAGGCGAGGGCTACAGGATGGGCGCAGGGCTAAAGAGGAAGCCGCCTCAGAAGATCGTTCGTGAGACTTACTCGAGAGACGAGGGCGAGGTGTTTCTTCCAGGTCAAAACGCAAACAGGATTGGAGAACTCTATGTCGCTTAGGGGATCGGAAGTAACGGACAGGCCAGATTTAATGGGAGGACTGAGGAAAGGTCTGCATGATGTCTGTCAACCCTTGACCACTTTGCAGTGCCGCCTTTACTTAGGAGCGCTTGAGGATGATCCAACGAAGATTCGGGATGGGTTGGCTAAGTGCCAAGCCGAGTGCGATCAAGTCATCCTGCGGATGACACAACTCCAAGGCTGGATAGAAGAGCAGCAACAGCGGGACAGCGACACGCTATGACATCGCCACAGGTACGACGTGGAAACGAAGACGCTGTAGGGATGCGATCGGTCATTGTGGCGAGCGCGGATATGGGGCTGCGTCAACGTCTCAGTCTTTGCCTTACCGAACTCCGCTGGGCGGTGCGAGAGGCAGCCGGCGGCGCGGAGGCGATGGCATTGGTCGAGGCGCAGCTGCCCGAGGCGATGCTGGTGGATAGCTGGTTGCCGGATCTGGAGGCAGGCGAACTGGCGGGGCAGCTGGGCATTCTTTATCCCGCGATGGATTTGTTGAAGATGGATGGAGGGATGGGACGGAGCATGACGGCGACGCGGAGTCCGCGCCGGCATGAGCTGCTCCATGCCCTGCGGGAGGCGCAAGAGGAGGCGGGCGGGAAGGCTGACGCAGCTCCGATCTCTGAAGAAAAGGTGAGCTATGCGCCTCCGGCTTTGGAGATGCAGACGCGGACCTCTCCGGCGAGAGCGGCTGAAGCACTGCCCGATATGGTGGGCGCAAGTCCGGTCATGCTGGAACTGGCGAGGCTGATCCGCTTAGTCGCGCCCCGGTCGGCGACGGTGCTGCTCGAAGGTGAGACGGGGACGGGAAAGGAGGTCGCGGCCAAGGCTATCCACAGGCTGAGCAAGCGCGCGAGTAAGCCGTTTGTGGTGCTGAATTGCGCCGCTATTCCGGAGTACTTGCTGGAGGCCGAGCTGTTTGGGCACACGCGCGGCGCGTTTACCGGAGCGGTTCAGGCCAGGACGGGAAGGATAGAGGCTGCACACGGTGGAACGCTCTTTCTCGACGAGATTGGGGAGATGCCTATCGCTTTGCAGGCCAAGATGCTGAGGTTTTTGGAGAACGGCGAGCTGCAACGGGTGGGTGATAACGAAGCGATGCGGGTGGATGTGCGGGTGATCGCGGCGACCCATCAATTGCTCGAACAAAGGGCGGAGGAGCGGACTTTCCGGCTGGACCTGTTCCATCGACTCGCTGTTTTTCCCCTAGTGATTCCCGCGCTCCGAGAGAGGTTGGAAGACCTGCCAAAGTTGGCTGAATATTTCCTGGAGCAGATGGGCCGGGAGTCAGCGCGTAAGGTCTTATCTCATGAGGCTCTGGTGAAGCTGCAGAGTTATGACTGGCCGGGAAACGTTCGGGAGCTGATGCATGTGCTGGAGCGTGGAGCGATCCTCTCTGAAGATCAGCGGGAGATTGGGGTGGATCATATCCGGCTGAGGATGGATCGCCGGAGGTAAGGGTTTTTTCAGGGGTTCATGTGCGCCGCTCCTTTCAGGGGGCGGCGATTTTTTTATTGGAGTGCTCTTAACCACATTGGTGGAGAAGTGGCGGACGGGGTGCAATGGGAAGGGCAGGGAGAACACTACATGCAAGTCCGGGGAACGTTAGCAGATGAGCTGGGCAAGTACCTTGACCTGACGGCGAACCAGATGAAGCTGACGGCCGGCAACATCGCCAACGTCGATACACCTGGGTACAAGGCGAAAGAGATTAACTTTGAACGAGAGTTCGCCTCACAGATGAGTGGGGGAGGCGAACCTGTGATTCGGGATGTCGATGGCCTGGTGGCCCGGCCGGATGGCAACACGGTTTCGCTGGACCGGGAGAGCATGGCACTTGCCAAGACGCAGCTTCAATTTCGCATGGGAGTGGAGATGCTGAAGCACGAGTTCAATCAGTCGTTGTCGGCGATCCACGCCGATGCGAAGTAAAGGGGACGTGATGAACTTATTTGGGATGTTGGATGTGAGTGGGTCGGCGCTGAAAGCGGAGCGAGTTCGAGCGGAAGTTGTGGCTTCCAATATGGCTAACTCCGAGACGACGCAGACGGGGGATGGAACGCCGTATCACCGGCACCACGTTGTATTTTCTGCTGAGGACGGCAACAGCTTCGGATCATCGCTGCTGGGGCAGAGCGGATCGGGAGTATTCACGAATGCCAGACTGCCGGTCAATTCTGGACCGATGACACTGTGGCCTATTGGCAACGCGGGAGGCGGTGCGCCGGGCGGTGTCTCCATCTCAGGCGTGGTGGAAGATCAGAGCGAGCCGTTGATGCGGTTCGATCCGACCAATCCGGAGGCGGGAGCAAACGGATATGTGGCGTATCCGGACATCAATCCGCTGACCGAGATGACGGACCTCATGGGTGCAACGCGCAGCTATGGATTGAATGTTTCCGCTGTGCAGGCTGAGAAGGGAATGATCTCGGCGTCTCTCGATTTAATCAAGTAACTTACGTGAGGATTACAGATGAAGATTGACCATGGAGTGGTATCGGCTACGAACTTACCGGGACTGTCCGCAAAGGCACAGGGTCCGCCCTCGCCCTTCAGCGGGATCTTGAAGTCGATGGTGGCAGAGACGAATACGCTGAACGATCAGGCAAAGCAAGCTGTGACTGGACTTCTGAATGGATCGGGCGTCGAGGTGCACGAGGCGATGATCGCGACGCAGAAAGCGGACATCTCTTTTGAACTCGCTCTTCAGGTCAGGAACAAAGCGGTCGGCGCCTACCAGCAGATGATGCAGATGCAGTTCTGAACGACGGTACGGGGGTACCGTCGAGGCGATCTTTGATCCGCAATGATGGGTAGGCCTGGGCGGAAGATGTGGAGAGGGAAGTTGATGGCAGATGCTGGACAGAGTGCCTCCCCGACAGGGACTGTAGCCGCAAAGGCGACGGTTGGGCTGAGCTTCGCGGGAATGGTGACGAAGAGCCGGGACACGTACCTTGCAATGCCGACCGCGCGGAGAAGCTGGTTGTTGGCTGCTCTTCTGATGATCGGCGCCGTGATCGCAGCGACGGTGTGGTTTGCACAACGAACCGATTGGCGGCCTCTGTTCAATGGGCTGGAAGGGCGCGATCTGCAACAGGTCTCGCAGGAGCTTGGGGCAGCCGGCATTCCGTTTGAAACGACTCCAGATGGGACCGGAATCCAGGTTCCTTCGGAGTTGGTGGACAAGGCACGGATGGAGGTGGCGGCGAAGGGTATGCCACAGAGCGGACGGCTTGGGTTTGAGCTGTTCGACAAACCGAACTGGGTGGGGAGTGAGTTTGACGAAAAGGTGAACTATCAGCGTGCGCTCGAGGGCGAGTTGGAACATACGATCGCCACTTTGGAGGCGGTGAGGTCGGCGAGAGTTCATCTTGTTCTTCCTCGCGAGACGTTGTTCTCCGGTGAGGAGCGAGCCGCCAAGGCATCGGTCGTGCTGAAGCTAAGACGTTCCACGATGACGGCGGAGCAGATCGATTCTGTCCGAAATTTGGTTGCGAGCGCGGTGGATAACTTGAGCCCGGAGCAGGTTACGTTGGTGGATGCGGATGGGCGGGTGAACTTAAACAGTCACGGCGTGGCGGGGCCGGAAGGTGATGCAGAGCAGGCGATGGAGACGAAGTTGGTCGCCATGTTGGAACCTCTTGCGGGAGTCGGAAACGTTCGAGCCGTCGTCAAGCAGACCTACAATCAGAGCTCCGAAGAGCGGAACGACGAGGTTTACGATCCGACGCTTGTCGCACCCCTTTCGATACAGAAGAGTGAGCAATCCACTAACAACGCAGCGAGGGCGAGCGGGGTGCCGGGTACGGCCAGCAACACTCCGGCAGCAGCGGTTCCAGGCGCCGTCCAGGGAAGCGCGGTGGCTGCCGCGCCGGGAACTCCGCCGCTGCTTCAGTCTAAGGAGAGCAAGGATGGGTTGCCGGTGTATCCACAAGCGGGTGGCGCGACGCAGAACACCAAGCAGGAGAGCGCAACGTATGGTGTGTCCAAGCACACCAGCCATTCGGAGTCCGGGCCTGGGCGTCTGGAACGCGTGAGCGCGGCGGTGGTGATCAACGATCGGCAGATGAGCGAAGGCAGCGGAAAGGATATGAAGCAGATCTGGCGGCCTCGAACGACCGAGGAGATGCATCGGCTGGAGACGCTCGCTCAGGCGGCGGTCGGTTTCGATGCAAAGCGCGGAGATCAGGTGATTCTGCAAAACGTAAGCTTCAGCACGAACACTCCCGAAGTAAAAGGAAGCGTGTTAGATAACGTGCTGGGGCAAACCAGAACGCTGCTTTCTTCCCAGCCGGGTATGCTCCGGTCCTTTATCACGGGTTTGGTCGGCCTCATGGTGATCTGGTTTGTGCTCAGACCGGTTGCAAATGAAGTGGCTAGAACGTTGAAAGATGCGTCCGGGATGGCACCAGGACATCTGCTCGGGGAACACCATGCTCTCTCCGAGCCCCACCTTGCAGGAGGGTTGCAGTCTGCACTCGGGCAAGGGAGTGCGGGCGATTGGGATCGTGGCACGGAGTCAGAGGACGTGGTGATACGGAAACCCCTGAGACGGGATGCTGTCTTCGAACAGGTTGCCGAGCACATCAAGCGCTCACCGACGCAGAGCACGCGAATCCTCGAGACCTGGATCTCACCCGATGGGGAAGGCGAATAGATGGCAACCGCACGCCTAACAGCGGAAGCGGGATTTGAGGCCAGCGACCTGCCTGGACTGAAGAAGGCTGCCATCCTCGTGATGGCATTGGGAGAAGAACTTGCGTCGGCGCTCTTCCAAGGCTTGAACGAAAACGATCTTCAGAAGGTAACCAACGAGCTGACCCGCTTGGGCAACATACCCGCCCACCAGTTGACGCAGGTTCTGACGGAGTTCTACGGCTTGCTGGAGACACAGCAGTTCATGGTGCGGGGCGGTCCGACGTATGCGATGAAGTTGCTGACGGAGGCGTTCGGCGCGGAGAAAGCCGAGGAACTTCTCGCACAGGTGAACCGCGTGCGAGAACGCTCGACGGGCGACCTGGCGATGTTACAGAAGATGGAGCCGGCCCAGCTCAGCAAGTTTTTAGAGAACGAGCATCCTCAGACTGTGGCTTTGGTGCTGGCACATCTGGATCCGCGGAAAGGCTCGCTGGTGCTGATGAATCTTGGGACGACGATGCGGGTGGAAGTGGTGCAACGGCTTGCGGAGATGCGGCAGTTTTCGCCGGAGATGGCGCAAAAGGTAGCGCTGGTTCTTCATCGTCGCATGGACTCTTTGGGAACAACCGGGCGAAAGAGCTATGCAGGCTACAAGGCGGTTGCGGAGTTGCTGAACCTTTTGGCACAGGGGGAGAGCAAAGGCATTCTCGAGGAGATCGAGCAGAAAGAGCCCAATGTAGCGATCGCGATCCGCGCTCTGATGTTCACCTTCGAGGACTTGCTCACGGTGCCGCAGCAGGGCATTCGAGAGTTGGTCGGGGCAGCAGACAAGAAGATTCTTGCGATGGCGCTGAAGGGAGGTAAAGAGAACGTCAAGGCACATCTCTTTGCCGCGATGAGCTCACGGGCAGCAGAGATGTTGAAAGAAGATATGGAGGTCATGGGCCCGGTGCGGAGCAAGGATGTCAATGCGGCGCAGCAGGAACTGCTTGCAACGGCAAAGAGACTGGAGTCTGAGGGAAAGATGATCTTGAGGATGGAGACGGATAATGACCTCGCTGTTTGAGCATGACTTCCATGGCGATGCGCCCGCTGACTTGCTAGGCATCGGCGGTCGAGGAGTGGCGCTGCTGGAGTTTCTGGCGATCGGGGCCAACACCGGCGAGGACGGAGCTGCCGGAACAGACGCGAGCCCATTGGGGAACGATGGTGAACTCGATAGGACGATCCAGCTGCGGGCGATGTTGGATGCGGCGAGGGAAGACGCAGCTGCGGAGACACGGCAGACGCTGGGGGAGGACTTCACGGAACGTATCCGGGTGGAGCGCCGCCGGGTGGAACGATTGCTGGTGGAGTTTGAGGAGCAGCGAAGAAGTTATTTTGTGCAGGCGGAGGCTGCCGTTGTGCAGTTGTCTCTGATGGTTGCGGCTAAGATTCTGCAGCGTGAGGCTGATGCTGACGTCATGCTGCTCACAGCAACCGTTAGAGCCGCGCTAAGCCGAGTACAGGATGGGAGTTCCGCGATCGTCAGGGTGA
Source organism: uncultured Granulicella sp. (assembly GCA_965198885.1). Lineage (GTDB taxonomy): Bacteria > Acidobacteriota > Terriglobia > Terriglobales > Acidobacteriaceae > Edaphobacter. Next base: position 1,080,986 of record OZ240677.1, on the reverse strand, counting down.
GACCGGAAGAGGCCGGAGTCTGGGAACAAGTCTTTGCAGACGACGGCTTCAACAGAATCGAGATCGCAGGAGACAAGTCCCTGCGGCTGGGAGATTGCGTCATGGAGACATCTCTGGGACGAGTGGAATTGGGAGTCGTCGCTCAATTGGGCGAGATCGAACGCGGGTTCCGAGAGCTACTCGCCAGAGCTGGTGTTTGATGCCCCAGGTGGATCTGGGCGTCTACATCTCGGCTCTGCAACAGCGATCCGCGTGGCGCTGGATGGGGCGGGTGGTGCAAGCCAATGGGCAGACCGTGGAGAGTGAGGGGCCGCTTTGTTCCGTGGGTGAATGCTGCGAGATTGTGGACGAAGTCGGCCGGAGAAGCGTCGCGGAGGTGATTGGATTTCGAGGGCGCCATGTGGTGAGCATGCCTCTCGATGAGACGCGCGGAATTCGGTACGGTGACCGGGTGCAGGGGCTAGGAACAAGACCTGCCATTGCTGTGGGCGAGGCGATGATCGGGCGTGTGCTGAATGCCGTAGGAGCTCCGCTCGATGGGCGGCCGCATCCGAAGACAAAACAACTCTGGCCCCTGGACGGAGCGACGCCGACACCCATGGATCGACACTCCATCAAAGTACCTTTGCAGACCGGGTTGCGAGTGCTGGACGGCATGTTGACGGTCGGACGAGGACAACGGATCGGAATCTTCGGGGGCTCCGGGGTTGGAAAGAGCACCCTCATCGGAATGATGACTCGCAACACGGCTGCGGATCTGACTGTAGTTGGGTTAGTAGGGGAGCGTGGGCGCGAGGTTCGTGAGTTTGTCGAAGAGTCGCTTGGAAGCAGCGGGATGGAGCGTGCGGTGGTGCTCGTGTCGACGAGCGATCAGACTCCCCTGCTGCGGATGCGAGCCGCGGTGGCAGCGACCGCGGTGGCTGAGTTCCATGCAGCCCAGGGGAAACATGTGCTGCTGGTACTCGATTCCTTAACGCGGTTTGCGATGGCAGCGCGGGAGATCGGTCTAGCTGCGGGAGAGCCACCGGCGAGCAAAGGCTATACGCCCAGTGTATTCACCAAAGTAGCTAAGTTGGTGGAGCGAGCGGGCAACTTTGAATGTGGAAGCATCACGGCGTTCTACACCGTGCTGATGGAAGGCGACGATCAGCAGGACCCGATCGTTGACGCGGTCAGAAGCTACGTGGATGGGCACGTCGTATTATCGCGAACGTTGGCTTCTTCCGGCCAATATCCACCTGTCGATGTGCTGGATTCGCTCAGCCGATTGATGCCTGCAGTGACCAGCGAGACGCATCGGGCGAAGGCAGCGCTGGCTCGCCGGCTGCTCTCAACCTACAGCAAGAGTGAAGACCTGATACGCATCGGAGCTTACAAAGAGGGCATGGATGATGATCTTGACCGAGCGATCAAAGCGTTGCCGGATCTGAGGAGGTTTCTTGAACAGGGGAGCGCGGAGGAGGTCACTCTGACGGAGACGATAGCCCGGCTAGAGGCGATGGTTCTGTGAGTTCGCGCAAGGTTGGATTGGGCCGCCTGAAGAGAGTGTTCGGATTGCTGGAGCATGTACAGGCCATGGAACTGGCAGCCACCGGGGCGTCCTTGAAGGAAGTAAGCCGTGCGGTTGCAGGCTTGACCGCAGACCGGCTGAAGCTTCGAGATGCCACGGGTATGGCTCTCATCCGCGGAGAAGAAGACGAGCAGGCGGTGACCCGTGTGCTGCAACAGAGTTCGGAGGTCATGCTGGAACGATTGGAGCAACTCCGCGATCAAAGGGAGGAGCTGAGAGCGGAATCTCAAGATCGATACCAGGCCAGTAGACTCCGACTACAACAGATGGAGATTGCGGTGGAGTGGATCACGGCGGAGGCAGAGGCGCAGGCGGTCGTCTCGATCCGCAATGAAGAGGTCAGTCGATATATGTCCCGGCGGGAGTGGTTGAAGTATCGGGATGAACGACAGAAGATGTTGGACGAGTGAACGAATCTTAATCTCTCCGTCTCGCTTTTGGTGATTGGTGTGCAACTTACCCAAGCGACGGGAGAGCGCTTGATCGAGAATCTTATTACCGCCGCGACAGTGCCCTTCGAGGCGAAGGGTTCACAGGTTGTGGGAAGTGCATTGCGGAATAGCGTAGCGGCCAATGCAGCGGGAGGATCATCGTTCAACGATAACTTTTGGCACACCGTTGAGCGGGGTCTTGGGGTTCCGAGACTGCGCGGAGAGGAGAGTCACGACTCCTCGGACCCGTCGCCTGCTACGCAGATTGCTGCAGCACCCAGGACTGTCTCGTTGAAGGAAGGGTCACAGGAGAGCCTCGATCTAAGCGGCAGGCTTCCAGGAAGCAGCTTGAGGCAAAGTTCAGGAGCGACGGGGGCACGAGCTTCGGGTTCCGGCCCAGCTTCCGGAGCATCTGAAGCGCCTTCTATCCATCTTCCTGGCGAGCCCCTACCGATCGACAGATCGGACGAAGCAGAGAGTCAATCCTGCTCATTGACCGGATTGGAAGAGGAGAGTTCCACGGGTGGGGCGACTGCAGCCGAGGGGAATCTGGGTCTGTCGAGCGTCGATGGTCGCACCAAGTCCTCCACTGTTGCCAAGTTGCAGAGCGTTCGCTGGGCAGATACTCGCGAGGGCGATCCGGGTGGCGACCTTCAGGCGAACAAAGCTGATTTGCCCCAAGCGTCCAAGAGCCCAGAGAAGTCGCCGAAGCACACGTCACAGGACCCGGGGCTTGACCCTCCGCGATCCTTGATGAGCGCCACCAATCAAGACGCTCAGATGGCCGATGTCCGCTTTCCAGCGTCGCAAGCTACTCCCGCTCCCGGGGTCGATCGGGCAAACTCATCAGCCCAGATCTTCGTGAAGGCGAATGACTCGACGATTCCAACTGCTCGAGACACCGGATCGATCCGCGTCAATGGAGCTCAGGGGTCTGTTTTTGTAGACGTGGCCGAGAACGGACCCAACAGTGCAGCAGTAGAGTCAGGCAATGTGCAGTCGGTGAGTTCTCCTTCTTTCCCAGGCACAAGCGCGAGCAGCACGGTGTCAGGGGACACGCCAAGCAGCGATTCTGAAACCCTCTTTGCCGGGGTCGATCTCAGGATCACGGCTTCTAACCGCGAGCCGCTGGAAATGCTCCATAAGGCAAGGCCGGAGAAGATCGACCCGCAGATAAGTGGACGGCAAGATTCAACGGAGCCGTCTTCCAACAGTCTAAGTCGGCCGGTTGATTCGTCTGCTAAGGATGTGAGATCAACGACGAGGAGCATAGGTCCTTCCTCGGAAGCTGTATCCGGCATGGCAAAGAGTGCTTTGTACTCTGCGGTGAACGCGAACATGAAGCTGCCAACGAAAGCCAGTAGTTCTCCGATCGCACAAGAACAGGGTAGCGTCCGCGTGGAGATCGTAACTCCAAGCGAGATCTTCAGCCCAGCGCAGACCGCATCTTCAACCGGCGTTGCTGACCGGACGATTCCCAGTACCGCAGGCTTGCTGGAGGTGGCTACACCGCAGGCTCAGATCGGCCTTCACCAGAGCGCAAAAGAGAGCAGCAAAAGAGAGCTGATTGACTCAGCGGCACAAGGCAGTTTCGGGGAAGGAGCAGGCAACCCTTCCCCGATGAGCCCGCTGGTTGCCGGTAGCTTTCCAAGCACCGGGCCGCTCGAAAGAAAGGACATGTCTCTTCGTGTTCCCCCGACGGCTAACCCTATCGCCAATGCAGAAGGCTCAAGCAGCCCTCTTGTCCCGGCGACCCACCCGGCCATGGTGAACGAAGGGCGAGTAGGCGCAGCGGAAAAGGATACCGAGCATGCGGGCCTCATTGCCGCCCCGCCCGAGAGTCGAATTGGCAGCTTCGATCGGGCCGAGGCGACGGTCTCCGTGGCATCACCCAAGTTGCTTGAAGTGGGGATGGCAAGCGGATCGAACGGATGGCTCAAAGTACGTGCGGAGTCCGATAGCGGAGGAGCGGTTTCGGCCTCACTCATCGCCAACACCGCACACGCAGCCGAGGCACTTCATAAAGATCTGCCGGCACTCACCGCCTACCTGAAAGATCAGGCGCTGACGGTAAATTCTCTCGTGGTCCATCGAACAGAACCGGGAGGGTCGACCCAAGATGCGCTGACTACCAGCCGGCAAGATAATTTTGGCCGATCGGAGGGGAACGGGGCACAGCAAGGCGAATCGGATAGAGGCGTCAAGAGCGGACCTGATCCGGTGCAAACCGAATCGGATTATCTCCCGACTGAATACCTCCCGTCCTCTTCCATCGACAAACCTGTGCCAAGAGCCAGCGGTTGGTTCAATGCCATTGCATAGCACATGATTCAAAGCCTTAGTTTGTGAATAAACAAGGAAATAAACTTCACGATTTTGAGGAGCCCAATGCAAATATCCGGTCTGGATTTGAAAGCAGCTTCTACGAGAGTGGCGAACAGTCTCGCTTCTCTACCAGAGATGAATCAAGGCGCGAAGACGGTGAGTTCGAAGGTGTCGAGCGCTAAAGATACGAGTACCTCCTCAACCACCGATCCATCGTCCGACATTACCTCCAACGACTTTCTGACGTTGCTGGTGACTGAGATGAAGAATCAGGATCCAACCCAGCCCACCGATCCCAACGCTTACATCCAGCAGCTGGTCGGAGTTAATAGTCTTCAGCAACTGATCTCGATCAATCAGGAGCTCGGGTCCGCAACGGCTCCTACGACTGCGGGGACGTTCGTTCCGTCATCCAGCGCCGTTGCTCAGCACACTCCTGGCCTGAAGGCAGTCGACAACCTATAACGCTTGTTTAACATGGCGCCGCACCTGGCCCCTCACTAAGGAGAATGGAATGCCGAATTTTTCAATTGCTCTTACTGGCCTTCAGGCTGACACGGTGGCTTTGAACACGATCGGTAACAACCTTGCGAATTTGAACACGACCGCTTTCAAGTCGCAAAGTACGGTATTTGAGGATCTTTTCTATCAGAATATCGGCACGTCAGGATCCTCCGATCCGCTTCAAGTGGGTGTTGGAACGAGAGTGTCTTCGACGACTGGAACCTTTGCACAGGGAAGCCTTACAACGACTCAGAACGACACGGACATGGCCTTGAGCGGAAACGGATTCTTCATCGTGCAGCAAGGCAATGTTCAGGCACTCACACGCGCAGGTGATTTCCAGACCGATCGACAGGGAAATCTGATTACCACGAGTGGAGAGAGCGTGATGGGCTACGGAGTTCAGGGCGGCAACGTCAATCTCAACGGCGGGCTGATCCCCATTCAAATCCCCATCGGTGCCACTGAGGCGGCGCAGGCTACCCAGAACATCAGTCTGACGAGCACGCTGAACGCGAGTTCAGCAGTCGGTGCGGCGTTCTCATCGCCGGTAAAGCTCTACGATTCGCTGGGCGCGGAGCATGATGCATCCGTAACGTACACCAAGCTGTCTCCGACAACCTGGGGCTATAACATCGCACTACCTTCAGCGGATGCCACAGGTGCTGTGAACAACACCGGTACGCTCACCTTCGATTCTTCCGGGAACTTAACCTCGCCGTCTACCAACGTCTCCGGGGTCAAATTCACGGGACTGGCGGACGGAGCCGCAGACCTGACCTTGAATTTCAATCTGTATGGAACCGGAGCGGCTCCGCTGGTGACGCAGACGTCAGGCACATCCAACACCAGTGCGACGCTGCAGGACGGCTTTGCAAGCGGGTCCTATCAAAGCTTTACCGTCGATGGAACCGGCGTACTTACGGCAACCTTCAGCAATGGTCACACGACGGCCATCGGTCAGGTTGCGTTAGCCTCTGTTGCGAACACCGACGGGCTTATTCGGTCCGGTGCGAACGACTACGCGACGACGGCCGCTTCAGGGTTGATCTCGATTGGAACTCCGAATGTGGGTGGGCGTGCGACCATCGAAGGAGACGCATTAGAGCAGTCCAACGTGGACATTTCAGCAGAGTTTTCGAATCTAATTGTGGCGCAGCGAGCCTTCGAAGCAAACTCCAAGACGGTAACAACGTTCGATTCCGTTACGGAGAACGCTATTAACATGATTCGGTAAGTTCCCTTAGAGGAATATGGCTTGTCGATGATCGTCATCGGCAGGCTTTCTCTGTTTTGGCCAAGGTCTCCGGCTGTGGCAAGGATGAAGGAAAGCTAATTTGGTAACGGTACTCAGTGGCAGTGCGAGTGCATCTTGTGGACAGCATGGCTGATGCAGCGGAAGGTGCAGCGCAGGGGAACTCGGGAAACTCGGCGAGCATTCCCATTCTTCCCTTAGTTATGGCTGTAGTGGTCGCGGTTGTCGTTGCGGTCGGTGGCTCGGGCGGTGCGCTTTACTACCTGGTGAAGTCCGGCAAGTTGCCTTTGGGTGGCGCTCCGCAGAAGGTCCAAGTGATTGAAAAGGTGGCAGCCAAGACCCATGAGATCGTGCTTGAGCCGATGCTGGTCAATCTTCCTGATGAAGGTGGAAGAGCCTACCTGCGCATCAGCATGACCTTGAGTGTTGAGGACCCTCCGCCTCTAGGGAAAGACGAAAAGCCGAAAGAAGAGGAGAAACCACCAGAGAAGGGCAAGCTCGTGATTGAGCATAACGCGGAGATCAGGGATGCTGCGTTAGGGGTTATAGGAAGCGAGACCAGTGAGGGCTTGCTGGCAGTGGATGGTAAGGAAAAGCTGAAGACCAAGCTGAAAGCCGCCATCTCCGAGCGCATTCCAGGGCTCAAGATCGCCGACCTTTTCTTCACGGAATTTCTGGTGCAGAGATGACCAAGAAATCCGAAGGTTCTTCTCTACAGATTGCCGCGAAGGATGGAGCAACAGGCCTGGCTCAGCTTCAACCTAAGCCGACGACGAAGATGAGCCAGATTGAGACGCATCCCGCATGGGAGTTGCTGGCGGCGTTGACGTTGCGTCTCCAGGCCGGAGTTTCAGTTCCTCATTTCAAAGTCAAGCATCTCCTTGGGCTGTCGATTGGAGCCGTGCTGGAGACGGCCTGGGGGAACGAGGCGGATGTTCCTCTGAAGTGCGGCGAGGTGCAATTGGGCTGGGCAGAGTTTGAGGTAGTGGACCGGCGGCTGGCCGTGCGAATCACGAAGCTGGCTTAGATCATTTGGGGGGCTGTTATGCACATGGTGCGAAGAGAAAACCTGATCCAGATGCCGGATCGCGTTGGAAGCATGAGAAGAGTCGTAGTTTGGCTGATTGAGCAAGTTCGTGAAACTCATCTCAAAGCGATGACAAGGAAGCCGCCGGCGCAGATGCAGCTAATCGAAACGATGTCCTTAGGCGGGCGAAGACAGCTGATGCTGGTGAACTGTTGCGGCAAGCAGTTTCTTGTTGCCGCAAGTGCGGAGGTGATTCAGACCATTGTTCCGCTTCGTGTCCCTCAGAAGGGCCGGCGACAGACGGGAAAAATGAACTGCGAGGAGACAGTTTGAGGCGTCTCTTCCATTGTGTGTTTGCAATGGTTCTCTGCTTTGGATCGTGTGCGGATGGTACGGCGCATGCGGCGGTGCCGGCGAGCCAGATGCGAAGGCCTGTGGTGAGGTCGAACGCACCCGCCTCCGCGGGCGCGAAGCTCGATGAGCAGCGTACCCCGGATCTGATCGGGAGCATGGCCGGCAAGGATACAAGCTCGCCATGGTCCATTGTTCTGGGTTTGACGCTGCTGACTTTGCTTCCCGCGTTGCTCCTAGCGATGACGCCGATGGTGCGCCTGCTTGTTGTCTTTCACTTCTTACGCCAAGCGCTTGGAACTCAGACTGCGCCCAGCAACCAGATTCTGATGGGCTTAGCTCTCATGATGACCTGGTTTCTGATCTCGCCCGTCCTGGTTGAGGTAGAAGCCAAGGCAACGACGCCGTACCGCGAGGGACTTCTCAGCGGGGAAGCTGCGATCGGAGTAGGAATCGAGCCCGTAAAGACGTACATGCTTCGCTACGCACGGGAGAAGGATCTTGCCATCTTCGCATCGGCGGGTTTGACGGTGCGGCCTCGAGACAAGGCTGATCTGCCGATACAGGTCGTTGTTCCTGCTTACATCTTGAGCGAGCTGAAGGCCGGATTCCAGATCGGCGCTGTTCTGTTCCTGCCGTTCCTGCTGGTGGATATCGTAGTCGCCAGCATCACTACTTCCATTGGAATGCTGCAACTTCCACCGGTGGTCATCTCAACTCCGCTGAAGATATTGCTTTTCGTGATGGTCGATGGCTGGAACCTTCTGGCGGACAAACTCTTGAAGAGTTTTTAGGGGCGATGGATGGCACCTGATCAAACCGTTGCATTGATACGGCAGCTCCTAGTTCAAGCGGTCATTCTATGCACACCGCTCTTGGTTTCGGCTGCTCTTGTCTCGCTTCTGGTCAGCCTTCTGCAGACGCTGACCAGCGTTCAGGAGCAGACGCTTACGGCAGTTCCCCGGCTGCTCGTTGTTTTCGCAGTGGCCATGGTCACGATGCCCTGGATGATCCATCGCTTGACCGCCTACACCATTGGCCTGTTGGGCGACTTGCACCGGTATATCCGGTGATTGCCGATCTTACCCGCTATTGGGAGACGGGGCTGCTGGTGGCTATTCGGCTGAGTGGCTTACTGGTCTTCGCTCCGGCGTTCAGCTCGAGTGCGATCGCTCCTCGTATCAAGGCGGGGCTTGTGATTGCAATGACGTGCCTGCTCGCACCGGTTGTAGCGTTGCTGCCGGGCGCTCACGCTTCGCTGGATATGGCTTCCATCGTGGGGGAGCTTGGCGTGGGTCTCCTCTTTGGACTGAACCTGATGATCTTGAGTGAAGCGATCCTCTTTGCGGGAACCTTGTTAGGGATGAGCTTTTCTTTCTCGCTGGTGAATCTGCTCGATCCCAACACCATGGTCGAAACGCCTGTGATGGGGCAGCTCCTTGGGTGGCTGGGCACCTTAGTCATTCTGGGGGCAGGCCTCGATCATGTCCTGCTAGCCGCGGTGATGCGCAGCTTCGCCGTGGTGCCGCCGGGACACGCCGCCCTCTTACGGGAGGATGGCGTAGCGATTTTTAGGGCAGCAGGGGGGATCTTTATCGCGGGACTCCAGCTTGCTGCTCCGGTGATGGCGGCAGCACTTGCGGTTGAGGTGACGGTAAGCCTGGTGAGTCGCCTCGCTCCGCAGCTTCCGGTGCAGGTGGTCGGGATTCCGCTGAAGACACTGAGCTCCTATGTCGTCCTGATTGGCAGCCTGGCCGTCTGGCCGCACTGGATTGAACAGCACTTCATCTCCCTGCTTGATGGAGCTGAATCGATACTGGTGAAGCGATGAGCGAAAAAGGTACGGAAGCTGGAACACCACAAAAGAAGCTGAAGGCAAGACAGCAAGGCGATCGTGTTCATAGCCGGGAGCTGCTCAGCGCCGTGGGTCTTCTAGCTGGTGTCCTGATGATCGGGACGCTCACAAGTACCTTTGTACGCGACTGGCGCACTGTCTTCGAGCAATCCTTGTCCGAAGCGCGCAGGCCCGAGTCGGACGTTGAGACGCAATGGAGCGCTGTCATTCGGAGGGTTGTAGCACCGGCGGCGGTTCCGGTTTGCGTCATCGTGGCTGCGAGCTTCGCCGCCGCGCTTTCCGTAGGCATCGCGCAAGGTGGAGGTTTTTCGATCCACCCGGATGCGCTAGGTTTCAAGCTGAACAAGCTCAATCCAAGTACAAACCTCGCCAACATCTTCAGTATGCGCAGTGGCACGCGGGTGCTGAAGTCGCTGGTGCCCGCAGCGGTGATGGTGTTGTTTGGCTGGCGAGCGGTGAACACTCTGCTGTTGACGCTCCCTGTGATGAGCATGCTGCAGCTACCCAATGCCTTCAACGCCTCGTATGGTCTGGCGCTGGACGCGGCCTGGGTGACGCTGATCTGGAGTGGTTTGGACTATGCCGTGGAATGGATTGCCTGGAACAAGCGCATGCGGATGACCAAGCAAGAGATCAAGGATGAGATGAAACAGGCGACCGGGAATCCGCAGATCAAAGGCAAGATTCGGCAGATCCAGAACGCGATGCGGCGCAGGAGAGTGAAGGCGGACATCTCCAAGGCGAGCGTGGTGATAACCAATCCAACGCACTATGCCGTGGCTCTGGAGTTCTCGTTTGACACCATGTCGGCTCCTAGTGTTTTGGCCAAGGGCAGGAACCTGCATGCCTTGGAGATTCGTGAAGAGGCGAGATGGGCGGGCGTTCCGATCATTGAGAATCCACCGCTGGCGCGCAGCCTCTATCGTGCGGTTGAACCCGGACAATCCATACCTTTCGAGCTCTATGCGACTGTGGCTGGAATCCTTGCGTTTCTATACCGGCGAGAGGTGGAGGAGAAGATCAAGGCGCAGAAGCGGGCGTCGCAGCAGCAGGCTGAAGCCGAAGCGAGGAAGACCCCGTTTTCCGATCGGTCCGCCAAGCGGGAGATCGCGTTCGACCAAGGTGAATCATAATGAGCTCGCACCTGCAGAAGTGGCAAGCGGTTTCACTCCCAGTCATAGCGATCGGGATGGTCTTCGTCATGCTGATCCCGATTCCTGGGATCTTGCTGGATGTTTTGCTTGCCGCATCCATTGCATCGTCAGCTATCGTCTTTCTGACGGCGATCCAGGTAAGAAAGGCCGTTGATTTTTCGGTCTTTCCAACCCTTCTGCTACTCCTCACTCTGTTTCGCTTGAGCCTGAACATTGCCTCCAGCCGAAGGATCTTGCTGCATGGCAACGAAGGAACCCATGCGGCGGGCGGCATTATCGAGGGATTCGGGCAATTTGTTGTGGGGGGAAACTATGTCGTCGGTTTCGTGCTGTTCCTGGCGCTTGTAGCGATACAGTTCCTGGTGGTTGCGCATGGTGCGGTGAGGACGGCGGAGGTTACGGCGCGCTTCACCCTGGACGCCCTGCCGGGTAAGCAGATGGCTATCGATGCAGACATGAATGCCGGCTTGATCGATGAGTCGGGAGCACGCCGGCGTCGCGAGATCATCGCTCGCGAAGCCGAGTTCTATGGCGCAATGGATGGCGCGGCGAAGTTCAATCAACGCGACGCGATGGCAACCATCCTGATCACGGCGATCAACATTGTCGCGGGAATTGTCATTGGGACGCTGCAGCAAGGCGTCGATTTGTTGACCGCGGTCAAGACCTACACCATTCTGACGGTTGGAGATGGACTGGTTACGTTGATCCCAAGTCTGCTCGTGTCGATTGCGGGTGGAATCATTCTCACGCGTGCGTCCAGTGCCGGGGATCTTGATCAAGAATTAGGGGCTCAGTTGCTCCGGGGCCGCAACACACTTTGGATCGCTTCTGCCCTCTTGCTGGGGCTTTCCATCATTCCGGGTTTGCCGAAGATGCCCTTCCTGTTGCTGGCTGGAGCGATCGCTTTGGTGGCGCGTACCACCCCGGAGAGGAAGGAGGAAGTCCCTGAGCTCAGCCTAACCAAGGCTGAGAAGATCAAGGCCGCCGAAGTGGCGACGGCTGGAGGAGAAAATCTCGCGAGCCTTTTGAAGATGGACGAGTTGACGCTTGAGATCGGCTTTCAGTTGATCCCGTTGGTAGACGAAAAGCAAGGCGGCCAGATGCTTAATCGGGTCCGCGCACTCCGCCGCCATCTTGCAACTGAACTGGGGTTTATTGTTCCGCCGGTTCACATCACGGATAATCTGCGGCTCAAGCCACGGGAGTATTGCGTCAGCTTACGAGGGATAGAGATTGCGCGTTGGCAGACGGAACAGAACTGCCTTCTCGCCGTTAACGCGGATCACAAGGCTCGACAGATTCAGGGGGTCGAGACCCAGGAGCCGGCCTTTGGAGTGGCCGCACGTTGGATACAGAAGGGTCTGGAAGATGCGGCATTGGCTGCTGGATACAGCGTGGTGGATCAGACGACGGTAATCGCCACCCATCTCGGTGAGCTGATACGACGGCATGCTCATGAACTTCTTGGACGGCAAGAGACAAAGCGATTGCTCGATGCGATGAGCGAAGGCTATCCGAAGCTCGTCGAGGAGCTGGTGCCTAAGGTCATGACCCTGGGCGAGGTGCAGAAGGTTCTCCAGCAATTATTGCGAGAGCAGGTTTCTATTCGCGATCTGGGGGCCATCCTGGAGATCCTCGTTGAAGCCGCCCAGCAGTCCAAGAGCCTCGTTCATCTCGTGGAGAGTGTTCGTCAGCATTTGGGCCGTGGGTTGATCTCACCGCTGCTGGACCCGGAGGGCGGTCTCCGGGTGCTGACGATCGAGCAGAATCTCGAAGCGGAGTTGATTGCCACCTTCGACCCGCACTCAGCCATGCTGCTGAAGTCCAGCGCTCCGCGTGGCGGCCAGGGAGAGTATCTGCGACGACTGCTGGAGTCTGTGAAGCGGCTAACCGGAGGCGGTACAAGCATGGCCCTGCCCGTGCTTTTATGTCCATCGCCGGCACGTTACCACGTACGTCGTTGGCTGGAACCGTTTGTACCAAAGATAACGGTACTAGCACCGGACGAGATTCCGACTGGTATCCGTGTGCGCAGCGTTGGAGTGATCGGATAGAGAACAGCGGGTGTTAGGCCCGCAACGATTGCACCGCAAACCTTGCAGCCTGCATGACAAACGAGATGAAGAGGACGAGCGAGAAGATGGGAATGATGACCGCAACAGGGGATGTCTTCAGGGGCTCGCCTAGGGTGCAGGAGGAGGCAAGGATGTTCGATCGATCGGTGAACGCGATGACCATGCAGTTGCCTCTAGTAGCGGGATACGGCTCATCTGACGGAGCCGCCCAGGAAGAAAGCCCGGATGCGAAGACGATCGGTGCCGCTGAGCGCGAACAGTTGCTCATGGAGCACCTGCCGACCGTCCGGTATCTCGCACGGCGCATTCATGAACGTCTTCCGCAGCATGTCGATCTGGATGACCTGGTGTCTGCGGGCGTCGTCGGCCTGATCGACGCTCTTTCGAAGTTCGATCATGCCAAGAAGGTGCAGTTCAAGAGCTACGCACAGTTCCGTATTCGTGGAGCGATCCTTGATTCTTTGCGGACCTTGGACTGGAGCCCTCGTGAGCTTCGCCGCAAGGGGAGAGCTGTCGAAGAGGCTATCCGGAGCGTAACCCAGCGGATTGGACGGGCTCCAGTAGAGAGCGAGATCGCCGGCGAGATGAAGTTGAGCCTAAGTGAATACCAGGGGCTCTTAGGTGATCTCAAAGGATTGGAAATCGGTAGCTTGCACATGGAACGATCCCAGGACTCTGGTGATGAAGAGTTGGCTTATATCCCGGGCGCTCCCGACGACGATCCACTCTTTCGTTGTCTTAAGGGCGAGATGAAACAAAAGCTAGCCGATGCGATCGAAGAGCTGCCGGACAAAGAGCGCATGGTCTTGACGCTCTATTACTTTGAGGAGCTGACGATGAAGGAGATCGGATTGACGCTAGGAGTCGTGGAGTCACGAGTGTCCCAGATACACTCTTCCGCGGTCGTGCGGCTACGATCTGCGTTAGCGTCTTTGCGGCCTGCGGGTGTTGAGATCAAGAAGCGAGCGCGGATGGCAATTGAGCGTTAGCAAAAAAGGCTACGGAGCAGGGGGTGGTGAGAGATGGATAGTGTCGGAAAGCGAGACGAGGAGCACGACGCAGAGTCGGATGCCTCCCGCACGAGCTCTCAGGAGTCGCCGGAGCTGTTGGCGACTGCTTTGGAGAGTTACAACTTCAGTCGGGCGGGGCAGATCTCCAATGAACAGATGAAGGCGATCACCACTGCCAACGACCTATTCGCCCGCAACTTGATGCACACCATTGGAGCGTCGCTGAGAACGAAGTTTCTAGTAAGTCTCGTCGCAGGCGAGCAGATGACTTATCTCGAATTTCTGAGTCGCGTGAGCGAACCTGCCTACATCTGCTCTCTACGACTGGAGCCCCTTGGTGCCATTGGCCTTCTCGAGTTGGATCTCTCGTTGGCTTCTCCGATCATCGATCTTCTGCTCGGCGGAGTTGGGAAGTCAGAGCTGAAGCGACAGCTTACCGACATTGAAGAGCTCATCATCGCATCCGTGCTGCAGATGATGGTCAAGGAGCTGAACGTGGCTTGGATACCGGTTGGATTGCGTTTCAACCTGGAGAAACGAGAGACGCCGGCTCAGCTGAACCGCATCATGGTTCCGGGCGAAAAGACACTCTGCATTTCGTTTGACGTCAAGATGCCCGATGCCAAAGGCACCATGAAGCTGTGCTTGCCGGCCGTGGTGCTCAATACAATTCTGCGCCAGATGATTGCAGAACAGGGCAACAAAAACCGACGCAGCTCCCTGGATGTCAGGATGAGGATGAGAGAGCTTTTGGGGGAGACTCGCGTGGGAGCAGTTCTGCAATTTCCCGTGGTGAGGTTGAAAGCGCGGGAGATTGCGTCGCTGGTGGGAGGATCTGTGTTGCGGCTGCCCCTACCGAGACACTCGGCGGCGGAGCTTAGGGTGGGTGGTCTTGTGTTCGGGGCGGCACGCCCGGTTCGGACCGGAGAACACCGTGGTGCGCGTATGGAACCGGCCGAAGCGGCCGGCCCCGACGATCCACGTTCGTAGGTAGCGAAGCGAGAGACATGAAGGATTGGTGGTTGCATGGCTGAGGCGCCGGAGGATGTGAGTGAAGCGATCGAGGCCGGCAGCATGCCCATGGACGCGGACGGAATGGTTGGGATGCTCTATGACATCGAGCTGGATGTGACACTGCTGTTCGGCTCACGGGAGATGCCGTTGAAGGATGTGTTGGAGCTTGGACCGGGAGATGTCGTGGAACTGGATCGCCACGTCTCTGAACCTGTCGACCTTGTCGTGGGCGACCGGATCGTGGCGCGCGGGGAAGTCGTCGTGGCGAGTGGGAACTTTGCCTTGAGGATCACAGAAGTAGCGTCGCCGCAACTGCGGCTGGAGAGCATACGATGTCTATCTTAGATCGACGAGCGAGCAGGGAGACGAGCACTCTGCAACCGGGCGGGTTGGAGCTTCGCGTACCCGCCCAGGATGCCGACCTATACGGCGATGACGCCTATCAGCCTGTCACGCCGAGTCGAGCGCTGGGTCCGGATGCTGCGCATCGGACGTGTGGGGCGGCTGAGTGTGCGAGTGCGTGGATTCCACCTTGGCGGAACCGGCGGAGACCGGTCTTTGAGGAGGAATGGGGATGCAGCCATAAGTGTCTGCAGTCGATGCTGCGGGCGGCGATTCGCCGCGAGACGGGCGAACATGCGGGGGTTGGTGTGGATGTTCCGCATCGTCATCGGGTTCCGCTTGGGCTGGTGCTTCTAGCTCAGGGATGGATTACGCATCCGCAACTTCAGGCTGCTCTGCAGGCGCAGAAGCAGACTGGGCAGGGAAGGATCGGCGATTGGCTGGTGCAGAGCTGCGGGCTGGCGGAAGAGCGGGTTACGCGCGGGCTGGGTGTGCAGTGGAGTTGTCCGGTGCTGGCGATGAATGGCTTCTCTCCTTCAGCGATGGCGAAGGTGATGCCGAAGCGCTTCATCACGGAGTTTGGGCTGGTGCCTTTGCGGGTTGCAGGCTCTGCGCTGCTCTATCTGGCGTTCGAGAACCGGACGAATGCGGCGGCTGCGCTCGGGCTGGAGCAGATGACTGGCTTGAAGGTGGAGAGTGGTCTGCTGAGCGGCTCACAGTTCGAGTCGGCAAAGAAGGCTGTGCTGGACTCAGAGTCAGTGCCGATGACGATGGCTGTTGCGGCCGATGCGGACGAGGTCTGCGGCATGCTTACCAAGGTGCTCGAGAGCAGACAACCGCTGGCTTCACGGCTGGTGCGTGTCCATCAGTACTACTGGATGCGCGTCTGGCTGGAGAGTGCGGCGATGAGCGGACCAGGTGGCATTCCGCCGAATACGAGCGATGTTGAGGACTATGTGATCTCGGTGAAGGATGGAAGTTTGAGGAATAGCTAAGAGCCGCGAGAACGAGCAACCGCAACGGCAACTGCGGAGGTTCTTCGCTCCGCTCAGAATGACCGGTTTCTTGCAAGGACCGGATTTTCGCGTCGATCAGATTTGCTCTTGAATGAGCGGTTATTGATTGACTGGGGGGATGGATTGGGGGGCGGCCGGGGTGGAGGCCTCGAAGGTGGTGGGCTCGGCGGGTGGGGCGGAGCCGGGTCCGAGGCCGAGCTTGATGATGGCTCGGGAGTCAGGGACGAGCTTGGTCTGCCAGCCGTTCGCGGCCTGGAGCTTGACCATGGCAGCCTGGGTGGAGGAGTCCCAGACACCGCTTGGCTCGCCGGACATGTAGCCGGACTTGATCAGCGCGGACTGGATCTGGGTGGCACGCTCGGGTGCGATGCCGGCCGGCGCGGAGACGTGCGTGGCGCGTGGAGATGTGCTGCGGGTCCGGGCAAAGCCTCTGGCCTTGGGTGAGGTGGGACCGCGGTGCGGATGAGGCATCGCGAACAGAGGCACCGAGGTAAGCAGGAACAAGAGCGAGGCGGCGGCGCGTGAGGAGGAAGGACGCATGAGTTTGGATCAACCTCGAAGAACAGTGTGCGGCCAGGGATTACCTTCGTTCGACCGAACTGGCATTAGAGTATCGACGAAGTTACCTTCTTGCAATAGGCAAAGGTTGCATGCTGTTCAGGCAATATTTGCGTAGTGAATCAGCACGAAAAAGCCACAGCGATCGGCTGTGGCTTTTTCTCTGCGGGGAAAGGAGAGTGGACTTATCGGAGCGTCCCTCCCAGGAAGTTGCTGCCAGCGTTCTTGCCACCACCCGGCGCCCGGACCACGAAGACGACGTCGTCGCCGGGTTTGAGGCGGGAGACGACGGCGCGGTAGCTGGCGTCGTCCACGACCGGCTGTTTGTTGATCTCGAGGATGATGAGACCCTTGGACAGGCCTACCTCATCGGCGAAGGAACCGGGCGTGACGGTGGTGACGGTCACTCCTCCCTGGATGCCGATGCGACCTGCGGAGGCGGCGGGCAGGGGAGTGACCGTGATGCCGAGCTTGCTTTGTCCGGCGTCGGACTCCTGAGGTCCGGAGTCGTCCGTGGGCGGGGCTCCGGCGAGGTCGGAGTAGGTCTTGGTGCGGTCTCCGATGGTTACGGCGGCGGTGCGCTTTTCCCCGTTGCGGAGGTAGCCGATCTGGACGGTTGAACCGACCTTGCGGGCGGAGATATCGGCGACGAGATCGTCACCGTCCTTGATCTGGCGACCGTCGATGGTGACAAGGACGTCCTGGGGCTTGAGGCCTGCCTTGGCGGCTCCGCCACCCGGAACGACTACTCCAACCAAGACACCGCCATTGGCGAAGCCGTAGACACGGCTGACGGCGGAGGAGGTCTGGGCGGCGAACTGGATGCCGATGGAGCCGCGGATAACCTTGTGTTCCGGGCCGATGAGGTCGTTGTAGACCTTGGCGATGATGTTGGAGGGCATCGCGAAGCCGACGCCTTCCGAGCCAGCGGACTGGGTGTAGATGGCGGTGTTCATGCCGATGACCTTACCGGTCATGTCTACGAGCGGGCCGCCGGAGTTCCCGGGATTGATGGCGGCGTCGGTCTGGATGAACTTCTGGAACTGCTTGGAGAGGCCCTGGGCGTCGCGGTCGTCGATGGAACGGTTCTTGGCGGAGACGATGCCGGCGGAGACGGTCTGGGAAAGGCCGAAGGGGCTGCCGATGGCCAGAACCCAATCACCGACCTGGGCGCCTTCCGAGTTGCCGAGGGCGATGGTGGGGAGGGTCTGCTTGGCATCGATCTTGATGACGGCGATGTCGGTTTCGGTGTCGACGCCGACCACCTTGGCAAGGTAGCCGGGATCGCCGGTGTCGGGGTCGGTGGCGAGCTTGACGTAGATCTTGTCGGCTTTATCGACGACGTGGTTGTTGGTGATGATGTAGCCGCGCGAGTCCACGATGTAGCCGGAGCCGAGGGCACGGCGCTCGCCGCCGGGGCCGCCGTCGGAGTCGTCGTCCCCACCGCCTTGGCCGTTCTGTCCGCCGAAGAAGCGGTTGAAGAAGTCCTGCATGTCACCGTTTCCGCCGCCCTGGCCGTCGGGATCATGTGGATTGGGGGTCTGGGGCAGGGGACCGCGCTGGAGTCCGTGTGGGTTGCGGCGAGTGGTGGCTTGTTTGGGGATGGATTCGGTGTTGATGTTGACTACGGCGGGTCCGATCTGCTTGACGATCTGGGAGAAGCCGTTGGAGAGGGTGACGGGATTGGGAATGACGATGGGGCGGGCATCCGAGCTATCGACCTGCTGCTGCTCCTTGCCGCTGACGCCGCGGGTAAGGACGGATCCGGCGAGCACGCCGACGGTCAGGGTGGTGAGGAGGGTGAAGGTGGTGGTGAGGCGATGCGAGCGCAGGCGGGCGAAGAAGCCGGGATTCGGAGAGGATGGCATGAGTGCGTGTGACCTCGAATTTTCTGGTAGAGCTTCGACTACTTAGGATACGCGGTGGCGATACGATCCGATGTTCCAGGACGCTTCCTGTGTTTAGACGCTGAAGTTTGTGGGTTGGCCGAGGGGGTGCCCCCCTGTATTGTCTATCTGGTCAACTTTGGTTTGTTTTGTTGAAGTTACGGTAGCCCACCTACCGTAAAATATTGTCAACAAACGAGTTACAGCTAAAATATAGACGATAAAGGAGTTAGGGCACGGCTTGTAGGCCGTGCCCTAAGGTGTTTTCGACCTTCTTCTATTCTAACAAATTTGGTGGGGTGGTTTAGCCAACTATTTTGAACTATTTAAGCCGCGTCCTTGTTGGGGATTTGTGATTTTGAGAGGTTTTGGGGGCTTGACAAGAATTTGGGAGGCGCATCGCGCAACAGCAGCTACGGAGGTTCTTCCCGTTCGCGGTGCTCAGGGTCAGAATGACCCGTGGGTGTGGGTATGGGTGCGCACTCGCCGGGGGGGTTAGAAGCCTCCTCCGGTTTGCATGAACTCTGGTGAGACGGGGTTTTCATAGACGCTGTAGTCGCGGGTGACTACGGTGAGGCCGGATGGAGTGACGAAGTATTGCTTGCGGTCTTCGTTCTGGTCGTAGCCGATGACGGTGCCGTCCGGGATGTGGACGTCGCGATCGATGATAGCGCGGCGGATGCGGCAGTGGCGGCCGATGTTGACGTGGGAGAAGACGATGGAGGAGTCGACGTCGGCGTAGGAGTTGACGCGGACGTCGTGGGAGACGACGGAGTTGCGGACGACGGCTCCGGAGACGATGGTGCCGGAGGCGACGATGGAGTTGATGGCCATGCCGGTACGTCCGGGTTCGCCGAAGACGAACTTGGCGGGCGGGTACTGGTAGGCGCGGGTGCGCATGGGCCAGGACTTGTCATAAAGGTTGAAGATGGGGGTGACGCCGGCGACGTCCATGTTGGCTTCGTAGTAGGCGTCGAGGGTGCCGACGTCGCGCCAGTAGAGGGCGTTTTTCTTATTTTCGTCGACGAAGTTGAAGGCGTGCATGCGGCACTTGCCGAGGAGGTTTGGGAGGATGTTGTGGCCGAAGTCGTGCTTGGAGTTGGGGTCTTCGGCGTCGGCCATGAGGGCGGGGAGGAGGGTGTCGGTGTTGAAGATGTAGATGCCCATGGAGGCGTCGACCATTTCGGGCATGAAGGGAGAACGGACCTTGGTTTCCTTGGGCTTCTCTTCGAAGCAGGTGACTTCTCCGTTGGGGGCGACTTCGACGACGCCGAACTGGGAGACCTCATGGGGATGGATGGGGAGGGTGGCGAGGGTGACGTCTGCGCGGGTCTCAATGTGCTGCTGGAGCATGAGGGCGTAGTTCATCTTGTAGATGTGATCGCCGGAGAGGATGATGACGTACTTTGGCTCTTCGGAGCCGATGGAGTAGATGTTCTGGTAGACGGCGTCGGCGGTGCCCTGGTACCAGGACTTGGAGACGCGCTGCATGGGGGGGAGGATCTCGATGAACTCGCCTAGCTCCTGGGCTACGACGGAGCCCCAGCCCTCGCGGATGTGGCGATTGAGCGAGAGGGCTTTGTACTGGGTGAGGATGTAGACGTGGCGGAGCTCGGAGTTGATGCAGTTGGAGAGGGTGAAGTCGATGATGCGGTACTGGCCGGCGAAGGGTACGGCGGGCTTGGCGCGGTCGCGGGTGAGGGGGAAAAGACGCTCACCGGCTCCACCGGCGAGGAGAACACCAAGCGTATCTCTCATGATGCGAGTTCCTTTTCGTTCGCGATGGACGGGCGTACCTTGCCAGCGCCGCTAAGCTTCCATGGCATGGGATGCGGAAAAGCGATCCCAGGGATGAGACGAACCACAGTACCATGAGCGTTCTAGAAAGCGAGTGAGCATGGAGGAGAAAGCCTGAAGGGATTTGGGAATACTTGCGAGGTGTGGGCGAGAGACGCAGGCGTGAGCCGGCGGGGTGTGCGGCGGGCAAGAGAAGAGGCACAGCCTGGTGCCTGTGCCTCTTCCTGCTTTACGGCAGATGTTGATGTTATGACGTTCTATAGAGCGGCTTATTTTACTTCTGCGATCCAGGTGGCGAAGGGAGGCAAGGTGACGTTGGTGAGGGTTGAGGTGGACATCAGGGATGGGCTGTCGGTGAGGAGAGTCTTGACTGCCGTGCCTTTGGCGCCGGTGGCGGAGAGATCGAGCGAGACGGTCTTGGGTGAAGCGGTAAAGTTCATGGCGACAACGACCGCGGGTTCGCCCGGAGCGACGGCGCGGAGGTAGGAGAGGACGTCCGGGTCGGTGGCGTCGATCATGGTAAGGCCGCCGTCATGCATGGCGTGGTTGGTGCGGCGAAGGGCGATGAGGCGCTCGTTCCAGTTGAGCAGGGAGTTGGGTTCTTTCTGCTCGACGGCAACGTTGACGGTTTTGTAGTCGGGGGCGACGGGGAGCCAGGTCTTGTCGGCGGTGGAGAAGCCGGCGTCTTTGCCTGCGTCCCACTGCATGGGAGTGCGCTCGCCGTCACGGCCCTTTTCCTTGGGCCAGCCGGTGATGCCGATGGGATCTTTGACGTCTTCCCTGCGGGTGGGCGTGGTGGTGACCATGCCGATCTCCGCGCCTTCCCAGGTCATGGCGGCGGCGCTGGTGGTGTAGAGGACGGAGGCGATGACGCGGGCGATGGCTTCGTTGTGGACGCCGTCGCCGTAACGCTCCCAAGAGCGGACGTTGTCGTGATTGTCGAAGACGAAGAGTGGGCGTCCGCCATGGGTCTGGGTGTCGGCTTCCTCGATGTGAGAGCGGAAGGCTGCGGCGTCGAGCTTGTCATGGTCGCCATGGAAGCCGAGGAGCATGTCCATGGGAAGTTGAAGCTCGTCCTGGGCGGAGCCTCCGTACCACTTGTCGAGCTCGGCGGTATTGGGGAGGTAGGTTTCGCCGATGAGGACGCGGTTGCCGGGGTAGGAGTCGACCATCTTGCGCATGCGGCGGATGACGTCGTGAACTTCCGGGAGATTTTCCTGGTACTTGTCGTCGGTGCGGGGGTCGCCCTGGGCGTTGAGGCCGCCGAGCTCGGGGGCGTTGGGGAGGGTGGGGTCTTCAAAGAGGGTGGGGATGGCGTCGAGGCGGAAGCCGGCTACGCCGCGGTCGAGCCAGAAGCGCATGGCGTCGAAGCAGGCTTTTTCCACTTCGGGATTACGCCAGTTGAGATCGGGTTGCTGGATGTAGAAGTAGTGGTAGTAGTACTGGTGGACGGCGGGGACCCACTGCCAGGCGGAGCCTCCGAAGGTGGAGACCCAGTTGTTGGGGGGGACAACTTTTTTGCCGTTCAAATCTTCATGCGCGTACTTGAGCTGGAAGGCGTTGACGCCGGGGGAGTCTGCGGGGATGCCATCGTTCCAGACGTACCAGTTGTGCTTGGGGTTGGTGCGGGAGGAGGCTGATTCTTCAAACCACTTGGCTTTATCGGAGGTGTGGTTGAGGACCATGTCAAGGACGATGCGGATGTGGTGATCTTTGCCTTTGGCGATGAGGTGGTCCATGTCGGCGAGGGTGCCGTACTGGGGGTCGACGGCTTCGTAGTCGGAGATGTCGTAGCCGAAGTCGACCTGGGGCGACGGGTACATGGGGGCGATCCAGATGGCGTCGACGCCGAGTCTTTGGAGGTAATCGAGGCGGCTTGCGATGCCGTTGAGATCGCCTCGGCCGTCTCCGTTGGAGTCCTGGTAGGAGCGAGGGTAGACCTCATAGATGACGGCGTGTTTCCACCAGACGTCCGAGGTGGTGGGTGGTGCGACAGGGACGGTGTTCTGGGCGTGGGCGGGGTTGAACGGGAGAGCAAGGAGAGCGGCGGCGAGGGTCGCGGAGGACAGGAGCGCATGCCAGAGATGGATGAGCCGGTGACGTGCGATTGCAGGGTGAAACATGGACGGAGCCTCCAGAGATACGGAGAGGAGTTTACCACCGCGATTCCCTGCTTATGACTGCGGCGGGGTTGGAGCCGGCGGCCCGCTCGATGGGTGAGGGGTGGCGCGGGGTAGAGCGGAAGTGCTAGTGGGCAAAGGTTCTTGTGTCTTGCGGATCGGTTTGTTGGAGCTCAAGCGATCGAGTCGAGCAAGAGGCATTTTGGGAGAGTCGTTGCAACCCAGGCTAGGGTTTGTTTTCGATCGGGTGCATGGGCACGGAATAGCTATTGACATGGTGCGGCCTCACTGCGTACTGTTCACAACGCATCACAAGTAGTCTTTTTGTTTACGCCGAACGAGCCTCCTATTGCGCAAAGCTGGAGGCGGTCCGTTTTGTGTGAGCGAATTCATGACGGATAGAAGTGGCAGTGAAGCAACTTTGGAGGCAGGGCATGAAGCAATTCTCAGGGCAGTTCCGGAGAATCATGAGTTTGGCGGCGGCAGCGGTGGTGCTGGCTGCGGCTCCGGGTGCAATTGGACAAGCGGTTTTCGGATCGATTACTGGTACAGTGACGGACACGACGGGCGCGGCTGTGCCGAACGCCACGATTGTGATTTTGGATGTGGCGAAAGGTACAAGCGAGACGCTGACGAGCAATGGCTCGGGGGAGTTTACGGCGGACCACTTGATTCCGGATACGTACGTGGTCAAGGTCACGGCGAGTGGGTTCAAGACGTTCCAGCAGACGGGCATTCAGCTGGTTGCGGACGCTTCACAGAAGGTGAGTGCCGCGCTTGAAGTCGGCGGTTCCGAACAGACGGTTGAAGTCAACGCCGATCAGGTTCCTCAGCTGAAGTCGGACCGCGCGGACGTGGCGACAGAATTCACTGGGCAAGAGGTCGTCGATCTGCCGATTCCGGATCGGAACTTTACGAACCTGCAGCTCTTGCTTCCGGGCGCACAGCAGCTTGGCTGGGGCCATGCGGCGAGCGAAAATCCTCAGGGCTCGAAGCAGATTGAAGTCGACGGTCAGGCTTTTGCCGGCGTTTCCTATCAGTTGGATGGTACCGACAACCAAGATCCTATTCTGGGAATCATCGTCATCAATCCGAACGCCGACTCGCTGCAGCAAGCGAAGATCACGACGCAAAACTTCGATGCTGAGTTTGGCAAGGCTGTGTCTTCGGTGATCACGGTGCAGACGAAGTCGGGCTCGAACAAGTTCCATGGATCGGCGTTCGACTATCGTGAAAGCAATGCGAATCTAGCAACCGATCCATTCACTCAGCCACGTTCAAGCCTTAATGCTCTAAACCCCTTTCCCGGTGGGTTGAAGAATCAGTTCGGCGGATCACTCGGCGGTCCGATCCTGAAGGACAAGTTGTTCTTCTTCATGGACTACCAGGGTGTCCGTCAGAAGGTCGGTCTTGCAAACTTTGAATCGATTCCTTCGCTGCAGCTGCGTAACAGCTGCCTCAGCGGGAATGGATGCGACTTTAGTGAATATGCGGCGCAGTTCAGTTCAGGCAAGACAGCGACCTCACCGTACATCTTCGACAATTCAAGCGGAACTCCCGTCGCCTTCGCGGGCAACATCATCCCCAACAACAGGCTGTCACCGCAGTTCCTGAACCTGTTGAAGTTGATCCCCGCTCCGAACACGACAGGTACGAACGGTGGTCTGCTTGCTAATTATTCGGGTAGCGGCCAAGGTGGTCTGAACGACGATCAGTATGACGTGCGTGTGGACTACAACTACAGCCAGAGGACCCATGCCTTTGGGCGGTTCAGCAGATTTACAGACATCCTCAGCGGTAACCCAATCTTCGGTGCGGCCGGTGGTAAGGGCTTCGGTCTGAACGGCTACTCCGGTACCTCTGAAGGCAAGAACACCAGCGCTGCAGCCGGGGTTGACGTTGCGGTCAATCCTAAGCTGGTCTTCGACGTTCGCGCGGGATACTTCCGGTACAACATCACTACCCAAAAGTACGATGAGGGTGTGAATTTCGCGGATACACTCGGGATACCCGGACTCAATACGGGCGCTGCTATCACCAGCGGTGCCCCTGGGTTCCTGCTTCAGGATCCGGGTTCGTACGGCAACGGCAGCCAGAACAACTCAGTATTTGGACAGTCGCTGGGCTTTACGCACTGCAACTGCCCTCTAATCGAGCATGAAGACCAGTTTCAACTCGCGAACAACTGGACCAAGACGCTGGGTAATCACGCCGTCAAGTTCGGCGTAGACCTTCGCTACGCCCGTAACCTCAGGGTACCTTCCGACCAGGATCGGACCGGTGAGTTGTACCCCGGCACTGGCCCAACGGGCGACGGCGACGGCGCAACTGGTCTCAGCTTTGCTACTCTAGCTCTCGGCGAGATCACGGACTTACAGCGTTATGCCAGCGTATCCACGAACGCAAAGGAGTTTCAGAAACGTTTCTTTGGCTATGCGCAGGATACGTGGCGCGCAAAGTCGAACCTAACTGTCAATCTTGGCCTTCGGTATGAGTATTATGCGCCTGAGACGATCAATGGACCTGGCAACGGATCTCTGCTGAACATCAACACTGGTTATCTCCAGGTGGCAGGCGTTGGACAGATTGCCAGCGATATGAACATCGGCACACCGAAATACGCCTTCAATCCTCGGGTTGGAGTTGCGTATGAGGCGAAGCCGGGCACGGTCATCCGCGCCGGATACGGCCGGAGCTTCGATATCGGAGTCTTTGGTTCTATTTTCGGCCACGCGGCGACACAGAATCTTCCAGTTCTAACCCGCCAAAACATAACTCCGGTGGGCGGTGACAGCGCTAACAACACTGCTTACTCGTTCACGTTGGCAACTGGACCTCCGGCTCCGATCTTCGTGACATCGCCTGCGAACGGCTTGTTGCCGAACCCCGGAAGCCTGGTCTCCGCGAACGCACGTCCGACGCTGGAAAGGCTCCCGACGCTGGACGCATGGAACGCAGCTGTACAGCAGGCGATTGGCTCCAGCTGGTCGACGACTATCGCCTATGTTGCCAATAAGGGAACGCACACGCTTGGTGATTCCTCCGGTCAAGCAACCAACCCCAACGAGGCAGGTGACTTCTTGCCTGCTGTTTACAGTGTCAATGGTCAAGCGTTGCATTATGATCCCTCGGTCGCTGGTACCGATGCTGCCGGCAGGCCCATTGTGTATCCCGGTCAGACGATTGCCGGGATATCCACCAACAACGGAACGGCCAACCAGAACTTCCTTCAGCGGTACTACGGCTTGAAGCTGCCGGCTTGCTCCGATCCGGTCTATGCGACAGTAGGCGGCACAAACGCTCCCAACGGTGGCTGTGGGTGGATTAACGGGTTCACGTATTTCGGTGACAACCAGGACACGCACTATAACGCTCTGCAGGCAACAATCACTAAGCAGATGTCGCACGGTTACTCTTTGAACGCGAACTACGCATGGCAGAAAGCGATCAGTGAGAATACCGGCTACTCGACATGGGATCGCGCAGCAGTTCGTGGAAGGGATAGCGCGCTGCGTCAGCAGCAGATCATTGTCTATGGGCTCTTCCAGCTTCCTTTCGGCGCTAAGAAGCAGTTCCTAAGCCACGCGAATCGGTACGTCAACCAAGCCGTCAGCGGTTGGGAGATTAGTCCGGTCGTCAACTACTCTAGCGGTCTACCTTTCACTCTGAACTACAACAGCTGCGGAGACTCCAACGTCGGGTCGGCACCTTGCTATGTGAGCGGAAATGTCAATGCCTTCCACACGCATAGGACCGGGTATCCAAACTCGCCAAACGGAGGCTTGTCCTACTACGCTCCGTTCACGGCGACGGGTCCGAATGGACCGGGTCAGGTCTTTACGTCTCCTGGGCAGGGAACGTTTACTGCTCCTGGTGTAGATCAGATCGGCAATGTTGGACGGAATACGGCTTTCGGACCGCACTTCTTCAATACGGATCTATCTGTGCAGAAGAACTTCCCGATCCGCGAGAGCGTCTCCTTCCAGCTGCGTGCCGATGGCTTCAATGCCTTCAATCACATCAACTTTGGCACTCCAAACGGGAATATTCAGAACGGCGGCTCAATAGGCTCCGGACCCTTCCCGAACGGAGGTGGCAATCCACGGCAACTGCAGTTCTCCGGACGTCTGCAGTTCTAAGCAGCGATTGGCGTAACCGGCGCGGGAGAGCGAAGAGCTCTCCCGCGCTTCTCTTTTTGAGGTGGCTCCGGTACAAACGCGAGTCGAGTGGAGTTCGCACGAGATGAAGTTCTGCGTCATGGTGACTGTGATGATGGTGTGCTGCTGCAAGGTGGGGCAGGCACAGAGTTCCGGTGGTGCGGGGTCGACGACTGCCGCAACGGCTGGGGTGAAGGCTTCTTCGCCGGCTGAGCCGGAGGCGATCCAAGCTTTGAGAAAACAGATCGATACCGGGCATGCGGATGAGGCGTTGAAGCGGATTGCGGAGCTTAAGGCTCAGCAGCCGAAAGTTCGCGGCTTGAGCCGGATGGAAGGGCTCGCCCTGTATGGACAGGGGCAGGTACGGGCCGCTGAGCAGGCGTTTGGGGAGGCGCTTGCGGAAGATTCCGGGGATGTGGAGTCTGCGCAGATGCGGGGGCTGACGCTGTTTCAGCTGGGGCGTCCGGCGGAGGCGATTCCGCTGCTTGAATCGGCGAAGGACAAGAGTGTTGCGCCGGGTGGGCTGGGGACGCGAAGGGCGGATCCGAACTATCTGCTGGCGCTTTGCTATGTGGATACGAAGCGGTACGACGATGCGCGGCATGCGTATGCGGCCCAGTTCGGGTTTGCGCCGGATGGGGCTGCGGCATATCTGCTGGCGGCGAGGATGCTGCTGCGGCGGGAGTATCTCCCGGTGGCGCAAGGGTTCGCAGAGAAGGCACTAGCATTGCAGCCGGGGTTGCCGCTGGCGAATGCGCTGCTGGGAGAGATCGCGCTGGCGGGGAACCATCTGGATGAGGCGATCTCGCACTTTGAGAAGGAACGGACGAGCAATCCGCTGGAGCCTTCGGTATATGACCGGCTCGGCGATGCGTATGGGCGTGCGGCTCGGTATGACGAGGCGCAGGCGAGTCTGCAAGAGGCACTGCTGCTGGAGCCGAACTCGACCGGACCCTACATCCTGCTGGGGAAGACGATGTTGAAGAAGGGCGATGCGGTGGGAGCGGCGACGTACCTGGAGCGGGCGGAGAAGATGGACCCGGCGAACTACATGACGCACAGTCTGCTGGGGCAATCGTACCGGGCGATGGGACGGAGTGAGGACGCGAGCCGAGAGACGGAGACCTCGCAGAAGCTGCAGACGGCGAGTGAGCCGAAGCTGAAGAGTACGCAGTAGCGGCTGGTCTCCAAGGGGAGCTAAGGTGCTTGCGGTGCGCTGAGTTCTTTATACTTGGGGCGCAGTGACAAGGATGGATACGCAGTGATCTGGACGAGACGTGGGCTGATCAAGTCGCTATCGCGAACGGCTTTGATTTTGACGCTGGACGATGTGTTGAGGCTGGCGATCCCGGCTTTTGGACAGGAGGCGACGCCGCAGGTGGGGGCGAGAGCAACGTATGACACGAAGCCTCGGCCGGCACCGAAGGGGGTGGCTTCACCGGTGACGGGAACGCCGCTGGGGTACAGCTTTGTGGATGTGGCGAAGCAGAGTGGGCTGACGACGAAGACGATCTATGGGGGCGAGCATAAGAATCGTTACCTGCTGGAGACGACTGGGTGCGGCGTGGCGTTCTATGACTTCGATCATGATGACTGGCTGGATCTGTTTCTGGTGAACGGGACCCGGTTGGAGGGTTTCCCGAAGGGCTCGGAGCCGGTGAGTCATTTGTTCAAGAACAATCGGGATGGGACGTTTACCGATGTGACGGCGAAGAGTGGGATGGTGCGGTCGGGATGGGGGCAGGGATGCTGTGTCGGAGACTATGACAACGACGGATTGAACGATCTATTTGTGACTTATTATGGGCAAAATATTCTGTACAGGAATCATGGGGATGGGACGTTTACGGATGTGACGGTTAAGGCTGGCCTGACTCAGAGCAAGACAAGGTGGAACTCGGGCTGCGCGTTTGTGGACTATGACAAGGATGGGAAGCTGGATCTGTTTGTTGCGAACTATATTGATTTCGACATCAAGACGGCGCCATTGCCTGAGGCTGCGGGGTGTGCGTACAAGGGGATGCAGGTGGCTTGCGGGCCGCCGGGGCTGGATGGTGGGAAGAACCTTCTGTATCGCAACAATGGGGATGGCACGTTCACGGATGTGAGCGAAAAAGCCGGGATGTGGAACACCATTGGGACGTATGGTTTGAGTGTGACGGTGGCGGATCTGGACAACGATGGGTGGCCGGATATCTATGTGGCCAATGACTCGACCGCAGCGACGTACTACCAGAACCAGAAGGATGGGACGTTCAAGGATACGGCGATCGAGGCGGGGATTGCGTACTCGCCGGATGGGAAGCCACAGGCGGGGATGGGCGTGGCGGTTGGAGATTTCAATCGGGATGGGCTGCTGGATATTGTGAAGACGAACTTTGCGGGGGATACGGATTCGCTGTACCAGAACCTGGGGGATGGGACGTTTGAGGATCATACCTACCTGTCAGGACTGGGAGTGAATACGCGATATCTGGGGTGGGGCGTAGGGTTTGTTGACCTGGATAACGATGGTTGGCTGGATATCTTTATCTCCAATGGGCATGTGTACCCGGAGGTGGATGGTTCGCACCTGGATGCACCCTATGCGGAACATAAGTATGTGTATCGGAACCTGCGGAACGGGCAGTTTGAAGAGGTGACCAACATCGCCGGGAGTGGGATGACGGATGCGGTCGCGGCACGTGGGTGTGCGTTTGGGGACTATGACAATGATGGGGATATGGATGTCGTGGTGAACTGCGTGAACAGTGTGCCGCAACTGCTTCGGTGCGATGAGACGGCGGGGCGAAACTGGATCAAGATTCGCGTGGTGGGGAAGAAGAGCAATAAGGCGGGGATTGGGACGCGGATTACGGTGACGGCTAGCACAACGTCTCAGGAGAAGACGGGGATTGGGAAGCAGCCGCTGAAGCAGGTGGAAGAGGTTCGGAGTGGGGGGAGTTATTACTCGCAGAACGATCTGCGTATTCACTTTGGGATGGACTCGGCGACGACGGCGGATGTGGAGTTGATCTGGCCGTCGGGGGCTAAGGACTTGTTGAGGGATTTGGCGGCAAATCGGCTGTATGTGATCGAAGAGGGTGGGAAGGTTCTGAAGACGATGGAGATGGGCGGGGCAAAAGCTGCGAAGGTTGGGGCGTGAGACGTCTTCTCTGCTGTCTTGAAGAAGGGTTGAAGAGACGTACCCCAGGGGCTAAAGCCCGCTGTATGGCTTGGCATGAGAGACCCAAGGCTGAAGCCTTGGGGTACCTAGAAGCCAAAAGGCTAAGGTGCTTGGGGGTTCGGGACCGTATTGAGCGCTGGGCGGTCTTGATGGTGTGGGTGGTTTGGAGTGCGATTGCGGGAGCGCAGCAGAAGGTTTATCCGGCGAGTACGGAGCATCCCACTCCGGCCTGGTTTGTGGATGTGGCGGCGAAGGCTGGGATCACGGTTCGGAATGTGAATGGGAGTGAGGAGCATAAGAAGTACATCGTTGAGGCGACGGGGTCGGGGGTGGCGATCATCGATTATGACGGCGATGGGTGGCCGGATATCTTTCTGGTGAATGGGACGGAGCTTTCCGCGGCCGGGAAGGCGACGGGGGCCGCGGCGAGTAATCATCTGCTGCGCAATAACCACGACGGGACGTTTACGGATGTAACGGTGAAGGCGGGGCTGGTCTCTTCGGGATGGGGGCAAGGGGCTTGTGTGGGGGACTATGACAATGATGGGTTTGATGACCTGTATGTCACCGGATACGGGAAAGGCCGGCTGTTTCATAACCTGGGCAATGGGACGTTCAAAGAAGTGGGCGAGGCTGCGGGGGTGGCGGGGAGCGGCAAGGAGTGGGGGACGGGATGTGCGTTCGTCGATTATGACCGGGACGGCAGGCTGGACCTGATGGTGGCGACGTATGTGCACTTTGAGCTGGCGAAGACGCCGGAGCCGGGGGGTGAGGCGGGGTGTATGTGGAAGGGGTCGCCGGTGATGTGCGGGCCGCGGGGGCTGCCGCATGCGCCGAACATTCTGTATCACAACCTGGGCGGCGGGAAGTTTGAGGATGTGAGCAAGAGCTCGGGGATTGAGAAGACGGCGGGGCATTACTGTTTTTCAGTGACGACGCTGGACTATAACGAGGATGGGTGGCCGGATATCTATGTGGCTTGCGATTCAACGCCTTCGATTTTGTACCGGAACAATCATGACGGGACGTTTACGGATGTCGCGGCGGATGCGGGGGCGGCGTACAACGAAGATGGGCGGGAGCAGGCGGGCATGGGAGCTACGGCCGGGGACTATGACGGGGATGGGCATCTGGATCTGTTCAAGACGAACTTTTCCGATGACACGGCCACCCTGTATAAGAGCCATGGAGATGGGACGTTTACGGATGAGACGTTTGCGGCGGGGTTAGGGATCAATAGCGATGCGCTGGGGTGGGGCGCGATGTTTGCGGACGTGGATAACGATGGCTGGCCGGACCTGCTGGTGGTGAATGGGCATGTGTATCCGGAGGTGGACTCGGCGAAGCTGGGGGCGGCTTACCGGGAGCCGCGGTTTCTGTACTGGAACCAGGGGAATGGGAGGTTCAAGGATGTGTCCAAGGCGGCGGGGCCGGGGATGACGGTTCCCATGTCAGGGCGAGGGCTGGCGATGGCGGACCTTTGGAACGATGGGCGGCTCAGTGCGGTGGTGAACAACCTGAGTGACCGGCCGATGCTGCTCGTCAATGAGGCCAGGAATGGGAATCACTGGCTGGGGGTGAAGCTGACGGGGACGCGGTCGAATCGGGATGGGATTGGGGCCCGGGTGACGGTGAAGGGGGCGAAACGGAGCTGGGTGGATGAAGTCAGGAGCGGGTCGAGCTACAACAGCTCGAATGATTTGCGGCTGCACTTTGGGCTTGGGGCGGAAGAGAAGATTTCTGGAGTGACTGTGCGGTGGCCGAATGGGGAGATAGAGGGCTTTGAGGCGGGTGGAGTGGACCGGATGTTGGAGCTGGTGGAGGGTAAGGGGAAGTCGTTGCCGTAGTACCCCCCCCCGGGGTTTATTGCGCAAAATATTCAAAGTAGAGCACTTAGGCCTGTATCAACCTTCGTAACTGCCTGGAAAGTTACTCGGAGGGTGGCGCAGTTGATAGCGGCTCCGGTGCGGGTGGCGGGGGTGGGGGTTTGTGGGTGGCTCGGAGGTAGACTACGAGGTCGGTGATGTCCTGGGGGGTTAGGGCGTCGCCGAAGGGAGGCATGGATTGTCCGCCGTCGTGGATCTGGGTGGTGATCTGGGCGGCGGTCATGCGGCGGCGGAGGTCTTTGAGGTCTGGGCCACGGTCTCCTCCGGAGCCGGCGGGGCCGTGGCAGTGGGAGCAGCCGTTGGTGGCGAAGAGGGCGGCTCCGTGGATGGGGGAGGCGGTGGTTGCGGCGGCCTGGGGGGCGATCGATGCAATGTAGACCGTTAGAGCGAGGACAGACAACGGCAACAGCAAGGGCAGATGCAGATTCCTCCGCTTCGCTGCGGAATGACAACCAAGAGAGCAACGGCGAGAGCCAATACAGAGATTCTGAGCTGCGCTCAGAATGACGCGCGTGTGTGAGGTAGTGGCGGAATCTTTGAGGAACAGGGGGAGAATTGGCACAATTCTTAGACTAACGGCGCGTGATTGGGGATGGTCCGGGTAAGAACTCGGGGGCGGTTAGTTGGGCGAGGCCGTCGCTGAATTGGCCGGGGGCGGTGAGGGAGGCCATGCTGCCGCTGGTGATGGGCTCGAGGGGGGTGGGTTCGTCTTTGCCGCGGTGGTCGAGGTCGTGGACGTGCCAGGGAACGGACTCCTGGGCGATCTCACGGTGGCTGCGGAGGTAGGTGAGGGCGTAGGTGCTGGCGGTGGGATCGTCCTTCTGGTCGGCGAAGTAGGCGGCTTGTTCGGAGGCTTTGTCTTTGAGGCCGAGGCGGCGGTAGAGGATGGCGAGGTTGTAGTGGGCGGCGAGGTCGTCGGGGTCGATGGACTGGACCTGCTCGTACTCGGCGCGGGCGTCAGGGTACTTGTGCTGCTGGTAGAAGGCGAAGCCGAGCTCGCGGTGGGCGTCGCGGGAGCGGGGGAAGGCGGTTTCGACCTTGCGGAGGTCTTCGATGGCTTGATCGACCTGGCCCTGGTTGCGTTCGACGAGGGCGCGGTAGTAGAGGGCGCGGGCGTTGTCCCTGGCGAGGGATAAGGACTTTTCGAAGTACGGGATGGCTTCGTCGTACTTCTCCCACTGGAGGTAGGCGAGGCCGATGTTGGTGGGGGCGTCGGCGTAGTCGGGGCGGAGCTTGGCGACACGCTCGAAGGCTGCGACGGAGGCGGCGTACTGCTGGGCGTCGAGGAGGGCGATGCCGTAGTTGTTCCAGCGCTGCCATTCCGGGTTTTGGGTTGCGGGGGCTTTGACGGCGGGGTTTTCGCCGGGGATGAAGGTGCGGGTGGTGGAGACCATGTCCACGATGGGCTGGGGGTAGTGCTGGCCCTGGGGCATACTCATGCCGAAGTCGATGAAGTGCTGGTCGAAGCGGCGGTAGCGGACGGCGGCGGTAACGGTGATCGGGCCTTTGGGCAGGGTGAAGGCGTAGCGGACGAGCTGCGAGCGGCCGGACTGGATGGTGTTGTTGTAGGCGACGACACGGTTGTCCCAGACCTGGTGGAGATCGTTGGGGGTGCCCTGCTTGTTAATGAGGCGGTTGGTGAAGGAGTGGGCGGCGGGGTCGAGTTCGCCGTCGGGGCGGATGAAGCCGGATTGGGCGATAACTTTTCCTGAGGCGTCTTTGACGGTGAAGGCGACCCAGGACTCGTACATGTCGCGCTGCTCGGGGACGTGGGAGTGGGCGATGCCCTTGTTCTGGATGACGACGGAGGCGGTGACTCGCTCGCCGGGGGTGAGGGTGAAGGGGGCTGAGCCGAGGGGGGCGATGAGTTTCTGGGCTGGTGCGGCCTCGGCGGGTGGGGATTCAGGTTCCAGAGCGAAGAGGTCTATGTTGAAGACGGCGTTCTGGAGGAAGGCGGTGACCTTGGCTCCCTGGTCGGGGTAGTTATAGAGGATGGGGATGAGGGTGTTGGCGCCGAGCCAGCGGTGGGAGACGAGCTGGCCTTTTTTGGCACCGAAGTCTTTGGCGGTGCCGAGGTCTTCCCGCTGCATGTGGCAGGTCTGGCAGGTTGAGACGGTGTCCTTCTTGTAGAAGGGCAAGGGGGACTCTTTGGCGAAGGAGCTGTTCTGCCACTCGTCATAGAGTGAGATGGCGCGCTGCCACTTGTAGCCGTTGAGGGTCTGGGGGAGTGCTGCTTTATGGCAGGTGGAGCAGAACTCCGAGGTGCGGTAGAGGGGCTTCATGACCGCGGCGGAGTGACGGTCCAGATGGGCGTAGATTTCGGCGTCGGAGACCGGGCGGTGGATGGGTTTGCCGGTCTCGTCGACGAGGACTGCGGGTTCGGCGAGGACGTAGGAGCCGGTGCCGCGGGTGTCGACGGACTTGATGGAGTGGCAGACCATGCAGGTGACGCCATCCTGGTCGTAGGGGCGTTTACGGGGGGCTCCTTCGGTGATGGCTCCGGCGGCGACGGCGATGGGATCGTGGCAGCCTTCACAGTGGCGGGAGAAGTTGATGCCTTTTTCCGCGTTGAGCAGGTTGACGTTGCGGAGATAGTACGGGACACGGTTGGAGTTGGCGTGGGCGGACTGGCGCCACTGGGAGTGAGCCTCCTGGTGGCAGTGGGCGCAGTACTGAGCGGTGGGGAAGAGCTTGGGGTCGATGAACTGACCTGTCTCCGTGGTCATGTTGGAGGGGAGGAAGATCTTGTCGGGGGTGGTGAAGCGGTTGGTGTAGCCTTTGGCGGCCTTGGCGTTGTAGGCGGCGCGGGCTTCGGACTCGGCGTCGCCCTGCTGGCCGGCGTGGACGGCGACGGGGATGGTGAAGGCGGCGGCGAAGACGGTGGCAGCGACGAACAGCCGGGCGATGCGGGATGGAGTTGGGCGGAGGATGGGTGGGCTCGGTACGGAGTTTTCGACTCTGGAGGATGCTAGCGGATGGCGGGCAGGGCTGTCGTCCACCTAAAGATGGAGGTCTGCGAACCTTCCTAGCGGGATGCGGATTCGGTGCGGATCTCGGCGAGGAGGTCTGGATGACGCTCCAGCACTTTGAGCAACTTCACCAGGGCAAGCGGTGGCTTGGTCTTGCCGTTCTCATAGCGCGAGAAGGCGTTGACTCCGCCGCCGAAGATCTGGGCGGCCTCGCGTTGGTCGAGGGCAAGCTTTTTGCGGACGCTGCTGATGAACCCGGGATCGACGATGGAGGCGTTGATCTGTTTCTGGAAGTCGAGCATCATGGCGCTGACGCGGGCCGATTCCGCGGCGTTCAGGATGGGGTCGGCGGCGCCCCCCGGGCAGTCTGGGCAGTATTCTCCTGAGACTGAGGGGATGAGGGTCGATTCACCTTTGTAAGTAAAAGGCAGATCGCGGGTGTCGTGGATCATTTGAGCCTTCTCGCAGTTGGGGCAGATCATTGCGGTTCCTTTGTCCTGATCAGACCGGCTCATAATGCCTTGAAAGAGACGATGAGAAGGTCTTCCACGATGGTTAGCTTGAGGTAGACGGCCCCGGCTGAAGTGAGTGGCTTATAGACGTCCTGCCAGACCCGATGATCGGCGTGAGTCGTCATCGATTTGTAGAAGTCCTTCTGCGTCAGGGCAAGAACGGTGGCTAAGATCGCGTCGAAGTTCAGGCCGAGTTCTGCGCCACCTGTCAGGGCAGAGAAGGTCGAACGGACCTTACCGTCCTTGATGAGCTGCTTGACCGCGTCGAGAGGGTGGTGCGGTGAAAGCTTCTCCATGAATTATAACCTATTTGGTTATTGGCTTGCCTTGGGGAGTGGGGTGCCCTGGCCTTCGGTGAGGGTTTGGAAGGTGTCGATGGCGGGGACGGGGATAGTTTCGTGAAGACCGGAGGGCCAGTCGACTTCTAGTTTGTCGACGGCGGTGGCGGGGCCGAGACCGAAGTGGGGGCGCTGGTCTGAGGAGGAGGCGAAGCTGCCGCCGGAGAAGACGTCGGAGCGCTGGCGGGTCTTGCCGGTGGTCAGGTAGACCGTGGCCCCGACGGCGTCGCGGGGGCTTTTGGGGCCGCCGATGAGTTTGAAGGCGATCCAGTGATTTTTGTTCGGGTCTACGTTGCGGAGGAGGGCGGGGATAGCGTCCATGTTGTTGATGACGGCGTCCATGCGGCCGTCGTTGAAGAGGTCGCCGATGGCGAGGCCGCGGGAGGTCATGGGCTGGGCGAGGGCGGTGCCTTCGACGGCGGGGACCGTGTCGAAGGACCTGCCGGCGAGATTATGGAAGAGCAGCGGGCGCTGGGCCCAGGTGGTGCCCCAGTTGTTGGTGTCTGCGTTGCGGTAGACGTGCCCGTTCACTTCGAGGAGGTCGCGCCAGCCGTCGTTGTCGTAGTCGAGGAAGGCGGTGCCCCAGCCTAGAAAGGGGATGGTGAGGTTGGAGATGCGGCTCTCGTAGGAGATGTCGGTGAAGTTGGCGTCGCCGTCGTTGCGGTAGAGAGGCTTATAGTCGTCGGAGAAGGTGGTGTTGTAGATGTCGATGAGGCCGTTGTTGCGGTAGTCGGCGACGGCGATGCCCATGGAGGCGGTCTCGCGGCCGTCCTTGTTGAGGGCGTAGCCGGAGGCGTAGGAGACGTCTTCAAAGGTTCCGTCGCCTTTGTTGAGGTAGAGGTAGTTGGGGGTGGAGTCGTCGGCGACGAGGAGGTCTGGGCGTCCGTCGTTGTTGATGTCGATGAAGACGGAGGCGAGTCCGTAGTAGCCGGGTTTGTCTGCGACTCCGGCGGCGGCGGAGACGTCGGTGAAGGTGCCGTCGCCGTTGTTGTGGAAGAGGTGGTCGGGCTCGCCGGGGAGACCGCGGGGGCCGCACATGGTCTTGGCGCCGCGGTACTGGCAGAAGGCGAGAGGGATGGAGGCATCGCCGGGCTGGCTCTTCAGGTCGTAGTGGACGTAGCCGGGGACGAAGAGGTCTAGCTTGCCGTCGCCGTCGTAGTCGCCCCAGGTGGCTCCGGTGGACCAGTTGCCGAGGGCTACGCCGGCTTTGGCGGCGACGTCGGTGAAGGTGCCGTCGTGGTTGTTATGGTAGAGGCGGTTCTGGCCGAAGTTGGTGACGTAGAGGTCCGGCCAGCCGTCGTTGTCGTAGTCGGCGACGGCTACGCCGAAGCCCCAGCGGTCGTTGGCGACGCCGGCTTTAGCGGCGACATCGGTGAAGGTGCCGTCGTGATTGTTGTGGAAGAGGGCGGCGTGGGGTGCGGGGTCTTTGCCGGCGAGGGCGGCGGTCGTGCTGCCGTTGACGAGGTAGATGTCGAGCCAGCCGTCATTGTCGTAGTCGAGGAGGGCTACGCCGGAGCCGATGGAGTCGATGATGTACTTTTTTTCGGGTGAGCCCATGGTGTGGCGCCAGGAGGTGAGGCCGGCTTTGGCGGCGATGTCTTCAAAGACGATGGGGCCGGTCTTGACGGTGCCGCCGATGGTGATGGGGCGGTGGGCGGCGTCGTAGATGGCGGGGAAGACTCCGGCGGTCTGGGAGCCGCCCTTGGCAGGGGCTTGGGCACCTTCGCCGTTGGTTTGTTTCTGGGATTCCAAGGGAGTCTGGGCGAGCAGCGAGAGGGCGGCGGCGAGCGGCAGGAGCAGAAAGGCGCAGGTTCTGGGAGTGGCAAAGGTCATAGGTGAGGCGATCCGGCTGGTGCGGGCGACTGTGATCATACGCTTGGACGATCGCGGGAGACCTCGTCCATTGGATGGAGAAGAAGGACCTGCGGCGAGTTCGGGTCAAAGATGAATTTCAGATGATATGGTTGGGTGCTGCCGCCAGCTCGTCGCGGCCAATACTCAGTTCAGGACTGTGGGGACTCATGGACGCGACACGGATGAAGGCGATGGCGCTGCTGGGCAAGAGCGCGATGACGGGGGCGCTGGGTGGGCTGCTGTTCGGGTTCGATACGGCGGTGATCGCGGGGGCGACGCATGCGCTGACGCTGCAGTACAGCCTGACGCCGTTTGAGTTGGGGATTACGGTTTCGATTGCGCTTTGGGGGACGGTGCTGGGCGCGATGGGGAGCGGGGTGTTGGGGCAGAGGATCGGGAGCCGGGCGGCGCTGCGGATTATGGGTGTGCTGTATGTGGCTTCGGCGATCGGGTGTGCGCTTGCACCGAGTTGGTGGTTCTTTCTGGTGTTCCGGTTCATCGGCGGGATCGGGATTGGCGGGTCTTCGGTGCTGGGGCCGGTGTATATCGCGGAGCTGGCTCCGGCGAAGTGGCGGGGGCGGCTGGTGGGGTTGTTCCAGATCAACATTGTGGTGGGGATCCTGCTGGCTTATCTTTCGAATGCGATCATTGGACGGTTCCACTTTGGGTTGATCGAGTGGCGCGTAGACCTGGGCGTGGCGGTGCTGCCGGCGATCCTGTTCCTGATCCTGCTGCTGAGCGTACCGCAGAGCTCGCGGTGGCTGGTTTCACAGAACAAGATCGATGAGGCGATGCTGATCCTGACGCGGATGGGGTCGCCGGACTCAAGGGCGGAGGTGGATGCGATCCAGGAGGCGCTGCGCGAGGAGAGCGGGGCGGCGGCGAGTCATCTGTTCACCCGGCGGCATGCGCTGCCGATCTTCCTGGCGATCACGATTGGGATGTTCAACCAGTTCACGGGGATCAATGCGATTCTTTACTACCTGAATGACATCTTCCGGGATGCGGGGTTCGGCCAGGTTTCGACCGATCTGCAGACGGTGGCGATCGGGGTGGCGAATCTGCTGGCGACGCTGCTTGGGATCTCGCTGATCGACAAGCTGGGGCGGAAGACGCTGCTGTTGATCGGGGCGGTTGGCTGTGGGATCTGCCTGGCGGGCGTTGCGGCAGTGTTCGGGTTGGGGACGCACAAGGCGCTGCTGCTGCCGCTGCTGGTAGGGTTCATCCTGTTCTTTGCGGTTTCGCAGGGGTCAGTGATCTGGGTGTATCTGAGCGAGGTTTTTCCGACCAATGTACGATCCAAGGGACAGGGGCTGGGCTGCTCGGCGCACTGGATCATGAACGGAATTATTACGCTTGCTTTCCCGGTGATTGCGCGACAGAGTAAGGCGCTGCCGTTTGCCTTCTTTGCGGTGATGATGGTGGTGCAGTTTGTGACCGTGCTGGTGTGGTATCCGGAGACGAAGGGCTTGTCGCTGGAGATGCTGCAGCATGAGATGAACAAGGGGCAGGTGGCGCATTAGGCGCGAACGCTGGGATGTGGAGAAGCAATGGCAAGAGCAGAGACGAAATACGGAGATTCTGAGCTTCGCTCAGAATGACGGGCTTTAACTCGGGCGGGCAAGATACGTTTTTAGGCCGCGCTTCTCGTTTAACAGCTTTACCGCTGCCTCGTCGGCGACGGGTCCATTGCCGGGGGTGAACGGCGAAGCTTAGAATTGGCTTCGCCGCAGGATGGCGGTGGAATCACCCGGGTATGCCTTGAAACGGATCAGCGTTCTCTTACTCTTGCTCGTTTTCCTGAGTGTTCCGCTTCTGGGGCAGGCAGCGGAGTATGGGCGCGATCTGCATGAGCGACCGGTGATGTCGCTGGGGGATGCGGGGACGCGGGCGGTAGTGCTTTACTTTGTGGCTTCGGATTGCCCGGTTTCCAATCGGACGTTTCCGGAGATGAAGCGGGTGCGAGAGGAGTTTGCGGGGCGCGGGGTGCGGTTCTGGTTCGTCTATCCGAATGAGGGGGAACGGGTGGACGTGGTGCAGGAGCATCAGCAAAGCTACGACAAAGGCGGTGAGGCGATTCTCGATGCTACGGGGACGCTGGTGCGGATGACGGGGGCGAAGGTGACTCCGGAGGCGGCGGTGCTGGTGCCGGGGGCGGGTGGGAGTTGGACGGCGGTGTTTGTGGGCCGGGTGGATGACAAGTATGTGAGGCTAGGGTTGGAACGGCCGGTGGCGACCGTGCACTTTGCGGAACGGGCGGTGCGGGATGTGCTTGAAGGAAAGCCGGTGGAGCAGGCGGATGGGAAGCTGGTTGGGTGTGGGATTGTGAGCCCGGGGCCGGAGCGGGCGGCGCGGTGAGAGGACGGCTGCTGGGAGTGGCGGGGGTTGTGCTGGCGCTGGCGGGAGTGGCGGCAGAGCTGCCGGGGGGGCGGGTGGAGGCGGCTCCGGCGACGGAGGTAGCTCATGAGCCAAGTTGGCGGCGGCAGATTGCGCCCATTGTCTATAAGAACTGTACGAGTTGCCATCATGATGGCGGATCGGGGCCGTTTCCACTGATGACGTATGCGGAGGCGAAGCGGCGTGGGGATCTGATGGAGCAGGTGACGGCGAGCCGGTATATGCCGCCTTGGCTGCCTTCGGAGGGCTTTGAGCATCTGGCGGGGGATCGGCATCTTTCGCGGGATGAGATCTCTCTGATTGCGGCGTGGGTGAAGGCGGGGATGCCGGAGGGGGATGGGTCGGCGTCGCCGGTGCCGGTGTATTCGAGCGAGTGGCAGTTGGGGAAGCCGGATCTGATTGTGGAGATGGCGGCTCCGATGGCCGTCCCTGCGAGTGGGACGGACCTGTTTATGAACTTCGCGATGCCGGTGGCGATCGGCGAGACGAAGTGGGTGCGGGCGATGGAGATCAAGCCGGGGTCGCCGCAGGTGACGCATCATGCGAACGTGATTCTCGACCGGACGGCGAGTGTGCGGAGAATGCATCCGGCGGACTGGCAGAAGGGGATTCCGGGGATGGACCTGCTGGTGGACTCGGGGGACCGATTCGATCCGGACAGCCACTTTTTGTTCTGGAAGCCGGATTCAACGGCTCTGGTGGAGCCGGAAGGGATGCCTTGGCGGCTCGATCCAGGGAACGACCTGGTGCTGAATATGCACCTGAAGCCTACGGGCAAGCCTGAGACAGTAAGGGCTCGGATTGGGCTCTATTTTACGGCGAAGCCGGCTACGGAGCAGCCAATGCTGCTGCAATTGGAGGCAGATGGGAAGCTGGATATTCCGGCGGGGGATGCGGACTTCGTGGTGGAGGATCATCTAAAGCTGCCGGTCGCGGTGGAGGTGCTGGGGATCTATCCGCATGCGCATTACCTGGGCAAGCGGATGGAGGCGTGGGTGACGCTGCCGGACGGGGAGCGGCGGACGCTGATCCTGATTAAGGACTGGGATATCGACCGGCAGAGTGTGTACCGGCTGGCGAAGCCGCTTGCGCTTCCTGCGGGAAGCGATGTTCATATGCGGTTTGGGTATGACAACTCGGCTGGGAATGTGAGGAACCGGCACACGCCTCCGATCCGGGTGACGGCGGGGAACCGGTCCGAGGATGAGATGGCGCACTTCTGGCTGCAGGTGCTGCCGGTGGCCGGATCGGGCAAGGGAGAAGACCCGCGGGTGAGATTAGAGCAGGCGTGGATGGAGAATCGGCTGGGCAAAGATCCGCGGGATGGGCTGGCGGAGTACAACCTGGCGTCGATTGCGATGGAAGAAGGGGATGCGGCGAAGGCGGCGGGGATGTACCGGCAGATCTTGACGGCGAGTCCGGGGGATGTGCGGGCGCTGACGGCTCTGGGATCTGCGTTGGAGCTGACCGGGGATACGGTGGGGGCGGAGACGGAGTTTCGGGCGGCGCTGGCGAAGGATCCGGATGGGGTGAATGCGGGATTCGATTTGGCGGAGCTGGACTTGAAGCGCGAGCAGTATGGCGAGGCCGAGGGGTTGCTGCAGAGGATCGTGGCGGGGCATGCGGAGGATGCGGAGGCGCAGCGGGATCTGGCGCTGGCGTATGCGGGCGAGGGGAAGGTCCCGGAGGCGATCGAGCCGCTCCAGGCGTGGGCGCGGCTAGCCCAGAGTAGCCCCGAGCCGCACCGGGCGTTGGCGCAGGTGTATGTACAGATGGGGCGGGCGGCGGATGCGCTGGCGGAGCAGAGGCGGGTGTTGGAGCTGAGCCCGGGGTCGCCGGGGGACTGGAATGATCTGGGGGTGATGGAGGCTCGGTCGGGAGATGAGGCGGCGGCGCGGAAGGAGTTTGAGCGGGCGCTTGCGCTTGAGCCGGGGAATGCGCAGGCGGTGGGGAATTTGCGGCGTTTGCATCGGTAGGGCAAGGCGAACGGCAAGTTTAAGTGCAGCTACTGAGGTTCTTCGCCTCACTCAGAAAGACTTGAGTTGTGAAGGCGGAGCTCTTATGACGAACTCAATAACAGGAGGCAGTGCGGCTGCACTGCCTCCTGTTAATGGTGAGCGGCTCAGGGCAGGATGACGGCTTCCTTTTTGGCGATCTTGGCGAGGAAGTCTTCGCCTACCTGGATGTGCTCGTCGACGAGGCGGGCGGGGGTGTGTGCGAGCCATTCGGCGAGGGAGATGTCCTCGTAGAAGGGTGTGGGGAAGACTTCAATGAAGACAAGGTCGGTGTCGCCGGTGTTTTCGATGTAGTGAGGGGCGGACTTGTTGATGTAGCCTACGTCGCCTTCCTCGAAGTCCATGGTGCGGGCGTGGCCGCCGGCGGAGAAGACGGTCATGCGGCCCTTGCCCTGGACGTAATACTGCCACTCGTCTTCGTTGGGGTGCCAGTGGAGTTCGCGGAGGCCGCCTGGCTTAAGGGTGACGATGGCGGCGGCGATGTTGGTGGCCGGCCATATTTTGCGGTCGACGATCTTGACCTCACCACCGGCAGAGGTCTTGCTCGGCTTCATCTCCGATGGGCGGAAGTCAAACATGTTGGGGACCCGTCCGGTCCCTGCCTCAGATTGCTTGCGCTCGTCCGCCAAGGGACGAGGGAGTTCGCGCTCGAAGATGAAGAGTTCTTTTTTGGGGACCTTGGCGAAGGTGGACTCGGGGACACCGAAGTTCTTGGCGAGGATGTCGGGCGGAGTGTGGGTCATCCAGTCGGTGAGGAGGAAGGTTTGGAACTCGTTGAAGTTGCCGTCGTCGAAGACGAGGAGGAACTCACAGCCATCAGGGCCGAGGCCCTGGATGGAGTGGGGGATGCCGCCGGGGAAAATCCAGAGGTCGCCCTTGTTGACGTCGCTGACGAAGCTGCGGCCCTGCTGGTCTACGGCGGTGATGCGGGCGCTGCCGTAGAGCATGAGCGCCCACTCGGCGCCCTCGTGCCAGTGGAGCTCACGGATGCCGCCGGAGATAAGGCGCATCTGGACGCCTGCCATCTTTTTGGAGATGGGAAGATCGCGGACGGTGACCTGGCGGGTCCAGCCGCCGCCTTCCTGGCGTTTGTGGGCGAAGGAGAATGGGTATTTGAAGGGCGGCTGGCCGCCGGCGTCGGTTTCGGGCGCAAAGACGGAGTTGGGATTCTCGTCGTCGAGGGGTTTGTTGAGGAGCTCCGGGCCGGGCTGGGATTCATTGGGCAGGTGGTGATCCTTCGAGCTGGGGACCTTGCCTTCCTGAGCCGCTGCTGCGCTGATGCCGGCGGCGGCGAGTACGGCTGAGGTGGTTCCGAGAAACTTGCGCCGACTTACCCTGGCTGCATCTTGTTCATCTGCCATGCTGCTGCTCCTGTGTGTTGCCGGTTACTTCTTACTGCCGCTGTTATCCGCCGCAGTGACGGGCGGGGTTGCGTTGCGTTTGTCGAGCTTGAAGCGATAGGTGATGCTGCCGTAGGCCAGAGTCAGAGGTTCACCGTGCTTGTTCTCCGACATGGCACCGTCCGGAGAGAAGTGGCCGACGCCGAGGTTGATGACCAAGTAGTCGTGGAAGACGTACTTGCCTGAGGCGTCAAAGTCCCGGCCGATGCCGCTGCGGAGGAAGCCGGCGGTCGGAGCTTTGACGATGACTCCGGCGCTTCCGTTATAGATGCTGTCATGGACGTTCGCGAGGTTGAGCCACTCCTGCTGGATGAGCAGGGTGAGGTGTTTGGCCGGATTGAGGTCCAGATTGAGGCGTTCCATGCGGATGTTCTGGAAGCCGAAGAGGTCGACCAGGCCGAAGGCGTTGTGGTTGCTTGGATATTGCTGGTCGAAGGTGCCGATGCGGTGGGCGTCGGTGTGGGGGTTGCCGGTGGCGTAGTCGTACTCGCCGCGCAGACGGGGTTTCCAGGTAAGGCTGGTGGCGCTGTAGCCTGCTTTGACGTAAGCGGCTCCGGCGTGGATAGAGTCGTTGGAGTAGCTGCCGCGCTGCAGGGCTCCGAGGGCGTTGTAGTCGAAGCCGCCGTAGTTGCCTGTGGCTTCGATGCCGGGTGTGACCTCGGTCTCGGTGCCGAAGATGGCCTGCTGGCTGGAGACGCGGGGAAATGCCTTGATGTAGACGAAGGGCTGGAGCGTGGTGTGGGGGACCCAGGTAGAGATGGTTCCCACGGCGCCGTGGAAGGTGAGGCCGGCTCCGTGCTTATCGAGCGAGGTGGCGTGGACGGTGACGACGGAGGTGGTGAAGAGATCGATGCGATTCTTATCGCCGACCTTGCCGAGGAAGCCGTCCCAGGTACGGCTGTTGTTGGTCCAGTCGCTGATGCCGACGAGCCGCTCGCCGCCGTACTTCAGCTCGAAGCGGCCGGCTTCGAGCGAGACGGGCTTCCTGTGGAATTGCAGGTAGGCCTGACGGTCGTCGAAGGAGTCTCGCATATTGGCGGCGACGTACTTGAGCGGAAGGGCGAGGGCGTGGGTGTCCTGGGCCTGGATGTAGCCGGTGAGATAGCTGGTGGGTCGTATCTCAAGGGCGGCGCGGACGCGGGTGAGGTCGTAGAGCTCAAAGTTGCCGGAGGTGTAGTTGAGCGAGGTCTGGCTTTCGGTGCGCTCGCGGAGATCCATATCGAAGGTGAGCCAGCTGGGGACGCCGTTGAGTTCGAGAGGCTGGATCTTGCCCAGGTTCTGGGGGTACTCGACGTACTGCTGGGCGTGGGTCTGCGGCAGGCCAAGGACGGTTCCGACGGTCAGAGCGGGAAGGACGGTCCACAGGCGCAGATTCCACAGGCGCAGATGAGGTGCGGAGGTTGTACGCGCAAGGATGGTGGAGAGTTTAGGTTTCAAGAGGCCCTCAGCGGATGAGATTCTATCCGTCGGAGAGTGTTCCACGCCAGCCTGACTCCGTCTTCCGTCAAAAGGTGGAGGAGGTAAAGCTGAGCAGGCGGTTCAACTGTTCATGCGTTCTTCGACCTTGGCCTTCAGGGCTTCGAAGGGTGGGTAGCCCTGCAGCATGGCTTGCATGTCGCCGCGGAAGAGGGTCATGAGCATGTAATCGTGGGCCTCGTAGGCGGCTTGCAGGGCGGCTACAGCGGCTGGCTTGTCTCCGAGCATGGCGGAGGTGTG
The DNA here is from genome assembly GCA_965198885.1 of uncultured Granulicella sp. Taxonomy (GTDB): domain Bacteria; phylum Acidobacteriota; class Terriglobia; order Terriglobales; family Acidobacteriaceae; genus Edaphobacter. Next base: position 1,036,283 of record OZ240677.1, on the reverse strand, counting down.
GGCGAGATCGTAGCCGGAGGAGCGGCCTTCTTCAAAGGCCTGCTTCTGCACACCGCGGATTGCCTGCAGCAGTCCGGTCTGGCCGGCCTTCGCCCAACCCTGGGCGGCTGCGGCGGCGATGGCCTGCTCCTGCGGATTGCCTGAGATTTTGGCCGTGAGCTGCATCTGCAAGATGAACGCGGGAAAGTCGTGCTGCTCCAGGGCGATGCGCGCGAGGTAACGGGGCGCGGTGATGAAGTCGGGTTCAGCGCGCTCCATCTCTTGAAGCTTCTGGATGCTTTTCGAAGCGTCGCCGGACGAGTAGCCGATGAGGGCTCCGTCGGTGAGGATCGAGCGGGAGGTGGGGTCGAGTTTGCGGGCGCGTTCGATCTCTGCCTTGGCCTCCGGGAAGCGGCCGAGGGAGAGCAGAGCGGTGGCGTACCAGTGGTGGCCTTCGACATCCTGCGGATCGAGCTGAATGGCCTTCCGGTACTCCGCCATGGACTGCTGCACACGCCACTCCCAGAAGAACTGGCTGAAGGCGAGGGCACGGTGGGCTTCGGCCAGGGAGGGATCGAGCTGGATGGCTCGCTGGGCCGCGGTCATGGCGCGGGGAAAGGCCTGAGCGTTGGGCATGGAGCTGTACTGGGGCATGAGGTCGTAGCTCTCCGCCAGTCCGGCGTAGGCGCCGGCGTAGCTGGGATCCTGGACGACGGCCTGGGTGAAGGCGTCGACGGCCAGCTTGAGGCTGCCGTCGGTGCGCCGGCTCCAGTAGTAGCGGCCCATCAGGTAGGACTCCCGGGCCTCCGGTTTAGGTGGGGGGATGGTTGCCGTGGCTGTGTCCGCCTGGACGACGGCACGCAGGGCACGGGCGAGATACGGCGTACCGACGATCACGCAGGTCACGCAGAACAAGAGGACCATGAGCTCGAAGCGATCCGGACCGGCGTTTACTCGCAGGGCCTGCGGTGGGACCGGGGCTGGTAGCAGCGGTTCAACGAGGATGACAGCGGGGTTGGTCTCCGGCGGTGCAATCTCTGTGACGATGGGGGCAGCGGGGGAGGGTCTCTGGTCTGCCTTGGAGTTGAGCCAGCGATCGAGCTCCAAGGTGTAGGCGAAGACGCCGCCACGCTCGCCGGGGAGACGGTGAACGGGGAGCGCGCGTTCCCGTTCCCAGCGCTTGACGGTTCGTTCATCCTTGCCGAAGAAGGAGGCGATCTGCTTCCAGGACTCGATCCTTACGTTTTCGACTTGGGCCAGGGAAGTTTGACGCATAGATCCAACGTGTGCCGCATGGAAAGGAGGGCGGGCATCAGTATAACGAAGGGCAAAGGCATCCGGATGGTACCTTTCCCCGGTTGCGAGTAGGCCGAACGGCCCATTGAGGCTTGACTTCTGGGTTGCCTGGCGGAGGAAGCGGGTTCCGTTTCTCAGGCGTCCGGAGCTACACTCGTTGGATGCATTCCTGAATCTTGGGCGAGACGTATCGTCGTTCGGTTAGAATTCGTTTCGCTCAACGACAATGTTTTGAGCGGTTCTGTTCGTTCCCGGCCGCAAACGGCTCGAATGTTGCAACGTGCTGGTTTTGCTGCCTTTTATTCCGGCTTTCTTGAAAGAGTTCATTTTGGCGATCACCTCAGGACCTATCGATACCGTCGGCTACACCATTGAATCGCCGGCCCAGACAGATACTCGCGCGATGACCGTGGCCACGGCGTTGTTCTTCATGGTGGGATTTTTGACCTGCCTGAACGACGTCATTATTCCGCACCTGAAGAGCATCTTTATGCTGAGCTACGCGGAGGCGCTGCTGGTGCAGTTTGCGTTCTTCTCGTCCTATTTTGTGTTCAGCTATCCGGGTGGGAAGCTGGTGGACTGGCTGGGATATAAGAAGGCGATGGTGATTGGGCTGCTGGTGATGTCGGCCGGTGCGGCGGGTTTTCTGCCGGCGGCGAACATGGCTGCGTTTCCGGTGTTCCTGACGGCGCTGGTGGTGCTGGCGGCAGGGATGACGACGGTGCAGGTGGCGGTGAATCCGTATGTGACGGTGATTGGGCCGCCGGAGACGGCTTCCAGCCGGTTGAACCTGGCGCAGGCATTCAACTCCGTGGGAACATTTATCGCTCCGTTTCTGGGGTCGCTCTTCATTTTGAAGAGCGCCAAGCCGATTACGCCGGAGCGGCTGGCGAGCATGGCGGAGGTGGCTCGGCAGGCTTATCGTACGGCGGAGGCTTCGTCGGTGCGGCTGCCTTATATCGGGATGGCACTGGTGCTGCTGCTGCTGGCGATCGCGCTGGGGCTGATCAAGCTGAGACCGCAGACCGGGACTACTGACCTGACGCAGGACTTTCGACCGGGCGCGTTTGCGGATGCGTTTACGCCGCCGGACAGCATCTGGAATCATCCCTGGTTGCTGGCGGGGGCGATGGGGATCTTTACGTATGTGGGGGCGGAGGTCTCGATCGGAAGCCTGCTGGTGAATTACATGGGCCTGCCGAATATCGCGGCGCTGCCCGAGGCGACGGCGGCCAACTACCTGATGGTGTATTGGGGCGGGGCGATGATGGGGCGGTTTGTGGGGTCGGCGGTGCTGCAGAAGGTGCGGACCGGACCGGTGCTGGGGACGGCGGGGGTCTGCGCGTTTATCCTGGTGATCCTGAGTGTGCTGACGCAGGGCCATCTGGCGATGTTTGCGCTGCTTGCGGTTGGGCTGTGCAACTCGATTATGTTTCCTTCGATCTTTACGCTGGGAATTCAGGACCTTGGGTCGCTGACCAGTAAGGGATCGAGCCTGATGATCGCGGCGATCGTGGGTGGGGCGCTGATTCCGCTCGGGACCGGTAGCCTGGCGGATCACTTCGGGCTGCACCGGGCGTTCCTGCTGCCGGCGCTCTGCTATATCTACATCGCCGGCTTTGGGTTGACGGCGATCCGGCGGCCGATCAAGCATGCGAAGCTGATCCCGGCCGAGCCGGTCGCTTGACCGATCGGAAAGGGTGCACATGAGCCTGAAGTCGCTGCGAACGCTTGGCCGGTCCGGCTTGGTCGTGAGTCCGCTGTGTTGGGGAGATGACGTTCGGGCATAAGGGCTGGGGTTCGTCGGACGAGGCCTCCGAGGCGATACTGCGGACGTATGTGGATGCGGGTGGGAACTTCAAAGGGGACCTATTGTTTGTAGATGCGTGCTTCCCAGGGTTTCAGGTGGAGGGTGGTGGCTGAAGTCTCGGTGGGGGCGTAGTTGTCGGCGAAGGGCTGGCCGGTCCTGAGGCCGACGGGCAGGTCGTAGGCAAGGTCGGTGCCTGAGAAGTTGAGGACGACAAGGTACTGGTCACCATTGAGGGAGCGGGTATAGGCGTAGATGTGCGGGTTCTGGGGGTCGAGGTCCTTGTAGTCGCCGTAGATGAAGGCCGGAGTCCTGGCGCGGAGGGCGATGAGGCGGGCGGTGTAGTTGTAGATGGAGTCGGGGTCGGCGACTTCCTGGGCGGCGTTGATGGTGGCGTAGTTGGGATTGGCGCTGAGCCAGGGCTTTGCGGCTGTCGTGAAGCCGCCATTGGGTTGCGAGGTCCATTGCATAGGGGTGCGGGAGTTGTCGCGGCTGGTGTGGCGGAGATCTTCAATGTAGGTGGACTCGGGGATCTGGCCGGTGAGGACGCGGGCTTTGTAAGCGTTCTTGACCTCGATGTCGTCGAAGTCGCCGATGGACTTGAAGGGATAGTTGGTCATGCCGAGTTCATCGCCCTGGTAGAGATACGCCGTGCCGCGAAGAGTGAGGAGCATGGTTTCGAGGAGCTTGGCGGAGGGGATGCGGAACTGCGGGGAGTCGTCGCCGAAGGTGGAGACGATGCGGGGGCTATCGTGGTTGGACAGGAAGACGGTGTCCCAGGTGTGTGCATCAAGGGTCTTCGCGTGGTTGTCATAGATGGCCTTGAGGGCGGGGAGCTCGAAGGGTTTGAGGGCTATGCCATCGCGGCCGAGGCGGACGGCGTCGAAGTTGAAGATCTCGGAGAGCTCGTGGCGCTGATCGCTGGCGATGAGGGGGGTCTGCTCGAGGGTGATACCGAGGGCTTCGCCGACGGACATGTCGTCGTAGCGGGAGAGGACCTTGTGGTTCATCTCCTGAAGGTACTCATGCATGTGGGGGCCATTTGAGTAGGCCATGCCGATGAGAGTATGCGGTGCGAGGTCGGGGAGGCCGGCGCGCTTGGAGATAAGGGGGATGACGTCCATGCGGAAGCCGTCGACGCCTTTATCCAGCCAGAAGCGCATGAGGCTGTAGACCTCTTCGCGGACCTTGGGATTGTCCCAGTTGAGGTCGGGCTGCTTGACGGCGAAGTAGTGGAGATAGAACTGGTTGGTGGTGGGGTCGAACTGCCAGGCGGAGCCGGAGAAGAAGGACGGGTAGTTGTTGGGGGGCAGGAGGGTGGGCTTGCCCTGTGCGTCGGGTGGACCGGGCTTGCCGTCGCGCCAGATGTAGAAGTCGCGGTAGGGATTGTCCTTTGACTTGCGGGATTCGACGAACCACTTGTGCTCGTCGGAGGTGTGGTTGACGACGAGGTCGATGATGAGGCGCATGTGGCGCTGCTTGATGGCAGCGAGCATGGTGTCGAAGTCGGCCATGGTGCCGAACTCGGTCATGACCTTGCGGTAGTCGCGGATGTCGTAGCCGTTGTCGGCGTTGGGGGAGTCGTAGTGTGGGCTCAGCCAGATGACGTTGATGCCGAGCTTCTGGAGGTAGTCGAGGTGCTGGGTGATGCCTTTGAGATCGCCGATGCCGTCGCCGTTGGAGTCCTGGAAGGAACGGGGATAGATCTGGTAGACGACGGCTTCCTTCCACCACTTGGGCTCGTAGCCGTTGATACGCTGGGAGTTAGGCTGGGCGGTTGCGGGCTGCTGCGACGATGCCGCGTGGGAACCAACGAGCAGGGCAAGACCGGCGAGCGCGGCAAGAAGAGGGGTTCGCATCACAGAGGTAACTCCCAGGGGAAGATTTCAACTCACCGAGTCTATCGTGCGAGCGCCAGCCTTGCCGCAGTCGTTGCTGTCAGGTTGGCGATTGACTCGTTTTGTCACAGTTCTTACCCAAATGGGTCAGTCAGGCTTTGCGCCGGGACTGCTAAAGTGGCGTTTAACAATCCGAAAGCCAGCGTGCATACAGTGTGTAGCGGATGACGGAATGAAGCCACACTCCACTTGCCTACCTCGATGCAAGGGGTACGAAGTCGTTCGACGTCGTTAGGACCAGGAGCTTCGATTTTCAGATTTATGAGCCACGCGCAGTGCGTAAGCGTTTGGTATCTGCAAACATAAGTAATCCAGAGGCGGAGATTCGATGGCAGCGGGACGCGAGAACGCGGGTGGTACGACTTCATCGCAATGCTCCGCGATATCGCAAACTCCGTCTCCCGTGTTTTGTTTTTGCCGCATGCTGCTTTTGATCGCTTTGGTCTGTTCCGCGTTCGTTCCTGGCGAAGCGCTTGACCGGAGAAAGCAGATCTCGCAGTACGTCCAGACGGTGCTGACGGACAAGACGGGGCTTCCACAGGATTCCGTGAGCGCGATAGCGCAGACGAGCGATGGATACCTCTGGTTTGGAACGCAGGAGGGTCTGGCAAGATTTGACGGACTGCGGATTTCAACGTTCGACAGTGTGCAGAACAGAGATCTTAGAGACAGCCTGATCAACGTGCTGGCGGCCAGCCGGGACGGGAGCCTTTGGGTGGGAACGCGGAGCGAGGTTACTCATCTTCAGAATGGTGTGTTTCACACGGTGATCTCCGCGCAGTCCCCGGTAAACGCAATCTACGAATCACGCGATGGGCGGCTCTGGGTCGGCAGCGAAAAAGGTCTCTACGTTGTAGAGCATGATGTCGTTCACTTTCTTACGGCCAATGAAGGTCTACCCAGTGTCAGCATTCGCTGCATCACGGAGACGCAGGATGGCCGCATCTGGTTTGGAACGGAGAAGGGCCTCTACAGCCTGACCGGTACGAAGTTCCACGGATACAAAGCCGAGGATGGAATAGCCGCGGACACGATTTTAAGTCTTGCCTCAATGCAGGATGGCTCTCTATGGATCGGGTCCGTGAGTGGGCTGGTGCATTGGAAAAACCGGCCACTGGAGAGTTGGCCAGCCTCCCAACTGCCCCCCCGTGCGCGCGTCTCGTCGCTGCTGGTCGACCGGGGCGGCAACCTATGGGTGGGGTTCGAACATAGCGGGATCGCCACGCTACGCGATGGAAAGCTGGTCCGCTACACGGCCAAGGACGGTCTGCCAAACGACGACACCATGAAGATCTTCGAAGACCAAGGAGGCCATCTGTGGGTGGGCTTCGGCGAAGGCGGGGTGGTGGAGATGCGGGATGGCGTATTCTCTACGGTCGGCAAGCAGGAGGGGCTGACGGAGAATATGGTCTGGACCGTTCTGCAATCCCGCGATGGCTCTATCTGGGCCGGAACCGATAGCACCGGCCTGGATCACATTCTGAAGTCGGGCGAGGTTCAGTCCTTTTCAGCGCGGGACGGTCTGGCAGAGGGGGTGATCTATGCGATGTGCGAAGGCCGCGACGGCAGCATTTGGGTGGGCTCCGAGCACGGGACGCTGGGTCGCGTAAAGAACGGAAAGGTTACGAGCTTTCATGACAGCGCCGGCGGCGAGAACCGGTTGCAGGCGATCGTGGAGGATCCCAGCGGCGACCTATGGCTGGGCTTCCATGAAGTAGACGGCCTGGTGCGGTTTCACAACGGCGTCTTCACCCACTTTCCCGTCCCCGGACTGATGAATACGATTCTGCTCGCGGCCGATGGCTCGCTCTGGCTTGGTGCCGATCATGGCGGGATTTCGCACTTCAAGGATGGAGTGGTGAAAAACTACACCACCCGAGACGGGCTGCTGAGCAACTTTGGCGTCAGCATTTATGAGGATAAAGAAGGTGTCATCTGGGCGGGAACTTCGCCGGGCGGCTTGAACCGTATCAAAGATGGCCGGGTCACGACTTATTCGATCGAACAGGGGCTGCCGAGCTTGACGGTAGGGTCGATTATCGAGGATGATCTGGGCAATCTCTGGATGAACTGCAATAAAGGCATCATCAGGATCAGCAAAAAAGAGCTGAATGACTATGCCGACGGCAAGATAGCGGCGGTGCATAGTGTGATGTACGGAACCGCGGACGGAATGCGGTCGGCGGAGTGTAACTACGGCTCCAATCCGTCGGTTTGGAAGAGCACGGATGGGCATCTCTGGTTTGTGACGGTAGCGGGCCTGCTTTCCGTCGACCCGGAGCATAGCCAGACGCTGAATACCGATCCAACGCCGTGGGTGGAGGGTGTTCTGTACAATCGGCGGTCGACTCCGTTTCATAACGGTGTCAACGTGGGACCGGGGGCCGGCGATCTGGAGATCCAGTTCACTGCGCCGGATTTCGTCGCGCCGGAACGGGTGCGTTTTCGCTATCGGCTGGCTAGCTTCGATCAGGACTGGGTGGAGAGCGGAACCCGGCGTGAGGCCTTCTACACGAAGGTCCCGCCGGGGCACTATCGCTTTGAGGTCCAAGGCGCGGACCGGGATGGGCAATGGGGCACTCATACCGCGGTGCTGGAGGTTCAAGTGACCCCGCATGTCTGGCAGACGGTGTGGTTTCGGGTTCTTTGCGGTTTGATTCTGCTGGTGGCGGGTGTGCTGCTCTATCGCATTCGCGTTCACTACCTTGTGGCGCGAAACCATGCACTCGAAGAGAAGGTGGGCAGCAGGACCAAGGAGTTGCAGGAGGCTCTGGAGGTGGCGGCGGCGGCTCGCGATGCGCTGCATGAGCAGGCCACGAGAGACTCGCTGACCAGGCTGTGGAACCGGCGAACGATTCTGGAGATACTCACCTCCGAGACCGCGCGTGCGAGGCGCGAAGGGCTATCCATCTGTGTGCTGATGGCGGATGTCGATCACTTCAAGCGGGTCAACGATACGTATGGGCATATGGCGGGAGACCGTGTGCTTGAAGAGGTTGCAGGGCGTATCCAAGGGCTCATCCGGCCGTATGACTCGGCGGGGCGATACGGAGGGGAAGAGTTCCTGATCGTGCTGCCGGGTTGTAACCTGACCGACGGACACAAGAGGGCCGAGGAGTTTCGGAAGGCGATCTCCAGTGCGTCGCTCTTCGTGGGTGATGTGTCGATCGACGTGACCTGCAGCTTTGGTGTCGCCGCCGACGTGACTTCGCCGTCCGAGCGTCTCATCCTGGATGCGGATCGTGCGCTTTACGCGGCCAAGCTGGCAGGAAGAAACCGGGTGCATGTACCGGCGGTGGAAGCTGCGTTCGATGCATGGAGCGCGAGTGTTTAAAGGAGAGCAAATTACCTGTTTCTGTAGAGTGGGTGTATGGTGCAGAGTTATTTTCCTTGAGAGAAAATGACGTTGAGACCAAGCCTCTCGATACACCAACAGGTAACTTGCTATAGCTCGCTACCTGAACAGCGGTTCAGATACACTGTCCTGGATGTCCAGCCAATCCACCGATCCTCGCACCCGCACCTTCTCCTGGCAGGACCCCATGCCCGCCGCCAAAGCCGGTCTCGCCCTTAGCGGCTTCGACTATCTTATGGCCATGAGTCGTGGCGAACTTCCCGGGCCACCCATCGGCGCCACCCTTGGCTTCAGCCAGTTTCCTATTCAGGTCGAGCGCGGCAAGGTTACGTTTTCGCTGCAGCCTGAGGAGTTTCACTACAACCCTCTCGGCAGTGTTCACGGCGGCGTCATCTGCACCCTGCTCGATTCCGCGTCGGCCTGTGCCGTGCACTCGCTCCTTTTTGCCGGCACCAGCTACACCTCGCTCGAACTCAAAGTCAACTTCATCCGTGCCGTCACCGCAAAATCAGGCCTGATGCAATGTATTGGGACGGTACTCAATCTTGGCCGCCGCACCGCCGTTGCCGAAGCCAAGCTCCTCGACGAAGCCGGCAAGCTCTACGCCCATTGCATCCAGACCTGCCTCATCCTCGCTCCGGAAGCAGCTTAGCCCGGGCCGGATGGCTCATCCTCCCGGGCTTTCGGTAAGGTAGGTGTTCCGCGGCCAATCCTCCATGGACGGAAATCCTGTCATGCCTCATAACCCGCTGTGCTTAGATAAAGAGCATGTAGACCGGCTCAATTGACTCACCTTACACCGCTTACTTGCTGTACCGCAGTCCCGCTGTTCACCTGGCCGGCCGCAGGAAGCTGAGTCGCATCCCAACCGCCGCCCAGGGCTTGGATTAACTCTACTGCCGCGGTCATCTCGCTCACCTTCAGCGTGACCTGAGTCTGCTGATCGCTGAGCAGCGTCGTCTGCGCGCTGATGACGTTGAGGTAAGGATCGAGGCCGGTCTGATAACGAGCGGTTGCGATGTCGACGTAGCGCTGGGCTGCGTCGATCGCCTCCTGCTGCTTGATGATTTGCTGGGAGGTGACGCGCAGGGTTGCGAGGTAGTCCTCCACCTGCTGGAAGGCTGTCAAGACAGTCTGTCTGTAGATGGCGACGTCGGCGTTGAACTGAGCCGTGTATTGGGCGATGGTGGCACGCCGCAGACCTGCGTCGAAGATGGTCTCGCTGGCGCTCGCTCCCAGCGACCAGAAGAAGGCCGGCACGGAGAAGAGGCTGCCGATCTGCGAGGACTCAAGGCCGCCGCTCCCGGTCAGGCTCAGGGTGGGATAGTAGGCAGCCTGCTCGACCCCAATCAGCGCGTTTGCCTGCGCCATGGTTCGTTCCGCCGCGGCTATGTCGGGCCTGCGCTGCAACAACTCCGACGGCAGGCCGATGGGGATGGGCGGCGCTTGCGGAGTGCTCGGCCGCACCGGCAAGGAGAAGGAGGAGGCGGGCTTGCCGATCAAGGTGGCGATGGCATGTTCGTAGATGGCCCGGTTCTGCGCGACGCCCGCACCCGCTTCTTCGGCGTTCTTGAGGGTGACCTCAGCTTGCGCCACTGCTTCAGGGCTATCGATGCCTGTCTCCACCAGCACACGGGTCAGTTCCAACGATCTGCGATCGGCTTCGATGGTGTCGTTGTAGACCTTCTGCAAGGCGTCCTGGCCGCGAAGCTCGAAGTAGTACTCCGCCAGGTCTGCCTCTTCGGTGAGGCGTTCGTTTTCCAGGTCTGCCGCACTCACCTGGGTTGCATATTGGAACTCGCGGACGGTGTTGCGGATCTTGCCCAAAGATCCGGCTCCCAGGAGACGTCGAAGGGAAGGGATAAATCTGTGTAGGTGCCGCCGCTAGAGGTTGTGGTGACGCCTGTTGTACCGGTGGTCCCGCCGGTGCCGGTTGTACCGCCGGTGCCGGTCGTTCCTGTTCCTGTGCCTGTAGTGCCGACTCCGGTTCCGGTGGAGACTCCAAGACCGCGCAGTGTGCCTGGCGAGTGCTCGCGCGTGTAGGACGGGGCAACGCTGACCGTGGGATAGTAGCTTGCCCGTGCCTGCCTTACCTGAGCACGTGCGGCCATGAAGTTCTGGAAGTAGGTGGCGATGTTCTGGTTGTCGATCTCGAGCGTATCCTCAAGTGCGTTCAACTCCGGCTCGTTGAAGATCTGCCACCACTTGCCTTTGAGCAGCGCGTCTCCCGGCCTGGCAGGCTGCCAGACACCGGGTGTCATGCCGCTGTATGCCGCAGGGGCAGTCTCCTTGTAAGCCGGGGGAGCGGGCGTCGTGGCTCGGACGTACTTGGGCCCGACCCTGCAGCCTTCCATAATAGCCAGCGTGGCAAGTGCCATCAGAAGGCAGAAACTTTTCTTCATAGCAGAACCTTTCATTGCGCCACCGCACTCGCCGTGAACAGCCGCGCGTTTTTATCGCCTTGAACCTTGAGCCGCAGGTTGTCCATGAAGAGATAGATGACGGGCGTCGTGTAGAGCGTCAGCACCTGGCTCACCAGCAGCCCCCCGATGATCGAGATTCCCAGCGGTCTACGGAGTTCAGATCCGATGCCGGTTCCGACCGCCAGGGGCACGGCACCGAAGAGCGCGGCCATCGTGGTCATCAGGATGGGACGGAAGCGAAGCAGAGACGCCTGGAAGATCGACTCACGGGTGCTCATATGCTCATTGCGTTCCGCATTTAAGGCGAAGTCGATCATCATGATGGCGTTCTTCTTGACGATGCCGATCAGCAGAATGATTCCGATGATGGACATCACATCGAGTTCAGTATTGGTCAGCAGCAGGGCCAGCATGGCTCCTACGCTGGCCGACGGCAGCGTGGAAAGAATCGTGATGGGATGGACCAGGCTCTCGTAGAGAATGCCGAGCACGATGTAGACCGCCAGGATCGCGGTCAGGATCAGATACGGTTCGCTGCCGAGCGACTGTTGAAAGGCTTGCAGAGTGCCTGAGTACTGGCCGTGAACGGATTGCGGGAAGCCCAGGTCCTGCTGGATCTGTGTGATCTTCTGGGTCGCCTCGCCGAGGGAGACGTTCGGCTGCAGGTTGAACGATACGGTCACGGAGGGAAAGAGGCCGGTGTGATTGACTGCCAGCGGAGAGGTCGACGGTGCGTACTTCAGCACGCTGTCGAGCGGAACGGCGCCTCCGCCGGAGGTGGGAACGACATAGACGTCATGCAGTCCGGCTGGATCCTTCCAGTACTTGGAGGCAACCTCCATGACGACGTAGTACTGATTGAGCTCCGTGTAGATCGTCGACACCTCGGCCTGACCGAAGGCGTCATAGAGCGTGTTGTCCAGCAACTGCGGTGTGATCCCGAGCCGTGCAGCCGTAGGGCGGTCATAGGAGAGCAAAGCCTGGAGACCCTTGTTCTGCTGATCGGTACTGACGTCGGCAAAGCCCGGAGTAGCCTTCATCCGGGAAAGAAGCTGCGGTCCATACTTCTGCAGATCTTCCGTCGACTCGGCTTCCAGCGTGTACTGGTACTGCGCGTTGGCTTGCCGGCCGCCGATGCGGATATCCTGCACCGGCTGCAGGAAGGTGGCACCGCCTGTGACCTTGGCCAGCTTCGGCCGGAGACGAGCGATGATCTCCCCTGCGCTGACTTTGCGCTGGTTGAGCGGCTTGAGTGCGATGAAGGCGAAGCCGCTGTTGGTGGCGCCTTGCCCCCCGGTGAAGCCCATTACGTTGAGCACGCCGGGATCAGCCTTGATGATGCTGACGGATTGCTGCACGGCGCTGCGCATCGCGTAGAAGGACGTATCCTGCGGCCCTTGCATGCCGCCCTGTACCGCGCCCGTGTCCTGCTGGGGGAAGAACCCCTTGGGAACTTTGGCTACAAGGAAGATGTTCAACGCCAGCGTTCCGAGGAAGATGAGCAGGATGAGCGCTGGATGATCGAGCGTCCAGTTGAGGGTTTGGCGATAGCCTGCAAGGACCTTGTCGAAGCCGCGTTCACTCCAGGCATAGAGCTTGCCGTGCTCGATGTCCTTCTCCGGGATCAGGACCCGCGAGCACATCATGGGAGTGGTCGTCAGCGAGATCACCATCGAGACCAGGATGGCCGCTGAGAGGGTGATGGCGAACTCACGGAACAGTCTGCCGATGATGCCTCCCATCAGCAGCAACGGGATGAAGACGGCGATCAACGAGACCGAGATGGAGAAGACGGTGAAGCCGATCTCCTTCGCGCCTTTGAGCGCGGCCTGCACCGGCGGAAATCCTTCTTCCAGATGGCGTGAGATGTTCTCCATCACGACGATGGCATCGTCCACGACGAATCCGCTCGCAATTGCCAGCGCCATGAGGGATAGATTGTCGAGCGAGAAGCCGCAGATGTACATGATCGCGCAGGTGCCGATCAGAGAAACCGGTACCGCGACGGCCGGGATGAGTGTCGCGCGCCAGTTTCTGAGGAAGAGGAAGACCACCAGAATGACGAGGATGACCGAGATGATCAGCGTGAGTTCGATATCGTTGACAGAGGCGCGAATGGTCAACGTACGATCGAGGATCGTGACCAGGTGCTCTCCTTTGGGGATGGTTGCCTGAAGGCCGGGCAAGGCTGCCTTTACGGCGTCCACGGTGGTGATGATGTTGGCGCCGGGTTGCCGGAAGATGAGCATGTTGACCGAAGGCTTGCCGTTCAGGAAGCCGGCCTGCCGGACGGTTTGTTGCGAGTCCACCACGTCCGCCACATCCTGCAGGTGCACCGCGCCGCCGTTGTGGTAGCCCACGATCAATGGTTTATAGGCTGCCGCTTTGGAGATTTGATCGTTCGCGAGGATGTCCGCGGTGGTGAGCCCGTTTGCAATCTGGCCCTTGGCGGAGTTGGAGTTCTGCCCCGAGATCGCAGCCTGTACCGAGGGCAGGCTGATGCCGTAGCTTGCCAGTTGATCGGGGTTCAACTCGACCCGGACTGCCGGGAGTGAAGCTCCGACGACGAGTACCTCGCCGACACCGGTAATCTGCGAGATCCTCTGCTCGATGACGGTCGATGCCTCGTCGTAGAGGGTCGGCACGTCATAGGTGTCGCTTTGCAAACCCAGCACAAGGATGGGCGAATCAGCCGGATTGACCTTGCGATAGGTTGGGTTCGCCGGCAGGTTGGTCGGCAGGTAGCTGCGGGCCGCATTGATGCCGGCCTCTACATCGCGCGCGGCTCCATCGATGTTGCGGCTTAGGTCAAACTGCAGGGTGACCGACGTTGTGCCCAGCGTGCTGGAGGAGGTCATCTCCGTGACGCCGGCGATGTGGCCGAACTGCCGCTCAAGCGGCGTCGCGACCGACGATGCCATGATGTCCGGGCTGGCGCCGGGTAGGGTCGCCGCAACGCTGATGGTGGGGAAATCAACCTGCGGCAAGGGTGAAACCGGAAGCACGGCGAACGCGATGAACCCCGCGATTGCGATGGCGATCGTAAGCAGCGTGGTTGCGATGGGACGATCGATAAAGAGCCGCGAAGGGTTCATGCGTGCTCTACCTCGCGGCGGGACTCACCTTGCTCTATGGTCTTGTTCCCCGGCCTGTGCGCGAGCCTCGCGCCCAGGTTGTCGAAGAAGATGTAGATGACCGGCGTCGTGTAGAGCGTCAACACCTGGCTGAAGAGCAGGCCGCCTACCATGGCTACGCCGAGGGGCTTTCGCAGCTCCGATCCGATGCCTGTCCCGAAGGCCAGCGGGAGTCCGCTCAGCAGGGCAGCCATCGTCGTCATCATGATGGGGCGAAAACGCAGCAGGGACGCCTGGTAGATGGCTTCCGTCGCATTCAAGCCCTGGTGCCGCTCCGCATCCAAGGCGAAGTCCACCATCATGATGCCGTTCTTCTTCACGATCCCGATGAGCAGAATGATCCCGATGATCGCAACGATATCCAGGTCCAGACCGAAAAGACGAAGCGCGAGCAACGCACCCACGCCCGCTGAGGGCAAGGTCGATAGAATGGTCACGGGATGGACGAAGCTCTCGTAGAGAACGCCTAGAACGATGTAGACCGTGACCAGCGCCGCCAGGATCAGCAGGCCTTCATTCGATTGGGAACTCTCGAAGGCCGAGGCCGTTCCTTGATAGTCTGCGATCACGCTCGGCGGAAGATTCGCATCCTTGATCACTTTGTTGATCGCATTCAGGGCCTGTCCGAGGGACGTTCCCGCTGCGAGATTGAAGGAGACCGTCACGGCAGGGAACTGGCCCTGGTGGTTGATGGAGAGCGCCTCGCTGCTGGGTTCGAAGTGTGTGAACGCGCTCAACGGGACGGGGCTCGCGATGCTGGCGGAGGTGGCTGAGCTCGACCCCGAGCCTCCGCTTGAGCCGCTGCTTGCGGCGCCGGGAGCGGTGGTGGATCCGGAGCCGGAGCGTGTCGTCCCGCTGGTTGCTGTGTTGGTGCTGGATGAGGTGTTAGCGGCCGTGCTCACACTGCCCAGGACGCTCGTGCCGGTCTGTGAGGTGGATGAGGTGGAGAAAGCTGAGGAGGTGTTGACCGAAGCTAAAGATGAAGTTGCGGTCGTGCCGCTTGAGGAAGAGAGCGCGGTCCCGTTGGAGGCGGTTCCCACGCCGGTTGTCGAAGAGCTGGAGAGCAGGGCGTTGCCGGAGTTTGCGCTTGCTCCTGCGCCCGCCCCGGAGGAAGAGCCGGAGGTGCTCGCGACCGGCGCGGCGAAGGTTCCGGTGGTTGAACCCTGGATGTAGATGTCGTTGAGCTTGTTCGGGTCCTGCTGGAAGCTGGGAGCGGTCTCCAGGATGACATGATACTGATTCAGTTGCGTATACATCGTGTTGATCTGACGCTGGCCGAACGCGTCGTAAAGCGTGTTGTCGATCGTCGAAGGCGTAATGCCGAATCGTGAAGCGGTCGGCCGGTCGATCACGAGCGTCGTCGCCGCGCCGCCAAGTTGCTGGTCCGTCACCACATCCGCAAGCTCGGGCAGTTGCTTCAACCGGGCCACAAAATCATGCGACACCTGGTTCAACTCTGCCTGGCTTGGATCCTCCAGCGTGTACTGATACTCGGTCCGGCTCACGCGGTCGTCCACCGTCAGGTCCTGCACGGGTTGCATGTAGAGCTTGATTCCGGCGATCTTTTCCAGACCCGGCCCCAGGCGGTCGATCACACCGGTTGAGTTGATACCGCGATCTTCGAGCGGCTTGAGGTTGATCTGGATGCGTCCGCTGTTCAACGTGGTATTCGTCCCGTCGGCACCGATGAAGGACGAGATGCTCTCCACCGCCGGATCACTGAGCAGGACCTTCGCGACGTCCTCCTGCTTCTTGCTCATCTCGTCGAAAGAGATGGTGGGCGAAGCCTGCGTGATGCCCTGGATGATGCCGGTGTCCTGCGTGGGGAAGAAGCCCTTCGGAACGGTGATGTAGAGGACCACCGTCAGGATCAACGTAGCGACTGCGATCAAGAGCGTAATGGTTTGGAAGCGGAGTACGAACTTCAGCGTGCGCCCGTAAAGGCGGATGATGCTGTTGAAGACCTCTTCGGATCTCTCGTAGAACCACCCCTGCTCCTCCGGCGGCGTGTACTTCAGCAGCCGCGCGGACATCATCGGGGTCAGCGTCAGGGAGACGAACGCGGAGATGATAATCGTCACCGCCAGCGTGACTGCAAACTGCCGGAACAGGCGGCCCGCAATGTCGCCCATGAACAGCAGCGGAATCAGCACGGCAATCAAGGAGATGGTCAACGAGAGAATGGTGAACCCGATCTGCTCCGCGCCTTTCAGCGCAGACTCCATCGATCCTTCGCCTTCTTCGATGTAGCGCGAGATGTTCTCGATCATGACGATCGCGTCGTCGACGACGAAGCCGGTCGAGATGGTGAGCGCCATCATGGTCAGGTTGTTCAGGCTGTAGCCGGCCAGGTACATCACGCCCAGCGTGCCGATCAAGGAGATGGGTACGGCAACGCTGGGAATCACGGTTGCAGCAAGGTTCCTCAGGAAGAGGAAGATCACCATCACGACGAGTGCGATCGTAAGCCCCAGCTCAAACTCGACATCCTTAACCGATGCGCGGATCGCGGTCGTGCGGTCCGTGACGATCTGCACATGCACGGCCTTGGGCAGCGTAGTCTCCAACTGCGGCAGCAGCTTGGTGATCTTGTCGACCACCTGGATCGTGTTAGCGCCGGGCTGCCGCTGGATGTTTACGATCACCGCAGGCGTGTAGTTCATCCACGCAGCCAGCTTGGAGTTCTCCACCCCATCGACAATCTTCGCGACCTGCCCCAGCATTACGGGCGCCCCGTTGCGATATGCCACCACGACCTGTCCGTAGTCCTTGCTGGAGAGCAGTTGATCGTTTGCGTTGATCGTGTAGTCCTGGGACGGTCCATCAAAATTGCCCTTGGCGGAGTTCAGGCTGTTTCCGGTCAACGCATTGCGCAGGTCTTCCAGGTTGATCCCAAAAGCCGCAAGTGCGGTGGGATTGGCCTGGATACGCACTGCAGGCTTCTGTCCGCCCGAGATGCTGACCAGCCCGACGCCGCTAATTTGAGAGATCTTCGGAGCCAGCCGTGTGTCGGCAAGGTCCTCCACCTGCGAAAGTGCGATCTCGTTCGAGGTCAACGCAAGCGTCAGCACGGGCGCATCCGCTGGATTGCTCTTGCTGTAGATCGGCGGCGTGGGAAGATTCGCGGGCAGGTAGCTCTGGGCTGCGTTGATCGCCGCCTGCACCTCCTGTTCGGCCACATCGATGTTCAGGCTGAGCTGAAACTGCATCACGATCACGGACACTCCGCCCGCGCTCGTGGAGGTCATCTGGCTCAAGCCGGCGACCTCACCAAACTGCCGTTCCAGTGGAGCCGTGACCCCGGAGGCGACTACATCCGGACTCGCTCCCGGATAAAACGTCAGCACCTGGATCGTGGGATAGTCGACCTCAGGCAATGCGGAAACAGGAAGCTGAAAGTAAGCCACCGCACCCGCAAGGAAGATAGCCACCATCAAAAGTGCAGTCGCAACCGGACGAAGAATAAACGGCCGTGAAGGACTCATGGAGCTTTACTTCCCGTGTTTCCGCCTTTTTTCCCACCAGTGGAGCCGTTCTCTCCATGCCCCTGCGCGGCTTTCGGTCCGCTGCCACCGACGAGAACCTTCGCGCCATTCTCAAGGCGATCGAACCCGCTGGTGGCGAGGCTCGTCCCCGCTGCGACCCCCTGCACCGCAGTCGACCTCTCGTCGCTGGTCAGCGCCGTCACATTCTGCACACCCACTGTTTTATCCGGCTTCACCACGTAGACGAACGCCTGCGTGCCATTGTGCTGCACGGCCGCTGAGGGTACCAAAACTACATTGTTCAAGGTCTTCTCGAGCAGCCTTGCATTGACGAACTGATTGGGAAAAAGTGTGAGCTGCCGATTGTCGAACCCTGCACGAAACTTCACCGTACCCGTCGTAGTGTCGATCTGATTATCCAGCGAGTTCAGCCGCCCAGCCTCGATCTGCTTGTCGTTGGAGCGGTCAAACGCGTCCACCGCTAACGTCCTGCCACTCTTCAGCTGTGCCTGGATGCCCGGTAGATCATCTTCGGAGACGTTGAAGACCACGGTGATCGGCTGGAGTTGCGTGACCACAGCCAAGGTTGAACCCGTTCCAGCGAAGACGGTGTTGCCCGGATCCACGAGCCTCAACCCCACCCTTCCTGTGATCGGCGAGACGATGTGACAGTACGAGAGCTGTACCTTGTCATAGGCGACAGTTCCCTCATCGGTCGTGACCGTACCCTGGTCCTGCAGCACGACCTGCTGCTGATCTTCCAGCTGTTGCCGCGCGATGGCATTCTTCGAGAAGGCGATCTGATATCGCTCCAGATCGATCTTCGCCTCGGCGAGCACCGCCTGGTCATGCTGCAGCGTGCCCTCCGCCTGGGTCAGGGTAGCCTCATACGGTCTTGGATCAATCTCGATCAGCGGCTGGCCTTTGGTCACGAGCTGGCCTTCCCGGTAGTGGACCGCCATCACCTTGCCCGTGATCTGGCTGTAGATGGTGACGGTGTTCGTCGGCGTCACCGTCCCAAGCGCGTTGACATAGACGTTCATGTTGCCCGTCGTAGCCGGTGCGACGGTGATCGAAGCCGGTCCCTGTTGCCCTCGTCCGCCGCCCGCGGCCGGCGCTCCGCCCTTGCCGCCTGCTGCTGCCCCGGCGCCGCTTTTGCCGCCCTTTCCGTGCGTAAGGAAGAGGACCAGCGCGAGCACAAGTACGACGCCAACCGTCCACCAGATCCAGGGATGATGGCTTTGCCTGGCGATGTGGCTCCGGCGTTCTTCTTCAGCGTTCTTCTCCGCGAAGGCCCGGCCTACATCGCCGCCATACGACTCGGAGTTATGCGCCGCGAACGAATCGCCTAACTCCTCCGCACGTGCAGCATCGTCCCTTTGATCCCGCATCAGTGTCCTTGTGCCAGTTCAGCTTGAGACATCACAGATGCAGGAATCGACCGCATAAATTGCTTACTCACATGAGAATGGATGGAAGAACTAGGAAAAAAGTTTTGTGCTCCATCCCTATAAGGCGCAATGATTCTCATTCTGCTTCAGATCGAGACAGGATTTGTTGTCCGGCCAAGCCTCTCCTCCAGTGCAAGCCCGGGAGTCGCAGGCCAGACTGTGGGCGGCCGGTTACTTTTCGCTCGTGGGAGGCACAAGCCCCTTCAGCCGCAGATACGTTGAAAGCTCCGCGTACTGCTCGTTGTCGTGCGACACATTTCCCCACGCCAACCCGATATGCGTGCGCGTCATCGGTCCCATGGTCGCGACGGCCATCAGCGTTCCGTCCGTCAATGACGTATAGGCCTTATCGCACTCGGCAAACGACGCTTTTAGCCCGGCCAGGATCGCCTCCTTACCCGCATCGTCCGTCGGCACTGCGGCCTTATCGAAGGCGGTGCCGTTGAGCGCGGTGCAGGTATGGAACTGCGCCTCCGTGACATGGTTGACCACGCGCCCGAACGCACGAATCTCCGGTGTCGGCTTGTACCCGTACTGGTCAGCCGGCATCTTCTCCGCCGCCTTGAGGATGTTCGGCTTAAGGCGGTTATAGGCGAACTGTACCTCAGCCGCGGGACCGTTGGGTTGCGGCATTGCGGGAGCAGCCTGCGCCCATGCAGCCACAGGGAAGGTCAGGACGAGCAAGCCAGCGAGTGCAGTCACGTTCCGGTTCATGCATCCAGAGTACGCGCCGAAGGGTGCTTGAACAAGCCGCTAGCCAGTCAGCTTCTCCGCAGCCGCAAACTGCCGCAGCGAATCCCCGTGATCGAACGCCAGATCCATCAGCAGCGCCTCCTGCAACGAGAGCCAGCGCACCGCCTGCACATCATCCGCGGCCGTCACCTCCACCTGCTTCCCCAGCCTGCAGGACCACACCGTATCCACGATCACCCCGCGCGGGTCCCGCCCAGGATTCGACTGCACCGTCACCAGCTTCATCTGCTCCGGCGACGCGGAGATCCCGGTCTCTTCCTCAAGCTCTCGCGCCGCGCACTCCGGCAGGCTCTCCTTGCCGGATTCCAGGAATCCTCCGACCAGGCACCAGGCATTCGCGAACGCCCTGGAGTTCGGGCCGCGTTGCCCCAGCAGCACCGTGCACTCGCCTTCCGCCAGAAAGTAAGGAATGATCGAGCTTGTCAGCCCGTCGATGGTCTTGTACGCCATGCAAATCTCCCACGCTGCTCGTCCGAACCTACTTTAACTATCGCTGGTGGCGCTGGTGGTCGTGAGTTCGATGGCTGGCGCGGGCTTGTCCTCCTCCACCAGTGCGTCCGCGATCGCCAGGTGCTTGTCCAGCGTCGATATGCCCCGGTCGATCTCCTCTTTGGTCACGATCAAAGGCGGCGCAATCACAAAGTGCGAGACCCAGGCCTGAATGATGACTCCGTCCGCCAGGCACTTCCCCGCGATCTGATCCACCAGCAGCGGCTTCCCTGAAACCTTGTCGGAATAGTTGTTGAACGGCTCTTTCGTCGTCCGGTTCTTCACCAGCTCGACGGCCCAGAACAAGCCCTTGCCGCGCACATCTCCTACGCATGGGTGCTTCTCCTTCAAGGCCTTCAGCTTGCCTTCGACATACGGCGCCAGCTCCGCCGACCGCTCCACCAGCCCCAGCCGCCGCATCTCGCTGATGGTCGCCACTGCCGGCGCAAGCGTCATCGGATGCGCCTCATAGGTATGGCCGTGGGCAAAGTAGTGATCGTCAAAGTACCTCCCAATCGCCTCGCTCGTCGCACAGAGCCCCAGCGGCACATAGGCGCTGGTGATCCCTTTGGCCGTCGTCAGGATATCCGGCACCACGCCCCAGTGCTCCATCGCGAACCACTTGCCCGTCCGTCCCCAACCCGTCATGACCTCATCGGCGATGATCAGCACACCGGTCTCGTCACAAACTTTACGCAGCTTCGGCATGTACTCATCCGGCGGCACGATCACGCCGTTCGTTCCAACAATTGGCTCAACGATGATGGCCGCCACATCCGACTCGTTACGGATCATGTGCTCCAGGTAATCGACGCACGCGATCCCACACCCCGGATACGTGTGCTTGATTGGACACCGGTAGCAGTTCACCTCCGGCCCGAAGATCACGCCCTGCTGCTTGCCGCGCGGCTCCATCGCCCAACGCCGCGGATCACCCGTAGCCGCGATGCTTCCCGAGGTTGACCCGTGGTAGCTGCGGTATCGTGCGATGATCTTCGTCTTGCCCGTATACATCCGTGCAATCTTGAACGCAGCCTCGTTGGCATCGGTGCCGGAGGTCGTGAAGAAAAACTTCTTCAATCCCGCCGGCAAAATCTCGAGCAGCACTTTCGAGAGTTCAGCCCGCGCATCGGTGGCATACCCCGGCATCGCATAGGCAAGCTGCTGCGCCTGTGCCGCGATCGAGTCAATCACAGCCTGATTCTTATGCCCCAGGTTGGAGCACATCAGCTGCGAGGAAAAGTCGAGGTACTCCTTTCCCGCGCCGTCATAGATGTAGCAGTCCTTCGCATCCACGATGTGCATCGGCATCCAGTTCTTCTGGAAGCGCCAGGTACCATAGTTCGTGGTGCGCGTAATGTCGACGACTTCCTGTGAGGTCAAGGTCGAAGGCTTGGCTAGCGGTGTCTCAAGAGCGCTCATCGTGTCTCTGCTTTCTGGATGGGAATCCTGCCCATCATCAGTATGAAGTACACTGCGCCCGACAACAAAAAGCCCACAAACCAGGCGTAATCGGAAAGGAACCGCAACGGAGCAACGAACAAGCCGATCAACGCTGCAATGACACCGGCAACCAAGGCAGCGATCGCTCGTGGATTGAACCCACTGCTGTACTGATACACGCCGGACGCTTGATAGAGCGCCTTCAGATCCAGGCGCGTGTCGCGTAGCAAAAAGTAATCGACCACCATAATTCCGGCCACTGGCCCAAGCAGCCCCGAGTACCCGACGAGCCAACCGAAGATGTAACTGCCAAAACTAGCCATCAGCTTCCACGGCATCATTGCGAGCCCTAGAAATCCAGTGATCAGCCCGCCCGTCCTGAAGCTGATGTACCGCGGCGCAAGATTGGAAAAATCATTGGATGGGCTTACGACATTTGCTCCGATATTTACATTCAGCGTTGCCGTGAGAATACTGATCAACGCCAGCAAAGCAATCAGCGGCTGATGAAACTTGCCCAGCAGCGTGATCGGACTCCAGATCGGCTCGCCGAAGACGACCGTTGAAGCCGATGTGCAGGCGATCCCGATAAAGCTATATAGCGTCATCGCGACCGGCAGTCCGAATGCCTGCCCGATAATCTGCGAGCCTTGCGACTTCGCATAGCGCGTGAAGTCTGGAATGTTGAGAGAGAGTGTTGCCCAGTAGCCGACCATCGCAGTCAGTATGGGAAAGAAGAACTTCAGAAACGAAGACGTGGACGTAAATTTGCTCGGCGCGGCAAGCATCGGGCCGAAGCCGCCGGCCTTGTGTGTCATGAACGCAAGCAGCACCAGCGACATCACCAGCAGAAACGGCGCGGAGAAGCTTTGCAGAAAGCGGATCGACTCCACTCCGCGCCACACAATGGCCATATTTAGCAGCCAAAATCCAAGGAAGCAGCTCCACAACACAAACGGCATAGCCTCCGTCACGGGCCAAAGCACATGCACCATCGCCGCGATCGACTGACCGCCAATCCAGCTCTGGATACCGAACCAACCGCACGCCACCATTGCCCGCAGCACCGCCGGAATGTTGGCGCCGCGCGTGCCGAAGCTCGCCCGCACAAACACGGGGAAGGGAATGCCGTACTTGGCTCCTGCATGCGCGTTCAGCACCATGGGGATCAGCACGATCAGGTTGCCCAGCAAGATCGTTCCCACCGCCTGCCACCAGTTCATCCCGCCCGCGATCAGCGACGACGCCAGCATGTACGTCGTCACCTCCATCGACATGGAAAACCACAGCGCAATGTAGTTGTAGGTCGTCCAGGTTCGCTGCGCCGGAGTTGTAGGCGCAAGGTCGGCGTTATAGAGCCGTGCATCCGGATTCAGGGTTAGGCTGATGCTCTCCGGCGCAACTGTAACCTGAGTGGTAGCAATCATTCGAGACCTCCGGCGTTTGCTTCCCGCTTCACAAAGCGTCCATGCCCCGGCTTGCCGATGAACCTGCCATCCTCCACCACCAGCGTCCCACGCGAGTACACCTTGGCCGCATTGCCGTTTACCGTCCAGCCCTCAAACATGCTGTAGTCCGTGTTCATCGCCTGGGTCGCCGCGCTGATGGTGTACTCCGCCTCCGGATCCCAAAGCAGCAGATCCGCATCAAAGCCCTCCGCGACGACACCCTTCTTTGTCATGCCAAAGATCCTTGCCGGCCCGGTCGCGGTCAGCTCCACAAACCGCTCCGGCGTCAGCAGTCCTGCATTGACGCCATGATGCCAAAGCAACTGCATCCGGTTCTCGATGCCCGGCCCGCCGTTCGGAATCTTCGTAAAATCGTTTTTGCCCAGAGATTTCTGGTCCTCGAACCGGAACGGACAATGATCCGTCGAGACCACGCTCAAACTCCCATCCGCTAGGGCTTCCCAAAGCGGCGCATGGTTGGTCTTCGACCGCAACGGCGGCGTAAAGACATACTTCGCCTCCTGGAAGCTCTTGCCTGGCATCTGCTCCTCAAGCGACAGCACCAGGTATTGCGTACACGTCTCCGCCAGTGCCCGCAAGCCGCGCGCCTGTGCCGCTTTCAACTCCCGCAGTGCATCGGTGTTTGAGAGATGCACGATGTAAACCGTCGCCCCCGCCATCTCTGCCAGCGCGATCGCTCGATGCGTCGCCTCCGCCTCTGCATGCGTACTCCGCGTGAGCGCATGGTAGTGCGGCGCTGTCTTTCCCTCAGCCAGCGCCTGGGCGACGATCACGTCAACGACGCTCCCGTTTTCCGCGTGAATGCAGATCAGCGCTTTCAGCTTCGCGGCTCGTTGCATCACCTGAAACATGAGCCCGTCATCGATCATCAACACGTTGGGGTACGCCATGAATAGCTTGAAGCTCGTGATCCCCTCGTGCACCATCGCATCCATCTCATCGAGGGTCGCATTGCGCTGACCCTTCGGACTGAGGTCGGTGATCGCCATGTGCAGCGAGTAGTCGACACAGGCCTTACCCTTCGCCTTGCCCCTCCAGATCTCGAGTGCCTCCGCCAGCGTGTGCCCGCGAGACTGCAGCGCAAAATCGATCACGGTCGTTGTGCCGCCGACTGCCGACGCGCGCGTTCCCGTCAGGTAGTCATCGGCTGAAGTTGTGCCGCCGAAGGGCATATCCAGGTGCGTATGCACATCGATGCCTCCCGGCATGACCAGCAAGCCAGTCGCATCGACGATCGTGTGTCCGCTCGCATCGATTCCGTCCCCCACCTGCGCGATCGTCTCACCCTCTACGAGGACATCCGCCCGCACGGTCGAGCTCGCATGCACCACCGTTCCGCCCTTGATCAGCAAACCCATCAGTCACGTCCCTCCGCGATCCCAGCCTCACCGCCCCCGACCGCGACCAGGCCCGCCGCACTCCGCTCTTCCCACGTCTGAGGCGGCAGCCCATTCTCTACTCGCTCCATCGTGATACATCCATCCACCGGGCAGACCAGCGAGCAAAGATTGCATCCGACACACTCATCTTCGTCGACTCGCGGAATACGAGCAATTGGGGTTACAGATAGGTTCACGCCCACTCCGCTGATATCCAGCTTGGGAATCGGAGTCGTCGTAATCACTTGGGTGGATCGTGCCATCACCATCGCCGGAGTCGGAAGCCCATGCGGATTCGTCTCCGCGTGGACATAACGCGGATCCGTACCAACAGGCGGAGTCTCGGCACCACCCGCCGCGCGGTCGAGATGAATGCACTGATGCGCGCCATCCCAGCAAGCCGTATAGCAGAGCTGACACCCGATGCACTTGTCCGCATGGATGCGCGCCACCACGCGATAGTTCAGGTTCAGATGCTTCCATTCCTTGACATTGTGCAGAGAACGTCCACGAAAATCTTCGATGGTTACAAATCCTTTCTGCCCCATCCACTCCAGCAGCCCATCTGTCATGTCTTCCACGATGCGGTACCCAAAGTGCATTGCCGCTGTACACACCTGCACATTCCCGCAGCCCAGCAGGATGAACTCCGCCGCATCTCTCCAGTCGCCAATCCCGCCGATGCCGCTCAACGGCAGCTCAGCGAGCGGGTCGGCCATAATCTGCTGCACCATGTTCAGGGCGATCGGCTTCACCGCAGGCCCGCAGTACCCGCCGTGTGAGCTCTTGCCATCCACCATCGGTCTCGGCTCAAACGTATCCAGATCGATCCCAGTAATGGAGTTGATGGTATTGATCGCGCTCAGCGCATCCGCGCCGCCCCGCTTCGCCGCTCGCGCCGGCATCCGTATATCGGCGATGTTCGGCGTCAGCTTGACGATCACCGGCGTACGCGCCTGCTCCTTCACCCAGTACGTAATTCGCTCCGCATATTCCGGCACCTGCCCCACCGCGGAACCCATGCCGCGCTCGCTCATGCCGTGCGGGCATCCGAAGTTCAACTCCAGTCCATCCGCTCCCGCATCCTCGGCGCGCCGCACCATCTCATGCCAAACCTCGCGCTTGCTCTCCACCATCAACGAAGCGATGACCACATGCTTCGGGTACCGGCGCTTGACCTCGGCGATCTCACGCAGATTCGTCTCGATCGGCCGATCGCTGATCAGCTCAATGTTGTTGAACCCCATCATCCGCTGGCCGCCCCAGTCGATCGAGGAATAGCGCGAACTTACATTCGTGATCGGCTCTCCGATCGTCTTCCACACCGCCCCGCCCCAACCGGCATCGAACGCCCGCATAATCTGCTCGCCACAGTTCGTGGGAGGCGCGGAGGCCAGCCAAAACGGATTGAGGCAATTGATACCGATGAAGTTACATGCAAGCGTGGGCTGTGTCTTAGGCTCGGGCACGATGCGCCTCCATCTTCCCACTCAGGTACGCCGCGATTCCCAGCCCCGCCCGCTTGCCATCCGCAACCGCATCGACTACCTCACGACCGCCATTCGTACCGTCTCCCCCTGCAAAGATCTTCGCTACGCTTGTCTGCCCGGTCGCGCGGTCGATGACAATCCGCCCACGCTCCAACTTCACCGTTCCGCTCGCCGCCAGGAAGTCGGTATGGGTGGACTGCCCGATCGCCAGCACGATCAGGTCTACCGGCAGCGTGAGCTCTGAATTCGCTTGCGGTACAAGCGAGCCATCCTCCGTGCTCTCGAGCGACGCAAGCCGCAGCCCAGTCACCGTACCCGTGCCTTCAATCGCCAACGGCTGAACGTGCCAGAGGAACTGCACCCCTTCCTGCTTGGCATGCTCATATTCAAAGGCAAACGCCGACATCTGCTCCGCCCCGCGCCGATAGATCATATGCACCTGCTCCGCTCCCAGCCGCTTCGCCGCTACCGCTGCATCGATCGCCGTGTTGCCCGCACCCACCACCGCCACACGCGCAGGCATTGTCGTCAGCGTTCCCGCCTTATAGCGCTCAATCAGATACAGAGCATTGGTAACACCTTCCAGCTCTTCGCCCGCCACTCCCAGCCGATGAATCGCTCCCAGTCCCACACCTAGAAACACCGCATCACAGTCGCTCTCAAATTCGGCCATCTTGGCCGCGTCTACGGTCACGCCAAACTCAAACCGCACCCCAAGCCGCGCGATCATATCGATCTCGCGAAGGCTCTCCTTCAGCGGCAGCTTATACTCTGCGATTCCATACGTATTCAGCCCTCCCGGCAGCGGACGTCCATCGTAGATCGTCGCCGCGATTCCCACGCGCCGCAACTCCGCCGCGCATGCCAGTGAAGCCGGACCTGCGCCGATAAGCGCCACCTTCAAACCCGTCTCCGCGTCCGGCACAAACGGCGCCGCACTGCCCAAGGCGTGAAACGCATCCATCGCGTGCCGCTGCAGCAGGGCAATCTCAATCGGCTGCCTGTTGTACCGATGCATGACACACGCGCCTTCACAAAGCACCTCCACCGGGCAGGCCCGCGAGCAGCTTGCACCCAGAATATTCGCCTCCAGGATGGTCCTTGCCGAGCCCCCCAGGTTCCTAGTCGCAATCTTCTTGATGAACTTCGGCACATCGATGTGCGTCGGACAAGCCATCATGCAAGGTGCGTCAAAGCAGAACAGGCAACGGTTCGCCTCCACTACGGCGGCCTGCCTCTCCAGCGGTGGATGCAGATCCGCAAACCGCGCTGCGTTTTCAGGCGGCGTCGCAGCCTGGGACAAGAAGGACACTTGCGGAACGGTCGGGGAAACGCTCATGAACCTCCTGCTTGCTCGTTAATGAGTCTGGAAGCCTCGATTATGCCTCATCCCGCCAAACTCTCAAAAGCCTCGCTTTTCTCCATCCCTTAAAGGATAGCGATCACCTTCTCCGCCAGCAGCCCGAACGCCTCCACCGCCGCGCGCAGGTGTTCCTCTTTTGTATCCTCAGCCGCGTTATGGCTCAGCCCATGCACCGACTGCACGAACATCATCACCGTCGGAATGCCCGCGCGCGCCACCTCCGCCGCATCGTGCAAAGGCCCGGATGGCAGCAGCGGAGCCTCGCCCGCAACCTCCTGCACCGCCTCCGTTGTGAGACGAATCAGAGCCGGATCGAAAGGAATCGGCTCGATCGACCAGATCCTCGACCACTCCACCGCGCAGCCTTCCTCGGCCGCAAACCGTTCGCTCGCCGCCTTCGCCTCCGCGAACATCTGCGCCAGCACATTCGCATCCAGATCCCGCATATCCAACGTCGCCTCGCAGCGCCCCACCACCGCCGTCACGATCCCTGGAAACGTCTTTACACTTCCCATGGTCGCGACCGCATCCGTATGCCGCTTTGCAATGGGCCGAATCTCCAGTGCAAGCTTCGCAGCCGCCGCCAGCGCATCCCGCCGCGACCCCATCGGCGTCGATCCCGAGTGCGCCTCCTGCCCATGAAATGTAATTGCATGCCGTTCCACACCCTTGGTGCCCAGCACCACCGCCAGGGGCAGACCTCGCTCTTCCAGCACCGGCCCCTGCTCGATATGCAACTCCAGGTAAGCCGCCGCGTGCTTTTGTTCTACGGTCGCCTCGCCGGCCCGTTCGACATCGTACCCGCACTGAGCCAGCGCCTCCTTAAGCGTGACCCCGGCTTTATCCGTCCGCGCCCGATCCGCTGCAATCGTCGATGTCCCGGCAAAGGCCGAAGACCCAAACAAACTTCGCCCAAATCTCGCACCCTCTTCATCTGCCCAATCCACCAGCCGAACCGTCACCGGCGGCCGCCCCTCGTAGACCTCGCAGATCGTCCTGAGCACCTCAAGCCCAGCCAGCACCCCAAGCGTTCCATCCAGCCATCCGCCGTTCGGCACCGAATCCAGATGCCCGCCCAGCAGCAGCGCCTGCACCGACTCCCCGCGCAGCGTCACCCAGAGATTTCCCGCGGCGTCACAGTGCTTCTCCACCGCGCCCGGTAGATCGGCGATCCTGCTTTCAAACCACGCCCGTGCCTTCAACCACATGGGCGTCCATGCGACCCGCTGCGCCCCGCGTTCATCGGACGAAAGCGCCCGCAACGCGTGCAGGTCGTCCAGCATCCGCTGCCCCGTCAACCTTAGCCTCTCAGCAGCCATCGTTCATCCGTCTACCTTGAAGGTTTGGTGGGCCCACTCAGACTTGAACTGAGAACCAACGGATTATGAGTCCGCTGCTCTAACCAATTGAGCTATAGGCCCGTTTGTACGACTGGAAGGCGACCGGGAGACCTCACGATGGGTCCCCGGGGAAGTCCAGGGATCGAGCGGAAGAACGGTCGCTAGACGCATCGCCAGTCTCACGATTGTAAACGGGTACGCCGCTTCTGAGCTCCGCCCGCATACATCCCTCAGGATGTCATCCCGGCCGCCGGCGCGATGGTGCTCGCCTGATCATTGCAAAACGGGAATTTACGCGTGATGTGAAACTGCTTGCGGGGGAGATAGACCAGCGTTCCCAAAGCAAAAGCGCATCTCAAAACTTGTCGCTTCTCGCTCGGACCGGCTCGCGAGAAGCAGACCACTTTCCTGAGGTGCAAGACGGAGAATCAGAGTGTCAATGGCCAGAGCGGAGGCTCCTCTTAACGGTATGGTGATGCAGGCTGCACAGCCTGACGTCAAGGTGAAGCGCAGAACGGTCGAGGCGGTGGTCTTGTTTCCGGGCCTGGTCGCCGCCATGGCATGCCTGGACCTCCTTGGGTGGCTCCTGCACGTTCCCCGCCTGACCTCTGTGCTTCCGCACTACGCGACCATGAAGCCCAATACAGCGGTTTGCCTGATGCTGCTGGCGGCAGGCTGCTGGGGACGAGGTAGGGCGGCCCAGTTCAAGGGCGGACAGTGGTCCGGAGCTGCCGCTGACTTCGCGGAGTGGTTGTCTCTGCTCCTAAGTGGCGGAACGTTGCTGGAGTACCCACTCCACATTCGGGAAGGTCTCGACGGTCTGCTGGTACGCCTGCCGGTGCTTACCCCGGGTGTACCGCCGGGTCGCATGGCCGAAGGGACTGCGGCTTGCCTCATCCTGCTGGCCTTGGGTTTGCTGCTCATGGATCGGCTCCCCCGCGTCAGTGTCGGTCTGCTGATCGCCGTGGCCGGGATATCGCTCTCCGAGTTGATCGGCTTTGTCTTTAGTGCGGGACCGCTGTTCGGTGTGCCTTGGCTGAGTTCGCTTGCGGTGCATACGGCGACCTGCCTGCTCCTGCTTGCGCTCGCAGGACTTGTGGCTCGGCCGCAACTGGAGCCCATCCACTCCCTCTATGAGCAGGCGTACCGCAAGGGCCGCACGCGTTGGCTGCTCTTGGGAGTGACGGTGCTGCCGTTGGTGGTCGCGCTGCCGCTGCTTCTGCTCATGCGGGCCGGACTCTCCGATGCCGGCTTTACCTTGTCGATGTTGGTGGTCCTGCTGACTGGAATCCAGACGCTGATCCTGTGGGAGGACAGCCGGATGCTCATCCGTGCCGAGGAGCGCCGGGTGCAGGCGGAACAGGTGCTGATGCAGACCGAAAAGCTCGCAGTGGTCGGGCGCCTCTCCGCGAGCATCGCGCATGAGATCAACAATCCGCTCGAATCCGTGGGAACCCTGGTGTATCTGATCCAGGGCGCGGAGTCTCTGGAAGAGGCGAGCAAGTACGCAAAGATGGCTCAGGAAGAACTGTTGCGTGTGACTCAGATCACCTCGCAGACCTTGAAGAGCGTGCGCGAGCCGACCGAGTCGAACTGCGAGCCGGTGGAGATCATGGACTCGGCGCTGCGTCTGCTGCATGGCAAACTGATCGCGAGCGGCGTCACGGTGACACAGAAGTTTGAGGTGGGTGCCGGCTCCGTCAACTGCAAGGATGGTGAGCTGCGACAGGTGTTTATCAACCTGATCTCCAACGCACTCGAGGCGACCGCCCGGGGCGGACGGCTGGTGGTGCGGATACGCAGATCGCGGCGCACCGTCTTCGGTAGAGCTCATGGACGCGAAGAGGCAGAGGGCGTGCGGATCGTCCTGGCCGATAACGGGACAGGGATGTCGCTGGACGTGCAGCGCAGAATCTTTGAGCCATTCTTCACCACCAAGACAGAGACAGGGAACGGTTTGGGACTGTGGGTGGCCCAGAACCTGGTGGAAAAGCACGGCGGATCGCTGCGGGTCAGGAGCTGCACCCAACCGGGCAGGACGGGAACGGTATTCTCCATCTTCCTGCCGCATCCGGGCTACAAGGCGGCCGCCGCTAAGGGGTAACTGCCTGCTTGCGAAGATAGAAGCCGTCGAAAGCAGCCACCGACTCGTACGGATGAAAGGGGATGTAGGCCGTCAGTTCCGGGTTCTTCCAGGAATCGACAAGCCGGTAGCCAAGCGCTTCGAGAGATTGGATAAACTCGGTGCGGTTGCTGACGCGGTATGGAGCCATAGCGGGTCCCATGTTCATTACCGTGTAGAAGGTGGTGCGGTCGCAGGCGGGGAACTTGTTGATCAGCAAGTGGTCTGGCAGAGTGTCCAGATGCGCGAGCAGCACCGCAAAGGGTCTTGGCTCGAAGTGCAGCGCACCGGAGGCGAGCAGAATGCTGCTTGACGAGGCCTCAGAGAAGTCTGCGGTGAAATGTAGGGCGGCGTCCGGCTCTCTTGCCAGGATTTCCTTGCCTGCTTCCACAACGGCCGGCACATCATAGATGGTCCATTGGAGGTCAGGGGGCAGGATTCCATAGGGCCGGTACCAGTTGTAGCCGAGGCCGAGAGATCCGCCGAAGTCGAAGACACTCGGCTTGACAGCGGGGTCGCCGAGCAGGCGAGTCAGCCAGAAAAGGATGGGATACTCCGATGGAAGCATGGGGCTATGCTGGCCTAGGAAGGTTGCCGCCGCCGCGTTGTCATATCCCACCGGACGATCTTTCGGTATCGCTTCAAGCGCGGCTGCGTAGGTGGGATAGACGCCTTGGAAGAGCCGCTCCCAAGGGTAGAACTTGCGGAAATGCCGTTCATACTGCGCACGATGCCAGATACGAACCGGCGGCACGAAGATCTCCACCCGCTCCATCAAGCTCTGGATGCGGGGCGAGTAGGCGACGATCTTGGCCAGTCTTCGCAACATAGGAGCTTGATTCCGCTCAGTGAATCCGGGCGTTGGCCGGAAGTTGCCCCGCGATCCAGCGATTGACCCGCGCGTCCAGGACATCGAGCGGCAGACTGCCCCCATCGAGGATCTCATCGTGGAAGGTCTTGATGTCGAAGTGAGGGCCGAGCTGTTGCTTCGCCCGTTCACGCAGCTCACGGATCTTCAGCTGACCGAGTTTATAGCTGCAAGCCTGCCCCGGGCCTGAGATATAACGGTCCGTCTCCGACTGAATGGTCGGCTCGTCGATCGCATGAGACTGGCGCATGTAGTCGACCACCTGGTCGCGGGTCCAGTTCATGTCGTGGATGCCGGTATCGACCACCAGTCGAACGGCCCGGAACAGTTCCGAGCGAAGCCGGCCGTAGTCTGAGCCGGGATCCTGGTAGAAACCGATCTCCTTGCCCAGCTCCTCGGCATAGAGACCCCAGCCTTCGATGTACGCGGAGTTGCCGCCGTGCTTGCGGAACTCAGGCAGGTTGGGCAACTGGCTGGAGATGGAGATCTGCAGGTGATGACCGGGAACGCCCTCATGATAGGCGACGGCCTCATCGTTGATAAAGCTGCGCTTGGCGTAGTCGGAGACGGCGACTGAGACGCGGCCGGGCCGTTTGCCGTCCGGCGTGCCGCCCTGATAGTGGGTTGCGGCGCCGGCCTGGAAGGGCGGGATGGGCTCCACGGTCACCGGAGATTTCGGCAGAATGCCGAAGAGCTCCGGCAGGCGGGGCTGCATCGCGGCAATGTACTTTGAAAAGTCATCCACGATGGACTGGGCGGAGCTGGGAACGTACTTGGGGTCGTTCTCGATGTGATCGCGGAAGCCGACGAGATCCTTATAGCCGTTGGCCTTGGCGAGGTCCGTCATCTCGCCCTCGATGCGGGCGACTTCCTTCAAGCCGATCTCATGGATCTCCGCGGCGGTGAGCCGGGTCGTCGTAAAGCGATAGAGCGCAGCCTGGTACCGGCGCTTCCCGTCGGGCAGGCTCTCGATCGAGAGCGTCGTGCGGGTGTAAGGGATGTAGTCCGATGTGACGAAGGCGGAGAACTGCTTGTAAGCCGGAAAGACCTCGGTGTTGACCGTGGTGGTGATCGCGTCGGTAAGGCGCTTCTTGTCCGCTTCCGAGAACGATGCGGGAAACTTCTTCAGCGGGATGAAGAAGGGGTTGGCCTTGACTACGCCATCGCACTGGCCGGGAACCTTCTCCGCGACGAACTTAACGATGACGAGGTGGTCTTTGACCCCGGCGCGCAGCACGTCTTCGGTCTGCAGGAGCGCTTTCGGAATCTGGTGCAGGCGTGCGATGTAGTCCTCATAGCGCTTGACCGAGTCGAACGGCATCGAGAGCGGCAGATCGGCGAGCGAGGTGTGAACTCCACCCATGCTGCCGAGCGGCATCTCGTAGGTCTTCAGGTCGTAGTTGTCGACGCTCTCCTGCTGCTCGCGCTGAAAGAGATCGTGCGAGATGAGGTCCTGCTCAGGGAAGCCGGTAGGATCGATCGCCTTGATGCGGGCAAGTTCGGCAACGTCGATCTCGTGGCGCTTGGCGGTCGCGGCCAGGGAGTTGTCGCCCAGCTGATCGTTGTAGCGATAGTCGCCCAGGGCGGTGGCGAGAGTAGGGGAGAGCTTCAGCTCGGTCTGCCACGACTCTTGGAAGAGAGCGTTCTGCGCGGCAAGACGGTCTGCAACCGGTTGCGAGCTCTGAGCGGAAAGCGCAAGAGGCGGTAGGAGGAGAGCTGCAGCAAGAAGGGGAAGGCGCATGCAGAAAAGGGTAGCAGAGGCCCGGAGGCTGAAGTAGATGCCAACAACGAAAGGGGGCTCTCCTTGGAGAGCCCCCTTTCGACTTGAGCAAATAGGTCCTGAAAGGAAGAGGTTAGCGCCGGAATCCGCCCCGATAGCCGCCGAACCCGCCGCGATAGCCTCCGTAGTAGCCGAATCCGAAGCCTACGCCGATCGGATATCCATACCCGTAAGGATAGAAGCCATAGCCATATGGATAGAAGCCGGCG
The DNA here is from genome assembly GCA_965198885.1 of uncultured Granulicella sp. GTDB lineage: Bacteria > Acidobacteriota > Terriglobia > Terriglobales > Acidobacteriaceae > Edaphobacter. The sequence goes on along the minus strand of OZ240677.1, from coordinate 1,002,750 downwards.
TAGTACGGGTAGCCGCCGTAATAGCCGTCCCCGTAGCCGCCGTAGACCGGCCCGTCTCCTCCGTGATCGTCCACCGGAAGCAGATCGGCGGTGAGCTCATACGGATACGCATTGACTGACTTCAGCTTGCCGCCGTCGGAGAGAACAAGCTGCTGTGTCTCCTTGACCTTCGTTCCTTTGCTGGAGGCTGTGCCTCCTACCTCGGCTTCGCCGTGCAGCACGCGAACCGTATTGGTCTCCGCGTTGAAGGTGTAGAGGCCGTCTTTGAGCAGGGAGACCTGACCGCCCGGCAGGTCGACCAGAACCTCCGAGTGGTCTGCGGGATGGTGCACGACGACATCGGCGCGTCCCTGAACGACACGAACTTCAGTCTCAACGCCCGTGGCGGAGACGGTCTGGACGCCGTTGGCGACATCGCCGCGCACCGAGACGCCCGCATTCGGGTGAAGATCGAAGATCTGCGGCGTTCCGGTGCCGCGGGACGCACCCGAATAGCTCTGAACGATGGGCGCCGCTTGAGAGTAGTTGAGAGAAGGCTGGCCGGCTGGGTCCGAGTACTGCGCATGTGCTGCGGACAGAGTCGCCAAGGCTAAAAACATTCCGAGGGACCTTTGCATGGTGTAACTCCTGTCCTACTTGACCCTCTTGTGGGAGAAAAGTTGCATGCTCCGGGGGTACTCAGCGACGGCGAGCGAGCGCTACTCGAGGAATGCCCTGTAGGTCTGGGAGGAACTCGACATCGCGCCAGAAGCGAAGCAGTCCGGCGATGTGGGCACGCTGGCCGTGGCCGATTTCCAGCGCAAGGAGGCCATTGGGCAGCAACATCGAGGCCGCTTTGGGGATGAGACGCTCGTACACCTCGAAGCCGGTCGGTCCGGAGAACAGAGCATTGCTGGGCTCGTACTCGCGCACCTGCGGGTGCAGGCTGGCAGCTTCACCATCCGGGATATAGGGCGGGTTGGAAACAATGGCGGCGAAGGGCGCATCCTTAACGACCGCGTTGAGAAGATCGGAGTGTACGAAGTCGATGCGAGCCTGCAGGTCATGCTTGGCAGCGTTCTCCCGCGCAATCGCGAGAGCCTTCGTGGAAAGGTCAAGCGCGGTCACGATTGCGTTGGGAAGTAAATGTGCCAGTGCGATGGCTATTGCGCCGGAGCCGGTCCCGACATCGGCAAGGCGTATCTTCTTATCGCTCGGAACGCGTGCCGTTACGGCCTCGACGAGATGCTCGGTCTCCGGCCGTGGGATGAGCACGGCCGGAGTGACACGGAGCTTAAGGCCATAGAAATCGGTGTAGCCGAGAATGTACTGGATGGGTTCGAAGCGCAGACGCCGCTCAAGCAGAGCCTGATAAGAGGCCTGCTGGTCACGGTCGACAGGAAGCTCGGGATGCGCCCGCAAGCCGGTCCGATCCACGCCCAAGGTGTGCGCAAGCAGAAGAGCCGCGTCGGGCAGCGCCGTCGGTCGCAAATCCGGGTGAGCGGAAAGCTGGTTGGTCGCGCGAGTCAGAGCCTCGCGGAGGGTCAGGGCCACAGGACGGCGCGCTTGAAATCGATATGGGAGAGCAGTTCAGGGGCGAGGCGTACACGAGGAGGCTCAATGAGAATAGTCTGAAGACCGGCTCGCCGACCGTACTTGAGGGCCGGAACACAGTCCGTATCATTCGAAATCAGGATGATTCTTTCCACGGCATGATTGGCGGCGTAGGCGGCGATGTCCAAGCCGATTCGCATATCAACCCCCTTTTGCTCAAAGTCAGGCTGGAAGTCAGCGTCGGTCAGTGCTCCTTGTTGAGCTACTGGTGTCCGCTTAGGCTTAAAACCTCTGAACTTGAGAACTCCCCGACGAACAGCGAATAAGTCCTTATGCGCTAATTCATGGAGCCAGGCGTCGGAAGACTGGAATACGTGCGGCAGGCCGGAGACTGGTAACTTGACCGTGCCGGAATAGAGAGCGCAGTCGTAGTAAAGAATACGGAAAAGGGCTTCATCAGCTGCCTTGCATGCGACTGCAAATCGTTCGATGAAATCGGGATTGTAGGTCTTATGAGCTTTCTTGGCTTCTACCCGCAAGAAACCGCCATCGATGAGAACGGCGACTCGTATATCGGACATGTCGTCCTCCGACAAATGAGAAGCCCCCTTTCGGGGGCGGATAATGCTCGCCTACGAGCGTATCGGATGCGCTAAGCGTAACACGAAATCAAGGGTTTGCCCTAGACGGCTACGGGTTCGCCCTTCATCTTCTCCGCGATGTCATGCGCAATCAAGGCATCGATCGTGGGCTGCAGTTGGCCTTCCATCACCATGTTCAGGTTGTGGTTCGTCAGTCCGATGCGGTGGTCTGTAAGCCGATTCTGCGGAAAGTTATAGGTGCGGATCTTCTCCGATCGATCACCCGATCCAACCTGGTCCTTGCGGATCTTCGCCTCGGCCTGGTGGCGGGTCTCCTCGGCGACCTCGTAGAGCCGCGAGCGCAGTACTCGCATCGCCTTCTCCCGGTTCTTGATCTGCGACTTCTCATCCTGGCAGCTAACGACGGTATTTGTGGGCAGGTGCGTAATCCGTATTGCCGAGTACGTCGTGTTCACCGACTGCCCTCCGGGTCCGGAGGAGCAGAACGTGTCAACGCGGAGGTCCTTGGCTTCAATCTTGATGTCCACCTCTTCCGCCTCGGGCAGCACAGCGACTGTAATTGCGCTGGTGTGGACGCGGCCCTGCGTCTCGGTGGCGGGAACGCGCTGCACGCGATGCACGCCGGACTCATACTTCATCTGCGAGTAGACCTTATCGCCTTCAAAGATGGCGGTGACGTCACGCAGTCCGTTGCCAATCCCCGTTTCGGTCTCGGAAAGCACCTGAACCTTCCACTTATGCTGCTCGGCGAACCGCAGGTAGAGCCGGAACATCTCGGCAACAAAGAGCGCAGCCTCATCGCCTCCGGTGCCGGCTCGCAGCTCGATGACGATGTTCTTGTCGTCGTTGGGATCCTTAGGCAGGAGCATGACCTTCAGCGCCTCCTCGATCGGCTCAAGCTGCGGCTCGAGCGAGTCGAGCTCCTCCTGGGCCATCTCCTTCAACTCCGGCTCAGACAGCATCGCTTTCGCTTCGGCGATGCCGTCAGCGACCTTACGATACTGCCGGAACTTCTCAACGACCGGCTCCATATCGCGGTGTTCCTTGGCGATGGCCTGAAACTTCTTCTGGTCGTGAACAAGATCGGGATCGGACATGTCACGCGAGAGCGATTCGTAACGGGCTTCCATCTGGGCAAGGCGATCGAACATATAAAAGAGTCCTCTTAGCAAAAGTCTTGATTGTTCAGGGGCGAGGCGAAGACGGGAAGGCGCAGCTAGGCAAAGTCGTGACGGGAGGGTGTCACGCGGGGGATCGTCACCGGGTTTACGTAGGTCTTCATGCGCACTCGTTAGATGTTACTCCGGTCGTGTAAGGTTCGCATCTGAGTTGGGTATGGCTTTGTTCGCAACCGTGGCGGCGCTGGCGGAGAAGATGGCGAGTACGCCCAGCCGGCTGGCAAAGCGGGCTGCGATCGCGGCTGCGATCTCCGCAATCCATGCGGAAGGCGGCGATGACGTAGGCCTGTTCTGCCTCTATCTCGCGGGTTTGCCCTTCGCGGAGGCCGATCCGCGCAAACTAAACGCGGGCGGCGCACTCCTGAGCAAGGCGCTGCTTGCCGTAAGCGGCGCAACCGGTCCGGAGTTGACCGCGGGATACCGCAAATACGGCGACATGGGCTCAGCGGCATTCGATCTGCTCGTCGGCAAGGCTCCGAAAGACCAAACGTTGACGCTTGCGGAGGTCCGGGGAGCCTCCGCTGGGATGGCCATAGCGAAGACCACCGCAATCCGCGCCGGACTCGTGGAGGGTCTGCTGCGACGGTCAACGGCACTCGAGGCGAAGTATCTGCTGAAGCTGATGCTCGGAGACATGCGGATTGGGGTCAAGCAGAGCCTGGTAGAGGAGGCGATCGCCGTAGCCGCGGGTGCGGATGTGGCTGCCGTCCGGCACGCGGTGATGTTGGAGGCGGACCTTGGTGGAGCAGCGCTGCGAGCGTTCGCGGGCACACTGACTGAAGCCGGGATGCGGCTCTTCCATCCGCTCGGCTTCATGCTGGCCAGCCCGGTAGACACGCCCGGGGAGGCCATCGCGCGCTTTACCCCGAAGCCGCTGAAGTCGACGCCCCCCAAGACTGCAAAGAAAAAGCGAAGCAAGAAAAACTCAGAAACCGTGATGGAAGAGGTCATGGCCGCAGATGTTGAGGCGGCGATGCTGGATCAGGAGCAGCCGGACGAGTTGCTCGCCGAAACCCCGGAGATTGGTCCGCAACCTGACGCCGGGGTGCATGCATTCCTGGAAGATAAGTACGACGGCATGCGCGCGCAGATGCACTTTGGAGATGCGGAACAACCCGGCCGTGTCGCCATCTACTCCCGCAACCGCGAGGACATCACCGGCAGTTTCCCGGAGCTGTGTGAAGCCTTTGCAGAAGCGGGAAGCTCGGATGGAGCCCTGATCCTCGACGGCGAGATCCTTGGCTGGGACTATGAGAATGGAGTCGCGTTGCCCTTCGCCCTGCTTGGCCAGAGGATCGGGCGCAAGAAGGTAGGCAACGAGATCCGGCGCTCCGTGCCCGTCGTCTTCATGGCCTTCGACGTCATGTTTGCGGACGGGGAGCTAACCCTCGCAAAGCCGCTGCGGGACCGGCGCAATCGTCTTGAGGCGTCGGTCGACCGACTCTGGCAGCGCACGCACTCGCCGCTCATCCTCACTGAACACGCTGCTCGCAAGCACGACCCTCAGGCAACGATGTTCGGCGCGGAAGACGAAGCAGAACCCAGAGTTCCGCGGCTGATGATCTCGCCCGCAAAGCTGGTGGAGAGCGCGGAAGAGATCGATCGCGCCTACGCCGATGCCCGGGCTCGCGCCAATGAAGGCGTGATGCTGAAGGCCGCCGGCTCGCCCTATCTGCCCGGCCGCCGCGGCCTGGCCTGGGTCAAGTTGAAGCGGGAGCTTGCCACGCTCGACGTGGTCGTGACTGCCGCCGAGTATGGCCAGGGCCGCAAGGCCGGCACGCTCAGCGACTACACCTTCGCGGTCCAGACGGAGACCGGCGAACTCCTCAACGTAGGCAAGGCGTACTCCGGCGTGACCGATGCCGAGATCCTCGAACTGACGGACTTTTTCAAGGCCCACACCCTCAAGGATCACGGCCACTCCCGGACCGTCGAGCCGCTGGTGATCTTTGAGGTCGCCTTCAACAACATCATGCGCAGCGACCGCCACGCCAGCGGCTTCGCCCTGCGTTTTCCCCGCATCCTGCGCATCCGCACCGACAAACCGCTCACCGAGATTGATACCGTGGCAAGAGTCGAAGAGATTTACCAATCCCAGGTGGACAAGCCCGCGGAATAGCCGTGCCGGGGTTGCGCCGGCACCCGGGCGCATGTAGAGTAAGCGCAGACATGAGCTCCTCCTTCAGCCCGTCGTTTTCCTTCCGCTATTGGCGCTTTACCGGCCACATGGCGGCTTCGGCGAAGTAGACCCTCAGACAGCTTGGCAGCATGCAGTAAGTCAGAGAGATCGAACAAGACCAGATGAGCCGCTACCCAGACCGGGTGAGCGGCTCTTGTATTTTGCAAGAGAGTATTCAGGAGCATGTGATGGCGGCAACATTGGTCAATCCGGCAGTGGCGGTGGCGGGCAGGTTTGGGGCGTACGGTGGCCGGTATGTGCCCGAGACTTTGATGGCAGCGCTTGAAGAGCTGGAGCAAGCGTACGCGGAGGCACAGGCCGATTCGGCGTTTGCAGCGGAACTTGCGGACCTGTTGCACCACTACTGCGGACGTCCTACGCCGCTGTACTTCGCCAAACGCCTGACCGGGCAGTGCGGCGGAGCCAAGATCTATCTCAAGCGCGAAGACCTGCTTCATACCGGAGCCCATAAGATCAACAACGCGCTCGGCCAGGCGATGCTCGCACGCCGCATGGGCAAGCAGCGCATCATCGCAGAGACCGGTGCCGGCCAGCATGGTGTCGCGACCGCTACCGTTTGCGCGCTCTTCGGCCTCGACTGCTGCATCTACATGGGCGAAGAAGATATGCGCCGGCAGGAGTTGAACGTCTACCGCATGCGCCTGCTGGGTGCGGACGTCCGCGGAGTCTCAGGCGGGTCGGCAACCTTGAAAGATGCCATCAATGAGGCGATGCGCGACTGGGTCACAAACGTCCGCAACACCTACTACATCCTGGGCAGCGCCCTCGGAGCCCATCCCTATCCGACCATGGTGCGCAACTTCCATCGCGTGATCTCGCTCGAAGCCCGGAAGCAGTTCCTGGAAGAGACGGGCGCTCTGCCGGATGTGGTGGTCGCCTGCGTAGGCGGAGGATCGAACGCGATTGGCGCCTTCTATGAGTTCCTCAAAGACAAGAACGTGAGCCTCGTGGGCGTCGAAGCCGGTGGACGCGGTACCGCGCTGGGCGAGCATGCCGCGCGCTTCCAAACGGCCGGCGGCGGCACACCCGGAGTCCTGCAGGGAACCTACAGCTACGTGCTCCAGAACGATTCCGGCCAGGTCAGCCAGACGCACTCCGTCAGCGCCGGCCTCGACTACGCCAGCGTAGGCCCGGAGCACGCGATGCTGCACGACTCCGGTCGTGCGACCTACGTCTCCTGCTCCGATGAGGATGCGCTCGCGGCAACCGTAACCCTCTCGCGAACCGAAGGCATCGTGCCTGCATTAGAGAGTGCGCACGCAGTAGCTGAGGCAATGCGCGTGGCTCGCGGCATGCGCAAGGATGAGGTGATCATGATTAATCTCTCCGGCCGCGGTGACAAGGACATGGGTATCCTCGCGCGAGAGCTGGAGCTCGGCGGTGCACCCGCGGAGAACATCGGCACCTCCGCCCCAAAGGGAAGCCTCTAGTGCCGATTGCGTTCCCCAACAAACCGGGCATCGTGGCCTACCTGACAGCGGGTGACCCGGACCTCGCCACCACGCGCGAGATCGCTCTCGCCGCCATCGATGCGGGAGCGGACGTGATCGAACTCGGCGTGCCCTTCAGCGATCCATTGGCCGATGGACCCGTGATCCAGCGAGCCAGCGAACGTGCAGTCGCACGCGGCACCCGCCTGACTGATGTGCTCGCGCTCGCGAGGGAGCTACGTTCAGCAAGGCCCGCTTGCGGAATCGTCCTCTTCAGCTATCTCAATCCCGTGGTGAAGATGGGCATGAAGAGGTTCTGCGCGGCGGCAAAGGACGCCGGTGCCGATGGCGTGCTGCTCACGGACATGATCGTGGAAGAAGCGTTCGAATACCTGGCAGAGATGAATGCGAACGATCTTTCCACGGTCTTCCTGGCTGCCCCTACCAGCCCTGACGTCCGTCTTAAATCCATCGCGGCTGTCTCCAAGGGCTTCGTCTACGCGATCTCGCGGGTGGGCATCACAGGTACGCAAGACAAGGTCGCAAGCGATGCGCCGGAGCTTGTCACGCGCCTGCGGAAGTTCACCACGCTGCCCATCGCGGTGGGCTTTGGCATCTCGAACGCTGCCCATGTTCAGGCCGTCGCCGAGTTCGCGGACGCGGCCATCATCGGCAGCGCCCTGGTCGCTTTGATCGAGAAGACCGCGCCCGCAGAGGCACCCAAAGCAGTCGGAGACTTTATCCGCGGCCTGCGGTCCACGCCGGGATAGTCTCCGTTCGCAAGTTATGATGGCGTTGCACTGGATTCGAAGACTCGGAAGATACGGCGGAGCGTACGCATGGAGATTGCAGACTGGCGGAAGACGATCGATGAGCTCGACGAGCAGATCGTGGCGTTGATCAGTAAGCGGGCAGAGGCGGCTAAGGCTATCGGTGCCATGAAGCGCGTGTCCGGCCAGCCCATCTATGAGCCGAAGCGCGAGCAGGACGTCTTCGACCACGTCAAGGACAGAAATCCCGGCCCCCTGAGCGACGCCGAGCTGCTCCACGTGTACGAACGGATTATGGACGTGATGCGCACCCTGCAACGCGCGCCGCAAGCCTAAGCAAGTGAACAGGAAGAGATAGAGACGAGACGACACAATGATCGTAGTGATGCAAGGCGAGGCGAGCGCAGAACATATTCAGACAGTCATCGAGCGGATGGTGGAGCTTGGATTCAACGTGCACCGCACCACCGGCGCCACCCAGACCATCCTCGCGGGGGTCGGCTCGCCGGAGCACTTTGACGTCATCGAGTTCCAGGTGATGGGTGGCGTCCGTGAGGCGTATCGCATCTCCTCGCAGTACAAGCTCGCAGGCAGAAACTTCCGCCCGGAAGGCACCAAGGTCAAGTTCGCCAACGGTGTCATCGTCGGCGGCGAGCAGGTCACAATGATGGCCGGCCCATGCTCCATCGAAAGCAAAGATCAGATCCTCCTGAGCGCCAGGCAGGTCGCTAAGGCAGGCTGCCAGTTCCTTCGCGGCGGAGCCTTCAAGCCGCGCAGCTCACCTTACAGCTTTCAGGGCATGGGCATCGAAGGCCTCAGGCTCATGCGCGGCGTCGCCGACGAGACCAACCTGCTCGTCATCACCGAAGTCATGGAGATCTCGCAGATCGAACCCATGCTGCCCTACGTGGACTGCTTCCAGGTCGGCGCACGCAACATGCAGAACTTCAACCTGCTTCGTGAACTCGGCCACATCCGCAAGCCCGTCCTGATGAAACGCGGCATCGCCGCCACCATTGAAGAAGTCCTGCTCTCCGCCGAGTACATCCTCTCCGGCGGCAACTACGACCTCATCCTCTGCGAGCGCGGCATTCGCACCTTCGAAACCTACACCCGCAACACCATGGACATCTCCGCCATCCCGGTCCTCAAAAAGCTCACTCATCTCCCAGTCTTCGGCGACCCATCGCATGGAGTAGGCAAGCGCGAGTTCGTTCCCCCCATGGCACTCGCCAGCGTCGCCGCCGGCGCGGACGGCCTGCTGATGGAGATGCATCCCAACCCCGACAAGGCCATGAGCGACGGTGCCCAAAGCCTTCATCCCGAGCAGTTGGAGAAGCTCATCGCCCAGCTCAGACTTCTCGCACCTGTCGTCGGGCGTTCCGTAGCCTAACCCGTGTTCAACCGAGCCGTCATCGTCGGAACCGGATTGATCGGCGCGTCCCTGGGTCTTGCCCTGAAGCAGGCCGGTTTCCAAGGAACAATCACCGGCATCGACTTCAACCACAACGAAGGCTCGGCAGCGCTGCAGATCGGTGCGATCGACACCTTTACTCCGGACAAAGCAGCACAAAAGCGTGAGCTTGCAAGCGCGGATCTCGTCCTCCTCGCGGTGCCCGTCCTCGCCGTGCTGGACTGGATGGAGCAACTCGCTCCCCTGCTTAGCCCGCATCAGCTCATAACCGATGTCGGCAGCACCAAGCGCGTCATCGCCGAGAAAGCCATTCAGCTCTTCAACCACAAGACATCCGCACGCTTCTTCCCCGGCCATCCCATGGCAGGCAAAGAATCCGGTGGCGCCTCGCTCGCGGAGGCGTTGCTCTTTGACGGTGCCATGTGGCTCTTCACACCCGTCGCCGATGAGACAGCGCTGGAGCAGGAGTGGCGAGCCTGGGTCACAAAGCTGGGCTGCCGCACCATGGATCTCGACCCCACTCGCCACGATCAGATCGTCGCCTGGGTCAGCCATCTGCCGCAGATGGTCTCCACCGCCATGTGCGCGATGTTTGCGGATGAGTTCGCCCATGTTCCCGAACTCGCCGCCGAGTTCGAAGCCATCGGCGGCCGCGCTCTCCGCGAGATGACGCGCCTCGGCTCGAGCCCGTACAGCATGTGGCGCGACGTCGCCCTCACCAACACCGAGCCGCTTGCCGCCACCCTGTTCGCCCTCGAACAGCGTCTCGCCCACATCCGCGAGAACCTCAGAACTCCAGAGCTTCGCGAAGAGTTTGCCCGCGCCAACCAGTTCCGCCGCTCGAAGTAAATCCCAGCCCGCCCTAGTGCGCCATCGCCTCTTCCGGCAGCGGCTTCTCGGACTTCTTCGGCAGCCGCATCAGGAACGGAAGCGGAGCAAGCAGGAACACCGACAGCGAAAGCACAAAGAACGCATTCTTATAACTCAGCATGGAGGCCTGCCGCAGCATCTGCTGATACGCCACGCCCACAGCGGACTGTGCCGCAGCAGCCGCACTCATCCCCTGCTCCCGCAGCATCGCCGTGACCGCACTGATGTAGTTCGCATACCCCACGCTCCCCGAGCCGGTATTCGACGCAAGGTTCTGCTGATGCGTCTGCGCCGTGCGGGCGAGGAACGTGGTCAGTAGCGCAGTCCCGGCCGAGCCGCCAAGGTTCCGCGCAAAGTTCGAAAGGGAGGAGATCTGGTTGCTCTTCGAACGCGGAACCCCCACGTAATTCAACGTCGAGATCGGTATAAATATAAATGGCAGCCCGATCACCTGGAGCATCCGCCACATCGTCACCGTCCCAAAGCTGCTGTCCAGCGACAGCCTAGTCAGGTTGTAAAGTCCAGCCGCCGTCGCCAGATACCCCAGGCAAACCGTAAGCCGCGGATCGATCCTCCAGCCCAGCGAGCGGCCCGCAATAGCCATGCCGAACATCATCACAAACCCCGCCGGCGAGAGCACCATGCCCGCACGCTCCGCCGTGTAGCCCAGCAGGCTCTGCAGGTACTGCGGGATCAGCACGGTGGACCCGAACAGCACCATCCCCAGGATCAACTGCAGAAACACCGCTGTCCCAAAGTTCCGATTCTTCAGCAGCTTCAGATCCACAATCGGGTCCGGATGCCGCCACTCCCAGATGACGAAAAACGTCAGCAGCACCGCCGCCAGCATCGCCACCGTCCGGATCATCGGATCGCCGAACCAGTCCTTCTCCTGCCCCTTGTCCAGGAAAAACTCCAGGCAGCCCACGCCCCCCGCAACCAGCGCCAGACCGGTAAAATCAACCGGCGCCTTGATATGTGTGAGAGCCTTCATCTTCGGTGGATCCTCCACCATCCGGTTGGAGAGCCAAAGCGAAAGCAGCCCGATCGGCAGGTTGATAAAGAAGATCCAATGCCAGTTGAAGTTATCCGTAATGTAGCCACCCAGCGTCGGCCCGATAGCAGGAGCAATCACCACTGCCGTCCCGTAAAGCGCAAACGCCTGCCCCCGCTTCGCAACGGAAAACGTATCCGCCAGGATCGCCTGCTCGGACGGAGCAAGCCCACCGCCGCCCGCGCCTTGCAGGATGCGTGCAAAGATCAGGATCGGCAAAGAAGGCGCCAGACCGCACAGCAGCGAGCAGACGGTGAACAGCGCCACGCACGTCATGTAAAACCGCTTTCGCCCAAATCGATTGGAAAGCCAACCGGAGATCGGCAGCACCACCGCGGAACTCACCAGATAACTCGTCAGCACCCACGTCGCCTCTTCCTGCGACGCTCCCAGCGAGCCCGCGATATGCGGCAGCGCCACATTCGCGATCGAAGTATCCAGCACCTCCATAAACGTCGCCAGCGTTACCGTCAGCGCGATCGCCCAGGGATTATGTTTCGGCCGCCACTCCGCTTCGTGATGTTCCTCTTCGCTCATTGTCAGGTTGTTGATAGGATATCAGGAAGCTGATATGGATTCACAAGAATTCACCCCGAAGCAGATTGAAGCCCGCCGCATGGGAAAGCTCCTCCGCCGTGCCATGATGGGTTTCCGCAGCCGCCTCGATGAAGAGCTCAGGGGCTATAAAGTCACCACCGCCCAGCTTCGTCTGCTCTATGAAGTCCGCGAGCATCCCGGCGGAAGCGGCGCGCAGATGGCCCGCGCGCTCTTCGTCTCTCCGCAGAGCGCCCAGGCGATGCTCGTCCGTGCCGTGCAGCGCGGCTGGATCGCCCGCGGCAAGGATCCGGAGAACGAACGCCTAGTCACCGTACGCCTGACCCCGGCGGGCACTCGCCTGCTCCAGCACGCGGAAGCCGTCGCCCGGACCATTGAATCCGAGATCTGGGCCGGCGTCTCGCTCCAGGATCTTCGATCCGTCAGCGAGATCCTCGAGCGCGGCCTGCGCAACCTTGAAAAGTAGCCTCGCCCATCGCTGTCAACTTCAGATAAATCCAAAATCAAGCCACGAATTTGCCGCCCAGACCCACATCCGCAGCCCCACCCTGGCTCGTTTATCCGCCAGAAGGCTCACGATGACGCCACAATTCAATACCGCACGTTTAACCCTGGTGGAAAAGCTCCCTGCTAGACTGAAAGTCCCTTCGCGAACCGACTTCAGGAGCCAGCAAGTGCCGGACGAGATCGAGCAAACCCCCAAGCCGTCCATCTCCTATGCCGACGCAGGGGTCGATATCACGGCGGGTGACCGAGCCAAGCAGCGCATCAAGATGCTCGCGCGCAAAACCTTCAACAAAAACGTCCTGTCGGAGATCGGCGGCTTCGGCGGCCTCTTCGCCCTGGACCTCGCACGCTTCCCCGATCCCGTTCTGGTGTCGAGCGCAGACGGAGTCGGAACCAAGCTCAAGGTCGCCTTCGAGCTCGGCATCCATCACACCGTCGGCGCCGACCTCGTCAATCATTGTGTCAATGACATCGCCGTTCAGGGCGCGACTCCGCTCTTCTTCCTGGACTACCTGGCCACCGGTCAACTGGAAAACAACGTCGTCGAAACCGTCGTTCGCGGTCTCAGCGAGGCCTGCCGCGCCAACGGATGCGCCCTCATCGGCGGCGAAACCGCGCAGATGCCCGGCTTCTACGGCGATGGCGAGTACGATCTCGCCGGCACCATCATCGGCTGCGTCAACCGACCGGACATTATCACCGGCGCCACCATCGAGCCCGGCGACGTGCTTCTCGGCATTCCCTCCAACGGCCTCCACACCAACGGCTACTCCCTGGCCCGCAAGCTTCTCTTTGAAGTCGCCCGGTACGGCCCGGAGCAGTACGTCAATGAGCTCAAGGACAAGACCGGCGCCTCCCTGATGCGAACCCACCGCAGCTACCTGGGCATCATCAAGAAGCTCACCGCAGGCGGAGCCCAGCCCGAGGGAACACTCCCCCTGGTGCGCGGCTTCGCCCACATCACCGGCGGCGGCATCACGGAAAACCTTCCTCGCATCCTGCCAAAAGGCCTGGACGCCGTCATCGATCTCGCCGCGTGGGAGCCGCCGCCGCTCTTCACCCACCTCCAGCAGCTCGGCAACGTGGATCGCGAGGAGATGTTCCGCACCTTCAACATGGGCATCGGCCTCATCGCCGTCATTCCCGCCGAGCAGGTCAAGAAGGTCAAAGCCATCCTCAATCGCGCCAACGAGCGCCACTGCATCATTGGCCGCGTCGTCACCCGAGGCACCCGCAAGGTCCTCTACAATTAGCCCCGGCACATCGACCATGGATGACCCTCAGCTTCTCCTCCCTCAGCTGGAACAGCACCTGCTCAAGCCGGAAGTTCGAGCCGACCGGAACGCGGTCTCCGCTCTGCTCGCAGAGGACTTCCGCGAGTTCGGGGTATCCGGCAAGGTCTGGAGCCGATCGGAGATCCTGGCGCAACTCGCCGCAGAGTCACCCGTAAATCTGCAAGCCTCAGACTTCAGAATAACCATGCTCTCCCCGTCGATCGCTCTGGTCACCTACCGCTCGACTCGGAGCCTGCCCGGTCAGCCTTCTCGGCACGCGCTGCGAAGCTCCGTCTGGCACGTAGAGAGAGGTCGTTGGCGCATACTCTTCCATCAGGGCACCGTGACTCAGGAGGCCAACGCCTCTTGAAGCGACTTGGCATCCTGCTCTCCGGACGTGGCTCCAACTTCCTCGCCATTCGCCAGGCGATCGTGGAAGGCCGCCTGCCTGACGTGGAGATTGCCATCGTGCTCTCCAACAAGGCGGACGCCCCCGGTTTGGATGCGGCCCGCGCCCTGGGCATCCCGGCTCATCACATCCCCATCGCTGGACGCACCCCGGAAGCCCGGGATCAGGAGTTCATCGACCGCCTGCAAGAAGCCCAGGTCAACCTGGTCTGCCTCGCAGGCTACATGCGCATCATCACCCCAGCCTTCGTCCAAGCCTTCCCCGATCGCATCCTCAACGTCCACCCCAGTCTCCTCCCCAGCTTCCCCGGCCTGGACGCACAGGCCCAGGCGCTTGAGTACGGGGCAAAGGTGGCGGGCTGCACCGTTCACTTCGTCGACGAAGCCGTCGATCACGGCGTGATCATCCTGCAGCAAACCGTCAACGTCCTGGACGACGACTCCGCCGAAACCCTCTCCGCCCGCATCTTGATCGAGGAACACAAAGCCTATCCTCACGCTATCGCACGTGTACTGAGTGGCCGCTACAAGACCATGGGGCGGCGCTACGTGCTCGCGTGAGTTCGTCCAGCCATGGAGTAAATTTCCAGGCTTTACGAAGGTGATACCAGCCTAAGTCATTTATTTTGAATATTTTGCGCAAGAAAGGGGTGGGGGGGGTTCGTTAGTATCGTCCGGAAGTGTCCGGAAACACATAGATCACCGTTCCTAGCGCGAAGACCAGCAGCACAAACTGTATCAGCGTCTTCGAACTCGGCTTCTCCGGCACATCCGCCTTCCAGATCCGCCAGCCCATGCCCGCGGCCAGAAACACCAGAATGCCTTCCCGCGAAAGCGCCAGAAACAGCAGCGCCGTCACCAGGATCAGCCAGCGCTGCATCTTGTCCAGCGCATACGTCGCCTGCGCCCCGTCAAGCCCGAATACTGGAATCAGGTTCAGCAGGTTCAGCCATGCCGTTACGTGCGCCAGCGCACTGAACAGCTCAGACGTATTCCCGACGGTAAACCGCGCCACCGCCCCGCAGATCACAGCCACCATCAGCCCGAAGAACGGCCCCGCCAAGGCGATGCCGGAGAGCGTCTCCAGCGAGACCCCCTGCGAGAACCACCGGACGTAAGCCCCCATCCCGGGAATAAACACCGGCAGATCCACCCGGAGGCCACGCCGCTTCGCTGCAACATAGTGCCCCATCTCATGGATCAGGATGCCCAGCGTAAAGCCCAGCCCAAACTTCCAGCCAAAAATTGCCCAGTAGATCAGGAAGAATCCGAAGAAGCTCAGCAGAAACTTGGCCTTCAGCAGCACAAAGAAGAGCGTCTTCAGCTTCGCCAGAAAGAACAGCACCGGCGCCAGCGGACCCAGCCGCTTGGTCCACTTCGCCTTGGTCTCCTCCGCTCCCCGCAGCCGCTGATCGATCAATGAGATCCTCTGCTCGACAGCCGCCGCCTGCTTGGTTCCTGCGGGTAGCCAATGCAGGCTCTGCTGCCAGATCTCCCGCGCCTCCGTCCAGTGCTGCTCGCCTTCCTCAGCCAGCGCGGACGTCGCAACCCTCTGCATATAGCCCGCGTATACGATCGCCTGGCACTCCGGACAGGCCAGGGTCCCCGGAGCCAGCCAATGACCACACTCCGGGCAGTTGTAGATCGTCTCCGGCGCCACGGTGGGGGTGCTTGTCTGGATCACTTGTTCCATAACTTATGTGTTTCGCCCTGGCAATGCGGCCGCGTCCCTCGCGTCACCGAGCGTGACTTGAACGTCCAGTCTCCGCTGGCCGCGAAAGATGGTCAAGACCACCACGTCGCCCGCCCGATGACGTGTCAGGGCGGCGCTCAGGTCCTGGGCGCTCTCGACCTCCTGCCCGTCCACTCCGACGATGAAATCCCCTCCCAGGTTCACCGGCGTGTTGCCCATGTACATCCGCCGGTTGCCGCCTCGCAGACCAGCCTTTTCCGCTGCCCCGCCCGGCAGAACACGCTCGATCAAGATGCCATTATCCGCGGGAAGACCAATCTCTTCCGCGATCTCCGGGCCGATGGGGAGCGTCTCAATATCCAGGCTTGGCCGGCGTACCCGGCCAAACTTTGCGAAGTCATCCAGAACCGCCTTCGCAGTGTTGATCGGAATTGCAAATCCAATTCCCGCCGACTGATCCGCCCCGGCACTTGCGATCAGCGTCGTAATCCCGATTACTTCGCCCCGCGAGTTGAGAAGCGGTCCTCCGGAGTTGCCGGGGTTGATCGCGGCATCGGTCTGAATAGCGTCCTCAATGGCTCCGCCGCCCCCATTCTGTACCCCGATCGACCGGATCGCCGAGATCATCCCGCGGGTCATCGTCCCGCTCAGCCCGAAGGGGTTGCCGATCGCATACACCCGTTGTCCGACCACCAGGTTGCTGCTTTCCGAGAGCGTGGCGGGCACCAGGTTTGGAGCATTGATCTGCAACAGGGCGAGATCGTGCGAGGTATCCACTCCCACGACTGTCGCCTTGTACTTGTGCTTATCGCTCAGCGTCACTTCAACCCGCTGCGCGTTATCGATGACGTGGTTATTCGTAAGGATATGGCCTTGCCGGTCAAGC
The DNA here is from genome assembly GCA_965198885.1 of uncultured Granulicella sp. Taxonomy (GTDB): domain Bacteria; phylum Acidobacteriota; class Terriglobia; order Terriglobales; family Acidobacteriaceae; genus Edaphobacter. The sequence continues at coordinate 986,376 of OZ240677.1, read as the reverse complement.
ACGAATCCTGACCCCTGCCCTTGTTGCGGCACCGGCCGATTGAAAAAGTCGTAGTTCACCGCAGTGGACGTAATGTTCACCACCGAAGGCAGCGCTTTCCTGTACACCGCAATGTTCTGCTGCTCCTCCGAGTCGAATGCAGGCGCGGCAGCGGCAGATTCGGTCAGTTCAAAGGAACCCACCGGCCCCTGCAGCGACGCCATCTTGACCTGCGCCTCCGCCGGCGTGTGCATCCAGCTAAGCGAGCGAGGCGGCGCCCCGTGCGTCGTGACGTAATAGAAGCCCGTAAGTAACACCAGGACCAGCAGAACCGGACGAAACTTCATCGCTGAACCCCTATCCAAAGTCATGGGCTTTCAGATCCTACGTCTGAAGCCAGCCTCTTCAATTGTAGACACTTCTCCCACGCCAGGGTTTCGCACTTCCATACGGTCATCCTCCGGATCGGGTTCCGTGCCCTAAACTTAAGTGATGGCAGAGCGTGTGATGAGTCGGTCAAGGGAGTTGCAGGTACGGGCGGCGGGATTGCTGCCGGGTGGAGTGGACTCGCCGGTCCGGGCATTTCGCTCCGTAGGCGGGGATGCACCCTTCGTGCGCCGGGCGGAGGGCGCGTACCTTTGGGATGAGGACGGAAACCGCTATATCGACCTGTTCGGAAGCTGGGGGCCTATGATCCTCGGCCACGCCTTTCCGCCGGTCGTGGAAGCGATTCGTGAAGCCGCCGGGCGCTCCGCCAGCTTCGGCGCAAGCCACGCCGGAGAAGCGGATCTGGCGGAACTGGTGACCCGGTGCTTTCCCAGCGTGGAACGACTCCGCTTCGTCAGCTCCGGTACGGAGGCCTGCATGTCCGCGATCCGGCTGGCGCGCGGCTTTACCGGCCGAAACTTCGTCATCAAGTTCGAGGGCTGCTACCACGGTCATGCGGACTCTCTGCTGGTCAAGGCAGGTTCGGGAATCGCAACGCTTGGCATTCCCGGGTCCGCGGGCGTACCGGCAGAGACTGCGATGCACACGCTCGCACTTCCCTATAACGAGCTTGAAGCGGTCGAGGCAGCCTTCGCGCTGCACCCCGGACAGATCGCCTGTGTGATCGTCGAGCCGGTGGTGGGCAACGCGGGCACGATCGTTCCCGGCGCGGGCTACCTGCAGGGCTTGCGCCGGATCACCCAGGAGAATGGAGCGCTGCTGATCCTCGACGAGGTCATGACCGGCTTTCGGCTCTCCCTGGGCGGAGCGCAGCAGCTCTACGGGATCAAGCCCGACCTCACAACGCTAGGCAAGATCATCGGGGGCGGCCTGCCGTGCGGCGCATTCGGCGGCAGGGCGGATGTCATGGAGTTCCTTGCGCCACTCGGCCCCGTCTATCAGGCTGGAACGCTCAGTGGCAATCCCCTGGCGATGGCCGCCGGAATAGCCACGCTCCAGCATCTGATCGCGCATGAGGCTGGTGTGTACGCGGGTCTCGAGCGGACCACGAAGGCGATCGCTGAGGGAGTCGCTAAGCTCGCCTTCGACGTTGGAGCCGTCCTTACGACCAATCGCGTCGGCTCCATGTTCACCTGGTTCTTCACGGGGCTGCCTGTGGACGATTTCACCTCAGCCGCGACCAGTGACGCCGCCGCATTCGCCCACTTCCACCGTGCCATGATGGAAGCCGGAGTCTGGCTGCCGCCCAGCCAATACGAGGCGGCCTTCGTCAGCGCTGCACACGGTGAGCGAGAGATAGACGCCATCCTTCAGGCTGCTCGTGGTGCACTTGAGGTTGCGGTCCGAGTTTGAGAGCTTAGCGGCTGCTGCTGCGTGCTTCGGCCACCATCTCTACCAGTACTTTGCGGGTCTGGTCCGGTGTGGAGACCTCGCGAGGGAAGTTGATCCGCGCTCCCTTCATCGCTTCCGCAGTCTTCAGTCGAAGCGTAAAACCGAGGCGATCCACACCGGTCATGGTCGCCTCCGTCGCCTGGAGACTACAGTGGAACGCAGCCAGCAGCAGCATTGCTTCAACATGGTCCTGATTCATGTGAGCAAGTATCCCTGCTGCCGACTTTGCCAACGGATCAGGAGCAGCACTGGCGTACTCGACTGCATCCACCCAGCCCATCGTCCCGAAGCCTCCGACGTAGTAGACGTCAATGGGCGTGAGTTGAAAGAAGGAGAAGTCGGAGAAATCGACCCAGTAGCGGCTCTGGGGATGGCGGTCGAGGTAGATCGCGCGCACCTGCTGGATCTTTTCTTCCCGCGTCGGTGCAGCATGTCCCACCAGCGTCGCCCGGGCCGCTCCGAGCGGATCAGAGCCGGCGTCTTGCGGCCCCAGAAACAGGCTGGCCCGCGAGTCGGCGCGAAGATTCTGCGTGTGCATAGCCATGTTGCTGATGAGAAAGATGGGGCGGCCGTCCTGCGCAAGCGCATAAGGCATCAGCGATCCAAAAGGAAAGCCCTCATGCTTGCGGGAGAGCGTCGAAAGCGTGGCGACGCTCGCAAGCGAGAACAAGGTGCGTACGCGTTCCGAGTGCATCGGCTCCTGCGGCTGCGGCTCGCCGGTCGCGGTGCTGGCGTGTTGACGGGGTTCAGGCATCTGCAGTCAGGATAGAACATCAGCCAGGATAGAACAGCTCGCCGAGCGCGTTACAAAGGCGGCCTGGCGCCAACCCTCGCTTGCTGCTTCATCTGATCGGCGAGCATCGCCGAGATAAGCCTTGAGCCCAGATCATTGGTGTGGCCGAGACCCTCTCTGGTAAAGGCATAAAAGGGAAAGTGCAGGTGTGGATCGTTGTCGATCGCGCCGTTCAGATGCGCTTCATTCCATGCGTTGTTCGGATCGCAATCCGCAGTCGGAATCGCGTCGATGAGAACCTGCGTTCCGCCTGTGGCATATTGCTTTCTCAGTGCTGCCAGCCGATTCGCATCCGGAACAACCAGGAAAAGCTGCTGCTCGCACGCTGTCAGCGTTCTGGCAGACGGGATCCTCAGCTGTCCATTCCGCTCCTCGCGGGCGTGCAGCATCTCAACCGGAGCCGGCGGGCTCAGGATGTGGAACAGGATCAGGCGAAGCCCATTCTGCGCCCAGCCCAAGGTCTCCAGCGGATGTGCTGCAAGGAGCAGAAGCGTTCCCATTCCAGGTCTCTGCTTCACCCTGAAGGAGATTGCCTCGAAGGTAGCGACACCCGCCCAGGTAAAAGGGATCTGCAGATTGGCGGGTGCGTAGAGGAAGATCAGGTAGCGCGGCCGAGGGTTGTGAGCCAAGAAGAGATCGAGCGGCAAGGTTCCGTTTACCCGCGTCATCCCTTGAAACTCCGCGATATTGCACGTTGACAGCCCGGTTCGCGCCTGGATCAAGCCGGGGTCCGCGCCGATCATCGCCCCCGAATCGCCATAGATCAAAACCTCGCACTTCTTGTCGACGAGCTTCGTCCCATACCCCAGGTTCATCAGGTAGAGATTGCCCGACCGTGCCGCGACCCAGTCGGTCGGAACGATCAGAAAGGCGGACGCAAATAGACAAAGGGGAACGCAAAGCATCGGAGCAAGGTATAGCCAAGGGGGACATCCGCCGGGAGCACCGCGGCGAACCACGGCAAACTTTCGCTGCAAAGCTCGAATTCTTTTGACCTGAGGGAACTCTGTAGGGTCGAGATAGTGGAGCAAGTATCTCACCGCAAGCGATCGATACGCGCACTATCAGGAGAGTCAAGCGAGAAAGTGCGATGGGTTTCCCATTCCAGAACAGCTCTCATGTGACGAGCGGCTTTCCAGGCTTCGGCTCCATAAACAGCTTTCCGACAAGGATCAGCAGCACCAGTAAAACCGCGCACACCGCAAACACATGCCGCACACCGATCCGGTCAGCCAGCAAGCCGGACAGGACAAGCCCCGCAATCTGCGCCGAGAAGACCAGGCTCATCACCGTCGATCCCACCCTCCCCATCAGTTCCTGTGGCGTCTCCTGCTGGATCATGGTGTTCGATGGAACGACGATTCCAGAGACCGCGATGCCGATCACCAGATTCGCCAAAACCGCTGCCCAGATGTGCGGTATGCCCGCCAATCCGCAGAGGCCTAACGCAATCCCGCCGAGTCCAGCGTAGACCAGGATGGCATTCGGAACCTTCTTCCCCGCCGTATTCAGCACATTCACCCCAACAAACATTCCCAAACCAATCATGGCGGAGATCGCGCTGTAGAGTTTCGTCGACGCGTGCAGCGTGTCTCTCGTATAAACGGCGATCAGCGGTCCAAAACAGCCGAGCACGAACATGCCTGCAGCCAGCGCGAGGATAACGAACAGCAGCCCCGCATGATGAACGATGAACGAGATTCCCTGGCGCATATCCGGCAGAATCGTGCTGAGACTCTGCCGTGGCCGCGCCGGCAGGGAATCCGCCGTAACAACGCCGGTGAGATCGTTCGTCGTCAAGCGCATCGAAAGGGACGCGATCAGCAGACCGGAGCAGACGAAGCTTGCCGCATCCGCCACATAGCAGCTCCGCGCGCCCAACACCGTATACAGCAAACCGGCGAGCGGCGGTCCGACGATCCTCATGCCGAACAGTACCTGCTGCATCAACGCATTGGCGGAACGCAGCCCGTGCCTTGGGATCGCGGTTCGAATCGCAATCCCCTGAGCCGGGTTGAAGAAGCTGGAGAGCACACTGATCGCCGCGAGCACCAGGTAAAAGTGGAAGGTGCTGCTCGCAAACAAAAGAAGCAGGCAAAGTCCCGCACGCACCAGGTCGGAGGTCACCATGGTCGCCTTCAAGGGCCAGCGATCCACGAAGACACCGGCGATTACGCCCAGGATCGCAATCGGAAGAAGATACGCAATCTGAAGATTGGTCACCTGCTCCGGCATCGCGTGCAGGTGGAAGGTGAGGAAGTTAATGACCGCGAAGAGCGCGAGAAAATCGCCGAAAGTAGAGACGAGTTGGGCCGTCCACAAGCGCCGCATGACCGGCACACGAAGCACCGCTGACATCGACAGCGGCTCCGGTGCGACCATGGGCGGAGTCACTCCGGGGATCGTCTCCGGACTGGTGGGCGTGGAACTCATGAGCGTGACCATATCCTATGTCACCGCCGGCGTTCTTGCGGCAAAAGAGGCGGGCGATCTCAGCCAGGCAGCCAGGCCTCAAGGGTAACAAAGGAGATGCCCGCGTCCGTCTCACGCAGGCGACTCAAGAAGCTATCCGTGGCGGAAACGGTCGCCAGTCTGGGCTGATCAAGCCCCCCGTCGTGGAGCACGATGTTTGACGCGTAGCCACGGAGGCGGTTGCGCCGGAATCCCTGCGCAAGGCGGCTGCGGAGGATGACTGCCGATACCGGCTCCCAATCGTTCACGATCACATTCCAGTTCACCGTCCTGAGCCCCGCGGATCGTGCGGTCTGGATGACTACGGCACGTCGAGCGCCGTGGGGTGGCCGGAAGAGGTTTACCGGCCGCCCGAGGGTATCTTCAAGCGCCCGGTTGCAATCGAGAATCTCAGAACGGATCCGTGCTTCTGACTGCAGGTTCAGCCAGGGATGGGTCATGGTGTGATTCCCGACCGCATGACCCGCCTTCGCAATCTCTCGCGCAAGCGCCGGCTCCTGCCGAACGGACGATCCAATCAGAAAGAAGGTGGCACGCACCCCATGCCGGGCCAAAACCTCGAGCAGCCGGGGCGTAGCCGCCGGATTCGGACCGTCGTCAAATGTGAGGGCAATCTGATCCGGATGGCGCGGCGCGACCAGAACCGGGCCCAACAGCTGAGAACTCGGATAGAGCGTAGCGTACGCTGCACCGCCGACGGCGAGCCCGGAAGCGGATGCAACGGCGGCGGCGCCTTCCAGCGCGGTGGCAAGCGGAATCATTGGGCCTAGTTTATGGCTTTCCGCCTCCCAGGCGGGATCGCCACGCATCCTAAACCTATGAGGTCAAGGACGAAATGAAGAAGCTGACCCCCGCAAGAAGTCTGGCAACGCTCATCTTTTGTGCTTCGGTCACCGCCTTCGCGTCGGCCCAGGTTACGGACGCAAAGCAGCAATCGAAAGGCCCTGCTGCATCAGCGGCTGTGCGCGCGGATGGCGATGCCGGCTTGACCGGCGAAACTCCCCTGGACACCCAAGGCGTATCGGATCCCACCGATATTAGTCTGGAAGGAAGTCCACTTCGGGCGACCCGCCCGGGTGCATGGATCAAAGCGGAGACGCCCATAAGGATCAAATTGAGTCGTGCCGTCACATCCGGCACAGTAAAAAACGGGGACACGGTGGCCGGCGTTCTCGTCGATCCCGTAAATACCGGCAACGGATCCCTCCTCGCTCCGGGTACACCGATCAAGGCCACCGTCCTGAGCGCCGCCGCTGCCGGTAAGGTCCAGAGTGCCGGTGTGCTTTCCTTGCAGGTCTACCAGGTGGGAGGCCTGCAGGTTATTAGCAACGTCCTGGAGTTCGCCGGCCAGGAGGGTCACCGCGAGGTCGCCGATGCCAACCCGGACCAAGGAACGGAGGCGGTAGTCCAGGCGGGAACTCCACTCAGCTTTCGCGCACTCGGTTCCGGAGACAAGCCGGATCCAAATGAGCCCCCGGAGACAGGGCCTGGATCAGGAAGAGCCGCCGGTTCCGTCCGAGCCGGACAGAGTTCCGTCGGGCCACCCTCCGGCTTCGCCCGTCAAGCTCCCGGGAGCGCTCCCACAACGGAGATCCACGGCACGACCACGCCGCATTGATGGATTACCTTTGCTTCAAAAAGGCCAGCACTTCCTCCGCATGGCCCTCCGGTTTTACCTTGGTCCAAACGTGAAGCAATCTTTGTTTCCCCTCGGCATCCGCCGGGCCGATCAGGTAGGTGTTGCGTTCCACGCCTTTGACCAGCTTGCCATACATGTTCTTGGGCTTGATTACGCCGAAGTAGTCGCAGATCTTCTCGTCCGGGTCGGCAAGCAGCGGATACTTCAGGTGAAACTTTTCCGCGAACTTCTTCTGCGCCTTCACTGTGTCTCGTGAGATTCCAAGCACAACCGCGCCGGTGTCTTTGATATCCGTGATCGCATCCCGGAAGCTGCACGCTTCGGTGGTGCATCCAGGCGTATCTGCCCGTGGATAGAAGAACAGAACAACCAGGCTGGCGGAGAGATCGGAAAGCTTGACGGTATTCCCGTCCTGATCCTGCGCGGTAAAGTCTTCAACAATGTCGTTCGGCTTGCTTGGTACGTCCATGGTATCTCCGGTCAGCTCGCAGTATCCGCAGTAAGGGCAGCAATCGTCTTCTGAAACGACGCGCTGTCTTCAACATTCAGGCTGGGGGGAAACTCTACACCCCGCCCAAGAATTTGGCGATTCAGCCCGGTCAATACCTTGCCGGGCCCGATCTCGACCAGGTGAGTCGCGCCATGCTGCACCAGCAACTGCAGGCACTCCACCCAGCGTACCGCGCCCGTAACCTGCCGGATCAGACAATCCCGTACGTCCGGCGCCCGGCTCACCAGTCGCGCATCCACATTGCACACTACCGGAAACGCAGGATCGCGGAAGGCGACAGACTCCAACGAAGTGGCGAGTTGATCCTGTGCCGGCTGCATCAGGCCGCAGTGAAACGGCGCGGACACCTTGAGCATCACAGTCTTCTTCGCGCCGGCGGCCTTACACAACTCTGCAGCGCGCTCCACCGCGTGAAGTGCGCCGGAGATCACAATCTGCTCCGGGGAGTTGAGGTTTGCCGGCGCGACAATCGACCGCAAGACATCCTTTCGCGGAGCATCGGATTCGGTCGGCGTGGTGTCGACCGGCGAGGGTGCGATCAATTCATCGCCGGCCTGAGCGCAACAGTCGTTCACCTGCTCGGCGGAGAGCCCGAGAATGGCGGCCATGGCACCCTCGCCTGCGGGCACCGCCTGCTGCATGAACTGGCCGCGAGCCCGCACCGACCGCACTGCATCCGAAAACGAGAACGTCCCCGCCGCAACATGGGCGGAGTACTCCCCCAGGGAGTGGCCGGCGGCAAAAGCCGGCGTCAACTCCGGCAGAGCCTCGGAGAGCACACGATAGGCGGCCATTGATACCGTCAAAATGGCAGGTTGCGTGTGTTCGGTCAACTGCAGAGTCTCGGCTGGCCCTTCGAAGACGAGTTCCGAAAGCGAAAACCCGAGCGCCTCATCGGCCTCTTCAAAAACGGCACGCGCGGCAGGGAAGCGTTCGTACAGGTCGCGCCCCATACCCACGCTCTGCGAGCCCTGGCCCGGAAAAAGAAAGGCAGCCTTTGCGTTCGTCACCATGCCTGTTGGATGCTACAGCAAACCAGGTGGCAAAGCACGGCAGAGCAAAGAGGGATACTGCCTATCCTCGTCTAGATGCCGACGCCAAACTCCACATCGTGCAACTCATCGCCGGAGTGGGCATAGAAGTCATACGGCGTCCGCCGATTGAACTTATAACGCTGCCTCAGCTCCCGGCCCACGAAAAGTCCAAGCGCCACCGCGCCCAGGCCGGCCGAGATCCATCCGACCGTGAGGAGCATCGTACTCTCCTCGCCGCCGGAGTCGCCTTCCGGCATTGCGTTCGTCAATGCCTCGGAGGCAGACTCCGCAATGGCCGAGGGAACATCCTCAAGCTTGTGGCCGAAGATCCGGGTTTGCAAGAACGACAACATGATGAGTGGATGATATCGCAGCTTTAGGGACGTTGAACAATGCAGCTTTCGGGGGACAAAACAACATCGGAGCCACTTTAGGAACACCGGGGGCCGCCGCTGAGAATACGGAAACCAGGAAGCTGTGGATTGCGCAGCACCCCCCTATCTGACGTCTACCTGTTGAAATCCCAACCCGAAGAGCAGTGTGCTCACCGTCGCACGCGCATTCTTCCGCGCCGCGTCCAGTATTCCATCGGCAAGGGCCGCGGCCTGCAACTGTTGCTGGGCCTTCGCGCGGGTGTCAGACTCCAGGTTCTGGTCCACCGGTACCAGCAAACCCGTCGTCCGCGAGTAAACCCGGCTATGTTCGTTATCGAGTGTCGTGAGGAACAACTCGGAAGGCGGCAGGTTCAGGTGGATGGAGCGGTGATCCCCGTCGTCGATGTGAACGTCCTCGGGTTTCAGCTTGCTGAGGTCGATCCCCGCGATGCTTTGACCATGCACCACCAGCAGAATCTTGTCCCCGGCCAGAACATCCGGGAAGACCGGACTGGTATGCCCGCCTTCAACAACCGAATCCAGCGAGTACACCACCGTTTCCAGCCGATTTAGGCGCTGGATCTTCTCAACCACCGTCGGAACCGAGGTCGAGAACTCAGTCGTCCGTCCCGCCAGCAAAGTCGCCAGACGCGCGGGCAATCCGGTCCAGCTGTGATGAAGAAAGAGCGCCAGTCCGACAGCACCCAGGATTAGCGCAAACAGAAACGTCAAGATGGAGCCGGAGGAACTGCGGCCGGAGTCGTACTGGGTGGTCATAGCAAGTACGATACGGCTTTTCCCGCGCTCCGTCTCGACCTGAAGCTCAGTCGACCCGCATACTAGCGTCCAGATTGACCACCAACTGCTGCTGGTCGACCTGCATGGAGTGCAGCGTCAACTCTTGCAAGGTCAAGACATATCCCGTGGAGTCAGGCGAACGAACCAGCAGCGTCCGCATCAGGTCCGCGGCGTTGACCTTCATCTCGGCGGGCATCTTCTTAGCCAGGAATGGAACCAGCAGCGCATCCAGTTCCTTGCTGTCGGAAAGCTTGTCGATTCGCGCATCCCGGAAGCCGATCGACTCCCCCTCAGCCTCCGGGACAAACGATACCTGCGACTCCAGATTCAGCCAGATGCCGATGCACTTGCCGTGAATCGAAGCGCCGAAGTTGGCGTGGGTATGTACCTTCACCACGATCCTGTCGTCCGCGAAGCTGACCTCCGGGTTATCGGCGAACACGGCGCATCCTCCGCTCACTTTGCCGCGCAGGTAAACCCGGTTCGGAAGCCCGGGCGGCCCGGGAATCTTGAAGACCTGGTGATTCAACGTCCGCTCGAGTGCCTGGGAAGAAACTCGAACCTCAATCGCCGATGCCGTTGGAGTCCTCCACGCCGCGGAGACCAGCACCAGGAGCAGAGCCAAACCAGGATGACGGAACGAGAAGGCCATACAGAAGCATAACAACCGGGCGCGAACCGTCGTGGGTGCGATGATAAGAGCGGCCCGCACTCGCTCACGGGGCCATAGGATCCAAACCAGGCAATGGGAATGCCAAACAACATACCCTTAAAGACGAATCGCATCGACCAGTTGGACGGCGTACGCGCTCTTGCCATTGGCGCGGTCTTCCTCCATCACGCCTTCGGAGTTAAGATGCTCTGGGCAGGGGTCGACCTGTTCTTCGTACTCTCGGGCTTTCTCATCACCGGCGTTCTCCTGGGCAGCAAAGATAAATCGCTGCGAGGCTACTTCGGCCACTTCTACCAGCGCCGCGCCCGCCGCATCCTGCCGCCCTACGCAATCCTCCTTCTGGTCACCTCGCTGCTCCTCGGCATCGCGTGGATGAGCCGTTGGTACTTTTATTTGTTCCTCATGAACGTCCTGGTTGCCTGGCAGTTGCCTGAGCCCAAGCCGCTTGAGGTCCTCTGGTCGCTTGCGGTCGAGGAACAGTTTTACCTGGTCTGGCCCTTCGTCATCTTCTTCCTCAGTGAGACGGCAATCGCCTGGACGGCTGGCACCCTGGTCGTGCTCGCCCCTTTGCTGCGCTGGTACTTCACTCCATTCTTCTGGTCCCACTGGGCGGTCTATGCGCTGATGCCGTTTCGCATGGACCTGCTGGCGGCCGGGGCTCTCCTTGCCCTGCTCTGGCGGCGCAACAAACCCTGGATCGAGCGATACGGAGCCTTTGGCCTGGCCCTGCTTGCCGCTTCGAGCGTCGGGCTGCTTGCGCTGGGCCGAATCCCCGGCTTCTCCACCTTCGCCAACAACGCCGGCGCAAATGTCTGGATCTACGAACTTTGCCTCTTTGCGAGCGTTGGCGTGATCTTATGGGCACTCAGCGGCCGTTTGGTCCAAGTCCTTCGCTGGCCGCCCATGACCTACCTCGGTCGCATCAGCTACACCGTCTACCTCGTTCACACTCTCGTGCTGTTCACCGTTCGCAAGCATCTGGTCAACCCTTGGGAGTCTGCCGTCGTCTCTCTCGCGCTTACGATTCTCTACGCGGCATTCTCCTGGCATTTCCTTGAGCAGCCAATCCTCTTCTGGAAGCCTCGAAACGCCGTGCCCCAGCAAGCGGAACGAGACGAAGAAGCCGTGACTATCCCGTAAGAGAAGCGATACGAACTGGATCACCGAAAAGCCTAGTTTTCGCCAGTTCTGGCCCTAGGCCTTAGCTGCAGGCACCGCCGTATGCGGACTCTCCGCCTTGTGGATCAGGCTGCCTGAATACCTTATCCTGTTCTGATAGCTCGCACCCACAAAGTCGCGGAACAGCGGATGCGGCTCGAGCGGCTTGGACTTGAACTCCGGATGAAACTGGCAGCCGAGAAAGAACGGATGCTCCGGAAGCTCGACGATCTCCACATACGTCGCGTCCGGCGTCGTCCCAGTCAGCCTGAGCCCCGCACCGGTAAGCACCGCCTCATACTCACGATTGAACTCATATCGGTGCCGGTGCCGCTCCGAGATTTCCGTCTCTCCATACGCCTTGTACGCCAGCGAATCCTTGTCCAGCACGCATGCCCATGCGCCAAGACGCATCGTCCCACCCATCTCTTCCACACCGGTCAACTCACGCAGCTTGTAGATGATCCGGTGCGGCGTCGCCGGGTCGAACTCACCCGAGTTCGCCCGCTCTAACCCGCACACGTTGCGCGCATACTCGATGCAAGCTGTCTGCATCCCCAGGCAGATGCCGAAGTACGGAACCTTATGCTCCCGCGCATACCGGATCGCATTCAGCATGCCCTCAATCCCGCGCTTGCCGAACCCGCCCGGCACCAGGATCCCATCAAACCCGGCAAGCTGCGACGCATACGTCGGCGCACCATTCGGATCGGTCGCCTCCAGACCCTCCGCCTCAATCCAAGTGACTTGGAGCTTCAACTTGTGCGCCAAAGCCCCATGGACCAGCGCCTCTTTCAAAGACTTATAGCTGTCCTCATACTCCACATACTTCCCAACGATCGCGATCGAGACCTGATCCTCAGGGTTGTATGCGCGCTGCACGATATCCTGCCATTTCGCCAGGTTCGGCGTCTTCGCTTCTATCCGTAGATAGCCGAGGGCCAGCACATCCACCCCCTGCTCCGCCAAGTTCAGCGGAACCTCATAGATCGAAGGCACATCCCGCGCGATGATCACCGCCTTCTCCTCCACGTTGCAGAAAGCCGCGATCTTCGACCGCATCTCCCGCGGCACCGTCCGGTCCGACCGGCAAAGCAGAATATCCGGCTGAATTCCAATGCTCAGCATCTCCTTCACGGAGTGCTGCGTCGGCTTCGTCTTTAGCTCCTGCGCGGCGGCGATCCACGGAATCAGCGTCATGTGCGCGAAGCAAGTATTCTCCCGCCCAAGCTCCTGCCGCATCTGCCGGATCGCCTCCAGAAACGGCAGCGACTCGATATCACCCACCGTCCCGCCGATCTCGACGATCGCCACCTCGCAGTCCGCCGCCACCTTGCGCATCGCGTTCTTGATCTCATTGGTTACGTGCGGGATCACCTGAACCGTCTTGCCGAGATAGTCGCCGCGACGTTCCTTGGTGATGATCTGCTCGTAGATCCGCCCGGTGGTCAGGTTGTTATCGCGCGTCAACTTCGCATGGGTAAACCGCTCATAGTGCCCCAGGTCAAGATCCGTCTCCGCCCCATCGTCGGTCACGAACACTTCTCCATGTTGGAACGGGCTCATCGTCCCGGGATCGACGTTCAGGTACGGGTCGAACTTCATCAGGTTAACCTTGATCCCGCGCGCCTCCAGCAGGCACCCGATCGACGCTGCCGCCAGCCCCTTGCCAAGCGAAGACACAACGCCGCCGGTTACAAAGATGTACTTTGCAGACATGTCCGCTGCCTCTTCAGGTTTCGTTTGGGATTGTGCGTGGTGTGCACGATCAAGTATCGCAGAGTGCCCCGGCCTGAAGCAATGCAAAGAGGAAATGGGCCGCAAGCGTAGAATGTCGCCATGGCAAGCGCCACCGTCCAACTCGACGAGAAGAGCCTGATCCTGGAGAGGATCGCCGAACTCGAACTGCCTCCTGGGGTCAAATGCAAGCGCGTCCAACTCGGCTCTGAATGGACCGGCGAACCCGCCTGGTTTATCTTTCTTTCCATGTCGAAGAGCCTTCCGTATACCAAGGCGTGTTTCGCCGCCTTCAGTCGAATGCAGAGTCTTCTTGTAGAGAGCATCATCGCGCTCAACCTAGGCAGATGGCCCTTCATTCGTATCGTTGAGGCAAAGTAGCGGTGTCCCTGAGCTCGTATCTGATGCTGCAGGCGCATCATCTTGCGAGCATCGATTGTGGAAAATCCCGCCAGGCAAACCTCACACGTGCTATCTCGGCGGCGTACTACTGTTTCTTCCATCTGCTTGTTTCAGAGTCTGTCAGGAGAATCAGTCGAGCCACTCCCACTCAGCTTGGGAGTCGCGTTGCGAGAGCCTATGTCCATGAGGAGATGAAGCAGGTCTGCAAGGTGATCGTGGGAGGGAACCTGAACCTCGTCCTTGCCGAGCTGCAGCCGCAGGGCTTCAGCAATGATTTGCCGTTTGTGGCGCATACGTTTATCGAACTGCAGGAAGCGAGTTATCTTTCAGACCACGACCTTTCTGCCGTCTCTACCCGGCCCATCGCCTTGAAGCTCGTGGAACGCGTCGAGGAAGGCCTAAGAGCCTGGCGCCACGTCCGGGCCCGCGACGAAGCCACCGTCTTCCTCACCGCCCTCCTCCTCGCCAAAAAGTGGGCACGATGACCGTCCCCACGCGATCCCGCCTCCTCAACCTACGCCTTGACCTCCAGCGCACCCTTATCCTCCATCTCCAATCCCTCTCCCGCCGCCTCAATCGCGCCCCCACCAAACCCCGCCACCTCCTCACCGGCGAGCGCGGCGAGTTGGAAGCGTTCTTCTATCTCCGCCGCCTCGGCTACCTCTTCATCGAACGCCGCTGGCGATCCCCAGAACTCAACGGTGACGTCGATCTGATCGGCTGGGACGGCCCCACCCTCTGCTTTGTGGAAGTGAAAGCCCGCACCGCTCGTGACTTCGCCCCCGCCCATTCCGCCGTCGACGCGCAGAAGCAGCGCATGCTCCGCCGCATGGCCCGCGCCTACCGCCGCACCCTCCCTCGGGCCGACCGTCTCAGCACTCCCATTCGCTTCGACGTCGTCTCCGTCTATCTCCTTAATCCCGCCGCAGAAGCGCAGCCGCAGTGCGAACTCATGCGCCAAGCTTTTCCCCTGCTCGAACCGGATCGGCCAAACTTCCAGTTTTAGTCCACCCAGGTGACCCATCTTTCCAGATATGGTGTCTAAAGGATGGACTACATCGAGGTCGCGCCCTTGGCAACTCGCGGCCCAAGCTCTAAGAAAGATGGCCCTGACCATGACTCTGCTTAATGCTCCCACGTATAACGAACGCGCCGAACGCAATAAGAACGTCCTCCTCTTCGGCGGTATCGCCGCTGTCGTCCTCCTCATCCTCCTCACCTTGGCCGGTTATCTCTTCGGCCACGGCTGGGCCTTCACCAATCTTCCCGCGGAGCACAAGGTCAGCAACTTCTTCAGCGCACTCGAAGCCAAGGACTTCAACAAGGCTTACGCTATTTACACCAACGATGACGACTGGCAGGAGCACCCCGCCAAACACAAGGACTACCCCATCGACCGCTTCACCGAGGACTGGACCAAGGAAAGCCCCGTCGGAGGTCCTGTCACCGCCCACCACGTCGATATCTCTCGTACCGACGGTACCGGAACCTTCGGCACCGGCATCATCGTGGCCGTCCGCGTTGACACCGCTGAAGCGAAGGACAAAAAGATCTTCATGTGGTATCAGAAGAGCGACGGCACCCTGACTGAACCCGCCCCTCACATCCTCCAGTACTAACCCGCACGCAAAAAGAGAAAGACAGGATCGATCCAATGTCCGCCACATCCACCCTCACCCCGCCCGCCGAGCTCTCCACACCCGTCCGCAAGATCTCCCACTGGATCAACGGTGCCTCCTTCGCCGGTGCCTCCGGCCGCTTCGCCGACGTCTTCAACCCCGCCATCGGCCACGTCCAGGCTCAAGTCTCCCTCGCCTCCGACGCTGAGGTAGACGCCGCCGTCCAGGCCGCCGCTGCCGCGTTCCCTTCCTGGTCCGCCCAGCCTCCGCTCCGCCGCGCCCGCGTCCTCTTCCGCTTCCGCGAGATCTTCGAGCAGCGCATAGACGAAGTCGCCGCCCTCCTCACCAGCGAGCACGGCAAGGTCAACTCGGACGCCCGCGGCGAATGCACCCGCGGCCTAGAAGTTGTCGAGTTCGCCACCGGCATCCCGCAGCTCCTCAAAGGCGAGTTCACA
Organism: uncultured Granulicella sp.; assembly: GCA_965198885.1. Classification (GTDB taxonomy): domain Bacteria; phylum Acidobacteriota; class Terriglobia; order Terriglobales; family Acidobacteriaceae; genus Edaphobacter. The sequence continues at coordinate 970,893 of OZ240677.1, read as the reverse complement.
GAGCAGGTCGGCCCCGGCATCGACTCGTGGTCGCTCCGCCAGCCCCTCGGCGTGGTCGCCGGCATCACCCCCTTCAACTTCCCCGCGATGGTCCCCATGTGGATGTTCCCCATTGCCCTCGCCTGCGGTAACACCTTCGTCCTCAAGCCGTCCGAGCGCGACCCCAGCGTCTCCATCCTCCTCGCCCAAATGCTCAAAGACGCCGGCCTGCCCGACGGCGTCTTTAACGTCGTCCACGGCGATAAGTCCGCCGTCGATTCACTCCTCCAGCACCGCACCATCCAGGCCGTCAGCTTTGTTGGTTCCACCCCCATCGCCGAGTACGTCTACACTCAGGGCACCGCAGCCGGCAAGCGTGTCCAGGCCCTCGGGGGCGCCAAAAACCACATGATTGTCATGCCCGATGCCGATCTTGACCAGGCCGCAGACGCCCTCGTCGGTGCCGCCTACGGCTCAGCCGGGGAGCGCTGCATGGCCATCTCGGTCGCCGTCACCGTCGGCGCGGAAACCGCCACCGCCCTTAGCACCCGAATCCAGTCCCGCATTGCCAAACTCAACATCGGCGATGGCTCCCACGACAAACCCGGCAGCCCCGTCGATCTCGGCCCCCTCGTCACCCGCGCCCACCTCGACAAGGTCTCCGCCTACCTGGCCGTAGGCGAAGCCGAAGGTGCGAAGCTGATTACAGACGGCCGCCAGACCGCCCTTCCTGCCGGCGACGGCTTCTTCCTCGGCGCCTGTCTCTTCGATCACGTCAAGCCCGAGATGCGCATCTACCGCGAGGAGATCTTCGGCCCCGTTCTGGGCATCGTCCGCGCCAGCAACTTTGAAACCGCCCTCACCCTCATCAACGATCATGAGTTCGGCAACGGAACCAGCATCTTCACCCGCGACGGCGACACCGCCCGCGACTTCGCCCACCGCGTCCAGTGCGGCATGGTCGGCGTCAACGTCCCCATTCCCGTCCCCATGGCCTTCCACAGCTTCGGCGGCTGGAAGCGCTCGCTCTTCGGCGACCACAGCGTCTACGGCCCAGAGGGCGTCCGCTTCTACACCCGCATCAAGACCATCACCAGCCGCTGGCCCACCGGCATCCGCGCCGGCGTCGACACCACCATGCCCACCCTAGGCTGATCGAGCCCTCCAAAGCTGCCAAAAACCCGTGAAGAATTCACTTCACAGCCACGCGGCCATCCATCACCCTGAATCCTCCCTGAGCCGCCCCGGTCCCCCTGTCCCATCTTTAGCTTCGTCTGCGCGGCGAACGGGGGGAGGCTAACGCTGATGAATCTTCTCTCGCGTCTTTTTGCGCTCCTTGCCGCCGGCGTTCTGCTGTTCCCACCCTCGCCCTTGCTCGCGCAAAGATCGACTCTATCAACCCGCGCACCAAAGACATCGAACGCCCATCCAGCAGCGTCCGCCACCCGTCCCCAGAACAAGGATCTGAAGTCCGCGGTGCGCACCGTCACCATCAAGCGCAAAGGCGTGATCACCCGCTACAAGCAGCGCTTCAACATCCACCTCAAGCATCCCAGCGCCGCGCTCAAAGCGCAACTCGCCAGTACAACATCTTCCCCGCTCCTTCCCTCCAGCGCCAGGCCGCTCACGGCCTCCTCAAGGCAGCCTCCGGAACCATCCACCCCCAGTACGGCGGCCCTCCCACCACCACCGTCACCTCCCAGGCCTTTGGTAGCGCCGCGATCGGCGGCCAGCCCGTCGTGCAGACCATCACGTACGCTCCGCCCACAACCGATACCACCCTCACCCCTACCCTCACCGCGGGAACCAACTTCAGCGTTCAGCCCGGGTCCTGCAGCGCCACGGCATGCACCGCATCCGTTACCTTCAGTCCAAAGCTCCCGGGACAGCTCATCGATGCCCTTTCGGTTACGGACAGTGCCGGCAATCTCGTTGATCAGATCTTTCTTTCCGGCGTTGGAACCGGTCCGCAGTTCGCCTTCCTGCTCGGAAACTTCGATCGGGAAGGGGAGTTCGTAGGTCGGCCCTCCGGCGTAGCCTTCGGCCCCGACGGCTCCTACTACGTCGTGGATCAGTCAAGTCAAACCATCCTCAAGCAGGTAGGCGATAGCTTTTCAATCATCCATCTGCCTGAACTCTGCAATCCCGCAGGTATCGCCGTCGACGGCTCCGGCACCGTCTACATTGCCGACCCCACCTACAATCGAGTCCTCTCTTACACCGCACAAGGTCTTGAAGGTGTCGTCAAAACACCCCCTTGCTCAATCCCAGTTGGATCGCCGTGGATGGAACCGGTGCCCTCTACATCAGCGATAACGGCAATGGACGCATTATCAAGATCGACAATCGGAACGCCGAAACCACCGTGCTCGCAGGCCTCAACGCGCCCGCCGGCATTGCCGTCGATGCTGCAGGCAACATCTTCTTCGCCGATGCAGGAAGCAACGGCGAGATCAAAGAACTCCAGGCCGCAGGGACTACCATTTCGATCGAAACCGATCTCGGCACGGTTCAGTCCCTTGCACTCGACGCCGGCGGACGCGTCTTCTACACTACCTCCGGTCAACTCGGCATCATCAACCCAGCCACTGGTGAGATCGTCACCACGGACCAGGACCCCGATGAAGAGGGTATGTTGTTCGGCGTCGCCGTCGCTCCGGATGGACGCATCATCACCAGTGTGATCGACGAAGGTCTCGTCGACATCCAGTATCCAGCGACGGGTGAGCTGGATCTTTCCGATCAGCAGATCACGACCTCCACGTCAGACACCATAACAATTGCAAACAGCGGTAACACGCCGTTGACCCTCTCGTCCGTTACCACCGCCGGTCCCGTCTTCACCATCGACCAGGCTACCGTTTGTAATCCGGAAGTCCCTCTTGCTCCCGGTGCCAGTTGTGACGTCAAGCTTGATTTCACCCCGCCCCAGGCGGGGTTCGATAACGACACTCTCACCGCCACCAGCAACAGCCTGAATGCTCCCGGAACCCAGGGCCAGTACTCACTGGAGGGCTTCGCAATCGGGGTGCCGACTCTGACTTCTCTCACAGTCTCTCCGACCAACGGGCCAGCCGGCGCGACCGTCACCTTCACTGCAGTCGTCTCTCAAACCAACTCCAACCAGAGTTTCCCCCCCCCGACCGGTACCGTCGAAGTCTTCGCCTACCAGAGGCTTCCCAACGGAGAGATCACAGACGCCCAGCTGGTGGGCTCCGTTACCCTTGAGACCGGAAGCACAACCGCGGTGCTCACGAACAACCAACTCGCCTCCGCAAGCTACGCCTTCTTCGCCAGCTATGCAGGGGATAGCTACAACGCCGGGAGCCAGAGCGATTCGGTGAATGGCACGGTAGGAATCGGCACCGGCAGCTCATCCGACACGCTCACCGCCTCCGCCACCACCCTTGCGCTCAACCAGCCTTTGACGCTCACCGTCACCTTGACCGGTCAGAACTCGGCACCCACGGGCCAGGTCACCTTCTACGACGATGAAGGTTTTGAGCAACTCAGCACGGTGAACCTCACGATCACAGGCAACACCGCCACCGCATCCCTCACCTTGCCTAGTCTGACCGGCGGCAATCATTACTTCGCTACAGGCTACGTCGGCGATGCGAACTACGCTCCCATGGAGAGCGCCATCGTTCGTGTCGTGGTCACGCCTGGACCCTCGTCCACTACCCTCACCCTCTCTCCGACAGCCGCGACCAGCACCCAGACCCTCACCCTTATGGCGAACGTCACCAGCGGGACCAGCCCGGCGGAAGAAGGATTAATTTACTTCTCTGACGAGACGGGCTTCCTCGGCTATGGAGGAATCGCTCCAACAAGCACGGGAGGAACATCCTCCATTACGGTCGTCTTGCCTGTAGGGACTCACCAAATCACGGCGCAATACACCGACGATCAGAACTACGCCACTAGCACCAGTACGGTTCAAACCATCGTCATCACTCCTGGAGGCCCAACGCTGAATTTAACCGCCTCAGCCGCCAACATCAACGTCGGCCAGACCGAGATCCTCACCCTCCAGGTCGGCAACAGCTCCGACGCTCCTGCTGAAACAGGCACCGTCACCTTCTCCGACCAGAACGGTGTTCTTGGCACCGCAACAGTCTGCGCCTGCGCTGCCGGCCCCTTTGCCACACTCGCAATTTCAACCCTCACTCCTGGCGTACATCAGATCACCGCAACCTACGACGGCGACGCCAACTACGCCGCTGCCACCTCGAACACCCAGACAGTCACCGTCGGAGGCGTAATCGTACCCGCTCCCACCGCCACCAGCCTGGCCGTCTCCCCCGGCACTATCACCGTGGGCCAGCCCGTCACACTCACCGCTTCCGTCACCGCCACCTCCGCGCCCCCCGGCACCGTCACCTTCTCAGACCAGAACGGCCCGCTCGGCACCGCGACTCTCGGCACCGGCGACAGCACATCCCAGTCCACCCTGACGCTTAGCACTCTCAGCATCGGAACTCACCAGATCGTGGCCACCTACTCTGGAAACCCGAACTCCGCCGTCAGCACCAGCCTCCCGCAAGTCGTCGTGGTCACTCCACTAGCAACCCAGGTCATCACCTTTCCCGCCATCCCCAGCCACATCGTCGGCGACGCACCCTTCTCCCTCGCCGCCACGGCTTCGTCGGGTCTCCCCATCACCTATGCCGTCATCTCCGGTCCGGCAACCATCTCCGGCAGCCTTGTGACCCTTACCGGAGCCGCGGGTGCCGTCGTGATCCAAGCCTCGCAAGCGGGTGACGGACTCTACGCCGCCGCCGCGCCCGTATTTCAAAGCTTCAACGTATCTCTTCCCTCCGTGCTGTCGCTCGCCGGCATCTCTCCCAACTCCGGCGCCCTCGGCAGCTCCGCCACGCTCATCACCCTGACCGGCACTGACTTCTCCACCAGCGACGTTGTCCTCCTCAACGGAACCGTAATTCCCTCGACTTACATTGGTCCCACCACTCTCAGTGCTACGCTCCCGGCAAGCTTCTTCGTCGCTGCAGGAACCGGCATCCTCACCGTCAAAGATTCGAGCACCCTGACGATCACCGCCGGCGTCACCTTTACTGTCTCCAACCTACCCCAGATCATCTTCACGGGTCCAACCACGGCTGTCTCCGCGCAGCAGCCGGCACTCACCTTCCAGCTCGTTAATCCGTATCCTGTAGACCTGGCAGGCACACTCGCGCTCACATTCGTTCCCAGCTCTGCCAGCGGGATCGATGATCCCAGCGTTCAATTCTCATCAGGCGGACGAAATATCGCATTCAGCATCCCTGCCGACTCGACCGTCACCCCGCCTATCCAGTTGCAGACCGGAACGGTCGCGGGAACCGCAACCATCTCCCTCGCAGTCACGGCTAATGGAGTCGTCGTAACCCCGGCGGATCTCGCCCCCGTCACCATCGTCATCCCGGCCGCCGTACCCGCGATCACCTCCACCAAGCTGACGCGCAACGGAGATACCCTCACTGTCTCCATGGTCGGCTACTCCAACACCAGGGAAGCGACTCAGGCCACCTTCCACTTCAACGCTGTCCCGGGCGGCTCGATCACCAATGCGGATGTTACTCTCACCGTCGGGTCCGACTTCCAGGGCTGGTACGTCACTCCCGCATCCGACAGCTATGGCTCCGCTTTCACCTATATGCAGAACTTCACCCTCGATCAAGGCTCGGCGCTCATCCAGGACGTAACCGTTACCCTCACCAACACCATCGGCGATTCAGCTCCCGCGCTAACCCCTTAGCCGAAGCCGAAGTGCTCAGAGTTCTCCCGGAGCCGTGCCGCAATTGCGGTCTCCTGGTGCCCGTGATAGCGTGAAACATCCGATGCCTTGCTGCGCTCTGAGACCGAACTTCAGCAACTCGAGTTCTAAGCACTCTCGCCACGCTCTCAATCTGAGCCGGTGGAAAACCGCTGCGGCTGCCCTGTTGGCCCTTTGTTCCCTGCCTTTGTTTGCCCAGCAAGCGGAGTCCGCTCCAAGCGTCGTGCAGCCCGGAATGCCGGGTCAGCCCAGCAAGATCCTCCCGCCCACAACCAAAGCTGCTCTCCCGCCGCGCTCCGAAGCAGACGTGGACTTCATGCAGGGAATGATCATGCATCACTCCCAGGCCGTCGAGATGACCGCTCTCATCCCGTCCCACACAGACAGCAGGGACATCCGCTCACTCGGCGCGCGCATCAGCAGCTCGCAGTCGGATGAGATGAGCTTCATGCGCCGCTGGCTCGCGCAAAGAGGAGAGCCGCTCTGCATGTCCATGCCGGGTATGCCGGAGATGGACATGTCTGGCAAGCCCATGCCCTCCATGCCCGGCATGTTGACGGAACAGCAGATGACCTCCCTGCGCACTGCAAAAGGCGCGGAGTTCGATCATCTCTTCCTGACAGGAATGATCCAGCATCATAACGGCGCCCTCATCATGGTGCAGCAGCTCTTCAGCACCGCGGGAGCGGGTCAGGATGCCGACCTCTTCGACTTCGCTACCGACGCGGACAACACCCAGCGGGCCGAGATCAAAATCATGCAGTCCATGTTGGAAAAACGAGCAGTTCAGGAGAAACAATGAAGCGAGTGGTGCAAGCAACGTTCCGCCTTACCTGTCCGGTCGCAGCCGCGCTGGCCATCGTCTGCACGTCCAGCCAGGTCTTTGCCCAGACCCCCGCCCCGGCTACGCCCGCGCCAGCGGCTGCACCTGCCAAGCCGGAGGCTCAGGAGAACCCCTTTGCCCCTCAGCCCGCACCGCCCCTCCCGGCTGGAATGACCGGTTCAAATACCAACGATCCCCGCTTCAAGCTCAAGCCCGGCCTTTACGATGCAGGCGAAGCATCGATGGGTATTAAGCACCTCCTGCTCCTCAAGAAGCCGGACGCCTTCCAACTCGGAGACGTTAAGCCTGATGATCCCAAGGTGGCGAAGACGCTCGCCCAACTCGGTGTCGGCGATCCATCAAAAATGCCCAAGCCGTTGCAGATGGTCATCGCGCAACTCGCCTTCGCAAACTCCGACTTCGCCTTCCAGGGCAATCACCTCTTCCAAGGCAACTTCTACGGCGTCAATATCTATGACATCGCCAACCCGGCGAAGACCACCCTGCTGACCTCCCTCATCTGCCCCGGCGGTCAAGGTGACGTCTCCGTTTACGGCAACCTGCTCTTCATGTCCGTCGAGATGCCGAACGGCCGCCTGGACTGCGGCGTTCAAGGCTTTCCGCCCGAACCTCCGCCGGCAGAAGGTCATGAAAAAGAGCGCCATGTCCCCGCCGCACAGAAAGACCGCTTCCGCGGGGTCCGCATCTTCGACATCTCGGACATCAAGAACCCCAGGCAGGTAGCCGCGGTTCAGTCCTGCCGCGGCTCGCACACCCACACCCTAGTCGTCGATCCAACGGACAAGGAGAACGTCTACCTCTACATCTCCGGTACCTCCTTCGTGCGCCAGACGGAAGAACTTGCGGGTTGCTCCAACGAGACACCGGACAAAGATCCGAACACAGCTCTCTTCCGCATCGATGTCGTCAAGGTCCCGCTCGCCGCACCGCAGGAAGCAAAGATCGTCGCCAGTCCCCGCGTCTTCATCGATCCCCGGACCGGCGCCCTCAACGGTCTCAACAATGGCGGCAGCCACGATAAGGGCGCGGAGAAGCCCGCGGACACCAACCAGTGCCACGACATCACCGTCTACTCCGCCATCGGATTGGCCGCCGGCGCATGTTCCGGCAACGGCATTCTCCTCGACATCAAGGATCCCGTGCATCCCAAGCGTCTGGACGCCGTCAACGATCCGAACTACTCGTACTGGCACTCGGCCTCGTTCTCCAATGATGGATCCAAGGTCGTCTTTACCGATGAGTGGGGTGGCGGTCTCGGAGCCAGATGCCGCCCGAACGATCCCAACAAGTGGGGTGCGGATGCCATCTTTAAACTTAAGGACGACAAACTCACCCTCGACAGCTACTACAAGCTGCCCGCGGCGCAAGGTGACACAGAGAACTGCGTCGCCCACAATGGATCGCTTATCCCCATCCCGGGCCGCGATATCGAAGTGCAGGCCTGGTATCAGGGCGGCATCTCCGTCATGGACTTCACCGACGCGGCGCACCCCTTCGAGATCGCCTACTTCGACCGTGGTCCCATCGATCCCAACTCCCTCGTACTCGGCGGCGACTGGTCAGCCTACTGGTATAACGGCCACATCTACGGCTCGGAGATCGCGCGCGGCCTGGATATCTTCGAGCTCACCCCAACCAAGTACCTCACACAGAATGAGATCGACGCGGCCAAGTCGGTGCACGTCGCGGAGCTGAACGTTCAGGATCAGCAGAAGATCGACTGGCCCGCTCAGTTGGTCGTCGCCAAGGCCTACCTCGATCAGTTGGAACGCTCCCAGGCCCTCCCTCCCGGCCAAATTGATAAACTCCGTTCCGCGATCCATGATGCTGAGAAGTCCCATCTGAGCGCGAACAAAGTAGCCAAGCTCCAGGGCCTAGCGAGTAACGTGGATGCCGGTGCCGGTCAGGCAAAGACTCCGGTTGATGCCGCACACATGCACGCATTGGCCGCTATCTTAAAGCAGCCAGCCGCTTAGTCCACAAAGCCATAAACCTGCCTCGACCCCGCGTGACCTTGTGCCGCGCGAGGTGAACTGTCTCATGCAGCCCTCGATAGAACCGATCGTTTGCTGTTACGCTTACTCGTCACGAAATCGGCGCACTCAGCGTCATTCCGTTACTGGCGCGCACCTTAAGGCAGCGACTCAAAAACGTGAGGCAGGTCCAGCATGGCAGGCAATCAGACGAGCGGCTCCCGTATCTCTGCTTCCATCCCAGGTTCCACCAACTACACCGCAATGGCTGTCGTCACCACGCTCTTCTTCACCTGGGGCTTTTGCACCGTACTCAATGACGCCGTCATCCCCCACCTGCAGTCCATCTTCGGCTTGAGCTACTTCCAGGCCTCTCTCATCCAACTGGCCTTCTTCGGCTCCTACTTCTTCTTCGCCCTGCCGGCTGGAAAGCTGGTCGAGTGGGTCGGCTATCAGCGCACCATGGTCATCGGCCTGGCTATGATGGCTCTAGGCGCGTTGCTCTTTGTGCCCGCCGCATCTGCCGCGACATACTCTTTCTTTCTCGGCGCGGAGGTCGTCTTAGCCGCCGGCGTGACCGTCTTACAAGTCTCAGCTAATCCATACGTCACCATCCTCGGCCCGCCGGAGACCGCCTCCAGCCGTCTCAATCTGACCCAGGCCTTCAACACCCTAGGAGACAGCATCGCCCCTTACGTCGGAGGCGCTCTCATCCTCGGCGGAGCCGTAGCCGCTCCCGCAGCCCCGCTCCAAGGCGCCTTGCGCGATGCCTATCGGGTTCATCAGGCGTCGAGCATCAAGCTCCCCTTCCTGGCCATCGCCGCCGCCACCACTATCCTCGCGTTGGCTGTCGCCATTTATCGTTTCCCACGCGTAGAGTTGACCCGCGACTTCAGGCCGTCCAGCCTCGACGTCCAGCAAGACAGTCTCTGGAGACACCCGCACCTTTACCTTGGCGCCGTCGCCATCTTCATCTACGTCGGGGCCGAGGTCTCCATCGGCAGCTTCCTGGTCAAATACTTCGCCGACCCCACCATTGCCGGGATGCCCCTTGAGAAAGGCGCGAAGCTCGTCACCTTGTACTGGTTGGGCATGATGATCGGTCGTTTCATCGGCTCTGCAGCCATGCAGCGTGTCGCCGGAAACAAGATTCTCGCCTGGTGTGGCGTCGGCGCGGCCCTGCTTGTCCTCGCCTCGGTTCTCGGCTCCGGCTACTTCGCCCTTATCACCATCCTCGCCGTCGGCCTCTTCAACTCCGTCATGTTCCCAACTATCTTCACCCTCGCCGTCGCCGAACTCGGCCCCCTCACCGGCCGTGGATCGGGCCTTGTCGTCCAGGCGATCGTGGGCGGAGCGCTCATCCCCGTGCTCATGGGCATTCTGGCCGACCGATATGGCATCCACCGTTCCTTACTCCTGCCCTTCCTCTGCTACCTCTTCGTCATCTACTACGGATGGCGCGGATATCGCATCAGGCCCGCCGAGTTGAAGTCACACTTCGTGCCGGTGTCCTGACCCCGTCCCACCCACATCCCGAGGGACTTCTATGGAACGTTTGACCGCCGCCGCGACCTTGGTCGCGGCCCTTGCGCTCTCATCTCTACCCTCCGCCGCGCAAAGCATTCGCACCGACTCCGTCCGCAAGCAGTGGTACCTGAACGCAGGCGAAAGCACCTACGTCATCGGCGTGAATGAGGCCGGCATGCTGCAGAATCTCTACTGGGGACCAGCCCTTCCGCCATCTGCCACGCTCCCCGGAGCCCTCAGCCAGCCGGAGCGCGCCTCCTTCGACCCGTCCATCGCAACTACGCCCTTGGAGTACCCCGCCTGGGGAGCCGGCCTCTTCACCGAGCCCGCTCTCAAGGTCGACTCACCCAACGGCGATCGCACACTCATCCTGGCCTACGAAACTGCACGGATCGAGTCGGACCAGCTTGAAGTCGTCTTGAAAGACACGTCGCAACCCATTCGCGTCCACCTGTTCTACCGTGCCTACCCAGAGGGCATCATCGCCCGGTGGTCCACCATCGAAAACACAGGCACCAAGCCCTTCCGCATCGAGCAGGTAGCCTCCGCCGTCTGGACTCTCCCTCCGCAGACCGACTACAACCTCAGCTGGCTGACCGGCGAGTGGGGTGCGGAGTGGCAGTTGCACACCGCATCCCTACTCAACGGCTCGCAGGTCCTCGAGAGCCGCCGCGGAAGCACCAGCCATCAGGCCAATCCATGGTTCGCCATCGGTCGCGACGGCAAAACCACCGAAATCTCCGGCCCTGTCTGGTTCGGAGAACTCGGTTGGAGCGGGAGCTGGCGCATGAATGTAGAGCGCAACTCATCCAACATGATTCGTATCATCGCCGGTTACAATCCCTTCGACTTCTCCTACATCTTAAACGCAGGCCAGAAGCTCGAGACCCCAAAGTTCTACGCCGGATACAGCGCACTCGGTCAGGGAGAAGCATCCCGCATCCTTCATCGCTTTCAGCTCGCGGAGATACTCCCGGCTAAACCAGATCCCCGGCCCCGGCCCATCATCTTCAACTCCTGGGAAGCGACCGGGATGAACGTCTCCGTAGCGGATCAGATCCCGCTCGCCGACCGCGCCGCCAAGATCGGCGTCGAGCGCTTCGTCGTGGACGACGGCTGGTTCGGCCAACGCAAGAACGACCACGCCGGGCTCGGTGACTGGTACGTCAACAAGACCAAATTCCCTGAAGGTCTCAAACCTCTGATCGATCACGTACACTCTCTCAAGATGGACTTCGGGCTCTGGGTCGAACCAGAGATGGTGAACCCCGATAGTGACCTCTATCGCGCTCACCCGGACTGGGCGATGCAGTTTCCCGAACGCCAGCACACCGAGCAGCGCAACCAAGTTATGCTCAACCTCGCTCGTCAAGACGTGAAGGAGTACACCTTCCAGTGGCTCGATAAGCTTGTCACGGAAAACGATATCGCCTTCCTCAAGTGGGATTACAACCGCAACTGGAGCGAGCCGGGCTGGAACATCGCTCCAAACTCCACTGCGGAACACCCGGAGGTCGATTCAGAAAAGCAGATCTACATCGCCTTCGTCACCAACGTCTACGACATCCTCGCCCGCCTCAGAAAGAAGCATCCCAACCTCGAGATCGAATCCTGCTCCGGAGGCGGCGGTCGCGTCGATCTCGGTATCCTCCGCTACACCGATGAGGTCTGGCCCTCGGACAATACTGACGCACTTGACCGTCTTTCCATCCAAGATGGCTTCACTCATGCTTACTCGCCGGAGACCATGGCCGCCTGGGTAACCGATGTTCCCAATTACCTCGATCACCGTGTCATCCCACTACAGTTCCGATTCCTCGTCGCCATGCAAGGCGCTCTTGGAATCGGCAGCGATCTCAACAAGTTCACACCGGCCGATATCGACCTCTCCTCAAGGCTCATCGCCTTCTACAAGACAATCCGCACCACGGTCCAGCACGGCAAGCTCTACCGTCTGCATTCTCCGCAGACCGATGACTTCTCCGCGGCACAGTACGTTGCCCAGGATGGATCGCAAGCCGTGCTCTTCGCCTATCTCCACGCCCAGCGCTACGGTATCAAGCAGTCTCTCCTCCAGCTTCAAGGCCTGGACCCGAACGCCACCTACCTCATCGATCCCCTCAACCCCGCGAAATACGCTGGAGAAAAAGAGATCCTGGGAGCCGTGCTGATGGGACAGGGCGTCCAACTCGTCCTCACCGGAGACTACGACAGCATAGCCTTGAAGATCACCCGAAAGTAGAACAGTGCGCTTCGACTCCTCGCAGAAGCAGAACGTGAGCGATTGTCTCACCTTCAATCAACGATTGAAATTCATGCCTCTCCACAATTGATCGGGTCATACGTGCCTCATGAAACGGGCAACCATCCCGGGGAAACTTCGCTCTACTGTGTCATCACGAATCGGTGAAACCAGCGTGACTACGTTTTAAATTATGGTGAGTTGTACGTAGCACGAGCTTACCCATCACAATTCAGCTTCATGTCCATTCGAAGACTATCTCGAAGACGCCCAGCTACGCCTTGGAGGCAGACCCTTGTCAAGATACTCCGTAAAATCTCTTCTCTGTCCGAGCGAGACCATCTCTCCCGATCAGCTTGAAACTGACCGCAGGATCATGGCCTTCGATCGTTCCATCGCCCACCTCAACCGACGCGGATTCCTTGGAGCGATGCTCAGCGCGGCAGCCTTGGCGACCGTCGCAGGTGGCCGCGAAGCCCTCGCCCAGTCCGCCACTCCGGCCGTCACCGACGTTCTTAACTTCGCGTTGAACCTCGAGTATCTTGAGGCAAACTTCTACCTTTACGCCTCCACCGGCTCGGGCCTCTCTTCTTCGATGAATGGGAATGGTGTCGCGGTTGAGGGCGCTCCAGCCAAGCTCCCCCTCGACCAAAACACCTTGGCCGTCTGCCAAGCCTTGGCCCAGGATGAAGTCAACCACATTGCAGACCTTCAGTCCGCTATCACCTCTCTTGGCGGCACCTTCATCCCTCAACCCCTCATCAATCTAGCCGCGAATGGCGCCATCACCACTCAGGCTCAGTTCCTTGCTGCCGCCCGTCAGTTCACTGCGCTTGGTGGCTCCGCCTACGTCGGTTCAGCCCAGCTGCTCGTTTCAAATCCAACCGTCCTAACCACCGCCGGACAGATCCTCGGTGCGGAAGGTCAACACGCCGGAGCCTTGGCCTATTTGTGTGTAACTCAGAATGTCATGAGCCCACCCATCGACGCGCAGGATGTGCCGCCTACCTCGACCAATTTCTTTACCGTAGACCCCGTGCACGCTCTCTCGCCCGCCCGCATCCCCACACAGGTGCTCGGCGTCGCATACGCCGTCTCGACTCCGGCAACAGTAACTCCTCCCGCCGGCGTAACTATGGGCGGATTCTTCCCCAACGGTTTCAATGGCAACGTGAAGTCCACATAATCGTCAACCCATTCACTTTGGACTACTTGCCAGGAGGCAACAGCAGAATGAACACCTTATTCAAGCTCTCATCAGAAATCGCCAGGGACGGTTCTCCGGAAAGCGACACCATGAATCTCCTCGGACGCCGATCCTTCCTCTCAACTCTGGGTGCTGCAACTCTCGCAGCCGGTGTGACTGCCTCTTTGATGGGCTGCGGTGACAATGGTTCCGTGGTTCTACCTTCCACAACTCCTTCTGTAGCTGACGTCCTCAACTTCGCGCTGAACTTGGAGTACCTCGAAGCGAACTTTTACGCCTACATCACTACTGGCGCCGGCCTTCCTGCCGCCGACCAGGGTGGATCTCCCGGTTCAGTCAGCGGCGGCGCTCAGGTTTCCTTCACCAATCCCATCGTTGCCAGCGTAGCCAACCAGCTTGCAACCCATGAGCGCCAGCACGTCGAGTTTTTGCGCAGCACCATCGCCGCCATTGGGGGAACGCCCATCGATCAGCCCACCATCAACCTTGCGGCGAATGGTACGGTGAACTCGGATGCCACCTTCCTCGCAGCAGCCCGTCAACTGGAAGCGGTGGGAGTGAGCGCATACATCGGCGGCGCTCAATTCCTCACCTCCAGCGCCGTTGCGCTCACCTATGCCGCGCAGATCCTCGACACCGAGTCACAACACGATGGCTTCCTGCGTGAGCTCTGCATAGCCTTCAACGTCACGTCTCCAGCGGTCGATTCGCAGGACAATCCCCCAAGCCTCTCCAAGATCTTCGACACCGGCAGTACCAATGGACTAAATCCTGTGCGCACCACGTCGCAGGTTCTACAGATCGTCTACGCGGCAGTCGGATCGTCCGGGATCTCCAAGGGAGGCTTCTTCCCCAACGGCTTGAACGGCAGCATCGTGGTCAGCTAGCGCACGCGTCGATCGTTCAAAGACACAGAGCGGCAGCGGAAGGACAAGAGATTGTCCTTCCTCCCGGCCATCCTGCAACCCACCCCCAGGAGCTTCCTCATGAAATCGGCAATCCACAAATTTGTCCCCGTCCTGCTCAGCGTTGTCGCGCTCAGCGCCCACGGCCAGTTCTACAAGCTGCACGGCGCAGCGATCTCCGTCGGTGCAACCGGCCCGCAAGACGTCAACCTCACCTCGAACCCGACCAGTGGACCTTATCTCGTCAATAGTTCCGCCGGTGGCGTGCTCAGCGAGACCGTCTCCAATCAGATTCAGCAAACCACGGATCACGTCGGTTTCCTGACCTCGTTGCAGTTCCATCCCAAGCCATGGGCGGGCGTAGAACTCAACTACGCCTTCCGTACGTACTCAGAGGTCTACGCCTTCAACTACTCCAGTACGCCTGCCCAGCAGGTCGTTCACGTCAGCACGGCCTCCCATGAAGCCACAGGAGCATACGAGTTCCATCCACCGCACATTCCGCTCCAGCCCTTCGTCAACGTCGGGGGCGGCGCAATCGACTTCATCCCGCGGTCCGGAAACAATCAATGGCGCGGTGCGGGCCTGGTGGAGACCGGCCTTGACATTCCCACGCACAACAAACACTTCGGTTTCCGCGTGGAGGCGCGTTCCCTGTACTACCGCGCACCGAACTACAACAATCCCGCAATCAGCACCCGAACCTGGCGTGCCACAGTCGAGCCCGCGATCAGCACGTTCTATCGCTTCTAACCCTCCCCCTGCGTCACCCGGGTGTCTGCTTTCCTCATGGAGCAGGCACCCGTTTATATGTGACTGGGGCTCATCGCTGGCTCTGAAGCGCATCTTCCGTTCACTTTCGCATCCAATGGAAGCATCGACTTAAAACCGGGGAGCTACACGGCGGGTTCACGGCCGCCGGTGGATTGTCGCACATCGGAGGAGTAAGCATGGTAAACACCGAGGAACACTCAAGGCAGCCGGAAACCGTCTCGCGCGAGGCCGACTACCAGAATCTTCTTCTGCTCCGTGTCGCAGACTTTGCCGATGACGTCGCCCACTCTCCCAACCTCGGCCTACAGACGGCTCCGAAGCGAGATCTCGAACGCCTCGGCAAGATCGGCTTGATGGTTGCTCCTCTGCCCGTGGAAGAGGGTGGTCTCGGCCTCGGCACCGAGCCCGGAACCCAGAAGACCTTGCTTCGCCTCCTGACCTCGGTCGGCGGCGCAGACCTCGCCTTGGGGCGTATCTATGAAGGTCACGTCAACGCTCTTCTGCTCGTCCAGCGATATGGAACCAGAGAGCAGGTCTCCCGTATGGCGCAGGATGTACACGCAGGCATGATCTCAGGTGTCTGGAACACTGGACTACCGGAACTTCTGAAGCTTCTTCCCGTCGGTCCCGACTACCGCTTCGCCGGCGAGAAGACCTTCGCCACCGGAGCCGCCTTCGTGCAAAGACCCATCGTCACCGCGGAGATTCCCGGACGCGGCTGGCAGATGACGATGCCCCGCATGGAGACCCTCGGCGTCTCCATCGATCGCAGTTTCTGGCATCCGTTCGGCATGGAAAGTTCTGAAAGTTACGGGGTTACCTTCACCGGCGGTCTCGTGAGATCGGATGAACTGATCGGCAACCCCGGAGACTTCTATCGCGATCCCGAGTTCCGCGGAGGCGCCGTTCGCTTCGTCGCCGTGCAGGCCGGCGCCATCCTCCGTCTGCATGCCATGTTCGCGGAGTGGCTGGACGAGAGTCGCCGCGGGGAAGACCCTTACCAGGTTGCCCGTCTCGGCAAAGTCGCCATCGCCGCCCAGGAAGCCGCATTGTGGGTAGAGAAGACCGCGTCCGTGCTGGAAGAGACCTCCTCCGCCCCGGACCGATTCAGCTGTGAGCGTCTCGTGGACTGCGCCAATATGGCTCGGACCGCTATGGAGCGCATCGCGACCACTGTCATGCAGGAGATCATCGTCGGCATCGGAGCCCGTGGTCTGCTGCAGCCCGCTCGCTTCGAACGCGTCATCCGCGACCTGACCATGTACCTCCGCCAGCCTGCGCCGGACCAGGTCCTGGCCTCTGTCGGCCGATCCTCACTCGTGCGCGCACATCGTCATGGACGAGATCGCATGGACGAGTACTGGGCCGACACCTCATCCGAAGAGTCTCTCCGGCCCAGCTACTTCCGCCGGATCTACGCTCGCAAAGGTGATCCCTGGAGCTTTGCAACCAGCGAGTATGAACGTGGAAAATACGAAAATACCCTCGCAGCCCTGCCGCGTGAGCGATACAAATCAGCGCTGGAGGTCGGCTGTTCCATCGGTGTCTTGACCAGGCTGCTCGCGGATCGTTGTGCTTGCATGGTAGCCCTGGATGTCTCCGAACGCGCCTTGGAGCAGGCCCGTGAGCGTTGTCAGGATGTCGAACACGTCCACTTCCAACGCCTACGCGTCCCCCAGGAAATGCCTGAAGGCCACTTCGATCTCATCGTCATCTCCGAAGTCGCCTACTACTGGACCCCAGGCGATCTCGAGAAGGCCGCAGACGGACTCGCGGAGCGCCAAATGCCGGGCGGTCACCTGGTCCTCGTACACCTTACAGAAAAAGTGCCCGACTACCCTCAAACCGGCGACGAGGTTCATGACTACTGGCTTTCGCACCCGGAGTGGAAGCATCTCTCCGGCAAGCGGCACGAGCGCTTCCGCATCGACATTCTCGAGCGTCTTTCCATCCCTACGCTCTTGAACCACAACTCTGAAGACCGGATTACCAACTGAAGGCTGGCTCGACCTCCTGCCTTCGCGCGGCACCTTCAAGCTGCGCGACGCGTCCCGGAAGATCCGCAAGCACCTCCAAGATCGGCGCATGTCGTGGCTGGCCCATCGTTAGAAACGTCTCCTCGATGAGCGCATTGCAGTCGACAATCTCGAGAAATCGTGGCGTCGGCAACCGCTGACGATACACGTCGGCCAGTCGCTCGCGCCAACCGGCGGGATAGCCGCTCAGACTGACCATCCCCCGTGACTCATTCAACCTCCGCAGCCCAGCCAGCGAGCGAAACCGATGCTCTAGCCACTCCCCCGAATCGACCAGATGCGGAAGCTTCTGTGCAGACTCCTCCCGCCAGTGCCGCAGTTGGCCGGAGAGTCCAATCTCCGCGCGTCCATCCATCCGTGCGGAAGTAAAGATGTGCGTCTCCGGACAATGCCGTATGCGCGCCCCGATCTTCCGTAGCGCGTCGATGAACGCTACATCCTCCAGCGGCTCTACCGGAGGCAGCCCACCCGCGCGCGCATAGACCGTCGTCGTGCACGCCAGGGACGCTCCAAAGTGTTCCAGGTGGCGCGGCCACGGGTCTACGGGATCAGGATCAAGCAGCGATTCAAGATAAGCCACATACCGTTGCAGCTCACGATCCCGCCTGTAAGCCGCCGCCACCTCAGGCTCAGCCTGCGTCAACTCCGCAAGGTCCGCAGGAAACAGATGAATCACCCCCCCAACCACCTCAGCCCCTTCATCCAGCGCGGCCAGGTTGCGCACGATCCAATCTGGAGCCACTACGGTATCCGCGTCGGTAGACAGGATCGCCGCCGCGGGTACTTCGCGCAGACGCCCATACGCCGCATCCATCAACCACCGGCGAGCCGTGCCTACATGAGCTTGACCGGGCGCCAACTCACCTGAAGCCACATGCAGCGGAAATTCCGGAAACCCCTGCTTGTACTTCTCCACCACCGCAAGCGATGCGTCCGTACAGTTATTCAAGAAGACCAGCACTTCATAGCTCTCCGGATCCAGCGGATCGTTGCGGAGATCGCGTTGAGTCCGCAGCGCATCCAGAGAACGCGGCAGAATCGCCTCCTCGTTCCTCGCGGGGATAATGACAGACGCGCGACAGCGCGGGCGACAAGGGCCTTCAAAGAGTTCCGGACCCAGCGGTAAATAGGAATTGTGGCTCATCATGCTGGGAGCGGAAGAGCCCCTTCATCGCGCTGCCGGGTGGAAAGCTTGTTCTCAACCGCCAGATCCAGCCAGGCCTGGTTTGCCCAAAGCCGTTCTCCCCCGTGGTAGCGATGCGAGAAGTTCGCAATGGTATCCGCCAGCGGTGCCTCGATCTGCGAAGAATAGAGCAACGCAATCCGCCGTTTTTGCTCGGTCGGATGAGTATGGGTCCCGTGGCAAAGCACCGGATGCAGATCCTCGTGGTAGCGGTGCTCGGTATCCTCACGGAAGCGGGATAAGTCGATCTGCACGCCTTCCCGGGTCGCATACGGCAGCTCTTCATAGAACGCGCAGGGCACGTTCGGCGTCAGTGAAAGCGTGCCGTCCCGAACCACCCTGTGATCCACGTGATGTCCCAGTCCAAGCGGGATCACCAGCGCATGCGGGGCCTCGGACAGGATCTCGCTCACCGCTTTATGGATCTTCGGCAACGCCGAATCATCGGCCCGGACATCCATATCGCACACGATCGACGCACCGCAGTGCAGCCGAATCGGCGCGTCTTTCATGTTCAGGTCAGTCATGGAAGCGCCCGGGATCTGCTTCAAAAAAGCCTCGTCCTCCCGCTTGCGCATCGCCGATACCCACTGCAGCCTGTCGTTCTCATGCACCGACTCTGCATCTGAGTATGGCGCGTAAAGTGATCGCGTGAAGACATTCAGGATCGTTACCTTGTGCTTGACTGAAAGCCAGTGCGCAATCGAAAGGGAGAGAGAAAAAGCCGCATCGTCGCGGTGCGGCGAGAGTACGAGAATGTTCAAAGCTGGGCAAACTCCTTCAAGTCTCCGGTGACTTGCAACCCGGGACGCTAAGATAGAACCATATCGCGAACGGGCAGCCTTGAATTTACGCATTCCCCGCAGACCTTGTGATGCTCTCAAAGCGGAATGGGTCGACCATCCATCAAACGAATCAAGCTTCATTCGAGCCTCCGCCCGGCAGAACCCACCCAACGTTCGAAGGGGTTTGTACATCTCAAAAGCAAGCCGGAAGGACGTTCAGTACCGGTACATTACAGTTCTTCGAGGCCATACTTGCAAAAAAGAGATGATGATCAGTCCTTCGACGCCTCCGCGACGAACGATACTTCTGCGGCGAAGAACGCCCTTCCTGGAAACGCAAAGAGCCAACACGACCTCCACAGCGACATCGTTCTTCCGGGTGCTTTCACCCCCTCGGACTCGGAGCCCTTGGACCTGATAGACCTGATCTGCTTCAGCCACCTTCGCTGGCACTTCGTCACCCAGCGCCCACAGCACCTGCTTACTCGCGCGGCCCAGCAACGCCGGGTTTTCTTCTGGGAGGAGCCATACTGGGACGCGGAAGACAACGGCGACGGAACCCCCACGCTGGAGATCATGCAGGAAGGCCCGAGGCTGTGGGTTCTTCGTCCTCACCTCCCACGCATCGGCAACGCCGACACCATGCAGCGCGACCTCTTGCGCTCCTTCATGCAGGCACAATCCATCGTTCAGTACGTTCGCTGGTACTACACCCCCATGATGCTGAGCTTCACCGGGGACCTCACCCCGGAAGCAACCGTCTATGACTGCATGGACGAGCTCAGCGGATTTCTGGGCGCGCCTCCTGAGCTCGCCGGGCGTGAGCAGGCGCTCTTCGCCGCCGCCGACGTCGTCTTTACCGGCGGCATGAGTCTGTACGAAGCCAAACGCAAGCAGCATGGCAACGTCCACGCGTTTCCCAGCTCAATCGACGTCCCACACTTTGCCTCGGCCGCCCAAGTTACCAAAGACCCGACAGATCAGGCCGCAATCCCTCACCCCAGAGCCGGTTTCTTCGGCGTCTTGGACGAACGTTTCGATGCCGGCCTCATGGCGGAAGTGGCCGGGCTCCGTCCGCACATGCACTTCATCTTCCTCGGCCCCACCGTCAAGATCGATCCGTCTACCCTCCCCCAGGCCGAGAACATCCACTACCTCGGCGCCAAGACGTACGCCGAACTGCCGCGTTATCTCGCCGGTTGGGACGTGGCTTTTCTACCCTTCGCTCTCAACGAGTCCACCCGCTACATCTCTCCCACCAAGACGCCCGAGTACCTCGCCGCCGGAAAGCCCGTCGTCTCCACGCCCATCCATGACGTGGTCAGCGCCTACGGAAAAGCCGGACTCGTCGCGATCGCCGCAACCGCGCCGCAATTCGCGGAAGCACTGGACCGCGCCTTGCAGCCGCCCGCGGCATCCTGGCACGCCGCCGTCAAGGAAAAGCTCGCCACCAGCTCCTGGGATCGCACCTGGGCCGCCATGTGGAAAGAGATCGAACGCAGCATGACTCGCTCCATCTCAGGCCGCGCCGAACTCCGCGAGGAGACGCTCGCCGGCTTCCGCATCCCTCCCGTAGCCATTCGCGTCACCGCCAGCCGCCGCGAGCGCATGGAGAAGTTCGACTACCTCGTGGTCGGAGCCGGATTCGCCGGTGCCGTCCTCGCCGAGCGACTCGCCAGTACCATGAACCAGCGCGTCCTCATCGTCGACAAGCGAGACCACATCGGCGGCAATGCATACGACTATCACGACGCCGCCGGCATCCTCGTACACAAGTATGGCCCCCACATCTTCCACACCAACAGCACGGAGGTCGTCGGGTACCTCTCCCGCTTCACCGAGTGGCGTGACTACGAGCATCGCGTTCTCGCCCAGGTCGACGGCAAGCTGCTCCCGATCCCCATCAACCTGGACACCATCAACCGGATGTACGGCCTCGACCTTGACGCCGCAGGCATGCAGCGCTTCCTCGCAGACCGCACCGAGACTCCGTCACACATCCGCACCAGCGAGCAGATCTGCGTCAGCCGCGTCGGACGCGAGCTTTACGAGAAGTTCTTCCGCAACTACACCCGCAAGCAATGGGGCCTCGATCCCTCAGAACTCGACGCCAGCGTAGCCGGCCGCATCCCCGTCCGCTTCGATCGCGACGACCGCTACTTCACCGATACCTTCCAGGCCATGCCCCGCGCCGGCTTCACCCGCATGTTCGAGCGCATGCTTGACTCCAAAAACATCGTCATCCGCACCGGAGTTAACTACGCGGATGTCAGCCAGCTTTACCCCGGCATCAAGACCATCTTCACCGGCCCGGTTGACGAGTTCTTCGACTATCGCTACGGCCCGCTCCCCTACCGCTCCCTCGAGTTCAGGCATGAAACCTATCAGCAGGAGTGGTACCAGCCCGTCTCCGTCGTCAACTACCCCAACGAGCACGCCTACACTCGGGTCACCGAGTTCAAATATCTCACCGGCCAGGGAGCCCCCAGCACTAGCGTCGTCTTCGAGTACCCGCAGGCGGAGGGAGACCCGTACTATCCCATTCCTCGCCCGGAAAACGCCACGCTTTACGCCAGGTACAAAGAGATCGCGGACAAGCAGGCGGCCGTACACTTCGTTGGCCGTCTCGCGACCTACCGCTACTACAACATGGATCAAGTTGTGGCCCAAGCTTTGGTCACCTTCCGCAAGATTCAGGACCAGGAGGCCCTCAGGCAAACCACAAAATCTCTTAAAGCCAAGAGCCCAACCATGGTTTACGGAGGCTAAACTCACTCCCCCCCCCCAAAGGCGTGATTCGAGCGAAACGAAGAACCTCCATAGTTGCGGTTAGGATTTCGGTTGCCTTGCATTTGCATTGGCGTCCGCCGTTGCATAGCCTCCACCTCTACCCAAACGACTCCAAAAACCGAAAGCTCTCCTTCGCCGATTCCATCTGCCCCCGTGCATACGGAGCCTCCTGTTCGGCAAAGATATGCTCGATCCCTGCACCCTTAGCTCCCGCAAAGATCGCCGCATAGTCGATAAATCCATGGCCAAGCTCGACGCCCGTCGGTCTGCCCGGCCCTCTCAGATCCAGCGTCGACTTCGTAGGCCGAAAGTCCTTCACATGCAGTATCCGAAACCGGCCAGGATACTGCTTCAAATAAGCCGCCGGACTTGATCCCGCCACCGTCATCCACCCGCAATCGATCTCGAACTTCACCAATTCGTGATCCGTCTCGTTCAGCAGCACGTCATACCCCGCTGATCCATCCGGCATCTTCTCAAACTCAAAATTGTGGTTATGGTACGCATACTGCAGTCCCGCCGCCTTCGCTGCCTTGCCCAGCTCGTTCATCCGCGCAGCCGTCTTCTTGAATCCTTCCAGACCCAGCGCAGGCAAGGCCTGCCCCTGACCCATATTGCCCTTCGGAAAGGAGTCGAACAGAATCGAACTCACCGCATAGCGTGCCCCGAGTGCGTTCGCGCTTGCGAGCACCGCACTCAGATCCGCTCCGCTGTCCAGCCGCAGGTGAGCGCTCGGGCAGCGTAGTCCCGCATCACTGATAAGCCCATGAAACTCCGCCGGGCTGTATTTGCCGAAGCCCGCCAACTCCACCTCGCGATAGCCGATTTCATACAAAGCCTTTAGCGTCCCAGAGGCATCTTTTGACAGCTCATCCCTCACCGCATACAGCTGGATCCCGGCAGGCAGATCCAGAGGCTCCGCCATCCCGTGGTGTAGACCGGCAAAGGACATCATGCCGGCAGTGGACAAGCCGGTCAGATACATAAATCGACGGCGGGAGATCGTCATGCATCGCTCCTGGCCATCGATCCTGTAAGTCAGATAGAGATTGATGGCTCGTCGATCACCCTACAGCACCGTCGCGCTCGCGGCAAACACCAGGCTCAGACAACAGACGTGTGAGCCCATGTACCGGAAAGTGCTATGACCTCCCCGTCAGCTTGACCCTACACTTTGGTTTGAACGTTCGAGGTTGGAGAACCAAGTGCAGATCGTCTCGCCTGGAAAGGTCCTGAAGAAGTGTGGAGCGGCAAACGATGAAGTCCCTTCGAATCCGCTTACTTCAGTTGCGAGGGGAAAGCGGACAGGTTCTCATCCTTACGGCTGTCGGCATGATCGCCATCATCGGCTTCATCGCCCTCGCCGTTGACGTCGGCAACATGCGCCTGGTCCGCCGTCAACTGCAGGCGGCCGCTGACTCCGCCGCCATCGCCGGTGCGCTTGAGCTCAGGCAATGCGCCCAGGTGGCCGCATGCTCCACCATGCAGTCCGCCGTGCATTCCTCGCTTGTGGAGAGCGGTTTCAGCGCAAGCACTCTCCTGATGAACTGCGACACCACACCCGTCGTTGGCCTGGAAGTTCTCCTCAACAACGGTCCATGCACCCTCGGCACCAACGATCCCCACGCCAACAACATCGGCTACGTCGAAGTCGTTCTCTCTGAGCCCGCCCCCACCTACTTCGCCCAGGTCCTTGGACTAACCAGCGCTCCCCTCCTCGTCCGCGCGGAGGCTGGACGCTACGACGGCTCCCGATGCACCTATGTCCTTGATCCCACCGGCTCCAACGCCCTCGTCATCAACTCCGGCACCACCATCGACTCCACCTGCGGCCTCGTCGTCGAATCCACCTCGACCACCGCATCCACATGTACCTCCGCAACGGTAAACGCCCTCACCATTAACGTCGTCGGCGGCTTCACCAGCAGCGGATGCACCATCAACGGGATCTACTTCACCAGCTTGCGGGTTCCCACGCCCGCCGACCCCCTCGCCAGCCTGCCCAGGCCAGCCGTCCCTGCCTGCGGCACAACCACCACAACCCCTTACCACGGCTCTCCTTCCGCACTCACCATCACCGGCACCGTCACCCTCTACGCGGACTACGCCTACTGCGGAGGCATCGCCATCCAGAATGGCGCCAACGTCACCTTCGCCTCGGGCAACTACGTTCTGACCTCCACCAACGCAGGCGTTCCCAAAACTCCCGGCGGTCTCTCCATTCAGGTCGGCGCCACCGTCGCCGGCGCCGGGGTCATGTTCTACAACTACGGCCCCAGCGGCGGCATCAACATGACCTACTCCGCCAACGCCGGCTCCATCAATCTAGCCGCTCCCACTTCCGGCATCTACAGCGGCATGCTCTTCTTCCAAGACTCCGGCAACACCTCGGCCGACTCCCTCACCGGTGCACAAGCCTGGAACACCAGTCTGACCGGGACCTATTACTTTCCAAACTCCGCCGTCAACTACTCCTACGACGGCTCCTCCTCCTACAATCTGCTTCTCGCCAAGGACGTTACCGTCAGCAAGCCATCGTCGACCATCACTCACGTAACCGTGGCACACTCCAACGACTACTCATCCCTCGCGGACAGCGAACCCCCCACCGCCATCGCCGCAGTACTCGTCCAGTGAACTTTCTCGTTCGAGTTAGCTCCCGCCCAAGCGTCCGAGCCCTGGATTGAGGCATACTGATGCAGGATGCTCGATCCCCCGCCGCTCTCTTGGTGCCGTTCTCCCGGACGAGGCAGGGTGAATTTCCAATCCCAATCAATTGGATCTTCTCCGAACCGATGGCGTCCTTGCACGGCGATCTCAACCCGCACATCCACGGCCAAAGCGCCGTAGCCCACCTCCTCCGATCCACCGCTTGGACCGCCTCGTCCGTAAGCGAGGTCCCCGGACAGAACCCTTGCTGGTCTCCAGCCCTGCTCGTCACCCTCAACCTCATCCTCGGCTCTCCCGTTCCCATGCAGCTCCTCTGGGGACCGAACCTGCTCGTCTTCTACAACGACGCCTTCAGCGCGCAGCTTGGAACCAAACATCCCGCCGCTCTCGGACAGCCCGCAGCAAAGGTCTGGAAGGAGACATGGCACCTGGTGGAGGACAGCCTCAACCGGACTCTTCGCACCGGCACCGTCGTCGACGAGAAGAACGCGCACATCCCCATTGATCGCAATGGAGCCATCGAAGACTCGTTCTGGGACTACAGTTACAGCCCAATCTATGAAAGCGACGGAAGCATCGGAGGTGTCCTCAACATCTCCCACGACGTCACTAGAAAAGTTCTCGCCCAGCAGGAGCTCAAAAACTCCGACGCCCGCTCCGAACGCATCCTCCGCAGCATCGGCGACGCCGTTATCGTCACCGACATGGAGACCCGCGTCACCCGCATGAACGGCGTCGCTGAGGAGCTTACCGGCTGGTCCGAAGCCGAGGCCGCCGGCCAATCCCTCCCGGCGGTCTTCCGCATAGTCAATGAGACCACCCGCCGTGAGGTGGAAAGCCCGGCAGAAAAGGTGAAGCGGTTAGGCAAGATCGTCGGCCTCGCCAATCACACCGTCCTGCTCCGTCGCGACGGCACCGAAGTCCGCATCGATGACAGCGCCGCACCCATCATCGACGATGACGGCCGGTTCACCGGCATCGTCCTCGTCTTCCACGACGTCACCGAGAAAAAACAGGCTGAGGAAGCCCTCATCCGCAGTGAAAAGCTCGCCGCCGTCGGTCGTCTCGCCGCATCCATCGCACACGAGATCAACAACCCTTTGGAGTCAGTCACCAACCTCCTCTACCTTGCCCGCCGCAGCGAGAAAGACGAGGAACTCTACGAATATCTCGATATGGCGGACCGCGAACTGCGCCGAGTCTCCGCCATCACCAACCAGACCCTCCGCTTCCACAAACAGTCAACCAACCCCACCGAAGTCACCTGCGAA
Source organism: uncultured Granulicella sp. (assembly GCA_965198885.1). GTDB lineage: Bacteria > Acidobacteriota > Terriglobia > Terriglobales > Acidobacteriaceae > Edaphobacter. The sequence continues at coordinate 944,931 of OZ240677.1, read as the reverse complement.
GAGCTCATCGAGAGCGTCCTATCCATCCACCAGGGCCGCATCATCAACTCGCACGTCAAAGTCGAGAAGCAGAAACGCTCCTCCGCCCGGGTGAAGTGTTTTGATGGTGAGATTCGACAGGTCCTCAGCAACCTACTTGGCAACGCCATCGATGCCATGCACCCGGACGGCGGCCGCCTCATCCTCCGCAGCCGCACCCGCACCGACTGGCGCACCGGCAGACCCGGTCTCGCCATCGTGATCGCGGACACGGGCAAAGGCATGTCCCCCCAGACCCTCCTCAAGGCCTTCGAGCCCTTCTATACCACCAAAGGCATCGGCGGAACCGGACTCGGCCTCTGGATCAGCCGCGAGATCCTCGAACGCCACCAGGGCACCATCGTCATCCGCAGCTCAGAGGCCCCCGGTAACTCCGGCACCACTGTCTCCTTCTTCCTCCCTTTCGAAGCCGTCACCCGCTAACCTCCAATACGGTCTTATGGAACCACGCTAAGCGCACAGGCACTCAATCGGTCAACCAGTCATGTGGATAGCTGTCATCTCAATGGGTGGTCATATCTATACTCGGTCATTCTAAGCGAAGCTAAACTTCCGAAGCTGCCATTGTGTTGCCTTTACTTTTGCCGTCGCCGTCGCCTTTGCCTGTTCTTATCAACCGCAAGCAAAGCACCTTAGCAGCTGCCGTTGCTCGTTCTTCCCAAACCAACGCCCTACTTCTCCCCCGTAGTCCCCGGAGTCACATTCGAATCCTCCGGAGCCGAAGGATTAAGATGCCCATCCTTATTTTCCGGAGTCCCCGAGCGCACCTCCGTCTTCCCCGGCCCCGCCGTTGCAGGGTTCCCACCTGCGTATCCGGACGGCTCAACCCCTTGCTCGCCCTGTCTCTCCTTCTCCCCTGGCAAATCCTTCGGTGAATTCAGCTTCGAATCGTAATCACTCATCCTCACCCTCCCTTTCGTCTGCCTCTTCTGATCCGCCATTCCCCACCGCCGTTGCCCGCTGCAAAACTCCCCTCACCGTCAGGTATCCTCGACATCAGCAATCTTCACCTACCGAGCCCCTCCAAGACACCATCCTCGTGATCGGCGGTGCCGGTTTCATCAACTCTCCACCGGATCTGCCGGTCGTCGCCGTCGTTGGCGACCATGCCTCAGCACTCCGCACGGTCCTCGCCACCGGCAAAAGTCAGCGAAACCTTGATGTGAGGGGGCGGAGGGCAAGTCGTGCCGGAGTTCGTCGAGGAGGGTGCAGAGGGTGGTTACCGCCTCCAAATTAGACCGCTGGTTGCGCCGCCTACAAGACGACGAGGTTTGCCAGTTGGGAGCTTGCCTGGGTCGGAGCTTGTCTGGCGGGGAGGTTGTCTAGGTTGAGGGTGGGCGCTCTCCATTGCGGGTGCGGAAGTTGAGCGAGTGCAGGAATGGGGAAGTGGGGCGGGAGTTGAGGATGGCGGGGAGTGCGCGGAGCAGGCCCTGGGTGTACCAGAGGCTGCAGCGGGCGTCGAGTTGACGAGACCGGTCGCTTGAGAGAGAAGACCAGAGGAGTTGCGGGAGATCGCGGAGGAGGGCTACCGCGATGCGCTTGGCGGCGAGGCTCAGGGGGGCGACGTGGAGGCGTTTGCGGTGGTGGAGGCGGGCGTCGCCAGCGCCAATGCGGAGGGAGGTCCAGCGGAGGCTGCGAGGGTCCAGGCGGCTTGCTGGAATGAGGTGAAGGGCCTGGGCGGCGGGCTGGAAGAGGATGGGCTCACCCAGGGCTTCGACGCGGTCGAAGAAGTCGGCGTCTTCGGCACCCTCGGTGAAGGAGGTGTCGTAGCCGCCGAGTCTTTGGAAAAGGTCGCGGCGGAAGAGGGCGTTGTTGGTGGCGGGGTGGATGCCGGGGGGGTAGGGGTGGGGGTCGGGGCCGTGGAGGTGCTCGCCGAGGATGGAGCGGGTGCGGGGGCCTAGCTGGTCTGTTGTGTAGCCGGGGGGGAGATGCAGGAGCAGAGCTCCGCCGATGCATGGGGCGGCGGTGTCGCGGGCGAGGGAGTGGAGGGCCTCGAGCCAGCCGGGGAGGGCGATCTGGTCGTCGTCGAAGCTGGCTAGCCAGGTGCCGCGGGCGTGCTGGGCGGCGAGGTTGCGGGCGGCGGCTACGCCGGTGCGCGGGCCGGAGAGGATGGTGATGGGGACGGAGGAGGTCTGCTGGAGCCGGGCGAGGAGTTGAGGAGTGGAGTCGGTTGAGCCGTCGTCGACGAGGACCAGTTCGGAGGCGATCCCTCGCTGATTGAGGGCTGCGAGTTGCGGGATCAGGGAGGCAAGGGCCTGGGCGAGGAGATCGGCGCGGCTGCAGGTGGTGATGACGACGCTGATCTCAGGTGCGAGCTGGTCCATGTGGTCTTTTGAGGCGGGGAGATCTTCAGAGAACTCAAGGGTACATGGTCGCAGGTTCGACAGCCTCGTTTGAGCCTAACCCCCCCACCCGGTAAACGAGTGCAAAATATTCAAAATAGGAGACTTAGGCTTGTATCACCTTTTGTAACTGTCTGGAAAGTTACTTTGAGGCCGGACAAACAAAAAAGGTGCAGTTGAGGGTGACCTCAACCGCACCTGTGGGATTTGGAGACTGTCAACGACGCGGGTGATTGTCTCCGCCGTGGTTTTCTTCTCCGCCGTGGGCGGCGGGTGGTGTTGTGTGCTGGGCTGCGGGCGGGGCAGTGTGTTGAGCGGTCGGAGGGTTGGTATGTTCCTGCGGCCGGGCTTCGGTTCTAGGTTGGGGCTGCGCTTGCGGTTGTGGCCGGGTTTCAGGCTGAGGCGTGGGACGCTGCTGTTGAACCCTAGGCTGCTGCGCCGGCTGAGGGGTGGCCGCGCGCTGCTGCTGGGCTGGGGCTGCGTGTTGAGCGGCCGGATTTGAGGCCGGGCGTTGTTCCTGCTGGCGCTGCTGCTGAGCTTGTAGATTCCGCTGCTGCTGCGCCTGCGCGTTTTGCTGCTGGAGTTGCTGGGTGTGTTGCTGTTGGGCGGTCCGCTGTTGCTCGGCCTGGGCGTTGTGTTGCTGCTGGACTTGGGCATTGCGCTGCTGCTGCTGGGCTTGCAGATTGCGCTGCTGAGTCTGGGCGTTCTGCTGCTGAAGCTGCTGGTTGCGCACACTCTGCTGCTGAGCCTGCTGCTGGGCTTGCAGGGTATGTTGCTGCTGGGTCTGCAGTTGCTCGGAGCGTTGCTGCTGCTCCTGCAGGTTATGCTGCTGCTGTGCCTGGACCTGCTGGGTACGCTGGAGTTGCTGCTGCTGGGCGGCGATGGTCTGCTGCTGGCGCTCGATTGCGGCCTGCTGGGGGCCGAAGCCGCCGCGATCGACAGGCTGGGTATTTACGACGACTGCGGGGCGTCCATGATTCTCCGCGAAGAACTGACTGCGGTTGGTTGAGGCCTGCTGAACGTTGGCGCGCTGGGTCTCCATGGCGGGCAGACGCTGCTCGTGATAGACGGCGAGTTCGGTTGGACGGGGGCGGACGTCCAGGCCGCCGGGACCGTTATAGCTGACCCGGGTGTTGTTGTAGACGGTGACGTTGTGCTCGTAGACATTGTTGATTCTGCCGGGGTCGACGCGATTGACGGAGCGGTTGTAGTAGAAGTTGTTGCCGTTCCAGTAGCCGCCGGAGTAACCGAAGCCGGTATAGCCGAAGCCGTAGTTGACGCCTCCGTAGAAGCCGATGTGACGGCCCCAGTAGCCGTGATAGTAGCGGTAGCGGTTGTTGTCATGGCCCCAATAGCCGGGGGTCCAGAGAGCGCCGGCGTAAGGCGGCGCGACCCAGTAGCCCGGGACCCAGTAGTAGCCGCCGGAGCCGTAGTTCCAATAGCCGGGCGTCCAGGTGTCTCCAGCCCGGGTGAGCTCGGGCTGTTCATAGGTGGGGATGGGCGGTGGGGGTTGATCGGCGTAGACGGCCTGCTCGTCGAGCGCGGCCTGGCCGGCGTCGATGACGCTTTGATCGTAGGCGGGGCCCTGGTTCTGGTCGGAGTAGCCCTGTTGCTGGCCTTGTGTGTTGTAGGCCTGAGACTCATTTTGCGGGTAGGCTTCGGCGGATTGGGAGCCTGACCCTTCCGCCCGCTGGCCTAGGACGCGGGCCTTCGGGGCTCGTGTATAGGTGGCCGGGCCGCTGCCGGCTGGGGTAGGCGCGACGTTGGTCTGGTCGCCTGCGGGCGCCATGTTTGCGGCGAGGGCGGGATCGGTACCGGCGGGCACCGAATTCGGGTCGGTTCCGTTGACGATGGGGGCGGCGGAGGGGGTGTTGCTCTTGCAGCCGACTGCACCTGAAAGCATCGCGAGTCCGAGCAGACTGCCTGAGAGGAGTCCAAGTTTTGTAGTGGTTTCTGTCTTCATGGGGATACCTTCAATTCCTTTGGACATTTCTCGTAATGAGATGCAAGTCGTTCGCTTTGTTCAACCCCGATCCGAAAAAAATCACTCTGCCCGAGGCCGGGCAACCCGGCGTAAGATGGATGCGATGACTCTTCATGCGGTCAAAGTCAAGCGCTTTCGCCACGGTCGTCCTGACCGTGGGCGCAGCAATTCCCTGGGCGGCTGAAGCCGCGATGCAATTGCCGGGACCTTTTGGCGGGACTGAAGTCCCGCCCTTTCAAGACGACGATCTAACGACCACGATCTAACCTTCAAGATCCCTAGATTTGATCCAGCCGCTGTAAACGCGGCACGAACCCCTACGGAGATACCCCATGAGCACCCAGACAATTCATCCAGACAGCTTTGGCGCGAAGGCGACCCTGATCACCGGGTCCGAGACTGTAACTTACTTTGCGCTGAGCGCGCTGAAGGAGTATGACCTAGCGAAGCTGCCGTTTTCGCTGCGGATCCTGCTCGAGAATTTGCTGCGGCATGAGGATGGGCGTACGGTTACCGCGGACGATATCAAGTTCCTGGCGCAGTGGAACCCTAAGGCGGAGCCGAGCCGCGAGATCGCGTATATGCCGGCTCGGGTGCTGATGCAGGACTTTACCGGGGTGCCTGCGATTGTCGATCTGGCGGCGATGCGGGATGCGATGCGGGCGCTGGGGGGCGATCCGGAGAAGATCAATCCGCTGCAGCCGGCGGAACTGGTGATCGATCACTCCGTGCAGGTGGATGAGTTTGGGACGGTGAATGCGTATGACCTGAACGCGGCGCTGGAGTTCCAGCGGAATCGGGAGCGTTATGCGTTTTTGAAGTGGGGGCAGACGGCCTTCCATAACTTCTCTGCCGTGCCTCCGGGGATGGGGATCTGCCACCAGGTGAACCTGGAGTACCTGGCGCGAGTGGTGTTTACGACGGCTGCTGATGATAAGGGTGAGGTGTTTGCGTATCCGGATACGCTGGTGGGGACGGACAGCCATACGACGATGGTGAATGGGCTGGGCGTGCTGGGGTGGGGCGTCGGTGGAATTGAGGCGGAGGCGGCGATGCTGGGGCAGCCGGTGTCCATGCTGGTGCCGCAGGTGGTTGGATTCAAGCTGACGGGCAAGCTGAAGGAAGGGACAACGGCGACGGACCTGGTGCTGACGGTCACGGAGTGCCTGCGGAAGATGGGTGTCGTGGGCAAGTTTGTGGAGTTCTATGGGCCGGGGATCAGTGAGCTGCCGCTGGCGGATCGGGCGACGATTGCGAATATGGCACCGGAGTATGGGGCTACTTGTGGAATCTTTCCGGTCGATAAGGAGACGCTGGCGTACCTGCGGTTGACCGGACGGAGTGACGCGCATATTGCGCTGGTGGAAGCGTACATGCGGGCGCAGGGGCTGTTTCATACGCCGGATGCCGCGGAGGCGGAGTACTCGGCGACCCTGTCGCTGGATCTTTCGACGGTGGAGCCGAGTGTGGCGGGACCGAAGCGGCCGCAGGACCGGGTGCTGTTGTCAGGCGCGGCGGAGAGCTTCCGGGGGCAGTTGCCGAATTTGATGGGGGTGAGCGGGAACAAGGGCGCGGCACGGCAGATGGTGCGGTGGGAGGGTGAGGGTGGGCATGCGTCGGCGACCGGGGATGTGACGAGCTCGACGGCTACGCCGGCACCGGGCACGCTGGCGAATCTGCCGCTCGATGGGGGCCTGGTGCCGATTGCCACGCTTGAGCGTGCGGTGCACTTCGAGGCTCCGGTGACGAGCGTGAAGGCGCGTTATGGGGTGGATGTGGATCAGTATCTTGATCATGGGAGCATTGTGATTGCAGCGATTACAAGCTGCACGAACACGTCGAATCCGTATGTCATGATGGCCGCCGGGCTGCTGGCGAAGAAGGCGGTTGAGAAGGGTCTGCGGACGCCGCCATGGGTGAAGACGTCGCTTGCGCCGGGGAGCCGGGTGGTGACGGATTACTACAAAAAAGCTGGGCTGATGGAGTCGCTGGATGCTTTGCGGTTTCAGGTGGTGGGGTATGGATGTACGACGTGCATCGGGAACTCGGGGCCGCTGCCTACGGATGTGTCGAAGTCGATTGAGGAGCATGGTCTGGTCGCGGTGAGTGTGCTCAGTGGGAATCGGAACTTTGAGGGGCGAATCTCGCCGGAGGTGAGGGCGAATTACCTGATGAGCCCGCCGCTGGTGGTGGCGTATGCGCTGGCCGGCACGATCTACCACGATTTTGCGACGGAGCCGATTGGGTACGACCATGGGCGACAGCCGGTTTATCTGAAGGACATTTGGCCGACGCAGGCGGAGGTCAGTGAGGCGGTGAGTTCGTCGATCAATTCGACGATGTTCCGGACGCAGTATGCGACGGTATCGGACGGGGATCAGAACTGGCAGAATCTGCAGTTTCCGAGTGGCGACACGTATGGGTGGGAGCCAGATTCGACGTATATCCGGAAGGCTCCTTACTTCGATGGGATGAGCGCGGTTCCTGCTGATGTCACGGATATCAAGGCGGCTCGGTGCCTGGCGGTGCTGGGGGATTCGGTGACGACGGATCATATCTCGCCGGCGGGATCGATCAAGAAGAACGGGCCTGCGGGGAAGTACCTGATGGAGCATGGGGTGGAGCCGGCGGACTTCAACAGCTATGGGTCCCGGCGGGGGAACCATGAGGTGATGGTGCGCGGGACGTTCGCGAATGTTCGGCTGCGGAACAAGATGGCTCCGGGGACGGAGGGCGGTGTGACCAGGCTGCTGCCGGAGTTGACGGAGATGTCGATCTACGATGCGTCTGTGGAGTATGCGAAGCGGGGGACGCCGCTGGCGATTCTGGCGGGCAAGGAGTACGGGTCGGGATCAAGCCGGGACTGGGCGGCGAAGGGACCGCGGCTGCTGGGGATCCGGTTCGTGATCGCGGAGAGCTACGAGCGGATTCACCGGTCGAACCTGGTGGGAATGGGGATTCTGCCGCTGCAGTTCGAGCATGGCGAGTCGGCTGAGACGCTGGGGCTGACCGGCGAGGAGATCTACGAGATCACCGGTCTGAAAGAGATGCTCGACAGCAAGTTTGCGGCGGGCAAGAACATCCTGGTGAAGGCGGAGAACGGGACGGGGACGACGATGGAGTTTCCGGTGACGGTGCGGATCGATACGCCGCAGGAGATTCTGTATTACCAGCATGGGGGGATTTTGCAGTATGTGTTGCGGCAGCTGGCGGGGAAGGGGTAGGCCTCGCCGCTGGCCGCGAGGTCAAAGGCTGCCGGCGTGGCAGAGGGGTTCGGATTTGAGGGCTTGCTGCCAGGCGGTGGTTTCGAACTCCACGGTGCGCTTGTCTGAGGTGGTGAGGTGGAGGGTGGGGAGAGCCTTGAGGTATTGAAGGTAGAAGGCGATGGGCTCCATGTTGGCTGAGGCCAGGCCGGGGGTGGAGTAGCGGAGCTCGCCGGAGGGCTGGAGGAGATACTCCCACTGGCGTTTGACGGGCTTGACCCGGGTGTAGCCGAGGAAGTCCATGGTGAGTTGAAGTTTGGTGAGCGCTGGTGGGTAAAGGTCTCCGGGGCTGGGCTTCCAGGGTGGGTAGAAGGCGATCTCGGGGACGTTGCCGAAGTCGGCGAGGAGTTCGAATTTGAACTTGCCGGCGGCGTCGTGGGTGCACTGGGCGGTGAGTCTGGGCGATGTGGTCGGTTGGGCGGATGCGCCGGTGAGAGTGCCCGGGATTGAGATGAGGGCGTAGGTGATCTGGGAAGCGGGTTCGGTGCCGGTGATGCGCTGGATGGAGCCTGGAGGCTGTGGGGTCTGAGCCGGACAGGATGAAAGAGACAGTGAGGCGGTAAAGAGAGTCAGAGCGGGAATGGTACGCATTGGGGTAAGGGTAATGGGTGGCCGTCTTTGGTGTTGCGAAAGTATTGCCTGGCTGTGACGGGGCTTAATGCAGTCTAAGCAGGGATGAAGATCGATTGGACGGTGAAGGATATTCCGCAGCTGCAGGGGAAGCGGTTCCTGATTACGGGGGCGAACAGCGGGATCGGTTACATGGCGGCGCTGGAAGTGGCTCGGCATGGCGGCGTGGTGGTGATGGCCTGCCGGGATGCAAAGCGGGCGGAAGAGGCGTTGGTTCGGTTGAGGAGAGAGGCGGCCGACGGGGGTTCGGCTGCGGATGCGGCGGAGCTGGTGGAGCTTGATCTGGCTTCGCTGGAGTCGGTGCGAAGGGTGGCTGATGCGGAGCTGGCGCGCGGAGAGGGGCTGCATTGCCTGATCAACAATGCGGGGGTGTATGCGCCGGCGAAGAGGCTTGAGACGAAAGATGGGTTTGAGCTGCAGTTCGGGACCAATGTGCTGGGACACTTTGCTTTGACCTGCCGGCTGATGCCTGCGCTCGAACGAGCCCAGAAGTCGCGGGTCGTGACGATTGCCTCAATTGCGCATAAGCGTGGGGTCATCGACTTCGAGGATCTGAACAGCGCGAAGAGCTATGTGCCGATTCGCAGCTATTCGCAGTCAAAGCTGGCCGATCTGATGTTCTCGTTCGAGCTGGAGCGGCGGCTGCGGGCTGCGGGTGCCGGGACGATCTCGGTGGCGGCGCACCCGGGGGTGGCCAATACGCGGTTGTTTCAGGGGAGCCAGTACTCGGGGCTTGAGTTGGCGTTCCGGAAGGTGTCGGGGAAGGTGATTGGGGCGGTGCTGAATGACGATGCGGAGGGCGCGCTGCCGACGCTTTATGCGGCTGTGGCGGAGTCGGCGGAAGGTGGTGGGTACTACGGGCCTCAGGGGTTCAAGGAGGCTCGGGGCGGCGATGTGGGGACGGCGGACGTGGCGGAGCAGGCGCGGGATACGGGGGCGCAGCGGAGGCTTTGGGAGGTCTGTGAGGCGATGACCGGGGTTGGGCTGCCTGCGCCAGCTGCAGTGGTCTAGCTAGGACTCGAGTTGGATCATGGCAGCTTCGATGCCGGCGTTGACTTCGGCCTGGGCGAACTCGGCGGCGACGCGGATGCCGTTCATGACGGCTTTATCGCTGGAGGAGCCGTGGCCGACGATGCAGACGCCGCGGACGCCGAGCATGGGCGCTCCGCCGTATTCGGAGTAGTCGAGGCGCTTCTTGAAGTCGGTGAAGGCGGCGCGGGAGAGCAACGCGCCGAACTGCGCGGTGACGGTGGACTTGAGGGATTCGCGGAGAGAGGTGCTGACGAGCTTGGCGACGCCTTCGGAGGTCTTGAGGGCGACGTTGCCGACGAAGCCGTCACAGACGACGACGTCGACCGAGCCATTGAAGAGGTCGCGGCCTTCCACGTTGCCGATGAAGTTGATGCTCTTGATGGTGCGGAGAAGGGGGAGGGTGTCACGGGTGAGATTGTTGCCTTTGGAGTCTTCTTCACCGATGGAGAGGAGGCCGATGCGGGGGTTGGAGACCTTGAGGACGTTGCGGGCGTACATGGAGCCCATGACGGCGAACTGGACCAGATTCTCGGGGTCGGAGTCCACGTTGGCGCCTACGTCTAGGAGGAGGGTTGGATAGCCGGTGACGGTGGGGAGGATGGTGGCGAGCGCGGGGCGGACGATGCCGGCAAGCGACCCGAGGACCATCTTGGCGGTGGCCATGGCGGCACCGGTGTTCCCGGCGGTAAAGAAGCCCTGGGCGCGGCCCTCGCGGACCATCTTCAGGCCGACGCGCATGCTGGAGTCGCGCTTGGAGCGGACGGCCTGAGCGGCCTTATCGTCCATGGTGATCCACTCGCTGGCATGGACGACGCGGATGGGGAGTTCGCCGCGCAGGAGGTATCGACCTCCGGGACCGCGGAGGGCGACTTCGAGGGCGGGAGCGACGATGTGCTCCGGGCCGACGAGTGCGACCTTGAAGTCGATGGTGTCGCGGAGGGTTCGACACGCGAGGATGGCCCCGCGAATCTCGGATTCGGGGGCCTTGTCTGATCCCATTGCGTCGACGACGATCTCAACCGGCATGTTCTTGAGGACTCAGCGGTGGTGCTTTCGGCGGTAAGAACGAGCAAGAGCAACGGCCAAGACCAATACGGAGGTTCTGAGCCTTCGCTGCGCTCAGGCTCAGAATGACGGCCTTTACGATGGAACTCCGATGGCCTTCGAATGAGCCGCCCGCTTCTGCTTAGCTGGCTGCTTCTGCCTTGGCGAGGATGGAGCGGCCTTTGTACTCGCCGCACTTGGGGCAGGCGCGATGGGCGAGCTTGCGCTCTCCGCAGTTGGGGCAGTTGCCGGAGTTCACGGGGGTGAGGAAGTCATGGCTGCGACGCTTGGCGGTGCGCTGTTTGGAGTGGCGCCGTTTCGGATTAGGCATTGCGGTATCCCTTGTACTGAGTCAGTTCTCAGTGGTCAGATGTCAGTTCTTGAGCGTGCTCGCGAGGCCCTGGAGTGCGTTCCACCGCGGATCGGATGCGGTCTGGGCACAGTTGCAGGAGCCGGCGTTGAGGTTCTGGCCGCAGCGGGTACAAAGTCCCTTGCAGTCGTCCTTGCAGAGCGTTCGTCCGGGCAGGGAGAGCAGCACCTGCTCACGCACCACGTCCTCCAGCAGCAAGCCGTTGATTCCATAATACCCTATTTCGGTCTCATCTTCGGTGATGGCGCGCTCTCCGGACTCGGCGTCGGCGTCTTCCGGGCGGAAGAGGAGGTCGAAGTCACCCTTCAGGGGAACTTCGACGGGATCGAGGCAGCGGGCGCAGGCTACTTCAAAACGGCCGGCGTAAGAGGCGCGGACGCGGATGTCGGAGACTTCTTCCTGGGGGCCGCGGTGCTCGATGATGAGGTCGGCTTTGCCGTCTATGGGTAGGGGACCAATCTGGGTGGTGTCGATGGCGTAGTCGATGACGCCGGGGGGGATGGATTCGTGGATAGGGAGGGAGTCTTTTTCCAGGTCAAACGGGGTGATCAGCATGGCTCTGCTCTTATTCTCTCACCTGGACGGTGGGAGTTGCAGCCGTGCGATGGGCTGCAAGGCCGGGTTGAGGAAGGCTTGACACGGATCAAAACGGAAAGACGGATAGAAACGGATTTAGATGGATGGGTCAGCGGATGAGGGCGAGGTAGTCGGGGTCGTCGGAGATGTTGCGGTGGCGAAAGCTGCGGACGATCTGGGCGTCGCGCAGGAAGAAGATGCCGGGCATCTGGGTGCCGTCGCCTTCGAACTTGCCCATGCCTTGCTTGAAGAGGGTACCGTGCTTGAGCCAGCCCAGCCAGACGGCGGGTTTGAAGAGATCGCGGATGGGGTCCTGCTGGGGGAGGGCGAAGAGCGGGGAGCGGTAGATGGCGGCGGTGGGGTCGCTGATGCGGTCTATGTCTGGGATGGCGTAATGGTTGAAGTAGTGGGCGGCGAGGTCGGGCTCGGCGAGGTGGACGAAGACGGGGCGGACGTTGCGGGCGGCGAAGGTGGGGCGGAGGGTGGCGATGTCGCCGATGGTCTTGCGGCCGAAGGGGCAGCCGAAGTGGCGCAGGAAGATGAGCAGGACGGGGGAGGCTTCGGTGAGGGCGAGGAGGGAGGTGCCGGTCTCGGTGTGGATGGCGGCGAGGGCGGCGGCGGTGTCGGAGATGTCGGTAGGGATGGGGGTGCGGGCGGTGGCCGGCATGGAATCTTCCTTTGGTGGGAGTGTATGACGGGGGCTGGGTTTGGGGAATGGGTATTTGAATGGGCCGGGAGATGGAACGGCAACGGCCAATACGGAGGTTCTGACCCTTCGCTGCGCTCAGGGTCAGAATGACGACGGTTGAGGCTGGTTCGTGGGGTTCTAGAATTGGTTATGGGAGTTTCAGAGCAGTATGACGTCGTGGTGGTGGGGGCGGGGCATGCGGGGTGCGAGGCGGCGCTGGCGGCGGCAAAGATGGGGCTGCGGACGGCGCTGTTTACGTTGAACCTGGACCTGGTGGCGCAGATGTCTTGCAACCCGGCGATCGGGGGGATTGCGAAGGGGCATCTGGTGCGTGAGATCGATGCCCTGGGTGGGGTGATGGGGGTGGTGGCGGATGCGGTGGGGATACAGTTTCGTCTTCTGAATACGAGCCGGGGTCCGGCGGTTTGGAGTCCGAGGGCGCAGTGCGATAAGGCGATGTACCGATTGAAGATGAAGGAGATGCTGGAGGCGGAGCCGAATCTGTTTCTGAAGCAGGCGGAGGTGGTGGGGCTGATTGTGGAGGAGGGAGATGCAAGGACAACTGCAGATTCCTTCGCTACGCTGCGGAATGACAACAAAACGGCAAGTGCAAGGGCAAGTGCAAATACGGAGGTTCTGACCCTTCGCTACGCTCAGGGTCAGAATGACGAACGGGTTGGAGGTGGTGGGCGGGTGGTGCGGGGGTTGCGGCTGCGGGATGGGCGGGAGGTTCGGGCGGGCGCGACGATTGTTACTACGGGGACGTTTCTGAATGGGGTGATTCATTGTGGGGAGGAGCGGTACTCGGCGGGGCGGAGCGGGGAGCCCGCGAGTGTGATGCTAGGGGAGGCGCTGAAGGGGCTGGGGCTGCGGGAGTTTCGGCATAAGACGGGGACGCCGCCGCGGCTGGATGGGCGGACGATAGACTGGACGAAGTTTCAGGAGCAGCCGGGGGATGCGGAGCCGACGCCGTTCAGCTTTCGGACGAAGAAGATTCCGATGCGGCAGATTGTTTGCCACATCGCGCGGACGACGGACGAGACGATGCGGTTGATCCGGGAGAATGCGCATCGGTCGCCGATGTATACGGGGCAGATCTCGGCGGTGGGGCCGCGGTATTGTCCCTCGATCGAGGACAAGATTGTGCGGTTTCCGGATAAGGAGGGGCATCAGTTTTTTCTGGAGCCGGAGGGGTTGACGACGCATGAGGTGTATGTCAATGGGATGTCGACGAGCCTGCCGATGGAGGTGCAGAGGGCGATGGTGGCGTCGATTCCGGGGCTGGAGAAGGCGGAGATGCTGCGGCCGGGGTACGCGATCGAGTATGACGCGATCGATCCAACGGAACTGGACCGGACGCTACGGGTGAAGTCGATGGAGGGGCTGTTTCTGGCGGGGCAGATCAATGGGACGAGTGGGTATGAGGAGGCTGCGGCGCAGGGGTTGATGGCGGGGATCAATGCGGCGCTTTCGGTGCGCGGGGAGGCTGGGTTCACTCTGGATCGGACTGAGGCTTATATCGGGATTTTGATCGATGATCTGATCTCGAAGGGGACGGATGAGCCCTACCGGATGTTTACTTCGCGGGCGGAGTTTCGGCTGCATCTGCGGATCGATAACGCGGATCGGAGACTGACGCCGCATGGACGGCGGCTGGGGCTGGTGAGGGATGCGGAGTGGGTGGAGTTTGAAGGGCGGGTGGCTCGGGCTTCACGGCTGAAGAGCGTGCTGGAGGGGACTCGGCTGGATGGGACTAGGTTGGGGGCGGAGGTGTTGGCGAGAATCGGTACAAGTGCAACTGCAAGTGCCAGTACGGAGGTTCTGACCCATCGCTACGCTCAGGGTCAGAATGACGACGTTTTGGAGAATGAGGCTCTGTTGAGGAGTTCGCTTTCCGGGCAGACGCTGGCGGAGTTTCTGAAGCGGCCGGAGGTCGGGTTTGAGGATGTATCGGCGCAGGTGAGTGAGGCGCTGGAGGAGGAGGTGTTTGCGGCTTGGCGGGAGAGTGAGTTTCCGGCGGTGGTGAGGAATGAACGGCGGGCGGTGGAGACGGAGATCAAGTATGCGGGGTACCTGGCGCAGCAGATGCGATCGATTTCGAAGATGAAGAAGGCGGAAGAGATGCGGATTCCGGGGTGGTTCGACTATACGGCTGTGAGTGGGTTGAGCCGCGAGATGCAGGGGACGTTCGAGCGGGTGAGGCCGATGACGCTGGGGCAGGCGAGCCGGTTGCCGGGAGTGACGCCGGCGGCGGTTTCGCTGGTGCATGTGTATATCGAGATACAGGGGCGGAAGCGCGGGTTGGCGGCGGGGTTGACGGCTTAGTAGTCGTCGGCGTGGGTGGTGTCGAGGTTTTCGAAGCGGGTGTAGTCGGCGATGTAGGCCAGGTTGACGGAGCCGGTGGGACCGTTGCGCTGCTTGGCGATGATGATCTCGGCTTTCCCTTTAAGGTCTTCGTTTTCGCGGTCGTAGTACTCCTCGCGGTGGATGAAGCAGACGACGTCGGCGTCCTGCTCGATGGAGCCGGACTCGCGGAGATCTGAGAGGAGAGGCTTCTTGTCGCCGGTGCGTTGCTCGGAGCCTCGGGAGAGCTGGGAGAGGGCGACGACGGGGACGCGGAGTTCCTTGGCAAGGGCCTTGAGGCCGCGGCTGACGGAGGAGACTTCCTGGGTGCGGTTCTCGAACTTTTTCTGGTTGGCACCGGTTGAGCCGGTCATGAGCTGCAGGTAGTCGATGACGATGAGGTCGAGGCGGCCTTCCTGCTGCTTGAGGCGGCGCGCTTTGGCGCGCATCTCGGCGAGGGTGATGCCGGGGGTGTCGTCGACGAAGAGCTTGGATTCCATGAGGCGCTCGAGGCCGGCGTTGAGCTTGTCTTTGTCGTCACGGCCGAGGAAGCCGGTCTGGAGCTTGCGGGCGCCGACGGAGGCTTCGCCGGCGAGCATGCGGCGGAGGAGAGATTCCTTGGACATTTCGAGGGAAAAGACGGCGACCACGTTGCCGTCGCGGACGGCGCTGTTCTGGGCGATGTTGATAGCCCACGCGGTCTTGCCCATGGAGGGCCGGGCGGCGATGATGATGAGCTCGGAGTCCTGAAGGCCGGAGGTCATCTTGTCGAACTCGACGAAGTGGGTGCGGAGGCCGGTGACCTCGCGGCCCTGCTCGTAGAGCTTGTCGATGGAGCCGAAGGAGTTCTTGACGATGTCTGGGATGCCGGAGAAGCCGCCGGTGATGGCGTGCTCGGAGATCTCCATGAGGCGGGTTTCGACCTGGTTGAGGACGTCGATGGCTTCGAGGGACTGGTCGGAGGCCTCCATCATGCCCATGTCGCAGACGGTCATGAGCTGGCGCATGAGGGATTTGTCGCGGACGATGCGGACGTAGGACTCGATGGAGAGGCGGCGGGGGAGGTTTTCGGAGAGGCCGGCGAGGTAGGCGCGACCGCCGATGGAGTCGAGTTCCTTGCGGCGGGAGAGCTCTTCGCCGACGGTGATGATGTCTACGGCGTGGCCGAGCTCGGAGAGGTGGAGCATGGCGGCGTAGATCTTGCGGTGGGAGTCGAGGGAAAAGTCGTCAGTCTGGAGGAGCATGGTGGCGTCAACGATGGCGAGGGGCTCGACGAGCATGGCACCGAGGATGGTCTGCTCCGCGTGGAGGGAGGCGGGGCGGTGGTCTTCGTCGGAGCCTAAGAGGCGGGGGTAAGTGGCCATGGGCGATGCTTTCCGTTCGTGGGGGCTGGTTCAAGAGTATGCCGAGCGATGGGTGAGGAAATGGCGGACGAATGTGGATGGCGCGGCCGGCATCCGTGTAGGCACCCTGGTCTGGATGCGGTACGGTGGAGGGCAGGAGATGCGTTATGGGGCAGGAGAAAGAGTTAGCGATACCGGTGGCGGCGAGCAAGGATGCGGCTTCGTTCGAGCTGCTGCGGCTTTGGGTGGCGAATCAGAGTCAGCAAATAACGCTGCGGCCAGGGGTTTGGCAGGATCCGAGCGCCTGGGGCGTGATGCTGGCGGATCTGGCGCGGAGTATCGTGCAGGTGCATCTGGATGCGGATGAGGAACTGGATGCGGAAGGGTTTCTGGCGGGGATGCTGGAGGGGTTCGATAACGAGATCGAAGAGGTCCTGAATGAGTTTGGGGATGGGGAGACGGAGGCGGGGTGAGGACTACGGTCGTTTTGCTTCTTCAAACGATGCCCCGCCCTTTCAATGAAGCCGAAGAGATGGAGCACCCTGCTCCTTGAACGATTACGTTCCACTCATCGCGATGAAGCTGCGATGAATGGGGCACGGAGAAGGTTGAGGACGAGAAAGGCCGACAGAGGCTTTAGTGGCCTTTGTAGGTCTGGAAGAGCTCGGGGAACTGTGCTTTTAGGCCGCTGATCTTGGGGACGTCGCAGATCTGGATGTATGGGTTGTTGGGGTTCTTGGTGGCGTAGTCCTGGTGGTAGTCCTCGGCCTTATAGAAGCCTTTGAGCGGCGTAACCTGGGTGACGATCTTGCCGTTGTAGACGTGCTCGGAGTCGAGCTGCTTGATGTATTCGGCGGCGACCTTATGCTGCTCTTCCGAGGTGTAAAAGATGGCGGAGCGGTAGCTGGTGCCTTCGTCCGGGCCTTGACGGTTGAGCTGGGTGGGGTCGTGGGCGACGGAGAAGAAGATGCGCAGGAGAGTTCCGTAGGTGATCTTGGCGGGGTCATAGGTGATCTCGACGGACTCGGCGTGGCCGGTGGTCTCGGTGGTGACCTGGTCGTAGGTGGCGGTGCTGGCGGAGCCGCCGGCGTATCCGGCTTCCGTGAAGGTGACGCCCTTGATGCGCTGGAAGACGGATTGCGTGCCCCAGAAGCAGCCCCCGGCGAAGACGGCTTTCTCGGTTCCGGGGTGGGAGGGTTCATCGAACTTGGCGGCCGGGATGGGCTGCTTGCCGGCTACGTCGGCGATGGCCATGCGCTTGTACCCCACAAAGAGAAGGACTAGAACGACGATAGAAGCCAGAACGATTTGTCCGCGCGCCATGACGACCTCTTGCTTTCTTAGACGCATGGCAGCGGAAGGCGGATGGAGAAAAGCAGGGAGAACGCAGCGGTGATGCCGTGAAGGAGCCGTGATGAGGCAGAGCGGCGTCAACGGAGTAGTAGACTTGGAAAAGCAGGCGGCCGGGCGATCGCTGCCGATCACGCTGAAAGGTGTTGATTGGGGGAGGAAAGTCCGAACTCCGCAGGGCAGTGTGCCGGATAACGTCCGGGACGGGAGCTTGAGAAGGCTCCTGGACGGCCAGTGCAACAGAGAGCAGACCGCCTGATCCGTTTTTTGGAAAGACGGATTCGGTAAGGGTGAAAGGGTGCGGTAAGAGCGCACCGGGCTTCGGGTAATCGAAGTCGCATGGTAAACCCCACACGGAGCAAGACCAAATAGGCAGGGATGCCGTCGCTTCTCCTCAGGCGGCGGTGAGCGCATTGGCCCGATGCGCCCAGGCGAGGAGAGTTGGCTAAGGCTGACAGCCGGAACCTGCGGGTAGGTTGCTAAAGCGCCGCAGTAATGCGTCGCGTAGAGGAATGATCGCCTAGAACAAAATTCGGCTTACGGGCCGCCTGCGCATGCTCAAGCCCGGCCTGTAAAGGCCGGGCTTGAGCATGCTTGATCAAAGCCTAAAGCTGTCCTGCCGGACGGGCCCACTGCGCGTGGGGCGGGCACTTCGTGCCTTGTATTGGGGGCGGCAGGGATGACCGGGAAAGCTGAGGTCCGAACGTTGTTCGGCACGGGCTTGGCTTCGTTTCGGGGCGGTGCGGAGTTCCTTTGCGACCAACGGGAGCACCCCGCGAAGCCCAATACGGCACGAAGTGCCTAGAAGGTGGGGACGTCTTCTTCTACGACTAGCTCGTCTACGGCTATGTTCATGGACTGGCCCAGGGCCTTGAAGGCGGCGCGCCAGTCCTGCGAGCGGTAGTTCAGATCAGTGCGGCGGAGGAGATCGTTCCAGATGTTCTGGGCCTGCCAGATGGTGACCTCGAAGGGCATGAAGCGGATGATGTCTGCGAGGGTAAGGGCGGAGTGGAGGTCGACGGCGGCGGCATGGGGGTTGGACTCGAGCGAGGCTTCGAGCTTGACCATGGCGCGCTTCATGCTCTGACCGGCGGTGAAGGCCAGGAGCTGGGTGTCGAGGGGGATGTGGTCGGTGGCGGCGCGGAGGAGCAGGTCGGCAACCTCCTGAGCGTCAAAGGGATCGGCTTCGAGGGCGTGGCGGAGGCTTGAGTTGGTGGCGAAGCTAGCGGCGAGGGCGAGCGCGGGGGGCGGGGTCATGCCGGCGTCGGTGAGGAAGTGTAGAAGGGAGGCATGATCCTCGTAGATCTTGCGGAGAGAGTCCTCCATTTCACCCATGGTCTGGTTGAGGATGGTGCGGAGGATGCGGTGCTGCTCGTCGGCGAAGAGCGAGGTGAGGGAGTATGCGACGGGATTGAGGTTGGAGGCGGGCGCGGGCAGGGCGGTGTGGGCGGCGGCGGGATTGAGGGTATGGGCGATTCCGGGTTCGACCGCTCCGGGGGCGGACTCAGGCTGGCCCGGCTGAGGGTCGATGGGATCAAGGGAGACGTGAGGCGGCGGAGCCGGAGATGCGGCTGAGGTCGAGCGGCGGTCGGGCGCTCGACGATCATGGCTGGGAGCGAAGTGGCGGTCGATGAGGCGGATGATCTCGGGGAGGTTGGCCTTGCGAATGGCGGCACGGACGTCGGAGGAGAAGGTATCGAAGACGAGGCTGTCGGAGGGGATGTAGCGCTTAACGGCGGCGGAGAGGTTCTGATCGCCGAGGTGGAGGACGGCGAAGCAGATCTCTTCGACCTCTTCGGTGATGCGGGAGCAGATGCGGGCGCGGCCGAGGGCGACCTTGCCGCGGCCGGAGGAGAAGACTTCGAGCGCGTCGCGGTGGACGTCGAAGCAGAAGACCTCGCTGTGCTCGGGGTAGTTGCGGAAGATGGAGGAGATGGCGTAGTGAGCGCCGACCTGTTCGAGGCCGATCTTCATGCCGGAGATGTAGCGCTTGTAGACTTCGGCCCCGTTGACCATTTCGGGCACGTTGGATTTGGCCTGGGCGAGGATGGCGAGGAAGCGGGATTCGAGGGTGGTTCCGGTGATGTCGAGGATGCGTGGGGCGCCGGACTCGTCCGGACGGCCGAAGAGCTCCTGGGCGAGCTGCAGGACTCGGCCGGCGTAGGCGATGATCTGGACAGTCTCGATGCCGGAGATCTCGTCGAAGAACCAGCCGCAGGAGGTGTACATGAGCTGGGTCTGGCGTTCGAGCTCCATGAGTTCGAGGACGGTGACGCGTTCGTCCGGGTTGAGGGGACGAATGGAGTGGGCGGCCAGGAAGTCTTCGATGGCCTGGGCGGAGCGTGTGGGGTCTTCCCGGCTGAGGATGATGTGGATGTAGGCGTCGCGTGCGGCCCAGAGGTCTTTGAGGAGCGGCTTGGCGAGCGCTTCGGCCAGGGGAGCGGTCTCGTCGCGGAGGAGGTCTAAAGCGTCGCGGAGAGGGCCGCGCCACTGCTGGTTCCAGCCTTGGCGGCCGCCGTTGCAGCCGCAGTTGGAGCGCCAGCGCTCGACGCCATGGGAGCAGGACCAGGAGGTGTTTTCGGCGACTTCGGCCTCCGAGGTGGGCGGGAATTTGTCCAGGAACTCGCCGTAGTTGGTGAGGGTGGCGTGGCCTTTGTCTTCGAGCCAGTGGAGGGCGAAGGAGAGAGCCATTTCTCCATGTTTGTGGTGGTGGCCGTAGGATTCGCCGTCGGTGGCGACGTGGGAGAGCTGGGGACGGCCGGCGTTGGGCTGGAAGCCGGAGAGGAGGCGCTCGCCGAACTTTTCACCGGAGTCGAGAAGACCTTCAAAGGCGATGGCGCGGGAGTTAGGGCCGTTGTAGAAGAAGACGGCGATGGAGCGGCCGTCGTCGAGGTTGACGCGGTAGGGCTGAGTGGGGTCGACGGAGTCGTTGGGGGTCTCGGACCAGGAGGCGGGCTCGGACCCGGAGGCGGGCTCGGGCTGGATGGGGCGGACGCGGGCGCACTGGTTGGGGGCGAGGATGGTGAAGAGGATGCCCTCCTGAGCGAGGAGGTCGAGGGTGTGGCGGTTGACGGCGGTCTCGGCGAGCCACATGCCTTCCGGGCGGCGGCCGAAGCGATGCTCGAAGTCGGCGATGCCCCAGCGGATCTGGGTGAGGGCGTCGCGGGTGTTCGCGAGCGGCATGATGATGTGGTTGTAGACCTGCGCGAGGGCGGAGCCGTGACCGCTGAAACGGGCGGCACTGGCGCGGTCTGCCTCCTGGATCATGTGGTATGCGCGGGGGGCTTTATCGGCGAGCCAAGAGAGCAGGGTGGCGCCGAAGTTGAAGCTCATGCGGGAGTAGTTGTTGAGGATGCGGACGATCTTGTCTTCGGCGTTGGTGATGCGGGAGGCGCCGTTGGGGGCGTAGCACTCGGCGGTGATGCGGTCGTTCCAGTCGTGGTAGGGGGCGGCGGAGTCCTGGACTTCCACGGTTTCGAGCCAGGGGTTCTCGCGGGGCGGCTGGTAGAAGTGGCCGTGGACGCAGACGAAACGGGTGGGAGCGGGAGACTTTGAGGCTTCGGCGGCGGGAGCGGCTTTCAGGGACTTACGCATGAGATTACTAGGATGCTACCGGAAGGCGGAGATCGCCGGAGTGGGTCTTTGGAGGGATGAAAGTGGCCGGGAGGAGGATAAGCGCATGGTGCTGCGGGTAGAAAAGCTTTGCACGAAGAGATGATCGCGCTCTACGGTGGCTCTCCAGGCCCTTGAGATTGAGGCTTGCTGGAGTCAGCAGTCTCTCGAGATGACAACAAGGCTCATTACCAGCCAGAAGCGGCCATCTGCGAGGTCGGTGCATCGCTTGCCTGAGGGCTGATCAAGAACCATGCTTTCGTCGACGTAAGAGAGTGGGCTTTGCGGCTTTCATAGCCTTTTTGCGCTTAAATGGGTGTAAGTTGACGTGCTCCGAAGCAGAAGAGACGGACATGGTCCTGCGAGTTGCGGCTGGGGAGATCAGAGAGGCGGAGTGGACCAACTGGGTCGGGAGTAACGTTCAAGAGCAGTGGATGGACAGTGGAACTGCAGTGAATGGACAGTGGAGAGGCCGTAAGGCGACTTAGGGGTTCTCTGATTAAGTACTTCATCTTGGCGTTGGCTTAGCTTATTTTTGTCCTTGAGGTGTTGGGGATGAAGCAGCAGACGTTGGCTTTGGCTATTGGCTTTGAGCGGTTTGGTCGGGTCTCTCGTCGTGCGGAGTTCCTTGCTCAGATGGACCTGGTGGTTCCGTGGGCCGAGTTGGTGGCGCTGATCAAGCCTCATTATCCTGATACCGGCAAGGGTCGTCCTCCGGTTGGCATCGAGCGGATGCTGCGGATCTACTTCCTCCAGCAGTGGTTCAATCTGTCCGACCCGGCGGTTGAAGATACGCTCTACGAGTCGCCGTCGATGCGCGGCTTCGCCGGCATCGATCTCGGTCGCGAACCCGCACCGGATGAGACGACGGTCTGCAAGTTTCGCCATCTGCTCGAACGCAATGAACTGGGTGGCCGCCTGTTTGGCGAAGTGAACGGCCATCTGGAGCGGCAGGGCTTGAAGATCGGCACCGGCACCATCGTCGACGCGACCATCCTGCACGCGCCGTCGTCGACCAAGAACAAGAGCGGCGAGCGCGATCCGGAGATGCACCAAGTGCGCAAGGGCAAGCAGTGGTACGTCGGCATGAAGGCGCATGTGGGCGTTGACGCCGGGACAAAGCTGGTCCACTCCATCGCCGCCACGGCAGCCAACGTGGCGGACTGCCGTGTGCTTGCGGCGCTGCTGCACGGCGAGGAGACCGCGGGTCTGGGGCGATCAGGCTTACCAGGGCCAAACCGAGGTGATCCGGCAACGTGCTCCCAAAGCCGAGGACCGCACGAACAGACTCTGAAAGACCAAGCTCAAGGTCTATCTTGACCGCAAGGAAGAGAACCGGATCAAGAGCAAGACCAGGTCACGCGTCGAACACCTCTTCGCGCTCATGAAGTTGAAGTTCGGCTTCGTCAAAGTTCGCTTCCGCGGCCTGGCCAAAAATCTTCACCGGCTGCAAATCACCTGTGCGCTCATCAATCTCTGCACCGCACGCAAGATCCTGATCCAAAGTCGGTCGCAGAGCCACGCCTGAAAACAGCCGATGACTCTTCAAACAGCCATCAGAACCTCAAGCCAGCGCACCCGACAGTAACCTATCAACCAAGTCCGACCCGTCATGCGCAAAAGAACCATCTGTTCAGAGGTTCCTTAGGCGAGAGCTAGGGTGAGGACGGATACCGCTGGCTCGGGTGGGCCGATCAGGCGAGAGCTAGGGTGAGGACGGATACCGCTGGCCGGGGTGGTCCGATCAGGCGAGAGCTAGGGTGAGGACGGATACCGCTGGCCGGGGTGGTCCGATCAGGCGAGAGCTAGGGTGAGGACGGATACCGCTGGCCGGGTTGGGCCGATCAGGCGAGAGCTAGGGTGAGGACGGATACCGCTGGCCAGGGTGGTCCGATCAGGCGAGAGCTAGGGTGAGGACGGATACCGCTGGCCAGGGTGGTCCGATCAGGCGAGAGCTAGGGTGAGGACGGATACCGCTGGCCAGGGTGGTCCGATCAGGCGAGAGCTAGGGTGAGGACGGTGATGTCGTCTTCCTGACCGAAACGTTTTGCGACATCGGCGATATCGTGGGCGGGGAGCAGGGTAAGGGTGGGGAGGCGGTCGAAGCCGTAGAGTTCTCCGCTTTTGTCACGGGCTTCGGGCACGCCGTCGGACATGAGAATGAGGCGCTGGCCGTGGAGGATCTCGCCTTTGAGGAGGTCGTAGGTCTGGGCGGCGGCCAGTCCGAGGGGGAGCGCGGGGCTGGCGGGTAGCTCCTGGCTGGCACTCTTGCCGGTGAGGTATGGGGAGATGTGGCCGGCGTTGGCGATGGTGAAGTGGCCTGACTGCGTGAGGTGGAGGCAGCAGGCGGTGGTGAAGCCGGTATCGCCCTGGGTGAGCAGGGCTTCATTGAGGTTGGCGAGGATGGTGGCGGGGTGGCGTGAGGACTCGCGGCGGAGGACGCCGAGGATCATGGAGACGCGCATGGCGGCGAGCAGGCCTTTGCCGGAGACGTCGCCGAGGATGGCGATGAGGGAGCCGTCAGAGGTGGGAGAGACGAGGAAGAAGTCGCCGCCGACCTCGCTGGCGGGCAGGTAGACAGAGTCAACCTGAAAGCCCGGGGTAGGCTGTGAGGCGCGGGCGAGGAGGAGTTGCTGGACGGTCTGTGCGGCTTCGATCTCTGCGGCGAGCTCAGCGCGGGCACGTGCGAGCCGCACGGTGCGCAGGATGAGGAAGAGAAGGAGTGCGAGGGAGAAGAGGGCATCGGCAACCTCATCCCACCCGACTTCGAAGTTCTTGAGGGGTACGAGGGCAAAACCTGTGGCTTGGCGCAGATGCAGGAGATAGAGGACGAAGGCGAAGACCTCGATGTAGAGGAAGAGCCCGCGGATAAGCAGGGGGATGGAGAGCAGGAGCGCGTCGAAGTTGCGGTCACGCCGCCAGATCCAAAGCGCAAAGAGCGGGAGGCCAAGCAGGAGCGGCGCGTAGACGAGGATGACGATGCCGGTCTGAAGGAAGACGAGGGTCTGCAGGGGAGTGGTGCCGAAGGCTATCGTGCTGGCGCACTGACTGAGGGCGAGAACTCCGGCGATGGTCCACTCGTAGGCGACGATCCAGCCGACGCGTGGCAAATGCAGGATGCGGCGGGCAAACTCGATGCCGGCCAGGACGATGATGATTCCGAGAATGGCGTTGGGCACATGCGACCAGCGGGTGCTGTCGACCTCGCGGGAGCTGCGGTAGAGCTCGATGGCCGTGATGAGGATGGAGGCGCTGAGGTAGATACAGAGCGCGAGGTACTCGCGCTCTGTCCGCAGAGCGATGGCGAGGGCCACGGCGATGAGGAGGAGGATGACGGTGAGGGAGAGATTAACGAGGTTTGAGGTGTAGTTACGGAAGACGTGGAGTGTGGTGGTGTCGGCGAGGGTGGAGGCGTCGCCGAGTAAGAGAAGCGAGCCGGGGCGGAGACCAACGGAGTTGCCGGTGACGGCGGCGAGTCGCAGCATATCGGCGCGGATGGCGATGGTCAGGTCTCCGGAGGCCACGAGGGTGTCAGGGAGTGTGGCACGGAGGTCGAAGTTCGTGGAGACTACGCCGCCGGGCGGGAACGGCCGGGAGGGCCCGGTGAGAACGCCGTTGACGAAGATCTGCTCACTGCCCGAGAAGCCCCTGAGCAGGATTGCGAGGTCATGGCTGTTTGGGGGGATGTGGACGTGGACGCGATACCAGAGGAATCCAGGGTGGGCGAGACCGTAGTCGGCGAGAGGATGTGCGGTGTCGATGGAGCGCCAGTGGGAGTCGTCAAGGGATGGATCGGCGAAGCGGGGATCGTCGCCTTCCTGGATAAGCCACGCCGAGGTGAGATCAACCGGGTGCGACAAGGATTCCACCTGGATGTGGTGGGGGTCCAACGACGGGTGAACTCCAGCAACCTGGGCTTTTGCGAGAGCGGGATACAAGATGGCGGTGAGGCAGAGCAGGAGTCCTAGGAGCGTTTGAAAGCTAAATCGCGGTACAAATGGCTCCGAAGGCTTCATGCGGCTGAGCTGACCATAGGCGGCGGTGGAGCGGCGACTACCAAGGGCGGCGGCGGGGGTGGGGCGGGTGAGGAGCCGGGGGCGACGGGCAGGCGGGCGATGGTGACGACGGTGATGTCATCGTCCTGGCCGAAGCTCTGGGCGACGGCGGCGATGTGGCTGGCGGGCTGGAGGGTAAGAGCGGCGAGACGCTCGAAGCCGTAGAGTTCGCCGCGTGCAGTGCGGGCCTCGGGGATGCCGTCCGAGAGCAGGACGAGGCGCTCGCCGGGTTGGAGGGTGCCGGAGACGGTCTCGTAGACCTGGCCGGCGGCGAGGCCGAGCGGCAGCGCAGGGGGTGTGGTGGTTTCGACACCAACGATGTAGGGGGAGATATGGCCGGCGTTGGCGACGGTGTAGCGGCCGGAGGGCTCAATGCGGACGCAGATGGCGGTGGTGAAGCCCATCTGGACGCCTTCCTGACCCTGGCTGACGAGGGCTTCGTTGAGGCCGTAGAGCATGTCGGCGGGGTTGCGGGAGGGCTCGCGGCGGAGGATGCCGAGGATCATGGAGACGCGCATGGCTGCGAGCAGGCCCTTGCCGGAGACGTCGCCGACGATGAGGGTGACGGAGCCGTCGGGTGTTGGGGAGACGAGGAAGAAGTCGCCGCCGACCTCTCCGGCGGGATGGTAGACGGTTTCGATGGTGAAGCCGGGGGTGGGCTGGACGGTCTGGCCGAGGAGGAGTTGCTGCATGGTGCGGGCGGCCTGGATCTCCGAGGCGATGGAGGCGCGCTCACGGACGATGCGGAGGGTGCGGACGATGGTGAGAGCAAGGAAGCCGACGACGATGGCGAGATCGCCGGTAGGGCCGGGGCGGACGCGATCGACGAAGTAGTCGGAGATGCTGTTGAGGATCTGCCAGTTGAAGGTGAGGTACTGCAGGAGCTTCCAGACGGCGAGGTAGAAGAGATAGACTCCGCCGGTCGCGGCGAGGACGTAGGCATCCTGCTTGCGGCGGCGGATGCCAAGCGCGATGAGTACGACGATGACGGCGATGAGGATGTAGAAGGACAATTTCAGGAGCGCGGCGTGAACGATGTAGGAGATCATTCCGAGCGCTGCGGGGAGGATGGATGCGATGGCCAGGACGTAGAAGATCTCGAAGGCAATGAACCAGACGCGGCGTTTGAGACCGGCGATGATGCGGCAGAATTCCAATGCGGCAAGGTCTGACGCGATGCCGGCAATGCGGATGGGCCAGGAGAGCCAATGGGTGTAGGGGAGGTAGTGAAACTCCGCGAAGTCAATGAAGAGGAGACTGACGAGGTGGCCTGCGGCAAAGATGGAGAGCAGGGGATAGGCCGGAACGCCGGGGATGAGGAACGAGAGGGCGATGGCAAGGACGAGGAGGACGACCCAAAGGGTGAGGACGCCGGTGCTTTCGGTCAGGCCGGTGGCGAAGTAAAACTTCTCATCCCGGCGCAGGATGCTGCTGGGCCCGAGGAACACGGAGGAGCCGGGGGAGATGCCGTCGCGCAGGGTGAGCGAGACGCGATCCGCAGTGCCGACGTAGGCATGGATGACGATGACGAGCTCGGGTGCTTCGAGGACGGAGTTGGGGATGGAGAAGGTGGAGGAGCGGGCGAAGAGATAGTCGCCGCGCCCACCCATCTTGCCGCGGCCTCCGATCTCTACGCTGTTGGCGTAGACGCGATAGCTGCCGCCGAACTCGGCGACGGTGAGGGCGAGATCGTGCGAGAAGGGGGCGACGCGGATGTGAGTCCGGTACCAGATCTCGTTCGCGTCGAAGATCATGTTGGCAAAGAGGGGCTTGGTGGTGTCGAGGACCAGCCAGTCGTGGTCGTCGAAATCGGGATCTTTGAAGCGGTCGCCTTTGCCGGTGTGGAAGAGCCAAGGAGTGGTGATGTTGATGCGATCGCCGAAGGGGACGGTGAGGATCTGGCGGGGGTCCATGCCGTAGGAGGGCGGCGGGGTTGGATTGTTGTCGTCGTCATCCACTTCGATGTTGAGGTTCTTCAGCTGATCTTTGAGCCCGCTTTGGACGCGATTCTGCAGGCGGGTGTCGAACTGCGGAGGCTTTGCGTCGGAGGGGTCACGTTCGGCGTCCGGGGCCTGTATCTGGGGCTGAGTTGGGACGACGCTGTAAGTGGGCACGCCTGAGACGTCCGGCGGTTTGATCTGGAGCTGGGGGATGTTCGGCGGGATGAATCGGCCGTTCTTGATCTGGAGCTTCTGCTGCTCGCGGATGTGCTGGAGTTCGCCGTTGACCTGCTCTTTCACCTGTTCGCGGACCTGGTCGCGAATTTTGGCTTCGTTGCGGCGAGCTTCTTTGGCCTCGGCGTGGGCGCGGTCTATGTCCTGCTGGGCGGACTGGGGGATGGCGGGTTGTGGGGGAGCTGGAGGTGCGGGGTTTTGGGCGCGGACGGGAGCGAGCGGGAGGATGAGGCCGAAGATGAGGGCGAACGCGGATTGGCGGCGATGCATCTTTGGGCGGACCTCGGACCTGGGCGGAAGAGTGCTCCTCGTCGTTGCTTCAGCATACTTCGAGAGGTTGGCGGATTGGAGATGATCTGCCTGAGATTTTTCGGGCAGGGGATGTGTACCCCCTAACCCGGTATTTATGTGCAAAATATTCAAAACAGGTGAGTTAGGCTTGTATCAACCTTTGTAACTACCGGGAAAGTTACTCGCGGGTGGGCGCGGCGAGGGGACGGGGCATCTGCTTCGCGAGCTTGGCGGCAGGCTGGACGGCAGTCTTCTCGCGGTCGGCGAGGTCGCAGGCGCGCCAGAGATACCAACTGGCGACGGAGCACCAGGGGCGCCACTTCCTGGCTCGCTTGAGCATGACGTCGGGCTTGGGGAGGCCGTCTGGAGTTACCTTGTCTGCCGGTTTCAGTTTGCCGAAGGTGAGGGCGAAGCCTTTGCGAACGCCGTAGTCGGAGACGGGCAAGACGTCGGGGCGACCGAGGCGGAACATGAGGAACATCTCGACGGTCCAGGTGCCGATGCCGCGGACCTGGGTCAGGTGTTCGATGATCTCTGCGTCGGACATGCGGCGGATGCGAGCGAGGGTGGGGACGATGCCGTCGAGGCTTTTGGCGGCGAGGTCGCGGACGGAGAGGGCTTTGTTGTGGGAGAGACCGGCGGCGCGGAGCTGCTCGTTGGGTGCGTCGAGGAGATGCTGGGCGGTGGGGTGCGGAGCGGGGTGGGCGAGCTCGCCGGTGGGGCCGGGGACGGCGAAGGAGGCGAGCAGGCGGGCGTGAATGGCTGCGGCGGCTTTGCCGTGCAGCTGTTGATAGATGATGGATTGCAAGAGCGCCTCGAAGGGAGAGAGCGCGGTGTCGAGGGTAAGGGTGAAGGGGCCGGCGCGTTCGATGAGGCGGCCGAGTTTTGGGTCGGCGGCAGAGAGCTGCTCCAATGCGAATGCGGAGTCATAGGCGGGTGGGCGTGGACGAAGTTTTGGGCGTGCCATGTTGAGGGAACGGTACAGCAGAAGACGAGGAAGCGAAAGCAACTCGGCCTGAGTTGGTCGTATTTATAGCTGGTCACTGTTGTGAAGCAGGCGTCGATAGGGTGTTTATGAACGAAGGCCCGAGATGTTGTGTGTCAGCCGAAAGCCCGCTTCGATTATCGAAGGGCCATGTAAAAAAATGCCCGGACCGGATTGCGGTACGCAGAATTGAGGAATTTGGACTGCTATAGTGAAGTTCTCAGGAGCACTTTTTCCTACGGGTACGGCAAGAAAGCTAGACCAGTTTTCAAGGTTGGGTAGACAATAGGGCCCAAAGAGAACGACGTGGTTCGAGCACGCAGGACGAGACGAAACTCCAGAGCAAGCCTGAAGCGCCGGTGAAGCGGTGATCAGGTTTTAAACGCAGAGGAAGCAGGAAGCACTCATGGCGCAAGTTTTTGACCGCACTTCGAACGCGCTAGCCCGGGGAAGTCTGGCACTGACTGGACTGATCGTGATCGCGCTCGGCGTTGGCTTGAACTCGCTGCAGCGAAGCCCCTGGGTGACGCGGCAGGGTCAGCGACCGGATCAGCCGGTGCCGTTTAGTCACAAGCACCACGTGGAAGGGCTTGGGCTGCAATGCCAGTACTGCCATACGTCGGTGGAGAAGTCGAGCTATGCGGGCATTCCTCCGACCAAGACCTGCATTAACTGCCACGCGCAGATCTGGACGAACGCGGCGCTGCTGGAGCCGGTGCGGCATAGCTGGGCGACGGGGCAATCGATCAACTGGATCCGGGTGCATGATCTCCCGGATTACGTGTACTTCAATCACGAGATCCATGTGAATAAAGGCATCGGATGCGCGAGCTGTCACGGGCGCGTGGACGAGATGCCGCTGATGTACCAGGAAAACACGTTGCAGATGGAGTGGTGCCTGAACTGCCATCGCAACCCGAGCAAGAATCTGCGGCCGACCAGCGAGATCTACAACATGGCATGGCAAGGTCCTACCGGAGATAAGCCGGTGTGGTGCGCGGACACGAAGAACACCGCGGGGACGGAGATTCCGACGGCTCAGGGTGTGGCCTGCACGACCAAAGATCCGAGCGGCGACAATCCCGAGGTGGCGATGCTGCAGCAGGAGCTGAGTGTGGGACCCAGAAGCATGGGGCGTCCGCAGTCGGGATCGGGTTCCGGGGCTGAGCCACACGCGAATGATGGGCATGAGTCGGTAAGCGATGTGCCTCCGGCTGATCTGACGCCGAAGACGGCGCTGACGTACGCGAAGTTCACCAGTCAGCATGATCTGGGCATGTATTTGAACGGCAAGTACCACATCCGCGCCGCGAACGAGCTTTCAAGCTGCGAGGTGTGCCACCGATGAAGAGCTACGAGTTGGAGAGCATGGCGAATCCGTTAGAGGGTGACACGCAGGCGCGTCCGCAGATTGTGACGTCGATTGCGGCTGTGGGCGAGATGCCTGTTTTCGGCGAGGCGCCTGCGGCGGAGAAGATGACGCTGGCCGAGGTTCAGGCGAAGCTTGCGGGGAAGACCGGCAAGCGGTTCTGGAAGAGCCTGGAAGAGCTTTCGTCGACGCAGGAGTTCAACGATATGCTGGGCGAGGAGTTTCCCCGGCAGGCCGGCGAGTGGACCGATGCGGTCAGTCGGCGCGGCTTCTTGAAGGTGATGGGCGCGAGCTTTGCGCTGGCGGGTCTGGCGGGTTGCACCAAGCAGCCGGACGAGCCGATCTATCCTTATATCAAGCAGCCTGAGGATTTGGTGCTGGGCCGGCCGATGTACTTCTCGACCGCGCACCCGTTCCCGACGGGGGCGATCCCGGTGCTGGTGAAGTCGGACGCGTTCCGCCCGATCAAGATCGAGGGCAATCCGGATCACCCGATGTCCAAGGGCAAGTCCGATGCGATCACGCAGGGGACGCTCTTGGATCTGTACGATCCGGACCGGAGCCACTCGGTGAAGTTCCGTGGGCAGGAGTCTGACTTCGGCGCGTTTCAGAGCGCGCTGCTGACGGCGGCGAAGGCGCAGCAGGGGCAGGGCGTTTACTTCCTGAGCGAGACGATTACGTCTCCGACGCTGGCGACGCAGTGGCAGGCGGTGCAGAAGGCATATCCGGGCGCGAAGCTGGTGCAGTGGGAGCCGGTGAATCAGGACATCTCGAGAGCTGCTTCGAAGGCGGCGTTCGGCAGCTATACGGACGCGATGTACAAGCTCGAAGAGGCCGATGTGATTGTGTCGCTGGACGCCGACTTCATGGGTGGGATTGCGCATCCGGGCTTCCTGCCGCTGGCCGGGGCGTACGCGGAGCGGCACAAGTACGAAGAGGGTAAGACCATGAACCGGCTGTACGTCGTCGAGAGCATGCCGACGGTGACCGGGTTCAAGGCGGAGCACAGGCTGGCGCTGAAGCCGAGCGAGGTCGGTCCGTTTGCGCGGGCGCTGGCGAACGGCGGCGCGGGCAGCTTCTCGAATCCGGATGCGGCGAAGTTCCTTACCGCGCTGGCGGCGGATCTGAAGGCTTCGGGCGGCAAGTGCGTGGTGATCCCCGGCGAGCAGGCGGCTCCGGCGGTGCATGCGGCTGCGTATCAGTTGAACCAAAGCCTGGGCGCCGTGGGCAAGACGGTGGTCTACGGCGAGACCGTGAACCCGATGCCGTCCGAGCAGATGACGGATCTGAGGGCGCTGGTTGGGGACATGCAGGCGGGCAAGGTGCAGTTCCTGGTGATGCTCGGGGTGAACCCGATGTACAACGCGCCGGCAGACCTGGAGTTCGCGGCTGCGGTGAACAATGTGCCGGTGACGGCTGCGCTGAGCACGCACATGGATGAGACGGCGAGCCTTACGACGTGGCATATCAACAAGGCTCACTATCTAGAGAGCTGGTCGGATGCGCGGGCGTATGACGGGACGATCACGATTATCCAGCCGATGATTGCGCCGCTGTACGGTGGTGTGAGCGCGCATGACGTGCTGCAGAGCCTGCTGGACAATCCGCAGATGTCTGCGTACGACGTGGTGTCTTCAAATGCGAAGACGTATATCAAAGGTGACTTTGCCGCGGGCTGGCGCAAGGCGCTACACGATGGATTTGTCGATGGCACGGCATTTACGGGCGGAGCGAAGTCGCCGGGGGCTGGTTCTGCTGGTGCTTCCGCGCCGCCGATGTCGGGAGATGGGCTGGAGATTGTGTTCAAGGCGGACCCGTCGATCTATGACGGGCGCTTTGCGAACGTCGGCTGGCTGCAGGAGCTGCCGAAGCAGGTGACCAGCATGAGCTGGGATAACGCCGCGCTGATCAGCCTGGACACGATGCAGAGGCTGAAGATCGCCGAGAATGAGGCGGTCGAGATCGAGCTGGACGGACGCAAGGTCATCGCGCCGGTGCTGGCGGTGCCGGGACATCCCAACGATGTGGTGACGGTCTACCTGGGCTTCGGGCGCAGCGAGGCTGGGCGCGTGGGTTCGGGAGTTGGATTCAACGCGTATGCGCTGCGGACGAGTACGAACGCACATGCGGCGGGTGGCGCGAAGATTACGCGGGGCAAGGGGACGTATGACCTGTGCGTGACCAAGGTGCATTCGATCGAGCATCGCGGTAGCTATGCGCAGCATGATCTGGAGACGTATCTCGACGACAAGAAGGGGACGTACTCGCTGGGCGGCCATGAGGCGCAGGAGCGCGGCATTATCCGCTATGCGACGGTGACGGAAGCGAAGGCGCATCCGGATTTCGCGCATGATGGCAATGTCAGCGGGACCTCGGTCAACAAGGTTGGGTATGGGCCGGAGGGCGAGAAGCCGGATCACGATCTGACCTTCTTCCCGAATGCCTGGAACTATCAGAAGAAGGACCAGTCCACGCTTGCGATGCAGAATGCGTGGGGGATGTCGATCGACCTCAATAGCTGCATCGGGTGCAATGCGTGCATCGTGAGCTGCTACGCGGAGAACAATATCTCGGTGGTCGGGCGCGAGCAGGTAAAGATCGGGCGCAACATGCAGTGGCTGCGGATCGATACGTACTTCGAGGGCGATCTGCATGCTCCGAAGGCGCACTTCCAGCCGATGGCGTGCCAGCACTGCGAGAACGCGGGCTGCGAACAGGTCTGCCCGGTCGGTGCAACGGTGCATACTCCCGAAGGCATCAACACGATGGTTTATAACCGTTGCGTGGGGACCAGATACTGCTCCAACAACTGCCCGTATAAGGTGAGGCGGTTCAACTTCCTGCTGTACTCGGACTACGACACGGAGAGCTTGAAGTTCATGCGGAATCCGGATGTGTCGGTGCGGAGCCGCGGTGTAATGGAGAAGTGCAGCTACTGCATCCAGCGCATTGAAGCGGTGAAGATCGATGCGGACAAGGAAAACCGGACGATCAAGGACGGCGAGATCGTGACGGCGTGCCAGCAGGCCTGCCCGACCGAGGCGATCGTCTTCGGCAACCTGAACGACCCGAACAGCAAGGTGGCGAAGCGCAAGACCGAAGAGCGCGACTACCAGGTGCTGGCTGACCTCAACTTCCGGCCGCGCACGACGTATACGGCAGGCGTCATCAACCCGAATCCGGAGCTGGCATAGATGGCTACCAAAAGTCCTATTCACGATCCACGCGATCCGGTTCTGGACCCGATGATCGACCCGATTACGGGCGAGTACGCGGTCATCGCTCCGGGGCACAACTTCAAGTCGGTCACGCAGAAGATTGCGGGCCTGGTGCTGACGTCGAATACGCCGCTGGGTTGGTTCGCCGGCCTGACGGTGGGCGGCGGCGTGGCGATGGGCGTGGTGATCGGCATCACGTGGCTGTTTCTGAAGGGCGTTGGTATCTGGGGCGTGACGATTCCGGGCGCCTGGGGCTTTGCCATCATCAACTTTGTGTGGTGGATCGGTATCGGCCACGCGGGGACGCTGATCTCGGCGATTCTGCTGCTGTTCAAGCAGACGTGGCGGAACTCGATCAACCGGTTTGCGGAGGCGATGACGATCTTCGCCGTGGTCTGCGCGGGAACGTTTCCGCTGATCCACGTGGGGCGGCCTTGGTTGGCGTACTGGCTGTTTCCGTATCCCAACACGATGAACGTGTGGCCTCAGTTCCGCAGCCCGCTGGCGTGGGACGTGTTTGCGGTGTCGACGTATGCGATTATCTCGATCGTGTTCTGGTATGTGGGGATGATCCCGGACTTCGGGACGCTGCGCGACCGGGCGACGCTGCCGTTCGCCAAGTGGTTCTACGGACTGCTTTCGCTGGGCTGGCGCGGATCGACACGGCACTGGATTCGGTATGAGACGGCTTCGCTGCTGCTGGCCGGGCTTTCTACTCCACTGGTGCTTTCGGTGCACACGGTCATCAGCTTCGACTTCGCGGTGGCCTCGCTGGCGGGATGGCATACGACGATCTTCCCGCCTTACTTTGTGGCGGGCGCGGTGTACTCGGGGTTTGCGATGGTGCTGACGCTGGCGATTCCGCTGCGGAAGTTCTACCACCTGGAAGACCTGGTTACGTTGCGCCACCTGGACAACATGGCGAAGGTCATGATCGGGACGGGCGGGATTGTGGCTTACGGGTACGGCATGGAGGTCTTCATGGCGTGGTACTCGGCCAGCC
Source organism: uncultured Granulicella sp. (assembly GCA_965198885.1). Lineage (GTDB taxonomy): Bacteria > Acidobacteriota > Terriglobia > Terriglobales > Acidobacteriaceae > Edaphobacter. The sequence continues at coordinate 911,220 of OZ240677.1, read as the reverse complement.
ATTGGGAGTTCTTCATGATGTGGAATCGTATGTTTGGGCCGATGGGCTGGGCGTACTGGATTCTGATCCTGACCAACATTGCGATTCCGCTGACGACGCTGTGGTCGCGCAAGCTGCGGGTGAATGTCACCTATCTCTTTATCTTGTCGCTGATTGTGAATACGGGTATGTGGTTTGAACGGTTCGTCATCGTTGTGACGAGTCTCTACCGCGACTACCTGCCGTCAAGCTGGGGCACGTACCGGGCGACGAAGTGGGATTACATGATTTACGTCGGGACGATGGGGCTGTTTACGGTGCTGTTCTTCTGCTTCGTACGGTTCCTGCCCATTATCCCCATGTCCGAGATTCGGATGATGCTTCCTGGAACCAAGATCCGGCGCAGCGGCGCAGATGCCGAAGTCGTCGTGAATGAGGCCACCTAATGCCACCACGTGAAGGAATATACGGATTGCTGGCGGAGTTCAACACGCCGACCGAGTTGGTTGAGGCGACGGAGGCGGCGCGGCATGCGGGCTACCGGCGGATGGAGTGCTATACGCCGTATCCGGTGGAAGAGGCCGCGGAGGCTTTGCACTTCCATAAGAACTACGTGCCGCTGATCTGCCTGCTGGGTGGGATCATGGGGCTGACGACCGCGTTTCTGATGGAGACGTGGATCAACACCATGGCCTATCCGCTTAACATCGCGGGACGTCCATTGATGAGCTGGCCGGCGTTTGTCATTCCGGCATACGAGTGGACGATTCTCTTCGCCGGGCTCTCGGCGGGGTTCGGCATGATCGCGATGAATGGATTGCCGCAGACGTATCATCCGCTGTTCAATGCGGCGAACTTCCGCAATGGCGCCACGACGGACAAGTTCTTCCTTTGCATTGAGGCGTTCGACCCGATGTTCTCGCCCGGCGGTACGCGTGCGTTCCTGGAGCAGTTTCCCGCGGTCTCCGTGGTGGAGGTAGACCATTGAGACAGGGAGCGGGGAAGAGGGAAGAGGGAGCAGGCGTGACGTATCGGTCTCATAAGTTGTTACTGGCTGCCGGTCTGGCGAGTGTTGCGATTCTGACGGGCTGCCGCCAGGACATGCATAACCAGCCCAAGTTTTATCCGCAGCGCGGCACCGACTTCTTCGCGGACGGCCGTTCCGTGCGTCCGCAGATGGCGGGCACGGTGGCGCGCGGTCAACTGCAGGAGGATGCGTACTTTTACTCCGGTCTGCAGAGCGGCGGTACCGAAGGGAACATGATGCCCTTTCCGGTGACGATGGATGTGCTGGCCCGCGGGCAGGAGCGCTACAACATCTACTGCACGCCGTGCCACTCACGGGTGGGTAACGGTGTGGGCATGATCGTGCAGCGCGGCTACGCGCAGGCGGGTAACTTCCACACCGCACGTCTGCAGGCTGCGCCGCTGGGGCACTTCTTCAACGTGATCACCAACGGCTACGGCGCGATGCCGGAGTATGCGTCGCAGGTGACGGTGGAGGATCGCTGGGCGATCGTGGCCTACATCAAGGCGTTGCAGCTGAGCCAGAATGCGGATGAGAGTGCGGTCGCGTCGGGCAAGCGTGTCGAGCGACTGTCCGACATCGCCGAACGCGAGGGGCTTCCGGCGAACTTCATCGCCGAATGGGCGGTTCCTCCGACGGCGGTGACCGGCACCCCGGACGGCCAGCCTTACGTGCTTCCGCCGGCAGAGATCGGCGCGGCCGGGGCAAATGCGGGCGAGTTCCCCGCGCAGCCGCCGCTTTCTCGAGCCTACGGACCCGCGCAGTCGAGTCCGATCGTCACGAACGCGCCACAGGGCCAAGGCAGCACAGGATATCCCAACAACCCGGTCTCCATGGGGCTGACCAACAAGCCGGAGTAATGCAAGCGCGGTTTGTTTTAGCGCAACTTGAACAAGAGCAGTTCGACCAAATCGATTTCGCGAAGGCCTGAAAAGCATGTTATCTGGAAACCTACAACACGAGCCTGGCCACTCAAGCGTCGGCCACCATGGATCCAGAACGCTGCCTGCGGTTCTGGGCTCGCCGGAGCTGATCTCGGTCTGGCGGATGCGCGCGCTGATCGTGGCGGCCGTCTTCGCCGTGATCTCGTTGATCTTCTTCGCCGTGCCGGGAGGCGCAAACCACATCCTGCGGGCTTACCTGCTTGGCTTCATGATGTGCTTCTCGTTTGCGGGCGGTGCTCTCGTCCTACTGATGCTGCAGTATGTCTCGGGCGGCAAGTGGGGCTTGCTGCTGCGGCGGCCGCTGGAGGCGATGACGCGGACGCTGGGCCTGGTCTTCGTGATGATTCTCCCCATCGGCATCTTTATGAAGGGGCTCTATCAGTGGGCCAAGTATCCCAGCATCCAGGATGAGCATAACGCGCTGGCGCAGGGGTTGATCGACAAAGAGCATGCCTGGACCGATATCTCCAAGCACACGATGTTCAACCCGACGAGCGCGATCATCCAGACGCTGCTGATCTTCCTGATCCTGGGGACGTTTGCTTACCTGCTGAACAAGTGGTCGCTGGAGCGCGATGCGGACCCCATGGCGGGAACGCTGGCGAGCTATGACCGCTGGCGGATTCGGTTTGAGAACCTCTCCGGGCCGGGGATCTTTATTTACGTCGTTTGCCTGACGGATGCGGCGCTGCTTTGGGTGATGTCGCTGGACGTGACCTGGTACTCGTCGATCTGGGGGCTGAAGTTCCTGGTCGGGCAAGGGTATGCCGTGCTGGCGCTCAGCATTCTGGTGGTGGTGAAGCTGTCCAAGGTTGAGCCCATGAAGACTTTGCTGCGGGTGACCGAGCAGCACGACCTGGGCAAGTTCATCTTTGCGTTCGTGATGCTGAATATTTATCTGACCTTCGCCGAGTTCCTGATTATCTGGTCCGGCAACGTTCCCGACGAGATCCCCTGGTACCTGAGCCGGATACGCGGGGGCTGGTGGACGATCTGCACGCTGGATTTTATCTGTCACTGGCTGATTCCCTTCTGCATGCTGCTCTCGCGCGACCTGAAGCGGAGCAAGAGCCGGATTTCAGCGATCGTGACGTTCATGATCCTGGCGCGGGCGATCGATTTCTTCTGGATCATCGAGCCGAACTTCAAGGATGCTGCCTCGAACCTGCACCTGAGCGGCAACTTCGGCATTCTGGCGTACCTGACTGTCCCGGTCGCGGTGGTCGCGGTGTGGATGGCGTACTTCTTTACCCAACTTATGTCCCGTCCGCTGGTGAACGTCAACGATCCTCATCTTGAGGAGATTCTGGAGCCTGAACATGCCCACTAACGATGGCAAAATGAACCAAGGCGGAGCCGGCGAGTACGCACCGCCGCACGGCGATATTGTGAACTACCCCGAGAGCGGCTCGGAGAGCGCGAAGCTGGGGTATGAGACGACCGACGTCAACGCCGGGGGCGTGGTGGTGTTTCTTGGCGGGCTGTTCGGCTTTGTGCTGATCTTCTTCCTGTTCTGCTTCTTCATGGGGAAGACGATCAACTCCGCGCTGGAGAGCCAGGACGGGAAGACGGACAAGTGGCACCAGAAGAACGATATCTTCGCGGGTGCGCTGGCCAACAACGGCAGGCGCGAAGACTTGAAGAGCAACGCGGCGATGGAGCAGCAGGAGCTGCAGAAGATGACGATCGCGTTTCCCAGTCCGCGGCTGGATATCGACGACGGCAACCAGGCGACTGCCGACCTGCACGCACGGGAGGATCTGCTGCTCGATCATTACAGCCAGATTCCGGGGGGGAAGGGCATTCGCATCCCGATCACGCGGGCGATGGAGTTGATCGCACAGAAGGGGCTGCCTGTGGCTCCGGCGGGACAAGCGTCTCAGCAACTGGCGCAGGATAAAGAGCTCAAGATCACGGTGCCGCTGACCAGCGGGTTTGCGCGGACGGGGTACGAACTTGACACCATCGAAGCCCGCGAGCAAAAGATGAGCTTTGAGAAAGCTGAATCGAATACGCACGCGGAGTTGCACCCGATCCGTTAGCTGCAGGGCCTCGCGGGATTGTCGCAGGCCTTAAGATGGATGTATGAGAGTTGAGAGCGTCATGATGCAGGAGCAGCGGACAATCCGGCGGAGGAGTTCAAGGTGGGGATCGCTTGGTGTCGCCCTGCTAGGCGCGGCGCTGTTCTGCGGTTCCAGCTTCGCCCAGGTTGCGTCGTACGGGGATAAGGAGACGGGCCAGAATACCGGCGACCAGCTTCCCCAGGTGCTCAAAGGCGTGGCCGTCGAGCAGCACCTGAATCAGCAGCTTCCGTTGAATGCGACCTTTACCGACGAGACCGGCGCGCAGGTCCGTCTGGGCGACTACTTCGGATCGAAGCCGGCCGTGCTTTCGCTGGTCTATTACAACTGCCCGATGCTGTGCTCGGAAGAGCTGGACGGGATGACGGCAGCGCTGGAGATGGTGCGGCTGACGCCGGGCAAAGACTTCAACGTCGTGGTTATCAGCATCGATCCGAGCGAGACTCCGGAGCTGGCGGCGAAGAAGAAGGCCTTTTACGTGAAGCGTTATGGCCGCCCCGAGACTGCCTCCGGATGGCATTTTCTGGTGGGGCAGAGACCGGCCATCGACGCGGTGACGAACGCGGTCGGGTTTGGTTATGTACGGGTTCCCGGGCCTGACGGCAAGCTGACGCAGTATGCCCATGCCAGCTCGATCGAGCTGGTGACGCCCGAGGGCAAGCTGGCGCAGTACTACCTGGGCGTCGAGTACTCGCCGAAGGATGTGCTGCTGGGGTTGATTGAGGCTTCGGGCAACAAGATCGGGTCGCCGGTCGCAAACATTCTGACGTACTGCTATCACTACGATCCGCAGACGAACAAGCATTCGCTGATCGTGGCGCGCGTGGTGCAGTTCGGCGGGATGGTGACGATGGCTTCGCTGGGCGGGTTCATGTTTGTGATGTTTCGCAGGGATCTGAAGCTAGGGCGTGAACATGACGCGGCCGAGGACGGCGCAGACAACAAGTGGGATAAAGGGTAACGATGCATATCAGTCCAGTTCTGTGGCAGTTTTTGACGAAGTGGCTCGCCGCCTCCGCATTGTTTCCGCGGGAGGCATCCACGATCGCGCCGTACACGGACGCGCTCTACTTCTTCCTGATCGGCATGACGCTGGTGGGCCTGGTGCTGGTCGGCGCGCTGATGACGTACTTCTCCATTCGGTATCGCAAGGAGCGCAGCCCGGTGGCGACGCAGGTGGAAGGGTCTACTCTGCTGGAGGCTACGTGGACAATTATTCCGCTGGCGATCTTTCTCGTGACCTTCGTGTGGGGTGCGCTGCTTTACTTCCGTATCTATAACCCTCCCGCGAACGCGATGAATATCTACATCGTGGGTAAGCAGTGGATGTGGAAGGCAGAGCATCCGGGCGGGCAGCATGAGATCAATGCGCTGCATGTTCCGATCGGGCGCCCGGTGCAGCTGACGATGATCTCGCAGGACGTGTTCCACAGCTTCTCGATTCCGGACTTCCGGGTGAAGCGCGAGGTTATTCCAGGGCGTTATTCGACGGTTTGGTTCAATGCGACCGAACCCGGCGTTTACCACATCTTCTGTACGCAGTACTGCGGGACGAAGCACTCCGGCATGATCGGTGAAGTGACGGCGATGACTCCCGAGGACTATCAGAAGTGGACGCAGCAATCGACGAGCGGAATGTCGCTGGCGCAGAATGGCGAACGGCTTTTTGCCAGCATGGGATGCGGGGCCTGCCACAACGGCACCGCGGCCGCGCGCGGTCCGAGTCTGGCGGGGGTGTACGGGTCCAAGCTCACGCTGGCAAACGGCTCGCAGGTGGTGGTGAACGACGGCTATCTCCGCGATTCCATTCTGAATCCTTCGCAGCACGTAACGGCGGGTTTCGCGCCGATCATGCCGACGTATCAGGGGCAGATCAGCGAAGACGGCTTGATCGATTTGGTGGAGTACATCAAGGGTCAAAGCAGCAACTATCGTACCCAGCAGACGCTGGGCACCTCACAGTCTGACCTTGCGGCGCCTACAGCGTCGGGGATGGTGAAGTAATGAGCGTTATGAATCACTCCACGATCGTCAATCTACCCGATCAGGCGACGGCCCGGCTGCCCAAGCGGAACTACATCAACAATGAGCATGGCTTGTTGAGCTGGCTCCTGACCGGCGATCACAAGCGGATTGCGATGCTGTACCTGATCTCAATCACGTTCTTCTTTTTTGTTGGAGGAGCGTTCGCCGGTTTGATCCGGCTTGAGCTGCTAACGCCGCAGCCGGACCTGGTGGCTTCGGACACGTACAACAAGTTCTTCACCATGCACGGGATCATCATGATCTTCCTCTTTCTGGTGCCTTCGGTGCCGGCGACGCTGGGGAACTTCCTGATTCCGATCATGCTGGGTGCAAAGGATTTGGCTTTCCCGAAGATCAACCTGCTGAGCTGGTATCTGTACCTGGCGGGCGGGACGTTTACCCTTGCCGGCCTGGTGCTGGGCGGCGTGGATACGGGCTGGACGTTTACGACCCCGCTCTCGACGCACTACTTGAATACTCACGTCGTGACTGTCGCGACGGCGATCTTCATCGCAGGCTTCAGCTCGATCTTTACCGGGCTCAACTTTATTGTGACCATTCATCGTATGCGTGCCCCGGGCATGACCTGGTTCCGGATGCCGTTGTTTGTGTGGTCGCACTATGCCGCGTCTGTGCTGATGGTGCTGGGTACGCCGGTTCTGGCCATCGCGATCGTTCTTGTGGCGCTGGAGCGCCTGATCGGTATCGGCGTGTTCGATCCGACCAAGGGCGGCGATCCGCTGCTCTTCCAGCATCTCTTCTGGTTCTACTCCCACCCGGCTGTGTACATCATGATCCTGCCCGGCTTCGGTGTGATCTCCGAGGTGATCTCCACCTTCAGCCGCAAGCGCATCTTCGGGTACACGGCAGTCGCGTTCTCGTCGCTCTGCATTGCGGTCTTCGGCTTCTTCGTCTGGGCGCACCATATGTTCATCATGGGCGTGTCGAACTACTCCGCGCTGGTCTTCTCGTTGCTGACGATGCTGGTTGCAGTGCCCTCCGCGATCAAGATCTTCAACTGGGCTTTCACCCTGCATAAAGGCTCGATCACCTTTGAGACGCCGATGCTCTACGCGTTCGGCTTCATGGGGCTGTTTACCATCGGCGGTCTGACGGGTGTTTTCCTGGGCTCACTGGGCATGGATATCCACTTGACGGAGACGTACTTCATCGTGGCTCACTTCCACTTCGTGATGGTGGGCGGCATGCTGATGGCGTTCCTGGCCGGCATTCACTTCTGGTGGCCGAAGATGACGGGACGCATGTATCCGGAGTCAATGTCCAAGCTGGCGGCGGTAACCACGTTCATCGGGTTCAATCTGACGTTCCTGCCCCAGTTCATCCTGGGATACCTGGGAATGCCTCGACGCTATCATGCGTATCCAGCTGAGTTCCAGGTGCTCAATGTGCTCTCGACCGCAGGCGCGACGGTGCTGGGCGTGGGTTATCTTCTGCCCATGCTTTATCTTGCCTGGTCGCTGAAGTACGGGGCGATCGCGGGCAACAATCCGTGGCAGGCAACCGGGCTGGAGTGGCAGATTCAGTCGCCGCCGCTGACCGAGAACTTCATTGAGGTGCCGATCGTGAACCATGAGGCTTACGACTACGAGTGGCTCGCGAACAAGACTGCGAATGAGGTGACGACCGTTGGCTAATACTGCCGCAGCCACACAGCACGAGGTGGTTCTGGGGGCACACGCGGAGCACGTTGTGCTGCCTCAGCATCGCCATCATTTTGAGACGGAGGCACAGCAGCGCGAGGCGGGCAGCTTCGGCATGTGGCTGTTCCTGCTTACGGAGATCATGTTCTTCGGCGGGATGTTCTTCTCCTACCTGCTCTACCGGAACTGGTACTACGACGCGTTCGTGACCGCCTCGAACACGCTGGTGATTGGGTGGGGTGCGCTCAACACCGTCATTCTGATTACCTCGGGGTTCTGTATGGCGCTTGGCGTCTACTATGCGGAGGTACGGAATCGCAGGATGCTGGTGCTGATGCTCTGGCTGACTACGTTCTTCGGACTAGCCTTCCTTGGCGTTAAGGCGATTGAGTATACGCAAAAGTTTGAGGATCACCACGTCCCGGGCGCGAGCTTCAACGCGAAGGAGTTCATCAATCCTCCAGTCGATAAGAAGACCGGCAAGCCAAGCGAAAATCCGCTTCCGCCGGACATGGCGCAACGCACGCAAATCTACTTCTTCCTTTACTTTGCCATGACCGGCATGCACGCCGTGCACATGATCATCGGGATTGTCATCCTGTTCTGGCTCATTGCGCGGGCGCAAGCAGGCGAGTTCAGTGCCGGCTACGTAGCTCCCATCGAGAACTTCGGGCTGTACTGGCACTTCGTCGATATTGTGTGGCTCTTCTTGTTTCCGCTGCTTTATCTGATTAACCGCCACCCTCTCGCGCACTAAGCGGGAGCGGCATACCAACGAGGGATAGAAGATGTCCGAGCACCACGATCCAGAGAATATTCTGAACCCGGAACACGCCGACCACCACATCGTGACGCCGTTCCAATATGTGCTGGTCTTCGGCACATTGCTGCTCTTCACCGGCATCACGGTTGGAGCGGCGTTCATCGATCTGCCCGGTCCGCTGAACCCGATCGTCGCGCTGGGGATCGCTTCCTTCAAAGCTGTGGTGGTGATTCTGTTCTTCATGCACGTGAAGTATCAGTCGCGCCTGATTAAGATGACCGTGGGCGCCGGGTTCTTCACCTTTCTGGTCTTGATCACTATGACCTTGAGCGACTACATGAGCCGTGCATGGGGTCTCTGGTAAGTGGGCAAACGATTCGGTTGAAGCAAAGATGCGGCCTGCGGGCCGCATCTTTCGTTGGATCAACGCCCCGGCCCCAGCGCTTCAAGCCGAAGGCTTGAGCCTGCGATAGCGTATTGAGATGGCCTCTAGAAAAGGTACAAAGAGCGAGACCGTCGGCACAGTGGGCGCGAACTCAAATGAAGCGCAATCGGCACCGAAGTTCTTCCAGAAGCTCCCTGCAAATCCGAGAGTTACGGTGCGGCGGGAGGGTGCGCCGGACGCTCAGGGCGAGTGCGTTGTGTACTGGATGCAGCGGGCGCAGCGCGGCGTGGATAACCATGCGGTAAACCTCGCGGTGGAGGTGGCGAACGAGCTCGGGCTTCCGCTGGTGGTCTACTTTGCAGGGATCTCCAACTTCCCTCATGCGAACCTGCGGCATTACGTTTTTCTGCAGCAGGGCCTGCCGGACATCGAAGAGGATCTCGCGAAGCGGAACATCTCCTTCGTGATGCGGCGGGCTCCGCATGAGTCGCATGAGAGGCTGCTGGCGGATGTGAAGGCGGCGATGGTCATCGGGGATGAGAATCCCATGCGGGAGCCGGAGCGCTGGCGACGGGAGCTCGCGGACAAGATCAGGATCCCATTCTGGACGGTAGATACGGATGTCGTGGTGCCCTCGAAGCTGATCGAAAAGGCGCAGTATGGGGCTTATACGATCCGGCCGCGGCTCTACAAGCTACTGCCGGAGTTTCTCGTCGCGTACGAGAATCCGCATGCGGATGTGGCTTGGAAGAAGCCGGCGAAGTTCCAGCAGGATAGCGTGCATGAGGACATCACGCAAGGTTGGAAGGATCTGGATCGGAGCGTCAAGCCAGTGAAGTACTGGAAGGGCGGAACCCACGAGGCACTGCGGCGGCTGGAACACTTTACGTCCAACTTGCTGAAGACATACGAGGTGGACCGGAATAAGCCGGAGACAGATCGGACCTCTGCGATGTCGCCCTATTTGCATTATGGGCATGTAGGGCCGCAGACGATTGCGCTCGCGGTAGAGGTTGCGGCAAAGGCTGATCCGACGCTGAAGTCTGCCCGGGACAGTTACTTCAATGAGCTGATTGCGTGGCGGGAGTTGGCTATCAACTTCGTGCGGTATTCCGACGTTTATGACTCGGCGGAGTGTGCGGAGGATTGGGCACGGAAGACGATTGCGGAGCATGCACGGGATGAGCGGGAGGTTGTGTACTCGCTGGAAGTGCTCGAGAGTGCGGGGACTTACGATAAGCTTTGGAATGCAGCACAGATCCAGATGGTGCGGCATGGGTGGATGCATAACTACATGCGGATGTACTGGGCGAAGAAGATCCTGGAGTGGACGCCGGATGTGGAGACGGCGATGCATCACTGTGTCTATCTGAACGACAAATACTTTCTGGATGGAAGGGATCCGAACGGGTATGCGGGGGTGGCTTGGGCGATCGTGGGGAAGTTTGACCGGGCCTGGGGGTCGCGGGCGGTGTTTGGAAAGCGGAGGTATATGTCCGGGGCTAGTACGGGGCGTAAGTTCAACTCTGGCAAGTACATCGAGCTGATGGGGAAGCTGCCGGTTCCATGATGCAGGGGTGTGGCTGGAGTGGCTTTTGGGTGGAGAAATGCGTGGTTCAGGTGGGCAGGATGCGTTCCTTAGCGTGGTGAAGGCTGCGTCTTTGCTGGGGATTTGCGATTTTGGGTGGGAAAAAATGGAGATTGGTCTTTGGCGTGCGTTTTTCCTTGGGCACCTTTCTGGTGGAGAAGAAGGCGTGTCCAGGATGAGAACAGGGATTAGGGAGTAGGGAAAAGGGCGTAGGAACTGCCTGGCGGTGCGATACTGGTGCGCATTACCGAGGTACCCCGGCGTGAACTCTTTGCTTGTTGCTCCCGTTCAGCTTGCTCAGCCGCATGCGATTCCTTTTCGGACGATCTTTGAGGAGCATCTGCAGCGTAGTCAGCCGAAGTTCCTGAAGGCACTCCAAGGGGATTATCCCAAAGGGACTCCGATGGCGGAGTGCGTGGCGGGGCTGCTGAGCAGGGTTGAGCTGCAAGAGCGGGCGTATGCGGCGCTGGAGCAGGCGAACCGGGCTATCCAGACATGCGAGCGGAATACGAGTACGTATGCGGAGGTGTTGCAGTGCGCCGAGACGGACAGGCCGCTGAAGCGGCTGCTGCATGCGACGAATGCGTCTGCGCTGTGTCTGTCGGGGGGCGGGATACGGAGTGCGAGCTTCTGCCTAGGGGTGCTGGAAGGGTTGGCGCGGTTCAGCCGGAATAAGGCGCTGCTGCGCGGGGGCGTGAGCCCGGTGATGGATGACCTGGATTACCTTTCGACGGTTTCGGGGGGCGGGTATATCGGGAGCTGGATGATGTCGTGGACATACCGGCGAATGGCTGCGGCGCGGCTGGCGGAGGGGGCGAAGGCGCTGGATATGACGACGGAGTGCATCGAGCGGGCGCAGGGTCTTTGCCTGCGGCTGCTGGAGAGTCTGGAGTGGGCTCCGCCGGTGGTGAAAGCGGCGGAGGTTGCGGCGGCGAAGGCGTTTGCGCGGCGGACGGCGGCGATGCGGGATGCGATGCGGCAGGCGCTCGTGAATGCGCAGGCGGCGGTGGACCGGATGCAGCAGGGAGCGGCGATTGCGGCTCGGGATGCCGAGGGGCTGGAGGCTCCGGAGGCGGCGGAGCTGCGGGAGAAGTTCAAGGATCTGGATGCGGCGGCGCGGGCGGGGGCGATCGCGGCGAGCTGTGCGGGGCTGGTGGGTTCGGCCAAGGATGCGGCGACGGTGGCGAAGTATCGCGCACTGCTGGAGGCGGCGAAGGCGGCGACGAACGCGATCCAGTATGCGGAGCGGCTGCCGCATGCGCAGGAGGCGGTCGAGAGCCTGCAGTCGGCAACGATTGTGCTGCGTCCGGGCGAGGCGCCGGAGAAGATGCAGACGGAGTTGAAGCGGATCAATGGGCTGCTGGGCTCGGCACTGGAGAGCGTGAAGCATGCGAGCGCGACAGACTGGCGGCAGGCGTACGGCGAGGTGATCGACGCGCTGGCTGGGGAGAGCTGCGTGACGTCCGGGGATCCGGAACCGAATCCGGTGCGGCATCTGCGGTCGTATAGCTCGTTTCTGGCGCCGGAGCTGGGGGCGACGCTGGATACGGCGACGCTGGGGTCGATTGTGTTTCGGAACCTGGTGGTGAACTGGCTGATGCTGATTCCGATCCTGTTTTGCGTGATCAGCGGGTTGCGCGCTTCGGCGTACACGTGGGAAGAGGTGCATCGGCACCTGCATACCGGGCCGGTGCTGGCGGGAGTGATCTCCGTAGTGCTGCTGTTTGCGGGGATCGCGGCGGCGCTGGGGCTGCCGTCGCATCGGGCAGTGGGGATGGGGGTGACGGTGAAGCCGGCGGGGCGTTGGCTGGCGTGGTTCGGGCGGTACCCGGTGCGGGCGTTCGTGGTGCCGGTGTTTCTGGGGTGCTGGCTGCTGGCGGCGACGTGGCATGCAAACGGGCAGATCATGCACTGGAGCGAGTATCTGTTTCCGTGGATCATCCGGCCGCTGCGGCACGTGCTGTCCGCGCAGATGCGGTCTTCGCTTTCCACGCTGCCGATTGCGCTGGGTGGGTACCTGCTGCTTTCGGGATCGTTCTTTGTGGCCTATCTGCGGCGGACAAAGGGACTGCTGCTGGGCCGGTGGCATGGCAGGCCGGTGGTGATCGCGTTGATGGCGCTGACGAGCCTGGCGGCGGCGGCGGTGGCGAGCGGGCTGCTGGGACTGGTGGAAGGGACCATGATCCACACGCTGGCCAGGCACAAGACGTATGTGACGGAATCAGTGATGGTGCACGGTCGCTGGCAGATGCAGGGGCATCTTCAGTTTGACGACCGGCTGCTGATTATCTTTGCAGTGCCGCTGGTGACGCTGGTGCTGATTGTGAGCTCGTCGTTGTTTTGTGCGCTGCTGGGTGGGTATGAGATGGAGGAGGATCGCGAGTGGTGGATGCGCTGCGGAGGGTGTCTGCTGTCGCTGGATGTACTGTGGGTTCTGGGGCATGGGCTGGTGCTTTACGGGCAGGGAACGGGGAAGATGCTGGTCGGGCTGGGTGGGCTGGCGGTGGGAGCGCTGGGGAGCTGGATCGGGTATAGCAGCGCGACTTCGGCGGGGACGCGGACGCTGAAGGTCTCGCAGCTGAGTGGGGTGGGGAGGTTTCTGAGCAAGCACAATCTGGTGATGCCGGCAGTAAGCGTGGTGGCGGTGTTCCTGATCGCGATTGGGATGGTGGCGCTGGAGGAAGCCGGGCGGCAGAGGCTTCCGGGGGGCTTTGGTCACGGGTCCAGAGAAGGGCTGGAGAGTGCGGCGTGGATGTTCCTGATCGCCGTATGCCTGACGCTGGTGTTCAATGTGGGGATCAACATCAACCTGTTTTCGCTGCAGGGGATGTACCGGATGCGGCTGATGCGGGCGTTCCTAGGGGCGAGCAATACGCTGCGGCGGCCGGATAATTTTACGAACTTCGATCCGAGCGACACGCCCCATCAATGCGATCTGCCGAAGGCGGCGGGCGCTCCGCTGCATGTCATCAACACGACGCTGAACCTGGTGGGGACGAAGGTCTCCGCGTGGAGGCAGCGGCGGGCGGAGTCGTTCACGTTCAGTGCGATCCACGCGGGCGGGTGGCGGCTGGGATATGTTCCGGCGAACATCTATGGCGGCGGCCGGGGAGTGACGCTGGCGACGTCGATGGCGATCAGCGGGGCGGCGTTCAATCCGAATATGGGTTACCAGTCGTCGGCGCTGACGGCGCTGCTGATGACGTTCTTCAACCTGCGGCTGGGATATTGGCTGCCGAATCCGAAGCGGCCGGAGTCGAAGTGGAGCGGGGCGGCGACGGATGCGGACTTCTTTTCGAAGTCGGGGCCGAGCTTTGCCTTGTATCCGTTGATTGAAGAGGCTCTGGGTTTGACGGATGACTCGTCACGCTGGGTGGAGCTGACGGATGGCGGACATTTCGAGAACCTGGGGCTGTATGAGATGGTGCTGCGGCGGGTGAAACGGATCATCGTGGTGGATGCGGGGGCGGATCCGAAGTGCCAGTTTGAGGATCTGGGGAATGCCATCCGGAAGATACAAATCGACCTGGGGATACCGATCGAGTTCGAGAATGACAGGATGCGGATGAAGGCGGGAGTGCATGACAGCAACAGTTATTGCGCGGTGGCGAAGATCAGCTACCACTGCGTGGATACCGTTCCGGAGGATATGTCCGACGATACATTTGACGGAGAACTGATCTATATCAAGGCGGGGCTGACGGGGCGGGAGCCGGCGGATGTGCTGCAGTATGCGAAGACGCATCCGACGTTTCCGCATGAGTCGACGGCGGACCAGTTCTTCAATGAGAGCCAGTTTGAGAGCTACCGGCATCTGGGGTCGTTTGTGATGAAGTGCGTGGAGGAGAAGGCAGTGGCGGGGGATGGGCCGGAGGGGTACGGGGTGCTGCGGGAGGCGGCGATGCGGGTTTGGGGAGCGGTTGGCGGGGAGGGAGAGAAGAAGGGTGAGCCGGATGCTTCGCCGTCTGTGGATGTGGGGGATGCGGAGGAGATGGAGCCGATTGCGGGGTGAGGGTGGCATCATTGAACAGAAGGCCTAAACCCTTCCAGGAGCGAAGAATCGTGACACGAGACCCGTTGAGAGCAGCAGCGGAAATCCAACTTAGAAAATCGCTCGACAAGTATGAGAATGAGCTAGCGGAGCAATTGATTTCCGCGGCCGGTGCTCAAGAAGTGCAGGCCGAGATAAGAAAAGCCCGAGTGAGCACAAATCCCAACTACCGCAAGCTGGCGTTCGCCTATTACGAGCAGTTCGGGCAGATCGTCTGCGCTCATTGCGGGTTTGGGATTCAAGCCGTTTTGGAGGTTGCGCATGTAGATAGAAACAGGTCATGTAACGTGCCTGCTAACTGGGCTATTCTCTGCCCGACGTGCCACCGGATGTATGACTTAGACCTTATTACGACCGAAACAATAATCCTGATGAGAGACCGCCCAAAGATTGCCAACTGGGCAACGTTAATGAAGGATGCAGGCAAGAAGGCGGCTGCGACCCGGAAGTCGAGGGCAGCTAAGGCGACAGAAACTCAGAAGTGGAAGGCGGCCGGGTTGAAAGCAGCGCAGACACGTAAGCGCAACGCGGAAACGAATAAAACAGCAACTGAACTTAGGGCGTAACGGCACCCAGGACCGGGCAAGCGGTCAAGGTATAGCATTTGGACTGAGGATGTTGAGCGGGCATTGCAGAGGAGATAGACAATGACGATCGATGAACGGCTTGAGAGATTGACCGAACGGCATGAAGCGCTGACGCAGACAGTTGAACTTATCTCGATCGATGTTCGGCAGATTGCAGCGAACGTGAAGGAGCTTACACGGAGCATGCTCGATTTGGTGAGCGTCGTTCGTGCTCATGAGACCCGCATATCCGGGCTTGAAGAAGGTAGGTAGTGGTCAGAGATCTTTCGAGAGCCCGATCACTGAGGCAGGGTAGCGGCTTGGGTTTGGTGGGAGCCCACATCTTAGAATCGAGATGTGGGGCGCCCGGCACCCGGTGGTTCGGAGACACGCAACGGCAAAAGCCAACACGGAGGTTCTGAGTCTGGGCTGCGCACAGACTCAGAATGACGGTTCGTTTTGGTTGGGTTTCCGGTGTCTGGGTTGGCGGAGTTACTGCCAGCCGCCTCCGAGGGCGCTGTAGAGCTGGACGAGGGTGAGGGCTTCGCCTTGCTGGGCGGTAGCGAGGTTGAGCTGGGCGGAGAAGAGGTTGGAGTCAGTGGTGAGGACCTCCAGGTAGCTGGTGGCTCCGCCCTGATAACGCATGCGGGCGAGGCGGGTGGCGTCCTGGGCGGAGAAGACGAGCTTTTCCTGCTCGACGCGGTAGTCATGCTGCTTCTTGAGGGCGATGAGGGCGTTCGAGACGTCGTGGAAGGCGGTGATGATGGTGCGCTGGTAGGTGAGGACCATCTCCTGATCGGCGGCGCGGGCCTGGTTGAGCTGGCCGCGGAGCTTGCCGCCTTCAAAGATGGGCTGGGTGAGGTTGCCAATGCCGTAGATGGTCTTGCTGTCGGTGGTGAAGATGGTGGGGAAGGAGTCGCCGCCGACGCCGGCGGAGGCGGAGATGGCGAGCTGAGGGAAGAACTGTGCACGGGCGACGCCGATGTTGGCGTTGGCGGCAATGAGGGTGGCTTCGGCCTGGCGGATGTCGGGGCGGCGTTCGAGGAGCTGGGATGGAAGGCCGGTGGGGAGGTCCTGCGGCGGTGGCGCGAGGCCGTTGGGGTCGGTGTGGGCGATGGGGCCGGGATTCTGGCCGAGCAGGAGGCTCATGGCGTTCTCCTGCTGCTGGATCTGCTGCTCGAGCTGCGGAATCTGGGAGCTGGCGGTGTAGAGGAGCTGCTCGGCTTGGCGGACGTCCGAGAGCGGGGCGGCGCCGCCGGTTTCGAGGGTCTGGGTGAGCTTGACGGAGTCCTGGCGGGTCTTGAGAGTTTGTTTGGAGATGGCAAGCTGGGCGTCGAGGGCGCGGAGCTGGATGTAGGTGGTGGCGACGTTCTGGACCAGGGTCAGGCGCACGGCGTTCTGAGCCCAGGTCTGGGCGAGGAGGTTGGCGCGGGCGGCTTCGGTCTGGCGGCGGTAGAGGCCCCAGAAGTCGGGGGTCCAGGTGGCGCCGAGCGAGAAGGAGCCGAAGGAGATGGGGCTGGTGATGCCGTTGGATGTGCCGTTTGAGCTCGAGTTGGAGCTGGCGCCGAGGGCGTTCGCGTTGAAGGAGGCGCCGATGCCCTGGCCGCCGGCAGTGATCTGGGGGAACTCCTGGGAACGGGTGATCTGGACCTGGGACTGCTGTTCGAGGATGCGCTGGGCGGCGATGCGGAGGTCGTAGTTATTGGCGAGGGCGGTCTTGATGAGGGTTTGGAGCTCGGGCTCCTTGAAGACGGCGGACCATTGCTGGTCGGCGATGGAGGTTTGGGAGGAGATCGCGGCGTCGTCCGCGCCGCGGAAGGCGGGGGGCGCGGGGACGACGGGGCGGGTGTATTTGGGGCCTACGGTGCAGCCGGTGAGGGCAAGGGTGAGGAGTAGAGGGGCTCCGAGCGAGAGCATACCCCGGGGGCTAAAGCCCGTTTGGTTTCCGGGGGATGAGAGACCCAAGGCTAAAGCCTTGGGGTACCTAGAGGCCAGTGCTTCCGAGGCGGCTGAAGACTTGGGGTATCTAGAGGCCGGAGCGGTGTTTGTGGGGCTGAAGCCCCACGCTAATCCCAAAAGGCCAGTGCGGTGCGTACGAGGAGTTTTCATGCCTGACCTCCTTCGGTCGGGTCTGGATGATTGGAGGCGTGCGGGGCGGTCTGGGGGCGGCCTCCGGCGGCTTTGCCGGCGGCGACGGGATCGAAGTCAGCCTTGGAGTCCATGGTGGTGCCTGAGCCGCCGCGGGAGAAGCGGTGCGAGACGTACTCGACGACCGAGAAGGTGACGGGGATGAAGATAAGGCCGATGGCGGTGGAGAGGAACATGCCGCCGATGACGGTGGTTCCGAGGATGCGGCGTGAGGCTCCGCCGGCTCCGGTCGAGAACCAGAGCGGGAGGCAGCCGAAGATGAAGGCGAGGGCGGTCATGACGATGGGCCGGAAGCGGAGGCGGGCTGCGCCGAGGGCGGCCTCCGAGATGCTCATGCCGGATTCGTAGTTGGATTTGGCGAACTCGACGATGAGGATGGCGTTTTTGGCGGAGAGGCCGATGAGCATGACTACACCGATGGTGGCGAAGATGTCGTTTTCAAGCGAGCGGATGTGGAGGGCGATGTATCCGCCGAGGATGGCGACGGGGGTGCTGAGGAGGACGCTGAACGGGAGAGTCCAGGACTCGTACAGCGCGGCCAGGATGAGGAAGACGAAGAGCAACGAGAGGCCGAAGACGGCGTAGGTGGGGACGCCCTTCTGCGCCTGGTCTTCCTGATAGGAGATTCCGGAGTAGTCGTAGCCGGCACCAGGAGGCATGGTCTCGGCGAAGGTTTTTTCCAGCGCGGCGCGAACCTGGCCGGAGCTGTAGCCGGGTTTGGCGGTGATGTTGACCTGGGCGGCGTTGAACTCGTTGAAGCGGAAGACGTACTCGGGGCCGGTGATCTGGCTTACTTTGATCAGTGAGCCGAGCGGGACCTGGCCGCCGTTGGCGCTGCGCACGTAAAACTGGTCGATGTTCTTGATGTCGGTGCGGGAGGTGCCTTCAGCTTCGACGTAGGTCTGCCACTGGCGGCCGAAGCGGTTGAAGTAGTTGACCAGGTAGCCGCCCATGAAGGTGGACATGGTGGTGTAGACGTCGGAGAGCTGGACCTGCTGCTGCAGGACCTTTTCCTGATCGACGGCGGCGTAGAGCTGCGGCACTGCGGGTGAGTACGAGGGGATGGCGACTGCGACTTCAGGCAGCTTGTTAACCGCGCCGAGGAAGCCGAAGAGATTCTTGGTCAGGATGGTGGGATCGTCCTTGCCGGAGCGGTCCTCGATGACCATGGTGACGCCGCCGGAGGTTCCGATACCAGGAATGGACGGCGGCGGGAAAGCGAAGGCGATGCCGTCGGGATTACCGGCGAGCTGCTTGCCCAGGCTGGCGGTGATGTATTCCAACTGCTGATCCTTGCTCTTACGTGCCTCCCAGGGCTTGAGGGCGACGAAGAAGAAGCCCTGGTTGGTGCTTTGGACCTGGGTCAGGAGCGAGAAGTCCGTGACGGCGATGACGCCCTGGATGCCCGGTGTTTTGAGCAGGGCGGCGGTGATCTTCTGCTGGGCGGCGTCGGTGCGCTGAGCTGAGGCGCCGTCGGGAAGCTGCAAGGCGAGGAACATGTAGCCCTGGTCTTCGGTGGGCAGGAAGCCGCCGGGCAAGGTGCCGCCCAGGAAGACGCCGAGGACAGCGATGAGGACAAGGCCAAGCATAGCCAGGTAGGACTTATGGATGAGGAAGTCCGATTTGCTGACGAAGCTGTCGGTCGTGCGCTTGAAGAACTTGTTGAAGAGCCCGAATGGCTTACCGAAGAAGCCCTTGTTGTTCTTTTCGGCTTCGGTTTTGGGCTTGAGTAGAAGCGATGCGAGCGCGGGTGAGAGCGTGAGCGCGTTGAAGGCCGAGATCAACACCGAGATAGCGATGGTGACGGCGAACTGCTGGTAGAGGCGGCCTGTAATGCCGGGGATGAAGGCAGTGGGGATGAAGACGGCGGCAAGGATGAGCGCGATGGCGACCACGGGACCGCCGACCTCTTCCATGGCCTTGATGGTGGCGGCCTTGGGGTCCATGCCTTCGTCGATATGGTGTTCGACGGCTTCGACGACGATGATGGCGTCGTCAACGACGAGGCCGATGGCGAGCACGAGGCCGAAGAGCGAGAGGGTGTTGATGGAGAAGCCCAGCGCCGGGAAGATGACGAAGGTTCCGATGAGCGAGACCGGCACCGCGAGCAGCGGGATGAGGGTGGCGCGCCAGCCCTGCAGGAAGATAAAGACGACGATAACGACCAGCGCCAGCGCTTCAATCAGTGTGATGACGATCTCGTTGATACCAGCGCTGACGGCCTTGGTGGTGTCGAGCGGGATGTCATAGGCGATGCCCGGAGGGAAAGTCTTGGCGAGGTCCTTCATGCGGGCGTTGACCAGAGCGGCGGTCTGCACGGCGTTCGAGCCGGGAAGCTGGTAGACGGCCATGACGCCGGACGGGTTCTGGTTGTAACGGCCGGAGATGGCGTACTGCTGGTCGCCGAGTTCGACCCGGGCAACGTCGCTGAGGTGCAGGATGGAGCCGTCGGCGTTGGCGCGCAGGATGATGTTGCCGAACTCCTCCGGCTTGACCAGGCGGCCCTGAGTGCGGACGGTGTAGGTGAACTGCTGGCCTTTGGGGATGGGCTCCGCGCCGATCTGGCCGGCGGGGTTGACGTTGTTCTGGGTCTGGATGGCCTGGATAACCTCAGGCGCGGTGACTCCGAGTTTGGCGAGCTTGGCGGGATCGACCCAGACGCGCAGAGCGTACTGGCTGCCGAAGATCTGCACGCGCGAGACGCCTTTGACGCGGGTGATCTGATCCTGCAGATTGATGATGGCGTAGTTGGTGAGGAAGTCCTGGCCGAAGACGTTGCCGGGAGAGTTGATGGCGACCAGCATCAGCGGCGAGGTCAGGGATTTGGTGACAGTAAGGCCGGCGGTGGTGACCTGGGCGGGAAGCTGCGATTGCGCCTGGTCAACGCGCAGCTGCGAGAGCACCTGGTCGATGTCCGGGTTGGTCTTGACGTCGAAGTCTACAAAGAGCTGCATCACGCCGTTGTTGGCGCTGACGGAGTTCATGTAGATCATGTTGTCCACGCCATTCATCTGCTGCTCGATGGGCGTGGCGACGGCTTGTGAGAGCGTCTTCGAGTCCGCGCCCGGGTAGGTGGCGGTGACCAGGATCTCGGTGGGGACGATGTCCGGGAACTGGGCGGTAGGCAAGGTGAACAGCGACACGGTGCCGATGATGACCGTGAGGATGGCGATGACGATGGCGACGATGGGCCGATTGATGAAGAACTTCGACATCGGTTACCTCCCCTCGGACTGGCTTGCGGGCGTTGCGGTTGGCGAGGCGGGCGGCGCAGGATGCGGGTTGACGGGTGCGCCCTCGCCGAGCTTCAGGAGGTTATCGACGATGACCTGGGTGCCGGGTGTAAGGCCGCTGTTGATGACCCAGAAGTTGCCGCTCGGGGTGGAGTACTGCGGACCGAGGATGACGTTGACGACATGGACCGTCTTGTTGGCGGCGACGGTGTAGACCTGCTGCTGACCTTGAAGTTCCTGGACCGCGACTTGCGGGATGAGGATGACTCCGTGGCGAAGCTCCGTCTCCGCCGAGATGCGGCCGAACTGGCCGGGGCGAAGGACGTTGCCAGGATTGGGGAAGACCGCGGCGATACGGATGGCGCCGGTCTGCGCGTTCAGCGACCGATCCACATACTGGATGTGGCCTTTGCTGGCATAGGACTGGCCGTTGGCGAGCGTCAGTGTCAGCGGTACACTTGCGGCGCCATGCAGCAGGTCGCTCTGACCGGTGCGGGCCTGCTTGGTGAGGCCGAGGTACTCCTGGTCGGAGATGGAGAAGAAGACCTTGATGGGATCGAGCTGCGAGACCGAGGTGAGGACGGACTGCTGGCCTACCAGATTGCCGACCTGCAGGAGCGCCTGACCGGCAACGCCGGAGATGAGCGAACGGACCTGGGTGAAGCCTAGATTCAGCTTGGCGGTAGCAACCTGCGCTTCAGCGGACTCGACCTGTGCCTGGGCGGCGGCGACAGAGGCTTTGGCCTGCTCGCGCTGCTGGGTGTCGTTATCCAGCTGGCTTTGAGCGATAGCTTTGGCAGCCGCGAGTGGAGTGTCGCGATCTACGTTGATCTGGTAGAGCTTCTCCTGTGCCTGTGCCTGGCCGACTGCGCCTTTGGCCTGAGAGACCTGGCCGAGTGCCTGGTCGACAAGCGCCTGGAAGGGACGAGGATCGATCTGGAAGAGCACCTGGCCTTTGCTGACGGGGAGGCCTTCCTTGTAGGTCTGCTGGATGAGATAACCGGAGACCTGGGGCTGGATCTGCGCGTTGACGAAGCCATCCAGGGTGCCGACCCACTCATTGCGGATGGGCACATCCTGCGTCTGCGTGGTGATGACGCCGACCGGGGTGGGAGGCGGCGGACCGGCGGGCGCAGGTTTCTTTGCGCAGCCCGCCAGGACGGAGATCGCGATCGATGCGAGCGCGAAGACGGCGGTCGCGTTCCATGATCTTGCCTCCGGGTGATGGGTCCTAAAGGCCGGTGTCGTCACGGTCCTGCTCTTCGAATGCCTATGCTGATGCGTCATGTTGGCTCCTGGTCGTGGCTGTTGCCATTGGTCTTGCCGTCTGCTCACCGGCTCGATCCTATTTGCGGACGTGCGGCCTTCTCCTGGAAGGGGCTGTTCGTGTTCGCCTTGCTTGTCTGTTGCAACAAATATACATTCATGTATGTATCAATCTTGTGACACGGTGCAACCAATGCGGGATTCAAAGCATGAGTCTGTTGGATTCAGGACGGGGCCCGGCGGTTCAAAAAAAGAGTGGGAAACGGCTTCGCACAAGCAGGAACGTGCCCTGATCACGCGGTCGCAACTGATTGATTCCGCGCGCACGATCTTCGCGCGGGATGGATTTGAGTTGGCTCGCATCGAAGATATCGCATCTTCGGCGGGTAAGAGCCGAGGAGCGTTCTACGCCAACTTCAAGGACAAGGAAGACGTTTTCTTCGCGATCTTTGAAGAGGATCTCGCGCTCGATCAGCAGAAGATCCGGTCCCTGCTGCGCGGGGTCACCAGCGCCGAACAGAGGGTGGAAAGGTGTGCCGAGTATCTGGGTGACTTGACGAAGGATCGACAAAGAACGCTGCTGAACATGGAGTTTAAAGTCTATGCGATCCGGCATCCCCGCCGCAGGAGACGGCTGGCGGAGTTGCATGCGCTGATGCGGCTGCGCTGCTCCCTGCCGGAGATCCTGGAGTTTCTGCCGGAGTGGAAGCGCAGCGTGGACGAAAAGCGGGTAGGCTCGCTGGCGCTGGGAGCGATCGTGGACGGGTTTGCGTTGAACCGGCTCTTCGATCCGGATGCGCTGGCTGAGGCGAGAATCGCGGTGTACCTGCGGCTGTGTGTGCGGGAGACGCTGCCGTTTCTGGAGAAGCGGCGGTGAGGCGCAGGTAAGGCGTCGCCGTGAGGGTATAAAGAAATCATGACCAAGACCACTCCCGGCCCGTTTTTCCGGCGGATTTCTGCGTGTTGCACCGCTCTCGTTGGAACGCTTCTTCTGATGCCGCATGCATGCGCTCAACAGAAGCTTGCGCCGGAGGTTCAGGGCAAGCTTGAGTCGGCGGTGAAGGCAGCCTTGGCAAAGACCGGGATCCCCGGCACGCAGGTCGGCGTCGTGCGGAACGGTGAGGTGATCTATACGGGGGCTTTCGGGAGTGCGCGGCTGGACCCGCGAACACCGGTGACGCTGGAGATGCTGTTTCGGGTGGGCTCGGTGTCAAAGCAGTTTACGGCTGCGGCGGCGATGGTGCTGGTCGAGCGGGGGAAGCTGCGGCTGGACGACCCGGTGGCGACGTGGTTTCCGGAGCTGGGGCATGCGCACGAGATCACGTTGCGGAATCTGTTGAACCAGGTCAGTGGGTACTCGGATGACTACACCGAGGACTACCTGACACCCGAGATGGCGGCGCCGATCGATCCGTATACGTTGATCCAGGAGTGGACGGCAAAGCCGCTGGACTTTGCGCCGGGGACAAAGTGGCAGTACAGCAATACGAACTATGGACTGGCGGCGCTGATCGTGCAGAAGGTTGCGGGGGAGCCATTCTTCCAGTTTTTGCGTGAGAATGTGTTGCTGCCGGCGGGGTTGACGCATGCCATCGATCTCGATGGGCCGGATGTGCCTGCGGTGCCGGTGGGCTATGTGCAGTATGGCTTCGGCCCTTTCCGGCCGGCGGTGCAGGAGGGGAAGGGGACGGTCTTCGGCGCGGGGGAGCTGGCGATGCCGATTGGGGATCTGGCGCGGTGGAACACGGTTGTGATGGAGCGGAAGGTGCTGAAGCCGGAGAGCTGGCAGACGATGCAATCGGAGGTCGCGCTGCCGGATGGGCATAGCTCGGGTTACGGCATGGGATTCTTTCTTGGCGTGCGGGATGGGCGGCGGATGCTCGACCACAGCGGCGAGGTGAATGGCTTTGTGTCGAACGACACGCTGTATCCGGCGCAGGGAGTAGCGATCGCGGTGCTGACCAATGCGGAGGGGTCGACGGACGCGATTCAGAAGGCAGTTGAGGCGGCTGTGTTTGCGCCTGCAACGAAGGCGAAGATCGCGCCGAACGCAGCGGCGGAGAGCCTGCTGAAACGTGCTCTCGAAGAGCTGGAGATGGGGCAGTTGGATCGCTCGATCCTGGCGGAGAATCTGAAGTTCTTCTTCACCGCTGAGGTGATCGCGGACTATAAGACGAGTCTGGCGGGGCTGGGGAAGATCAAGAGTATGGAAGCGGAGGACACGGAAGAACGCGGGGGGATGACTTCGTATTTCTATGAGGTGCAGGGCTCGGGTAAGAAGATCGGGGTTTTCATCTATGTGACCGCCGACGGCAAGCTGGATCAGTTGCTGCTGGAGAAGATGTAGAGCAGCTAAGCGACGACTTGCCCGTCACGCATCTGGATGATGCGGTCGGCGTAGGCAGCGGCTTCGGGGTTGTGGGTGATCATCAGGATGGTCTGGCCGAGGCGCTTGTTGAGGTCGCGGAGCAGATTCAGGACCGTGTCCGAGTTCTTTGAGTCCAGGTTGCCGGTGGGCTCATCCGCTAGCAGAATTGCCGGGCCGTTGACGATGGCACGAGCGATGGCGACGCGCTGCTGTTCACCGCCGGAGAGCGCTCTCGGCTTGTGGTGCATGCGCTTGGAGATGCCGAGCATCTCCAGGACTTCCTTGAAGTGATCGTCGAAGCCGACGGGACGACCGGCGACATGGCGCACGATCTGGATGTTCTGCTCGGCCGTCAACGTAGGCAGGAGATTGTACTTCTGGAAGACGAAGCCCACGGTGCGCTTGCGGAGGTCTGTACGCTGCGCGTTGGTCATGGAGGCAAGGTCCTGCTCGTTGATCGATACCTTGCCCGAGGTCGGCGGAGTGAGGCCGCCGAGGATGTTGAACAATGTGCTTTTGCCTGAGCCTGACGTGCCGACGATCGCCAGAAACTCGCCCCGCGACACCTGGAGCGAGACACCGTTGAGCGCGTGCACGTCTACCTCGCCCACGCGGTAGGTCTTGCAGAGGTCTTCCACGCGGATGATGGATGCGCCGGTGGATGGCGCGTGCAGCGGCTCCAGGTAGTCCGTCGCATGCGTCGCCGTGGCTTGAGCCAGCTCTTCCGGCAGCCGTTCACTCATAGCTCAGTGCCTCGGTCGCATCCTGCTTCACGGCTCTTGCCGCGGGGACGACGGTGCCGAGCAGCGCGCCGACGATGGCGATGCCGCCCGCGATGGGCCACCACTTGTAGACGGTCTCCTGTACCAGGGATGCAGGGACGGCATGCAGCATCAGCCACTGCGTTCCGTAGGTCAGGGCGATGCCGAAGGCTGTTCCGAGAAGGGCCAGCAGGATCGTCTCGCGGAACAGGATGTTCAGGATGTAACCCGGCCCCGCGCCCACGGCCTTCAGGATGCCGATCTCACGCGTCCGCTCCAGGACCGCCGTGTACATGGCCATAAAGACGACGATGAAGCCCACGATGCTGGCCACGCCGATGACGACGTAGATGAAGTCTCTGAGGAGGGTGACCGAATTGACCGTCAGCTGCGAGGTGAAGTCTTCGACGGTGTAGATCTGGTAGCCATGCTCGGGATCGCCGGGATTGAGTTCCTGCTTCAGATGCGTGACGAAGTTGTCCGCCTGCGAGGGGTCCTTGAGCTTGAGATAGACCGCGGAGATCTTGCCTTCGTTGCCGGTCAGCCGCTGCAGCACGTCGATCTTCGCGAGAATGCGGGCGAGCTTGCCGGACTCATAGACGCCGGCCACGCGCCAGTCATGGTCGATGAGCTTGATGTGGTCGCCGGGATGGACCTTCTTCTGTTTGGCGTAGAACTCATCGATGAGGATGTCGTCGTCACCCTGGAAGGGACCGCCTTCGAGGAAGTGGAAGCCGCCGGTCTCGGGATCGCCGGGTGCGCGCCAGACGCTGGCCATGCGGTTGATGGCGGGGAAGTCGACGCCTTGGATGGTGTCGAAGCCGCCGATGGACTGCACCATCGTTCCGGTGGCGAGCGCAACGCCGGGCTCGGAGCCGAGCCGAGGCACCATCTTCTCCGTCAGGGGCGCGGAAGAGAGGCTCATGACGGACGAGCCTGGCGGCCGCACAAAGACATCCGCACCGATTCCCCTGGCCCGCCGCGCGCTCGCGTCCAACGTGCCATAAGAGACACCCACGAGCGTCAGAATCATGGTGACCTCCACCCCGATGGCCAGGACGGAGAGGAAGGTGCGCAGCGGGCGATGCCCAAGATTGGCGAAGATGAGCGTGTTGACCAAGATTCCCAGTATAACGGCTGCCCCCGGGCAGGAGCCATAGGCCGCTGCATGCGACGATAAACGGATGCCCAGTCAGCCCGAACTCCGCCCTCTTCGCATCGGGCAGCCGCACCCTCAAGGCCCCGCCGCTATCATCACCCGGCGCGCCGCAGACCGTCTCCGCACCGGCCATCTGTGGGTCTATCGTACCGACATCGAGCAGATCCAGCCCGGGCAGGGCTCCGAAGCAGGTCCTGTGCCGGGCTCGCTGCTCTCCGTACTCGACCCACGCGGGACGAACCTTGGGACGGCGCTCTTCAGCTCGGCCTCGCAGATCGCGCTGCGCCTCATCTCTGCCGCCGCGAGACTTACCCGCGAGCAGTATCTCGATGAGCTTGAGGTGCGCCTGAACGCCGCCCTCACCCTCCGCGAAGCTCTTGCGCCTGCCAGTGAGAGTAACAACGCACACCGGCTCATCTTCTCCGAGGCCGACAACCTTCCCGGGATCGTGGCCGATCGCTACAACGATCTTGTGATTCAACAACTGCTCACCCAGGGCACCGCCCAGGCGGATGTTCGCGAGACCGTTACCCGGGTCCTGCAATCCCGCCTGAATCCCGCAGCCATCCTCGAACGCCCCGACCCGCGCATCCGTGAACTGGAGCAACTTCCGCCGCTCGACTCCAGCCCGGACGCGAACCTGAAGACGGAGACGGTCTTCACCATCAACGGCTTGCACTTCATGTATGACGCCTCTGCCGGGCAGAAGACGGGGGCCTTTCTGGACCAGCGCCTGAACTATGCCGCCGCCGCCAGGTATGCCCATGGCCGAGCGCTCGATGTCTGTACCTACCAGGGTGGCTTCGCCCTGCACCTCGCCCAGACCTGCAGCCGCGTGACCGGCGTCGACGCCAGCCGCGCCGCGCTGAAGGTCGCGGACGCCAACCTGCTCCTCAACCCCGCGCTCGCTGAACGAAACCATACGGATTGGATCGAAGCCGACGCCTTCGATCTGCTCCGCGACTTCGAATCCCGGACGGGATCAAGCGTTCAAAGGTACGACACGATCGTGCTCGATCCACCCGCCTTCGCCAAAACCAAACGCGCGATGGAAGGCGCTCTCCGCGGGTACAAGGAGCTGAACCTCCGGGCGCTGAAGATGCTCAACCCCGGCGGCATCCTGGTCACCTGCTCCTGCTCCCACCACGTCTCGCTGCAGGAGTTCACAGAGGTTCTCGCCTCTGCCGCCTCGGACAGCCATCGCCGCGTCCAGTTGCTGGAAGTCCGCGGAGCCGCGCCCGATCACCCCGCCATCCTCACTTTGCCCGAGACGACCTACCTCAAGTGCCTGATCGCCCGCGTGGACTGACCGAACCTGCTGCCGGTATGCCTTACCGTCCCAGAAGCTTCAACGTCGCCGCATCCGGCGCACCGTTGAAGTACCGGTTGAGCGCTTCCCGGAACAAAGCTCCCTCCGTCCCATCCTCCGCTGCTTGCGCGAACAGCGTCACGGACGAGTGAAACTTCAGGTCATCGGGATAGCCGAAGATCTGCCCGATCGATCGGCCTTCAACCGCATTCACGAGTTCCGTGCACTCCCGCAGCCGAGCGCCCAGAAGCGGATGCGCCAGGTACTGAGTGGCTTCCCTCAAGTCCGTGATGGCGAACCGCTGCGCCGTTGGACTCGAGCCAAGTCCGCGCAACTGCGGGAAGATGTACCACATCCAGTGACTGCGCTTCTGCCCCGCCGCGAGTTCCGCCCGTGCGCTCGCGTAGCTTCCGGCTTGTGCCTCGAGAAAGATCTCCGGATTGAACCCGCCCATGCTGTTCTCCTTCTTGACCGAACGTTAAAACCTGAAAACTCTAACTGCACTCTTGCCCGCACTCAAGAAAAGTGTTCCGGCGCAGCTTCATCCAAGAAAGGCAAGCGTCGATACAACAGTGTAAGCACTATCGCAAAGCGGTTATTCAGGAGAATGCATTGAGCTACCTAGACTCCAGATTGGACCGCAACAAGGCCTTCGTTCAGCAGCAGTCGGGTGCGGGCACGCTGATGCCTTCGCTGCCAAAGGCCATGTCGAACGTCAAGGCAACGATCATCGGCTGTGCGGATCTGCGCGTCGATCCAGCCCAGATCCTCGGCCTGGAGCCGGGCGAGGCGGTCGTGCTGCGCAATATCGATAGCCGCATTACTCCCAGGCTGCTGGAGCAGTTAGGGATGCCGGGCTGCGTCGGTCAGGTCGCGGGTGAGGCGCCGGGCGGCGGCGGCGAGTTTCACCTGATCGTGCTTCACACGGACTGCGGCATCACGCGTCTCGCCGGCGACCCCGCCCTGCTCACCCACTCCTTCCAAAATCAAGGAAGACGCACTCCAGGCCAAGCGGTCAGGGATCCACACGCAGCCGTCGTCGCCAATGTTGCCATGCTGCGTTCGGTCCCGGTGCTGCCTGCCGCGTGGCTGCTCTCCGGCCTTGTCTACGACGTTGCAACCGGGGTGATCGAGGTCGTCGGCCGACGGCACCCATTCGGACTAGATACTGTGGTTATCGTTTTTCGATAAATTTCTCTTGACCAAAGTACGAAGTCTCCTTATTGTTTATCGATAAGGAGACACAGATGCCAAATACTACAGATCGTCTGATTCAGAGTTCACGTTTCGTTGTGAAGTTCGCTGCTCTCATCAACCGCTTGTTCCTGGCGGCGGTGATCCTGGGATTGCTCTTCTCCGCGATCTTCCCCGCACAGTTTTCGATGCTCATGCAGCCCGGTCACGGAAGCGATTCCACGATCACCGGCCTGCGTTGGGAGTTGTTGCTCGGGATCGGGATGGCTGCCGCGACCGACCGCCTGCTCGCAGCCCTGGCTCAGATCGTTGCCAGCGCGGGTGCGAGCGACCCCTTCATCGCCGACAATGCGCGAAGGCTGCAGATCATCGGCTGGGCGCTGCTGGTCTTGCAGCTCGTCGATGTCTTCGGCGCGATCATCGTCAAGTTCTTCCCCATCCTCAACTCCGGTGCGTCCGCTATTCCGTTTTCGCCTGGTGGCTGGCTCGCCGTGCTGATGGCCTTCGTGCTCAGTCGCGTCTTCGCGGCGGGTTCTGCCATGCGCGATGAACTCGAAGGCACGGTGTAAGCCTTGCCCATCACCATCACCCTGGACGAGATGCTGGGCCGCCGTGGCATGTCCCTGACTGAGCTTTCACAGGCGGTCGACATCACCCTTGCCAACCTATCCATCCTCAAGACCGGCAAGGCGAGGGCGATCCGGTTTTCCACGCTCGAAGCGATCTGCCGGACGCTCGAGTGCCAGCCCGGCGACCTTCTTGTCTTCAGCACGGAGCACGAAGGCTAGAACGAAGCCAGTAAACGCCCGACAAGTCAGCTCAAAGGAGCTCCTATGAACCAGGTCTCGACTTTCCGCTTGTACCTCCTGCGTGCGATGTACCTCTTCATCGTTGCCGGTCTGGCCACCTATGTTTGGCCGGACGTTATCCACTCGCCGAGGCACTGGGGGCTGGCGGAAGGAGAGATCGACTGTATGCTCGCAGCCTTCTCGATTCTCTGCGCGCTCGGGCTTCGTTATCCGCTGCAGATGCTGCCTGTCCTGCTCTGGGAGATCACCTGGAAGACGCTTTGGCTCCTCCTCGTTCCTCTGCCGCAGTGGCGGACGGGCCATGTTGACGACGCGATCAAGCCTGCTCTCTTCGCCATCTCCATGGTCGCGCTCGTCTATCTGGCGGTGCCTTGGCCTTACGTCTTCACGCGTTATGTCAAGGCGGCGGGGGAGCGTTGGCGAGCTGCCGGAATCAAAGCCCAGTCGCTCCCGGTATAAAATGAGGAATCGGCGCAAGTCCCACGCGCACTCCCACCTGAAGCCCTTCCGGAGCGTTCTTTCCCGTGATCCAGCACCAGCCTGCAAGCAAGCCTAAACGCCAGTCCGCCGTCGTCCTCGGAGCCCAGTGGGGCGATGAAGGCAAAGGCAAGATCGTCGATGTGCTCTCGGAGCGCTTCAACGTCGTCGCACGCTATGCCGGCGGCCACAATGCGGGGCATACCGTCATCATCCACGGTAAGAAGTTCGTCCTCCAACTCATTCCCTGCGGCGTCCTCCGCCCGGACTGCAAGGGAGTTATCGGTAACGGCGTGGTGCTCGATCCCGGGGCCTTCCTGGCTGAGGTCAAGAAGCTCAAGGACGCGGGACTGCCGGTGGATTCGCAGCTTTTCGTCTCCAACCGTGCGCAGGTGATCTTGCCGTACCACCGCATGATCGAGCTTGCGGCCGAGACTGCTCCCGGCCGCACCCCCATCGGCACGACCCGCCGCGGCATCGGGCCCGCGTACGAGGACAAGATCCACCGCAACGGGCTGCGCGTCGCCGACCTGCTCAACTCGTCGCTGCTGCGCACCCACATCAACAACGCATGCCACGAGAAGAACACCATCGCGCACGCGCTGTTCGGCACCGAGCCGCTCGATCCCCGCGCCATGTATGACGAGTACGTCCGGTATGCGGAGCAGCTTGCCCCGTACGTGACCGACACCGCCGAGATGCTCAACCAAGCCATCAACGACGGCGCGAAGGTTATGTTTGAAGGCGCACAAGGCGCGCTGCTCGATATCGACCACGGGACCTATCCTTTTGTGACTTCGTCCTCCGCGACGGCGGGCGGTGCGGTCACCGGGACGGGCGTCGGACCCACGAAGATCGGGACGGTCATCGGGGTCACCAAGGCCTACGTCACCCGCGTCGGCGAAGGCCCGTTCCCCACCCAGATTGACGGTCACTCCGCAGAACTCCTCCGCGCTCGCGGCCAGGAGTATGGCGCGGTGACCGGACGCCCGCGCCGCTGTGGATGGCTTGATCTCCCGCTGCTGCGCTACTCCAACATGATCAATGGGACGGAGTGGCTGGTCGTGACCAAGATGGACGTCATGGACGAGTGCGATGAGATCCCCGTCTGCACCGGTTACGAGATCGACGGCAAGACCACGGATGTTATTCCAGCCGATATCCGCGGCTTCAAGTCCATCAAGCCCATCTACACCACGCTGAAGGGCTGGCACTGCTCGACCGAAGGTATCACCGAGTTCGAGAAGCTGCCGCAACTCGCGCAGGACTACCTGCACTTTATCGAGCGTGAATCCGGAGCCAAGATCGGCATGGTCTCGACCGGTCCCGACCGCGCCCAGACCATCAACCTGCCTGAGTTCGAACAGACGCTGCAGGCGTAAGACGTTATCCGTTCTACGTTGTCAGTTCTCAGGAAGAGCCCGCCTCCAACGGACAACTGAGAACGTACAACTGACAACCCAAAGCAACACCTGAGGAAACCCGTAATGCTCTCCTTTACCGTTCGCATGCGCTTCGAAGAGGCTGATCACGACGCCGTCGAAGAGGCGCTCAAGGCACTGACGACCGGCTCGCGCCAGGAGCCTGGCTGCGTCTTCTACATCTGTCACTTCCTCTCGGACGACCCCTGCACCGTCTTCATCTACGAGCAGTACAAAGACGAAGCTGCGCTGGAGGAGCATCGCAACACGCCTCACTTCAAGGAACACGCCATCGGCGTGCTCTACCAGCGCATGAAGGAACGCCACGTCGAGAACCTGACTGCCGTCGCCTGATCCCTTGCCGGTGGGCTGTTTACTGCTCCTCCATCCTTTCCATCAGCTTGCGTACGGTGTTCCAGTTCCTGGCCGTGCTGACGGTCTTGAGCTTGCCATCGAAGTAGGCGTTGCTCAGCTTTGTCCTCGCCATCCCATCCGGTAAGAAGAGATAGATGTCGCGGCCGCGGACGACGAACTCATCCGGGGCGCTGCGCATCGGGTCAAGCGACTTCACGGCTGCGGGATCCGGCCTGTCGGCGAGAAAGTAGACGTGGAGCGAGCTCTCCGCGACTCCGGCCTTGACGAATGGATTCTTAGCGTAGCACTCGCGAGTCTCCTTTGCGGTCCGCAGAACGATGCGTCCTGGATAGCCGTAGACCTGGGCGATCGCCGCGGTGACGCAGGCGACGCACTCCGCCGCCGCAGCCTCGGAGGCGGCCTGGAAGATCACGTTGCCGCTCTGGATGTAGGTTTCGACTCCGGTTGCGCCGCAGCCTTCGAAGATGCCGATCAGCTCCTTCATCGGCAGCTTCGCTTTCCCGCCGACATTGATTCCACGCAGCAACGCAAGGTACATGCAGCCTCCATCGACTCCGCACAAAGTCTACTTCGGTTGAGGTTCTGCGGGAGCTTGGAATCAGGCATTCTGCCATCCTCCGCCTCGCGTCAAGCATCGAATTGGTTGGAGAATGACATGAACGTGAGAACGATCCTCTTACCTTTGACTCTCGTCGCATCGGCTGCCTTCGCCGGCGCTCAACAGACCCAGACTCCGCCGCCTCAGCCGCCGCCCGCCGCCCAGCAGTCCAAAGGCCCTGGAGCCGGTGCCGACTATGGTCACGGCGCGGGTGACGTGGGTGCCGGCGCCGGCAAGGGTGCGGGCGCGGCCGCCAAAGGAACCGGCAAAGGCGCCGCAGACCTGGCGACCCTCCATCCCATCAATGCCGCCGGGAACGTCGGCAAAGGAGCAGCCGTGGGCGGCAAAGACGCCGGGGTAGGAGTAGCCAAGGGTACCGGGAAGATTGCACGCGGCACGGGGAAGCTGTTCAAGAAGCCGTTCTAGACTCGCGTGAGTCGGGGCGCTTCCGGTCTCGACGCGTACGGCTATAATCGCCGTCATGGCTGCGCCAATCGACTGGCCTGATGAGCTCGACGCACTGATAGCCGCGCCTTCCTACCATCGGCTGCTCTTTGAGAACGACTCGGTTCGGGTGATTGAGAACATCGTTCCGCGTGGTCACACGGTGCCGCTTCATACGCATTGCTGGCCATCGACGTTGTATCTGCTGAACTGGAGCGACATCGTTCGCCGCGATGCCGAGGGAACGGTAATCATGGACAGCCGGCAGTTGAACCGTCCTGTGGAGGGAACCGTACTGTGGTCTCCCGCGATTCCCGCTCACACGCTGGAGAATGTGGGACACTGCGACTTCCGGCTGATCTGCATCGAGTTGAAGACACCGTCCGCAGAGCCGAAGAACAAGCTTCCGGTGATGCCGCTCGGCTAGCAACACGCCAATGATCGAGCAGGCGTGTTTCAGGCTGTGGAGGGGCGGGTGTCCGACCAGTCGATGATGAGGATGCGCTGGGCGAAGAGCCAGCGGTTGTCGCGGCGAACGTAGTTGTCGCGGTAGCGGATGGAGAGGACTTGCAGGGTGCGCTTGCCGTCGGCTTCGGTGATCTGGTGGGCGAGGCAGTAGGACTCGCCGGTGGCGTGGTCGCCGTGGAGGAGGACGTCGCTCTGGCCCATAAAGTGGGTGGTGTGGGTGAACTGGTTGAGGACGGCGAGGGCTTTGAGGATGACGGCGTGGCCGGTGAGGGTGGAGACCGGTTTGGTGGTGGCGGGATTGCCGAGGTAGTTGAGAATGGAGGCTTCCGGGGTGAAGAGGGCGGTTTGTCGCTCGGCGAGGCGGCGGTCTGCGCAGTAGGCCCAGGCGTCGATGAGACGGCGGATGGCGAGCCGGTCGGCGGCTTCTCCGGTGAGGGTGGTGGCGGCGAGTGAGGAGTCGTAGAGGAGGTCTGTTGTGGGGTTCGAGGCCGGGCTCTGGGCTTCGGACGGGGAGATGGCCGTGAGGGTCGCGGCTCCGGTGGTGGCGAGGGCGGAGGAGAGGAAGCGGCGGCGGTTTTTGAGAGTATGCATACGGTTCTCGGCTGTGGGGGGGGGTGCCCCCCGGGGTTAACTTATCGGTTAAATGAGTCATGGATGCAATGACTTACGGGAGGGGTACCCTCGTAAATGATTGCATCCATTGAACTTACAGCTAAAATATTGTGAACAAAGACTTTAGGAGTGCGATCCAGCGGTGAAGCGAAGGCACGTCTGACTTTCCATCTCTTCTCAGTGTACCAAGTTGGACAGAGTGATTACGCCAACTATTTTTAGCGCGAAAAGGTGCGTCTTTGTTGGGGATTTGCGATTTTGATGGCTCGTGAGGGCTTGACATGCGAGTTTGCTGGTGTTTTCGAGGGGGTTTTGGGCTTGGAAAGTGAAGATTTCCCTGGACGTTGGTGCCGAAATGGGAGATTGGCGCGCGGGCTCCTTAGAGTTCTTGGTGTCAGCGGGCCCCGAGATTAGAATCTGCACCGTTCCTAAGAACGGGTGCATGGTAGATGAGACTTATCGTTAATCTCGATCCAGACGCTTATGACTTTACCTTTGTCTATGCCGGCGCGATGGGGCTTACGCTCTCTGCCGCGTTGGGTGAGCTTGTTCGCCGGGCTGCGCAAGCTCCGGAGCCGGTGAGCGAGTCCTCAAGGCTGAAGATTAGTGAGTATGGGTATCTGGAGATCGTGGCGATGGGACATCCGATCACGCCGGAGATGGTGAAGAAGTTATCCGAGAATGAGATTGCCTCGCTCCTCCGGGGATGATCGATACGTGCTGGATCGATGTCCTGATTGCGCTGTTGGAGAAGGATCATGTTCATCACGAACTGATCCGAGCATGGCTTTATTTCTCTTCCAGCCTGCGATGGCAGATGTGCGCGTTTACGGAGGCTGGATTTTTGCGTTACGCGACCGCTCCGCGTGCCGGGCAGATCGCGATCCGCGAGGCGACTCGGCTGCTGAAGCAACTGGCGCAGCAGCTCGGGTATCGATCCCTTCCAATCGAGGCGGACTGGCCGAGCTTATGCAGCCCTTTTTTTCGAGGCTGTATGGGGCAACGCAGGCGACGGATGCGTATCTGGTTGGGCTGGCGGTGCGGGCGGGGTTGGTGCTGATGACGATGGATAAGGGAGTCCTGCATCTTGCCGGGAGCGAGTACGGCGAGCATGTGCTGCTGCTGAAAGAGGCGTGAGGGTCTAGCTTGCGGCGGTGGTTCTGTTGGGAGCGGGACGGCAGGTGGTTGGGGCAGAGCTCTTCTTGCGGGGGGTACGAGAGCGCGGCGTGGCGCCGATGAGGGTGTCGGCGGAGATGCCGAGACCGGCTTTGAGACGGCGGACCATGGCGAGGGTAAGCGGACGTTTGCCGGAGAGGACTTCAGAGACGCGGGCGCGGCTTCCGATGTACTGTTCCAAGTCCTTGCGGGTTACGCCCATGTGCTCCATGTGGAACTGGATCGCGGCTAGGGGTTCGGGCGGAGCGATGGGGAAATGGATGTTCTCGTAGGCATCGACTAGGGTGACGAGGATGTCGAGCTCATCACGCTCTGCTGCAGTCTTAGGATTGTCCATGAGGTGTTCGATCCGGGCGATAGCGGCGGCGTGATCCTGGTCAGTCTTGATGGGTTGGATTCGAATACCGGTCTGCGTCATACTTCACCTTCTGTACGTCAATTCGGTCGTATTCCTTGTGTGTTCCAACTCACTTGATGAGCAGGAACTTCGATTCATAGTCGATTGCTGCGACCAGCCTGTATTCATTGCCTTTAATGTTTAAAGACAACCCGCTCGGCAGAGATGATACTCGCCGAGCGGATCTGCGCCTTGATCTCAGCGGAGTTGTTCCGGTTCGCAAGGGCTGCCTGTTGATACCAGGTGTCGAGTTGTGCCTGAACGACTTTTTGCTGGCTGGCTTCGACGCGGTTGCGGACGAATCCGGTGAGTGTGCCTTTGGCTATGACTCTCACTTCTGCGATCCTACTCCGCTCCCAACATGGGAGCAAGTGGCGATCAGGCTAAGCCGGAGATACAGGGCGTAGAACAGTACTTTGGAGGAGTTCAGCCTGAGGATGATGGCTCGGGGGGTGCGGGAGAAAGCGATTCAGAGGCGGTGGCTGAGATGAGGGCGGAGAGTAGAAGCAGCGAGGTTGCGACCGATGCTTAGCTAGATGGAAGGAGGCGCTTGAGGACAGCCGGTACGAACGAGACTTCCCCGCCAAACTTCCCAAGCCACGCGGGAACCGAGTTTGGATAGACGGTAAGCCAAGCATCTTCCTTGCCCGACTTTCCACCGTGTTGCCTTCCCCATCCTTCCTTATCTTGAAGATTCCCATCTGGATCGTATAGCTCACCCTTTGGAATTAGCCACGCAGACGCGCTGTCGGGATACAGGCCAAGACAGAACAGGAAGTCGAAGGACGTGTTCCTTACTTGCTGGAATGCCCAATGGTCGCCTTCCCAAAGCATGGAGGACCGGGAAATGATGATGGTGCCGCTTACCTCGAAAGAGTTTTTGCGCTTGGCCGGTTTGTAGCCATTTTCATCGAAAATAAACCGCGAGAGTTCTTGGCCGATAGATCCCCGAGTTCGAGAGGGTAGACGTCGAATCCAGTCAAACGGGCTGCCGTCCCATAGTTCATCATCTTCAGCAATTCTTTTTTGATAGGGAGCACTTATGGACGTCGTTTTCGCTGCGAGGGTAGCAAAGCTCATCTTAGACCTCTTGTAGGGTCAGAACTGCGGTCGGCCCATTATGCTTCTTGGATGTCCCTTCTAGCGATAAGTATTTACTGAGCCTTTTCTCCATGACTTGGATTGCATCTTGGTTGCTGTCTATCATGATGAACTCGCGGCTGTTTTTGGCCGCTGCTTCACCCAGCGTACCGCTTCCGGCAAAGCAGTCCAGGCAGACATCGCCTTCATTAGAATGAACTAGCACTATACGTTCAACGACACCAAGGGGCTTCTGTGTTGCGTATCCAGTCTTCTCGCGCCCGTTGGTCGGAACGATTGTGTTCCACCAAACGTCGGTGGGTGTCTTGCCTCGCTGCGCCTTCTCCGCGCCGACGAGGCTGGGAGCCATGTAAGCGATTCTGTCGCTGGCATGCAGATTGAAAGTGAACTTTTCAGGGTGCTTAGAATACCAAAGAATATTGTCATGCTTAGCAGACCACTTTTGTTTAGAACGAGCTCCGTAGTCGTATGCCCAAATGATTTCGTTTTGAAAGCAGTCGCGTCCGAAAAGTTGATCGAGGACGATCTTGCAATAATGAACTTCCCTCGCATCTATGTGAAAGAACATGGAACCAAAAGGTGAGAGGACCCGGTAGATCTCTTCGAGTCGAGGCAGAAGAAAATCAAGGTAGTCGCTAAAGAAGTCTATATAACCGCTCGATCCAATCTTTACGGTTTTGTATCTCCTACCACCAAAGCCTGTTCGATCACCTTCATTGTCTCTCACAGTGCTGATTCGATGCCGAACCTGTGTTTTGCCCGTGTTGAACGGAGGATCAATATAGATCAAATCTACTGATTCAGAAGGAAGTGCCTTGAGAGCGGGTAGATTGTCGCCGCAGAGGATTCGGTTCATGATGAAAGCCTCCAAAGCTTCCTCGGAAAAATTAACAGATGACAAAAAATTTAACAAGTGACCGCCGGTTACAAATTCTTAGTTGAGGCGGACGAGGTAGGGGTCGGCGTCTGGGAGGTGGATGGAATCGAGGATGTGGGTGGCGGTGGTGCGGTCGGCGGCGAGGGGGTTGATGCGGACCCAGAAGCCGGTGGGGCCCTGGAACTGGATGACCTTGGCGGCGGTGTAGCGGGAGGCGAGGTCGTTTTTGGTCTGGATGGCCTCTTCCTGGGTGAGGAAGGCGCCGATCTGGACGCACCAGCGGCCGGCGGGGTCGGGGGAGGTGTGGGGGAAGGCTTCGACGCGGACCTTGGCGACGCCGGCGCGGTAGACGTCGATGGACTTGGCGGCGGCGAGGGAGAGATCGAGGATGCGGTTGGTGACGAAGGGGCCGCGGTCGGTGATTTTGACGACGACGGAGGCGCCGTTGGTGATGTTTGTTACGCGGACGGTCGTGCCCATGGGGAGGGTTCGGTGGGCGGCGGTGAGGGCGTTCTGGTCGAAGATGCTGCCGTCGGCGGCCTGACGGTTGTGGTACGGGGGGCCGTACCAGGAGGCGAGGCCGATCTCGGTGGAGACGGGTTTGGCGCCGTCGAGGTCGTCGGGTGGGGAGGGTGCGGGTTTTGGGGTGGGGCGGGTAGTGTGGGTGGCTGGGGCCGGACGCTCGATGGGTGCGGGCGGGGTTGGAGGCGGAGCGGAGGCGGTGTAGGCGGGGCGTGAAGCGTGGTGGCAGCCGGAGAGGAATGGGGTGAGGGCCACGAGGCAGACTGTGGCACGGAGCCGGGAGGTGCCGCGACGCTGAGCCGGAGGCATCGTCATCAGGGGAGGACGGTCAAGGTCTGGTCGAGGGCGGCGGCGGTGGGTTGCGGTTGGCGTTCTCCATGCGGCCGGCGAGGCGATCGATCTCGGCGGCGGCGGAGCGCAGGGCGGCCGAGCCGTTGCGGCGTACGTCGGGGACGACTTCATCGTTGATGTAGGTGATGAGGCGCTTGACCTCGGACTCGACGCTGGTGGCGGCTTCGCGGAGGCGTTGCTCGAAACCTTCGAGGGGTGGGCGATTGTCGATGACGGGCATGGGGTTCAACCTTCTCTTCAGCCTGCTGAAGAAGTGTCAGTCTGCAGCCCCATCGTGTGGGGCGAGGGCGGGCAGGTGCATCTAGGCTATCAATAAGACGCGCCCAAACTGCCGATCCGCCGCTAAATTCCGCTCACGGTGATGAAGAGGTTACTAAGCGGCGTATAAGGGATGAATACAACGTAGAATCGAGTTCTGACCGTGAGGTCCTGTGGCAGAAGCGTGCGCCGACGTAATCCCCGGCGAGGAGGCAAGGAGAAGGTCTTGTTGAAATCAAACTTTAGGGAATGTGTGGGCGTCAAGGAGTTATCCAGACTCGGTCCTCTGGGCGTGAGTGTCGCCCGGGCGGCGGTCGCGGGGACGGTGGCGCTTGGGTTGGCGTTGTTCAGCACCGTGAAGGCCGGTGCGCAGCTTTCGATCGAGCCTCACGCGATGCTGGAAACCACTCCGACCGGTCTTGCGGCGAGCGCTGTGCTTCCGGACGCGCCCGGCTTCAGCAGCAGTTCTTCGCAGGCAGCAGCAGATGCGGCCGGTACGGGCAGCGGGCAGCAGGCGAAGGCGCCGGGCGTCGCGGGGGTAGGACGTTACGCCAAGATAGTCGAACCGGGCCAGAGTGCGCCGCATCTTTCCGTGGGCAACAAGTTTGCTTTGGGTTTCGTCGAGAACGTGTCGTTTACCTCGTTTGCGGGCTGGGTGCTCTCGGCGGGGTATGAACAGGCGGCCAATAACTCGCCGAACTACGGGGAGGGTGGGAAGCCGTTTGCGCAGCGATTGGGCGCGGCGGCGGCGAGGAACAGCTCGGAGAACGTGTTGTCGGATTCGATCATTGCGCCCATCCTTCATCTGGATCCTCGGTACTACCGGTTGGGACCGGACCATAAGTTCTTCAATCGTCTTTTCTACTCGGGCACGCGCGGCCTGATCACCCGGACTGACGGTGGGAAGCAGATGATCAACTTCGCCGATCTGGGTGGCGACCTGGGCGGGGCCGCTCTGACGCAGCTGTACTATCCACCGGGGAACCGCGACTTCAACCAGGTGATGCAGACCTGGGGGAGTTCGATCGGCGGAGATGCGATCGGCTATGTGGTGAGTGAGTTCCTGCCGGATGTGCTGGCGAAGCTCCACCACCGGTAGCCGGAATGGGATGCGGCAAGAGGAGGCGTGGCTCGAACCGGAGCCACGCCTTTCTGTTTGCCGCCACATGGACTTCCGGACGGTAAGCTCTTTCTATGGCTGATTACTTCACTGTGTTCTCGCTTCCGCGTCATCTTCAGATCGATACCAAGGCGCTGGAATCGGCGTTTTATGCGCAGTCGCGCAAGCTTCATCCGGATCGCTTTGCGTCCAAGCCGGTTGCGGAGCAGGAGGCGGCGCTGGCGGATTCATCGCGGCTGAACGATGCGTACCGGACGCTGAAAGACCCCATCCTGCGGACGCAGTATCTGCTGACGCTCGAAGGCTTAGAGCTGGAGGAGCAGTCCAAGGCGGCTACGGAGGCCGCGCGGACCTCTGGGACGGAGAAGAAGCAGCTGATCCCGCCGGAGCTGCTGGAAGAGGTCTTCGAGCTGAACATGCAGCTGATGGAGATGAAGGCGGCGAAGCAGATGGGGGATGAGGCGGAACCGGAGCTTCGACGCGATCTGGAGACCGCGGCGACGACGTTTGCGGCGAAGATGGCGGAGACGCAACGGGAGCTCGAAGGGCTGTGGCGGCGGTGGGACGAGGCCGTAGATGCAGATGATGCGGCCGGGCAGGCGGCGGCGAAGGATGCGATGGTGACGCTGCTGAACAAGCGGAGCTATCTGCGGAACCTGGTGCGGGACGTGACGGCGGCTCTGGAGTAAGGGCTAGGCGGTTTCTTGTTGAACGTAGCGCTGGACTTGCCGCAGGTGGTTCAGGTCATGGCCGGCCATGGTTTCAAGGAGGTTCTGAAAGGTCATGGTGCCGCGTTCCGGGTGGGTCATGGGACAGACGAGGTCGGCGGCGCTGAGATCGGAGATCAACTTGAGATTCCACTCGCGGGAGGCGCGGAAGAGCTCCAGACCGGAGGGTAGATCGTAGGCGGCGTAGTGCCTGGCCCAGCGGTCTTGATCGAAGGGCTGGACGGTGGGGGAGTCTTCGGCGAGGGTCTGGCGGAGGCGGAAGCTGAAGACGAGCTCACAGTCCGCCATGTGCGCGACGGTCTGGCACACGCTCCACTTGCCGGGTGCGGTGGGTGCAGCGACTTGCTCAGGAGTCAAGGCGCAGGCTGCTTGGTGCAGCAGCCCGGGCGTGGCGGAGAGCACGGCTCGGGCATCCAGATCGCCTAGGCAGCTTGCGTAGGGGTTGAGTTCCATTCCCAGAAACTAACACGGCAAGGTCTCGCTGGGCGCCCAGGGATCGTGCTCGCCGATGGACCAGTCGTGGCCTTCGGGGTCTTTGCAGCCGAAGGCCTTGCCTCCGTAGTCCATCTCCCGCAGGTCGATGGTGAGTTCGGCGCCTGCGGCTTTGGCGGACTCGTAGACGGCTACTGCGTCGGCGACGATGAGGTAGTTGGACTGGGTGGAGCGGCGGCCGATCTCATCCGGCTGCGCCCAGTCCTCCGGGCGGCTTCCGGGATTGGAGGCGGAGCCGAGCATGATCATGCCGTTGCCGAAGTTGAGCTCGGCGTGGGCCACGGTGTTGTTAGGGCCGTCGAAGACCGCTTTGGCGGTGAAGCCCAGGACGCGGACCAGCCACTCGATGGCGGCGTGTGCGTCGCGGTAGCGAAGGGCGGGAATGATGGTGGACGTGCAATCCTTCGCGAATCGTTCTGCTACGGGAAGTCTCCTGTGCAGCAGTGTAGGAGAATGGAAGTTACAGCAGCCATCGGCGAGCGGCGCTTTCGTGGCGATGGCGCATCGAACCGATCGAGACGGAATCAGGACAGGATTAGGCGCAATGGCAGAACCACGCACTCTCGTTGTAGGCATCGACCTTGGCACCACCAACTCGCTCGTGGCGTATATGCAAGACGACATCCCTGTGGTCATTCCAGGCGAGGACGGGGAGCGGCTGGTGCCGTCGGTCGTGGCGTGGACGGACGATGGAGTTGCAGTGGGCAATGCGGCCCGGGCGACGTTGATGCAGGATTCGGCCTCTGCGGTTTACTCCGCGAAGCGGCTGATGGGGCGGGACCTGGAGGATGTTCAGGAAGAGCTCAAGCTCTTTCCGTTCAAGCTCGCGGACGGCGCGAAGGCGGGTGAGGTGCTGCGGCTGAATGTCGGCGGGCTCACGCTGACGCCGCCGGAGATCTCGGCGTATGTGCTGCAGCAGTTGAAGAAGAACGCGGAGCGGTTCTTTGGCGCGCCGGTCAGTAAGTCGGTCATTACGGTTCCGGCTTACTTCAACGATGCGCAACGGCAGGCGACTAAGGATGCCGGGCGCATCGCCGGGCTCGAGGTGCTGCGGCTGGTGAATGAGCCAACGGCGGCGGCGCTGGCGTATGGGCTGGATAAGCAGAAGGACGGCGTCATTGCCGTGTACGACTTCGGCGGCGGCACGTTCGATATCTCGATACTGAAGCTGCATGAGGGGATCTTTGAGGTCATTGCTACGGGCGGAGATACGCACCTCGGTGGAGACGATATCGACAACCTGCTGATCGCGATTGCGGTGGACGATATCGCGGGGGACCTGGGGACGAATGTTCGCGGCAATCCGGAGGTGGTTCAGGCGATCCGCAAGGCCGTTATCGACGCGAAGATTGCTTTGTCGGACGAGGCCTCGGCTCGGCTGAACGTGGCGCTGCCGGGCGCTGAACCGTATACACGGGAGATCACGCGGGAGCAGTTCGAGCAGCTAGTCGCGCCGGTGATCGCGCGGACGGCCGGGCCGGTCAAGCAGGCCTTGCGCGATGCGGGGCTGGAACCGGCGCAGATCGATGAAGTGGTGATGGTCGGTGGGAGTACGCGGATTCCCGCGGTGCGGACGCTGGTGGCGGAGATCTTTCAGCTGGGGGCTCGGGGCAAAAAGCTGCATACGGAGTTAAATCCGGATGAGGTGGTGGCGTTGGGTGCGGCGGTGCAGGCGCAGATTTTGTCCGGCGATACGGCAAGCGCGGCTCTCGAAGACCTGCTGCTGCTGGATGTGACGCCGCTTTCGCTTGGGATCGAGGCCCTGGGCGGAGTCGTTGCGAAGATCATTCAGCGCAACTCGACCATCCCCGCGAGTGCGACCGAGCACTTCACGACCGGCGTGGATGGGCAGACGAATGTGGCCATTCACGTCGTGCAGGGGGAACGGGAGCTGGCGAAGGATTGCCGGTCGCTGGCGCGGTTCGACCTGAAGGGCATCCCGCCGATGGTCGCGGGGCTGCCCCGGATCGAGGTCAAGTTCCTGATCGATGCCAATGGCATCCTGCACGTCTCCGCCCGCGAGCAGCGCAGCGGCAAGGAGGCTGAGGTTGAAGTCAAGCCAACGTACGGGCTCACCGATGAACAGGTGGAATCCATGATCCTCGAATCGTTCGACAACGCAGAGCAGGACATCACCGAGCGCCAGGTGATCGAGGCGAAGAACGAAGCCGAGACGATCCTGGGCGCGGTGAGCAAAGGCAAGAGTTCGGCGGCGTGGCAGCAGCTTACCTTCGATGAGATTGCCAAGATCGAGGCGGGCGTCACGGAGGTGAAGGCGTCGCTCAAGGGCGGCGATCACCGGACTATCCGCAAGGCCATCGACGCGCTGGACAAGGCGACGCGGCGCTTCGCCGAGATCATGATGGATACGGCCATCGCGGGATCGATGAAGGGGCAGACGATGCAGTCGGCCGGCGAACAGATGGGCGCGAACCTGGGGTCCGCACCGTCCGCGCCGCATGCGTTTGCGCCGGCGGAGATAGATTCCGCCGAGCCGCAGAATGAGATCGAGAAGGCGGAGGCTGATCCGGAGACGCCGGGTGAGTCGACCGAGGATTAGAATCGACGCGACATGCCTGTCGTTCTCAGGGTCGGACCCTATACCTTCTTCTTCTATAGCCAGGAGAATAACGAGCCGCCTCACATTCACGTCAGACGGGACGCCGCACTTGCAAAGTTCTGGATTGATCCCGTGAGTCTTGCGTACAATCGAGGCTATCCCGTGCGCGAGGCAAGGCAGTTGCGCCGCCTTGTGGAGGAACATCGCGACCTATTTCTTAGGAGTTGGCATGATTACTTCGAAAGCTCCACTGATTGAGTTTGACAGCGATGCCATCGATGTTGCTGTCGACGAAGACATGCTTCGCATCCATCTTGCCGATGGTCGGGAGATAGCCGCGCCGTTGGAGTTCTTTCCACGCCTTCGCGATGCCACCCCGGAGGAGCGCGCTCAGTGGGAGATCATCGGCGGCGGCTATGGAATCCATTGGGAGGCGATCGACGAGGACATCTCTGTTCGTGGTCTCCTTCGCCTGCACTAGAATCGAATCATGTCAGGTTCCAAGCCGCTTCCGTACGTCGATCTCTCCACGCCGCCCGCCGAGGGCATCGTCCGCGTCACCTTTCTGCCGGAGAACAAGACGGTCGAGTTCCCCTACGACACGATGCCGTACGAAGGCCACGGGCTGCCGATGAGCTTTCTGGACGTCGCGGAGAACTACGATATCTTTCTTGACCACGCGTGCGGCGGTGTCTGCGCCTGCACCACCTGCCATCTGTGGGTCAAGCAGGGTGCGAACGGGATCTCGGAGGCGGAGGATAAGGAGCTCGACCGCATGGAGACGGCGGCGGATATCCAGCTCAGCAGCCGCCTGGGCTGCCAGGCTGTGATCGAGAAGCCCGGCGCCTACGTGGTGGAGGTACCCAAGTGGAATCGCAATTATGTGCAGGAAGGCAAGCCGGTTGCGGGCGCTCCGGCGCGGGACTACGGCAACATCAGCGAGTAGCCAGCTCCGCATGGTGAAGCCGCTGCAGCATCTCCACTACCGAAAGACCGAGGACGGGGTGGACCCACTCCGGGGCAAGCTGCGCCAGCGGCTCCAGCACAAAGGCGCGCTCCGCCATGGCCGGGTGGGGCAGGATCAGGCCCGGGGAGTCGAGTACCAGTCGATCGAACCAGATCAAGTCCAGGTCGATGATGCGCGGGCCTTTTGCCGGTACGCCGATACGGCTGCGACCCATCTCGCTCTCGATCGCAAGTAAAGCCTGCATCAAGGCCGTGGGTTCCAGGCCGGTGTCCAGCAGCAGCGCGGCGTTCAGGAAGCGCGGCTGATCCAGGTAGCCGACGGGCTCGGTGTCGAACAAGGTGCTGATCCCGAGCACGGTTCCAAGTCTTGAAAGATGACTGGCTGCGGCTTGGAGATTGGCCTCCCGGCCGCCGAATCGAGAGGGCAGATTGGAGCCGAGGGCGATGGCTGCGTGAGACTTAGGCAAGGGGACAGCAGCTCGGGACGGGACGGTCAGGCGT
The DNA here is from genome assembly GCA_965198885.1 of uncultured Granulicella sp. Taxonomy (GTDB): domain Bacteria; phylum Acidobacteriota; class Terriglobia; order Terriglobales; family Acidobacteriaceae; genus Edaphobacter. The sequence goes on along the minus strand of OZ240677.1, from coordinate 866,459 downwards.
GCGCCGGAGAGAGGCGTATCGCCGCGACTGACTCTTTGGGCTCAGCCTGCAACGCCTCATCGTAGCCGTGCGCCAGCACCCACGCGCTGCGGTCGCGCATCAGTTTCTGCACCAGCGCGGTGTGCATGGCATGGCCGGCGCGTTCCGCGACGACACGGCCCTGGATGCGACGGCCCGCGAGAGCGAGATCGCCGATCAGATCAAGGACCTTGTGCCGTACGAACTCGTCCGCGAAGCGCAGCGGACCGTTCTGCACGCCCTGGCTGCTGAGGATGATCGCGCAGGCGTCACTGGCGCCGCGGATCAGGCCCATATTGCGCAGCATCGGTTCATCTTCCTTGAAGCCGAAGGTTCTGGCGGGGGCGATGAGGTTGACGTAGTCGCCGACGGCGAGGTCGCCCCGGAAGGTCTCGCAGCCGATGGGCCGGGGAAAGTCGATGGAGTAATCGATCTGATAGCCGGTTCCCGGATAGACGCCGATGAACTTCGAGCCCTCGCGCACTTCGACTTCCTTGGTGATCTTCAGGTACTCGCGGCGGCGGCGCTGCTGTTTCAGGCCAGTGCTCTGGAAGGCCTGCACGTAGGGCAGCGCGCTCCCATCCAGGATGGGGACCTCGAGGTTATCCACTTCCACGATCACGTTATCGACGCCGAAGCCGATGAGAGCTGAAAGCAGATGTTCGGTGGTCTGGATCAGCACCGACTGGCGCATGAGCGATGTCGCATAGCTGACTTTGGCGACGTTCCGGCCGGTGGCTGGAATCTCAAAGTTGTCCAGGTCGGTGCGCCGGAAGACAATGCCGGACCCGGCTGCAGCAGGCACCAGCCGCATGGAAACTTCGGCTCCGCTGTGGAGACCGATGCCTTGAAAACCTATCTCGGAGTTGATGGTTTGCTCAAGATGAGCCGTTCCTGGCACGTTGCAGCGCTCCCGACAAACAAGATTACAAGCGGAAGAATGTTCCTGAATGTGTCATTTTTGCCACATAGAGGGATCATCGTTTCCAGTCTGGTTCCCCTTGTGAGAGACGCGCGTTGCGGCCCTGGAGCTTACACGACGTTCGGCTCAACTTCTGCAACCTCTTCCAAGAGACGCACGATCCGGGCGATCGGCAGGCCCATCACGTTGAAGTAATCGCCTTCGATGCGCGGGATCCAGCGGGCCGCGTAGCCCTGGATTCCGTACGCGCCAGCCTTATCCAGAGCGTCACCCGTTGCTACATAGCGGAAGATCTCGCGATCGGTGACGAGGTTGAAGGTGACCTGCGTGATCTCCACATCGGATGCGGTTCGGGCCGGAGTCACGGCGGCGACGCCGGTCATGACCGCGTGGGTGCGGCCGGAGAGAAGTCCGAGCATGCGCTCCGCGTCCGCCGGGCTGACCGGCGTGCCGAGAATTTCACCCTCGCAGACGACACACGTGTCAGCGGCCAGAACGACAAAGGACTCGTCGCCAGCCTCACGGTGCAGCGCACAGACCGCCTGCGCCTTTTCTATCGCCAGACGCTGCACATACGCGGCCGCCGGTTCGCCGGGAAGAAGATCTTCGTTGATGCCGGCGGGTTCTACGGTGAAGCCGAAGCCGGCCTGCGTCAGCAGATCGCGGCGGCGAGGAGAGGCAGAGGCGAGAATCAGGTTCATCGACACGCTTTCAAGGGACGTCGCAGGATGTGCGAGTTAGAGGGCCTGCACGGTGATGACAGCCTGCATCGTGTGCATCTCCTGCGAGGCCAGCGTGATTGAGTCGGCACCGGCGTTGGCGGCTTCCACACAGAGAAACTGCTCCCAGGAAGCGGGAGCGATGTCTGCCATTCCGGCAGCCTTCTCGGCCCAGGGATTCCACACGACGGAGGTGTCGGAGTTCTCCTTGGTGATGGTGATCGTCCGGCCTTCATCGTGGATGACGGTCTCGGCGGCGTTGTGCGGGAAGACCCAGTCGGTCCATCCGCTGAGCGTGAGCGGGCCGCCGGGGAGATGCTTCTCCTTATTGCCATCGGTTTTATCCAGGTAGGTGGCGGACTCGAGGCCGGTGGTCGAGGCCTTGTGCACGTCGGCAACGGCAAAGTAGGTGTGGAGCGCCTCCTCAAAGCTGAAGCTCTCCTGGCCGGTGTTCGCGACGGTCAGCTTCAAGGTCAGGTCGTGGCCGAGGATCATCTCGTACGAGACGCGAAAGTGGCTGAAGCCCAGGCTCTTGCTCAGATCCGACTCGCCCAGGGTAAAGGTCAGGTAGAGGTCTTCGCCGGAGAGTGCGGTGAACGCAAGATCCCACTCCGAGGTTCGGGCGATGCCGTGAGCGCCTCCGCCGGAGCCTTTGCCGCCGGTGCCCAAGCCTTCCGAACGCGGGCCGAACCAAGGGAAACAGACCGGGATGCCGCCGCGAATCGCCTTAGCCGGCGCATACTCCGACTTCTCCGACAGATACAGAACGGGTCTCTGGCCTGTGGGCTGCCAGTGAGTCAGGTGTGCGCCGTGGAAGTAGACGATAGCCTCGCAGCCCGGAGTGCTGATCTCCGCGCGGGTCAGTCCTTGGTTCTCTGTGAAGGCGAGCATGCCGGGAAGGCCAAACGAGTCGTTCAGTTCGGTGAGTGTCATGGTGGTGACCAGTGTACTCGCCAGGTCCAGGATGGCCTGTAGAGTTTTGTGAGGCTGCGCGGGCCGGCAGAGGACCTGCAACCCGATCGAGAACGAGCTGCACCATTCGTGAGGCAGCACCTTTCCTGGGCGATCCTTGATTCTATTGATGTGGGTTGACGATTGATGCGGGCAAGAGAGGTAAATCCCGGTACTCTAAAGGCGTGATTGGGATCAAAACGTCCCGGCAGATCCTCCTCTTTCTCGCAGCCGTCGCGTCCATGTTGCTCGCTCTCCGTGTGCTGGGGCGGGTAACGAGCTACGTCCTGATCTGGCCGGTCTCCGGCGTGGAATTGACGCTCCTGCTGCCGCACTGCCGCAAAGGCATTCGGGAGCACGCCGTCTCCTTTGCCGCCATTGCGCTGGGCGTTCTGGTTGGCGGTCTGCTGGTGGGCATGCCGGCTGGCCTCGCGACGCTGCTCGGCGTTCTGACCTGTGTGGATGTGCTGATCGGCTGCCTGCTGATGGGTGGCTACGTGCATGTCTTTGAGGATTTGAAGCATCGCAGCAACGTCGTTCGGTTCGGACTGGTTGCCACGATCGCTCCGCTGCTGACCGGCGCGATCGGCGCCTACTCGGTCGCCGCGTTCCTGCATGAGCCGGCGCGGCGGACCGGAGAGATGTCGATCCTGGCAAACTCGCTGGGCATCATCCTCATCCTGCCGCTCCTGCTGTTTATCACCAGCGGCGAGTACCGCAGCTTGCGGCGGCTCGCTTCGCATGTGCGCCCCGGCAGCCTTTCCTTCGGCTTCTTCCTCATCGTCAGCCTCTTCACGTTCTGGCAGAATAAGGGACCGTTCTTGTTCTTCGTCTTCCCGCCCATGATCCTGGTGCTGCTGACCCTGGGTCTGGAAGGAGCCGTCCTGACCTCGATCCTGGCGGCCACCGTGGGCTGGTTCGCCACCGCGCACGGTCATGGACCCATCTGGCTGATGCGATCCGCAACCCAGGATGACCGGCTGATCGTCCTGCAGATCTTCATCTGGATGTGTGCGGCGACGGCGTTGCCGGTCGGTGCGCTGCTGGATGAACGCCGCCGTGCGGAGCGGGTCGGGGAAGAGAACAAGGCCATCTACGAGACGCTGCTCAACACCGCCGGCGACGTCATCATCCTCTCCTCTCTGAATGGGGCGCAACGCTATGTCTCGCCTGCCATCGAGCAACTGACCGGATGGAACCCGGAGGAGTTTCTTGCGATGGACCGGCTGAAGACCTTCCATCCGGATGATGTGGAGATTGCAGGCATGGTTCTGGGCAGTCTTGCCTCCGGCAAGCGCGAACACACCATGCACTACCGCATGCTCCGCAAGGACGGGAGCTGGTGTTGGGTGGAGGCGATTGTGCGCGGCTATGGCTCGCCGTCCGGCAAGGAGGTCGCGGGCTATGTCGGCACGATTCGCGACATCTCCGGGCGCAAGCTGGAGGAAGAGACCTGGAAGGAAGAGCGCACAAAGCTGAACCTGGAACGGCAGCGGCTCGCCGGCCTCGCGGTCATCGATCCCCTGACGCAGGTGCTGAACCGCCGCGGCTTCGACGAGGCCATGCGCGGAGTCTCGCAGAAGAGGATGGGCACCATGTGCCTGCTGATGATGGATGTGGACTACTTCAAGCTCTACAACGATACCTACGGGCATCAGGAAGGCGACGCTTGCCTGAAGGCGCTGGCGGAGGTCTTCTCGCAATCCGTAACCCGTGAAGGCGACGCGGTCGCAAGGCTGGGCGGAGAAGAGTTCGCGGTGATGCTGCCGGACACCGAGGTAGCCGGGGGCCGTCTGCTCGCGGAGAAGATCCTGAAAAGCGTGCGCGGGCTTGAGCTGAAGCACCAGGCGAGCCCCTTGCACCGCGTGACCATCAGCATCGGCATCACCTTCTGGGATCACAAAGTGAGGCTCGACGAGATGCTGCTGATGCAGGAGGCCGATCGTGCACTCTACACCAGCAAGCAAAGCGGCAAGGATAGGGCGACGCTCTATGAGAGCTCCAGCCGTACCGCCAGAATCGGCTAAGCCGCGCAAGGCTCGACTAAGCCTCGCTGAACCCTTGACTGCGCGCAGCAGGACAACTCAGCATCCAACGCGCATGATCAAGGCATTGTTGTGCGATATCGATGGAACCCTGGTGCAGAGCAACTGGCTGCATGCGGAGGCGTGGCAGGCGGCGTTCAAGGAACTTGGCATCGAGCTGGAAGTAGAGCAGTTGCGGCGGCAGATCGGCAAAGGCGGGGATGAGCTGGTGCCGGTCTTCGTGCCGTGGTGGAAGCAGAAGTGCGTGCAGGAGCCGCTGGAGGCATACAGAAAGTTCGTCTTCCAGCACGATTACCTGCACAAGGTGCAACCTCTGCCGATGGCTCGCGAGTTCCTGGTGAGATTGAAGGAGGCGGGCGTCCGTCCCGCGCTCGCCTCTTCCGCAAGCACGGAAGACCTGAAGATCTACAAGAGAATTGTGCAGATGGAAGACCTGATCGAGGAGGAGAGCTCCGCCGACGACGCGAACAAGTCCAAGCCGCACCCGGACATCTTCCAGGCGACGCTCAAGCGGCTCGGCCTGAAGCCGGATGAGGTATTGGCGCTAGGGGACACGCCGTATGACGCCGAGGCAGCCGGCAAAGCAGGCGTTTGGACCATCGGCGTGGAGTCCGGTGGTTGGACTCGCGAGGAGTTGCTGGAGGCCGGCTGCGTTGAGGTCTACAAAGATGTCGCCGAGTTATTGGAGAACTTCGATCAAAGCGCCCTAGTGCGGTAGATCCCCGCGGCCGGTCCTAGTCTTCCGCCAAGGCGAAGCTTGCGCCGCCCGCCTGCTTGACGCGATAGAGCGCAGCGTCCGCGCGGCCAAGAATGATGCGCGGATTGTTGAAGCTTCCGGAGGACAGTCGCGCCCCAATGCTTGCGCTGATGCGAAGCTCCTTGCCTTCGACGTAGATCGGCGGCTGCAGCGCATCCGCGATCCGCCGGGCGAGAGCCTGCGCCGACTCTTCGCTGGAGATGCAGGTCTGGATGATGGCGAACTCATCCCCGCCAAGCCGCGCCAGCAGGTCCTGATCCGCGCGCACCACGCTGCGCAGCCGGTCCGCCACCTGCTGCAGCAGGGCATCGCCGGTATTATGGCCCCAGGTGTCGTTGACCTGCTTGAAGCGGTCAAGATCCAGAAAGAGGATGCCGAAGGTCTCGGCGTTTTCACACATGGCTGCAAGCCGCTCTTCGAAGTAGCGGCGATTCGCCAGCCCGGTCAGGGAATCGTGTTCGGCGACGGTCTGCAGATGCCGGCGGCTTTGCAACTGCTCTACCACCACCTCAAACTTGGTCTTCACACCCTCCCAATGCGCATACGCAAAGAAGCACAGGATCACGAAGCCGGTGCGCGCAAGCAGGTCGAACGGCCGGATGATCGAGAGGCCCAGCGCACCCAGCATGATGAAGCCGCAAAGCTGCGGAATCCAGGGCCGCAGGCCGATGCGTGAGCTCAGCGCGGCGCACAAGGAGAACGTGCCCAGCGTACAGATCGCCTGGGCGCTGCCGTCATGAAAGCGGAAGTTATACAGCGTGGAGGATGCCGCCGCGCAGCAGAACAGGAACGTCGCCAGCGCATACGCGGCGCTCCAAAGGTTCGCCGCCAATCGCGTAAGGTTCGGCCTGGGCCGGTAGGAGAACGCCACCACGATCAGGACGCGCACCGCGCAGATCTCGCCCATCCAACGCGTCAGATCCCAAAGCCACGGATCGTTGAAGTGGTCCGCGAGCAGGGCATTGCTGCCCACCAGCGCAATCCCGCCGACCAGCACCGGGCCGGTCAACGTACGAAAGTTCAAACGGGTCAGGTCGACCTGGATGTCGTCGCTTGGAGTCGATCTACGGGGACGCTTCCTTCGTTCCAACGGGGTCTACCTCACCAGAAAAGCATGCGCGGAGAACGATCCGCGTTACTAAAGAATAGAAAGTTGGGAGACGCGGGTGAATTCCACTTTCGCTCGGAGCAACCCTGCAAATAGATTGAAATCGTGCCGCCGGCTTAGAGATTGTTTCAGGATGAGTTCGAACGGCTGAACGTCTCAGTGGCTCGCCATCGACGAGGCAAGATCCCGTGAGGCCCGGGTCGCCTCCGCGACCCCATCCGCCAGCACCCGATGGTGAATGGTAAACAGCGCCAGCTCCAGCCGGTCGGACACTCCGGTCTTATCGAAGATCGAGCGCAGGTAATTCTTGATCACCTGCTCGGTATTGTTCAGCTCGATCGCAATGTCCTTGTTTTTATAGCCCTGCACGATGAGACTCACGATCCGCAGTTCTTTTGGCGTCAGCCGTTCCCGCGCCCGTTCTCCCACCATATCCGTCTCGAACTCCACGGCCGTCTTCTGTGCCCGCGGCTGCACATAACTCCCGCCGCGGCCCACGATACGCAGGCACTTGATCAGATCCACCGACCCCACGTCGCGATGCACGATCCCGCGTACCCCTGCCTTCACGAACGGCTCACTTGCCTCCGTGTTCTCCAGCACCATTGCGATCAGGTTCTTGCCCGGCTTAGCCTTCTCCACCAACTGGGCAAGATCCGGCTGCAACGATGCGGCGCACAGGATCAGCGAGCCGATGCCCTTCTCCGCGGCCGAGTAGAGCCGCGCCAGATCATCGCACTGCCCGATGATGCGGAAGTCCTCTTCCACAGCGATCAAACGCGCGGCCCCCGTGCGAAATACAGCCTGACTATCGGCGATCACAACCTTAAAGCCCATGTGCACCCTGACGTCGATCCGTCCCTTGTCCGCGCAAACTTTATCGACTGCACTGAAGCATAGCAGCGCATCCGCCGATATCTATGGCAGGAGGGTCACCGCGACGGGAACCATCGTGTCATTCCGGTACTGGTGCCAGTTGTACCCAAATCCCACCTTCGCGCCATTTAGCTCACAACGCGAAAAGACGATAACCATAGCAGCGCTGAAGAGAAATCCGCACAGACTCGGGCACAAAGTTTAGCGGTACACAAGACACCCTAACCGGCAGCGATGCCTCAAACCACAACTCCAACCCAACCCTCAAGGACAACCTCACATGAACACTTCCAAGAAGCTCTTCCTCTCTCTGCTCCAGGATGAATCCGGTCAGGATCTGATCGAGTACGCCCTCGTCGCAGGTCTCGTCGGTCTGGCCGCGGTCGGTGCCATGTCCGGTCTCTCCACCAAGATCAGCACCGCCTTCAACAGCGTCGGCAGCTCGCTCACCAGCTCCATCTAACTCCGCGGTCTTGGTGAAGGAGCGGCCAAACAAACGCTCCTTCCTCCACCACCTCCAACCACTCCTTTACCCGCACGGCTGCTGCAGCCTTCGACAAAAGCACGAAGGTTACGCAGCCCAGCGCCACCGTCCTCCAAGGGATCCTCCAAAGATCCTTTAAGGAGTCCTCCATGGAACTCGTCCCCAGCATCTTCATCGCGGCAACCCTGGTCACCACGCTCGCCTTCGCCTTCGACTTCATCCCCAGCAAGTAAGTAACCGTGCAGGTTACAGATGTCAACTCCCACCCGTGCGCGCCCGCAAAGCGTTCCGGGTCAGCCCTTGTTTAAGAACGCAAGCCGCACCACGAACAAGACCGCCAGCGTATACAGCATCCAGTTCTGCCGTTTCGCCCGCCCCGTCAGTATCTCCAGGACCGCAAAGCTGATCAGCCCAAAGCTCAGCCCGGTCGCAATCGAGTACGTCAGCGGAATCGTCACCAGCGTCAGAAACGCCGGGATCGCAATCAGCGGATCGTCCCACTCCACCGTCCTGATCCCCGCCAGCATCAGCCCTCCTACAAGGATCAACGCCGGCGAAGTCGCAAACGCCGGGATCGCTCCCACCAGCGGAGCCACGAACAACGCCAGCAAAAACAGTATGCCGGTGACGATCGCCGTAACCCCCGTCCGCCCTCCGGCCGCCACACCCGCAGCCGACTCGATATAGCTCGTCACCGTACTTGTTCCCGCGAGCGATCCCAGCACCGTACTCACCGCATCCGCAAAGAAGATCCGCTCCAGCCGCGGAATCGTATGGTCCGGCGCGATCAACCCCGCCCGCTCCGTCACCGCCACCAGCGTCCCGATGTTGTCGAACAGGTCGACGAACAGGAACACGAAGATAATCTCAGCCGCATGCAGATGCAGCGCCCCGCGAATATCCAGCTGAAACGCCGTAGCCTTGATCGCTCCCGGTGAAAACGGCGTGGGAGCCCAATGCACCTGCCCCGCTGCCACTCCCACCAACATCGTCCCCAGCACTCCAATCAGCATCGAAGCCTTCACCCGGAAAGCCTGCAGCACCGCGATCAGCAGCACCCCAAACACCGCCAGCATCACGGCCGGACTATGCATATCGCCCAGCGTCACCGTCGTCGCCGGACTGGCCACGATAATCCCTGAGTTCTTCAGCCCAATGAACGCAATAAACAGCCCGATCCCACCCGCCACCGCCGCGTGCAGCTGGTGTGGAATCGCCGCCACCAGCTTCTGCCGTATTCCGATAAACGTCAGCGCCAGGAACACCACACCCGACAGAAACACCGCGCCCAGCGCCGTCTGCCACGGCACTCCCATCCCCTTCACCACCGTGTAGGTGAAGTACGCGTTCAACCCCATCCCGGGCGCCAGCGCCAAGGGATAGTTCGCCAGCGCGCCCATCAGGATGCTGCCGAACGCTCCGCACAGGCAGGTCGCCGTGGTCACCGCGGCCAGCGGCATCCCCGTCTCGGACAGGATCGCGGGGTTCACGAAGATGATGTACGCCATCGTGATAAACGTCGTCACGCCGGCCAGCATCTCGGTCCGCCACGTCGTCCCATGCTCCGCAAAGTGGAAGTGCTGTTCCAGACGGGTACGCATCGACGGGCGAGAACCTCGGGACCAAAGGAATTTTGCAGCGGTGTCCACAGCATACCCCGGAATATTGGGCCCGCGACCTCCCGCTCACCGTTCCTTGCGCCCGCCCGTTCAAAAATAGTTCCCCCGCCCATTTTGCAGGTATCCTTGAACCCATCCGAGCCTTAGACCCCGTACCCGAAGGACTGCCCAGAATGCAGATTCGCGCTGTAGCCGCCGTCGCCTCGCTTGCCTTTGCCTGCCTCGCCCAAGCCGCCGAGCCATACGTCCGGGCTCCGTTCGCACCGCCCGAGATCAAGTACGAGACCTACACCCTGCCCAACGGCCTCAAGGTCATCACTCACGAAGATCATCGCCTCCCGCTCGTCGCCGTCGACCTCTGGTACCACGTCGGCCCCTTGAACGAGCGCGCCGGCCGCACCGGCTTCGCCCACCTCTTCGAGCACATGATGTTTGAAGGCTCCGAGCACGTCGGCGAAAAAGCCCACATCAAGTACGTCCAGGGCGCAGGCGCGACAGACGTCAACGGCACCACCGACTTCGACCGCACCAACTACTTCGAGACCCTCCCTGCAAACCAGCTTGAGCTCGGCCTCTGGCTCGAGTCTGACCGCATGGGCTTCCTCATGGAGGGCCTCGACCGCGTCAAGCTCGCCAACCAGCGCGACGTCGTCCGCAACGAGCGCCGACAGGGCGAAGGCCAGCCCTACGACCTCGCCAACGAAAAGATGTTTCAGCTCCTCTTCCCCCAGACCCACCCCTACTACGCCGATGTCATCGGCTCCCACGCCGACATCGAAGCCGCCCGCATCGCCGACATCCGCGACTTCCACCAGCAGTTCTACACCCCCAACAACGCCAGCATCGCCATCGCCGGCGACTTCGACCCCAAGCAGCTCAAGGAGCTCCTGACGAAGTACTTCGGCCCCATCCCCGAAGGCCCCAAGGTTGAGCCCGTCACCGTCGTCACCCCGCCCATCACCAGCCAGCGCCGCGCCACCGTCACCGACGACGTCAAGCTCCCGCAGCTCACCATCGCCTGGCTGACCCCGGCCATCTTCACTCCGGACTCCGACGCCGCCGACGTCGCTACCTATGTCCTCGGCGGTGCCAAGGCCAGCCGCCTCGACCAGGCCCTCCGCTTTAAGACCCAGGTCGCCCAGGACGTCAACTGCAACCAGACTCAGCTCAAGCTCACCGGGATCGTCCAGTGCACCGTTACCGCCAAGCCCGGCATCAAGCTGGAAGATCTCGAAACCGCCGTCTGGGCAGAGGTCGCCGCGCTCCAGACCACCGGCCCCACCGAGGCCGAAGTCGAAGCCGCGAAGGCCGTCAAGCTCACCGCCACCATCTCCGGCCTGCAGCGCCTCGGCGGCTTCGGCGGCGTGGCCGACACTCTCAACGAGCTCAACCAGTACACCGGCGACCCCGGATACCTGCCCAAGCAGATCGCCGGCGAAGAAGCCGTCACCGTCGCCAGCGCCAAAGCCGCCGCAGCCAAGTACTTCACCAAGGAGTCCGCAGTCGTCATCGACTGCATCCCCGGCAAGAAGGTTCTGAACGACGTCCCCCGCAGCCCGGATAACACCGACGCCGAAGTCAAGATCACCAACCCCTACACCGCCGAATTCGAGAAGGCCCAGGACTTCCGCAAGACCGTACCCGCGCCCGGCCCGGCCCTCACCTTCCACCTTCCCGTCCCCAAATCCTTCGCCCTCAAAAACGGCATGAAGGTCTACTTCGTGGAGGACAAGAACCTCCCCGTCCTCTCCGCCCAGCTCACCTCCCGCGCCGGCGGTGAAAACACCTCTCCTGCTAAGGCTGGTCTCGCCCGCCTCACCACCAGCACCATGGCGGAGGCCACCACCACCCGGCCCCTCACCAAGCTAGCCTCAGACGAGGAGCGCATCGGCACCCGCATCACCAGCGGCGAGTCCATGGACTCCGCCACCGTCAGCCTCAGCGTCCTCTCCAACCATGCTGACGCCGGCATGGAGCTCCTCGCAGACGTCGCCCAGCATCCCGCCTTTGACCCCGCCGACCTCGACCGCGTCCGCAAGGAACAGCTCGTCGGCATCACCCAGGAAGCGGACTCGCCCTACGCCATCGCCTTCCGCGTCGGACCGCGCCTCATCTACGGCACCCAGCCCTACGGAACCTCCTCCGCAGGTACGGTGGAGACCATGACTGCCCTTACCCGGGATGACGTTACCGGGTTCTACGCCGCCCACTTCGGCCCCGCTGACTCCGCCCTCGCACTCGCCGGCGACGTCTCCGAAGCAGAAGCCAAACGCCTCGCAGAAAAGTACTTCGGCACTTGGAGCAGCTCCGCCTCGTCCGGTGTCACCATCCCGCCGGCTCCGCCCGCACCCACCCGGAAGATCGTCATCATCGACAAACCCGGCGCGCCCCAGACCGCCCTCGCCGCCTTCGGCATCGGGCTGCCCATCACCACGCCTGATCTGGAGGCCGTGCAGATCATGAACTACACCCTCGGCGGCTCCTTCGCCAGCCGCATCAACATGAATCTCCGCGAGGAGCACGGCTACACCTACGGCGCCAACTCGGCCTATCTCTTCTATCGCGAAGGCGGTCCGTTCTTTGCCGGCGGCCTCGTCCGCACCGACATCACCGGCCCCGCAGCCAAGGAGATGCTCTACGAGATCTCCCGCTTCGCCGCCAACCCACCCACCGACGCCGAGCTCAAGCAGGCCAAGGACGCCCGCATCCAGTCCATCCCCGCCCGCTTCGAGACCACGGCCAACACCGCCGCGTCCATCGCCAACATCTTCACCTACAATCGCCCTTTGGACTACTACACCACGCTGCCGGATAAGTACCGCGCCGTCACCGCCGCCGACGTCGTCCGCGTCGCTAAAGAGGATGTCCACCCCGACAACCTGATCATCCTCGCGGTCGGCGATAAGGCCAAGATCGAACCCGGCCTCAAAGCCACCGGCCTCGGTCCCATCGAATACGCCACTCCCACCGGAGAAATCATCAAGTAACCTCCCATAACTCCCCGGGGGGTCATTCTGGGCAAAGCGAAGAACCTCCGTAGTGGCCGTTGCTTTTGCCCTTGCCCTTGCCGTTGTCTGTCCCGGGTGCGCAAGAGCAATCCAGCCAACTTACTCCCATACAGGATTCACGCCATGACTAACGCCGCCGCCCCATCCTTTCGGTCTCGTCGAAAGGGTGGGTATCGTTTGCCCCGGCAAACGACCCGCTCCCGCTCCCTCACACCCATCACCCCGAATTACCCGACCGCAATCCAACCTTTCCTTCTCGCATGTCCGGTTTGTACTAGGCTCAGCTTGTCTCACGAGCTTACGGTCTCGCTATGACAACTTCTTCGATCTCCCGCCGTACTTTCCTGGTGACGGGAACCGCACTTGCGGCCTCTCCGATCCTCCATGCTGAAGGTCCGTCCAGCCCGGCAGCAGCCCGCGTAGCGGCTCAAGACTTCCTAGGCAAATGGATTCAGGCCTGGAACCATCATGACGCCCACCAACTCGCCATCCTTCAAGTCTCCGACGCGAATACCGTCAACCGTTTCGGTTCGCTGGTCCAGGGTCGCGCCGCGGTCGAGAAGGCTCTCGCCTTCCTCCACAATCCCGGCGGACCGTATCATGACGTCACCGCTCCGCCCTTGCAGTTGCTGGCCGTTCGACAGATTGCGCCGACCGTGATCGTTCTGCAGGCCGGCTGGAGCAGCCCGGTGATGAACCCGGACGGCAAGCTCGATCTCGCCAAGCAGAACGATATGCTGGTGACCTACACGCTGCTGCTGGAGGGTGGCGACTGGAGAGCCGCTCAGATGGACCTGCACAACGTCGAGAAGATGGATCTGCCTTACTCGAGCCCCGGGCAGAAGACTTAGCCCTTCCAGGGAGACACGATGCTGACCACACAAAGCGCATTGCCGGATGCGGTCCTGCAGCCATTCATCCAGTGCTACGTGCAGCGCCTCTCGAAGGCCGGAGAGGTCGTTGAGCCCGTGTTTCCGCGCGCGGGCACCATGTTGATCTTCCAGTTCGCGACCATCTACGAGATCAAGGAATACGAGACGGAACAACGTCGCCGTTCCTGGGCGGCAACCGTGATCGGGCCGATTCTCCAACGCAGAACGCGGCTCATTCTGCGCGATCACGTGCACTCCCTGGATGTGCTCTTTCGGCCGTTGGGTATGTACCGTTTGTTCGGTGCGTCGATCGCCCCGCTTACCGGCGGAGGCGCGGAAGGGCACGCCGTCTTCGGCCCTCAGGTCTCGTCCCTCTATCAGCGCCTCGGCAACGCCAAAAGCTTCGCCGATCAAGTCAATCTGCTGGACCGTTTTTTCCTCCATCGGCTGCAGCAAGCCCGTCCGCTCGATCCCACCGCGCGCGCCCTGCGCCACTTGGCCTCAGGCCGTTGCATGGTAAGCGACGCGGCAAGGATGACGGGCATCAGCGAGCGACAGTTTGGGCGAAGAGCCCTGGAGTGGGCCGGAGTGTCGCCAAAGGCGCTGAGCCGGGTCTCACGCTTCCAGCGCGCCGTCGTGGAGTACCGGGCAGGCCATCGCAGTTGGATCGACATCGCTCATCAAGTCGGCTACTACGACCAGATGCACCTGATTCGAGACTTTCATGATCTCGCAGGCGGCGCTCCGACTCAGGTCATGAAGCAAATCTCGGATGAGCATCTGATCTCGTTCTGTTGCGAAGGACAAAGGCGCCCGTCGAGCCTCCGCTCCACACTCTGATCGGATCGGCAAGGCACTTCCCTCCGAGATAGCCCCAAAGGGCACCTGCCTCTGAGGTGGGTCCATCGGGCGTTCAGCCCCTCGGGTATGCTCCCGTCCCTCACTCTGCTCAAGCGGGTTGCTGTCGCAGCGATCAGGCGTGCGACTTCTCCCTGGGTAAGGATCTCGGGGAGGTGCAGCACCTTCTTCGGGTAAGGCGTCTCGGCGGCGCTCCAGCCACGCTTGAGCACCTGATATAAAGAAAGCGCAACGCTGCAAGCCGCTGCGCAACCGTGTTCGGCGCGAGCTTCCAGGTGCGGAACATCGCCGCCTGGTACTCGCGGATATGCTCCAGCCCAAGCTGATCCGGAGGACGGTGGAAGTGCTGCGAATAATGCTCAACCGTGCGGATGTAGGTGCGAATTGTCGACTGGGCGTAGGAACTGCCAAGTATCTCGTTTGAGGGTTGACGGTCGTGCAGGGGATGAGAACCGAATTTAGGGTTCAGTCTTCGCCCAGGCGGAACATCATCGCAAATCTTATTTAGAAGCCCCAATATCTACCCGATACAAAGCGCCTCATCCTATACCAGGCGTGAGGTGTAAAATCGAATCGGACGTGCGAAAGCCACAGCCCGGTAGGTAGTCCGGGCGACGCGAGAGCGTTCGTACAGGCATCGCTCCCTAAAAGGGTGCGGTCACCGGTACGTCCCTTCCTCTGAGAGGAGAAGGGACGTTTATGCCTCAAATCAAAGCAATCATCATTGGCGCTGGACTTGGCGGCCTTTGCCTCGCCCAATCGCTCCGCAAAGCCCATATGGATGTAGAAGTCTTCGAACGGGACGCGAGCCCTTGGGATCGTCCGCAAGGGTATCGTTTGCACCTGGAAGCAGACGCGCTGAACGCGTTGCGCGAGGTGTTGCCACCAGATCTGCACCGGCTGTTTGAAGCAACGGCTATGCGCACCACATCGTTCACCACCATCCTCAAGACAGACCTGAGCATTGCCAAGCGCATTCCAACCGATGACGGACAAGATGCGCAGTACTGGCCCGAGTTCGTCTCAGAAGAAAAGATTCACTGCAACGTGGATCGTGGAACCCTGCGCGAAATTGCGCTGCTCGGGCTTGAGGACTGCTGTCACTTCAACAAGCAACTTATCAGCTACGAGTCCACCGCAGATGGTGTTATAGCGGCCTTCGCCGACGGCACCCATGCGAACGGGCACGTATTGGTCGGTGCGGACGGTATTCATTCCGCCGTGCGCACCCCAACTCAACAGCATGGATGCGGGGGTGCAGGCCATCTACGGTCGCGTGCCGTATGAGCTCGCGGAAAAGCTGCTGTCTCCCGAGGCGATCGAGGATATCTTCGGCATTGCAATTGACGAGCGCAAGCTGTTCCTCGGCACGGGTGCGGTCAGATTCCCCACAAAACCAGACATTGCCGCAAAGGAGATTTTGCGCTCGGCGACGCTCGAGCCGCGTGACAACTACGCGGTCTGCATCGTTGGTGGGCGGCATGAACTCTTTCCGCGGAGCCACGCCGAACTCCGCAGCGCTACGCCCAAGGATCTGCAGGTGGTTGCTGTCAAGATGCTTGAGGGCTGGCCGGAAAAGGCGCGAGACTTCGTCGGCGGTGGAGAAAGCGAATCGTTCTTTATCGTTGGCATGTCCACGAGCGTGCCCGGAGTGCTGGATGCGCCCACGAATGTCACGTTGCTAGGCGACGCAGTGCACGCCATGACCCCGACGCTGGGCCGGGGAGCGAACCTCGCGATGCGCGATGCGGCCCTTCTCGGACGGCAACTGAAGACAGTTGCAGCAGGAGAGAAGCTGTTGGCCGAGGCACTCGGAACCTATGAAGAGGAATTCTTGCGGTATGGCTTCGAAGTTGTTCGCGAGTCGGTTGCGATGGGCCAGCAACGAATGGGACAAAACCCGCTACCGTAAACGCGGTGTCCTGACCGCGGGCGTCTCTCACTCGCCTGCAGTCAGGTACACCCTTGCGGGGCAAATAAAAAGTTATCCTCTGTGCCCATCGCGATCGGCTTCGGGGTATTGTCTACGGAAAGCCAACATTCTCCCCGAACAACGCTGAAGCACTTGACCTTCCCGCGCGACGGGAAGCGAACTCCCCAGCCGCGGCTCGCGCTTCTACCCGCCTGTGGCCTAGGTCCGAGGCTGCACGAGGACGAGGATGTCAGATCGCGGATCCATAGGCTGTACGCACGCGACGATTCTTTGTACGCCGCAGCATTGATCGTACAGCGTTAGCTTATAGCCTTGTTTGTGGAGGCAACATGCACATCTTCGTCACTGGGGGGTCCGGCCAAACCGGCCCCGCTATCATCCTGGAACTAATCGCAAACGGCCACATGGTCACAGGCTTGGCTCGTTCTGACAAGTCCCTGCAACGTCTCAATGAGCTTGGAGCGCAGACGCTTCATGGTTCCCTTGACGATCTTGAAGTGCTGGCGAAAGGGGCGCGAGCCTCAGATGGAGTCATTCACATGGCGTTCGGTGGGGACTTCTCAGACCCGGCAAGCATGACGCGGCGCGACTGCGCGGCGATCGATGCGATGGGAGAGGCACTTACAGGTTCTGGTAAGCCCTTGGTGATCACTTCCGGAACACTGGTTATGACGCCTGGAAAGGTCGCTACGGAACAGGATGCACCAGACCCGCAGTCGCTCGGCGCTTTGAGAATACCTGGGGAGCGGGCGTGTCTCGGCTTCACTGACAAAGGAGTTCGCAGCATCGTCCTGCGGCTGGCTCCCACGGTGCATGGACCGGGCGATGTCGGCTTCATTCCGTTCCTGATTTCGACGGCGCGCCGAACCGGCATCTCCGCTTATATCGACGATGGCGCAAACCGCTGGCCCGCAGTCCACCGAAAGGACGCAGCTACCCTCTACCGGCTTGCTGTCGAAAAGGCTCGGGCAGGCAGCGCTCTGCACGGTACTGGAGAGAGCGGGATCACCTTTGTGACGATCGCGCATCTGATCGGGCGGATGCTTAACATCCGGACAGTGTCCCTCCCTGCAAACCTAGCCGTCGAGCATTTCCAAAATGCCTTCTTCGCAAAGGCGTTTGATATCGATTCACCTGTGTCTAGTGTCTATACGCGCGGGCTGCTTGGTTGGGATCCGGTCTATCCGACTCTCCTCGAAGATCTGGCCGAAGGCGACTACTTCTCGCCGGAAGCAGTGTCAGCCTTCGACAAAGCGGGACGTTAGTCTAGTTCCTACAAGTCGTACAGTCGTCCATCCATCCGCTGAGATGGCCGCCGGCGTACGTTCGATCTTGAAATCCACCAGCAAATGATCGAACGCTGCACGAATCCTCTCGTCACCTGATTTTGCCTTATGGACTCCGGCGTCTCGTCCCAAACCTCGTAGTTCCCACCTTCCGCGTCTCTCGCGTTCTGGATCAGAGATGCTTCGAAAAAATGGGCTCCTTGATAACGTGGGTGGAGAGTTCCTGCAACGAAGCGAAAGAGTGCGACCTGATCGAATCCCCCAACTCGGAAGTTACGATCAGGGTTTATCTTGTCTGCCATGACTGCCCTTCCCATATAACTAGCTATCATTTCGCAGCGACCGGACAAAAACTTCAACCCTAGCGCTGGAACTAGCATCTATGGTTCTGCGTGCTGGCTTGAGACCGGCGGTCGACAGCCTTTCCCCTTATCGGAGCGACTGAGTGCCGTGCCGCGGCTTTCCTGCGCGGTTCATCTTGTGAGGAGGCAGCCCTGTGGAGGCAGAAACTATGAGCGATAAGAGAGCAGCGTTGCCCCGCATTGTGGGCGTTGAGGAACACGTCACCTTTCCGGAACTTACCGATCGTCTGCCTGAGGAGGCTGTGACCACGAGAGGCTATATGTCGCGCAATAGTCCCTATGGTAAGTGGAGCATGAGTGACAGAATGGGCGACACCGAAGGCCGGCTCAAGGAACTGGATGCGGTCGGGTTTACCGTTCAGGTGCTCTCGCTTCCGAGTGCGGGCGCCGATCTGCTTCCGCCTAGAGAAGGTGTGCGCTGGGCTCAGGATGTAAACGAACGAATCGCAAGTCGCGTCGCGGCTCATCCACAGAGGTATGCAGGATTCGCGCATCTGCCCTTGACCGATCCGGATGCTTCCGCAGACGAGTTGGAACGAGCGGTCACCCAACTCGGCTTCAAGGGTGCGCTCGTCAGCGGCGCCACCGAGGGGCGCTACCTCGACCACAGATCCTTCGAGCCTCTGCTTGCGCGAGCAGAGCATCTGGATGTACCGATCTATCTGCATCCCGCGGCCTCTCCCAAGCCGGTGCGCGACGCCCTGTACGCCGGCTTGCCTGGCGATCTCAGCTTCTGGATGTCTGTATCCGGATGGGGCTGGCACAGCGACACTGCAGTCCACGTCCTGCGCCTTCTGCTTTCCGGCTCGCTTGATCGCCATCCCAACCTGAAAATCATCATCGGGCACTTGGGCGAGGGCCTGCAGATCATGTTGCCTCGCCTGGATCAGCAGTTCCATCAGTTTGGCGGATTCACAGGCATCCCCAGCGAGATACTGCGCAAGCACGTTTGGGTCAGCACAAGCGGATTCTTCTTCTTACCGTCGTTCATGGCCACGCTCGACGCCTTCGGAGCCGACCGCATTCTCTACTCCGTGGACTACCCGTTCGGATCCCTGGAGCGGGGTCGCGCCTTCCTTGAAGAGATTCCGGTCGATGCCGAGACTCTCGCAAAAGTAGCGCATCGTAACGCCGATCAGCTGCTAAAACTTACCAACTAAAACGCCTCTCGACGGAGTGCCGCACATGCGGAGGAGTGCTTTTCAAGTGGCGGCTATCTACAGGAGTAAACACCAGAATATTTGAAGTGTGAAAGCCGCGTAGCCTATGTGGCAGACACGCCCATCGAAAACAGGCCGTCGTCCAATAAGTGGAGAGCTACGCCCGGCGAGGGCCCGATCTCGGTCTGAGCATCATCTCTCGCCATGCTGTGCATCCAAACACGCTGCGCTTCCTAAGCACCGCTTAGGAGCGGGGCCGAAGCAAAGAAGCGAACGTAAGGAGAGGATTATGGGCGAGTTCAGCCTGCAAACCAACAGCACCGCGCTGGTGGTTATCGATCTGCAATACGGCCTCATCCCGCTGCCGGTGCAACCGCGTACGTTCGACGAAGTAGTAAAGCGCACCGCACAGTTGGCGGAAGCCTTCCGCGCAAAGGGAGCGCCGGTCATTTGGGTGCGCGTCGATCTGCACAACTTTCGTCAGCTCATTGTGGACCAGCCCATGATGGACCAGAACGGCCCGCCGCCGCCACCGGAGTCCGTCGAGATTGTTGCTGAGGCAGGCAAGAAGCCTGACGAACTGCTCATCACCAAGCGTTTCTGGGGGGCCTTCGATACCACACCGCTCGAGGCTGAGTTGCACAAGCGCGGTATCGACACCATCGTCCTGTGCGGCATCTCCACGGATATCGGCGTCGAAACCACGGCACGCTCCGCAGCCACGCTCGGATTCAACGTGGTGGTGGCGGAAGACGCGACCTCCGCCCGCAGCGTGGAAGCCCACCAAAATGCGATCGAGCGAGTCTTCCCGTTCCTCGGCCGGGTTCGGTCAGCCGCTGACGTCGAAGCAGCTCTGGCTTAGTTTAGTGCTGTACCTTTGCTGTGAGTCGAACGATTCGTGCAACTGCTGGCGAAGAAGACGTTTGCGGAGATCTCGGTCGGAGATGTTACCGACGCGGCGACGGTCAACAGAGCGACATTTTATGCGCATTACCCGGACAAGTACGCACTGCTTGAATGCACCACGGCCGCGCGCTTTGCTGATCTTCTCGAGAAGCGGGCGGTTTCTTTCGACGGCACATGTGACTCTGCCCTTCGGAGAATCTTTCTGGGCATTACCGACTTCTTGCTCAGCGTTCTCGGTCCCCATTATGAGCACCAGCCTCGTTTGGACCCCTATATGGAGCTGGCCATCATCGCCGTCGTCCGCGGCATGGTGATAGAAGGTCTGAACCAATACCCGGCAGCCTGGACGGTGTCCCAGCAAACCCTGGCGAATACGGTGAGTTGGGGTCTGTACGGTGCCGCAAGGGATTGGATCGACTCGCCTGAACGACGGCCGGCGGAAGAGATCGCCAACGGCGTCACGGGCTTACTGGCACCTCTTGTGCATCCGGGCTAACCGTAACAAGCTCGAAGATTTCCGTTCCTTCAACAAGCGCCGTCCGGACAGTTGCCGCGCTGAGGCGGGCTTCCATGCCGGAGCAGGGCTCCTCGTCGCATCTTCGTACTGTGCCTCTGAAAAGAAGGCTACGAGGTTGATCATCGTCTCGGGGACTCCGCTCGGGATCTTTGATCTGCGAGTAGAGGTCACCTTTGGCTCGCGGAACGTCGAGTCGTCTCCGCAACATCTTCTGCCGCCAGAAGCAACTCTGCTTCAGCGACCCATCCTGGCGGTTCCCGGAGCGACTGGCAACCCGGTTGTTCTCCATTCACTCAAAGTTTTGACCGGCTCAGGGCTATGAAAGACGGAACGAATCCAG
Organism: uncultured Granulicella sp.; assembly: GCA_965198885.1. Lineage (GTDB taxonomy): Bacteria > Acidobacteriota > Terriglobia > Terriglobales > Acidobacteriaceae > Edaphobacter. Next base: position 845,718 of record OZ240677.1, on the reverse strand, counting down.
ACGTATTCTCAAACGGTACCTCGTGTCATCGATTAGCTTCGAGGGTGAGGTGTGCGGGATTCGCAGTCCACCTGCTTTATCGATTTCGCCGCAGTTAGACGGTCTGCAAGGAGCTGTAGCTGACGGCCTGCGGCAAGTATGATTTGCATTAAGACCACTTCAAGGACACCTCGTGCAAACTCATCGGCTCTCGCTCTTTTCTGCCCTCCTCTTCTCTATTGTCGTAGCTGGGTGTGGATCTGTTCAGACGGTACAAGCCGCCGGGAAGGGTGGGGACTCAACCGTCTCGCCCCTTCAGGGCAAGAACTTAGGCGTCCAGGGTGACAGCATCTCTGCGCTGTTCGGAAACGCATGGCAGAACGTCGTTGTGAAGCGCACGGGGATGTCATTACACGTTCAGGACGTAAGGACCGGAAGAGGCTTCGCAACTGCATTGGAGTGCTGGGGCCAGCCGCAGGTTGGAGGCACACCAGGCGTGTTTCATGCCTCCTACGTGTTCCCGGTCGTGGGGGGTACGTGCGGCGGCGGCCAGAACATCGGTCTTGTGGACGGCGAGACGTTCTCAGCCAGTTTGACCGACACCGACATCCAGGTTATCGAGCTGGGCACCAACGACCAAAATGTTCCGCTCGGTCAGCTCGGAGATGCGACGACCGCCGGCACGTTCTATGGAAACATTCGCTGGGTGGTCGAGACCTACCTCACAGCGAAGCCTTCGCTGCGTGTTATCCTAGTCACACCTCAGTACAACGGTCCCCCGTCGCAGGCCGCGACGACACAGCTATACGTCGCGGCTGAGATTGCCTACGGGAATAGCGTCGGGGTTCCGGTTATCAATATGTTCAAGCTAGCAGGCGTCAACGCGATTACCGCTCCGACGCTGACCCGTGATGGCTTGCACCCGAGCGATGAGGGATTCGCCAATTTCTATGGTCCAGTTGTCGCTCAGGGAATACTGCAGGTGAATTAGGGCTAAGCGGCACATACCAGTCGCCCAACCTGGACCGCAGACCTTTTCGTCCTGTGTGCGCAGCCCAGGTTCTTCCAAGCAATGAAGGAGGAAATGGGTCATGCTCCTTTCCTGCGCTGCCGGAACGCTCCGGCGTAGGGAAGCCCACTGTTATGTTCTCTACAAAACACAGTATTCCACTGAGACTGCAATGAGCGTTGTCGGGATGACCCGGCGGGCTTGCCCGCTGTATCATCATGCAGGTAAGTTCTTAGGCAGTTCGCGTGGTTGACTTGGGAGTACCCGTATGCACGCCGGTCAAGTCGGCTACTCTTTTCTGCGAGAACTATGGTGCTGAGGCTGAAAACGTTCACCCGGTCCAGAGTTGGAGGTCGTTGGGTGCTGTCTCACGCGTTTTCAGAGGTGGACCGCGCTGATCATAAGAGTTCCGGTCAGGGAGCCGCCCGGTCGCGGGTAGCAAAGAGAGGCAAAGGATCTGCGGTTCGTGACAGCTTCTCGATTCACCACGTCAAATCGGTACTTGCACCATCAACCAACGATTGTTTTGTTCAGGGTGCGGCAAAGATTGCATCTATATTCACAATCGAGTTTTACTTGTAGGAGTTCTCTTGCCGCATGAATTAAAAGACTTTGGGGTCCCCGCTTCCTCTGATACCGGCCTTACTTCGAGCCTAGCCAAGTGCGCTGTTATTATCCCCACCTTCAACGCAGTTCCACACTGGGAGAAGCTCAATCGCGCCCTGAACGCCCAAGACATTGCTCGAGATCAGGTGCTGATCATCGACTCCACATCGGACGACGATACCTGCGAGCTGGCGCGCAAGGCCGGATATCAAGTCATCGTCATCCCGCGTGCGAGCTTCCGCCACGGTGCTACGCGGACGCTTGCCGCTGCGCTCTTGCCCAAGGCGGAGTTCCTTATCTATCTCACTCAAGATGCGATTCCGTGTGATCAAGACTGCTTCGTCCAGCTCATCGAGTGCTTTCAAAATGTTGAGGTCGGAGCTGCATATGGACGTCAGCTTCCCAGACCCGAAGCAGATGCAATCGAACGCCATTCACGGCTGTTCAACTATTCCGACACGTCGGCGGTCAGGTCTCTCGAGAGTCGCGCGGAGCAGGGCTTTCGCGCGGCCTACTTCTCCAACAGCTTCGCGGCCTACCGACGAACCGCCTTCGAGGCGGTGGGTGGCTTTCCAGACCATGTGATTGTGTCTGAGGATGTAAGCATCGCCGCCCGCATGCTGATTGCCGGCTGGAAGATCGCTTACAGTGCGGAAGCAAGCGTATACCACTCGCATGATCTGAGCCTGCATGCTGAGTTCTCCCGTTATTTCGATATCGCTGTTCATCATCACCGGGAGCGTTGGATCATCGATTGCTTTGGTTCGGTAGATGGTGAGGGACTGAGATTTCTGCGATCTGAACTTCAGTACGTCAGACAGTACGATCCGAAGTTGATTCCGCTGGCCCTTCTTCGTGATGTCTCAAAATGGGTCGCTTATCAGTGTGGCTTGCGCCAGCACAGGATGCCTTTGTGGCTCAGGCGAACGTTCTCAAAGCAGACTGCGCTCTGGCAGGAACAAAAGCCGACCGGTACCATAGCTCTTCCGGATGAAAGCTCGGACGGCATGCTGCGGAAACTTATTCGGCTGGGCAAGCTCAACAGCCGACACTAGAGCCGTTCGCCGGTCACTTGAGAGAGACGTATTCACAGAGGCGGAGGTTTGTGCACTTTTCAGCCTCATCATGATTTCAGGTAGCCAGCCAAGCAGAAATGTTCTGCTGGCGGTACCACTTGATAAAAGCCTTCCGGCAGGGGAACCAAACTCGGAGGCTTGGTGGGAGAGATGCTCCAAGTCAACGTCGTGGGGGTATGAAGGCACCTGTGCCACGGCTTGCTGGACAGAATAGGGCGTATGTCGGCACGGTGAGAAGCCCATGCGGTGGGCTCGAACACTGATAGCGTAGGAATACATGACAAGTCTTCTAGGGTGCTTTGTTGAGTAGAGGTCCGGCACCTGTAAGAACATATCAGTCCTTGCAAGCCGCTCGTGGCATAGCCGCGCTGATGGTACTTTTTTATCATTCCGAATATATCTTCTCTCTCGGAAAATATTGGGGTATCAAGACCCACATCTTCTATTTCGGTGCGAATGGGGTGGACTTTTTCTTTGTCCTGAGCGGGATTGTGATCTTCCATGCCCATTCACAGGACATCGGCAGGAAGGAAGCCGTCGCTCGCTACGCCTGGAGGCGCTTCCGCCGGATCTATCCGATCTATTGGATAGTTCTGGCGGCTATGCTCGTTCTATATTTCGCCGTCCCCGCCTTCGGGAACGGCTATGAGAGACAACCCGCTGTGATTCTCGATTCAATTCTGCTCCTGCCTCTCACGCAGGTTGTCACGGTGGTGCCCATCGCGTGGACGCTTTTTCATGAAGTCATGTTTTACATTCTTTTCGGCACTCTGATTGTGAGCAGAAAGCTTGGCGCGATCTTTCTTTCTCTTTGGATGTGTTGGTCCTTCCTCTCGTTGCTGATTCCCGCCCGCAACCAAGTTTTGGCAGCTGTCGGCTCGCCACTCCATCTTTTGTTCGGACTGGGTCTTCTTGTTCTTCTCGTGGTGACACGAACGACCCTTCAAGGTCCCATCCTGGCGATTATTGGCATCGTGGGCCTCTGCGCTTGCGGAGCTTATGAGGACGTTACTCGGTCCTTATCGATCGCGGTACCTCTTTTCACCGGAGTAAGCTCAGCGGTGGCAGTGACCGGCACGATGGCCATGGAGAGGAGGGGAAGGCTGCGAGTTCCGGACAGTCTGAGATTGCTGGGGAATGCTTCCTACTCCCTCTATTTGGTTCATTTCATGATCCTGTCCCTGGCGGCGAAGATCTTGTTTCCCATCTCGCAACATCATCATCTGCCAACGCCGATCGCCTTTGCCCTGGCTGTGGGGTTAGCCATCGGGGGAGGACTCGCCGTCCACCTCTACTTGGAAGTGCCACTGCTAAACCGCATACCAACACGTCTGCGAATGCTGGGCTAAATGTTGTTTGTGGGGCGTGGTGTGAAAGCCGACCAGAACAACCTAGAAGCGTAGTGTCATACATTTACCGGTCGACTGTCCGCTCTCTTGGTCTGTGCATGTGCCGCGTCCACTTTGCAAGCTGAGCCTCGCACGAACTCGCACGAACTCTGCCATGCCGCTGGTATGGGTGCACGATCGCGCGTTGAGACTCTGAGTTCCATGAAGCGATCCTGGGATTCTGGCTGGGTCACCGAATCACTTCGATGGCGGCGGCTGCAAAACCGAAGGAGGACAAGATTTGCGAGTAATCAAGGAGCTGACGCACAGCGCTGGGACGAATCAACTTTTCCGGTATCACGATTGAATCTCCGGGGAAGAGCGCCTCGCTATCAAAGTGATTTGAAAAAGCAGTCTTGGTCTGAGTTCGATCCAAGATGGAACCGTCTGCACGAATGATGAAAACTTCCTTCTTATCGGCAACTCGGTTAGTGTTGCCCGCGAGCCTGAGGTAGTCTGCGAACTTTGCTTTCGAGTCGTAGAGGAAGACGTTTTGCCCATGTACCGCGCCGATCACGCTTATTGTTACAGGCGTAGCTGGAACGCGGAATACGTCTCCGTTTTCCAACTGAAGGCTGGGTATAGAGTCGGTGCCCTTGCTGTCCGGGCTGAAGGCCAGGATGATGCGACCCGTAGCCCTCAGGCTTCGAAGCCGTGAGATGATATTGCGCTGCTCGGTAATGGAGGTCGGGTCCAGGCCAGAGGACACGGAACGCACTGCAAGTGCTCGGTCCATATCCGCTGAAAGCTGAGTGATGTACTCATCGAGATGCTGTTGCTGGAAGACTCGCGCAGAGTCACGCAGGAAGGAACTTCCGTACAAGTAGGCCCTCGGAGTCAATCCTCCAGCTTTGCGTACTACATCGGCCAATGTCTCGCCGGGATTGCTGCTGTACACGCCCGGAGAGACAAACTCTCCCTCAAGACGGATGTACCTCGTTTGTGCATCCAGTGAAACGGGAATATCCCGCTGGGAGAGGATGGTGACGATGTCTCCCGGCTGCAGCTCCAAGTTCTGGGAGGGATCGTGTTCCTGGACGAGACGGCCGAGATTGAATGGAACAAGGGAGTTCTTCAGCGTATTGGGATCCAGGCGTTCAATTACCGCATAGGACCAGTTGATCTCAGGAGCCGGAATCTGAACACGGTTCAACGGCGACCTCATACCCGCAGCCTGCATGGCGTCGAAGTTTCGGGCGGCGGTGATTTCCTCGGGGTCAGGGGCGGCGGCAACTCCCCCCACGGCGGGACCGACTTGGCCTAGATTGCGCGCAGAGTCACTCGTCGTTTGTCTCGTAACAGAGTTCTGCGTAGCTTTCGAATCGTCTGTCGTGAGATTTGAGGCTTGAGTTGAGTCTGATAGATCTAGGTTTTGCGCGTTGGGATAGGACCGGTCGTCTTGCCGGCTGGGATTTACCGTACCGGAACGCGACTCTTCTTGCAGGCGAGTTGTCTGAGCATCGGTGAGCGGTTCGAAGAGCGGAGTGGGAACGCCAAGCCGATTGCGTTCGACCCAATATTCATTGGTAAGCAGGGCCATGCGGTCGGGCAAAATCTCATTGAGGCGCATGCTGGAGTGCCATGCGAAGCGACCCGGATTCGCAACATTACCGCGCAGGGTCACTGTCTTGGTATACCCGGCAGAGATGTGCCCGGCGAAGATCACATCGCCATCATGTAGCGACATGGCAAGATCTGCCGCGTCGACAGGTATGGTCAATGTCTGCCGCGTGTTCGTGGGATCGATACGGTCCAGACTCAGGGTAGACGGAGCACCCGTTGCCGAAAATCCGCCTGCGAGATCCAGGAGATCTTTCAGGGTGTTCTCGTTCTTTATCTCGTAGATGGCGGGGTGGCGGACGCTTCCGGCCAGAACAGCTTGCGGGCCTACAGGCGGGATGAAAAGAACGTCCCCGGACTCCAGGCGTACATCTCTCGACTTATCTCCGCGCAGCACAATATCGTATAGATCGAACTCCGGCAAGGTCGTTCCGTTGCGACGGATCTGAATGCGTCGCATGGAGCCCCGCACATTCGGGCCACCGGAGACAAAAAGTACATTTAACACCGTGCTTAGTGAGCTGACGGTATAAGCGGCCGGACGGCGGGCTTCTCCCACCACATAGACCTGGATCGATCGCAGGCTGCCAAGATTTACGGTGAGATTGTAATTACGATAGACCCGGTTCATTGCATCTTGAATCTGCTTATGCAGTTCATCAAAGCGTAGACCCGCAACATGAATTGCGCCCACCTTCGGGATGTAGATAGACCCAGACCGGTCCACCGTAAGCTGACTATTGAAGGTCTCCGGCCCCCAAAGTCTAACCAGCAGTACATCCTGAGGTCCGATGATGTAATCGGACGGTGCTGCCAACTCATCGCCCGGTGCAAAGGTAGAGGGTACATTCTGGAAGAAATCGCGTCCGTAGATCGGCAGCACTTCCCCGGTGGAACTACGTGCCAGCCGTTGAAGATCGGTGATGGGGTCTTCCGGAGTGGCAGGTGGACGTTCCGTGCGCTGGGTAGAGTTCCTGGCAGAAGAGATTCCCGGATCGATGTAAACGGAGTTGTTGTCACGGTCGCGTGTCTGATCAGAGCGCTCAGGGAACGGGTCTGCTGTAGGATTCGTCGGGATTCCTGACTGCTGCTGAGGCACCGTGTTGGTACAGTCCGCTAAGGAGCTATTGCAGTTTGGAAGGGTGCTCGACTGCTGCGACAGAAGCTGACCTGGAAGGGCGAGACCTACTCCCAACCAAAGGGCGCAATCTGGAAGTAGGCGGAACACTCGGGCGAAGGCTTCGAAGCCCCCGCGCAGAGAAGGGCTGAATGGACGAAGGAGTGTCATAGTTCTAGCCCATTCAGGATATCAGTAGTGCTTCTCGCTTCATTTCACCCGACGCGTTGCTCAAGTTCTCTTCTTCAGAAAACGGGCAGGAACTCCGGCGACGATGTCAAACTCCGCAACGGAAGAGGTAACGACGCTGCCAGCAGCGACGATGGCTCCTCGCCCAATCGTGACACCAGGAAGAATCGTTGCATTTGTGCCGATCCACACATCGTCTCCAATGGAGACGCCGACACTGTCCGTACGGGAAGGTTGATCGGTGATGAAAAGATCTCGCTTGGTGGAATGATTCGAGCTGATGATGGAAACGCCTTGTGAGATGAGACACTTCTTCCCGATCTGAATACCGCCTGCGGCGCGCAGGTTGTTCAGCTCTCCAATGTATGTCTCATCTCCCACGTGCAGGAAGGGTGTGGCCTGGCCATCGCCATGGAGATCTCGTTCGACCGAGATAAACGTCATCGCGCCGATGACGATGTTCTGTCCCAACTGGATGTCGCAGCCCTCGCCCACTTTGATTAGGGCACGGGGATCGATGCGGCCCTGGCCTATGCCGCTGGCGAGACGCTCCAATACAAGTCGATCACGCAGCATCCTGGCACTATTCTTTAGCAAGATACTCAGCATCTTGAGAAGACTCATTCTGCTACTCCGAGCGGTGCCGGCAGGATCATGGCGCGGAACAGGCGAATCCTGTTCCTGTGGATCAACAGCATGCTTCCTATGACTTGAACGGTCTCCGTCACCATCATTGTGACGACGCCGCCAACCGCGCCGAAGGCAGGGATGGCAAGCATACCAAGGATGACGTTCCCTACACCGATCGCCAGCAGCATACGGCCTTGTTGTTTATCGAAGCCGAAAGGAATCAGCAGCAGCACTCCCAGGACGTAGTTCAATGCAGCTACGAGCGGAAATAAAGACAAGATACGCAACAGGGTCAAGACAGTCCGATCGCTTTGCCGAGAAAAGGCTAGAAGACCGATCGGGCCAGCTTCCAGAAAGAGGATTATCGCAAAGACGCATCCCCCGCAAACCGCGATCAGGGCAATCCTGCGAACGAAGATGAGTGCCTGCTCTTTCGAATGTGTCATAAGCGCAACCATTCGAGGATAGGTGGCTTGGATGATCGGCGCAATGATGCCGCCTATGGCGCGGATCAGTTTGTCTGCAAGAGCAAAGTAACCTGCCTGTTCAACCCCGGCCAGCATCCCAACCAGGAAGATGTTGGTGTTGCTGTACAAGCTGACGGCCGCAGTCGTGATGAAAAGATGCCTTCCCTCGCTGAGCGCACTGACGAGTTCTGCTCTCATCGGCATGCGAAAGACCGTCACATGCCGGCGCAAAGCGATACTCATCCCCATCAGGCCGGCAAACACGAATCCGAGTGAAAGCAGAAGTGCGGCCCGCATTGTGTCCTGGGGTCCCTTGACGAGTAACACCACCAGGACAGCGGCGGCGAGGCGACCCAATCCAGTGAAGATGGAGATGGCGCGCATCTGCTCGATGCCCTGAAAGAGCCAGGTGGGAAAGAGAGCATTCCCCACCACCGCCAGGTAAGCCGCCAGGTAGACGCCGCTGTTTTGATGAAAGCGCGGAACCAAAAGCAGGATGGCTGCAAGGAACACGCCGCACAAGACCAGAAGCAGAAGCTTGATGGTCATGACTGTCCAGAAAATACGTGAGAGTTCCTCGCGATTCTCCCGGTTTTTGGAGATGGAGCGAGTCGCTGAAAAGTTGAATCCGTAATCCGTGGCCAGGATGAAGTACTGCGAGATCGACTGCGCAAACGCGATCAAACCGTAGTTCTCGACACCGAGCGTTCGAATTAGGTACGGCAGCAACGCAGCCGGAATAAGGTAATTGAGTCCTTGCAATCCATACAGCCAGGCAATGTTTGAGGCCAGTCTGGACTCTTTCTTCATAGGGGAGAGCTTATGAGGTTCTTTAAAGGTGCAGCTCCGGCGAGAGTGGCTACAGAGACACTATACTCTCGCTGGCACCGCCCACCGGCGAATACCAACAGACTTCCTTTCCCTTCCAGGCCACGGTCAGGAGTTGACTCCCGCAAGCGAGGAATATAGGTCGAGGAGGGCAGCGCAGGTCGCTTCCCATGTGGGCGACGCCTGCAGAAAACCATTCATGGGGTTCTGTTCGCCCGCACGTGCACTCCGTACGGCGGCGGCGATCTTGTCTGCCAGATCCGTCGATGAACCCGGGTCCACATAGTAGGCGTCGTCTCCCAGCACTTCGCGAGTTCCGCCACACAATGAAGCGACTACACGGCAGCCCTGTGCATACGCCTCAAGGTCCACCAAAGAGGCTACCTCGAACCAGCCTGCTGCGACATGAACTCGCGAGCGTGCCAGGATGGAGGCTACATCCTGCGCGGGAACACCGGGAATGTAGGTGGACAGGCTGCTAGCGATCTTGGCGCGAAAGAGCTCGCAATATCTTCGGTGATTGGGATTGGGCGGGCCAATGAACGTTGCTTTCAGCCCTAGTATTTCGAGAGCTTCGAGGATGGCGATCTGATTTTTGCGCGATTCCAAGCGGGCAATCACCGTGATCTCCAAGTCTCGCTGGACCGCATCCGCGACCGCCGGTTGGAAGCCGTTGCGTAGCTTCACGACACGGCTCGGTGCTATTGACGTGATCTCAATCGCTATATCCGCATTCTCCTTATCAGAGAGGACGAGCACACGGTCACAGCCCTCCAACACCTCCATCTGTGCCTTGCGGATGCCCTTCCGTAGAGCCTTCCAAAGCGCTCCGCGAAGCTGTGGGTAACGCCTGGATTTCACCAGGATGCGAGCCGCTTCCAAGCGGTAGAAACCCAGCCGACCTGATACGGTGCCGACGAGCCCTCCACGTCCATTTCGCTCATAGCGTTCGATCTCCCGGTAGGAGTGATGCAGCGGAGTAAGCACGACCGGCCGGGCGGCTCGTTGTACGGCCAGAAACTGCGAGTAGAGATCCACGGGCCGATCGAGATTGGTGAGATGCACAACGTCGAAGCCGGAAAGATCGGGATCGAGTTCGGTCAGGATCTCGCCCTCAAAGACGTAACCGCGCAACCGAGCAATCGATTTGCACATACGCATGTACGTCCGTATCTGCTCGACGTCTCCGCCCGGCTTATCCAGTGCATCCACCCGCATGGGATACGCCACTCTCATCATGCGCCAGCCGTTCCGGGCGAGGGTATGCTCTCAAGCATTACCGGACCCAGTGTGGGCCTTTCGAGGCCATGTTCGGTCTCCGGTTCCCTGCGCCGGTACTGGTTCATCCCGTGCCAGAGCCAAAGCAGGAGCATTGACTTGTAGCTGAGAAACACGTCGATAAAGAGGGCGCTGACCGTCATGATCAGTACATAATCCCGGAAGTTCCAGCTTGAGCCACGGCGGGTGAACAGCATGGATGCGAGGAAGGCGAGGAACGCCCCAAGACCCACCAATCCCGTTTCAACATAGCAGCGCGTGTAGTACCCATCTACCGCTGCGGATCCGAACGAAGGTCCAAGACCAAGGATGATGGAATCCACATGGGCCAGGTTGGCTTTCAGCAGCGTCAGCCAGCGCGTGAAGCGGATCAGACCGCTCAGGTCCCCGTTGAAGTTCTCAAGGTCCAAGGCGTCTATGTTCTCGAACGTGCCTTCCATGTATTCGGCGGAACTCCTCGCCGTCGGTGCAGTTTCGTAGACAGACTTTGCTTCCGCAAGTCCGAGTGAATTGGAATTTTTCAACCGATCGAGCGCCTCGATATGGACGATATCCAGCGCGGAGATGGAATATAGGGTGCCGCCGAGCAAAGCCAGCGTTAGCGCCACCGCGAGCACCTTGCCGATAGAGCGGGTACGCGTCAAGGCAAAGTGCAAAAGGCTCAGCACCGTTGCGATCAGCGTGATGCGGGAAGCTGTAAGAATCACCAGAGCGACTAAGCCCGTGCCCAGAAGCACGCTTCGCTTACGATAAGCGACGAAGCAAAGCAGAAACCCGCAGACAACCGCCAGTTCATAGGGCCCATTGGTGTTGCCGGAAGCGCGGGCGATCCCGAAGGTTCCGGGTACAGGAACCAAGCCGAGCATCTGCAGCGGAATCAAAGCATAAAGGGTGTAGATATACCAGACGGCAACGCGAAAGAGGCGAAATCCCGAACGTGCTAGCGCGTAGCCGATGAAGTAAAAGATCATGTACTCCTGCAGGCGGATGACAAACACCAGGGAGTACACCAGCCCAACCCGCCCCTGCATGGAGTTCCAAAGCGCAGAGACCAACTCTATCGCGACATAGACAAGGTAAAGCCGCAATGGAAGCGAGATAGGTGTCTGCTGTACCCAGCCGGCCAGCAGGAGGACGACCAACGATGCCAGGATGAGTAGGTCGTCCGGCCTCAGGCCTGCCTCGCCATAACTGATAAGGAAGATCTTGAACGAAAAGATACACCAGACGACGGTAATTCGCAGCAGCGGATGGAGGAGAGCATACCAGGGCGAGACCCCTGCGCGGTGCTCAGGGTTTGAGAGAGAAAGCACTACCGACCTCGCCGGCCTCTGATTCGTGTTTGGGTGCCTTTAGCCATAGGGGAGTCGCGAATTACAATCTGTGAGACACATGCCTTCCATAAGGATACCGGAACAACTTCACATGGAGAGTCCATTCCGGTCTGGACGTTCTTTGGTGCAGGCGTGACCCATCAGCAGCGAAACCCGCCGCTTGTCTTGATTGACGACGCCCACACCTTTGGCGGCACCCAGATCGCGCTGGCCTGGACCATCCAGATCATACTTTCCCGGACGGACCTCCCGGTCCTGTGTCTCTGTACGCCCAGAACCCGGTCCGCGATCGAAGCCGTGACGGGCGTTCACCCCCGCCTGCAATTTGAAGCAGCGCCCGCCGCGCTGCCTCTGAACCTGTTCGCCTTTCCATTTCGGCTGCCTTCGTACTGGTTGTTACTTCGCCGAATACGTCGCCGCGGAGTAGCGGGATGGTGGTTGAACCAGGCTGACATTGAGTTCTGCCTCGCTCCTCTGCTGGTGTTGCGGGCCTTCGGCGAGGTGCCACGCACCTACCTCCATGGCACCGCCCGATTTGCCTTTTTCTATCGGGCTGCTTCGTGGAAGCGAAGGCTGCTCAGCGGCGTCCGGGACACTCTCGCAGACCGGTTCGCCTTTGGCCTGCATTCCTTGATTGTTACGCCCAGCCGCGCGAGTCAGGCCGAGGTCGCAATGCGCATCTCGGACCACAAACGCCCGCGCCTGGAACATCTTTATCCGAGAAGCGGGGAGCGCACTGTGCTGCTTCAGTACCCCGTCGAGCCGGCCTCCGAGCCCGCGACCATTCAGCTTTGGATGATCGGGAACGTCTTCCAAGGCCACAAGAATCATCGCGCGGCCCTCGATCTGCTCGAACATTTGGCCCGAATCGGGCACCCAGCGACTTTGACTGTGGCCGGAGCCGGTCCTGATCTGAAAAGCTTTCAGGATGAGGCCTTGCGCCGCGACCTGGCCGGCCACATCACTTACCCGGGCTGGGTGGCCAAACCCTGCGCTATGGTTCCCAAACAAGCGATCGTCTTCATCCCGTCCTTCCACGAAACCATGAACCTGGTGGCGCGTGAAGCGATGCTTCATGGGTTACGGCTGGTTGTGAGCCCGATTCCGGTGTTCTACGAGTGGGTTCCAAAAACACTCATTGCGAAAGATTTCTCAAGTTCAGCCTTTGCCGCATGCATCCTTGCGGTACGTGGCATCGGAGCTGCCGATCTGGCGGAGCTTTATCAGGGAACCCTGGCGCAATTCTCTGACGAACTCTTCCTCGAAAAACTCTTGCGGCTCACCTCGCTCTTGCCCTAATGACCCATCGCTTCGGTACACTCTAAAAGGGGGATGGAATGGGTCGATACGATGATTGGGAAAGCGGAGAAGACCGGCTGCCTCGGGCTCCCTGGCCCTTTCGCGTGAGTGACTTTCTCCAGATCCTCAGGAAGCGTCAGAAGCTGATCCTTTTCTCGTCGATGGTGTTTACTGTCCTCGTCTTACTTCTATCGCTTCTCGTCAAGGATTCCTACGAGTCAACGGCCGTCATTCTTCCACCAAAACAGGACCAGTCTGCCAGCGCCTTACTCTCAGGACCCGGGGGCAACGTTGCATCTTTTGGGGCATTAAGCGCTCTAGGCCTCAAGAACCCCAATGATGTCTACACCAGCCTTCTTTACAGTCGCACCCTCAATACCATCATCGTCAACCAATTCGATCTGAAGGCCTATTATCACAAGGGAACAATACAGGAGGCCATCTGGGCTTTGCAGAAGCATGCCTGGATCAACCTGGGCAAAGACAATCTCATCCGCATCTCCATTCGGTCGCATGACCCCGTTCTCTCCAGCAAAATAGCCAATGCTTTTGTAGACCAGTTGCATGGCATGAACACCACCCTGGCCCTGAGCGATGCGGCCCAGCGCCGGGTCTTTTTTCAGCAGCAGTTAGACCAGGAAAAGGTGCTCCTCGCGAAAGCGGAGATGGATCTGCAGGAGACGCAGATCAAGACCGGCATTCTTCAGCCAAGCGGTCAGGCGGACATGGCAGCGCGTTCTATATCAACGCTTCGTTCGCAGATCTCCGGACGCGAAGCGGAGCTGGAATCACTGAAGGCCTTCGACGCGCCGGATAATCCGGACTATGTTCAGCTTCAAGCTCAGATCGGCTCACTGAGGACCCAGCTCGCCCAGGCTGAAAACAGTGCTAAGGTGCAGGCGCCCGGGGACATAGAGGTACCATCGGCTTCGCTACCAAAATCTTCTTTGGAGTTCGCCCGCAAGTACCGCGAGGTACAGCAGCACGAAGAGGTCTACTCCTTGCTCCTTAAGCAGTTCGAGGCGGCAAAGATCGATGAATCGAAGACGGCTCCCGTGATCGAGGTCGTGGACCGCGCGATTCCGGCCGAATTCCCCCTTGGTCCCTCGCGATTGTTCATCGGAACCACTGCATTCATGGTGGGCTTATCTCTGAACCTGATCTGGTGTGCTGTCGTTTACGTGTTTGGAGTGATGAACGCACAGAAACGCGACATGCATTCGCACCCGTAGCTTCCACTATCATCGTCTACGACATCTCCCCGAACGAGTGCCGTTCTGTGAGTGATAAGGTTCCTCTGTGACTCGCGTTTTCAGTCTTCGCTCTCCGCCGTTGGCAGCTGCCTTTCACGGCATTGTTTTAGTTTGTGTTCTCATTCTGGTGACCATGCCGGTGCTTCCAACGACCGACGGTCCCATCCATCGTTATTACGTGGGTGTCCTCCACGATGTTCTAAGCCATAACGGGAGCGTTTACGACCAGGCTTACGCCATTCGTCATCCCTTTCCGCCGTATGCCATGCAGTACTTCGTCGAGCTTGGCCTAGCACCGGTATTCGGCTTGGTTCTTGCAGAAAAACTATTCGCGGTGTTCACGGTCCTGATCACGGCATACGGCTTCCGGTCCGCTGCACGTGCCCTCGGTAAGAACGGAGATACCATCGCCCTTGGGGTTTCCTGCCTGCTGCTGCCGTGGAGCTTATGGATGGGCTTCTTCAACTACACCATGGCAGTTGGCTTGTCATTGGTTGCGCTGTCCCTATGGCTGCACGCGTGCTCGGGAAAGAAGTGGCTGTGGCCTTTGTTCGCAGTCGTTTACCTTGTGATTGCCGTCACGCATCCAGTGCCGCTCCTGGTGCTTGCCTTCGTTTTGTTGCTTGATCTTGTCACGATCTTGTTCAAGGAGCGCCGCTCCAAACTTTCGTGGGATGCTGTAGGAGCTTTTGTCTTCGTCGGGATTGTGTCTCTTTATCCGCTGTTCATCGGGGGAGGTACTCATGGTATCGCTTCGCTTCAGGACTATGGCTTCCATATAAGGCGTATCGTTCGGCAGTTGCTGCTCTTTGGTCTCTCTCCTTACGCGGTCAGCAGCCGGGCGGTCCTTCCGAATGTCTATCGCTTAGCCCTCTACGCAGTCCTCGCGATGTCCCTTTACTTCGGCTGGACTTCCTGGACTCAGGCTGTTCGCTCTTCTTCTCTGAGGTTTGTTAACCTGCTGCTGCCGACAGGTTTGCTCCTCGGTCTAGCCATTTTGGTTATGCCGGACGGCGTGAGTGGATCGTTCTACTTCGCCACGCGCATGATGGTACTGGTCTGGATAGCAATCCTTCTCAGCGCCAGCAATGTCGATTTCCCGTCGGAGAGAGTGCGTCGTATCTGGCTGACGGCAACAGGCATTATGTTCTCGGGGGTCGTACTCGGGGCCGTTACCTTAATCTTCCCCGTGTCTAGGCAGATCGCCGCTGTTGAGTCCGACACAGTACCCGCGTCAGGTGCAGGTCTGGCTATCGATCCGAATCAGGACCTGGAGAAGAAAGCACGCGGTCCGCTTGAATTTACACCCTACCACTGGGCTGGAGCCATTCCGTTTACCAGGTCACACCAACTGCTTCTCAACAGTCCATGGTTAGAGCAGGCGATTCTTCCGCTTACCTTTCGTAGTGGTTCGCCCTTGCTCAACGCGCAGATCAGTCAGCAGGAAGCGCCCAAGCTCAACCTTCATGATGGGACCATTCGTTGGCTCAAGCCAGCTTCTCTGCAAGGCATTCTCCGCAACACTTCGCTCATCTTCTACAACACTCCTTTTAAGGAAAATAGCCTCTCCGACCAGATTGGGAGTGCCAATGCACTTGAGTTTTCCTGTACAGGCCGATCCTGGTACCTAGAATGCATACGCAAGTCAACCAGAGAAAGCAGCGCAACATCCCACCGGGAGTGGTGACCAGCTTGTCTAAGTTCGTACATCCATTCCTCTTGGTGGGATTTTGGTTTTTTTTGACTCCGATGCTCGCTCAGACGCCCACGATAGGCGTGGGGATCACCTCACAAAATGCGCCTGTCAGCACCTCCAGATTGAGTCCCTCTCTGGATAACGATCGTACAGGGTCAACCTTTGTGCCCATGGATAGCTGGATCTATCCTGCATTGGAGCGACTCGCTAATCTGGGTTCGATTCCTTCGCAAACGGTGAGTATTCGGCCATGGACGCGGCAAGAGTGCCGGCGCCAGGTGCGCGAGGCCCACGATATTCTCTTCGGTTTCAAAAGCTTGGATTTCGATCTAGACAGCGGCACCAAAGCTGAGGTGGAACGGCTGCTGCCGCGCCTCGAAGAGGAGTTGCAGGAGCCGGATGGGGCCGCGACGGCCACTCTGGACACGGTCTACACACGTGTAGGAACCATTGCTGGGCCTGCCCTAACGGACGGCTTCCACTTCGGCCAGACATGGTGGAACGACTATGGCCGTCCGCTTGGACGGGGATCGAGTGAGATCTCAGGGTATTCAGGGCGCATTCTTTTGGGGCGCTTCTTTCTATACGGACGTCAAGAGCTGCAGACCGACCCCGGCGTGCGGGCCATCTCTCCGGCGCAGGCTTCTTTGCTGAACAACCTGGACAACGCTCCCTTTGAAGCACTCAGCATTACACCCGCAAATGTGATCATCGGTCCAGGCCCCGCGATTCCGGCCTATGTGCGACAGCGGCCGCTGGACCTCTACGCGGGCGTCGCTTTCGCGGGCACGTCACTAACTTTTGGCAAGCAGGAGCTCTATTGGGGTCCTACGACCATGGGGCCATTTTCGTTCTCCTCCAACGCAGAGCCCACCTATAATCTCCAACTCGTGGCTACCCGACCGCACCCGTTCCCGTTTATACCTCAGCTGGGCAGCTACCGCTACAATCTTGTGTTTGGCAAGCTTTCCGGACATCACCGGCCGGCACGGCCTTACTTCAACGGCCAAAAGATCGATCTCACTTTTGGCCCTTACCTAGAGATGAGCTATACCCGCTGGTCCATCCTTTGGGGTGTAGGCCATCCGATGACGCTGGGCACTCTCAAAGACAATCTGTTCAGCTCAAATTCGACCGGTACCAACTTTTTATATGGAGATCGTGCCGATCCAGGTGATCGCAAGAGCGATTTCGACTTTCGTCTTCACATCCCGGGTCTTACCCAAAGTGTGACCATTTACGCCGACTCCTATGCTGACGACGAGCCGCTTCCTCTCGACGCGCCTCGGCGAGTCGCCTGGCATCCAGGCATCTACTTCGCCCGTTTGCCATACCTGCCCCATATGGATCTCCGCTTCGAGGCCGCCAGTTCGCAGGAATTCAGCAAGGATGAAGGCGGAACACGCTTCTTCATCAACAATCAATACCGTGATGGAAACACCAATAAGGGGTTCCTACTGGGGAACGCTGTGGGACGGGACGCAAGAGCCTTGGAAGGCCGGGTAGGGTATTGGATCTCCGCTCAGAATCAAATTGTAGTGGGCTATCGCCAGAATAAGGGCTCGCCCGTCTTCAACGGTGGGAGCACCATTTCAGATGCTTTTGTCCAGGGGAACTACGCCTGGACGCGAGAGTGGTCGGCCCAGGTGTTTGCTCAGCACGAGCGGTTTCTCATGCCGTTATTTATGACAGGCAGCCAGCATAACAACAGCGCCCGAGTGCAGATTACTTGGACACCGCACAAGAGCGTGGAACTGCAGCACTAAGGCACTAAGCGTCGAGTTTTCTAGACTGGACCGAATGATCTCTTCAGAGGCTGGATGTCACATCAGTAATAAGTCTGACAGCGAGCGAAGTCTTGCCGAGAATAGCGGAACGCCGGCCCGCTTGGACCGGCGTATAAGAATCGATCCAGTGATTACGCCTTCGCCTTCTCATGCTCCTCGTGATACTCCTGCTCCGTATTGATGCCCCACAGGAGAGATTTCTCGACTTTACCTTTGCATAGTCCGTCCACAACCGTCATTGCTGTCAACATGGAGTGGTCCTGGTTGTTGTATTTGTGCATCCCGTTCCGTCCAACCAGGAAGAGGTTGTCAAAGGAATCGGTAAACTCCCGCAACTCGTCAAATCGGTTGTATGTGCCGAAATAAGCGGGATAGGTTTTGGGTACACGAACCACATGGGCGTCACTTACCGCATCGGCGTCTAGAATGCCGATCTTGGCTACCTCAGAGATGGCGAATGCCTTCAGTGCCTCGTCTTCCATGGCCCAAAGATCATCGGTGTCATAGCAGAAGTACTCCAGACCGATCCACACCTTCGTCGGATCGCTCACGAGATGGGGGCTCCAGTTGTTGAAAATTTGTAGCCTTCCCAGAATTACATCAGGCTCCTGCACATAGATCCAGGTGTCCTTAAGCAGCCCACCATCCGGCTCTTTCACCCTGAGACGATCGCACAAAAGGCCGACTGTGATGAAATCACGATACTGGAGACCCTCACTTACCTCAGACACATTTGCCGGGATGGGAGCATCCAAGGCTCGTATCAACTCGCGCATCGGCATTGTCGAGAAGAAGTACTCTCCCGCAAATGTCTTCTGCTCGCCTGTTTCACATAAGGTGTCTAACCCAGAGACGGTTTTTCCAGAACATCGCAGTTTGGTGACCTTCTGGTCCATGTGGATCTCGCCACCCAACCGAACGATCTCATCCGCCACATGCTCCCAGAGCTGTCCCGGCCCATACTTGGGATACATGAATCGCTCAATCAGGCTTGTATCCGTCCCCTTTTGAGCAACATCGTTGGTAGTTCTCTTTCGGGAAAACGTGCTGGTCACAAAGTGCTTCACAGCGGTCGTTAGGCTGAGGCCCTTGATCCGCTGCGCACCCCACTCCGCAGAGATCTGATCGCAAGGGGTCCCCCAAACTTTCTCGGTGTAGCTCTTGAAGAAGGTCAGGTAGAGTTCCTTGCCGAATCTGTTGATCAAGAAGTCCTGCAGGCTCTTCTCAGGCTTGATCTGGTGCATGCGGGACGTCATATAGCTGATCCCGACCCGGATAGTCCGAGCGATGCCAAGATTCGACAGCGTCGCGCCACTCAACTTGATCGGATAATCAAAAAGCTTCCGGAGGTAGTAGATCCGGCTTTTGCGAGGACGGATCAACATAATTAGATCGGGGTCGGATATGGTGGCCAGGGGGACCACTTCTAGGATAGTTTCCGTATGCCCGTGCTCGTCCTTGTTCTCCTCATCGGTAGCGGCTGTTTCAACGGTGTCCGTGTCAATCTCAACGAGCTCCGGCTCCACCCGAGGCCCCATCCCACGCAGCGGCGGCTCTTCTTTGAGACGTGCGGGGACGGCAACGTACCTTGTTTGGCCCTGATACGAGATAGCCGAAGCTTCTTCGGAGAGCTCAGGAGGCATCAGGTCCATCCACCACTTCATCACACGGTCGGATTTGGAAAAGAATCGATGTCCTCCGATATCCATGCGGTTACCCTTGTAGCGGATCGTCCGCGAGATACCTCCGATTTCCCCAGACGCCTCCAGAATGATTGGTTTGATTCCTGTTCGCCGTAGAAGCTCCAGACCAGCTGTCAGGCCAGCCGGTCCAGCCCCGATTATGATTGCCCGTTTACCCATCTTATTTGCTGCTCCCAACCTTAGTATCTCGCGGTTTGATGCAACAATGAAGACGGACGCACCTGAGAACCCCGTTTTGCGATCCCCCTTCCACTGTGAGAAGGTAGAAGACTGATGTCACACGTTCTGGTAACAGGGTCTTCGGGCTTTTTCGGCGGTGTCTTGAAACGGCGGCTCCTTAGGGAAGGTAATACCGTCGTCAATATTGATCTGGAGAGCGACGAAGATAAGGGGCTTCCTGGTCTGACAAGCATCCAGGGAGACCTTCGCGATGCGGAGCTAGTGCAAAAGGTTTTTCGCGAACACCGATTCGACGCCGTCTACCACGTTGCCGCGCAACTTGCCCATGGCAAGATGGACGAGCATCTACTCTGGACATCCAATATAGATGCCACCCGCATTCTTGCCGAAGCCGCTCGTGATGCCAAGGTACGGCCCTTCGTCTTTATCTCCAGCAATTGCCTCTGGGCCTCGAACCTCGGTCACCCGGTTAACGAGGAAACGGATGTTCCCTCTCCTGTCGAGATCTACGGGAGATCCAAGCTCGAAGGAGAACGTCTGCTTGAAGCCTTTCGCAACGATCTCGACGTGGTCGTGATTCGCTGCCCGACCATCATGGATAGCGGTCGCCTTGGACTGCTCGCCATACTGTATGAGTTTATCGATGACGGCAAAACCGTCTGGGTCGTCGGCGATGGAAGCAATCGTTATCAATTCATTTACGCCGATGATCTTGCAACCGCCTGCATTCAATCTGCCTCCTATGGCAAGTCCGACCTTTTTCACATCGGTTCTGACCACGTTCGCTCCATGCGCGAGGTCTATGAGTCGGTCATCAAGGCTGCAGGTCAAAAACCGGGCTCACGTGCCGCCCGAGCCAAGGTGCGATCTCTGCCCAAGGCACCAACGATTGCGGCTATGAAGTTAGCCTACGCTTTAAAGGTTTCGCCACTGGGACCGTACCACTACAAAATGATTGCTGAAAGCTTTGTTTTCGACACAAACCGGATCAAGCAGCGTCTTGGCTGGCAGCCCACCCTGACCAATGAGCAGATGCTCCTTCGTGCCCATGACTATTTCTCCGAGCATCGGGTAGAGATCGAATCGCGCACCGCTGTCTCTGCCCACCGCAAGCCGGCGTCGATGGGAGTCATTCGTCTTCTCAAATGGATCTCCTAAAACCTCGAAAAATCTTTGCCTTCGATCGCTGGGATAGCTTTGTACTCGCAGCGTATACAGCCCTCCTCGCCTGGAGTATCGCTCATCACGAGCGGTGGTTCGATGAGTCGCAGGCCTGGGTCATCGCACGCGACTGTTCCCTGTGGGATATGCTCACACGTCGCCTTCGCTACGAAGGTGCAACCCCGCTGTGGCACCTGATCCTCTGGGTGCTCACCCGGTTACACGTGCCGTTCATGGCCATGAACTGGGTATGCGCTCTTTTCCCCATCGGGGGTGTCGCGCTGTTCTTGCGGTATGCTCCGTTTCCGCGCCTGTTTCGGGTTCTGATTCCTTTTACGTTCTTTTTTGCATATCAATATGCGGTGATCGCTCGCAGCTACATGCTTTTCCCGCTGTTGGTATTTCTGTTGTGCATTCTTTACCTTGATGAGCGGCCGCGTGTTCTGCGCGTCGCGCTCGTCTGTGGTCTGTTGGCCAACCTCAATGTGCACGGGCTCTTGTTCAGCGGTGCCTTCCTGCTTCTTTACGCGTGGAAGGTCTATCGCCCATCCTCCAGCTTCCCCGTGCCCAGTCGTAGAAGTGGAGTGTATGGACTCGCCGGCTATGCCAGTCTCGCGCTCGTGGCCGTTCTTGTCGTACTACCCCCGCCGGATGTAAACTTCGCCATTACGAGGCAGATCAAGAAGCACAAGATGAGTCTGCTCGCGAAGATTATTCCCCCAGAGAAGCTTCCGATGGGCGTACCCAAACTGGACGAGCTCTTGCCGGTCAGTGCAGTCAAGGCACCTCCCATGAACCGCTTCGAAAAGGCTATTTGGGACCGAACCCAAGGCGCGGTTGGCACGCCTCTCCAGCAGGCACTCATTGGCAAGCTGATCGGCTGTATATCTCTGCTCGATTACCCCATCTCTTCCTCCAACTTCATCGCACTCGCCTTCCTTTTTTCCCTTGGTTTCTGGCTGTGGTCGCGTCGCGCCCTCGAATTCTTGTTTCCTTACTTTGTCTTACTCGTGTTTGAAGTGATGGTCTGGACATGGGTCCACCAGACGGGCCTCCTGGTCATCTCGCTGATTGCAGCAGCGTGGATTGGAAGTAGCCGTCCGCAAGTCCGCGGGCGCAGGTGGATGACGCCGCTTTTTGCGGTTACCTCGATCCTTGTCATTCTTACGCAGATTGGTTGGACCTTGTATTCCGTCCGGTATGACACCACATCCCTGTATGACCCAGGCCGCGTGACACATGACTTTCTTCTCAGCCACTATCCCGGCAAACGAATCGCCGCGTTTACCATCTTTACTGACAGCATACAGCCGTACTCCAGTGAGAGTTTCTTGATCAACCAGAAGAATAGCTTTTGGATCTGGAGTTCGCAGGTGAATGTCGATCAGCGCCGCACCGAAGTTCTAGCCATGCACCCCGATATCATCCTCACGGGCGATGAAGATTATGGGAATGAGGTCATTCTGAACCAGTGGATGACCCTTCTTCCGCCTAACGAGCACCTTACAGAACCGATGCTCAACTATTGGGAAAGCCACGGCTACCGCGAGACCCATCGCTTCTGTGGTGCCCGGCCCATCCGCTTTGGCTTTGCTAACACCTTTTGCGACGTGATCCTCGAGGCGAACCCTTCGATCTGAATCACCTTCTATACTTCGCATCTGGCTGGCGCCTGGTGACCAGACTACTTCACTCTGAGGAGCTCTTTGGCAGACCGCGGGGCACCCTGTGGTGTACCATGTCCTGAACTGAACTCATCGCCCTCGCACCCTGACGTAAGCTCATTTTTGGTTTTCAGCGACCTTGGATGCCTGGGACACTCGACCCAGCGCAACACTGAGTGATCCAACACATATATGAGGCTAGGCAAACGCAGCGCACAGCGCGACTACTGCTGGAAGAGTCCTCCGATTCCTACTTTTGGTGACGTGTCCCTTATGAAGATGCCTGGTTCGCGACGCTGGCTCAGCCGAACGGATTGCTTCCTTTTTGCGCTTTGCTCCAGCTTCGTGCTGACGGGCTGCGGCTCCACTGTCAAAGAAGAAGCCACCTCAGTCACGATACCGTCTTTGAGTTCGGAAGATGTTGTGCCGTCCTGCACGTACGATCTTACGTTAGATCCCAAAGGGCAAAAGCCGGTCGGGCTGATTGTGATGTTCGCGCGCGGAGACACCAATCAGCTCTATGCAGATATGAAGTTCCGAGAGGCGGCTTGGTCTCTTCATTACGGAGTACTTTGGGTGCACGAGTGCTTTGCGGCATCCTTCTATGACCTTCAGGCGGATGCCGCCAAAGGGCCTGGGCGCATGCTCTTTGCAGCAATTTCGCAGCTGGCCCAATTGACCAAGCAGCCTGAGCTTGAGACAGCCGGAGTGATTCTTTACGGGTTTTCGGCGGCTGGGGTGTTGGTGTCCACGATGGCGAACGATTATCCGGATCGTATCCTTGGGGTCGTTCAATACGCGTCCGGCTCGTCCTATGTAAATCTGGACAAGGTGGTGTTGGGGGCAGCGGCAAAGATTCCGACGCTCAATCTGGCCAACGCGGACGACACGGCGGCGGGGACTGCGCGCAGCTTTCATTACTTCCAACGTGGACGCAAGTTGAATGCGCCGTGGGCCTATGGAGTGCAGAATGGGACGCAACATTGCTGCAATCTTTCCACCGAATCTATCTTCCTGCCCTGGATGCGCGCGATCGCCGCAGCCAACGCAGCCACGGCTACTCCGAGCTTAGCGGCGTCTGTGGACGCCGGAACCCTCACTCATTTTGTGTGTACCCCGGACGGGATTTCTGATTCCTCTGGCGAGCCGGATTGCAAGTTCACCAAAGCGAGTGTTGGGGGCTTGTCTCCGATACCCGCTGAACAAAGTGGCTGGCTGCCGGACGGGGCCTCCGGAAGCGCGTGGCTTGCATGGGTGACCAACCCAGGGACGAACTAGCAAGGCGACCGGAGCGGAGGAGATCGATACGCTGACGTGGTCCATTCCTTCCAGCTCACGTGGGAGCGGGCCCTACCCTGCGCTGGCCTGTTCTATTGCCGGCGGGCTTCGGATGCGAGGGGCTGAAGCTTTTGACGAAGCACCTCTTCGAGATAGTCCGTGGAGGGACCAATTCTTCCGGTAAGCATGTGCACCTGCCAGGTATCTTCGCGGAAGTTTCCCGGAGGAAGTGTCTGGATCGGAGGAATCGCAAGTCCCGGATGCGGAGCATTTTTAATGACATCGATATACTTGCAATTGGGGAGAGGCGATAGGAAGACAAGGGTTTGAGTTCCCGGCCTGGTGAACCGGGTGACCGCTTCCCGTGCTGAGGCGTCTTTGAAGCCCGTCTTGAGCAGCCAGGGTTCAAATTCGCAATCCGATTTCATGGGCGTGGGGTGAGAGAGGTAGAGGAGGTGCCCCTGTTCCATACGGGGAACTTCATGCCTCCGGAAGTAAAGAAAATCTCCTATTCCGTTGTCACTGGCTAAGAAGTGGAAGGGGAACAAGGCTATTTTTCCAGGGTGACGAATGGCATAGTGACCAAATTGCGCCCAAGATCCGTGAAGCAGGATCATCTCCAATCCCTCCTCGACTATGGGAGTGAAGTGCGTGTGCATGAAATCGAGGTCCCAGGCTGAGAAGTAGAAGACTATGAGACGGGGCTGCTTGTTGGTGCGCAGATACTGTTCCAGCGGATCGTAGCCCGTGACAGGCAAGCTCGTAGCGACGTTGGGGAGTACGATCACCTTGTAGCCGAGATCGTGTGTCATGCGCATGGGATCTATGTTTGTGACTGCAGCGGAGTCCCCGAAGATCACCACGTCCGCGTCCTGATGCTGATTCTGGTAGTCGGTATCAATGACCGCGCTCCAATAGGAGATCCACCAAGCAGGCTTGATCCCTGAGTGCAGCGCGAAGAACGGGAATAGGTATATCGCCAAACAAAGAGTTAGGGCGATCAGCAGGTAGCGACGGCTGGTCCCTTCGGCGCGAGACGAGGTGACGTGCGGAGGAAGTTCCGATTCGTCGTTCTTTGTTTCATAAAGGGTCGGCAAAGATTTGCTCTCGATGTGGGTTAGAACTGGAAGTAAAGGAACGTGGATAAGTCCTGGCTGTGAATCATGCTGAGCATAAAGATGACGGCGACCACCAGGCTCCAGGCAACACTTGGAGTCCAATAGATAGGAATGAGCCGCTTCTTCCCGTCAGCCGGTGTGAGTTGCAGTGCGGGTTTGAACCGGGCGAGAATCTGCTGTGTGTTGGGAAAGCACCAGACGATGACCGCAGCGACCAGAAGAATAATGACTGACCTAAGAGGGGTCTCGAGGACAACTTGATCGGCTGCGTTATGGAGAACAGGTAATCCGATCATGCGGTGTAGCAGTCGGAAGGCATCGCTGGTGCTTGGCGCGCGGAAGAAGATATTTGCGAAGACAACGGAAGTAAAGGTGAGGCTCACGGCGAATGCATGGTTGAGCTTCCGGCGCAGGGGGCTGACCTGGAGATCCGAATCCTTGCGGAAGAATGTTCGCCAGAGGTGAACCAAAGTGATGTACAACCCGTGCAACCCACCGAAGATCAAGAACTGAAAGCCTGCCCCATGCCACACGCCCGCGATCAGCATCGTCAGGAGAGTTGGTAACGCGACCATGCCGCTGAAACCTTCGAGCGTCGCCTGTGCTTTGCGGGAGACCTTCTTACCCTTATCTTGGCGTCGCCGACTAATGATTTTCTGCATAGGGCTGTAGAGGTAGGCGGTGATGTATTGAGTCAGGGTGATGTGCCACCGCGCCCAGAAGTCGATGATATTTGTAGCTTTGAACGGTGAGCTGAAGTTCAACGGGAAGTCGATCGAGAACATACGTGCAAGGCCGTTAGCCATGTCGCAGTATCCAGAGAAGTCGAAGTACAGTTGCATCGTGTAGGTCAACACGCCAAGCCATGCATCGCTCGTCGAGACAGCACCATGAGAGGTGAAGACGAGGTTTGCTGTGGGAGCGAGCGTATCCGCGATCACCACTTTCTTGAAAAGCCCCATTGCAAACCATGTAATCCCGACCGAGAGATCGTTCAATTGCAGGCGGTAGGCACGGTTCTGTTGAAACTGCGGCATGATGTCTTTGTGGTGCAGGATGGGGCCGGCAATTAAGTGCGGGAAGAATGTAACGAACAGCACATAACTGAGGAGGTCCTGGTAACTCGCAGCACCCTGCTGGAGGTCAACCAAGTAGGCAATTTGAGTAAAGGTAAAGAAAGAGATGCCTAACGGAAGGACGACGTTCGTCCAGAGATGGGAGGAGCCAGAGAGTCGGCTCGCAATATTCAAGAAAGGGAAGAGGTATTTGAAATAGCAAAGCGCCGCGAGATTGCTGGCGATCGCGGTCCAGAGCCAAGTGCTTGAAGGGATTAGGTTTGGAATGCGGCGGCTGATCAAAGAGGCGAAGAGATAATTTGCTCCGATGGAGCAGAGCAGTACGAGAAGAAAGACAGGTTTCCAGTAGGCGTAAAACGCCAACGACGCAAACGAAAGCCAAGCGATCACAACACGTCGCTGAAACCTGCCTGCGATCTCATATCCTATGAGCGTGAGTGGCAGGAAGATCAAGAGAAATGGATAAGAGTTAAATAGCATTTGACTTAGTCCCGACCGCTGCAGCAGTGTTGTTTCTTGCTATAGATGAGAAATCCGGCGAGCTAGTTTCCAGATGTACGAAGATCGTTCTGCTCAAGCTCTCTCGTGAACCCGTTTGCCCGATGTCCTCTCCGAGAGTTGATGAGCGCCTTCCCTCGAGCGTTATGCCAGGAGAGAGTTCAAGTTATTATCATCCTCCCGCTTGACCGAGAGAGCCACTTCGAGGCGGCTGCATTGAGCAGACAGCAGTGCTGGGCTTTATTGCACGAAGTTTGTTCGCCAATCCTGCCGACGCTGTTTCTCTCTGGAGGTAAGTTTCGCACTTTCTATTCCCGGTACTGTCATTATAGAGTGGGAAGGCTGACTTGCGAACAGCGCTGGTCAGCAGGATCACCCCAATGGCTACAAACATACTGCTTTGTTGCCTTCCCGACCTTCAAGATGCGCAGAGGTCCGATATTCGGTTAAGCCTCTCCGGCACTACCCGTTCAGCGTTGACCCCTCAGCCTTGTAATCCTGCGAACTATAAAAGGATTCGCGAACACTCTCCGTATTTGCGGTCGAGAATCATTTCCTTTGAGCGATGGGAGCCGGAACCCGCCGAGTACCTTCAGGGTGCAAGATTTGCCTTAGAATGGCGAACGTTGTTAGACCCACGACAATGATGGCTGAGAGGACGACTAAGAATGCGGGATTGCACTCCGGGTGCGTCGAAGTGGCCCTGACGTTTTTCTGCATTGCTCTGTGATGCCGGAACCTCCTAATTCGGTGTGTGATGCCAAAGCTGACGACTCATGGCTTCCGCTCAGATACAGATCGATTGCCTTTGAGGTGGAATCACGTACTTCGGACTCGAGGACGAAGGCAGAATCAGCAGCCTTTGCTATGTCTTCGACGAGACAAACAGGCCAGAGTAGATATTCATCCGGGCCGACCTTCATGGCAGTTTCTTGTTTATGAAAAATGACACGCGCCTTGGAGCACTGATGGGTCTTAAGGCCATCTACGTGTTCACATCTGATAGCGATTCCAGATGTTTTAAAACCATCTTTCAGCATGGATCCGCTTTCCGTTAAAACGGGAACTAAACTATGGGGAGTCTCTTCGGAGGCATGAGGGCAAGCGGCAGATGTGACGTTGGGGCGGCGGCAGTGATGCAACGCCACTAGGGTATTATCGGTCGCGATCCGTAGTACGTCGCTCGAATTTCGTAGTTTACGGTAGCGGCATGCAAGTTGACTGGGGAACTCGCAGGCGATGGACTTAATCTAGCCTGAGCAGAAGGTGAGCGGCAGCTGGCCGTAGATGGTGAAGGTTGTGTACTTTGGAATCGATTGTGGAAGCCAAGGGACGAAGGCGCTGTTGGTGAGCGACTCAGGGGTGCCGCTTGGCCGCGGCTATGCAGCTCATGCGTTGATCGAAGGGAGCACTGGAGCGCGGGAACAGGAGCCGATCTGGTGGGTGGATGCGCTGGTGTCCGCGGGGAGAGCGGCGATCGCTCAGGCGTCAGACGCGGACGTTTCGGTCGGAGACCAGGTACGTGCGCTGGCTGTAAGCGGACAGCAGCATGGACTGGTCGTGCTCGATTCGCAGATGAATGTGATTCGTCCGGCAAAGCTTTGGAATGACACAGAGACGGCGTCGCAGAACGTTGAGCTGCTTGCGCGCTTTGGTGGGCGTGAGGCATGGTCGGAACGATTCGGCATCGTTCCGCTTACCGGCTACACCATCTCCAAGCTTCTCTGGATGAAGCAGCAACGGCCGGAAGAGTTTGCGCGCATCCGCCATATCCTGCTGCCGCACGAGTATCTGAACTGGTGGCTGACCGGTGAGTTGCGAGCGGAACCCGGCGACGCCTCCGGCACAGCGTTCTTCGATCAACGCAGCCGCACGTGGGAACGGGAGGTTCTGGACTGGATCGACGGCGGCACCGGCCATCTGTTCGCGGCGCTTCCACCCTTGATGGAGTCCGAGGGCATCGTGGGACAATTGCGGCCCGAGGTAGCGGCGCAGCTTGGCCTGCCACCGGGTTGCGTGGTCGCTGCAGGGGGGGGCGATAACATGATGGGCGCGATCGGCACGGGCAATGTGCGCGAAGGGATCGTTACGTTGAGCCTTGGAACATCGGCGACCGTTTATTCATTCGCGGAGCGATCGATGGTGGATCCTACGGGTAATGTAGCGCCGTTTTGCTCTTCCTCGGGTGGCTGGCTGCCACTGGTCTGTACGATGAACGCGACGAACGTCGTGACAGCTACCGTGAAGCTTTTGGGCAAGACGGTGGAAGACATTGAGGGTGCGCTTGCAGCGACCGCTCCAGGTTCTGAGGGATTAACCTTTCTGCCCTTTCTAAATGGCGAACGAACGCCCGATCTACCTCTTGCACGCGGAACCCTGAGCGGACTTTCCGCAACGAACTTCACGCCTTCGCATCTAATTCGTGCCGTAATTGAAGGAGTGAGTTTCGGGATTTTGAATGGACTTGACCGCATACTACGCGGAAGGTGCGCCGACCAGATCCAGGTCATAGGAGGGGGCGCGCGATCGAGGGCCTG
Source organism: uncultured Granulicella sp. (assembly GCA_965198885.1). Classification (GTDB taxonomy): domain Bacteria; phylum Acidobacteriota; class Terriglobia; order Terriglobales; family Acidobacteriaceae; genus Edaphobacter. Next base: position 817,007 of record OZ240677.1, on the reverse strand, counting down.
GCGGCAGCTCCTTGCCGATTCAACTGGTGCGCGGGTCGTGTTACCGGCGGAGCAAGAGTCCGGCTGCCTGGGAGCGGCGATTCAGGCGTGCGTTGCATGGCAGAGGCTGGAGGGTCATCCCTACACGTTTGCGCAAGCGGTGGAGGCTCTAACCCTGACTGAGGGTAGGGAAGTACTGGAGCCGAATCCGTCTTTACGCCTCGCTTACGCCGAGGCACGCGAGCGATACGCGAGGGAACTACAAAGGCTCTATACATCTGGCTGATCGAAGCTGGCTCAGTCGCATCAAACACGCAATCCTGCTCATGGTATATGCCCTGAGCATAGTGGCAGTCGTCTGCCGACCGATGGAGTGGGACCTAACGCCTTGGCTCGCTTCGACCGCGACGTGGTGGCTCAGGCGGGTATGCAATCCGTATTGCTGGCGAGTGTAAATGATCTGGGCGGAGCTACGCTCATCGGCGACATCTCTCCGACCGCACAGAGTCCCTGGATCGAACATGTCGGAGGTTCGCCGGCGATCCGATTATGGATCACACTGCTTGTGCAGCGATCCTCAGGCTGATTGCGTCCCATAACGAGCTACCCTAGAGCAGACTATGATGAATCCTCCCCGATCGTACCAACCTATGCCTGCGTGGGCGAAGATGACTGGTTGTGTCTTTCTGCTCTTCATCTGTTCCGGCTTGTGCGCGGGGCAAGAGGAGCCGGGTGGATCGTCCAAAGCTCTAGCGCCAGCGCCGACGAAGAGCTTCGCGGGACGACTCGAAGAATTTTATTATCAGGATTGGACCGGCACCACGCCCGCAGGTCCAGACGCGCCTCGTCGTGGTCTGCCCTCGCCGCTCAACTCTCCGCCCTTTCCGAATGCCGACTGGTCCTATGGTGGATCGCCCACCATCGGGGAAGCGGATACGAATACCTATCCGCTGATGACGGCGATCAACGGCGCAGTGAGCCGAGTCAAGGTGTATGGTTGGGTCGAGCCATCGTTCAATCTGAGCACCTCGCGAGACCGGAACACCCCGGTCGCGAACGATGCCTTCGCGAATACGGTTCAGCTGAATCAGTTTGTGGTCTATGTGGAAAGGCTGCCGGACTCCGTGCAACGCGACCACATCGATTGGGGCTTCCACCTTACTTCGTTCTTCGGTACGGACTATCGGTTCACCACCGATAAAGGTTATATCAGCACACAACTGATCGACCATGATCGCCAGTATGGCTTCGATCCGGTGCTGGAGTATGTGGACATGTATTTCCCGCATGTGGCGAAGGGTATGAATATCCGCGCGGGAAGGTATATCTCTATACCTGGCATTGAGGCCCAACTCACGCCGAATAATTACATGTTCAGTCACTCGCTGCTGTACTCAGTGGATCCATTTACCGATACGGGCGTGTTGGCTACGGTTCAGGTCTCTGATCAGTTGGTGGTACAAGCCGGCGTGAGCGGCAGTCATGATGTCGCGCTATGGACCGCGGATGCGAAGCCGTCCTTTACGGGCTGTGTGAGCTATACGACCAAGAGCGTCGACGATAACGTGTACCTCTGCGCAAACGGCATCAACGATGGCAAGTATGCCTTTAACAATCTACAGATGTACGACGGTACCTGGTACCACAAGTTCGGTAAGACATGGCACATAGCCACAGAGTCGTGGAGTATGTACGAGCGAGACGTGCCGAGTATCCACGGGACGATTGTGCCCGAGAAAGGTACGAATGGAGCCAATTGCCGGCTGGGTTTAGAGAGGTGCCTGGCTCCTGAGTGGGCGGTCGTCAACTACATCAATAAGCAACTCTCGCCGCATGACTTCCTCTCGTTTCGGAGCGACTATTTGAACGATAAGAAAGGGCAGCGGACGGGGTACTCGACACGGCTTGATGAAGGGACACTCATGCTGAGCCACTGGATTGGTACAACGGTGCAGATCCGGCCTGAGTTACGGTTCGATCATGCGTGGGATGCGAGAGCTTACGACAAGGGAACTCGGCGAAACCAATTTACGTTCGCGAGCGACCTGGTCTTTCATTTCTAGGGGCGGCTGGAAGGAGATCTATGGGGGTGGAGATCGGTTATCATCCTTAGGACTCCTCCCCCCCACCCCCCCCCCGGTGAGCTAACTCGATTGGAATGAAGGAGTTACGGTACGGGGATCTAGTAAAGTACTCATCCTGTTGGGGTTAGCCTATGATCTTCAAAACAAAGAAGATAGCGGCCAAGGCCGAGATTCGTTTGAAGTTATTTGACTTCTTCTATTGTAGAGCATTCAGCAGGGTCGTTACGCCAAGTCTATCTCGTCTGGAATGAAATAGTTAGGTCGTTTGGGGGCTTGACATGCTGATTTCCTGGTGTTTTCGAGGGTGTTTCAGGCTGATTTTCGGTGATTTGTTGAAGTTTCTTCTGCGTGGCGGTTCCAGTTCAGGAATCTTGATGATGGCTCAGGGGAGTGCCGGCCCCGCGTGGCTGGGCGGTTGCTTGGAGGTATGACTTGTACGGGTTGATTGTGAGACTGACCTCGGCGGCGGGGCGGAGGGAGGAATTGATTGCTGCGATGGGTGGAGAGGACTCGGCGACGATTGCGGGGTGCCTAAGCTTCATCGTGGCGAAGGACGCGGCGGACGAAGACGTGCTTTGGATCACGGAGGTCTGGGAGAGCAGGGAGAGCCATGAGGCGTCGCTCGAAGCTCCACAGGTGAAAGAGGGACTTGCGGGGGCGGACACGCTGATCGTCAGATCTGAGAAGGTGGCGACAACGACACCGGTGGAAAGAGCGAGTGGACCGCTTCACGGGTCAGGGAAGCAAGTCCTTGAAGTTTAGTCCATCGCTCGAAGGCTCCATGTAGCGAGCCCCGCCTGTCGCAGTGTGGGTGGTCAGGAGGGTTTTACTTCCGGGTTCGCGCTCGTGCCTCCGAGCCATTTGGGGTTCTGAGCGGTGCCGTCGAAGATGTTTGAGGTTTTGAACGGCTCGTACTTGCCGAGCATGGCAACTTCCTTGGTGCGCGCGAGGAGATCCGTCCTTTGCGCTTCCGTCATGGGCGTGAAGTCGCGGGTGGCTGCCAAGGCCTGCTGCAAGATCTCAGGCTTATCGATGCCGGTGATCACGACCGAAACGCCGGGAACGGAGAGGCCATAGTGGAGAGCTTCAGCGGGCTGGAAGGTGTTCGTTTTGAGCAGCCAGCCGTCTCCGAAGGTCTTCATCGCCAGAACTCCTGTACCGGCTTTCAGGGCCACGGGAATAACGTTGTTCGTGAAGGAGCGGAAGTGAGCGTCCAGTACATTCACGGGCATTTGCACCGTGTCGAATTTGAATCCATGTTGCTCCGCAATCTCAAACATCCGCAGGTGGATCTGCGGGTCCTTGTGTCCGGTGAATCCTATGTAGCGGATCTTACCGGCTGCGCGTGCCGCCATTGCAGCGTGTATGGCACCGTCGTCCGCGAAGATGCGATCCGGATCTTCAAAGCGAAGAATCTCATGAAATTGCACGAGATCGATGACATCCGTGTTCAGCCTTCCGAGCGACTGCTCCAACTGCTTGTCATAGTCCTTGGCAGTCCGTGCATCCAGTTTGGTCATGAGGAAGACCTTCTGGCGGTAGCCGTCTTTCAGGGCCTGGCCCATGCGTACTTCGCTGATGCCGTCGTTGTAGTCCCAGCAGTTGTCCATGAAGGTGATGCCAGCGTCGATGGCAGAGCGGACGAGACGGATAGCGTCCGCTTGAGGGATCTTGCCATCTTTATCGAGATGGTAGCCGCCCAAACCGATCGCGGAGACGCGCTCTCCGGTGGTACCGAGCTCACGGTAGAGCATGCCGGGGGTTTCAGGACGCTTGACGGGTGCGCGGTCCGAGGTCTTGCCGGCCTGCGCGGCGCTGGAAGCCGAGGAGACCGCTGTTACTCCAGCGGCTGCGGCTGTCTTGAGAAAGTCACGACGCTCCATCATGAAGACTCCTTAGGTTCAGCGGATGAGATGCCGTCTCGCTCCGTCGAGTTCCTACTTGCGGTGCGAGCGATCAACGTCGCTGTGTATGCGGCGCCGAAGCCGTTATCGATGTTGACGACGGTTACATTGGGCGAGCAGGAGTTCAGCATTCCTAGAAGTGCAGCCGCTCCCCCGAACGACGCTCCATAGCCGACGGAGGTAGGAACGGCGATCACCGGCACGCCAACCAGGCCGCCCACCACGGACGGCAGCGCTCCTTCCATGCCCGCGCAAACGATGACGCAATGCGCTTCAAGGAGTTGCCCGCGCACCGCGAGCAGACGATGGAGGCCTGCGACTCCGACGTCATAGAGGCGTGTCACCCGCGATCCGAAGAGCTCCGCGGTTATGGCTGCCTCTTCTGCGATGGGCAGATCGCTGGTTCCGGCGCAGAGTACGGCGATTTGACCGCGGGCTGGTGCAGCAGGAGTCTGTCGCAGATGGATCAGGCGTGCTGTTCTATCGTAGTCAGCCGTTGGCGTTCGATCCTTCACTGCAGCGGCCGCCTCAGGCGAGACCCGCGTCGCGAGGACATCGGTCCCGGCAGCGGCCATGCGGGCGAAGAGATCAGCCACTTGCGCGGGTGTTTTACCGGCTGCATAGATGACCTCCGGCAGACCGGTTCTCAGGGCGCGGTGATGATCGATGCGTGCTTCGCCCGTGTCTTCGAAGGGCAGGTTTGCGAGGCGGCCCGAGGCCTCTTTTGGCGTGAGCTCCCCGCGCTGAACCTCAACGAGAAGCGACAAGAGAGTGTCAGGGTTCATGAAGCGGCGTCTTCAGACTGAGGTGACCGTTTGCGGGAGCGGGTCTCAGGGTGTAGGGAGTCGAGTGTTGATTCGCTGCGTTCTCTATAAGCGGCGAGAGCGGCGGCTTGCACCTGTTTCAGGGGAACGTTGTTCTCTGTGGCTGCCCGGCGACAATCTTCGTACTCAGGACTTATGTTGAGGGTCTCCTGGTTATGGGAACCCGTTTTGACAGGAACAGGTCCGTACGGGGTATCTACCAGGACACGCGCGCGATCGAGGCAGACGCGCTGCTCCTGCCGTATGCGCACGCCGAGCGTGGTGGTCTCGCGGAGGAGCAACTGCTCGAACGTCGCGGCGTCCTCCGGGTTTACCAACAGACTGAGCAGGGTGCCGAGGCGACCTTTTTTCATGATGACGGGGGTCAACATGACATCCAGCGCACCTTGTTTCAGCGCCTGCTCACTGACGTAGGCGAGCACCTGGGGCGAGCTATCGTCGATGGCGGTCTCTAAGACGGTGACGGTCTGATGGAGGCTGCTATGAACTGTGGGAGAGTGAGGCGCAGGGACTGAATCATTGTGAGCGGTTCCGACCGAAAGGCGCAGAACGTTGGGAAAGCTGGGTGGATTGCGAGTGCCAGCGCCATAACCGATCTGCTCGACCGCCATGGCGGGCTGTGGGCCAAAGTGGGGATCAAGAGCTCGCAGGAGTGCGGCGCCTGTCGGGGTTACGAGTTCCTTCTGAACGTTTGCGGAGTATGTGGGAACTCCGCGCAGAAGATCTGCCGCAGCCGGTGCGGGCACGGGGAAGGTGCCATGAGCGCATACCACGGTGCCGCCACCAACATTCACCGGTGAGCTATGCCACTCGCCGATACGAAGATGCACGATGCCGGCCGAACACGCAACGATATCGACGATGGCGTCAACCGCACCGACTTCATGGAAGTGAATCTTCTCGACATCCACGTTGTGGATCTTGGCTTCCGATCTGCCCAACAGCTCGAAGGTTTTTATCGCCAGCGACTTCACCGCCGAGGGCAGGCCGGCGTTCTGAATGATCCCGCGGATGACGGTGAGCGAGCGCCCATGCGCGTGCTCTATGTGGCTATGATCGTCTGGAGTTTCTTCGGCCAGGCTCGTGTGGGAGTGGCCGCCCTTATGCTGGTGCTGGATTTGCGGCTGGATCTGGTGCGGTTCCGCTGCCGGTTGTGTGTCAAAGGATGAGTGCGTGGGGGAACGATCAGCCGGATAACCGCCTTCGACCACATGGACTTTGGTAGCCGAGATACCGCTCCGGTCTACGGTTTCAAATCGCAGGGATGCGGCGAGTTGCAGGGCAGCGGTGGCATCTTCCAACACCGAACGGGGGACCCCGGCGTCGACGAGCGCGCCTAGAAGCATGTCACCGGAGATGCCGGAGAAACAGTCGAGGTAAGCAATACGCATAAGGGGCTTCATCCTGGATGGTTAAAGGGCTATGACTCGCGGCATCAGCGAGCCATTGCTATTTCAGAGGCCGACAGGATCGCGTTCATGGAGCCTGAGCGGTAGCCTTGAAGGTCGAGCGTGACATAGAGGAAACCGAGCGGCTTGAGCGCGGCGACGATACGATCCAAAGTTTCCAGGGATAGAGCTCTGGGTAGATCCATGCGGTCCACTTCAATGCGGGCTAACTGACCGTGATGGCGAACGCGAACACGAGGAAAACCGAGCGCCTGCAAGGCGGACTCTGCGCGCTCGACTTGCTCTAGATTCTCTGCCGTGACAGGCCGCCCGTACTCGATGCGGCTGGCGAGGCAGGCACTGGCGGGCTTATCCCAGAGGTCGAGTCCGGCCTCACGAGCTAGAAGGCGGATCTCTGCCTTGTTCAGACCAGCTGTCACCAGCGGTGCGACCGCGTGGTGATCCATGGCCGCCTTCTGGCCTGGGCGGAACTCGCCGCGATCGTCGAGGTTCATTCCAAAGGCTAAATGCGTGAAGCCGAGATGCCCGCGTTCCTTCTCCATTGCGCTAAAAAGCGTGTCCTTGCAATGAAAACAACGGTGCGCGTCATTGCGGATGTAGTCGGGCTTCTGAAGTTCGTCGGTCTTTAGGATGCGGATGGCCAGGCCGTGCGAGTTTGCGAAATCGAGAGCCTTCGCCAGCTCCGCTCGGGGCAGCGAGGGGGAGTCTGCGATGACAGCAATGGCGCTATCTTTGAGGAGGCGATGCGCGCGGAAGGCCAGGAACGCAGAATCGGTGCCGCCGGAGAACGCAACCAGCACGGAGTCAAGTTCAAGCAAAGTACGGTCGAGCAGCTCCGATTTTTGAGAGAGGGTCATGCTTGTCGGTTGTGAGATGCTAGAAAGCGGATCAGGGGCTGACACCTCGGCGTGTTCGACGGAAGTTCTCGGCTGGTCTACGCATCTGCTTGGAGTAGCGCCTTCTTCATGCCCATCCAACTGGTCTCGCTGGACTGCTCGGGTGTTCCCGGACCCTTCCAGTGTGTCTCAAGGTTGACAGCATCGTAGTAGCCTATGTCTTTCAGCGCCTTGAACTGCGCCGCCCAATCGATATAGCCGATGGCTACCGGCGACCAAACCACCTTTCCGGTCGCATCCTTCACCGCGTTCTTCACGTGGCAGTGATGAATCCGGTGTTTCGGAAGGGCGTTCCAGCCTCCGGGGAAGGCGTCGAACTCCCCGCGCATTACGGCGTTTCCTGGATCCCAGTTCAGCGCCAGGTTGGTTGAAGGCACGGCTGCAAGGGTCGCGGCCGCTTCGCGTCCGGTGGCGGTGTTGCATTCGAACTCGTTTTCGAGGACGAGCAGGATGTTTTGCTTGGCGGCGAGTTCTGCTGCCTGAAGCAGCTTCTCATTCATGGCCGCGCGATAGGGCACTGGGTCCTCGAGCCGCCAGAAATCAAAGCAGCGGACCTTGTTCGTGTTGAACTGCTTTGCGAGGGAGATGGATCGCTCGAGCACATCGTCCTGTTGCTTGAAGGTGGTCTCCGCTGCGCCATGAAGATCTTCCTTCGAGCCGTACGGCGAGTGGGGAGCGCCCGGCCAGTCCACCTTGAAGAGTGGGCTCGCGATGTCTGTCACCTGCAGCGCGTACTTTGCGAGGATCTTCTGTGCTTCAACGATCTGTACGTCGCTGACCTGCTGCAGGTTCTTGTTCCATATCTCCCGCAGTTCGACATACTTCAGACCATACTCCTTCGCGATGACGTAACAGGCATGATCGAAGTCCTGTGAGATCTCATCCGAGATCACTCCTACCTTGAATCTCGAATTCGCAGCCCACAGGCAAGTTGGCGCGAAGAGCGAAGTCGTAGCGAGGCCCGCCCATCCGATAAGTCGCCGGCGTGTCATGTTTCTCATGAAGACTCCTTTGTCCAAGACGCATACTCTATCCCAACCCTATGCCCGCCAGAACACCGCGCATGTAGCCGAAACTCTCGATCACACCGGGCATCGGGTCGTCGCCATGAACCTCGTATTCCAGGTCCACGAAACTTGTATATTTGACGGCGGTTAAGGCCTTGAAGATCGCCTTGACGGGCATCTTGCCTCGTCCCACCGCGACCTGGCTCTCCTTGGAAGAGAAGTCGGTCAGATCTTTCATGTGGACGTTGAAGAGACGTGGCCCAACCTTGTGGATGGCGTCTACGACATCGGTTCCGGCTCGCATTGTGTGGCCAACGTCGATGCAGCAGCCGATGCGCGGGTCCATGGTTCCAATGAGCTTCAGGATGTCCAGCGGCGACTGCCATAGTTTGTCCTCAGGGCCGTGGTTATGGATCGCAACCCGTATATCGTACTGCTTGACGAAGCGCTCGACCCGCGGCAGGCTCTCGGGCGAAGGGTCACCTGCGACGATCACGGCGATCCCGGCCCGCTTACAGTACTCAAAACTGGCCCGGATATCCTCGTCTTCATTCTTCAGGAAGTAAATCGCACCGGCGGCGTGCAGCCGTATGCCAGCTGCGGTGTAAGCTGCCACTGCGTCGCTCTCTTGTGCGAACTCGGTAGGCAGATGATCCTTCACATCCTTTGCATTTAAGTCGTTCACGTTGAGTTGCTTCATCAAGCCGATCAGCTGTGTGCGCGTGAACTCGCGAAAGGTATAACTGCACAGTCCGAGCCGGATGGGCATAACCGCGGCCGGCATCTCGGCACCGGCAGCGAGGAGTGCCGGCACAGATAGTCCCGCACCTGCAAGCAAGCCGGATTGAACGAAGCTACGCCGGGAGAAACTCTTCATCACTCTCCTCTTCAAGCTTGAGAGACGTTATGGTGCAAGAGACAGTCACAATCAGGCTCACGCTAGAGCGTTGGTGCCCAACCTGGTTCATACTGCCGTCCCCAGTGCTTCATGGCCTCAGCATCGTCGAGCACCTTGCCGCTGTCTGGGTCGAGCCGCAACTCGCGGTTGACCTCCCATGCAATGTTTGAAAGCTGCATCAAGGTGACCGCAACGTTTCCCTGCGCAATGGGCTGGCGCAGCGTCTCTCCGGTCTGGATCGCGGCGATGAAGTTGGCAAAGTGAAGATCGGTCATGGAGTCGCTGCCGATCAGGTCCGTGGAAGATGTAATCTGAGGCATCTTGAACTCATTTGTTTTGGTGCCCTTCAGGTCGTAGACCTCATACCCGTCACGATCGAGGATCACAGATCCGGTTGTTCCCATGATGCAGACTCCTCGATCCCGTCCGAAGTGCTTCATGCCATTGCAACACTTGCCGTCCCAGCTGATCATGGCATCGCTGTAGTCGAAGCTGGTCACCATGGTGTCATAGAACTGCCAATCGTCCTTGAAATGGTAGCGGCCCGCGGTTGCGGTCACCGTCTTGGGATAGGCGACATTCAAGGCCCAGCGCGCCACATCGATCTCATGCGTTCCGTTGTTCAGTGATTCACCCGTCCCCCAGGTTCTGAACCAGTGCCAGTTATATGGCTGCACGTTATCCCGGTAGGCCTCCCGCGGCGCCGGCCCCTGGAATAGATCCCAATCGAGCGTGGCCGGCACCGTGACCGGCTTACCCACTCCGATCGACTTGCGCACATTGCAGTACCAGGTGTTCGCAAAGTACGGCCGCCCGATGCTGCCGTGATGGATTCTATCGATTATCTCGATCGTGTGGGGCGACGACCGCTGCTGCGAACCCATCTGCATGACCTTGCCGTACTTGCGCTGCGCCTCGATCAACAAGGCGCCTTCCGCGGGGTTATGGCTGCAAGGCTTTTCTACATAGACATGCTTCCCCGCCTTCATTCCGAGGATGGCCATCGGCGTATGCCAGTGGTCTGGAGTAGCGATTGTGATCGCATCCACATCGCGCATGACCAGTACCTTGCGGAAGTCTTTCTCGGCGGCCGGCGCTTCGCCCATCGTTGTCTGAGCCGTTGCCGCGAACTTCGCCAGGATCGTGCTCTCTACGTCACACACGTACGCCAGCCGCGCCTTCTTCTTGTTTGCCTTCAAGGATGAAAGATGCGCATAGCCGCGTCCATTGAGACCAATGATGGCGAAGTTCACGCGGTCGTTGGCGCCAAGAATGCGTGCATAGCTCTTGGCCGTCGAACTCAGTACGAGGCCTGTCGTTCCCACGGCGATTGAATCGAGGAAGGTGCGGCGCGTGATCATAAGCATGCTCCGAGAACAGGTAGATCGTTTGCGAGGTCTCTCCTGGTCGGGCTGTTGAGCTTTTCCCTGGTGCTCCATAGGCCGGCCGAAGGCGTGCCGATGTAGAAGACCTTTTCGCCGTCGGGCAAAATATTCCAGCCTTCCTTCATGACCAGCGGATCGTAACGCCTCTGCATCTCCGTGAGATCGGCATATTGATAACCGACCTGCTCAATCTCTGCCTGAGTAAGATGTCCCGGCGCGTAGGTGATCGTGAAGCGACCTTCACTCGATCCATGGATGAGGTGCGCAACACCGTGCGGAATCTCCTGCATATCTGCCTCCGTCCTGTAGAGCGAAAGTGTGATCGCCGTGCCTTTGTAGCCATACTTGCGGATGAGCGCATCTACCTCGGGTTGCTCGCCAAAGCGCTCGACACCGGGCGCAAGGATCAACAGTTCACCGCCATCAGCGATTGCCATGCGGGTGCGATAGACCGCTTTATTGGCGACCCACGTTGCGCGGAATTCATCGGCCTGCATGACGGCAACGACCTTCCGGATCGGCTCATCGAAGACCGTGATGTTCTGGTCTCGGCTGGCCTTCGCGGCTTCGAGGTACGTCTCGAGATCGTCGCCGACATAGATTCCGCTAGTGACAAGGCGGTTCTGCTCATCGCGCCGCATCACGATCTGGAGATAGACGTCCGGCAACGAAGCGAGGTGCTGCTTTTCGCTCCAGTTATAGCAGGCACGCAAAGGTGAGATCAGACAACCGAGGTTGTTTTCGATGCCATAGACCGCAGCTGCAATGTGCGAGGCGCAGATTGTGTCTTTACCGCCCAAGCCTATGAAATAGTTCTTATTGTGATTTGCGAAGCCCAGGACCTCATGGGGTACTACGTGGCCTATGTTGACGATCAGATCCCAGGGCTCGTTGATCAGTTTGCTGTTCAGATCCACGGGAATATCCCAGTCGGCAGCGCCGTCTGTGGTGTCCTTGACCATCGCCGCCGGGATGGTTCCGACATGGGTGCAGCCATTGCGCCAGTCGTGTGCGAAGATGCGGTCTTCGGGGATCGATCCGAACATCCACTTATTTTCGGCTTCAGTGTGCGGGAGGTGTTGGCCCAGAGTCGGAATTACTTCCACGTGAGCATCGGGCAGAGCGTTGAAAAGCAGCTCCGTGATCCTCCCCGCACCTGAGTGCGCGCGGGTCAAGTCCGGGGGCAGCAGGAGAACACGATCCAGCTTTCGATGGATGCGGATACGTGCTTCGCTCAAGAGACGCTTCACGGAGTCCTCGATCTGTTCCTCGGATATGTGAGGTGCTTCGACTTTGAACCAGGGCATCGCTTGTTCGGCTCCGTGTCTCTGACCACTGCTTGAGAGGTGTTACTGGTTGACGCCACTTGCGAGGAAACCGCCGTCCACTACGATCGTATGCCCGGTTGTAAAGGACGCTGCCTCGCTTGCGAGATAGATAGCAGCGCCGACGAGTTCTTCTGTTCTGCCAAACCTCTTCATCGGTGTGCGCATGAGGAGTTCCTGTCCGCGGTAAGAGTCATCCAGCAAGGCAGCATTCAGATCCGTGCGAAAGACGCCCGGGGCAATGCCGTTTACATTGACGCCGAGCTTCGACCACTCCACGGCGAGCGACCGCGTGAGCGACAAAACACCAGCTTTGCTCGCCGAATAAGCAGCCACTTCGTGCAAGGCTACATAGCTGGTCAATGAGGCGATGTTGATAATTCGACCGTAGTTCCGGCCGATCATGTGTGCACCGAAGACTTGGCAGCAGCGCAGCATGCCCGTGAGGTTTGTGTCCAAGATGTCGTGCCACTCTGATTCCGCCATCGTCAAGGTAGCTCTTCGTACAGTCTTGCCTGCGGCGTTCACCAGGATATCGACCTTATCGAACGCCTGAACGCAAGCAGCCAGCAAGGCTTCGATCTGTATGCGATCGGTCTGGTCGGCTGCTTTGCGCAAGGTTCTCCTGCCGATTGACTCAATCTCTGAGGCAACGGCGTCTACCTGCTCGGTGCGCCTGCCACTGCTTATAACGTCTGCACCGGCGGCTGCCAGACCAAGCGCGATGGCTCGGCCAATGCCGCTCGTACCACCCATCACAACGGCCACACTGCCGGCAAGATCCAAGGGATGCGTGCTCAACGAATCGTTCCTTTCATACGAGATTTTATGCCTTGAGTGTTATTCGCTGCAGGCCGCCGGCGAACAGCCGAAGCGACATCCAAGCGACGAGATAGACGGAACCAGCCAAAATAAACAGGATGGAATAGCTCCCCGTGAACTGGAGGATATGGCCTGCTTCCAGAGAGAGCAGCACCCCACCCACGGAGCCACCCATGGCGGTGATGCCGGTGACGCTACCTACTGCGCGCGGCGGAAAGACATCCGAGACCGTGGTGTACATGTTGGCAGACCAACCCTGATGTCCCGCGACTGCAAGACTCAGGATCAGGATGGAAAAAGAGAGCGTGCTGCTATGGCTTGCAAAGAGCATCGGGAGAGAGAAGCAGGCGCAGAGAAACATGGTGGTGAGTCTTGCTTTGCCGGCCGTGAGACCGATACGCGTCAGGAATGAAGGTAACCAGCCACCTGCCACTCCACCGACTGCCGACGCGGCATAGATGAGCAGGAGAGGTTTTCCCATTCCTCCTAGACCGAGGTGAAACTTAGCATCAAGAAAGCCCGGTAGCCAGAAGAGATAGAACCACCAAACGGGATCGGTGAGGAAGCGGGCCGAAGTAAGCGCCCACGTCTGCCGATACTTCAACAGGCCGATCCATGTCGGCTGCCGGCCACCTTCGGCAGGTTCCTGTTCGTCACTGCGGATATGGGTAAGCTCCTCATCTGAAACGGTCCGGTGCGCGGCGGGTGTACGGTATCGCGAGTACCACCACACGATCCATGGCACGCCTGCGAGACCGGTTGCAACGAAGGCTGCATGCCATCCGTAACGAAGCGTAATCCATGGGACTGCGATGGGAGCGACCATGGCACCCACTGTGGTGCCTGCATTGAACAGACCTGTCGCGAACGATCGTTCCCGCTTAGGAAACCAATCGGCAATGGTTTTGATGGCTGCGGGAAAGTTGCCGGCCTCGCCGACACCCAAGGCAAAGCGCGCCACGCCAAAGCCCAGAGCTGTCCGAACGAGGGCATGCGCCACGGCTGCAGCACTCCAGATGCCCATGATGAGGGCGTAACTCAGCCTGGAGCCCAGTTTGTCGACCATCCGGCCGGCGCCGACAAGAGCCAAGGCATACGCGACTTGGAAGCACGCGATGATACTGCCGTACGACTGCTCCGTAAGCCCGATCTGAAGCATCAAGGTCGGCTTCAAAATCCCGATGACCTGCCGGTCCATGTAGTTGATCGTGGTTGCGACAAAGAGCATCGCGCAAACTGTCCAGCGAATGTGGCTGGTTAGAGTACGGGTGGACCGCAAAAGCTCGTGGTCACTGCTCACTCATTCTCCGAAGATTGCTCACGAGCTTATATCTCAAGCGGCTTGCCCAGTGGTATGTGTAGTCCCGTCGGTTGAAGGATGTCAAACAAGATGCTGCTCTCCGGGTCCATGCTATGCAGACTCGGGGCGTACGGCGCAAGCATACGCAACAGCCAACGATCGATCAGGGATAGTCACGAGATCCTCAATTTGCGCGGCAGTGGCTAAAGCTTGTACGCGGACCGAGCGAGATTGACCGTGAGGTCTTGGGCCGCTGCGAGTGCCTCATCCTCGTCCATCCGATGCTCCGCGACCAGGCGCGCAAGGAAGGCGCAGTCGACGCGACGTGCGACATCGTGGCGACCCGGGATCGACAGGAAGGCGCGCGTGTCATCATTGAATCCAACGAGGTTGTAGAAGCCCGCCGTCCCGGTGGTCTGCTCGCGGAAGCGCATCATGCCTTCGGGGCTGTCGTGGAACCACCACGCCGGTCCCAGGCGCAGGGTGGGATAGTGTCCCGCCAGGGGAGCCAGTTCGCGGCTGTAGGTGCTTTCATCCAAGGTGAACACGATCACGGTGAGGTTGCGCTCGTTTCCGAAGAGGTCCAACAGCGGGCGCAATCCTTTCACGTAGTTCATTGCGATCGGTATATCCGCACCCATATCGCGACCAAAACGCAGGAACAGTTCTGGATTGTGATTGCGCAGACTGCCGGGATGAATCTGCATGACCAAGCCGTCTTCTAGGCTCATACGAGCCATTTCTGTCAGCATCTGGGCACGGAAGATCTCCGCATCGTCCGCCTCGGCTTCACCTCTGAGTATCGCTTCGAACAGGCGTTCGCAGTCGCTCGTCTGCAGATCGGCTGTCCGTGCGGTGGGGTGGCCGTGATCGGTTGCCGTGGCGCCCATGGTCTTGAACCGCTCACGCTGCTTGCGCAGGGCGTTCAGATAGCCGGTCCAGGTCGACGTATCCTCGTTGCTCATCGCGCCAAGCATGTCCAGGTTCTTGCTGAAGCCGTCAAACTCCGGGTCAACCACGGAGTCTGGGCGAAACGTCGGGATGATACGGCCGTTCCAGCCGCTCGTACGGAGGGTTTGGTGGGCCAGCAGCGGATCGATGGCTGGATCGGTTGTGGCCAGCACTTCTAGCCTGAAGCTCTCAAACAGTGCGCGCGGGCGGAACTCCGGCATCTTCAACTTCTCGCTGATCACGTCGAAGTAGAGGTCGGCTGTCCTGTCGCTGAGGCGCTCGGTGAGACCAAAGTGCTGCTGGAAGGCGTAGTCCAGCCAAAGCTGCGAAGGTGTGCCGCGGAAGAGATAGTGGTGCTTGGCAAAGATTCTCCAGACGCTCCGCGGGTTTTGGATGACCGGCTGACCCATCTCAAGATCTTCCAGCTTCACGCCCTGGCTGTAGAGCATGCGGTGCAGGTAGTGGTCGGGTTGCACGAACAGGGTTGCCGGATCGGGGAAGGGAGCGTTGGTGGCGAACCAGCTTGCCTGTGTGTGTCCATGCGGGCTGATGATCGGGAGGTCGCGAACTGTGTCGTATAAACGCCGCGCGATGCTTCGGGTGTCTGGATCAGCGGGGAAGAGACGATCGTCATGGAGGAGTGGCATGTTTGCGGTCCTTTGGGCTTGTCGATGATACCCCCTCCCCCCCTGCCGAAATGATGCAAAATATTCATATCATTGGGGTTAGGTCTGGACTTGGAGGTGGAAACGGCAGTAAAGTCTTTGTTTGCAACGTGAGTGGCTGCAAAATATTCATAATAGAGGACTTAGTCGGATCATGGAGCGCACTTTTTTTGGGGAGTGAGGATTGGAGGCTGAGGAGCAGGGTACTGTTCGGCGATGGGGTGAGGTGAGTCGGATGGGGTTCTGGTGGTGGTAGAGGCGGCGGGAAAAGCCGGCTTCGGTCCGGCTTGTGGCTTTGGATGGGGTGGGGTAAGGGCGGGGTGGATGTGGTCGGGCGTGACGACGAAGGCGTGGAGTTCTGGGCGCGGTCGTGCTGGAGGGTTTCGAGGAAGCGGGTGGCGTTGGTGCGGAGTTGGAAGAGGCGAGGTGATCGGTGACGGCGGTGATGAAGGGGTTCCCATGGGTGGGATTGTAGAGGGGCGGCGGTGAGGTTTCGGGCGGGTCCCCGAATTGGGAATTTGTGTGGGTCGTGGGTGAGGGTGGGTGAGGGGGAGGTTTGCGGCGGGGTGAAGAGGACGGAAGATGGAGAAGCGAGCCTTCGGCAGAGCGGAAGCGCCTTTGGCGCGGCTGGATTATGGCACGCGTGAACGCGTGCCCTTCCGAGGTTTGTGGCCGATGGATGTTCGTGACTGGAACGATGGACGGTTTGGTGGGGAGGAGCATTGCGGCGGGTAAGAGGGCGAGAGATGGAGAAGCGAGCCTTCGGCAGAGCGGAAGCGCCTTCGGCGCGACTGGTTTATGGCACGCGTGAACGCGTGCCCTTCCGAGGTTTGTGGCGTGATTACACAGAGGCTTTGTAAGCAGAGGAGTAGGGATATTGTTCGGGGGTTTGGGTGAGGTGGGCTCGGACGGGATTCTGGTGGATGTAGGTGCGGCGGGAGTGGAAGTGATCGGGGTTGAGGATGAGGTGGTCCGTGAATCCTCTTTGCCAGATGGGGAAGTTTGAGGGGAGACGGTGGGAGAAGCCGCCTTTGATCCGGTTCATGGCTTGCGAGATTGTCTTGCCGGTTGGGGTGAGGAGGAGGTGGATGTGGTCGGGCATGATGACGAAGGCGTGGAGTTTATAGCTGCCGAGGGTGCGGTAGTGCTGGAGGGTATCGAGGAACAGGGTGGCGTTGGCGGGAAGTTGGAAGAGGCGGCGACGGTTGTAGGTGATGGCGGTGATGAAGAAGGTGCCGGTTTGGGCGGTTCTGGCGGGGATGGCTATGGGTGGGATTGTATGGCGTGGCGTCAGGTTTTATGGGCGGATTCCGGGATGGGAATTTATGTGGGCCGTGGTCGGGTGACGGTGGGTGACGGTCGAAGCATGCGGCGGTGTGAAGAGGGCGAAAGATGGAGAAGCGAGCCTTCGGCAGAGCGGGAGCGCCTTCGGCGCGGCTGGTTTATGGCACGCGTGAACGCGTGCCCTTCCGAGATTCCTGCCGATCCTTGCGAGTTCGCGGCTCGGGCGGTCATAGCCAACTTGGAAGGTGGGTGCCGTCAAAAATCCTGCTAATTGACGTATCCCTTAGGCTCATTCACTTTAGGTGCGTCCGGTACCAAGCCCTCGGAGGTGAAGTCATGCTTTGCCGAGACATCTCGCAGGAGAATCTGGTTTTCTGGGGTAACACTTACCTCAATGCCACTCCCTTGGAGGCGCCGGGCCATCTCAGTCGCTTCCCGTAGGATGTTTCGCCTGATCGAAATCCCAGATTTCTGAAGAGAAAGGTGCTCGAAATAGAATCCGCTAGCCGAGTTCTGCTGAACATTCAGCCATTCTTCGGAGTACGAGTAGAGGAGGCTATCGATGCCTTCGGGCTGATGATGATGAAACGCCGCCCCCAAGACCTTGCTCGTGGCCAGTAGGCTTGCGATCTGCAGATCAAAGCTCTGCTTAGTTTCTGAGAGCCTGGTACCCGCACTCGCGGAGATGTCAGCTTCTCCATTAACCTGAACAAGCGAGTTGGTCTCAACAATGCACCCAGTGGACGCAAGCTCTCTGCGCACAAAGAGACCGATGAGCAGAGCCCCTACGGCAGCCAACAGTAGAGCTGCCGCCGACAAAATATGCACGGTTCGGTTGGCGTCATCAAGTGTGTAGATGGCAAGAACGCCGATGGCTGCGTCGACGTACCAAATTATGTCGAATTTACGTTTTGACAGCGACAGCATTGTTGCCCCCCCTGCCTTTGTCAACAGGAATGGTGAAGAGCCCTGTCCAACCGAGGCCCGCTGCAAACGCCTGACGGGTAGTCACAGGATTTGCAGCAATGACTGCGATCACACCACCGATAACGACGAACAGTATGAATTCAATCTGCGTGTTCCTATACGTCTTAAGGCCAAACGTTTTGATGAGGTCACGTGGAATATAGATTCCAATTGCATCCCTACCCCATCTCGAATAGAGAAGTGCTGCCCCAAAACCGGCAACTAAGAACATTTTGGGATGATACTGACCGATCCATTGAGCGAGATATCCCAGGATGTGCATCGTTTATCGGGCCTTCATCCAAACTTCAGCACGCTCTAGTTTAGAGGAGATTTCCGTCAGATTCCGGATTAGGGAGTCAACGTCCGAGCTGGTCATCTGGAAGTATACTTCCTCGCCATCCTTATCGGTGTGTAGACGGGCCACTGCCACGGGTACAGCCACCTCGATCTCAGTTTCCTTGAAACCAAGTCGAATCTCAATTGATGTGTCGAAACCGCGAAAAGAAGGAAGAATTTGGTCTGCTACCGCGCTTAGCCTCATCGATCTCTGAATCTCGCTTCTTTTGCCTACGAGGTACTCGACCAGCGCAGAAGCTGGCTGTAAAGATCTTTCATCTATAAGCTTCGCGGAACGGAGTCCGCCGGCGATTTCAGTAGGACTGTCGGTCCGAGCAGACACAATAGCGAGCAGCAACGTCGCCATGGAGATTAGCGGTCCCGCATCATCTTCTGCAACTCCGGTAGCCCTGGAGAACTCGTCTATGTCCGTTTCCCGGTTGTTCAGCTTTTCAAATATTTGTTGAGTAACAACCTCTTTCGTTTGTGGGGATAGCTCCGAGAAGATCCTGAAGCCGGATAGGACGTATGAACGGAAAGTCTGAGACATATCCGAAAACGTCTCTGCAAGGGGGATCTGCTGGGCGAGAGGAAAGGGGCGGCTGCTCATATGCTGTTGGAATGAAACGATAGCGTACCCGCCACAATTCGTCTATCTGGTTTTATCGACGAAATCAGAGTTGGTGTGTGACTTTTAGAGTGCTACCAAGCGCGTTAGCCGCTCCAAACGGAGCGGCCAACGCACATCATAATGGTACTGGAACTCCGAGTTCAAACCGGCTAGCTGCAGCCGGAGGTGGAGCCGCAGGACATGCAGCGGTAGCAGGAGCCGGAGCGGGTCATGATGGCTCCGCAGGTGGCGCAGGAGGGGGAGTCGCCCATGTCGTAGAGGTCCTTCATGGCGTCGGAGGCGTGGTAGATGCCTCGGTCGGCGAAGGAGAGGTTGTCGGTTGAGCGTTGTCCGTTGTCCGTGAGGCCGGAGCGGGCCTGGAGGTCGGGGGCTATACCTCCGCGGGGGGCGGTGTCGTGGCTGTTGTTGTCGAAGGGGTCGTACTCGTCCGTGCTTTGATAGAAGGCGGAGTTTTGGGGGCGAGTGGTTCGGGCAGCGGAGGTGAGACGGGCACTTTCGGGGTCCTGACGGTTACCGTGCCCCTGTGCTGGACCGCTCAATCGAGCATCCTGGGGGTCCTTCGACTGCGCGCTGCGCGCTTCGCTCAGGATGACGTTATCTTTTGGCGAGGGGAGAGAAGACGATGGATTGGTGATGAGGACCTGTTGTGGGGGCGTGGTGACGGTTACGTCCGTCGCGGTGGGGTCGGTGGGATTGAGGTGAATTGTGCTTGCGGGGCCGCTGATGGTGCCGTGGATGGGGATGGTGGTGGCGCCGGACAGGCCGGCGAAGAGGTCGAGCTGGGTGCCGGAGAGGAAGCGGATCTGGATCCAGCGAAAGATGTAATCCATGATGGATTTGGCGTAGCCGATCTGCTCGTTGCCGGTCCAGCCGGAGGGCTCGAAGCGGGTGTGGGCGAACTTCTCGCAGAGGACCTTGAGCGGGACGCCGTGCTGCAAGGCGAGCGAGATGGCGGTGGCGAAGGAGTCCATGAGGCCGGAGACGGTAGAGCCCTCCTTGGCCATGCGGATGAAGATTTCGCCGGGCTGGCCGTTGGGGTAGAGGCCGATGGTGATGTAGCCCTCATGCCCGCCTAGCGCGAACTTGTGGGTGATGGAGGCGCGCTCGGAGGGGAGACGGTGGCGGACGGCGCGGGGAGGCTGCTTGGCGTCGATGGCGTCCGAGTTCTGGAGGGATTCGGCGAGGTGCTGGGCGAGCTGCTTCTGGAGCTGGGCGACCTGCGTCTGCTGCGAGAGGAGGGTGTCCTTGGCGCGGGCGAGGATGGTGAGGTTGTCGGTGGCGGAGATGCGGGCGACGGTGGCGAGGGCGGCTGCGGCCTCGCGCTCAGCGGCGATGGTCTCGTCGATCTCGACCTGTGCGGCTGCGGCGGCGGAGACGGTTGCGGCGGTCTTCTCGTCTGCGTCCTTCTTCTTGTCGGCATCGGTGGAGACGTTGAGGGGCTGGGCGCCTTTGGAGCCGTCGCGGTAGATAGCTACGGCCTTGATGCCCTGACGCCAGCTCTCCATGTAGGCTTCGGCGATGTCATCGACGGAGCAGTCGTTGGGGAGGTTGACGGTTTTGGAGATGGCGCCGGAGAGGAAGGGCTGGGCGGCGGCCATCATCTTGATGTGGCCCATGTAGTGGATGGAGCGGGTGCCCTTGGCGGGCTTGAATGAGCAGTCAAAGCAGGCGAGGTGCTCGGGCTTGATGCCGGGTGCGCCTTCGATGGTGCCGGTGGCGTCGATGTAGCTGACGATGGCGTTGACCTGGGACTCGGAGTAGCCGAGCTTGATGAGGGCGGAGGGGACGGTGTTGTTGACGATCTTGATCATGCCGCCGCCGACAAGCTTCTTGTACTTGACGAGGGCGAGATCGGGCTCGACGCCGGTGGTGTCGCAGTCCATCATGAAGCCGATGGTGCCGGTGGGGGCGAGGACGGTGACCTGGGAGTTGCGGAAGCCGTAGTGCTCGCCCTGCACGAGGGCGGCGTCCCAGGCGTCGCGGGAGGCCTGGATGAGGGAGTCAAGCTGGGGAACGCGGAAGGGTTCCAAGGAGTGGCGGGAGCGGCCGATCTTGTTGACCTCGGCGCGGTGCATGCGGATGACATCGAGGAAGGGCTCGCGATTGACGTAGAAGCCGGGGCAGGCGCCGCCTTTCGACTCCTGGCTCTTGGAATCCTCGACGCGCTGGCAGAGGGGAGTGGCGGCGGCGAGGGGCGGGCAGGACTCAGCGATGACGGCGGACTGGTAGTAGGCGTCGCCGCAGAGGATGGCGGTGAGGGCTCCGGCGAAGTCGCGGCCGGCGTCGGAGTCGTAGGGGAGTCCGAAGGCCATGAGGAGTGCGCCGAGATTGGCGTAGCCGAGGCCGAGGGGGCGGTAGTCATGCGAGTTCTTGGCGATCATCTCCGTGGGGTAGCCGGCGGAGTCCACGATGATCTCCATGGCTGTGGTGACGATAGCGATGGCGTGACGATAGGCGGGGATGTCGAACTGGCCCCCGGGGGAGACGAACTTCAGGAGGTTGAAGGACGCCAGGTTGCAGGCGGAGTCGTCGAGGAACATGTACTCGGAGCAGGGGTTGGAGGCGTTGATGCGGGCGGTGTTTTTGGAGGTGTGCCACTTGTTGATGGTGGTGTCGTACTGCATGCCGGGGTCGCCGCAGGCCCAGGTGTTCTGGGCGATCTTGTTCATGATGTCGCGGGCTGGGCCGGTGTGGACGGGGGTGCGCTCCTTGACGGTGCGGGTGGAGAACTCCTGGTCGCGCTCGACTGCGGACATGAACTCGTCGGTGACGCGGACGGAGTTGTTGGCGTTCTGGAAGAAGATGCTGGAGTAGGCTTCGGAGTCGGGGCCGGAGCCATCGTAGCCGGCGGCGATGAGGGTGTAGGCCTTGGCTTCTTCCTTGGACTTGCACTCGATGAAGTCGACGATGTCCGGGTGGTCGACGTTGAGGACGACCATCTTGGCGGCGCGGCGGGTCTTGCCGCCGGACTTGATGACGCCGGCGAAGGCGTCGAAGCCACGCATGAAGGAGAGCGGGCCGGAGGCGGTTCCGCCGCCGGAGAGGGTCTCCATGGAGCCGCGGATGCTGGAGAGATTGGAGCCGGCGCCTGAACCCCACTTGAAGAGCATGCCTTCCGTCTTGGCGAGGGTGAGGATGGAGTCGAGCGAGTCCTGGACGGAGTTGATGAAGCAGGCGGAGCACTGCGGCTTGGAGTAGCCGGTGGTGGAGAAGGTGACCTGGCGGGTGGTGGGGTCCCAGTGCCAGTTCTGCGCGTCGGAGTTGGGCTCGAGGCGGTCGCAGCCGACGTTGAACCAGACGGGAGAGTTGAAGGCGACCTTCTGGTTGAGGAGCAGGTGGACGAGCTCGGCGTAGAAGGTGTTGGCGTCGGATTCGGAGGCGAAGTAGCCGGCGGTGATGCCCCAGTCGCGGATGCTTTCAGCGACGCGAGTGATGAGGGCGCGGACGCCGGACTCGCGTTCGGGAGTGCCGACTAACCCGTGGAGGTATTTGGAGGCGACGATGTTGGTCGCGGTCATGGACCAGTCGGCGGGGGACTCGACGTTTTTCTGCTCGAAGATGAGCTTACCCTTCCAGTCCTGGATGACCGCGTCGCGGAGCTCCCACTGGACCTGGTCGTAGGGGCTGACGCCGGGGGTGGTGAAGTGGCGATCGAAGGAGAGGCCGCGGGCGGAGGAGGTGGACTGGGTGGATGCGGGGGCCGAGGTGCCGTATGCGGTTTCGTTCATCAGTGGAACTCCTTCAGAATTTGAGACGGAACTTGTGCGGACTGGGGAGAGTCCGGATGCTGCGTGAGCGACGGGGCTACTTACCCGGGAGGCTGCTCCGGGGATCTGCAGGGCTTGTCTGGGATTTCAAATGGGCGGCGTTTCGTACTCGCAAGCGCAACGTTAGTAGCCCCTATGGGGTATGTCAAGTATAAACCCCCTGCATCTTGTGTTGCTACTGTGGATACGCGCCGAACGGTGGTATGCAGCTGTCAAGGGCGGAAATCTCAGGATTTTGCTGTGGAATACCTGCCGCGTCCGCTCCTGAAGCGGGTTCGAGGCGATTCATGGAAATGTAATCTTTACTCGGGCAGCGCACGTCGCGGAGTGAGGGACCCAGCACCTCTGAAGGTAGGCTCCTGATGAGGGAGCGACAAGCTGCGGAGTTGTGGGTGAAGGTGGAAGATGAGGAAAACGGGGTGGGGAAGCAGGAAAGTTGAACACGGAGGAGAGGGAAGCTGCACGGGGGTGCCTGGTACTGTAATGCGATGAGCGCGACGTTACAGGGAGAGATCAAACAAGCCCGTCCTTTCGCGAGTGCGAAGCATGAGTTGTGGCTGAACCTTTCGCGGACGACGGCGCTGCTGGGCCATGAACTCGAGCAAAAGTTGCGATGTTATGGGCTGTCACCGACGCAGTACAACGTGCTGCGGATCCTTCGCGGGGCTATTCCGAATGGGCTTTGCCAGTACGAGATCAGGGATCGGCTGGTGGCGCAGGTCCCGGATGTGCCGCGGATTCTGGAGCGGATGGAGAAGGCGGGGTGGATTCAACGGATGCGCGGGGAGCAAGACCGTCGGATGGTGGTCGCAAGCGTGTCAGAGGAGGGCTTGCAGTTGCTTAGCGAGCTGGACAAGCCGATGGAGGAGTGGATGAGCGGCTTGTTCGGAGGGCTGACGGAGGGTGAGATACGGCACTTGAATGAGCTTCTGGTCAAGGCTCGAAGAACGGAAGCGGAGGCCTAGCAGCAGACGGGTCTTCGGTGGGGAGGTTCCTTCTAGACAGCAAGTGACGAGGCCGAGGCGGTGCCTCGACCTCATTCTGTTGCTGCTGAGTTATTTCTTGTGGTCAGCCGACTTCGCGTGTGCTTCGGTGGACTTACCGTGAGCGGAGGTCGAAGCCTTATGCGCTTCTTCCGAGTGAGCATGCGCGTCTTCGTGGTGACCCGCGTCGTGCTTGGCGGCTGCGGCGGTGTGGTGGGCTGCGGCTTCCGTGTGGTGTTTGGCTGCTTCCAGATGGGCTTCTTTTGCCATGATGCTGTCCTCGTTTCGGGAGCCTGACTGCGCTCCGCGGATATAGGACCACAGCAGATCAAGGACGTGATACGGGCGGACGATGAATTGACTTAGCCTTCATACTTGAAGGCACTTTGGGTAGGCTACTGCGGGATAGCAGGCGCGGGTTCGGCCTGGCCTTCGTTGTGGACGACGGGGATGCGGGCCGCGAGGGGATCGAGGACGATTTGCTTGTCGTCGATCTCAAGGCGGGCGTTGCCCACTTCCGTGTCCTGGAGGAAGTTGAGCGGGGTACCCACGCATAGATGGCCCTGGCGCTGGGGGCTTCCGGTCGAGGGTTCGAGGCGGACGGCGACGATGGGATCGAAGTTGAGGGTGGACGGGGCGCCGCCCAGGACCTGATGCGCTGGAAGATGGGGGCCACCGGGGAGAGTGCAGTCCTGGGCGACTTCAGTGTTGAGGTAAAGCAGGCGAGGCGTGTCAAAGGGGAAGTTGCAGATGGGTGCGGCGTCTGGATCGTCAGATGAGAAGGAGCAGCGGCCGTGGCCGGGGATGTCGAAGGGCTGAGATGTCGACTTCCAGGTGGAGGTGGCTCCGGAATGGAGGTGCTGGGTGGCGAGGGAGAGATGAAGGTCGACGGGTGCGGTGCGGATCTGGTTGAAGACGCTCAGCGGCAGGGAGACGGCCAGCAGGGTGTAGGGGGTAGCGTTGATCTGGCCTGAACCGAAGATGCTGCTGACGTAGGGCGAGACGTAGTGAACGCCGTTGGGGCCGTCGAGGGTGAGGGCGATGCCCTGGATGAGGTAGTCGGTCTCCCGGTCTACGCCTTCCACGCGGAAGGGCAGGCCGACCTGTACGGTGTCGTGGGGGCCTAGACGGAGCTTTCCGGACTGGTTCGGGTTGGGAGGCAGGGGGAATGGGGTGAGGCGTGGGCCGCCTGCGGTGGGGACCGCGGGGTAGCCGCTGCGGATGAGCGCAGTGGCGGGGGTGAGGAAGAAGAGGAGCACGGCCAGGAGAGGGGCGCCGACGAGCATGAGGCGGGCGATGGGGGTGCGGCGGGTGTAGTACTGGAAGACCAGCGCGGTGGCGGGGAGCAGGATGAGGAGCGCTGCGGCGATGCCGTTGATGTGGGGCGGGAGCATGTGGTCGAGGGAGAGATAGCCGGCGACGGCGACGAGGATGAGTACGTAGATGAGGCCGCCCAACACGGAGAGCAGGAGACGAGCGAAGGTGGTCGTGACGGCGGCGATGGCGGCGATGGGAATGATGAGGACGACGGTCAGGAGCAGGAGATTGTGGAGGAGGGCAGGGATGACCGTAGTTGGGTAGAGGCCGGCGTGCTTGAGAAGGTAGACCTGCATGAGGAGGAAGGGTAGATAGATGAAGACGACGAGGTAGAGGAGCTTAGCGAGGAGAAGCTTGGCCCAGTGATAGGGGCGGGAGGTCCAGAACTGGCGGTCGCCGACGAGGGGCTCGTCATGGATGAGGCGGGAGATGATGACGAGCCAGGCGAGCGGGATCAGAATGTGGAGGAAGGCGTCGAGGATGGCGGCGTAGCCTGCGTAGGGGCTGGCGATGCCTTTGTAGGGGGCGCTCCAGGCGAAGGCGCCGAGCAGCAGGATTCCGACGAGGGTTTCAGGCCAGAGGTGACGAAGATCCTTCTGGAAGATATGCAGCGACTGAGGCATGACGAACCTTTCGAGCTTGAGAGTGCGGACGAATCAGAAGGTGGAAGGCACGGCGGGGGTTCGGCCGGATTTGGCGAGGGCGAGGAAGATCTCGCGGAGAGTCATGGGTTCTGACTGGAGGATGTGGGGGGTAGGGCTTGGGAAGACGGCGGCAATCTGGTCAAGGACGGGCTGGGTGTCGGCGTGGATGTGGACGAAACGGGCGGCGGTGAGGGTGGTCTCTAAGAGGAGCCAGGATTCGGGTGGCGGGGTGACCTGGGTGAGGACGGCTGCGGGCTCGCCGGGTGCGGGTGGAGCGAGGGTGACGGTGATGGTGCGGAAGCGGGCGGTGAGGGTGGAGAGCTCCTCGGCGAAGAGGAGCTTGCCCTGATGGAGGAAGCCGATGTGGGTGGCGAAGGACTCGACTTCGGCGAGGTCATGGGAGGAGATGAGGATGGTAGGGCGGGATTGCGTGGGATTGTAGGCTAGGGCTTCCTGGCCGGCGAGGGTGCGGGGCTGGACGCGGGCCATGAGGGCGTCGATGAGCTCGTCGCGGACGAGAGGATCCAGACCGGAGAACGGCTCGTCGAGGAGGATGATCTCCGGATTGAAGGCCAGGATGGAGGCCAGGGCGGCCTTCATGAGCATGCCGCGGGAGAGGTGTTTGAGCTTGCGATCTAATGGAAGCTCAAGCTGGGAGACAAGGGCGGTGTCGTCCCAGGTAGGGTAGAAGCCCTTCAGGTAAGAGAGGAACTGGCCTACGGTCATCCAGTCGGGGAGTTCCTGGTTCTCGCTGGCGTAGGCGATGCGGGTGAAGTCTGAGCCGGTGAGGGAGGTGGTGGTGCGGTCCAGGATGGTAGCGGAGCCGGAGGACGGGTGCAGCATGTTCATCAAGAGCTTGATGAGGGTGGTCTTGCCGGCACCATTGTGGCCTACGAGGGCGAAGACGGCACCGCGGGGGACGGCGAGGGTGGTGGGGTGCAGGGCCTGGGTGCGGCCGTAGCCCTTGGCGAGCTCGTGGGTCTGGATGGCAGGGGTCATGGAAGGCTAGGGCTCCAAAGGTGGGGACCTTTGGAGGCTAGCATAGACACCCGGCGGACGAGGCTAGCGCATGGTGGTGTTGAGGGAAAACTCACCGCAACGATGGGTCGCCTGGGCTTGCTGGAGGGTGGGGGTGGAAGGGGTTGTACGAATCACCTGGCAGCAGGAGGAGCAGATGGATTCGGTCTGGGAACCAAGGCGGGGGATGAAGTCTTTGAGTGCGGGCATAGGCTCGAACGCTCCGATGAGATGGGCTAGGTCGAACGTTAGCCGGGCTTGTCTTACAACGATAAGAAGCGGGTGGGGGCGCGAGGGGTTGTCTATTTCGCTCTGTGCGATAGAGGGCTTAAGCGGAGCGGCGAAGGCGCAGGCGGAGTTGGGTGGTTGTTTCGCGGTGGCAGGGGAGGCATAGGGTGCGGAGGTTGTCCAGGTCGCACTGGCCGCCGCCCTCGGCTACGGGGAGGATGTGGTCGGCGTCCCAGAGGGAGCGGCGGCTGGTGATGGTGCGGAGGCCGTAGAGGCAGAGGCCGGCGGCGCGGGCGGGGCCGCGGGAGCGCTTGAGGGCGGCGTAGATGGCGACGGTGTCGGCGCGGCAGAGGGCGCAGAGGCCGCGGTCGCGGGCGAAGACCTGGTCGCGGAGATAGCCGGGATCGGTGCGGAGACGGTGCTGGTGGACGCAGTAGTCGGAGCAGAAGGTGCGGCGGCGGCGGGCGAGGATCTCGAGGTCGCACCAGCGGCAGAGGGGGCGGCCGAGCGGGCCGAGGGCGAGGGTTTGGGGCTTGATGCGGCCGCCGGGGAGAGTTCTGGGGACGGGCATGACTTGGAACAGGGTAGCGGATTTGTGGACGGGCGGGAAGTGATTCGGGTGATTCGAGGGTGGCCCCCCCCCCCACCCCGGGTTAATTGCGCAAAATATTCAAAACAGGGGGGTTAGGTTTGTATCAAAGACGGGGTATGCACCAGGAAGTGTGCATGGGTGAGGAATGGTTAGCCGTCTGAGACAGATAAGGGCTAAGGGCAAAAGAGGCAATGGCAGATTGTCCCCCTTGTGATCGCCAAGTGCGGGATGAACAAAGAGCGACCGCGGATAAGAAGGGAGGAGCGCGGAATTAGACGGAGCGGTCATGGGTGACGGGCAGAGTTGCTCTGTTGGATGGTCGCTATTGGATGGTGAGGGGGATGGTTCCGGAGAAGCCTACGTTGCCGGGCTGATTGAGGGCGCTGTTGGCGTTGATGGTGATGTCATAGGAGCCGGGCGTGGTTCCGGGCAAGACAATGGGGGGGACTGTCGAGCTGCCTCCACCTCCCCCGCCGCCGCAGCCGGAGAGGGTGGCGAAGGAGGCAGCGAGGAAGAGAAGGGAGGCGAGGAGACGCGCTGCTTTGGTCGCTCCGCGAGCACGGCGGGGCAGGACGATGAGGATAAGGGAGGCTAGGGTGATGCCGCCAAGAGCGGTAAGGCTCAACGAGCGGTTGCGGGCGACCGGGCCGGATTTGACGGCGGAGGTCGCGACCGTAGCGATGCTGAGGGTGGAGGGCAGGGTGATCGCACCTCCCGCGGTGAAGGTGACCGAGGCGGGAGTGAAGAGGCAGGTGGGAAGGTGCGTGACTTCGCCGGTTCCGTTGAAGTTGACGGCGCAGGTAAGGTTTTGGGTTCCGATGAAGCCGGAGGCGGCGACATTGACGACGTCCGTGGTCGACAATCCGGCAGTCAGGGTGAGCGAGGCAGTTACGGGAGAGAGGCTGACGGTGCCGGGGCCGGCGACGATGATGGTGGCGACGGCTGAGGTCGAGGGGGCGTAGGTGTTGTCGCCGTTGAACCTGGCGGTGATGGTGTGGGTTCCGGCGTTGAAGGGTCCAGCGGTGAGAGTAGCGACGAGGGTGGTGCCGGAGGACGGCGCGGAGGAGGTGCCGAGGATGGTTGTGCCGTCGAGGAAGGTGACCCCGGCCGAGGTGGAGACGGTGGCGCTGAGGCCTGAGACCGTGGCGGTGAGGCCTGAGACGGTGGCGGTGGAGGAGAGCGTGGCGGGCGGTGCGGGGGTGAAGGCGGTGGTCGTGGGGGTGATGGTGGAGGTGACGATATCGAAGCCGGAGGTGGAGGCGGCGAAGGTATTGTCGCCCGAATAGACAGCGGTGACCGCGTGGGAGCCGGCGATGAAGGTCAGGCCGGGTGAAGTGGCGGTGTTTCCAGTGAGGGTGACGGGGGAACCCTGGACGACTCCGTCGATCTTGAACTGGACGGTTCCGGTCGGGGTGCCGGTGGCTCCGCCGGACGGGGCAACGGTGGCGACGAAGGTCTCCGGAGTGGTGGAGGTGACGGACGGCGAAGAGGGAAGAGCGAGAGAGGTTGCGGTCGGGAGGGCGGTAACGGTGAGCGGGGAAGGGGCGGAGGTCGATCCGGCGAAGTTGACGTCGCCGGAGTAGACGGCGGTGATGTTATAGGTTCCGGCGGGGATGAGGGTGGGGAGCAAGGTCGCGGTGCCGGAGGAGAGGGTCACGGGAGCGCCGATCGGGATGGCGACACTGCCAGAGGTGCGCACAAATTGGACCGTTCCCGTGGGTGTTCCGGATGCGGAGCCGGCCACCGTGGCAATGTAAGAGACGGTCTGCTGGCTGTTGACCGAAGCCGGTCCACCGGAGAGTGTGGTTGTGGTGGGTGGGAGGACGCCGACATTAACGGAACCGTGGGAGCTGCTGTAGATGGCGTTGCCGGGGTAGGTTACGCCGAAGGCGTGGGTTCCTGGGGAGAGATTGCCGGTGTTGTAGGTAAAGGTTGCGGTGCCGGTGGTGATGGGCATGGTGCCCCCGGTGGCGACGCCGTCCAAGGTGAGTTGTGCGTCGCCGGAGGGCGTTGCGCTGATGCTGGAAGAGGCTGAGGTGATGGTTGCCGTGACGGTGAGGGTGACGGCGGCGCCCTGGGGGACACTGGCGGCGGAAGCGGTGACCGTGGTGGCCGAGGCGTTGCCGCCGGTGGCGAGGGGTGTGACCAGGGGCCAGTCGTTGACGAAGTTGGAGACGTCGAGGGAGCCCCAGCCGGTGGTCAGGTCGTATCCGGTGGTGGCGTTGAAGCCGATGCAGCCTTTGCCGGTGTTGGACTGGCTGTCGCAGAGGTCAGTGACGGTCGTGCAGTCGGGCGTGCCGATGGTGCAGGGGCTGTCGTTGTTGCCTTCGGTGATGTCGTGGAAGACGCTGGTGTAGAAGGTGCTGTTTGCCAGGGCGTAGATGGTGGGATTGGCGAGGCCGACCTGGGTTTGGAGTTTCTGCTCGAGGAGGGCGAGGATGCCGGCGAAGGCCGGGGTGGAGACGCTGGTGCCGCCTACGACGTCGAGATTGCCCGAGGAGTCACGATAGCCGTTGGAGCAGGCGCCTCCCTGGCAGAAGAGATAGGGGTCGTGGAGGGAGGCGGCGTTGAAGGCGAGGTCGGGGACGTCGCGGGCGGCGTCTGCCGGAACCCCGGGGCCGACCTGCCAGGCGGGTTTGCTGAAGTAGGTGCTGGCTCCTCCGCCGCCGGAGGAGAGTCCGTTCGCGGAGCTGGTCTCGTTCCAGACGGCCTCCGGGATGTAGGAGAGGGCGGAGCCGCTGAAGGCGCCGTTGCCGGCGCTCCAATAGGTGCCGGAGCCCTCATCGAACATGGTTCCGCCGACACCGGTGACGTAGGGCGAGCTGGCGGGGAAGTCGACGGCGAGGCCCTGAGAGGCGACGCTGGTCTGGGCGTCGCAGTCGGTGGCGCCGGAGTCTCCGGCCGGACCGGCGATCGTCTGGCCCTGGGCGGCGGCCTGGCGGAAGAGCTGGTTATAGGAGGTGATGTCGCTGGAGCCGAAGCCACTCTCACAGCCGCCGTAACTGATGGTGGCGATGGGAGCGAGGTCCTGGTCGATGATCTGGGTGAGCGACATGCCGAGAACGTCCTTGGAGTTGACGTAGAGGATGGTGGCTGAGGGCGCGACGGCTCCGCTCCACTCGACATCGAGCGAGGCTTCGACTTGATCGTCGCCGCCGGCGGGGACGCCGGGGTCCATGCCGATCAACTTGACGGTGGGCGGGTTGGCGGGCAGGCCGGAGGCGGAGCGGAAGGCGGCGATGTCCGAGAGTGCGATATCGGTCTGGCCGGCGACGGCGATGGTGACGCCGGAGCCGTTAATGTTGTTTGTAAGCAGGGGGTTGATGTCGTAGATGGTGTAGAAGTCGCCGGGCGCGATGAAGTGGCTGCGGGTGATGGAGGAGGTGTAGCGCGGATGGATGTAGGGCTTGAGGCGGAGGTCGTTGAGGCCGGTGATGGTGCCGACGACCTGGGCGAGCGGCGAGGGGAGGGTGGGGTCGGTGAGGTTGGCGATGTGCTGTTCGCCGTCGAGCTGAATGGTGTGGAGGTCGATGGCGAAGGCGGCGTTCAGCGCGGCTACGGTCCCGGAGACGGTGAGGAAGCCGCGGCCGCGGGCGACGCCGGTGACGGTCAGGCCCTGCGATTGGAGCCAGGTGGTGGTTCTGGCGAGATCAGCGGTGGAGAGGCCGAAGCGGGCGCCGAACTGCTCCGGTGTGAGCCACTGGCGGTAGAGCGGGGATGCGGGGTTCTGCTGGGCGGCGAGCAGGGCGTCCAGCGCGGAGGACTGGGCGTCCGTGCTGTTGAAGCGGAGGGTGACGGAGGGGAGAGTGCGGTCGGCTGGAGCTTCGCCGAGGTCGGTGGCAGCGAGGGCGCGCGGGGAGACGGTGTGAGGGATGGCGATGCGGGGAGAGTCGGAGGAGATGACCTGCGCGATGCGGCTGGTCTGCGCGTTTGCGGGGAGCATGCCTGAAGCGAAGGTTGCCAGGAGGGCCGCGGCAAAACGGAAGGAGGAGCGGGCGTGCGTTGCGAAACGCGGGCGGAGGATTCGCATAAAGGTAAGGCCAAGGTACCGCAGGTGTTGCAGGGGCGGCAATGGAAGACGCGGCGGTGGCCGAAGTTCGAGTCCCACGAAGGGAGGATTGGCAGGATCGGACGTCCTATGATGGAGCTGAGGTGAGGAGAAGGCGATGAACACGGAGTCTAGGATGGTGGAGCTGGGGACGGTGGCCCCGGCGTTCGAGCTGCTGGATGTGGTGAGCGGACGGGCGATGGGACGGGATGATGTGCTGGCGACGGCGTGGACGGCGGATGCGTCGGACCAGACGAACCTGATGGCGGGGGGCGGCGCGAGCAAAGGTGGGCGGCATGGGCTGCTGGTGATGTTCGTGTGCGTGCACTGTCCCTATGTCCAGCATGTTGAGGCGGAGCTGGGACGGATTGGGCGGGATTATGCGGGGAAGATTGCGATCGCGGCGATCAGCTCGAATGATGTCGAGGCTTATCCGCAGGATGGGCCGGAGGAGATGAAGAAGCAGGCGGAGAGGCTGGGGTGGGGATTTCCGTATCTCTATGACGAGACGCAGGAGGTGGCGCGGAGTTATGAGGCGGCTTGCACTCCGGATTTCTTTCTGTTCAATGCGGAGATGGAGTTGGTGTATCGGGGGCAACTGGATGGAAGCAGGCCGCGGCGCGGGGATGCGGGGAACGATGAGCCGGTGACCGGGCGGGATCTCCGAAAGGCGATGGACGAGGTCATCGCGGGGAAGCGGCCGGATACGAATCAGCGGACGAGCCTGGGATGCAATATCAAGTGGAGCAGTGGAGGTGCCGTCTAAGAGTGGTGGAGACGCAGTGGAAGGGCAGTAGAACGGCTCCGCTTTGAGCGGAGCCGTGGAGTTACCGGGGGCCGAAACTTTGGGTGCTAGTAGGTTTGGGCGGGCTTGGAGGTGGCGTCCGAGCCGTGCTGCTTCACCATCTTGTTGTAGAGGCCGAGGATGAGGAAGGGAGCGACCCACTGGCCGACGAAGAGCGCCTCATGCTCTTTCTTAGCGGCTTTGAAGCAGACGGAGCCGATGATGGAGGCGATGGCCGCGCCGAGGTAGATGCTGGAAGGCACCTTGGAGGTGACTTTCTCGATGGCTGCGGTGATTTGATCTTCCTGGGCTTCGCCAGGGGCTACGCGGTAGTCGGTCATGAGGCGAGATCTCCTTGGGCGGTATTTCCGCCTGTAGGAGATAAGGATGCAAGAAGAAGGGGTGCAGGTTGGGGATTCAAGAAGATTTCCGTGAGATCAACAATCGATGGGTGAGGTTATGCGGGGGATCGGCGGAGATTTCTGACCGTTTCGGAACAATTAACTTGTGATAGCCGGTGTGGCGCAGTAACGTGATCCGCAAACCTCCCCTATTTCAGGTTGCTTTACCAAGGAGAATGTTATGTCGCTTTCGTCTTTCTGCCGGTTCCGCTCGGGTTCGTGTTTCGGTGCGCTTGGATTTCTGGCACTGTCTTGGGGTGTCGCCGCGGCGACACCGGTCAACTTTACAGGGGAGGATCTGGGCGCCGGCCCGGGTAGTCCTCATCCCAGCTCCAGTGCGGCTGCGACAGCGTTTGGCCTAGCGTCAGCTGCTCTTGGAGTGGTATCCACCATCACGTTTGAGAGCGCTCCAGTTGGAGCGTTCACGACACTGACCGTCGCACCGGGAGTTACGCTCTCCGGCGCGAACTACAACGGCGGACATCAGACGATCTTGAACTCTCCTGCCTTCCCGGTCGCTCCGTCGCTCGACGGCTTCAACACGACTCCCGGAGGCAGCAACTTCGCGGAGATGGTGGGAGGGTCACTCACGTTCAGCTTTACGAATCCAGTCGATTCTTTTGGCGCCTTTCTCAGCGGTGTACAGACCTACTTTTATCAGGACACGATTACCTATTCTGACGGAACCACCCAGGTGATCAACGTTCCGGGGACGGGTACATCGAACAGCGTCGGCGCGTTGGACTTTGTGGGCTTTACGGATGCAGGGAAGAAGATCAGCGGTGTCACTATCTACTCTGGAAATGCCAGTTCGGGAGCGGATTTTATCGGTGTGGATGATGTGCAGTACGGGGTCGCGACGCCTGCGGCAACGCCTGAGCCGGAGTCGCTGATGCTGGTGTTGACGGGACTGGGCGGAGTGGGAGCGGCGTACCGGCGTTTTGGGCGCCGGAGCGAGGCCGCTTAGCAATGAGCCGGATCTGTTGAGGAAGAGAGAAGCCCCACAGCCGGTTGGTCTGTGGGGCTTTCTTTTGGGAGAGCGGATTAGCGGCTGAAGCCGTCGCCGCGGTAGCCGCCGTGGTCTTCGTGGGCCCAAAAGCCTTCATGGTAGCCCCAGCCGCGGTCGTAGTGGTCGTAGTGGGGGTGGACCCAGTAGGCTCCTGCGTAGGGTGGGCGTTGCCAGAAGCCGGCGTGCCAGCGATAGGCTCCGCCATAGGGCTCATAGTAGCCGTCGGTCCAAACGTAGCCGGGGCCGGGGATTGCGGGGCGGGGCTCGTAACGGAGGGGCGGGGGTGGGGTCCCGATATAGACGCCCACTTGGGCCTGGGCGGGTGTAGCGAGAGCGAAGATGGCGACGGCCGATGCTGCAGTGGTCAGGAGTGTGGCGAGACATTTGTTGTTCATGGTCATTCTCCTCTCGATGGATAGAACCCGGAGTTGTGGGGTGGGTTGCTCTGAGGACGACGAAGATCAAGGAGAGGGAACGATCAAGGAGAGGCAACAGTTTAAGAACAGGGTTGGAATCGACGCAAGGAGGATAAGGAGACGCGAAGGTCGCCGAGGACGGAAGAGGCTTGGGTTACAGGCCTTTTCAGGCGGCGGTGGTTCCGGTCATGAGGAGGGATTGGAGGGTGACGTCCTCCAGGAAGCTGAGCATGAGACGGAGGCTGAGGACCTGGTGGGTTTGGGAGGTGCGGTCGAGGTGGTGACGGCAGGTGCAGAGGTCGGCGAGGACGGAGTGGGCGAGGGTGGTGAGCTCGACTCCGGTGGCGAGGAGCGAGCTGTAGAGCTCGACGATGCCGCTGAGCTGGATCTCGAATGCGATCTCCATGGAGTTGGCGGAGAGGGTTTTGCGCTCGAGGACCCAGCCGCCGCAGTCGGTGAAGGCGGAGGTGAGAGAGGGCAGAAGGCCTTGGCGATCTTCGTAGCTGTATCCTTGGAGGTCAACGGTGGGGATCATGGTTTGGTGTCCTTTGGCCTGTGTTCGGCTCTATGAGGTTCATCGGAGCGATGAGGGTTGAGCGCGATGAAGCCGGGGAACGGCTGTCACAGTACCGGCGGGTCATTACCTCTATTTGCAGGCGAGCGAGGGGGAGTGGATGGTGATTGGGATCGGGACGGATCTGACGGAGATTGGGCGGGTGGCTCGCAGCATCGAGCGGTATGGGGCGCGTTTTCTGGAACGGGTGTTCACGGTTGGGGAACGGGTCTATTGCGAGCGGAAGAAGAATGCGGCGGAGAGCTTTGCGGCGCGGTTTGCGGCCAAGGAGGCGGGAGCGAAGGCGTTGGGGACGGGAATCAGCCGGGGGGTGAGCTGGCGGGAGTTCGAGGTGCGGCGGGAGCCGGGGCAGAGGCCGACGCTGCATCTGAGCGGACGGGCGGCGGAGATTGCGTCAGGACTGGGAGTGGCGAGGATATCGCTTAGTTTGACGCACTCGAAGGAGACGGCTCTGGCGGTGGTGGTGATGGAGCAGTGATGGAGCAGTGATGAGGCAGTGGTGAGGCAGTGGTGATGCAGTGAAGGCGAAGGCAAAGGAATGAAGCTGGGTGGCGGGATGCGGCATCCATTGTGCATGCGAGGTGTGGTTCTGGGCAGATGCGGATAGGCCGGTTGAGGGTTGGGCTTGTTGTATTCTCGGAGCTAACGCTCGTAATGCCAATAAGGGTGGAGAACTGCACCGGCCGCTGAGGCGCAGCGTGCGGGATCAAGGAGAGATATGCCGAGTCAGCAGGAGGTGCAATGGTCGCAACTGAAGATAGGGGTGATCGTACTGGTTTCCACTGTGATTCTGGTGACTCTGCTGTTTCTGATGACGAGTTCTTCGGGCCTGGGCATTTTGTCGAAGAAGATCACCGTTCGGACCTATTTTGAGAACGCGGCGGGGCTGAAGGAAGGCGCGGCGGTGAATCTGCAGGGAGTGACGGTGGGCACGGTCAAGAGTGTAACCGTGGTGGCCGATCCGGCGCGGAAGCTGACTCCGGTGCGAGTGGTGATGAAGCTCGACAGCAAGTATGCGGAGGGGTTGAAGGAAGACTCGAAGGCGGCACTGACGACGGTGGGGGTGCTGGGCGATACGGTGGTGGATATCAACAGTCAGACGGCGGTGGGGCCGCCGCTGAAAGACGGCGATGAGCTGCATACGCTGGAGACGCCGACGATTACGGACGTGGTGAAGGCGAGCCAAGGGACGATCGAGCAGTTGAACGTGATCCTGGCGAAGATGAACAACATCGTGGATGAGATCCAGAGCGGGAAGGGATCGATCGGTCAGTTGATCAGCAATCCGGATCTCTACAATAAGGCGATCCGAACGGTGGATGGGTTGAACACGCTGGAGACGAACCTGAACAATGGGCGAGGCTCGATCGGCAAGCTGATGACGGACGATACTCTCTACAACCGGCTGGTCGGCGTGACGGACAAGCTGAACCAGATTGGCGAGTCGGTGCAGAACGGCAAGGGCACGGCGGCGATGCTGATCAACGATCCGAAGTTTGCGCAGCAGCTCAGGGATACGTTGACGCAGACCAATGCGCTGCTGAACGATGTTCAGAACGGCAAAGGCGCGGCGGGGATGCTGATCAGCGATCCGAAGTTTGCGGATTCGCTCAGGGATACTCTGGCACAGACGAATGCACTGGTGGCTGGAGTGGCTCAAGGTAAGGGGACGCTGGGCAAGCTGGCGACGAATGACCAGGCTTATACGAATCTGAACAAGCTGCTGACGGAGAGTACGCTGCTGGTGACGACGATTCGGCAAGACCCGAAGAAGTACCTGACGATTCATTTGAAGATCTTTTAGGAAGAGCATTCGGCTTTGCGTGGCTTACCATTTTGGGACAGGCTTTCTCAAGTTTTTGCTCTCTCAGGTGTTTTTGTATTTACGCTTAATCTTCGCTGTGATTTGATTCAGGAGTGTTCATGCGTCTTTCAACTTTCCGTTCGTCTCTGCTTCTCGTGGGTGGTCTGGTACTGTGCATTTCGGCCCGTGGGCAAAGTTTACTGCCGATGGGTGGAGGCGGGTCGGACACGGGGCCGGATGCGGCGCCGAAGAAGCCTCTGATGTTCGATGTGACGTCGATCGATAAGACGGCCGATCCCTGCACGGACTTCTATGCGTATGCCTGCGGGAACTGGCGGAAGAACAATCCGATTCCCGCGACGGAAGCTCGGTGGGGCAGCTTCAACACCTTGGCGGAGACGAATAACTACCTGGTTTACCAGGAGTTGAAGGCGGCGGCGGACCATCCGCAGACTGCGCTGCAGACGAAGTACGGAGACTTCTTCGCGGCGTGCATGAATACGGACATTGCCGATAAGGAAGGCGCGAAGCCGTTGCAGCCCGAACTGGATGCGATTGCGGCGTTCAGTGACAAGAAGAAGCTGGCGATGCTGGATCTGGAGTTGGAGAAGCGGTTTTCGAGCACCGAGTTTATCGGAGTAGGCGTGGGACAGGATCAGAAGGATTCGACGCAGCAGATCCTGCAGACCGGACAAGGTGGGCTGGCGCTGCCGGACCGCGACTACTATCTGTTGACCGACGAGCGGAGCGTGAAGCTGCGGGCGCAGTATGTGGACCACGTGACCAAGATGTTTGTGCTGCTGGGGGATACGCAGGAGCAGGCGGCGAAGGAAGCGGCGGATGTGATGCGAATCGAGACGGCGCTGGCGCAGGGCTCGATGAGCCGTGTGGACCGGCGGAATCCGGCGAATGTGTATCACATCATGACGATCGACGAGGCGCAGGGGCTGTCGCCGGACTTCGACTGGCATGCGTATCTGGATGGACTGGGCGTGGGGCAGGCGAAGACGCTGAATGTTTCGTCTCCGGGATTCCTCAAGACGGTGAATGCGGAGGTGGAGGCGGAGCCGCTGCCGGCGTTGAAGTCGTATATGCGGTGGGAGGCCCTGCATAATGCTTCTCCGTATCTGAGCAAGCCGTTTGTGGATGAGAACTTCAACTTCTTCAGCATGACGCTGAGCGGGCAGAAGGAGATCCAGCCGCGGTGGAAGCGGTGCACGCGGCTGACGGACAGGGCTCTGGGTGAGGCGGTGGGGCAGGACTGGGTGAAGCAGAACTTCCCGCCGCAGGCGAAGGAGAATATGGAGAAGCTGGTGGCGGCGCTGCGGAAGGCGCTCGATGAAGATATTCAGCAACTGCCGTGGATGAGCGATGCGACAAAGAAAGAGGCGGAGTTGAAGTTGGCGGCATTCCGGCAGAAGATCGGGTATCCGGCGAACTGGCGGGATTACAGCTCGCTGGAGGTAAAGAGGACAGACCTGCTGGGCAACACGGAACGGTCTGAGGAGTTCGAGTACAAACGGAACCTGCGGAAGCTGGGTAAGCCGGTGGATGAGACGGAGTGGGGGATGACTCCGCCGACGGTAAACGCTTACTACAACCCGGCGATGAACGATATCAACTTTCCGGCGGGTATTCTGCAGCCTCCGTTCTACGACGTGAACAAGGATCCGGCGGTAAATTTCGGCGGCATCGGGGTGGTGATCGGGCATGAGATGACGCATGGGTTCGACGACCAGGGGTCGAAGTTTGGGCCTACGGGGAATGTGAAGTACAACGCGGACGGGTCGCTGGGAAGCTGGTTTACGCCGGAGGATCAGGCGAAGTTCGACGAGCGAACGAAGTGCGTGGCGGATGAGTATGGCGGATTCGAGGCGGCGCCGGGGCAGATGCAGAACGGCAAGCTGACGCTGGGGGAGAATGCGGCGGATAACGGCGGAATCCGGATCGCTTTCCGGGCGCTGCAGGAGACGCTGGCGAAGCAGGGGATTACCGACCTGGACGGCAAGAGCGATGTTAAGGAAGGGTATACGGCGGCGCAGCGGTTCTTCATCAGCTTTGGGCAGGTGTGGTGTGAGAACCGGACGGAGGAGGCTGCTCGTGTGGCCGCTAAGACGGATCCGCATAGCGCGGGCAAGTGGCGGACGGATGGCACGGTGCAGAACTTTGAGGAGTTCGGCAAGGCTTTCGGGTGTAAGACGGGGCAGCCGATGATGCCGGAGAAGAGCTGTCGCGTTTGGTAGGGACACGGTGGTTGCTCGCGAAGGCTTGACACCGATCTGGAGAGTGGATCTGGAGAGCGGATCTGGTGCGGGCGAGTGGTGCTGCTCTTTTCAGGTATCCAACTTGGCAGGCATCGCTTACGAATCGGTGGGCGAGTCGTCCAAAGCGGCACGTTGCGTCCGATCTTCGATTGCGGGTATGGAAAGTGGCATAAAGTGCTTCGTGCTTCTACAATAAATCGAGGAACAGACCCCAAAAAGAGATTCGCTCGCAGGCCAGTTCAAGGCGAGGAATAAGGAAACGCATGAAGTTCAGCAAGTTTGGCCGGATGGTTTCGGCCCTGGTAGCAACGGCAGCACTCGGTCTGGGAATGACGGCGTGCGGTGGCGGCACCATCGGTTATATGTGGGTTGTGGGGACTTTCTATAACCAGATCTCCGGATTCAAGATCGACAATTTTACGGGGAACTTGACGGTGATTCCGCACTCTCCGTTTTCCGCGAATGGAACGAATCCGGTGACGATTCTGGTGAAGGCGGGGGGCCGGTTTGTGTACGTGATTAATTCCGGCACGGCGGCGACTCCACCGACGGCGACTTCGCTGGCGACGCAGGCGACGCAGGGATCGATTGCCGAGTACAGCGTGGGCGGCGAGGGTGTGCTGACTTTCCAGCAGACGTTTACGAGTCAGGGCGTGCACCCGATCTGGGCGACGTTCGACAGCACGGGAAACTTCCTCTATGTGCTGGATGAGTTTGCCCCGGATCATTCAGGCAATGGGGCGATCACGGCGTTTACGGTGGCTTCGGACACGGGGCGGCTGGCTCTGCTGCAGAATGCGGCGATCAAGAATCCGGACGGGACGCAGACGAGCTACTTTGAGGTTGGGGCGAATCCGGTGATGACGAAGGTAGGGAGCGGGTCATGCCTCTACACGCTTTCGCCGACTTCCATCTTTCCTTATTCGATGAGCAGCTCCACGGGTCAGTTGACGCTGGCGACGACGGGCGCGTACCAGGTTCCGGGTGCGCAGAACCTGACCTCGATCAACACGGGGACGGGGACGTCTGGTTCAGCTTTCACGTATCTGACGGATGCCGCGCAGAACCTGATCTTTTCGTTGGCTTCAGGGACGGGCTGCTCGCTTTCGCCGATCAGCGGAAGCCAACAGACGAACGTGGCGACGACGGCGAACCCGGTGAACTCGTTGACGAGTGCAAACGGACGCTTTCTCTATGTGGTTAACCAGAGCTCGACGAGCGGCACGCAGACGACGGCGAACAGCACGATCTCAGCGTTCACGATCGACTCTTCGGGAAGGCTGGCTACGCTGGCGGATTCGCAGAATCCGTATTCCACGGGGTCCGGCCCGGTTTGCCTAGCGCAGGATCCGAGCAACCAGTATCTCTACACCTCCAACAACACCGATAATACGGTTACGGGCAAGATCATCGACGAGAACCGGGGTGTGCTTTCACCGCTGACGAAGGGCTCTGTTTTTCCAACGACGATGAAGCCGACGTGCCTAGTCGTGAGCGGATCTCTCTAACGGGAGCGACGGTTGCGGAGCGTGTGGGAAGCGATGTTTGAGAACTTTTACGAATCGAAGGCGGGCGGAAGTCGAGTCCGGGAGCAAGGGAAGCGCATGAAGGGTTTTTTGAGGGGCCGGGCGATCAAGGCACTGGCAGTGACGGTGGCATCTGGACTTCTCGGGATTACGGCGTGCAGCCGTGACTACACGGTGGCTTACCTTTATGTGACCTCGGCGACGCGGACGACGTCCGGCGATGTGAATGCCTACTCGGTCGACTATCAGTCCGGTGCGCTGCAGCAGTTGACGGATTCTCCAGTGCCATCCGGCGGGAGCAATCCTGTTGGGTTGGTGGCTTCGCCGAATGGGAAGTACCTCTATGTTTTGAACCACGATACGTCCACGGTGGTGCAGTTCGATATTGGGACCGACGGAAAGCTGTTTCCGGAGAACACGTACAACGTGGTGCAGGGTTCGGGATTGATCGGCAGCTTTCCGACAGCGGCGGCGATCGATGCCAAGGGGGCGTTTCTTTATGTGACGTTCACCTATCAGAACGGATTTACGACAGCGACGCCGGGGCCGGGTGGCGTGGCGGTGTTCCCGATCAACTCCGATGGAACGCTGGGCGCTGCACTGACGAATACGACCGTGGGCACGACGGCAGCGACACCGCTGCCCTACTATCCGGTGGGCTTTGCGCCGGTTGGCGTGGTCGTGAGTGCGTATAACGGGTATGTGTACGTCGTGGAACAGGATACGACCGTGGCGAATGGCGTCTCGACCCAGACGGGGACGATTGTGGCGTTTGCCGAGGACACGGGAACAGGGGCGCTGACGGCTGTTCCGGGGACGGTGGCGATCACGGGATCGACGCTGACCGGGTTCCGTGCGGGTACGAAGCCGAGCGCAATTGCGGAGGATCCCTCGGCGCGGTTTGTGTATGTGAGCGATCAGCTGACCAATCAGCTTTATGCCTACTCGGTGACGACTGGCGGTGCGCTGGTTTCGATTCCGAGCTCACCGTTCAACACTGGTAACTTTCCGCTGGGCGTGACGATCGATCCGCGCGGAACGTTTGTGTATGTCGCGAACTATAACGACAACTCGGTTTCCTCGTATGCGATCAATACGGCGACGGGTTCGCTGTCCGGGATTGCGGGGAACACGGGTTCGTTCTCTACAGGTCCGACATGCGTGGCGATCGAGCCGGCGTTGGGGATTTATCTGTATACGTCGAACAACATCGATGCGTCGGTGTCCGCCGCGCAGTTGAGCCCGAATACCGGGGTTTTGAAGTCGGTTCAGGGGACGCCGTATACGGCGCAGGCACTGCCTACGTGTGCGGTGGCGGTGGCGAATGGATCGCATGCGACGCAGTTGGTCTCGCCGTAACATTAGTCTGGTTCAGAAGAGAGCCCCGCCTATCCGGCGGGGCTTTTTGCTGTTGAGCGATGAGCGGATGGAGGAGGCACTCGATTACGAAACGACAGGATGCAAGAGCAACTGCTAGGCGAGAGAAGCAAAGCAAATGCAAATGCAACGGCAACTACGGAGGTTTTTCGCTTCGCTCAGAGTGACACGCTGTTTGCTGATCCCGACTCCCTCTGCCTTATCGCGGATCGCAACCACGACTCGAAGACGCCGATGTTGAAGTGTTTGGTTGAGTCGAACTAGAAAGAGTCCTCTCACTGCAAGACGAAATATTCCTGATGTCACGACGTCATCTTCTCAATAAGTTGAAGGATTCCAAGAATAATCACGCCATCGGCAGCGCAGAAAGGAAAGATTAGAGCTGCGGGTACCCATTTTGACGTCCATGGCACCAAAACGATCGCGAGAAGATGAATCTGGCTTATGACAACGAGAGTAATCCAGAACCAGATTTTGTTGCTCAATTCCCATCGAACCCTGGCTGCTATGACGATTACTCCGAAGAATAGCCACGCTGCGCGAGCGCCTCCCGGGTTTCCCAAATAGAGAAAAAGCATGCCGATCGGAGATGTCGCGAGCAAAACCAGCAAGACCCATGTAAAAGTAATCGGGCTTTTGGCCTGAGTTTGTGACATTTACCACCCTCGCATGTACCGTAATCAACGGTTGTTGAACCTATGTTTCGGCAACTGATGCTGCGGCTACTAATTCGCAGACAAAATGTCTGATGACAGATTACTGGGTGGGGCTGAAGGTGCGTAGGACGAAGGCGCGGGCGGGGCCTTCATAGAGCCGGGAGACGGCGAAGGCTAAGGTAATGATGGCGAGGTAGGAGATCCAGGGGTCGAAGCGGGCTACGTGGAGGTGCTCGGGGATCTTGTAGTAGTGGATCAGGAGCCAGGCGTTGAAGTGGACAAGATAGAGGGAGAAGGTAGTTTCGCCGATCTTGACAATGGGGGTCCAGGCGAAGACGGAGGCAATGGGATTCCGGCCGACGAGGCCGACAAGGAGGGTTGCGAAAAGGGGGAGAAGCAGGGAACCGTGGATGAGGACGTAAGGGATGCGCTCGACGGCGAACGCGAAGAAGAGGCCGAGTCCGGCTAAAGCAGAAAGCGCCAGGAGTGACCGGCGGAGTGGGCTGAGAGTGAGGGTGGCGTGGAGGCGGGCCAGGAGAACTCCGGCGGTGAAGGTGCAAAGGTAGGGGGGAGGGCTGTACTTGAGGGCTCGGAGCCAGAAGGCGTAGGTGAATCGGTCGGCTGGGCCGGGGAGGTGATCGGGATTGAGCAGGAAGTAGGTGGTGTGGGGGAGAATTCCGACGATCCAGACTGCGAGGATGGCGGCGATGAGGCGGCCGGGAGTTGCGATCACAGGAGTGATGCGGGCGATCAGAATGAGGAGAAACGGGAAGATGAGGTACAGGAACATCTCGGCTGGGACCGTCCAGGCGACGGTGTTCCAGAAGGTGGCAAGCGGGGGGGACCAGGACTGCAAGGTCAAGGGGGTGAGGATGATGCCGGTCCAGAAGGCAGCGGGAGTATGGGCGGCCCGCTCAGCGATGAGGAGGAACGGGATGGAGAGAATGAGGACGAGGAGATAGACAGGGTAGACGCGGGAGATGCGGGCGAGATAGAACTTGCGCTTTGAGAGGACGGGGCGGTCGGCGTAGTTGTAGGCGAGGACGAAGCCGGAGATGAGGAAGAAGAAGCCGACGAAGACGTAGGCGTTGTTGAGCAGGGGGGAGAGGAAGTTGGGGTGGGGAGGGGTGAAGTGGAAGAACATGATGTTGATAGCGAGCAGGGTGCGCAGGCCGGTGAGTGCGGGTAGAGCGGGTTTTCTGACGGCCTGTCCAGCCGCATGCGGAACGGAGGCGACGGGCTCAGCGAGGGGCTGAGGCTCGAGCATGAGGGCGGTGGCTATACCGGGCTCCTGAGTGCGGCAGCGTTGGTGTGAGGCTAAGAAGTTCGATGCGGAAGCGTGGGGAGTGGCTCAGGGAAATCCCAACTTCGCTGGTTTAGACGCGGATTGTTGGAGTGAGTTTCGGGGGTAGTCGGAAGTTGTGGTGCAGTTGAGCACGGCGAGGACAGACGATGAGGGCAAGACAATACGGAGGTTCTGAGCTTCGCTCAGAATGACGGATTCCGTTAATCGGGGCTATTTGTTCGAGAACCTAGGTCTGCGTATTTGGATCAGCAGGTGACGAGGGAGCCTAGGGGTTCGCCGGAGACGACGCGGGTGATGTTGCCCTGCTCGCGCATGGAGAAGACCATCATGGGCATGTTGTTATCGCGGCAGAGGGAGACGGCGGTGGTGTCCATGACTTTGAGGTTGCGGGAGAGGATCTCGTTGTAGGTGATGGTGGGGAAACGGGTGGCGGTAGGGTCGCGCTTGGGGTCGGCGGAGTAGATGCCGTCGACGGAGGTGGCTTTGAGGAGGATGTCGGCCTTGATCTCCATGGCGCGGAGGCTGGCGGCGGTGTCGGTGGAGAAGTAGGGGTTGCCGGTACCGGCGGCGAAGATGACGATGCGGCCCTTTTCCAGGTGGCGCATGGCGCGGCGGCGGATGTAGGGCTCGGCGACCTGGTGCATCTCGATGGCGGACATGACGCGGCAGAAGAGGCCGCGCTTTTCGATGGCGTCCTGGAGGGCGATGGAGTTGATGACGGTGGAGAGCATGCCCATGTGATCGGCGGCGACGCGGTCCATGTCGATGGCTTGCTGGGCTACTCCGCGGAAGAAGTTGCCTCCTCCGACGACGATGCCGATCTGGACGCCTAATGCATGAATGTCGGCTATTTCTTCTGCGACCTTGTGGATGAAGATGGCGTCGATGCCGAAGCCAGAGCCCGCGGCCAAGGCTTCGCCTGAGATTTTGAGGAGGACTCTTTTGTACATGTCAGGTCTAAGTATCGCATGGAGGTGCGGACCGGACAGGGGTACCCCTCCCTCCTGTTTGTGTGCAAAATATTCAAAACAAATGGGTTAGGTGGGTATCAAAGGTGAAAAGAACGCAAAATATTGATTCGAGAAGGGTTGACGCACGGGAGGGGGTCACTTTGTTTCAGGCGGCGATGAGGAAGCCGGCGCGGAGGCGTTTCCGGCCGGATTTGGTAAAGGCGACGAGGACGTTGTCGTTGTGGACGTCTAAGACCTGGCCGGGGCCGAAGCGTTTGTGGCGGACCTGGTCGCCGGGATGGAAGGTGGGGGCTCGCGGGGTGGGGAGGGTTTCGGGGGCGGTGGTTTGGATGGTGCCGGTGAGGGTTTCGATGATCGTGATGGATTGGTTGGAGTTCGGTTGGGGCGGGGTGGAGTCGGTGGACCCACTCATCGCGATAGGGCTGCGAGGACTGGGGCACGGAGACGTTTGGGGCAAAGCTTCCTGGCGTTTGCAGTTATCGCATTGGCCGCAGGGAGTGGACTCGGGTTCGTTGAAGTAGGCGCGGATGAGCTGGACGCGACAGGTGGAGGACTCGGCGTAGTGCATCATCTCG
The DNA here is from genome assembly GCA_965198885.1 of uncultured Granulicella sp. Lineage (GTDB taxonomy): Bacteria > Acidobacteriota > Terriglobia > Terriglobales > Acidobacteriaceae > Edaphobacter. The sequence goes on along the minus strand of OZ240677.1, from coordinate 772,079 downwards.
GCGAGACGGTCTTTATCGCGGGTGGCTCGGTCAGTGTAGGTGGTGAGGAGCGATTCGAGGGCGGCTTGGTCGGGAGAATCGGCGGAGGTAAGGAGGTAACCTTTGCGGGTGCGGCGGATGAGTTTGGCTTCGGTGAGGAGGTTGAGGATGACCTGGGTGCGGCGGAGGGAGATTTGGGCCGACTCGGCGATGGTTTGGGCTGAAAGTGCAACTGCAGATTCCTTCCCCTCCGCTTCGCTCAGGGTGCGGAATGACAACAAAGAAGAGGCTGTTATGTTGGCGAGGGCCTGGTAGACGGCTTCGAGTTCGGCGGGTTTGGGGTAGCGGCCGGCCTGGAAGAAGGTCTGGATGCGCTTGTCTTCGAGGCGATAGAGGAGGACGGCTTTGGCTGGGAGGCCGTCGCGACCGGCGCGGCCGGCTTCCTGGTAGTAGGTTTCGAGGGAGTCGGGAAATTCGAAGTGGTAGACGAAGCGGATGTCCGGCTTGTCGATGCCGAGGCCGAAGGCTTTGGTGGCGATCATGACTTTGTGTTCGCCGCGCATGAACTCCTGCTGGACGCGTTCGCGGTCGCGGGCGCCCATCTTGCCGTGATAGTGGCCGACGGAGAAGTTGTGCTCGGTGAGGAGGTCGAAGAGGTCGTTGGCGGCGCGGACCGAGGCGGTGTAGATGATGCCGGTGCCCTCTTCCTCCTGGATCATGGCGAGGATGCGGGCGACTTTGGCTTCGTTGTTGACAGTGGGGTAGACGGCGAAGGTGATGTTAGGCCGCTCGATGCCGGTGGAGATGCGGGTGGCGTCCTCGGCGTGGAGGGAGTGGAGGATGTCGGCGATGACGTCTTCGGTGGCGGTTGCGGTGAGGGCGAGGATGGGTGGGTTGCCGAGGGTCTTGCGGGCTTCGCCGATGGAGCAGAAGGCGGGGCGGAAGTCGTGGCCCCACTGGGCGATGGTGTGGGCTTCGTCGATGACGAGGAGGGAGATGCCGCCGTTGGTGTTGAGCTCCGCGAGGAAGGCTTGGTCTTGAAGTCTCTCAGGCGTGACGTAGATGAGCTGGGCGGTGCCCTCGGCGATGTCTTCGTGGGCTTTTTCCTGGGCGGCGGCGCGAATGGTGGAGTCGAGCTTTTCTACGACGACGCCGGACTGCTCGGCCTTCTGCTGCTGGTCTTGCATGAGGGCGATCAGGGGGGAGACGACGATGACCGGCTTGGGGAGAAAGAGGGCGGGGAGCTGGTAGGTGAGGGACTTGCCGGCACCGGTGGGCATGAGGGCGAGGGTGTTTTGGCCGGAGAGGACGGAGGTGATGACTTCTTTCTGGCCGGGGCGGAAGCGCTGGATGCCGAAGCGGGATTGGGCAGAGTGGAGGAGCTTGGGCCAGGGAACTGCAGGGGTTTCAGGGGCGGATTTGGTCTTGAAACGGGGCACTCGGGATGTGATGCTTCGGGCAGGGAGCCGGGTTTGGTGAGTCAAAGGCGAAAGGCTGACCGCGGATACGATCAGAGACGGAGGAACGCGGATTGTTTGAGCTGCTGAAGGTCAGGATTGCGGGACGAGAGAGTAAGGACGGTCGTGGGGAGAGGAGCTTGGAAAAGACGAAAAGGCCCACCTGCCGGCGATGATGAATTAGGGGTGCTCCCCGGGTGGTTCGGGGTGAGAAGAGCTGGATCAGTATGCGACTAGAAGTAGAGTTGCAGGTGCTGAGCGATGACCGGGCCGTAGAAGTTGGTATAGTCGAAGGCGTTGGGGTGGGTGCCGTCGACGGTGAGGGTCGTGGAGGTGAGGGGGTTGACGCCGCCAAGGAGAAACATGTTGATGACTGGAATGGCCATGCTGTTGGCGTAGGCGATCTCTGCGTTGACGTACGTCTGGGTGGTCTGGGCGGAGGCGAAGCCGTTGAGCTGCGGGGTGACGAGGACGATGCGGAGGGTGGGCTTGGCGGCGATATAGGTCTCGACGACCCAGCGCATGTTGCCGAAGAAGGTGCCGGCGGACTGGGCGTCTCCAAGAGTTCCAAGTGGGACGGATTGGTCGTTGGTGCCTAGCTCGATGATGAGGAGGTCGACGGCAGCGAGGTCCTGGGCGAGGGTGTTGCCGGGAGTGCCGGTGGAGTAGTTGCCGTTCGGGGTGGAGGTTACGCCCTGGTTGACGAGGAGTGGGGTGCCTGGGGTGGTGGTGCCGTACTCTTCAAAGGCTTGGCTAAAGCCGCGGCCGGGGCGGGCGTTTTGGGCGACTTCAGCCATGCCGGTGCGGGCGGTGACGACGTCCTGCCAGGCGTGAGTGGTATAGGTCATGCTGTCGCCCTGGACACTGAAGTGGCGACTGGCGAGGGGTGGGACGGCATTTTGGCCGGCCGGTCCAGGCAGGCCTTGAGCGCCGGTGGGACCGGGGACGCCTTGCAGACCCTGAGGGCCAGTCACGCCCTGCAGTCCCTGAGGGCCGGGCGCTCCTTGTTGGGCGAGGACGGCCCAAGCGGAGGAACTCGCTGAGTTGCCGGTGGGCGGGATGCCGGTGCTGGGCGCGAGGGCGACGTAGGAGGAGCCGGAGTAGGTGACCACGTCCGTGGCGACGTACGGGGTGAAGGGATTGTATGGGCCCGTGAAGATGAGGCCGGGGGGACCTGCCGGTCCTTGGGTGGACGCGGATCGGAGGGAGACTTGCGAGGTGCCGCAGCCGCAGAAGCACGGGACGGATGCGAGGAGGACGAGGAAGACGAGATGGGCGCTTCTAGGCCTGAACATGGATTCTCTGGGGCAGGGCTTGGACCGCAAATCGGTAGCAGGATTGAGTGAGAGGATTAGGGAGATGATAGCGGAGAACTCTCCCAAATCGGTACTCAACTTTCCGGGCAGGCGAAAGGAGCGGTTTCTGGCTGCGGTTTGCCCTGAATTTGAACTTGTTGGGTGGGGATTCGTATGGAGAGTAAGCTGGCCTTGCTAGCGAGGAGATTGGTATGCAGAGCAGGATTGTTGGGACTACGATGCCGGTGCTGGAGGTGATGCTGCAGCCGGGTGAGGGTGTGATCTCGGAGGCGGGGGAGCTGAGCTGGATGACGGCGACGATTCAGATGACGACGCATACGCAGATGGCGGGCGGGGGCGGGTTTCTGGGGGCGATCAAGCGGGTGGCGGGCGGTGGCACGCTGTTTATGACGGAGTACACGGCGGCGGGGTATCCGGGGGAGATCGCGTTTGCGACGAAGGTTCCTGGCCATATTCTGCCGGTCGAGGTGGGGAATGGGCATGAGTACTTTGTGCATCGGCATGGGTATCTGTGCTCGACGGCGCAGGTGCAACTGGGGGTCGGGTTTCAGCAGTCGCTGGGGGCGGGGATCTTTGGCGGGGATGGATTTCTGCTGCAGAAGATAACGGGGTATGGTACGGCGTGGCTGGAGTTGTCAGGGGAAGTTGTGGTGAAGGATCTTAGGCCGGGGGAGACGCTGCGGGTGCATCCGGGGCATGTGGGGGCGTTTACGAATGGGGTGAACTTCCAGATCACGCGGGTGCCGGGGATCAAGAACATGATCTTCGGTGGGGATGGATTGTTCCTGGCGGCGTTGACCGGCCCGGGCAGGGTTTGGCTGCAGACGCTGCCGATCTCAAGGCTGGCGCACCAGATTATGGAGTATGCGCCGGGTGAGTCGAGACGGGGAAATGTGCAGACGGGCGTTGTCGGGGGGATTGTGGGGTCGCTGCTGGATGGGGTAAACCGGGGGTGAGCGCGGGAGATTGTGCTGTGACAAAGGTCGGTGCGGGAGAGTATCGTCTTCGCGTTAGCGATTCTCTTGCGGACGGGTACGGCGATGATCACGAAGAGGACGGTGGATCGGGTGGGGGGCGTGGGGTCGGTGCTGGTGGGTGTGGTGTGTGCGGCGATTGGGTATTTGGATTGGCAGCTTGGGCATAGCCTCTGGAAGGTGTGGGCGGTGATGTTCGTGGTGTTGGTGCTGAATGGGTTGGCCGATGTTAAGGGTGGCTAGCCGGAGTGGGATGAAGGGGCAGGTGGGTTCTTGAGGATGTGCGAGGGCCGGCGAGAACAGGCAACGAACGGGACGCGAAGGACGCCGAGGCTACGCGAAGAATGCAAAGGAGTTGTGGGATAGCGACGGCGTGATTTGCGAGGGTATAGGGCACAGCGTAGACTCGCTGGCATGATGCGAGTGGCGAAGGTCCTTTCTACGGTTTCGGCGGCGGGTTGCTGCCTTGTGCTCTTTGCGGGCGTGGCGTTTGGACAGCATGAAGGACATGGGGCTCCGGCAACGGGTGGGATGCCGCAGGGGCTGCACCAGGATTGGGCGGTTGCGGCTCTGGATAAGAGCTCGCGGCACCGGGAGTATGTGCAGATTACGCATGATGGGCGGACGGTGAATACGCTGATCGTGTATCCGGAGGTGAAAGGGAAGGCGCCGGTGGTGGTGCTGATCCACGAGATCTTCGGGCTGAGCGACTGGGCGAAGCTGATGGCGGATGAGGTGGCGGCGAAGGGGTATATCGTCGTGGAGCCGGATCTGCTGAGTGGGACGGGGCCGGGGGGCGGCGGGACGGAGAGCTACAGCGGACAGGATGCGGTGATTCAGGGGATCTCGAAGCTGGATCCGGCGCAGGTGAATGCGGATCTGAATGCGGTGGCGGACTATGGGAAGAGGCTGCCGGCGGCGAGTGGGAGACTGGCGGTGGGCGGGTTCTGCTGGGGTGGCGGGAAGACGTTTCTGTTTGCGACGCAGCGCAAGGATCTGAGTGCGAGCTTTGTGTTCTATGGGCCGCCTCCACCGGCGGCGGCGATGGCAGCGATCAACGCTCCGGTGTACGGGTTTTATGGCGGGAACGATGAACGGATCGATGCGACGATTCCGCAGGCGATTGCGGATATGAAGGCGGCGGGGAAGGTGTATGAACCGGCCACGTATGACGGGGCGGGGCATGGATTCATGCGGGCGGGGCAGGCTCCGGAGGCGCGGGCGGAGGATAAGAAGGCGTATGAGGAGGGGTTTGCGCGGATGCTGAAGGAGTTGAAGGGGATACAGTAGAGATATTGTGGGTGGCCCGAATGCGTTGGACGCTGGGCACTTTGCGCGGAGACACTTGGAGGTATTGCTCGATGACAATTGACGAGCGATTAGAGAAGCTGGTCGGACGGCACGAAGCGCTCACCGAGCTTCACGAAGCACTGGCGCAGACGGTTGAGTTACTTACCATTGAAGTTCGGAGTACAGCCGAAACGGCGCGGGAAGTCTCACGCAGCATTCTGGACCTGGTTATGATCGTCCGCAGCCACGAGTTGCGCCTCTCGAACCTTAGGGGCAGCGCCTAGTTGTCCTATCGTTGCCGGTATGCGAAGGCGGTATGCGACGGCTGAGGGCGCACTCGCCGGTCGCAAGTGGAAGGGTTGGTCAGGCGGAGTGGAATCCGGCTTTCTGCAGGGCTACGGAGACTTCGGGGTTGCGGGCGAAGGTTTGCCAGATGAAGCCGGTGCGGAGGTTCTCGCTCATAAGGAGGCCGATGCCTAAGTCGATGCCGAGGACGTCCGGGTCGTACCAGTTGTCGGCGGGGTGGAAGGCATCGCAGAAACCGTAGCGGCCCCAGGATTTTGGGTAGTCCGACTTGAGGGCGCGGAGGGTTTGCAGGCAGCCGGTGGGGAGGAATGGCAGCGAGCCGGCGGCGGCGTTCGGGACGACAGAGCCGTCGATGCGACCGAAGCCTTTGGGTGGTGGGGGGGTGCGAGTGTCGGCGAAGCTGGGGCCGCCCCATGCGGTGTAGCCGTGCTGGGTGTCTGAGGCGCTGATGCCCCAGTAATCGTCTGAGTAGGGCTTGCCGAGGTTGAGGCAGAAGGCTTTGTGGGCACGGGTTGCGAGGATGGAGTTGGCGAAGTAGTCGGCGTACTTATCGCGGCGGTTGCGGAAGTCGAACCAGGCGTGGCTGTACTGGTGGATGAAGAGAGGGTCGTTGGAGCTGATGAAGTCGAAGCCGGCGTAGGTCATGCGCGGGCGGGTGAAGGCGTCCCAGGCGGCGGGCTCGAGGGGATGGGTGGGAGAGCCGATGCCGAGCAGAACCATCATCATGAGCTCGCAGAAGTGGTCCCAGCGCGAGAGGATGAACTTGCCTTGACGCCAGCCCATGGCGAGGGTGGTGCCGCCGTTGAGCATCCAGGGCCAATCGACGCGTTCGTAGAGCTTGGTGGCGAGGTCGACGATTTCGGGGTCGGCGTGGAAGTGGGCTCGTGCGGTGAGGACGCCGCAGAGGAGGAGTGTGGTGTCGATGGGGGAGACTTCCGAGCCCTGGAAGGAGCCGCCGAGATCGACGTCGTTGAAGTGGTAGAGGAAGCCGTGCTCGTGGGGCATATTGTTGAGGTGGAAGCGGAGGGTGCGGCGGGTTTGCTCGAGGAGGGTGGCATGGGGAAGGTAGCGGCGCTGGTCTGCTATGCAGAGGGCGGTTAGGCCGAAGCCAGTGGCGGCAATGGAGGCCATGAGGCGCGGGTCGCGTCTGCCGGTGACGTTGGCGGCGGCGGCGCGGTCGAGGACCTGGCCGGTTTTGGCGCCGGCCTGCTCGGTGAAGAAGAGGCAGGCTCGGCGTTGCATGTCTTCGAGGAAGGCATCGTCGGCGGGGGCGAGACGGGTGGGTGCGGTCTGGGCGAAGGCGGGCAGGGCGAGAGCTAGAGCGGAGGCGGAGAAGAGCTTCAGGGCTTCGCGGCGGGTGTGGGTTGAAAGCATTTTGGGGTCTCGGGTGCTTTTAGGCGGGCACAGGCTTCGTGAGGGGCAACGGTAGGTGCAAGAGAAACGGCAGGGAAAGAAACCAATACGGAGATTCCGAGCTTTGCTCAGAATGACGACGGGTGGATTGCGGGTGAGAAGGAGATAGTGGCTATCTTCCGAGGACGAGGACGGCCAGGCCGTGAGCGGGGACGGTGATCTGGAGCTTGCCCTGGGTGAGGTGCTCGTGCTCGGGTGGGGACATCTGGGCGGCGGCGCGGAGAGTGAGGATCTGGGATTGGGTGAGATCGGCGGGGGGGCGGCCCATAGCGTCGAAGGCCTTCAGGACGTTGCCGTGATCTTCGTCGACGCGGAAGATCTCTACGTCGGCGTTCGGGGGGAAGTTGGTGATGTCGAGGTCGAAGGTTTTGTCCGGGCCGACTGGGGCGGTGGGGATGGTGTACTTATCGCCGATGCCGATGGGAGGGGCGTAGTTCCAAAGGGCGAGGGCAACGGTGCCGCGGGAGGTGACGGTCGCGAGGGCTGAATCGGATTCGATGGGGATGCGCTTCTCGCCGAGCTTATGGAGGATATGGAAGGCGTTGAGGACGGGTTTGGGGATGGAGTCGGCGGCGATGAGGCCGAAGCCTCCGTAGAAGGGGGTGCGGACGACGCCCTGCTCCTCGAAGACGTCGGAGAAGTCCCAGTAGGCCATGGTTTCGGTAAGGCCGTCGCAGAGGCGGATGTTGTTGGCGAGCCAAGGGCCCATGAAGGTGGAGTCGGAGACGTTGGGCTCATTCGAGTAGCTGGCGCCGTACTCGGAGTAGATGAGGGGGAGCTGGGGGAAGGGGCTGGCGGCGATCTCGCCGTGAACCTTCTGGACGGCGCGGAAGACCATGGTCTGGCGGGGGATGTCTTCGCTGGTGCCGAGGACGTCCTTGGCGACGTCGTTGGCGTAGACGTGGGTGGAGACGAAGTCGATGGGGGCGTTGGCGGCTTTGACGTGGGCGAGGAAGGGGGTGATCCAGGCGGAGGCGGCGGTGGACGGGCCGCCGACTTTGAGGGTGGGGGAGACGGCTTTTAGGGCTCGGGCGGTGTGGTCGTAGAGCTCGAAGTAGGTGGGTTGCTTGGGGTTGCCGGCCCAGAAGTCGATGTTGGGCTCGTTCCACACCTCGAACTTCCAGGTGGAGACCTCCGCGAGGCCGTAACGCTGGATGAGGTGCTGGGCGAAGGCGGTGATCATGGCGTCCCATGCCTTGTAGTCCTTGGGCGGGGAGACGTTTTGCTTGTACCAGAAGGCGTGGAGGGCGGCGGGGTCGGAGGCCATCTTCCTGGGCATGAAGGAGAGCTCGACGAAGGGCTTGACGTGGTTCTGAAGGAGACCGTCGTAGATCTGGTCGACGTAGGAGAAGTTGTAGATAGAGGCGTCGTTGGCGGCTTGCGCGGCGAGGCCGGGGTTCTGGGTCTTACGGTCGGGGTCGTAGAGGCCGACTTCGTCCATGAAGATGCCGTGGAAGCGGATGGACTGGAAGTTGGTGGCCTGCTTGACGGTGCGGAGGTCGTTGCGATAGCTCTCGCGGAGGGAGAGGATGGCGCGGCCGGAGCCGAAGGTCTGCTCCCAGAAGTGGGGGAAAGGAGTTGTTGCGGCTTTGGCGTCGATGGTGAGGTGTTCGGGCTGCTGGGCTTTGAGCGCGAATGGGGAGATGGCGAGGAGGATTGCGGCGGCTGCTCGGAGGAGGGTTTGAGGCATCGGTGGCTCCCAAATGGTTCGGGGAGGGGTATACCCCTCCCCACCCGGTTTAGTGCGCAAAATATTCAAAACAGGCTACTTAGGCTTGTATCACGTTTGTAATCACCAGGTAACGTGGGAAAGTTACCATGAGTTACTTGCGCACCTTCATCAGAACTGGAAGCGGGCGAGGAACTCGATGACTCGCCCGGCGTCCGCTCCCTGAGAGTAGCCGAAGTAAGTATTGTCGATGTTCGAGCCGCCGTTGGAGTTTCCGTTGGTGAGCGGCTGAAGCTGCAGGATGTTGAAGATGTTGTACATGTTGGCCTGGAAGCGGATGAGCGTATGGTGCTCGCCGAAGTCGTAGTTGACCTCTTTCGCGAAACTCATGTCCACATCCTGGTAGCAAGGACCGTGGAAGCTATTGCGGCCGATACCTGGAGTGTAGGTGTTGCCGGTGGGAAGAGTGGTGAGGAAGTAGTTGGAGCCGCCTCCGGCGCCGGAGCGATCCGGAAAGTTGGAGCCGGTTGTGAACGCGGAGGAGGAGCAACTGGTGCCGAAGGGAGTGCCTGTGAGACCGAGCGGACGGACAGGATTGATGCTGGCCGCGCCGGTGGTAAAGGGATTGCTGTTGAGGCTCCCTGTGACGGGCGTCCAAGGGAAGCCGGTGTAAAAGGTGTAGGTGCCGTTGATCTGGAAGCCGTTGACGGCCGCATCCAGCAATCGGTTGCCGGTGTGGAAGGTGGGGGTCTGGTAAAGGCCGGTGGCGGTGATGTGATGGCGGATGTCGTTATCGGACGGGCCGTATTCGGAGGCGTTGTCGGCGGGGTTGGTCTGGTTGGCGTTGGAGTTGGCACCATCACCGTTGGAGATCTGATCGAGATTCTTAGCGTAGGTATAGGCGACGCTGTAGCTGATGTTGTGGCGAGTCGGGCGGCGCAGGGTGATGTTGAGGGAGTTGTAGTTTGCGACGGAGTCTGTCTGGGCGCGATAGAAGGCATAGACCGGCGAGTTGAGCTGGCTATAGAGGAAGTTCTGATCGACAAGCCGTGCATAATGGCGTCCGCTGGCTCCGGCGTATCCGACTGTCAGGATCATGTTCTGGCCAAGCTCACGCTGGATGTCTAGCGAGTAGAGATCGCTGGACGGGTATTTGAGGTGGGGGTCCGCGCCATAGACTTCAACTTGAGCTCCGTTGGCGGGGAAGCCTGAGGCGTTGACTCCGACCGCTGTGGCAGGGTTGACGGGGAAGCTGGACGGCGAGTTGCTGGTTCCGAGAGCGTAAAGAACTCCGGCTGAGCCGGTGTTGCTGGCGCAGCAGAGGCCGAAGCTGGCGACGCCCGGGCCATCTTCCAGCGCGGGGTTGAAGAGGGAGATGTCCAGGTGGTTGTAGGAGAGGGCGTAACCGCCGCGAACTACCAGCTTATTGTTGAAGAGGGGCGGGGTGTAGGCGAAGCCGACGCGAGGGCCGAAGTTGCGCGGCTGAGCGTCCCAGAGGTGATTGCGGGCGACTAGGGTGGTACCGCCAAGCTCATTGCCGGCGGGTCCGAGGACGGGATAGTTGATGGCAAAGCCCTTATTGCGGAGCGGGGTGAAGAACTCCCAGCGCAGGCCGGCGTTGAAGGTCAGGTTGCGGGTTGCTTTCCAGTCGTGCTGAATAAAGGCTGCAATGTCTTCCGAGCGGAAGTAACGCTGGGTTAGAGGGGTTCCACCGGTAGCAGGATTGGCGGTAATCATCTCGTAGACGGCCGCGCTATTGGCGAAGGCGAAGAGATTGCCGAATGCGAAGAGCGGGCGTTGCTCTCCATTGAGATTATCGTTGTCCTGTTCAGCACGGGCTTCTATGCCGAGAAGAAGGGTATGGCTGCCGAAGGTGTGAGTGACGGTATCGCGGATCTCGTAGGTGTTCTCCGCGAAGGTCGCGGGGGTAGAAGTGCCATAGTTGATGCCGTACTGAATGGCAACGGGATAGCCCTGAACGTTGGCGAACGGAATGCCGAAGTTGACGGCGTTACCTGCGTCCTTGACTCCATTTTCGGTAAAGCGGGTGACGTTGCCACGGAGCTCATTGAGCCATGCGGGCGAGAACGTGTGGACGTAGATCAGCGTACCGGCTGAGTTGAGGGGCTTGAAGGGTACGTCCGCCTGGGGACGCGAGCCTGCGGTGCCGCTGGTACCGAGGGAGTCCAGCTTGGTGAAGTAGAGGCTGCCGGCGACAAGGTCTTTCGGGGTGGCCTGGTAATCGATGCGCGCGTTGTACTGGTTGCCGCGGCTATGGGCAGGGACGAAGAGCTGCACGTTTTCGAGATCGGCGACGCCGTCCAGGCCGCCGCCTGTGCTGGCCACGGGGAAGAATCCGATCTGCGAGGCTCCGCCGGGAGTGAGGGAGCCGATGTCAATTCCGCCGGAGACAACGGCACAGGTGCCGGCGTTGAAGCCGGTGCAGCTGGGGGTGAGGACGGCCTGGATGCGGGGGAGGACGTTTGGATCGGCGAGGATGGCTGCGGTGACGCTGCCGGGGCGGTTAGCCTCTACGGCGGAGCGGAAGGCAGGAGTCTCCACATACGCTGTGGAGGAGGTGTTCTGGCTCAGTTTGAACTCCTGGAATGAGCCGAAGAAGAAGAGTTTGTCCTTGATGATGGGGCCGCCGATGGAGGCAGCCCAGGTACGCTGCTGATTTTCTACGCGGACGGGCAGGGTGCCGGGGGTCGGGCCGCCATACTTGTTAAAGGCGTTGAGGCCGGGTTGGTCATAGAGGAAGAAGAGCGAGCCGTGGAGCTGGTTGGTGCCGCTCTTGGTGACGACCTTAATCTGGGCGCCGGTGTTGCGTCCATCGGAGGCGTCGTAGGAGGTGGAGAGGATGTTGATGGAGCCTACAGCCTCTTCATTGGGTGTGACGACGGCGGCTCCGCCGTGGGTGAGGGAATTTACGCTGACGCCGTCGATGTTGTAATTGTTGTCTGCGACGCGCTGGCCGTCTGCCGAGATCTGAACCTGATTTTCGGTCTGGAAGATGCCGGAGTTGGAGCCGCCCGGCCCCGCACCATTGGGCAGGAAGACGGCTGAGCCGGAGCCGCTGCGGGCACCGGTTCCAGTGATGCCGGGCGCGGTGCGAAGGAGCTCATAAGGATCTGCGCCGAAGATGGGGAGGCGTTGGATCTCTGTACTGTCGATCGTGGTGCCGATGTTGGCGTCGGAGGTCTGGAGGAGTGGGACGGTGTCTCCGTTGACGTTGACGGTCTGGGTCTCCTGGCCGGTGGTGAGGGTGACGTCTACGTTGCGCGGAGTCTCTGCGGCGACGGTGACATGGGAGACGAGATTCTGCTGAAAGCCGGTGGCCGTGACGGAGATGGTGTAGGAGCCGGGTGCGAGTTCGGTGAAGCGGAAGACGCCTTCGCCGCTGGATACGGCGGTCTGTTTGGCCTGGGTGGACTCATTTGTGAGGGTGACGGAGGCGCCGGGGATTGCGGCCTGGGTTGGATCGAGAACGGTGCCGGAGAGGCTGGCGTTGAACTGTGCTGCAGCGGGCAGGGCCGCGAGCAGCAAAATCATGGACAGGGCGGAGCCTGTCAGGGCCTTGAGTCGCTTGGTCATGGTGCCTCCGAATGTAGGTAGGGCTTGCGGCTTTATATCCGCTTGGAATCAGGATACGGATTGCGTGCGAGAAGAGTTTTAGTCCCGCGATGAGGGGAATGTCAACTGCCAGCACAAGCGACTGCCTTCATGAGCCAGGCAGCACAAGGAGACGTTCGTTTGACATGTCGACGGGCCTTGGCTATGCGGCGCGGTGGATGACGTGGGAGCGGGGGAAGTCCATGGAGGGGTGGGATTCGGGGAGTGCGTGGTTTTCCGGGCCGACGGAGGCGGGGGCGGTCTCGTAGGCGCGGCGCATGGCTGCGGCGAGGCGGGCGGCCTCGGCTACGGCGCGTTCTGCCTCCACGGCGAGGGCGGTGGCGGCTGCGGCACGGGCTGCGGCGGCGCGGGCGGCCGCGGTGAGCGCGGCTTTGTTGGCGCGGGCGGCGTGGACGTGGGCGGCGATGGAGTCTGCCTCCGCGGCTTCGGCGGCGTTGAGCAGATTGGCGGAGTTGCGAAGTTGGCGGATCGCGGAGGGGATGGGGCGGACGGTGAGGGCGGTGGCGGGGTAGGATTCCGCGGGGGCGGAGCGAGTGAGTTGAGGATCGCCTGGGAGTACGAGGTCGTACTCGGACGAGAGCGCGGGGTGGGTGGCGCGCCAGCTTGCCGGGACGGTCCGGCTCTTGATGAAGTCGCGGGCGGCGAGGCGGCGCGGGCGGGGTCCGTCTTCCTTTTCTTTACTGCTGAAGATGGCGAAGGCGCAGGGTGCGAGGATCATCAGGAAGAAGCCAACAATCACGATCAGGCTATGCAAGGTTCACCTCGAAATGCAGCCGTGCCGAAGGCGAGACGGGGATGCGAGCCTGGGAGCTCTTCGATCCGGCGGCTGAGTTCAATCTGCGTTCGCTTCGCAGCACCACAGGATCAGTATCGGCCTGCAATCTGATGAGATGCAAGGGGCTCCGGGGAAAGAGAGCCAATGTAAGCAATGTTTTGGGACTGTTCTCCCATGGGCGATGGGGAGAACTTCTCTGCGCGGGACGGCCGCCTGAAAGTCGCTAGAATGCGAGGATGGATGTCGATGAGGCGCGGAGAAGGGCTGAGAAGATCAAGGTTTTGATCTTCGACGTGGATGGGGTGTTGACGAATGGGGCGATCACGGTTCATCCGAACGCGGATGGGTCGGCGACCGAGGTGAAGAGTTTTTCCGCGCACGATGGGCTTGGGATTAGCCTGGCGCGGCTGGGCGGGGTGCGGACGGGCGTGGTGACGAAGCGGCAGAGTGCGACGGTGGCGATTCGGGCTCGGGACCTGCGGCTCGAGTTTGTGTATCAGGGGCAGGCGCATAAGATGCATGCGATCGAGGAGATTGTGGCGAAGGCGGGGGTGACGCTTGAGGAGCTGGCGTATGTCGGGGACGACATCGTGGACCTGCCGGTGATGCGGGTGTGCGGATTGGCGATTGCGACGGCGAATGCGAGGCCGCAGGTGCTGGCAGCGGCGCATTGGGTAACGCCGCATGCGGGCGGCGATGGGGCGGGGCGGGATGCGGTGGATTTTGTGCTGGAGGCGCAAGGGTCGCTGGTGCGGGTGATTGAGCAGTATCTGGATGAGAGCAATCCGGCGGCTCGGAGTTCCGATATTGGGACTGGGAAGATGTAGGCTGCGAATTATTTGTGGAAAGATGTGCGGCGAACGAATGGCGAAGGTGCTAGGATTCGGCCATGGTCTTGGAAGAGTCAGTTCCGGCGGGGGTGATGGGGCGGGACGGGGACGCGTTGGCGTGGGCGCATCCGGTGGTGCGGGAGTGGTTTACGGGGAAGTTTGGGACGGCGACGGAGCCGCAGGTGGCGGGGTGGCCGTCGATCCTGGCGGGGGAGACGACGCTGATCTCGGCGCCGACGGGGTCGGGGAAGACGCTGGCGGCGTTTCTGGTGTGTATCGACCAACTTTTGCGGAAGGCGATCGACGGGAGGCTAGGAGCGCATACGGAGGTGGTGTATGTGTCGCCGCTGAAGGCGCTGTCGAATGATGTACAGAAGAATCTGGATGGGCCGCTAAGGGAGATTCAGCAGCTGGCGTTGGAGCGCGGGTATCTCTCGACGGAGATAAGGACCGGGGTGAGGACGGGGGATACGCTGGCGAAGGATCGGGCGGGAATGCTGCGGCATCCGCCGCACATCCTGGTGACGACGCCGGAGTCTCTTTACATCCTGCTGACGGCGGGGAAGAGCCGGGAGAATTTGCGGCGGGTGCAGACGGTGATCGTGGATGAGATCCATGCGGTGGCGGACGACAAGCGAGGGGCGCACCTGGCGCTGAGCCTGGAACGGCTGGAGGCGCTGGTGTGTGGGGAAAATCGGCTGACGCCGGGTGCCATGCTGACCGGGATGGCGAAGGCACCGTTGCGGATTGGACTTTCGGCGACGCAGAATCCGATTGAGCTGGTGGCGGAGTTTTTGACGGGTTCTCATCCGGGGCGGAAGCCAGCGACGATCATTCAGGTGGGGCAGCGGCGGCAACTTGATCTGGGGATCGAGGTGCCGAGCGATGAGCTTGGGTCGGTGGCGTCGACGGCGATGTGGACGGAGATCTTCGACAAGCTGGCACGGCTGGCGGAGGAGCATCGGAGCACGCTGGTGTTTGTGAATACGCGAAGGCTGGTGGAGAAGATTGCGTTCGAACTGACGGGGCGGATGGGGGCGGAGCATGTGGCGGCGCACCATGGATCGCTGTCTCGCGGGCTGCGCCTTGATGCGGAGCAGAGACTGAAGAATGGCGAGATCAAGATCCTGATCGCTACGGGATCGCTGGAGTTGGGGATCGATATCGGGTCGGTGGACTTGGTGTGCCAGATCAATACGACCCGTGCAGTTGGGGTGGCGATGCAGCGAGTGGGAAGGGCGGGGCACTGGCGAGGGGCGATTCCGAAGGGGCGCTTCTTTGCGACGACGCGGGATGACCTGCTGGAGCAGGCGGCGCTGGTGCGGAAGATGCGGGCCGGGGAGCTGGATCGGCTGGAGATTCCGCCGGCGCCGCTGGACGTACTGATGCAACAGATTGTGGCGGCTTGCGGGGCGGAGCCTTGGGAGGAGGAGGCGCTGTACCAGGTGTTGCGGCGGGGGCATCCGTATCGGGGGCTGACGTGGGAAGCGTTTGAGGAGTTGCTGGTGCTGCTGCACCAGGGGATCGAATCGAGCCGAGGGAGATACGGGGCTTACCTACTGCGAGATGGGTTGCATGGGCAGCTGCATCCGCGGCGTGGTGCGCGGATGATTGCGATCGCAAACGGCGGGGCGATTCCAGATACAAGTCTATTCAGCGTGATTTTGCAACCGGAAGGGTTACAGATTGCGACGCTGGATGAACACTTTGCGGTGGACTCGTCGCCCGGCGATGTTGTCTTGCTGGGGAATACGAGTTGGCGGATACAGAAGATTGAGGCTGTGGGGCGGGTGCTGGTGGAGGATGCGCATGGCGCGCCACCGACGATCCCGTTCTGGGAGGGCGAGGCGCCGCAGCGGACGGGTGTGCTTTCGGATGGAGTTGGGGAACTGCGAGAAGAGATCGCGACACGGACCGAGGGATTGTCTCCGGCGCAGGTGCATCCGGCGCATCCTGTTGTGGCGGCGTGTCTCGATTGGCTGGTGGCAGAGACGTGTGTGTGCCGGAGCGGGGCGCTACAGATGATCGCTTACGTGGTGAGTGGGCGAGCGACACTGGGGACGGTTCCGTCGAAGACCGCGATTGTGGCGGAAAGATTCTTCGACGATGGCGGGGGAATGCAGTTGATCCTGCATGCGCCGTTTGGCGGACGAATCAACAAGGCGTGGGGATTGGCGCTGCGGAAGCGATTCTGCCGTGGGTTCAACTTTGAGCTACAGGCGGCGGCGACGGATAACGGGATCAATATCTCGCTGGCGGAGCAACATAGTTTTCCGCTTTCGGATGTATTCAAGTTCCTGTCGGAGTTTACGGCGAAGGAGTTGCTGGAGCAGGCGTCGATCACTTCACCCATCTTCAAGAACCGTTGGCGGTGGGCGGCAGGCAGAAGCTTGCAGTTGTTGCGGATGCAGAAGGGAAAGCGAGTCGCGCCGCAAGTTCAGAGGACTCGGTCTGATGATCTGATGGCGAATGTGTTTCCGCAGGCGGCGGCGTGCTTCGAGACGATTGTGGGGGACATTCAGATTCCGGATCATCCGCTCGTGCGCGAGGTGATGAAGGATGTGCTCGGCGAGGCGATGGACCTGGAGGGACTGATTGAATTGCTGCGCGGGATTGAGGCGGGGACGATCCGGTGCCTGGCGGTGGATACACCGGCACCGTCTGTGTTTGCGCATGAGCTGATCAACGCGATGCCCTACGCGTATCTGGATGAGGCGGGGACGGAGGAGCGGCGGGCTCGGGCGACGACGCTGCGGAGGGGGCAGTCAGGTGTTGATGAGGGGGGACGGCTGGATCAGGCGGCGATCGATACAGTGCGGCGGCAGTGCTGGCCGGACCTTCGGGACGAGCATGAACTGCATGATCTGCTGCTCTCGCTGACGGTGCTGCCGCTGGCAACGCTAGACGACGAGGGTGCTCGGGAGTGGCCTTTGTTTTATGAGAGGCTGCTGGGGGCGGGGCGAGTCGAGACGGTCGACTGTGCGGGTATGCCTTGCTGGGTGGCGACGGAGCGGCGGGGTGAGGTGGAGCTGCTTTGGCCTTCTGTGACGTCCGGTGATGCAGATGCTGCGGCGGTGCTGCGTTGTGTGCAGGGATGGTTACAGATCACAGGGCCGGTGACTGCGAACGCACTTGCTACCCGGCTGCGGCTGGGTCCTGCCGTTGTTTTCCAGGCGTTTCTTACGATGGAGATGCAGGGGCTGCTGCTGCGAGGGGCGTTTGAGTTGGCGGCGGTTCCGGAGGGGGTGTTGGAGTACGAGATTGAGTGGTGTGAGCGGAGGATCTTGCAGAGGATCCATCGGCTGACAGTGGGGAGTTTAAGGAAGCGCGTGGAGGCGGTGGCGCCGGGGGTGTATATGCGTTGGCTGCTGGGGTGGCAGCATCTGGCTCCGCAGACGCAGGTGTCGGGGGAGGATGGGCTGCTGGAGGTGCTCTCGAAGCTGGAGGGGTTTGAGGCTCCGGCGGTGGAGTGGGAGCGGACGCTGCTGCCGGGGAGAGTGGCGAACTATGATCCGGGATGGCTGGATGCGCTTTGTTTGTCGGGGGCGGTGGGGTGGGGGCGGGTGTCGCCGCATCCGGCGTGGTCGGCGGGGGCGGGGAGTGCGCCGCGGCGGGTAATCCCGACGAATGCGGCTCCGATCACGTTCTATGTGCGGGAGTCGGCGGACTGGCTGCCGCATGCGCTGCAGGCGCAGTGCGTGGAGGAGGAGAAACTGGCGTCGGCGCTGAGTGTGGAGGGGCTGGCGGTGCGGGCGGCGCTGCGTCACCGTGGGGCTTGTTTTGCGAACGATCTGCAACGGGTGCTGGGGTATACGCGGCAGCAGACGCAGCATGCGTTGTGGGAGCTGGCGACGGCGGGGCTGGCGAGCGCGGATGGGTTCGATCAACTGCGGGGGATGATGGATCCGAAGCGGAAGGCTGCGGCTGCGGCGCCGAACTCTGTGGCGAAGCGGGGAGCGGCGCGGGCCACAGCGGGGCGTTGGTCGTTACTTTGCGATGAGGCGGAGCCTGCGGCGGTGGTGAGGACTACTGCCGAGGAGAGGCAGGCAGTGGCGATTGCGGAGGCGAAGCGGGTGGATGCGGCGCATGAGAGTGCGGCGCGGATGCTGCTTTGCCGGTATGGGGTGCTGTTTCGGGACTTGTTGGAGCGCGAGTCGAATGCGCCGAAGTGGCGGGACCTGCTCAATGTGCTGCGAAGGCTGGAGGCGCGGGGTGAGATTCGCGGGGGCCGGTTTGTGAGTGGGTTTGGCGGGGAGCAGTTTGCGGTGCCGGAGGCGGTGGAGTCGCTGCGCATGTCGCGGGCGGTGGAGTCGCAAGATGAGATTGTGGTGGCGGGAGCAGATCCTATGAACCTGGCGGGGATTGTGGTGCCGGGGGTTCGGGTGGGAGCGGTTCCGGGGCGTTGGGTGACTTTCAAGAATGGGGCGGTGGTGTTGGAGGGTGAGGTGTCGGAACTGGGTGAGGGAGAGCGGTCGTTTGCTGCCGCAAACGATACCCCACGCTCCACCCCACCGGACAAAAGACGTCCGGCGGGGACCTCGGGCTTTCCGATGAAACCGGAAAGGATGGGGCACCCGACGCTGCTTGATAAAGATGAGAGTGGGCTACGATTGTTCCAATGAGCTTTGAGGGTGGGGAGGGGCCGTTGGAAGAGGCGGGGTTGGAGGGAGGGGATGCGCCGGAGCTTGAGCCGGAGGACTTTTACTTTGACGGGCCTTACATGGTGTTTACGGCGGCGTATCACTTGAAGCGAGGGTACTGCTGCAACTCCGATTGCAGGCATTGTCCGTACCGGCACGGGGAGTGAGACGGCGGCTTGGAGGGTGGGGATGGTGAAGGGCTCGCCCGATGCTGAGGCATCAAGGTCGAAGCCTATGTCCGGCAGGGTGTCAGGCTGGGACGCTGGTTGTGCGGCTGGTCTAGATTTTTGCTCTTCCCAGTATTGCTGGATTCTCTCGATGGTGGTGAGGGGGCGTGTGGCTACTTTGAAGTCTATTTCGGGGGCTATAGGGCCGAGGGATGGGTGCTCGATGATCTGTTCAAGGGGCGGTTCGGGTGCGGGTGGGGCTTGCTCCGGGGCGGAGAGTCGGGGGAGGTTGACGCTGGCGATCTGGAGGCCGTAGAGGAGGAGGCCGGCGCGGCGGGAGTCGAGCTCGTTGAGGGCGATGCGGGCGAGGATGGCGGCGATGGCCTGCTGGATGGAGGCGCGGTCTTCGATGAGGGGGAGGTCGAAGGTGGAGCGGCGGCCTTTGCGCTCGCGGGGGTTCTGGACGGGACGGCGGGAGGTGTGATGGAAGTAGCAGAAGGGCTCGCCGCGAAGGCAGGCGCTGCCGCACTGGCGGCCGTCGGCGTGGATGTGGCGGCAGCGGAGGCGTGCGGGGTTGGGTGTGGCGAGATCGGATGGTGTCTGGTGGTCGATGGTGTTCCGGCTGATGGTGTTCTGGTCTTGCATGGTGTTGTGTCCCCCTACCCGGGTTTGTTGTGCAAAATATTCAAAGGATGGGACTTAGGCCTGTATCAACACGCGCTAAGAGTCCGCTGACTGGAGTGGATCTTCCGGCCACCCGCCGGAATGAGATCCTTGTTTAATTGTATGGGATTGAAGGGGGTGGTTACGCCAACTCTATTCCTTGTGGAACGAGCGACTTAGGTGGTTTTGGGGCTTGACATGCGGATTTGCTGATGTTTTTGAGGGTGTTTGGGTGAAGAAAAATGATGGGGCGGCATTGAAAAGGGAGGTATGGGTCCCGGAATGGGAAATGGCGGGCTTGCAGCTTCCTCAAACCAGGGCGGCTTCTGAGTCATGAATGCTTGTCTGAACGAAGACCAGACGATGTGTTGGGCATGACGAGGCGTTGAACGTGGCGGCGATGCTGCAAGCACGTGATTGCTAGGGTGTATCGACATATTCACTTCCGCCGCTGCACAGGATTTGGTGCAGTGGGAAGATGGGCAGTTTACGGTATGAGTTGAGCGAAGGGCAGTGGCGGCGACTGGAGTTGTTGCTGCCTGGGCGTGTTGGCACGGTGGGTCGTCCGGCGGAGGATAACCGGCGTTTTGTGAACGGGGTTCTCTGGGTGATCCGCTCCGGGATGCGCTGGGCGGACCTTCCCGAGCGGTATGGCAAGTACAAGAGCGTGCACAAGCGGTTTCTGCGCTGGGCCGAAGCCGGCGTGTGGGACCGGTTGTTTGACGATCTGGTCGCCGACCACAAGAACCCGTACCTGATGCTGGATTCGACCATCGTCCGGGCTCACCAGCAAGCGGCCACGGGCCGCAAAAAGGGGGCGAAGACAAGGCTTTGGGGCGTTCCCGAGGTGGACTGAGCACCAAGATTCACCTGTTGGCCAACGGCCTTGGCGAGCCCGTCGGCTTCCGCCTGACCGGCGGCCAGGCGGGCTAATTTGCCGAGGCACTGCCCCTGCTGGCCGGTCGCCAAGCCGAGATCGTGATGGCCGACCGCGGCTACGACTCCAGCGCCATCGTCGCAGCTATAGAAGCCATGGGGGCCGAAGCAGTAATCCCCTCGAAGATCAATCGCAAGGTGCAGCGCCCGCACGACCGCACCCTGTACAAACTCCGCAACCGCATCGAACGCTGCTTCAACCGGCTCAAGCAATTTCGCAGACTCGCCACCAGATACTGCAAACGCAAAGCCGCATACCAAGCCACCGTCGCTCTCGCCTGCGCATGAATCCACCTCGACCGATATGTCGATACACCCTAGGCTTTGAGCTTGTGGCGGATGGTGGCCATGGACAGGAGAGCATACCCCAGGGGCTAAAGCCCGCTTCTTTGGCGTGACTGTGAGACCCAAGGCTGAAGCCTTGGGGTACCTAGAAGCAACGGCAAGCGCGGCGGCGCGAACGGCAGATCCCGGGGCTGAAGCGCTTTTCCGGCATGGATGTGAGACCCAAGGCTGAAGCGTTGGGGTACCTAGAAGCAACGGCGGCGGCAAGAACGGCGACAACCGTAACGGCAAGAGCGGCGGCAACGGCAACGGCAACGGCGGCGGCAAGGCAACGGCATACCCCAGGGGCTATAAAGCCCCGATTTTGTGGCAGGGCTGTGAGACCCAAGGCTGAAGCCTTGGGGTACCTAGAAGCAACGGCAAGAGCAAGAACGGCGACAACCGTAACGGCAAGAACGGCGGCAACGGCAACGGCAACGGCATACCCCAGGGGGCTTTAGAGTCTGTGTGAGTGCTGTTTTCTGCTGCTGATTTCTTTTGCTGTGGAGAGATGTGGGTGGTTTATCGCATGCGGTGGAGGCGTGTGAGGTTGTAGGCGAGGGTTGCGAGGGTGAACTCGATGGCGACTTTATCCAGGGAGCGCATTTGGAAGTGGTTGAGGTTGCGTTGTTGTTTGAGGACTCCGAAGACGGGCTCGGCGAGCGCTTTTCGTCTTCTGTAGAGGGTGTTGCCTCGTTCGGTTCGCATCTTGGCTCGCATGCGGATGTGATTTGGATCGGTCACCGCCAGATCGTCCGCCTTCTGTCCCAGGTTCAACTCGCGGGCCAGGTTCGAGTCCGGGACGTAGGCGTCGATGCCGCGCTGTTCCATGCGCTCGACGTTTGCGTTGGAGTAGTAGCCGCTGTCGGCGACGACCGCGGCCGGCGGCTCGCCGCAGGTGGCCTCGATCAGGTCCACCATGGGTTCGAGCGAAGCGTTGTCGTTGGTCTGCTGGGTCACGCGCTGAGCCACGATCAGGTGGTCGTCCGAGACCGCGATCTCGCCCGTATAGCCGAGCACGAAGCGACCGCCGCGGGCGCGCAGGAAGCGTGCCTCGGGGTCCGTCACCGAGCGCCGCACCGTCTTCTCGCGAACCGGACGCGGCAGCTTCTCAAGCGTCGCGGGCATCTGCTCGACCGCCTCGACCGGCGCATCCACGCGGCTTCCGGCGTTCTCGTTAGGGTCGTCCGCGTCGCAGGCCTGCTGCCAGCGGCGAACCTTCAGCCGGGTATCGAGACGCTCCCCGCGCGCCCGCGCATCGCCCTCACCTTCCCATGACGATGCTTCACGATCTTGTCCGGCGAGGCCGAAGCCTTGATGCGCGTCGCGTCGATCGCCACCGTGCCCATCTGCCGGAGACCCATCTGCCGGGCCAGCTCCAGCACCTGCGTAAAGCTGTCGTTCAACGCCCGCGCATGACGCTTGCGAAACGCGTTCAACGCCCAGTAATCCGGCGCCGCGCCGCCGGCAAGATAACGAAACGCAAGATCCTCGCGAATCCGCTGCTCCAGCCGCCGCGAGCTCGTTACCCCCAGCGCGTATGCATACAGCCAAACCTTCAGCATCAAGGAGGGGTGATACAACACACCGCCCTCGGCCGCATATGCATCCGTGTAGCGACACAGATCCAGCCGCTCCACCACCCGGTGCACAAAGAAGCAAAGATGATCAGGACCCAGAACCTCGTCCACATGCGAAGGAAGAAGCAAACCTTGATCCGGACTATAAGCAAGATAACGCGACATCACTCCCTTAAACTCCACTTCGCCTGTTCAAATCAAGTAGTCACACAGACTCTAAAGCCCGCTTTTCCGGCATGGCTGTGAGACCCAAAGCTGAAGCCTTGGGTGCCTAGAAGCAACGGCAACGGCAAGAGCGGCGGCAACGGCAATGGCGGCGGCAACGACAACGGCATACCTCAGGGCTAAAGCCCTGCTTCTCCGGCAGGGCTGTGAGACCCAAGGCTGAAGCCTTGGGGTACCTAGAAGCAACGGCGGCGGCAAGAGCAGCGACAACGGTAACGGCAAGAGCGGCGGCAACGGCAACGGCAACGGCGGCGGCAACGACAACGGCAACGGCGGCGGGAACGACAACGGCATACCCCGGGGGCTAAAGCTCCGATTTTCTGGCAGGGCTGTGAGACCCAAGGCTGAAGCCTTGGGGTACCTAGAAGCAACGGCAACGGCAAGAGCGGCGACAACGGCAAGAGCGGCGGTGGGAACGGCAGATCCCCTGGGCTGAAGCCTGCTTTCCTGGCAGGGCTGTGAGACCCAAAGCTGAAGCCTTGGGTACCTAGAAGCAACGGCAACGGCAAGAACGACGACAACGGTAACGGCGAGAGCGGCGGCAACGGCGACGGCGGCGGCAACGACAACGGCATACCCCAGGGGCTAAAGCCCTGCTTTTCTGGCAGGGCTGTGAGACCCGAGGCTGAAGCCTTGGGGGTACCTGGAAGCAGTTTAGGAGTTGAAAGAGGCTACGACGGCGCGTTGGAAGGCGGAGAGGTCTCGGAGTTGCTGGCGCGGGGACGATTTAGACCTTCTGGGTGATGGGCGGCACGCGACGACGCGAAAGTGCTTAAGTTTTGGCTTGAGGTGGTCCTAGAATGGGCGGAACTTACTTCTTCTATAAGGATGGCTATGGTTCTGTTGCGGATGGGGTGCGTGGTTTGGGTGGGGTTGCTGGTGGGTGGGGCCGCCGGGGCGCAGGGACGGGCGGCGATTCAGTTGCGGGTGGATCTGACCGATGCGCCAAGACACCTGGTGCATGCGACCGAGGTGTTGCCGGCGCATGGAGGTGCGAACAGCTTCAACTATCCGCAGTGGATTCAAGGACAGCATCTGCCGGGTGGGCCGATCGATAACCTGACCGGGATGGTGTTCCGGGCGGGCGGGAAGGATGGGGCGGTGCTGGCGTGGCGGCGGGACCTGGTGGATATGTACCAGTTTCATGTGGAGGCGCCGAAGGGTACGACGGCGATCTTTGCGAGCTATGACGTGCTGGAGGTTCCAAGCCGGAATAATACGACCAAGACCGACCAGTTCAGCTCGCACCTGGCGATGCTGGAGCTGAGCGATGCGGTGCTGTATCCGAGCGCGACGCCGGTGCGGGAGGTTCCGGTGACGGCTACGTTTCATCTGCCGGATGGATGGAAGACGGCGACAGCGCTCCGAGTTCCGGGGAGTGATGTGGCAGCGCTGAATGCGAATGACACGACGTTCAGGACGGTTTCGATGGAGCAATTGGTGGACTCGCCGGTGCTGGCGGGGGAGCATTGCAGACAGTATGCGCTGGCTCCGGAGATCAGGCCAGTGCATACGCTGGACGTGTGCGCGGACAAGGAGGCTGACCTGGAGTTGAAGCCGGCCTTGCTGAGTGCGATGAATGGTCTGGTGCGGCAGGCGACGCTTCTGTTCAAGAGCCACCACTACGAGCACTATGACTTTCTGGTGGCGGCTTCAGAGCATCTGGAGGGCGATAGCCTGGAGCATACGCAGTCGGCGGACTATGTGGTGAAGAACCTGGATGTGACGGACGCGCGGGCGGCTCGGTTTGTGGGAGGGCTGCTGCCGCATGAGTATGTGCACTCGTGGTGCGGGAAGTACAGGCGGCCGGTGGGGCTTGCAACGCCGGAGTGGCACACGCCGTTCCGGGATGATCTGCTTTGGGTCTATGAGGGGCTGGCGCACTACTACGGGGAGGTACTGGCGGTGCGGGCGGGCTTCTTTACGCCGGACCAGGAGCTGGGGATGATCGCACAGAATTTGTACAGCATTGACCAGCCGGGACGGCAGTGGCGCAACGTGCAGGATACAGCGGATGCCGCGTCGATTCTGCGTGGCGTCGATGCGGCCTGGGAAAGTTGGAGGCTGCGGCAGGACTACTACCAGGAGGGGGCGCTGATCTGGCTGGAGGTGGATATGAAGATTCGGGAGATGAGCGGAGGGAAGCGGTCGCTGGATGACTTTGCGGCGGGATTCCTGGGGGCGAAGGTGGGTGGTGGGACGGGGGATAGCGGGCCGGGGGTGTTTGCGTATGGATTCGACGATGTGGTGCGGGGGCTGAATGCGGTGCAGGCGTATGACTGGGGATCGTTCTGGCGGGCAAGGCTCGATGGGTTGACGGAGAAGCCGCCTACGGCTGGGCTGGAGGCGGCGGGGTACGACTACATTACCCAGGAGACGATGATGGCGGATGAGGCGGCGTCCATAGAGCGCAATCATCTGGCGGAGATGTATCACTCGCTTGGGCTGTTTGCGATGGCGGATGGGACGCTGCGGGATGTGTGGGTGGGCAGTCCGGCGTATGCGGCTGGGCTGGGGCCGGGGGATAAGCTGACGATGGTTAATGGGGAGAAGTACTCGGCGGAGGGGCTGAGTAAGGCGGTGAGGGAGGCCAAGGGGAGTACGGCTGCGATTACCCTGACGGCGGAGAGGAATGGGGAGAGTCAGACGTTCTCCGTGAACTATCACGGGGGAGAGAAGTATGTGGCGATCGTGCGGAATGGGAGGCCGGATGTGTTGACGGGGGAAATTTTGCGGGCGAGGTAGGGGGGGCTGGGAGCCTGGGTGGGGCTAGACGAAGAGTTCGTGGATGAGCTGGGCGCGGTATTGGCTCCAGAAGGATTTGGTGTTGTCGAGGGCACGGAGGCGGGCGGCGTGGGAGGCCTGGGCGAGAAGGGGGCGGTTTTGGTGGAAGCGGGCGATGCAGTCGGCGAGGGATTCGGGGTCGGCGTTGGCGGCGAGGAGGCCGTCGAGGGTGTCGCGGACGGTGTCCTGGCTGGCGGGGGAGCGGAAGGCGATGACGGGGAGGGCGGCGGCCATGGCGTCGAAGAAGGCGCGGCCGAAGTCGTTGGTGAGGTGAGGCATGAGGAAGAGGTCGCGGTCGGCGAGGGCTTCGCGGAGGGCTGAGGCGGGGGCGAGTGGGCCGGGGAAGGTGACGGAGAGGTTGAGGCGGTCGGCGAGGGCGCGGAGGGTGGAAAGTTGGGGGCCGTCGCCGTACAGGGTGGCTTCGACGGGGATGGAGCGGGATTGCAGGATGGCGATGGCGCGGAGGAGAAGGTCAAGGCCTTTGAGGGGCTGCATGCGGGAGGCGGCGACGAGGCGAAGCGGGGCGCTGGTGGAGGCGCGGAGGAGGCGGTCTTCAAGGCGGGTGAGCGAGAGGACGTCTTCGCGCTCGTGGACGGGCTGGCGGATGGCGATGGCGTTGGCGGCGAAGGCCCGGTAACGGGCGACGGCGGCGGGGGTGTGAAGGAAGGTGAGCGAGGCGGAGGCGACGCGGGTGCGGACAGCTTTGTCCTGGCGGTGGAGGGTGCGCTGGCGGCGTTTGCGCTGGCGGCGGTTGGGGGCGGTGCGGACCCACTCCCACTGGAGCATATCGACGAAGTCTTCGGCGACGACGAAGAGAGTCTTCTTTTTCCGGCGGACGGCGTAGTCGTGGGCAAAGTAGAGGTCGGTGTCGGGCTCGAAGAGGTTGGAGGTGTGGATGAGGTCGGCGTTGTCGACGGCTCGACGAAGGATGGAATGGAGACGGAGACGGCGCTCGAGGCTGATGCGGCTGACGCGGGGCGGGAGCGCGACGAAGGAGACGCGGTCCTCGGGGCGAAGGGTGGCCATGCCGGCGCCCCAGGCCTGGAGGGCGGTGAGCTCGAGCTTTGGGGCGGCGATGGTGATGGGGCCGACAGCGTTGACGAGGCCCTTGAGGTCTTCCGCCCAGAGGCGGTCGAGGATGAACTCGCCGCCGGGTTGCTGGGAGTAAGGGATGTGGGTGATGAGGAGATAGCGCATGGTTATACCTGGGGGGCCTCGGGCGGGGAGGTGGATCTTTCGATGGGGCGCGCGGGGATTCCTACCACTGTGATGCCGGCGGGGACATCGTGGGTGACGACGGCGTTGGCTCCGATGGTGGCGTGATCGCCGATGGTGACGCCGCCGAGGATGGTGACGCCCCGGCCGACCCAGACTTCCTTGCCGAGGACGATGGGGCGGGCGCTGTGGCCGGAGTCGCGGAGAAGGACGCCGGGAGTGCGGAGGTGGTTGGCGTCGCGGAGGGAGGCGTATTCGCCGATCATGCAGCCGGGGCCGATGTGGATGCCGGCCATGGCGACGAGATGGACGCCGCGGGAGAGGACGCAGCCGTCGCCGAGGGTGATGGCGGCGGGCGATTGGGTTTCGAGGTGGAGATCGGGGTAGAGGAGGGTGTCGGAGCCGAAGAGGATGTTGGCGGAGCCGTAGACGCGGGCTCGGCCGAGGATGACGACGGAAGGGGGGAGGGGCTGGTTGAGGTCGGCGGCGAGGGTGGCGTGGGCGAGGAGGCGGCGGGTGGACTCGCGCAGGGGGGCGGCGGCGCGGAGGGTGAGGCGGATGGGGGTGGCGAGGATGGATTTGAGACTCATGGGGTGAGCCGGGGAGCGTCGGGGAGTGGAATGGGGTGGCTGCTTGACGTTACCACGGGCGGGGCGGGGAGATGCGGCCGCGGGAGGTGTCTTTCCAGGCCTGGTTCAAGAGCTGGAGCAGGGTGAGATTGAGGTGGGCGCGCTCGCGGCGGAAGGGTACGGAGCTGAAACGGTTGCGGAGGACGGCGAGGCGGTAGAGGGTGCGCTCGAGGGCTCGGGCGAGGTGGACCTGGAGACCGTGATGCTTGCGGTAGTAGAGGAGGGTGCTGCGCATGCGCCAGAGGATGACCTGGGTGGCCTCGGCGGAGACTTCGAGGGTGGTGAGCTGGCGGGAGGATGCGCCGCCGATATGGGTAACGACGATGTCCGGCCAGTACCAGATCTGGAGGCCGGCGCGCTTGAGGCGGCGGCAGAGATCGACCTCTTCGTAGTAGAGGAAGAAGTTGGGGTCGAAGAGGCCGACTTTGCGGAGGGCTTCGGGACGGATGATGGAGAAGGCTCCGGGAACCCAGTCGACTTGGGCGGGGAGGTTTTTGTCGGCCCAGGTGCGGTCGAAGCGGCCGAAGAGGCGGGAGCGGGGGTACTTTGCGGCGAGACCGGTGAGGACGAAGGCGTCGGTCAGAATGGAGTGGAAGCAGCGGGAGGAGGGTTGGGAGGAGCCGTCGGGACTGATGAGGCGGCAGCCTCCGAGGGCGCAGGCGGGAGTCTGCTCCATGTGACGGAGGGCGAGGGTGAGGGCTCCGGGGGCGAAGAAGGCGTCGGAGTTGAGGAGGACGAGGAAGCGGCCGCGGGCTTGGTGGATGGCGAGATTGTTGGCTGCGCCGAAGCCAAGGTTGGTGTCGGAGCGGAGGAGGGTGATGTGGGGGAACTCACGCGCGACCATGTCCGCGGAGCCGTCGCGTGAGGCGTTGTCGACGACGAGGATCTCTGCGTTGAGTGAGGCGGCTTCGAGGAGGACGGAGGCGAGGCAGTCGCGGAGGAGATCGCGGGTGTTGAAGGAGACGATGAGGATGGAGAGATCGTAGAGGGAGGGGATGTCAGCGGACGGGGACGGGAAGGGGATGAGGGTGGCGGTCATCGCTGCTTCCGAGGCAGGGCGAGGCTGGCGGTGGCGACGAGGTCCTGGAGGCTGAGGGCGAGATGCTCCTGGTTGAGGGGCAGGTTGTAGTCGGTGAGGATGCGCTGGCGGGCGGCGCTGCCGAGACGTTTGCGAAGGGGCTCATCGTGGGCGAGGGAGGCGAGGGCGTCGGCGAGGGCGGCGGGGTTTCCGGGTGCGACGAGGAGGCCGTCGTGGCCGGAGCGGATGAGCTCCGGGATGCCGGCGATGGTGGTGCTGACGCAGGGCAGGCCGAGCGACATGGCCTCCATGAGGGCGACGGGGATGCCTTCGGCGAAGCTGGCGAGGGCGAAGAGGTCGGCTTTGCGGAGGAGTTCAAGGGTTTCCGGGTGGGACAGGGCCTGGGTGAAGGTGACGGCGTCACGGAGATTGTTGGCGAAGACGTAGTCCTTGAGGGGCTGGAGTTCGGGACCGCCGCCGATGAAGGTGGCGTGGATGGCGGTGCCGCGCTGGCGAAGGAGATCGAGGGCCTGGAGGAGGATGTGGTGGCCCTTGGCGGGGACGAGGCGGCCGGTGCAGACGAGCTCCAGGCAAGGCGGCGGCTGGCTGCGGAGGGGGTCTGAGGAGCGGACGATTGGGCGGAGGGTGGAGGGATCGACACCGAGACGGATGACCTTGAACTTAGGCCAGAGGCGCGGGGAGGTGAACTGGCAGAGCTGGCTGCGGCAGAAGTCGCTGATGCAGAGGACGAAGCTGGCCTGGGCGACCTTCTCGCGGAGGTGGTAGGCGTCGAGGTTGAGGAGCTCTTCCGGGCCGTGAATGGTGAGGGAGTACGGAAGCTGCCAGGCGGCGGAGACGAGCATGCCGACGGAGGCGACAGGCCCGCCGAAGTGGATGTGGAGATGGTCGAGGCGGCGCTGCTTCATCCAGCGGCCGACGAGGACAGCTTCTGCGAGGTAGAAGAGCCAGAAGCCGCGCTGTTTGAGGGTGAGGCGGGGGAGTTGGGTGATGGCGGCGAGGCCGCGGAAGAAGACGCCTGGGTGGGCGAGGATGGTGGTCAGGATGTAGAAGAGCGAGGCGAGGGGGCGGCCATCCTGAATGTAGGCGGTGGCGCGGGCTTCGGCGGCTTCATTGGGGGGGAGTTTGTCGAGGGGGCGGTCGGGCCGATTGATGGAGACGGTTTCAATGTGCATGCCGCGGGCGCGCAGGCCGAGGACTTCCTGGAGGAAGAAGGTGTGGGAGATGGCGGGGTACTGGCTGAGGAGATAGGCTATGCGGAGGACGCTGGGCGCGGGTTCGGGCGATGCCTGGGGTGCATGGGCGGGCGTCCCTACGGAGGTGTCGTCGAGCGTCTGCAAGGTTTCTCAAGTATACGAAGGGGTTCAGAAAGGGGAACACTACTTGCGGGCGTGGCTGTGACGCTTAGGGATTATTACTGGGATAATCGGATGGAAGTAACTTGAGCATCAGAGGTCCTCGGCCTGGTGTAAAGAAGATGACGACCGAGGTGCGGCGGATGACGGCGAGCGCGTGGGATGGGCGGAGCAATAACTTCGACTTTCTGCGGCTGGCGCTGGCGGTGCTGGTGATCTTTTCACATAGCTACCCGCTGGGGACGGGGAGCGAGAACGCCGAGCCGATCAAGCGAATGACGCATGGGCAGATGACGGGCGGGGCGATTGCCGTGGATCTGTTCTTCGTGATGAGCGGGTTTTTGATCGCGGCGAGTGCGGAGCGGAGCCGCAGCCTGTTGGAGTTTCTGAAGAAGCGGGTGCGGCGGATCTACCCGGGGTTTTGTGCGCTGGCGGTGGTGACGCTGGTGGTGTTTCTGCCTTTGAGCGGCGGGGGGCTGGCGGCGGGTTCGGTTGGGAAGCGGATGTGGAATGTGCTGCTGCAGAGTTTGCGGCTGCAGGAGTTTGGGTATGCCGGGGCGTTTGCGGGGGAGCCTTATCCGGAGATCATCAATGGGTCTACGTGGTCGATTCAGTATGAGTTCTGGTGCTATATCGGGGTGGCTCTGCTGACTGCGGCGGGGATGCTGCGGCTGCGGTGGGTGGTGCTGGGATTGTTTGTTGGGGCGCTGGTGGGAAGTGTGGTGTTGCAGGGCGAGGGGCTGGTGTTTGGGGGGAAGTGGCTGGGAGTGGTGTTTGGGTCGCCGCAGCTTTGGGCTCGGCTCCTCCCACTTTATCTGGCGGGGATGGTGTTTTATCTGTTTCGGGAGCGGATTAGGCAGAGTGGGTGGGGGGCTGCGGGGGCGGTTCTGGCGCTGGTTGGGGCTGGGTGGGTGCGGTTTGGATGGACGGCGGTTTTTCCGGTTGCGGGAACTTACCTGGTGTTTTATCTGGCTTATGCGCCCTGGCTTCGGCTGCATGGATTTGGGCGGTTTGGGGATTTCTCTTATGGGACTTATTTGTATGCGTTTCCGGTGGAGCAGATGGTGATGAAGGGGTTCGGGCATGCTGTGGCGCCTTGGGTGCTGTTTGCTTGGGCTACTCCGGTGACCTTGGGGCTGGCGGCTGGGAGTTGGTATGGGGTGGAACGGAGGTTTTTGGGGGCGGTGCGGCGGAAAGAGTCGGTCATGGATGCGTTGGAAGCTGGGGATCGAGGCGAGAGCGCTTGAAGCGCAGCCCGGGGCTGAAGCCCGCTTCTTGGGAGAGTGTGAGACCCAAGGCTGAAGCCTTGGGGTACCTAGAGGCGGGCGGCGGGGCGGCGGAAGAGACTGGGGATGAGGGGAGGGAAGGCGGTCGAATGCTGGCGCATTCGATACCCCATCCTGCCGCGATGAAACTGCGTCGAGGATGGGGCACCCAGGACTTGCAAAGGCAAAAGCCACTACTGAGGTTCTTCGCTCCGCTCAGGCTGAAGCCTTGGGGTACCTAGAGGCAGGCGGCGGAGCGGCGGAAGAGACTCGGGATGAGGGGAGGGAAGGCGGTCGAATGCTGGCGCATTCGATACCCCACCCTTTCGCGATGAGACTGCGAAAGGATGGGGCACCCGGGACTTGCAACGCTAGAGGAAGGCTACGGACTGGATGCTGGTGACGTCGAAACGCTTGCGGCAGCGGATGTTTTTGCAGCCTACGAGGTCGTCGGTGCGGACCATATAGCTTTGGGCCTTGGCGAAGCGGGCGCGGTCACGCTCGTCGGCGCCGCGGCCGAGCTGGGCTTTCTTGCGGCGGACGAGCCAGCCGATCTGGTACTCGGACTGCTGACCGCAGTGTGGGCAGGTCATGAGGTGAGTGCGTGTTTCTGGGCGTTCGTCGAAAAAGTCACGTTCTTCCATGGGGTCCCCTCATCGAGGTTCGGGTGCAAACCTCTTGGAATGAGAATATTGCATAAGGGCAGTGGAGAGACAGTGGGTCGAGCAGTGATGGTGCAGTGGAGAGGCAGTATCGGGCGATGAAGAAGGGGAAGAAGGGGGTCTTCTCGATTGTGAAGGCGGTGAAGGCGAATGCCCGGGCGAGGGTGGGAAGCCCGCCGCCGGAGAAGGTGCTGCCGGATCCTAAGGCCAAGGCGGCGGCGAAGCCCAGGCATAAGGAGACGCTGGCGGATCTGCTGGGGAAGCGACACGGGGAGTGAGGCACGGCGGTTCCGGTAAGCTGGTGGGATGAGTTTAGATGTGATTTTGGTGTTGTTTCAGATTGTGGTGCTGGTGTTTTCGATCAGCGTCCATGAATCTGTGCACGCCTATGCGGCGATGCGGCGGGGAGATGCTACGGCGTATATGCTGGGGCGGGTGACGATGAATCCGGCGAAGCAGTTGGAGCCGTGGGGAAGCGTGCTGATGCCGCTGATCAGCTTGATGTTCGGCGGGGCGCTGCTGGGGTGGGGGAAGCCGGTGCCGATTACGCTGAGGAACTTCAAGAAGATCAAGCGGGACGATATCTTGTCCACGCTGGCAGGGATGTTCAGCCACCTGGGTCTGGCGACGATTGCGCTGGCGCTGCTGATTGTGCTGAAGCATACGCGGGGGGTGGGGCTGCAGTCGGTGGAGGCGGCGATCCTGATGGTGAACAAGATTCCGGTGGATATGACGCTGCTGCCGAAGCTGTTTCCGGTGGCGCTGCTGCTGTATTACTTCGTGGTGATGAATGTGCTGCTGTTTGTGTTCAATGTCATTCCGGTACCGCCGCTCGATGGAAGCAGGATACTGCGGAATTTTCTGCCGTATAACGCGGAGAAGATGTATGACCGGATCGGGATGCTGGGGTCGCTGGCAATCTTTTTTGTGGCTGGGCGGGTGGTGTTTCCGCTGCTGTATCCGCCGCTGGTGAGGCAGTTCAATCTGCTGCTGCTGGTGCTTTGATCCGGAGGCTGGGCCTGGGCTGGGAAGACAAGGCCTGACACGGATGTGCACCGATTTGAGAGGCGATAAGAACGGGATGGAAGAGATCGTATGAGGGACAAGGATGAAACGGGCGGGCGGCGACGGGTCTTGAGCGGGATGCGGCCGACAGGGAAGCTGCACCTGGGCAACTATATGGGTGCGCTCTATAACTGGGTGAAGCTGCAGGAGGAGTATGAGTGCTACTTCTTTATTGCGGATTATCATGCGCTGACGACGGACTATGCGGATACGAGCGGGTTGCTGCCGAATGTGTTTGAGATCGCATTGGATTTTTTGGCTGCGGGATTGGATCCCAACAAGAGTACGATTTTTGTTCAGTCACATGTGCCGCAGCACGCGGAACTCAACCTGCTGTTCAGTATGTTTACTCCGCTGAGCTGGTTGGAACGTGTTCCCACCTACAAGGACCAGCAAGAGCAGTTGCGGGACAAAGATCTGGCGACCTTTGGCTTTCTCGGTTATCCACTTCTGCAGTCGGCTGACATTTTGCTCTATCAGCCGGAGTTCGTTCCGGTAGGACAAGATCAAGTGGCTCACGTGGAACTAACTCGTGAAGTGGCACGACGCTTCAATCATCTTTACAGCCCGAGGTACCTGGTGGTTGGAGAGACGGGTGTGGCGAGTGAGGTGCCTGATCCTGCTCGACTGATTTTGCCTGAACCGGAGGCTCTTCTAACCCCGTCTCCGAAGCTGCCGGGGATCGACGGGCGAAAGATGTCCAAGAGCTACGGAAATAGCATCCTGCTCTCTGAACTGCCGGGCAACGTAGACGAAAAGATCAGCCGGATGAGCAATGGCGGACAGCGGAATCCGCAGAGCCGGCCGGGTGATCCTGAGATTTGTCCCGTAGGAGACATGCACCGGCTCTTCAGTGAGGCACGGGTTGACAGCTATATTCGGGAGGGTTGCCGAACGGCTGGCATTCTGTGCATTGAATGCAAGGGATTAGCTGCGAGCGGAATCAACCAGCATCTTCATCCGATTCGGATGCGTCGCGAGGAGTTGGAGAAGTCTCCCAAGAAGGTTTGGGACTTGTTGGATGCCGGTGCGGAGCGGGCGCGCGCACGTGCGGAAGAGACGATGAGGCAAGTGCGAGACGTGACTGGACTTTCAAGGTCTAGACGTCCAGTTCCTGAAGAGCGGAAACAGTTGCAGGGGTTGAACTACATCAATCCACATGACTTGGCAACACATGATGATTGGTGGAGTCTTGAAAAAGAGTTTCGCTCGCTCCATTTACGGGAACACTGGCGAGCATTAATTGTGCCTTCGGAGATTGCGTTGAAGCAGGATTCGGATCGCGTTTATGTGACGCGTAAGGGGAAGCGCGTGTACGTTACCACGGCGAGAGAAGATCAGACGGGGCACTGGACTTTTTCCGCTAAGGTCAAAAGCTACGAACTGCTTGTATTGCTTTGCTGGAGTAAAAATCTTGAACTCTTTGATTACGTTATTCCTCAGGTCGCATTTGTCGGTCCGTGGACGGCTCTGAAGAAGTCTCAGGGTAAGGCGGACGTCAGCTTTACGGTCAGCGTGTCAGATGGACGCGCAATTCTGAAGCTGCCCGGGGCAGAGCCAATTGAGATCAGTGCATACCGTGGACGTTATGAGGCGATGGCTTAAGTGATCGACGAAGAGAACGGACAGCAAACGAACACGGAGAGCACTGAGGACCCGGAGGAAGTGACCCTGAGGGAGGCGGCTTTTGTGCTGGAGCCTCGGCCGGTGGTGAGTGCGCCGGAGGGGAAGAAGGCTGCGCCGGTGGGGCGGGAGGAGGTTTCGGGGTCGCCGTTCTCTGTCACGGTGGGGCGGGTGTATGACGGGCCGATGGATCTGCTGCTGGATCTGATCCGGAAACAGAATCTGGATATCTATGACATTCCGATGGGGCGGATTACGGGGCAGTTTCTGGAGTACTGCCATCAACTGAAGAACTCGGATGTGGATGCGGCGGGGGAGTTTATTTATACGGCAAGCCTGCTGATCCATATCAAGAGCAAGATGCTGCTGCCGCGGGATCCGCGCGATGTGGCGGGGGGAGATGCGGAGGATCCGCGGCGGGAGCTCGTGGAGCGGCTGCTGGAACATGAGCGGTTCAAGGCGGCGGCGCAGATGTTGATGCAGAAGCAGCAGGTGGAGGATGCGACGTGGTCGAATCCGGGGATGAAGGAGTTTCGCGGGGATGCTGCGGCTGAGCAGGAGATTGCGGCGGATACGGTGGACCTGGTGCGGGTGTTTCAGGATGTGCTGACGCGGCTGCGGGCGCGGCCGGTGCTGGATGTGGATGAGGAGTCGGTGACGGTGGCGCAGATGATCGACTATGTGAAGCGGCGGCTGCTGATGGAGGATCGGCCGGTGTCGCTGCGGAGGCTGCTGCATGCGACGCATACGGAACGGGCGGTGATCTGCATGTTTTTAGCCATGCTTGAACTCGTCAGGCTACAGGCCGTTCTGCTGCATCAGCCGGAGGTGCTGGGGGATATCTTGATCAAGAAGGCGGAGGGGTTCGACCAGGTGTTTGAGGATCAGGCGGCGGCGCGGGATGACTGGCGGTAGTCAGGCGGCTTGTACGGAAGAGTGAGCGGCAGCCCAGGCCGCTTCCCATTGCTTTGTACCGAAGATGCCCTGGAGCATAGCAGGAACCCAGAGGTCAGCGTCTACTTTCGGGAATCTCACCCCAAATCCGGAGGGAGAGATCTCGACATCGCTGAGGTCTTCTGCGGTGGCTGTCTCTATTCCCTGCACTCGGTCGCGAGGAATGGTGAGGGCGAATCCGCTGCTCAGATCGATGATAACGCGGTCAGTTGAGGCGTCATACCGCGCTGCGATTGCGTGCGGGATGCTTGCAAGCATCCCGCTTGTGCGTTCCGTCGCTGCATCATGATCTTGTTGGGTCACCATGGATCGCCTCCCATGCCTTGCATAGCTCTTCTAGATTATCCGTTAAGAAGCCATCGATCGATCTTTCTTCAGACGAAGTGGACGCAGTTCGGGTTCGAAGCTGGACCGGCCCTGTCCAGCAATTGAGATCGAACACGACGTCGACGCCTCCGCCAACAACGTGAACGTGAGCTGGCCGATGGTCCGCGAGGAAGATTCCGACGTTCATACTTCGGAAGCGGAATGGTGGGCATTGCGGCAGTTTATTGGGACTGGTAGCACTTCCGCACGCTTTGGCACGCGGGATTCGGACTTTGCAGAGGATCGAGTCCGCTTATGGGAAATTGGTCGATCATTGCGGTTGAAGGTGAGATAAGAGGCGGGTGTAGATTTCGGCGGTGGGGGTGTCAAAGGCGCACAGGATGATATGGGTGAGCGGGGTGGCGGACGCGTGGGCGCGGAGGGTAGCGACCGTGATTTGGGCGGCGAGGTCTTTGGGGTAGCCGTAGACGCCGGTGCTGATGGCGGGGAATGCGATGGATTGGCAGTGGTGCTGGGCGGCCAGTTCCAGGCAGCGGCGGTAGCAGCCGGCGAGCTGGGCGGGCTCTCCCTGGTGGCCGCCGTGCCAGACCGGGCCGACGGCGTGGAAGACGAACTTGGCCGGGAGACGGAAGCCGAGGGTCGCTTTGGCGTCGCCGGTATTGCAGCCGTGGAGCTTGCGGCAGGCTTCCAGGAGCTCTGGACCGGCGGCGCGGTGGATGGCTCCGTCGACGCCTCCGCCTCCGCGCAGAGTGTGATTGGCGGCGTTGACGATGGCGTCGACGGCGAGGCGGGTGATGTCTCCGTGATGGACTTCGAGGTTCATCTTTGTATGACCTAATTTGTATGACCTATCGGTGGAATGGACATTTTGCTTCAGACGCGGTGCAGATTTGGAGCGTTCACCGAATCTTCATCATGGGCGAGGCGGGAGCCGGATAAGGTGGGGGTGAACCGAACTCCGTCTAAATTCTATTTTGCAAGGTGATCGTTTATGGCACTCGCCGCTCCGGCTTCATCCGAAGACGCCGCTCAACTGCACACTTCTTCGATGCTCGATCAGAAGCTTGCCAAGTCAAGTCCTGGGTTGATCGGCACCCTGGTCTTCGTGGCAATGCTGATTGGCGGCATCGCCTATATCTGGACGAAGCTTTCCGCCGACCTGTCGATCGTCCATAACGCCACCATCTTTCCGTTCGTGCTGCTGGGCGTTGCGCTGCTGATTGCGCTTGGGTTTGAGTTCGTCAATGGATTTCATGACACAGCGAACGCGGTGGCGACTTGTATTTATACGCACTCGCTGGAGCCTCATATTGCCGTGGTGTACTCCGGCATAATGAACTTCACGGGTGTGCTGCTGAGCTCCGGTGCGGTGGCTTACAGCGTGATCACGCTGCTGCCGGTGGAGCTGATCTTGAAGGTCAGCAAGGGGTCGGGTTTCGCGATGGTGTTCGCGCTGCTTATTGCGGCGATCATCTGGAACTTGGCGACTTGGTGGCGCGGGCTGCCGGCGTCGAGTTCGCACACGATGATTGGGTCGATCATCGGCGTGGGCATCATGAACCAGCTGATGCAGGGGAACTCGGGGACGTCCGGGG
Organism: uncultured Granulicella sp.; assembly: GCA_965198885.1. Classification (GTDB taxonomy): domain Bacteria; phylum Acidobacteriota; class Terriglobia; order Terriglobales; family Acidobacteriaceae; genus Edaphobacter. The sequence goes on along the minus strand of OZ240677.1, from coordinate 735,392 downwards.
TGGAGTGGCCACAGGTGACGAAGGTGTTCTCGACGTTGGCGCTCTCGCCGGTGATCGGGTTTATCGGCGCGGCGTTGCTGTTCTTCCTGTTCAAGCTGGTGGCCAAAGATCCGCGGCTTTATAAAGCTCCTGAAGGTCCGGAGCCGCCACCGTTCTACATCCGGCTGCTGCTGATCGGTACGTGCGGTGGGGTGAGCTACTTTCATGGATCGAACGACGGGCAGAAGGGCATGGGCTTGATCATGCTGATCCTGGTAGGCACGGTGCCGACTGCGTATGCGCTGAACCACACGGTGAGCGCGGCGGAGGTGCAGACGTTCGCCGCGGTTTCGACGCAGGTGGCGGGTGTGCTCGACAACTACAAGACTTCGACGGTTTCATTGAACCAGGCTGAGCCGGAGCTGACGCAGTTTGTGGCGAAGAAGAAGTACGATCCGAACGTGATCCCGGCATTGCAGCAGGAGATCGTGGACATCCGGAACGAGGCGTCTGCGTATGGTTCACTGGGCGCGGTTCCGGCGGATATGCAGGCCAACGTGCGGAACCAGATGTATCTGACCAGCGAAAGCCTGAAGCTGGTGGCGAAGTCCGGGCCCAAGATGAGTGCGGATGATGCGAAGATCATCGCGAACTACAAGGGGTTTCTGGATAAATCGACGCGATTTATTCCGACCTGGGTCAAGGTGGCCGTGGCGCTGGCGCTGGGGCTGGGGACGATGGTCGGATGGAAGCGGATTGTGGTGACGGTCGGCGAGAAGATCGGCAAGACGCACCTGACGTATGCGCAGGGGGCGTCGGCTGAGATCATGGCGATGGTGACGATTGGACTGGCGGATGGACTGGGGCTGCCGGTGAGTACGACGCATGTGCTGAGCTCGGGCGTGGCGGGGACGATGGCGGCGAACAAGAGCGGGCTGCAAATGTCGACGATCCGGGACATTGCGCTGGCGTGGATCTTCACGCTGCCGGCTGCTGCGATTCTTTCGGGCTGCTTGTTCTGGTTGTTCAACAAGATCGCTTAGTTTGGGGTCTGGTTGGGGGAGCCCTCGCTTCGGCGAGGGCTTTTCTTCGTTGGAGTGGGTTGGGATGTTCGTGGGGGATGAGCGGGTTGGTATGCTTAGAGGTCAGATCTCAATGGCCTGAAAGAGATGAAATAGTGAGCCTGAAAGCGAAGATTGAAGCGGTCATTTATGCGTCGGAAGAGCCGGTGACGCTGGTGCAACTGGTGGGGCTGCTGGGTGTTGAGGGGCAGGCGGAGCTGGATCGGCTCGATGCCCGGCAGGGAAGCCTGGGGCTGGAGGGGAATTCTGCGGCGGAAGGGTTGGGCGTTGGGGAACTGGAAATAGAACAGGCAACTGCAGATTCCTCCGCTGCGCTGCGGAATGACAACCAACAAACGGAGGATGGCCGTCAGAAGTCTGGGGATGGCAGTCAGGAATCTGGGGAGGACAGCCAAAGGACAGGGGATGACAAGCCTGAGGAGGATGCGTCGGGGAACGAAGCGACGGTAGAAACGAGTTCCCCGGCAGCGCCCGCGACGGACAGCCAGGAGAAGAAGGCGGGCAAGGAGAGGGAGCGGCGGCTGCGGGAGTTCTTTCGTGGAATTCTGGACGAGTTGATCCGGGAGTATGCGACGGGGGATCGCGGGATTGAGGTCCGGGAGGTGGCGGGTGGTTTCCGGATGGCGACCAAGCCGGAGTATCACGATGCGGTGCGAGGGTTTGTGCGGTCGCTGAAGCCGGTGCTGAAGCTGAGCCTGCAGGCGCTGGAGACGCTGGCGGTGGTGGCATATAAGCAGCCGGTGACGGCGCCGGAGGTAAGTGAGATTCGGGGGGTCGACTCTGGTGGAGTGCTGGGGAGTCTGCTGGGGCGGAAGCTGATCTCGACGGCGGGGCGGAAACAGGTGATCGGGCGGCCGATTCTTTATAAGACGACAAAGGATTTTCTGCTGCGGTTCGGATTGAAGGACATCTCGGAGCTTCCGAGCATCGAAGAGTTTGAAAAGATGGCCGGCGACTTTGTCGAGCAGGAGGAGATGCAGATGCCAAGTGGAAGCGATACGACGGAGGAACGGGTGATGGACGAGAACCTGCTGGAGGAGAAGAACGCAACGGAGCCGCAGGCGGATGGGGATTCGGATGACCTGGGCGTGGAGGACAGCAACCGGGCGGACGATGAGATGCCGGCGGTGGATGGACGATTGTCCGGACTGCCTCCGACGTACGACAAGCCAGGGGATGATCCGAGTGCGGATGAGGCTCGGATCCAGAGTGATGAGGGTGGGGAGTAACGATGGCAGACGATATCAAGCCGGTGGCGGATAGTCCGATGGATGCGGAGCCGAGTACAGTGGCGACTCCGGAGGGAGATAACGAGTTTGCGCCGGATCAGCCGCTGAAGCCGACGGCGGGGCTGCAGGAACCTCGGGGTGGGGAGACGGGTGGGACAGAGGCTGCGGATTATAAGAAGGACAAGGAGTAGCCCGAGATGGGAAGGCTGTCGCCGGGCACCAGCAGGGAAGAGGGAAGAAAAAGCCTGGGTGGGTTTGCGGCTTGACAGGGGTGGTGGCGGGCTGTACACAGAGACAAGGTAAAGTGCTGCCCATGCGGAAGACTTCAGGCTCGACGAGCAGATTTGCGGCTGGTACGTGCGGCCAGTGGCCTGTTCCGAGTACGGCGCGGCCGAATCTTTTTTCCGGTGACTAAATTGCGGTGGCTAGGACGCTCTAAGGAGCTGTCGTAGGTATGCCGTTGCCTGAGCGTTCACCAGGCGCTGTCCCATTTCTGAGTGACCTGACCTGTAGTTGAGAGAGATTCCCATGAACGGATCAAGCGTATCGATGGAAGAGATGACGCGCGTCGCCGACGCGGATGTGTATGAGCGTGTGGGGCCGAAGCTGCGAGGGCCGGTGCCCGGACAGCACTCACAGCGGGTGATTGCGCATGATGAGAGTTTGCTCTCGCCGAGCTACACGCGTGGGCATGCGATGGTGGTGAAGCGGGGGTTAGGGTGCCGGATCGACGATATCGACGGCAATGAGTTTCTGGATTTCACGGCGGGGATCGCGGTGACTTCAACGGGGCATTGCCATCCCGAGGTGGTGAAGGCAATCCAGGATCAGGCGGCGCAGTTGATCCATATGTCGGGCACGGACTTTTACTACGACCTGATGCCTCGGGTGGCGGAGCGGCTTTCCGCGATTGCTCCGATGGATGGGCCGCACCGGTTTTATTTCGGGAACTCGGGTGCGGAGGCGACCGAGTGTGCGCTGAAGCTGGCGCGCTATCACACGGGGCGGCAGAGCATTATCAGCTTCTTTGGCAGTTTTCATGGGCGGACGATGGGTGCGCTTTCGCTGACGGGGTCGAAGATCCAGCAGAAGCGGCGGTTTGGCCCGCTGGTGCCGGGGATCACGCATATTCCGTATGCGTACGCCTACCGCAGCAAGCATGAGTCGCAGACGGACGAGGAGTATGGGCTGGCGTGTGCGCGGTTTCTCGAGGAGAAGCTGTTCAAGACGACGCTGCCTCCGGAGGAGGTCGCTGCTGTGTTTGTGGAGGCGATCCAAGGTGAGGGTGGGTATGTGGTTCCTCCCGACAGCTTCCTGGAGGAGATCCGGCGGATCTGCGACCGGCATGGGATCTTGATGGTGGTGGACGAGGTTCAGTCCGGGATGGGGCGAACCGGGAAGTGGTGGGCGATTCAGCACTCCGGGGTCAAGCCGGATATTGTTTGCAGCGCGAAGGGGATCGCGTCCGGGATGCCGCTGAGCGTGTGTATCGCGAAGGCGTCGATCATGAACTGGGTGCCGGGGTCGCATGCGAGTACCTATGGCGGGAATCCGATCTGCCTGGCGGCTGCGCTGGCGACGATTGAGATTATCGAACGTGAGGCGATGAGCAATGCGGCGACCGTGGGTTCGGCTGCGCTAAGCCGGCTGGGGACTTGGGTAAGCAAGCATGCGAGCGTCGGGGATGTGCGGGGACGCGGGCTGATGATCGGGGTGGAGATCGTCGGGGACAAGCGGACGAAGAGCTTTGCGGGCGCGGCGCGGGACCGGATTGTGGACCTGGCGTTTGAGCGTGGGCTGCTGCTGCTGGGCTGCGGAGAGAGTACGATTCGGCTTTGTCCTGCGCTGGTGGTGACACAGGATGAGATGGATGTGGCGCTCGATATTCTGGAAGAGTGCGTGATGCTGGCGGGACGGTAAGGGGACGACGATGACGAAGAAGAATGCACTGTGGCAGATGCTGGAGCAGGTTGCGGGCGAGAGGCGGGCGGCTTGGCTGTTCGACGTGCTGGCGGTACCGGATGCGTTGATGGAGGAGAACAGCGAGAAGGTCTCGCGGGCGGCGACTGCACAGGCTTTGAACATGCTGCTGTTTGAGGACCTGGTGAACCGGGTGCCGGATGCGAGGCGCTATGCGGACGACTGCGTGCGGGATGGACGCACGATCCTGCATGATCATGGGGCGGTGCGGACGGTGGGGCTCGAAGGGATGGGCGGGCTGCCGGCGGGGCAGGAGGCGATTACGCGGATCCTGCGGCCGCTGGGGTATGCGTTGCATGGAACGTATCCGCTGGAGCGGCTGAAGATGACGGGGCGGTCGCATGCCCAGGTGGAGTTTCCGGAGGAGCTGGCGCAGTTCTTTATCAGTGAGCTGCATGTGGACCGGTTCTCGGCTGAGTTTGGCGCGGCGGTAAAGCGGGTTACGGCGAGTTCTCGGGATCCGCTGACGGCTGAGGTTGTGGAGTTGCTGCAGGAGCTGGAGGCGGAGAAGTCGTTGCCTTTGGCGAAGGCGGTGACGCTGCTTCCGGGGCTGGTGAAGGTGTTCGAGCGGCAGCATGACGTTCCGGACGTGAGGGACTATGAGGCTTTGCTGGCGGAGTCTCCGGAGATGGCCTGGATCTCGACGGAAGGCAATGCGTTCAATCATGCGACCGACCGGGTGCCGGATGTGGATCAGCTTGCGGCGGAGCAGAAGGCGTTGGGACGGGCGATGAAAGCTACCGTCGAGACGTCCCAGACCGGCAGAGTGCGGCAGACGGCGTTTCTGGCTGCGCGGGTGCAGCGTCCGTTTCGAGCGGAGGATGGGAGCGTGATCGAGAAGGAGGTTGCGGGGTCTTTCTATGAGTTCATAACGCGGCTTCCGCTGCCGGCGGATGAGGGAAAGACAGGGCTGGATCTGAGCTTCGATAGCTCGAATGCACAAGCTATCTTCAAGATGACTGCGGGACGATGACTCGCGGTGCACGATAAGGCAGCTTTGATGACGTCTGCATCCCCGTTTATACTTCTGCCCAGCTCACATGCGCGCTCCGGAGCCCGGTTTTCGGGGGCCGCGGAGTTGGAGGCGCAGCTTCGCCGCAAGGTCCGGGGTGAGGTCCGGTTCGATGCGGGGTCGCGTGCGCTGTATGCGACGGATGCCTCAAACTACCGGCATATTCCGATCGGGCTGGTGATTCCGCTGGATGAGGAGGATGTCATCGCGGCGATGGCGGTGTGTCGAGCGTTCGATGCGCCGATTCTTTCTCGGGGGGCGGGGACGAGCCTTGCGGGGCAGGGCTGCAACAGCGCGGTGATCCTGGATTTTTCGAAGTACATGCATCGCATCGGGCGGGTGGACGCGGTAGCGCAGACAGTGCATGTGCAGCCGGGGGCGATTCTGGATCGCGTGAGGGATGAAGCGGAGCGGTTCGGGCTGACGTTTGCGCCGGATCCGGCGACGCATAGCCGATGCACGCTGGGTGGGATGATCGGGAACAACTCGTGCGGGGTGCATGGGCTGATGGGCGGCAAGACGGTGGACAATATTGTCTCGCTGGATGTGCTGTTGTATGACGGGACACGGATGCGGGTGGGGGCGACGGACGACGCGGTTATTGAGGCTGCGATTGCCGGCGGCGGGCGAGCCGGGGAGATCTATGCAGGGTTGAAGCGGCTGCGGGATATGTATGCGGACGCCGTGCGGACGGGGTTTCCTAGGATTGCGCGGCGGGTGTCCGGGTTCAACCTGGATGAGCTGCTGCCGGAGCATGGGTTTCATGTGGCGCGGTCGCTGGTAGGGAGTGAAGGCACGTGTGCGGTTGTGCTGGGGGCTACGCTGCGGCTGGTGCGGAGTCCTCAGAAGCGGGTGCTGGTGGGGGTGGGGTTTGCGGATATCTTTGCGGCGGCGGATGCGGTTCCGCTCATCCTTGAGCATCCGGTGATCGGGCTGGAAGGATTCGATCATGAGCTGACGGATGGGCTGCGGAAGAAGGGGCGGTCGCTGGATCAGCTTGCATTGCTGCCGGATGGGCAGGGGTTTCTGCTGGCGGAGTTTGGGGCGGATGACCAGGATGAGGTGGAGGGGCTGGCCCTGCGATTTGCGGAGGCGGCGCGAGGATTTGGCGCGGGGGTTGCGGCGCGGATCTACACGGCGGCGGAGGCGAAGCAGGTGTGGAGCATTCGCGAGTCCGCGCTGGGTGCGACGGCGTTTGTGCCGGGACGGGGGACGGGATGGGAGGGTTGGGATGACTCGGCTGTAGAGCCGGCGCGGCTGGGGTCCTATCTACGGCAGATCTCTGCGTTGATGAAGGAGTTTGGCTATCACAGCCCGATGTACGGGCACTTCGGGCAGGGCTGCATCCATATGCGGCATAACTTCGACCTGGAGAGTGAGGCGGGGATTCTGGCGTTTCGCGAGTTTTTGTCGCGGGCGGCGGATATCGTGTTGGCGCATGGTGGGTCGTTGTCCGGTGAGCATGGGGATGGGCAGGCGCGGGGAGCGTTGCTGCCGAAGATGTACTCGCCGGAGATCATGCGGGGGTTCCGGGAGTTCAAGAAGATCTGGGATCCCGGCAACAAGATGAATCCGGGCAAGCTGATCGATGCGCATGAGCCGCATGAGGATTTGCGGCTCGGTGCGGATTACAAGCCGTGGAAGCCGGAGACTTACTTTGCGTTCGCGGAGGATGGTGGCTCGCTGGCGTCTGCGGCGCTGCGCTGTGTGGGCGTGGGGGCTTGCCGGAAGCAGGATGCGGGGACGATGTGTCCGAGCTTCATGGCGACGGGGGAAGAGCTGCACTCGACGCGCGGTCGGGCGCACTTGTTGTGGGAGCTGATGCAAGGTGAGGTGCTTCCGGATCAATGGAAGAACAAGCAGGTGAAGGAGTCGCTCGATCTTTGTCTTGCCTGCAAGGCGTGTAAGAGCGAATGTCCGGTGTCCGTGGACATGGCGAGCTATAAGGCTGAGTTTCTGGCGCATCACTATGAGACAGAGCGGCGGCCGCTGGCGCACTATGCGTTTGGGCGGATCGATGTGCTGGCAAGAATTGCTTCCAGAATGCCGGGGCTGTCTGGTGCGGTGACGAAGATGCCGGGGGTGAATGGCCTGATGAAGTCGGTGCTTGGGATTCATGCCAAGCGGGAGCTGCCAGGGTTTTCGAAGGCCTGGCGACGAAGTGTGCGGGGTGTGCGGGATGTATCGGGGCATGGGGCTGCGGTTTATCTTTGGGCGGATACCTTCAACAACTACTTCCATCCGGAGACGATGCAGGCTGCGTATGGGGTACTTGCCGGGGCTGGTTTTCAGGTGCAGACGCCGACACAGCATCTTTGCTGCGGGCGGCCTTTGTATGACTTCGGGATGCTGGATACGGCGAAGCAGTATCTGCTGGAGGTGCTGGATGTGCTGGCTCCGCAGATTGCGGCTGGGACGCCGGTGGTGGTGCTGGAGCCTAGCTGCGCCACGGTGTTTCGGGATGAGCTGACGAATCTTCTGCCGCATGATCCGCGGGCCGTGAAGTTGCGGGCGCAGACCTTCCTGTTGAGTGAGTTCCTGGTGCGGTTTGCGCCGGAGTATCGGCCGCCGCGGGTGGACGGGAAGATCGTGGTGCATGGGCATTGTCATCAGCGGGCGACGATGGGGATGCAGGATGAGATGACGTTGCTGCGGCAGACCGGTGCGGAGGTTGAGCTGCTTGACTCGGGCTGCTGCGGGATGGCGGGGCCGTTCGGCTTCGAGCACGACAAGTATGAGATCTCGCAAAAGCTTGCGGAGCGGGTGTTGCTGCCTGCGGTGCGGCGGGAGGCGGATCGAGCCATCATCGTGAGTGATGGCTTCAGTTGTTGCGAGCAGATTACGCAGAACACGACGGCACGGCCGAAGCACCTGGCGGAGGTGCTGGCGGGTGTGCGGGCGGAGGGCGAGATTCCTGCAGATGAGAGGAGAGCAAAGCATGTCTACGATCCAGAGATCGATTGAAGAGGAAGTAACCGAGATTTTGTCGAGGTTCGGAGTGCCGGAGACGGCGTATACGGACGGCGATCTTGCGGTGCGGACGCCGATCACGGGCGAGGTGATTGCGCGAATGAAGACGACCGGCGATGCGGAGGCGGCGAAGGCGATCGCGGCGGCGCATGAGGCTTTTCTGGTGTGGCGTGGGGTGCCCGCGCCGCGACGCGGAGAGTTGATTCGGCTGCTGGGGGAAGAGCTGCGGGCGGAGATTGAGGCGCTAGGGAGGCTGGTGACGATCGAGTCCGGGAAGATCCTGTCCGAGGGGATGGGTGAGGTGCAGGAGATGATCGATATCTGCGGGTTCGCGGCGGGCTTGTCGCGGCTGCTGGCGGGGCTGACGATCGCATCCGAGCGGACCCATCACCGGATGATGGAGACGTGGCATCCGCTGGGTGTGGTGGGGGTGATCTCGGCGTTCAATTTTCCGGTGGCGGTGTGGTCGTGGAACGCGGCGCTGGCGCTGGTGTGCGGGAACTCCGTGGTGTGGAAGCCGTCCGAAAAGACTCCGCTGACTGCGCTGGCGACGCATGCGTTGATGGAGCGGGCGATGGCACGGATGGGCGGGGTTCCGGCGGGGCTTTGTTCGCTGCTGATCGGGGATGGGTCGCTGGGTCAGATGCTGGTGGAGGATGCGAGAGTTCCACTGGTCTCGGCTACGGGGTCAACCGCGATGGGGCGGAAGGTTGCGCCCAAGCTGGCGCAGCGGTTTGCGCGGGCGATCCTGGAGCTTGGCGGGAACAATGCGGCGATTGTGTGTGCGAGTGCGGATCTGGACCTGACGCTGCGGGCGGTGGCGTTCTCGGCGATGGGGACCGCGGGTCAGCGCTGCACGACGCTGCGGCGGCTGATCGTGCATGAGGATGTGTATGAGGACCTGCTGGTTCGTCTGCGGCAGGTGTATGGCTCGGTGGTGGTGGGCGATCCCCGGGATGCGGGGACGCTGGTTGGTCCGCTCATTGACGGCCGGGCGTTCGAGGCGATGCAGACGGCGTTGGATGCTGCGCGAGGCATGGGGGCAGTGGTGACCGGAGGCGAGCAAATCATCCGCAAAGGGGAGCCGGATGGTTCGTACTACGTTCGGCCTGCGTTTATTGAGGTCGCGGGGCAGACTGAGGTGGTGAAGCGGGAGACGTTTGCGCCGATCCTTTACGTGCTGAAGTTCAGGGAGTTGGCGGACGCGATTGCCTTGCAAAACGATGTGCCGCAAGGGCTTTCTTCGTCCATCTTCACGCTGAATATGAGGGAGGCGGAAAACTTCCTGTCTGCGTCCGGGTCTGACTGTGGGATAGCAAACGTAAATATCGGGACTTCGGGCGCGGAGATCGGCGGCGCGTTCGGAGGAGAGAAGGAGACCGGCGGCGGGCGCGAGTCGGGATCGGACGCGTGGAAGCAATATATGCGGCGAGCGACGAACACGATCAACTACGGAAAAGATCTGCCGCTGGCGCAAGGAGTTTCGTTCGAGATTGCTTGAGGTTGACTCTCCAGCCGATGAGAAGGATGGCGCTCGCGCGCTGACCACCCACTGAGGTGTCGATTGGCATGGCACGAAGATACTTCTGCAGTAGCACGTATGCGACCAAAGTCGTAAGCGTTTTGATTGCATTTACTTAGCTGGCTCACGTAGGCTCGATTTCGTCGCGCGGTAGATCCGAGGCCCTTGTCATGGGAAAGACTTTTGAACTTTGTGGTGGTTCTGGCGACCGAACCACCTTGTTCCGCCTTTCTGTCGAGAGCCTGCCAGATACCCTTCCATCCGCTCTACAAAGTGCAAAGAGCAACCGTATTCCGAGGTGCCTTACGTCGAAGATCCTTACCGCACTCTGCCTTGCTGTCTTCTCTAGCCTGTTCGCTCAATCTGAGCAGCCTATCTTGCGTCATGGAGATGCCAGCAGGATCAACGATGGCTTTGCGGATCTTCCGCTTGCGGTCAGCGCGACGCGCCTCCCCGCGGAGGCGAAGGACTTGGGGCAGGTTCCGGATTCCACTCCGATTCGCAGAATCCAAGTAGTGCTGAAACGCAGTGCCGAGCAGGAGAAGCAGCTTGAGACCTTGCTGCGCCAGCAGCAGGATGCATCTTCGCCCGATTATCATCATTGGCTTACACCCGCTGAGTTTGGCGCGCGGTTCGGCGCGAATCAGGCTGAGATCGATGGGCTCACGGGCTGGCTCACGGCTCAAGGATTTGGATCGATCCATGTCAACGCCGGCCGCACGGTGGTCGAGCTTTCAGGGCCGGCGTCCGCAGTGCGGTCCGCGTTTCAGACCTCGTTGCATAGCGTGTCCTTTGCTGGGGGCACGTACTACGCGAACGTGACCGCAGCCACCGTGCCGAAGTCCTTTGCGAGCTTGATTGCGGGAGTTCGATCCTTGAACAACCTGCCAGGTCCTAGTGTTCCCGAGGGGCAAACGGTATCAAGGGACTCCAAGCCTGGGCTCCTGACGAAGCTGGCGGCCTCGCCTTCGCTTACCGATGCCAAGCCGGAGTTTACCTATACAAACAGTAAGGGCGGCACTGTCTATGGCTTGGGGCCGTACGACTTCGCCGCGATCTACAACGTTCTTCCGCTGTGGAATGCCTCTTCCCCGATCGACGGTACGGGCCAATCGATCGCTGTTGCAGGCGACAGCACCATCAACCCCACGGATTTTGCGAACTTCCGCACTCTTTTCTCGCTGCCGCTGGGCAACACCGATACGCAGACGGGTACGCAGTACCTCAGTGTGGTGGTGAACGGTCCAACCCCTCAGAGCACGGTAGATGAGTTTCATGGCGACTCCGACACGCAATGGGCGGCAGCCGTGGCGAAGAACGCCACGATCCTTTATGTAACCTCAGAGAGCACTGAAGCGTCTTCCGGGGTGGATCTCTCCGCGGAGTACATCGTCGATAACAACCTTGCCGGCGTTCTGGTGGATACGTTCACGTCGTGCGAGTTGAAGCTTGGAAGTTCGGGCAATGCTTTTTACAACTCTTTGTGGCAGCAGGCTTCCGCGCAAGGCATAACCGTAGTTACCGCCGCAGGAGACTCCGGCAACGCAGGTTGTGACGTGTCCGGTGGTCCCCCCGCGACGCACGGCTTCGCGGTGAATGGCATAGCGTCCACGCCCTACGATGTGGCGGTTGGCGGAACGGAGTTCTATGCTCCGAACGCGCTCTCTCAATACTTCTCCTCGACTAATGCCTCGACTGGCTCGTCCGCGAAGGGATATATCCCCGAAGACGTCTGGAACGACAGCTGCACAAACCCGACGCTCACGAGCCAGACCCCATTTATGGGTCTTACGCCGGAGCAGGCTTGCAACGCTTTACAGGCGAAGACCGATGGCCTCGTTGCTGTCGCGGGCGGCGGTGGAGGAGCTTCGAGCTGTACCAATCCCGATGGCGGCTCTTGCTCGGGTGGCTATGCGAAGCCTGCCTGGCAAGCGGTACCAGGTGTGCCCGCGGATGGAGCGCGCGATCTTCCCGATGTTTCGTTCTTTGCCTCCAAGGGCCGGGAGGGGTCTTCCTACGTCGTGTGCGACCAGGATCTCGATCCGAACAAGACCGCTTGCAGCCTTAAGTCTCCGTACCAAAACCTTCAAGCTGGAGGAGGTACAGAGATCGCTGCGGCGGCGTTTGCTGGAGTGATGGCCCTTGCATCGGAGGAGGTTGGAGAACGAATTGGTAATCCGAACATCGTTCTGTATACGCTCGCCAATCGGCAGGCGAGCGCCGGAACCTCCTGCGACTCTACCGGCAGCCCGGATTCCTCCTGTTTCTTCCATGACATCACGATGGGTTCCAATGAGATGGTTTGCGCGACCGGAAGCACGGATTGTGTGACGTCTACCGCGGGCGACGCGTACGGCATCCTGACCGCGCCGCCGGCTGCGGCGGGCTACGATCTGGCTTCCGGTCTGGGCAGCGTCAACGTGGCTAATCTGGTCTCTTCCTGGATTGTCGTTCCTCAGCCAACAACGGCGGTTCTCGCCATTAATCCGGCTAAGTTTGTGCACGGCAGCCCGGCCAACGTGCAGGTCAGCGTGATGGGAAACGCGCCTACGGGTCAAGTCTCTATCAACGCTCAGGTGGATAACGGCTCCGTGGGCACGGGAAGCTTGACGAACGGATCCTTCGCCGGGGTCTTTCGTAATTTCCCGGGCGGCAGCTACGGAGTGCAGGCTCACTATGAGGGAGATACCAAGAACGCTCCCTCGGATTCGAACTTTGTTTCGGTTACGGTGAGTCCGGAGCCGAGTACGACCAAGCTGAGCGTCATCGCCTACGATCCTGTTACGGGTACCAGTAACACTGTGACCTCCGCGCCCTACGGAACGAACATTTTCGTGCGGGCCGATGTCGCGGGAGCGTCCGGTGCCGGAATCGCAACCGGGTCGGTTACATTCCTGGATAGCGGGACTCAACTCCCTAACGGCGTCTACCGTCTCAACTCCGAGAGCTACACGGAGGCGCAGGAAAACTTCTTCAGCGTTGGGAGTCATGACTTCACCGCGAGCTACGGTGGAGATGCAAGCTTCAATGCGAGTCAATCCGGCCAAGCGCCGCTGACGATCACGCGCGGTCCCACGAGGGCGCTAGTGTTGCTTAGCTCAGCCACGGTGAGCGCTGCGGGCACGGTGACTTTTACCGGGGTGGTTGACACCCAAAGTTACAGCACCGCAGCGGCTCCGACTGGAACTATGACTTTCATGGCGGGGTCCAAAGTTCTTGGGACTGCAGCTGTCATCCAGGGATATGGAGCGAACTCAAGCCTTCGCGAAAGTCTTGTTCATGTTGCGTTTCCTGCTGGAATGTTGGCGCTTGGGGTCAATCAGATTACGGCCTCTTATGCCGGGGACACGAACTATCTCCCATCCTCGTCAACGTCCGCATCGATCACGGTTACGAGTACGACACTTGCGCCCACCATCACCTCATTGACGGTTACGCCAACCGTGGTGGCGTATGGAAATACGTTTATCCTGACTGCGACGGTGTCGCCGAACTCGCCAGTTCCCACGGGCAGCATTTATTTCGAGATTGACGGCGGCAGCACCGGTGCTCCGGTGCCCCTGAGTGCATCTGGCACAGCCTCGATCACCTTGCGTAGCGCGTCATACGCGGGCGGCCAGTATCAGGCTACCGCCATCTACTCCGGGGACACCAGTAACTACCGGTCGAGCGCATCGGCTCCCGTCACCTTCACTATCAGTAGCCGCGCGTTCACCGTCGCGAAAGTTGTAGCGAATCCTACAACTGCGGTTAAGGGCACGTTCATCTCGATTGACGCAACGGTGTTCCCAGCTACTGCCACACCAACCTCGCCAACACCCACGGGAACCGTTCAACTGGTGCTGGATGGGGCTGCCTACGGGGTGCCGTTTCCGCTGGTTCAAGGTGTGGCAAGGTTGCCCTTGGTTACGACCAACCTCCAGGTAGGCGTGCATACCATAAGCGCGTACTATGCTGGCGATTCCATTTATTACATCTCCTCCGCCAAGCCAATCACGATCACGATCCTGGCGGCTGGACTGAACGGAAGCAATGTGGCGGTGAGCAATCTGCCTGCACAGGTGGTAACCGGGACGGCATTGCCCTTCACCGCTTCTGTCACGCCGACGAACCCCACCCCGACGGGCGTCTACCAGATCATTCTCGACTCGGGATACCCGGGCGCTCCGATTCTCTTGACGGGACTTTCGCAGCAGCTCTCGCTGGATACGAGTAGCTTGAGCCTTGGCGATCACACGCTGAGTGTCTTCTACTCCGGCGACTCCTATTACGCCTCGTCTACGTCCGCGCCGCAGACTTTTACCGTGATCGCTGTGCCCATGGGAGCTACGTTCACGCTGACGCCGGCTTCGACTACGCTCTCGCAAGGTCGGCTGGGGACCAGCAACCCAATCGTTCCGCTGGCGCTTACGGCGGTGAACGGCTTCAATGCCGCGGTCACTCTTTCCTGTAGCACTCTGCCTGCAAATACCAACTGCGTGTTTGCTTCGCCGAGCCTCACCGTATCCGGAACGCAGCCGCTTCAGGATCAGTGGACCATCGCGCTCGACACTGGGGTCAAGGGAAAGCCGCTGGTGGCGAGAACCACGACTCTAATTCCGGGGCTTACCTTCGCGGGACTGCTTTGTATTCTGTTCCGGCGCAAGGGCTATCGCCGCATCCGTGCGCTGGCGTTTTTGCTGCTGCTGACCGCGGGGATGATCGCAATGCAGGGTTGCGGCAGCGGGTATGCCGCGGGGTTGACTCCAACAGGCACGTACGCCATCACGGTCACGGCGACAGGCGGTGGCATCACTCAAACTGCGACGTTGAATCTGACGATCTTCTAATCCAGTTGCTCTTTGAACGCCGCAAACGCCTTAGCAATGCCGTCCTGCAACGTCGTCTTGTGACGCCAGCCCAACGCATGGAGCCGGGTGACGTCCATGAGTTTTCGCGGCGTTCCATCGGGCCTGGAGGCGTCGAAGACCAGGCTTCCCTGAAAGCCGAGAACGTCCTTGACGGTCTCCGCAAGCTCGCGGATGGAGATATCTTCTCCCGTGCCGATGTTGATCAGAGGCGGGGTATCCGGCGAGAGCAATGACTGATACTTTTCCTGCGGCAGATTCAGCAGAAAGACACATGCCTCGGCCAGATCGTCCGAGTAGAGCAGCTCGCGCTTCGGCGTACCGCTGCCCCAGACGACGATCTCGCCGGCTCCCGATTGCATGGCATCGAACGTCTTCCGGATCAAGGCTGGAAGCACGTGCGACCGCTCCAGGTCGAAGTTGTCGCCGGGCCCGTAGAGGTTGGTCGGCATCGCCGCGAGATACTTGGTTCCGTACTGGCGGTTATAGCTCCAGCACATCTCGATGCCGGCGATCTTGGCGAGGGCGTAGGGCCGGTTGGTCGGCTCCAGCGGCCCAGTCAGGAGGCTGCTCTCCGGCATAGGTTGTGGAGCCAGCTTCGGATAAATGCAGGAGGAGCCAAGAAAAAGCAGGCGATCCACCTGGTTCCGGCGCGCCGCTTCGATCAGGTTCGTCTGCATCACCAGGTTCTGATAGATGAAGTCCGCGGGATAGGTTTCATTCGCCAGGATGCCGCCTACCCGGGCCGCTGCCAGCACGAGGTGCTTCGGCCTGGTCTCCGCCATGAAGGTAGTGACGGCGGCGGCGTCCAACAGGTCCAGCTCCGCGTGGGTTCGCGTGATCAGCTTGCTATAGCCAAGCGCTTGCAGGTGGCGAAGGACGGCAGAGCCTACGAGGCCGCGATGCCCAGCGATATAGATGGGAGCGTCGTCGTGCATGTAAGGCGTGTTGCCGGTCATGGCTAGGTCTCCCGCACGTTGTAGACGGCGAAGCCATGTTTGCGGACCAGGGCGTCACGTTGTGCGCTGATGAGGTCCGCTTCCACCATCTCGCGGACCAGTTCGTCGAAGCTCGTCGACGGCGTCCAGCCGAGTTCCAGCCTGGCGCGGGTGGCGTCTCCGAGCAGAGTCTCCACCTCCGTCGGGCGGAAGTAGCGCGGATCGATCGCGACGATGGTCTCGCCGGCTTTGTTGATCCCTTTCTCGTCCACTCCGCTGCCCTGCCAGGTGAGATCGAGCTCGAGCGCCTCCGCGCAACGAGTGATGAAGTCGCGCACGCTGTACTGCCGGCCCGTTGCGATGACATAGTCGCGAGGCTGGTCCTGCTGCAGCATGCGCCACTGCATCTCGACGTAGTCGCGGGCATGTCCCCAATCGCGCTTGGCGTCGATGTTTCCCATGAAGAGCTGCTGCTGCAGGCCCTCCTTGATGCGGGCGAGTCCTCGGGTGATCTTCCGGGTGACGAACGTCTCTCCACGCAGCGGGCTCTCATGGTTGAAGAGGATGCCGTTACAGGCATAGATCCCGTACGCCTCACGGTAGTTGACGACGATCCAATAGCCGTACAGCTTTGCCACCGCATACGGAGAACGGGGATAGAACGGCGTCGTCTCCTTCTGCGGGATCTCCTGCACCAGGCCGTAGAGCTCTGAGGTGGAGGCCTGATAAAAGCGCGTCTTCTTCTCCAATCCAAGGATGCGGATCGCTTCCAACAGTCGCAGTACGCCTAGCGCATCGGAGTTCGCCGTATACTCCGGCTCCTCAAAGGAGACCTGCACATGGCTTTGAGCCGCCAGGTTATAGATCTCGTCAGGCTGAACCTTCTGAACGATATGGATGAGCGAGGAGGAGTCGGTCATATCGCCGTAGTGAAGGATGAGGCGAGGACTGGGATTGTGCGGGTCTTCGTAGATGTGATCGATGCGGCCCGTGTTGAACAGCGAGCTACGCCGCTTGAGGCCGTGGACTTCGTACCCCTTTGCGAGCAGCAGTTCGGCGAGGTACGCCCCGTCCTGCCCGGTCACACCTGTAATCAGGGCCTTCTTCAACTTAATCTCTCCTGCGAAGTGCGAAGAAGGGAGGCGATTGCCCTTCAGGGAAGGCTTTCATTCAGCGACTGCTTCGGTAGCGTCTGCCCGTGCGTGAGCAACGCGAATCATGGATCGACTGCCTTGCGCGGCCTAAGCTGAGGCCGTTGCTCGATCCAGGGGAAGTTTATCGTATCGGCCATCGTGCCGTGTCAGCCGTTCGGCTTCGACCGACGCGCTCCGACCGTCCCTGCGAAAAGTTGTTAGCATTTGCGTATGCCATCCCATCAGAAACGGGCCCTTGTCACTGGAGGCGCAGGCCTCATCGGCTCCCACATCGTTGATCTCCTGCTGCGTGAAGGCTGGACCGTTCGCATCCTCGATAACCTGGAGCCACAGACCCATAAGCACGGTAAACCGGAGTGGGTGAATCCCGCCGCCGAGTTCCGCCAGGGCTTCGTCCAGGACTACGAAACCATGAAGTCCGCGCTGACGGATATTGATGTCGTCTTCCATGAGGCGGCGTACGGCGGCTACATGCCGGAGATGGCGAAGTACGTTCTGGTGAATAGCTTCGGTACCGCGCAGATGCTGGAGATCATTCGCGATCATCAACTGCCGGTGAAGAAGGTGGTCGTGGCAAGCTCGCAGGCGGTCTACAGCGAAGGCGCGGCCAGTTGCCCGGAGCATGGATTTGTGGTGCCTCTGCTTCGTCCCGCGGAGCAGCTTCGTGCGGGGGACTTCGCGGTCCACTGTCCTGTCTGCGGCAAGCCCACCACCTCCGTCCCCACGCCCGAGTCCACGCCCGGCGGCGGCGAGACAGTCTATGCGCTGACCAAGGTCGACCAGGAGCGGCTGGTGCTGCTCTGGGGCAAGCAGACCGGCATCCCCACGGTTGCGCTGCGTTACTCCTGCACCTATGGGCCGAGGCAGTCGCTCTTCAATCCGTACACTGGCGTCATTGCGATCTTCTGCACGCGGCTGCTTACCGGCCAGCAGCCCGTCATGTATGAAGACGGCGGCCAGACGCGCGACCTCTGCTTCGTCGAGGACATCGCCCGCGCCAACCTGCTCGTGGCCACGACGGACAAGCTCGATGGCCTGCCCGTCAACGTCGGCAGCGGCCGTGCGACCAGCGTGCGCGATCTAGCCGGCATCATTGCGGATAAGCTCGGCATTGCGATTCAGCCGCTTGCCCGCGGCGAGTTCCGTCCCGGCGAGATTCGCGCCCTGATCTCCGACATCAGCCGCATTCGCACTATCGGCTATGAGCCGCAGACGACCATTGAAGAAGGCATCGCGCGGTATATTGCATGGATCAAGACGCAGGGCCCGGTGGAAGACTACTTCGGCGCAGCCGAGGCCGGACTGCGCAGCAAAGGCATCGTGCAAAGCGTCGGCAGGTCGTAAACTGGCGAGCGTGGCCTTTACCCGCAGCCAGCGTCTCGCCCTCGCAATCGTCCCGCCGCTCGCCGCGCTGCTGATCCGCCTCCTGGGCATGACCCTGCGCTATCAGGACGTGACCGCGCCGTATACTCCCATCGGCGACAGCATCCCCGGGCCGGTGGTCTTCGCCTTCTGGCATCGCTCTCTGCTCGCCTGTGCGCACCGTTTCCGCAACAAGGGAATTGCCATTCTCATCTCGCGTTCATTCGATGGAGAGCTGATCGCGCGCATCGTGGAACGGCTTGGTTTTGTCGCGGTGCGCGGCTCCAGCTCTCGCGGGGGAGCGGTGGGTCTGCGCGGCATGGTTGAAGCCTACAATGCAGGGCATCGCTGCGCGATCACGGCGGACGGGCCACGCGGTCCGTCCCAGGTCGCGAAACCCGGCACGGCGCAGCTTGCCCAGCTCGTCGGGGCCACATGGGTCGGGGCGTTCTATGCGTATCCGCTTCGCGCATGGACGTTGAAGTCCTGGGATCGCTTTCTGATTCCGAAACCATTCTCCCTTGTGCTGTGTACGTTTCCGGCTCATGTTCCGCCGGAGCAGGAGGCGATCCAGGCCGCGCTCAATCGCTCCGTAGCGATGGCGGAAACTGCCTCTCCACAGCCATAACACTGCCCGCAACTGCTTCATCACCGCCCTATGAACGTCTCCGACTTCCACTTCGATCTTCCGGAAGAGCTCATCGCGCAGTCGCCTCCAGCCGTACGCGGCACGTCGCGTATGTTGTGCGTCGACCGCGTTACTGGAGCGCTGCAGGACGATGTCTTCGCCAGCCTTCCCGGCCGTCTGCTGCCTGGCGACCTGCTCATCCTGAACGACTCGAAGGTGCTTCCTGGGCGTCTCTACGCCACTCGTTCCGGTCTCCACACGCAGGCGGGTTCGCCCGATCCTTCCGGCCGGATTGAGGTGCTTCTGACGCAGCAGTTGACCTCCACGGATTGGACCGCGCTCGTCCGCCCGGCTAAGAAAGTCTTTCCCGGAGAGACCCTGATCTTTCCCGACGATGCAGGCCAGATCCTCCTCACGGCGACCGTCCTGGCGAAGGGAGAGTTCGGTGAGCGCACTCTGAGCTTCGCGCCCGATCCACTGTTCCTGCAGAAGCTCGATCGCATCGGCCACATGCCTTTGCCGCCCTATATGCGCCGGCCGGACACGGCTGAGGATAAGACCCGCTATCAAACGGTTTATGCCGATACTCCGGGCTCCGCCGCCGCCCCCACTGCCGGGCTTCACTTTACTCCGGAGCTTCTTACGGCGTTGAGAGTGAAAGGCGTTCTGATCGAATCCATTACCCTGCATGTGGGGCTTGGCACCTTTCAGCCAGTGCGTGCGGAGCGCCTGGAAGACATCCGCCTGCACACCGAGCACTACACCCTGCCCACCCGCACCGCGGAAGCGATCGCGCAGGCTCAAGCCGATGGGCGGCGGATTGTCGCTGCCGGGACCACGACCACCCGAGCCTTGGAGCATTGCGCGGCGATCGGCAACCTTGCTCCACACTCGGGGTCGACGAGCATCTTTCTTGCTCCGGGTCACCGCTTTGCGGTCGTCCAAGGACTTCTGACCAACTTCCATCTGCCGCAGTCGACCTTGTTGATGCTCGTCTCGGCCTTTCTGGGCGTGCAGGGCCGGGAAAGAGCGCTGGCCGCCTACGCCCACGCCATAAGCGAACGGTACCGTTTCTTCTCCTACGGCGACTGCATGCTGATCCTGTAGCCCGCCTTCACGCGAAGCGTCCAAAACCCCACGAAGTGGCGCCCGTCCGGCGTCAGGACGTTGTTGCCTTTAAGATCAGTACATGGCCGCCTCCACCAAGCCCCCCGTCTATCTCCTCGACTCCATGGCCTTCATCTTCCGTGCCTACCACGCCATGCAGCGGCAGCGCCCCATGTCGACGCGCACCGGCATCCCCACGGCCGCCACCTATGTCTTCGTCAACATGATCAACAAGCTGCGCAAGGACTTTGCGCCCGAGTATCTGGCGGCAGTGTATGACGTGGGCGCGCCGGTGCATCGCAACGAGCTCGCCAAAGAGCTGAAGGACGTCCAGAAGTTCAACATCAAGACGCAGGCCTTCGAGACCATCGAGTACGGCGGCTACAAGGCCAACCGCACCGAGACCCCGCCCGATCTGATTCAGCAGCAGCCTTACATCCGCCGCGCCCTTGAGGCCTTCCGCATCCCCATTCTCTACTACGAGGGCTTTGAGGCCGACGACGTTATCGGGACACTTTCCTGCAAGCTTTCCGCCCTCGGCCACCACGTCTACGTCGTCAGCTCCGACAAGGACATGATGCAGCTCGTCAATGAGCACGTCTCGATCCTGAATCCGACCAAGGACAACCTCATCCTGGACCCCGCAGGGGTGGAAGGCATCCTTGGTGTGCCGCCAGAGCGGGTGGTGGATGTGATGGCGCTGCGCGGCGACTCCATCGACAACATCCCCGGAGCGCCCGGCATCGGCGACAAGGGCTCCGTCGAACTGATCCAGCAGTTCGGCACCGTGGAAGCCACGCTCGACCGGGCCGATGAGGTGAAGAAGAAAACGTATCGCGAGTCGTTACAAAATAACCGCGCGAATATTCTGCTCTCGAAGGAACTGGTTACGATTCACACCGGCGTTCCCATCGAGTACACGCTGGAGGCGATGCGGACGCAGCCCGTGGACAACGCCGCCTGCCGCGACCTCTTCTCCGAGCTTGAGTTCACCACGCTGTTGAAGGAGCTCGCACCGGCCGTCGACAACACGCCCATCGCGTACAACCTCAAAGCCACCGCAGCGGATCTGGCCGCGCTGCTGAAGGAAGCCCGTAGGAGCAGGGAAGAGGGAAGAGGGAAGAGGGAAGGGAAGGCCGATTCTCTGCAGATCGAGGGCTTGTCGCTTGCCATCTTTGAGGATGCGAGGGCGATCGCCGAAGAGTCAGCAGCTGAGGCTGACCCGGAGGCGGAGGTCCCGGAGCCTCCGCCGGCTGAGACGATGTCGCTCTTCGGAGCGCCCGAGGCTGCCCCTGCAACGCCGGTGGAAGCGCCCAAAGATCCCGCCTGCCGGATCGCCTTTGCGGTCTCTGATACCGCTGCAATCGAGCTGCCGCTTGACACTCCCGGCCTCCGCGAAGCGCTTGAAGATCCCACCCTCCCCAAGGACCTCCACGATCTCAAAGCCGTTCTGCGTGCGCTGGAACCGCACGGTGTCACGTTGGCCGGAGTTCGCGACGACGTGATGCTCCTCAGCTACCTCGTCAATCCGACCCATGGCTCCCATAGCCTGCCGGACGTCACCGCGCGCTTCACCAACCGCGCCCTCACACCCATCGTCAAAGGCGTCATCTCGCCCACCCTCCTGCCCGAGTCCGCCAACGCGATCCATCGCGTCGCCCCGATTCTCCGAGAGCAGGTCGCCTCCCTGGCCCAGGTGGAACATCACATCCCCAAAGACGACCCATCGCTCGGCGGAGCGGTGACGAAGGAGATGCTCTTCGGCTCTCCCCTAGACACGCCGTCCAGTTCCTCGTCTCTCGTCTCTAGTCCCTTATCCTCCGTCTACACCACTATCGATCTCCCCCTCGTCCCCGTCCTCCTCCGCATGGAGCAGACCGGCGTCCGCATCGACCCCGCCGTCCTCCGCGACATGTCCTCCCGCCTCGCCGTCGAGATCGACACCCTCGCCGAACGCATCTACAAACTCGCTGGCGCGGCAATCGGGTCCGACTCCGGCCATCGCTTCAACATCAACTCTCCGAAACAATTAGGAGAGATCCTCTTCAACCAGATGGGTCTGCCCAAGCCCATGAAGTACGGCAAGGGCAAGGTCGTCTCGACAGCCCAGGACGTCCTCGAAGAGCTCGCCGAAAGCCACCCCATCGCCGCCCTCGTTATCGAGCACCGCCAGCTCCAGAAACTCAAGGGCACCTACCTCGACGCACTCCCCCAACTCATCGACGCCGAAGGCCGCATCCACACCACCTTCAACCAGGTCGGCACCGCCACCGGCCGCCTCTCGTCCACCAATCCCAACCTGCAGAACATTCCCACCCGCACCGCCATCGGCCGCGAGATCCGCGCCGCCTTCATCGCAGCGCCCGGCAACCTCCTCATGTCCGCCGACTACAGCCAGATTGAGCTCCGCCTCATGGCCCACTTCTCGCAAGATCCGCTCCTGCTCAACGCTTACCGGACGGATCAGGACATTCACACCCTCACCGCCGCCGAGGTCTTCGGCCTCGACCCCGCAACGCTCGACAAGGAGACCCGAGCCCGCGCCAAGGCCGTCAACTTCGGCATCGTCTACGGGATCAGCCCCTTCGGCCTCGCAGCCCAGCTCAACATCGACCAGAAGATCGCCCGCACCTACATCGAAACCTACTTCGACCGCTACAAAGGCGTCCGCACCTTCATCGACGCCACCCTCGACACCGTCCGCCGCACCGGCTCCGTCTCCACCCACTTCGGCCGCATCCGGCCCATCCCGGACATCCAGTCCCGCAATCCGAACATGCGCGGCTTCGCCGAGCGCACCGCCGTCAACACGCCGCTGCAGGGCACCGCGGCCGACCTCATCAAGCTCGCCATGATCGCCCTCGACCGCAAGATCACCGAACGAAATCTCCGCTCCCGCATGACCCTCCAAGTCCACGACGAGCTCCTCTTTGACGTCGTCCCCGAAGAAGCCGAAGAACTCCAATCCCTAGTCAAGCAGGAGATGGAAAACGTAGCCCAGTTCTCCATTCCCATCGTTGCCGACGTAGGCCTTGGCCAGAACTGGCGCGACATCAAATAGCCGTCCGGCAGCCTTTCACCTCGCTCCGATACACTCAGCCCCTGAGGCGAACCCGTGACTCTGCACAACGCCTGAAGCTTGCCGTGATCTTCTGCACCCTTGCCCTGAGTCGCGCAGGCCCAAGCTCCACTCCCCACCGGCGACGCCGCTCTCCGCTCATGCTCAGCGCGCCAAGGTCATCGCCTGGCAGATTCCGCTCCCGCACCCCATGTCGGACCTGCTCCAAGGCGGAACGGCCTCCAGCGTCACCCTCTCGCTTTACGGAGTTGCGGTCCTGCGATAAAGCGGAAACTGATAAACTCTAGGTTTGGGACCGGCGTGTCTCACCGTCTCCGCAGCCCCGTCCCGCAGCCGAACGCCTTCAAGGAAGAAGAACCTAATCACCGTGGATCAGCAAACCAAAGCCTCTCTCAAGCAGGATACCTTCCTCACCACCACGCCCAACGGCCTCGAGTGGGCCAAGGAGAACCGCAAGTCGGTTATCGTCACCACGTCCATCCTGCTTGCGGTCATCGTTCTCGCCGTCCTCGTGGGCGTCATCTACAACCGCCGCTCGGATGCAGCGGCCACCGGCTTCGGGGAGGCTCTGCAGGTCTTCCAGGCTCCCGTCGCGGTCGCCGGCCAGCCGCCGCTGCCCGGCGTCAAGACCTATGCCACCGTAGCCGAGCGCGCCATGGCCGCCAACAAGCTCTTCGCCGGCGTCGCCGATCAATACGGCATGACCAAGGACGGCAAGAACGCGCGTTACTTCGTGGGCATCACCGCCATGGAGGCCGGCCAGAACCAGACCGCCGAGTCCACCCTGCAGACGGTCGCCAGCGGATGGGATAAGGATCTCTCCAACCTGGCCAAGCTTGCCCTTGCCGATCTCTATCACCAGACCGGCCGGGACGCGCAGGCGATCGACCTCTACAACCAGCTTGCCGCGAACTCCAGCAGCACGGTCCCGGCGACGACGGCGCAGATCTCTCTCGCCGAGCTTTACACCGCCCAAGGCAAGACTGAGCAGGCCCGTAAGATCTACGCCCAGATCAAGGACAAGGACAAAGATGCGAAGGGCCAGCCCGGCGTCGCCAGCACCATCGCATCGCAGAAGCTGAACCCCGGCGCCCCGCCCGCCCGCCAGTAAGAATGTCCTGCCGGACTGGCCGACTGCGTGTCGGGCGGTCACTTCGTGACATGTATTTGTTGTCGTGGCGCGTCATCTTCTGAGGTGCTCCCGCTGGTCGCAAGCCATCGCCTGTGCCGAACATCGTCGGACCGCAGCGGCCTGTATCCCCCGTCAACCAATGCCGGTCACGAAGTGACCGCCCGACACGCAGTCGGCCCGTCCGGCAGGACAAGCCGTTAGAATCCGTGCTCTTCATCGTGCAGGTTCAGCGCGGTAGACCGGTCGCTGACGTGCAGGTCGCTCCTCAGCACCTCGGCTGACATTCTCAGCTCCGCCACTGACTTCCAGGAATCCTTCTGCTTCGGCTCTGCCACCCAGAGCGGCAGCGGCATCCGCAGATACTCGCTCAGCGCCTCCGCATGCGGCTCATACATCTTGCGGATCGCGGCTAGCCTGCGCATCGTCGGCGGATCGCCACAAAGTCGCATCTGCATCTCGCCCAGTGCATCGCACAGCCGGTTGAACACCGCGGCGGGCATGCGATCTTCATACTCCTGTTCATGGATGGCGGCCTTCTCTTCCACATGAAACACGTGTCCCAGGTCGATCAGCGCGTGCCGCCCGATCGCAAAGGTGAGCTGTGCCTGCCGGACCGTCGGCCCTTCGATCATGGTGATCACCAGCGCACACGTATCCAGCACGGCAACCAGCGCCGATAGCCAGCTCTGGTTGTCATGCTGCGACCGGTAGTAGCAAAGAAGCGGATAGGAGATGTGCGACTCAAGAATCTCCGCCGACCAGCGTTCCCACTCGCCCAGCAGCAGCCTCAACTCCTCCTGTCCGCCCTCAAACCCATGCCGCCGCAGCAGCTCGGTAGCCGTCGGCGGAGAACCCGCTCGCCCATCGAGCATGGCGACGCTGACCTCGCGTTTGGAAAAAGCCTGGTACAGCACCGGCACATACCCGATCACCAGCGCGACAAACGCCAGCCCGGTCCCGCACTCCGTGACCACCACCGCCCTAGCGAGATGGTTGTGCGGCGTCACATCGCCCAGTCCCAACGTGAACAGCGTGGTACCGCTGACGTAAACGTCGGTCCTCAACTGCGTCAGCCACACAGGCAGCGTGCTTGCGGGGGCCATGGGATCGCCGAACGGTGTTCCTGCCCCGAAGTACACCAGCGCGAACCCGAAGACCAGCAGCACCGCCCAAAGCACCAGCAGAAGCAGCAGCGAAAGCGGTCCATAGACGCTGTAGATCTGTTCCCGGGTCTTCTTGTTTCCGGTCCAATCCGCCATCCAGCACCACGGCCGCCAGGTCAGGACGTAGAAGAAGCGCGTAATCCGAAACCGCTTCGTGGGACGGCGCGGCAGGATAATCGTCTGGAACGCATCCAGCACCACACCTGCACAGAACAAGACTCCCACGATCCCTGCGAAAACATGCATTCTGTATAGCCCTTCTGACGAAGCTCTCTTGAATCGCATTCGTTGAACATCGAAATGGGCAGATTCCCGTTGCTGCGGATTAAAAACCTGCCCCGGACTCCTTATGTCTGGAAGCGTACAGAAAAAATGCGCCCGGATGCGTAGAACCAGGACACCTGTTCCTCAAGCTGCGTACGTCCTGATCTGCTCGTAAGAATCCTTCCTGCCGATTTTATGAGAGAGAGACCTCCATGCGAATACTTGTGGTGGATGACGAACACCTGATTGCTGAAACCGTAAGCATCATCTTCCGGAGACATGGATTCGAGGTCTCCACCGCGTACTCTGCCATCGATGCCCTCGCCCTCGCCCGGCAATCCCAGCCGGATCTCGTCCTCTGCGACATCAATATGCCCGGCCGCGATGGCGTCGATCTGATGGAAGACCTGGGCCGCGAGATTCCGAGCTGTCCCATCCTGGTGCTCACCGGCCACTACGGGAACTACGGCCGCATCACCGACTGCGCCGTCACCTACAGCCAGCGGGTGCGTATCCTGGCCAAGCCCTGTCCGCCGCTCGACCTGCTCCGTGAGGCCGATAGCCTCCTGCATCTGAGTGCCTGAAAAAGTGACGGCTCGTTGCAACCTGGTAACCGTCACTCCGTTTGATCCCGGCCTAAGTCGCTTCGATTGAATATTTTGCGCACGAAGCATGGGGTGGGGGGTATAGGGTCGTTCGCGTCTCTCCCCTTGGCGATCCTTGAGATAAACTCGATGCGATGCCTTTGGACAACGATGACGGCGAAGCGATTCCTACGTTTCTGAGCCTCCGTTCGTCCAGAACTCCCCTCAGAAAGAGCTCCGCCGCTCCGCCCCAGCTCTCGTTCGACCTTGCCCCCGCCTCACCCGTCGTGAAGCCCGCCCCGCCGGCCGCCCCCCGCGAGCCCATCCTCTACACCGTCCGTCAGCTTCTGAATGAGGTCCGCCAGCGGCTTGAACAGGTCTACGCAGCCATGCTGTCGGTGGAAGGTGAGATCTCGAACTGCCGCCCCGCCGCCTCCGGCCATCTCTACTTCACGCTCAAAGACGGGGATGCCCAGCTCTCGGTCGTCATGTTCCGCAGCCGCGCGTCATTGCTGCCGTTTCAACCGAAAGACGGCATGCACGTGGAGCTGCGCGGCAGAATCTCGGTCTACGAGTCGCGCGGACAACTGCAGTTGATCGCCGAATCCATGCGCCCTCGCGGCGAAGGCGCCCTGCAGCTTGCGTTCGAGCAGCTCAAACGCCGCCTCGCCGTGGAAGGCCTCTTCGACGCCGCCAACAAGCGTCCGCTCCCGCCCTTTCCGCATTGCATTGGGATTGTCACCAGTCCCCACGGCGCCGCGCTCCGGGACATCATCCACGTCGTCCGCCGCCGCCACGCAAAGCTGAATCTACTCATCTATCCTGCCAGCATGCAAGGCGCACAATGCCCGCCCAGCGTGGCCGCCGGCGTGCGCTGGTTCAACCACAACCCGGACCGTGTGGACCTGATCCTGATCGCTCGCGGCGGCGGTTCGTTCGAGGATCTCGCCGGCTTCAACGACGAAACCCTCGCCCGCACCATCGCCGCCAGCAAACTGCCCATCGTCTCGGCCATCGGACATGAGATCGACAGCACCATCGCGGACTTCGTCGCCGATCTCCGCGCTCCCACGCCCTCCGCCGCCGCCGAGCTGATCACCCAGGCGCAGCATCGCGTTGGAGACCGGGTGGCCTCCCTCGAAAAGCGGGTTCAACGTGCCGCACAGTTCCACCTGATGCACGCTCGTCAACGACTTTCGCGGCTCTCCGCGGAGCAGGTCCTGGCACGGCTCAGCGACGCTATTTCGCTGCGCCACCAGCGTGTGGATGAGCTGCGCTTCCGGCTCACGGCTGCATCGACCCGGCGGCAAAGCCTGCGCGTGAATCGGCTGACCGCACTGCAGGCTCGACTGCGCATCCAGGATCCGGGGGTACGGCTTTCGCACTCACAACGCCGGCTCGCGCAGGCCGAGGACCGGCTCAGCCGCATCGCGAAGGACCTCATCCTTATGCGTCGCTCACGGCTTGAGCGTGCCGCCTCCCGGCTCACCGCGCTCTCGCCGCTGGCGGTGCTGAATCGCGGCTATGCCATCGTCTTTATCGACTCCGGCAGCCACGCCGGGTCCATCCTGCGCAGCGCGGCCGAAACTCAGCCCGGCGACCAGATTCGCGCACGTCTCGCCCACGGCACCGTCACCGCCCGCATCACCGCCGCCACTCTTCCCCCAGCATCAGCACCGGAGAAACAACCCCAATGAAGAAGCTCTTCGGCACCGACGGCATTCGCGCCGTCGCGGGCCAGCCCCCGCTCGACCCCCGCACCCTCTACGCCATCGGCCTGGCTCTTGCCCATACCCTGAAAGCCTCCGCCGCGGTGCCCAAGGTGCTGCTCGGGATGGACACGCGCGAGTCCTCCGAGTCAATCGCCGCAACCTTAACCGCGGGCCTGGACGCCGGAGGAGCTTCGGTTGAAAACGCCGGCGTCATCACCACTCCGGCCGTCGCCCACCTCACCCATGCCCACGCCTTCGCCACCGGCGTCGTCATCTCCGCCTCGCACAATCCCTGGCAGGATAACGGCATCAAGCTCTTCGGCCCCGACGGCTACAAGCTCCCTGACACCACCGAGCTAGCCATCGAAGCCGAGATCTTCAAGCAGCTCGAGTCCACGCCCGCCGATACACCGCTGCCGTCCGTCCACTATCCCGCCGTCAAGGAGTCCGACCGCGCCGAGTACACACGCTTCCTCCTCGCAGCCGTCCCCGGGCTCTCGCTCGACAACCACCGCATCGTCATCGACTGCGCGAATGGAGCCGCAAGCGCCGTTGCCCCGCAGCTCTTCTCGGACCTTGGCGGCACCGTCGTGATAACCCACGCCGCTCCCACCGGCCGCAACATCAACGAAGGCTGCGGCGCGCTGCATCCAGACGTCGTAGCCGCTGAAGTCGTCAAGCACAAAGCCTCCCTCGGCATCACCTTCGACGGCGATGCCGACCGAGTCCTCTTCGCCGACGAGCACGGCAACGTCGTCAACGGGGACGCCGTCCTGCTGCTCGCCGCCCGCGACCTGCACTCCCGCGGCGAGCTTGCGAACGCCACCGTGGTTGCCACCACCATGTCCAACATGGGCCTTGAGGCCGCACTCGGCCGCTCCGGCATCCGGATGCTGCGGGCGCCGGTCGGCGACAAATACGTCCTGGAGCAGATGCTCGCCACCGGTGCCTCGCTCGGCGGCGAACAGTCCGGCCACATCATCTTCTCCGGCCGCAGTACTACCGGCGACGGCCTCCTGACCGCGCTGCTCGTCCTGGACATCCTTCACCGGACAGGCCGCAGCCTGGCGCAGCTTACGTCCGATCTGAAGAACTTCCCGCAAGTGATCGTCAACGTTAAAGTCCGCGAAAAGAAGCCGCTGGAGTCCATCCCCACCGTCGCCAAAACCATTACCGCCGCCGAGCAAGCCCTCCAAGGGACTGGCCGTGTGGTCATTCGCTACTCCGGCACCGAAGCCCTGGCCCGGGTCATGATCGAAGCCGAAGACGAGCAGCAGATGCGCCACCACGCAGACGCCATCGCAAGCGCAATCCGTAAGGAACTTGGAGTGTAGCCGGCTGCAAGAGATGAAGTGTTGGGTTGACGGCGGGTAGTATCGACCCAGCAGGTTTTCAACATGAGAAGGGAACGCGGGTGAACGAAGCAAGAGGACCAGTTGCACCCCGGATGAACCCCGCTCTCGAAGCTCTCAAAGCACGCCAGCAGCTCGCGTGGTCTGCCGGCGACTACGCTGCTATTGGGAGCGGCATTCAGCTCATCGCGGAGTTGCTGATGGAGGCGCTGGATGTGCGCAGCACGTGGCATGTGCTGGACGTCGCCGCGGGCAACGGCAATGCGTCGCTGGCGGCTGCCCGCCGGGGATGCCGCGTGATCTCCACGGATTACGTGCCGGCGCTGCTGGACCGGGGGCGCCTGCGTGCGGCAGCGGAGGGTTTCCGTATCGATTTCCAGATCGCGGATGCAGAGGCTCTGCCCTTTGACTCAGGCCGCTTCGACGCAGTCTTCTCCACGGTGGGAGTCATGTTCGCGCCGAACCAGCCCCGCGCCGCCGCGGAGCTCTTCCGGGTCATCAAACCCGGCGGCCGCATCGGTCTGGCCAACTGGACACCGGACGGATTTGTCGGCCGGATCTTCCAGGTCCTCGGCAGGTATATTCCGCAGCCCGCAGGTGCGCAGCCGCCTTCGCTCTGGGGTACCGAGCCGCATCTCCACACGCTCTTCCCCGATGCCGCAAGAATCGAGATCACACCGCGCGCCTTCATCTTCCGCTCGGCCTCCTCCGCGCGTTGGCTCGAAACGTTTCGCACCTACTATGGCCCCATGAATCAGGCGTTCGCCTCGCTCGATGAGCCCGGGCAAGAGGCGCTCGCGGCAGACCTCATCGCATTGTGCGATGCCATGAATCGCTCCGGAGACGAGACGCTGGTGCTGCCCAGCGACTATCTGGAGATCGTGATCCACAAGCCTGCGGGTGCCTGAACCACAGGGGGAGAACCTCGGCAGCCAACTGTGACGAGAATTGACACAAAAATGATGCAGCGCTGGGCTGTATTTCACTTTTCGTTACTACCCTCGCCTCATGCGACTCAGCTTCGTCATACCCGCCTACAACGAAGAGTCCTACCTCGCCGCCTGCATCGACTCCATTCTGTTGCAGACCCGCCACCTGATCGAGCCGACCGAGATCATCGTGGTCAACAACGCCAGCACGGACCGCACCCGTGAGGTCGCCCTCTCGTATCCGTCCGTGAAGCTTGTGGATGAGCCTCGTAAAGGTCTGCCGCAGGCTCGGCAGGCGGGCTTCAACGCCAGCACGGGCGAACTCATCGCCAACGTGGATGCCGACTCCCGCCTCACCCCCGGCTGGGTCGCGCAGGTCCTCGCCACCTTCGACACCACCCCCGGCCTCGTTGCGCTCAGCGGCCCCGTGGTCTACTACGGCCTCTCTCCTCGCGAAGCCGTTTACGTGCGCATCTTCTACTCCTGGGCGTGGATTGCGTATGCGATCAATCGCTACATCCTGCGTGTCGGCTCGATGGTGCAGGGCGGCAACTTCATCCTTACCCGCACGGCACTTGAGCAGATCGGCGGATTCAACCTCGCCATCACCTTTTACGGCGAAGACACGGACATCGCCCGCCGCCTCAATGACGTAGGCATCGTCCGCTTCACCTTCGCGCTGAAGATGCTCTCCTCCGCCCGCCGCCTCAAGAAGGAGGGCATGCTCACCACCGCCGCCCGCTACTCCATCAACTACTTCTGGACCACCTTCCTCGAGCGCCCCTTCACCCACACCCACAACGACATCCGCGAGATCACCGAAGCTCCCCAACCCCAGGAATAGCCTCTAAGAATCGTTCTTCTCCATCCCTCATGCCTTCCTCATCGAAGTCAAGATAGTGTCGTTCCATCTGCTATCTTGGCTCTTTGGATCACTCCTGAATGCCACAACTCGGCCACATCCTCTCCGCCCCGCTCGCAGCGCTTGCCGTTCTTGCCTTGGCCGCCTACCTTGAGGTCCAGGGTGATGCCTGCTTCCAGGCCGGCTTCCGTCAGACCGGAAGCAAACAGGCGGCCTGGTTCCTTGCAGGAACATTTTTGCTGGCTGGCTACAGCCTGTTCCTCAACTCGTCCAAAGTCGACTTCGGTAAGCTTCTCGGCATTTACGTCGTCCTCTTCTTCCTTGTCGCCCAGGTTGTCGCGAAGGTGCAATTTCAGGAGTCTCCCAGTCGGTCCATCTACCTGGGTGGGGCCTTCATCGTAGTAGGGGGCCTCATCATGACCTTCTGGAAAAGATGACCGCCTGCCTTATACCTCCGGCAGAGCCTCCGGCTCCATGCTCCCCCGGTTCACCCCCGGAAACGCCAGCCCAAACAGCCGTCCCACCGCCTTCGACCGCAGCAGCCGAACCACCTGGATGCCCACCTGCAGCACCCGCGGCGGACGCCCGCCCACCCAAAGCTCAGACATCGGCCGCGACACACCCTCCGCATCCGGGTGATACGCCCGTTCATCCCACTTCTGCCAACCCGGCACAAACTGTGGGAAGTCGGTCACCGCATCGATCGTCGAATCCAGAATCCTCTGTTCCCACGGCCGTTTGTACTGCTCCATGAACAGCACATGGCTCTTCCGCTCAACTCTGATCTCGTGCACAAACTCGTTGAAGTTCATGGCGTTCGTCAGGTTGACGTTCGCGTTCGGTTCCAGCCCATGCCGGTCGCCCCCGGAGATCACTAGCTGCTTCCACCGCCGCGCCAACCGCATGACCTCACGATTCTCCTGCTTATGCCGCAGCCCATTCAGTTCCAGCGCATGCACGTTCTCCCCACACTCACCCAGAAAACGTTCCAGCTCATCGATGTGCGTCTGCCCCGTTTTATAAAGATCCCACAGCGGATGGTTCAGCACGACCAGCACTTGCGGAATCGCATCCATCTCGGCCAGCATCGCCCGCAGTCCTGCGTCGCTGGGAGCCGTGGTAAACGCTTCCATCCGCTCCATCCAACCCACCGCATCCGCGCTCGGCAGGTTGTGGATGCCGATGTGAAACACGGTCGCGCCAAACGGCGCCGTCCACTCCACCGACATCGGAATCCCACGCGACATCGCCAGCGTCCGCAGCAGCAGCGGAGCCTCCAGCGTGTCATGGTCCGTAATCGAAACCATAGCCTCCAGCCCCAGCCCTTCAATCTGTTTCCGCTCCAGCTTGTACGCCATCCGCGGCAACAGCGGAGGCCGCCAGTTGCCTGCCTCGAAGTCCAGCTTCAGGTTGTACAGCGCGACGCAGCGCTTCTCCGCCCGCTGAAACATCCACGAGAAGACCGGCATCTCCGTCCCCATTTTATGGATGAAGGTCAGGCTCTCCTTGCTTGCGCTGGTGTGGCTGTGCAGCGATACGCCTGTCTTGTATCCCACCGCCGCGTTCGGTTCGTCCCACACAAACGAAACTCGTGACTGTGCCTGCATGGCGAAGCTCCCCTGAAGCGTCCGTTCTGCCTACGTACGCTGTCAGTATGCCGTCGCTTGTCTGAACACACGGTGACAGGAAGATCAACACTCGCACAATTCCCGGTGCACCCCTAACGGGTCATGGACACCCCCGTCTCGGTGATGCAAGAGACGGTTTCGCGTACTATTTTCTTGTTCCTTGAGAGGCAGATCCCTTGTTCCTTGAGAGGACAGACCTTGTCCCTTGAGAGAACAGACGCGCACCAACCAGGAGCCCGCAGCATGAGCAGCCCACACTTCTCCGAGATCATGGAAACGTGAACGCGCACCCCAAGAAGATCGCTCCCTGGCGAATCGCGATCGTGTTTGGAGTCATGCTCCTGCTTGTGATTGGAGTTCCTTCACTGCCGCGACCGCATCTGGTCTACTGGGCGATTGCCTTCGCGGTAGAAGCCGCTTTATGTCTCGCGTTGCTCCCATTCAAGACCCGGGATTGACTTGGCCTGAGACCGATCCGCCGCCGTTCACCACCCCTTGACCCAATCCGCGATACCATAACTTGTTTGCCGATTTTGCGAGGCCTCCAGCCTCCCCGGTAGCGGATCGAGGTGAGATGGCTGAAGGTCGTTGGGTTCTCTTGATTGCGTCAGAGGTCGGTGGCACCGACTCCGTCTCCGACCGTGCCATGGAGCGTCTCGTCGACGCCATCAAGGATGAAGGCTACGAGGTCGTCCGCACCTCCACCCCCGAAGACGGCCTTTCCCTCATCACCTCGGACCCCAGCTACTCCAGCATCCTCCTTGACTGGGACCTCGAAGGCGACAATCAGTTCCAGGAGCCGGAAGCCCTCTCCATCCTCCGTGCCGTCCGCAAGCGCAACAAGAAGATCCCAGTCTTCCTCATCGCCGACCGGACGCTGGTCTCAGAGCTCCCGCTCGAAGTGGTGAGACAGGTCCACGAGTACATCCACCTCTTCGGCGACACCCCCGCCTTCATCGCCAACCGCGTCGACTTCGCCGTCGAGCGCTACCACGAGACCCTGCTCCCTCCCTACTTCCGCGTCCTCAAGAAGTACACCGACGAAGGCGCCTACTCCTGGGACGCCCCCGGCCACATGGGCGGAGTCGCCTTCCTCAAGCACCCCATCGGCATGGAGTTCCACAAGTTCTTCGGCGAAAACCTGATGCGCTCGGACCTCGGCATCTCCACCGCGCCCCTCGGCTCCTGGCTCGACCACATCGGACCTCCCGGCGAAGCCGAACGCAACGCCGCCCGCATCTTCGGCGCGGACTGGACCTTCTTCGTTCTCGGCGGCTCCTCCAACTCCAACCAGATCATCGGCCACGGCGTCATCGCCCAGGATGACATCGTCCTCGCCGACGCCAACTGCCACAAGTCCATCTGCCACTCGCTCACCGTCACCGGCGCCCGCCCCGTCTACTTCAAGCCGACCCGCAACGGCTACGGCATGATCGGCCTCGTCCCCATCAAGCGCTTCTCCCCGGAGAACGTCGAAGCCCTCATCGCCCGCAGCCCCTTCTCGCCCGGCGCGCCCGACAAAGCCCCCACCTACGCCGTCGTCACCAACTCCACCTATGACGGCCTCTGCTACGACGTCAACCGCGTCGTAGCCGAGCTCAGCAAATCCGTCCCTCGCGTCCACTTCGACGAAGCCTGGTACGCCTACGCCAAGTTCCACCCCATCTACCGCGGACGCTTCGCCATGGACGTTCCGGACGATATGCCCGCCCGCCCCGCCATCTTCTCCGTCCAGTCCACCCACAAGATGCTCGCCGCCTTCTCCATGGGCTCCATGGTCCACATCAAGCTCAGCCCCCGCGCACCCTTGGACTTCGATCAGTTCAACGAGTCCTTCATGATGCACGGAACGACATCTCCGTTTTATCCGTTGATCGCAAGTCTCGACGTCGCCGCCGCCATGATGGACGAGCCCGCCGGCCCCACGCTCATGGACGAGACCATCCAGGACGCCATCTCCTTCCGCAAGGCCATGTCCTCCATCGCCCACCGCCTCCGCCAGGCTGAGTCCAACGGCGATGGCTGGTTCTTCCGCCTCTATCAACCTGAAATCGTCATCGACCCCCAGACCGACGAGTCTTACGTCTTTGAAGAAGCTCCCGACTCCCTCCTCGGCACCGCCTCCTCCTGCTGGACCCTCAAGCCCGGCGAAGACTGGCACGGATACCAGGACGAAGACATCGCGGACGACTACTGCATGCTCGACCCCACCAAGGTCACCATCCTGACTCCGGGGGTAAACGCTCAAGGTGTAGTTCAGGAGTGGGGCATCCCCGGCGCAGTCCTCACCGAGTTCCTCGACTCCCGCCGCGTCGAGATCGCCCGCGTCGGCGACTACACCGTCCTCGTCCTCTTCTCCGTCGGCACCTCCAAAGGCAAATGGGGCTCGCTTCTCGAAAATCTCTTCGAGTTCAAGCGCCTCTACGACTCCGAGGCTCCCCTCGAAGAGGCTCTCCCCGAACTTGTCCACAAGTTCCCCAACCGCTACCGCAACACCACCCTCAAAGACCTCTCCGACGACATGCACAAGTGCATGGTTGAGCTCGACCTCGCGGGCCTCGTCAACGCCGCCTGCGACGAAGACTTCGACCCCGTCCTCACCCCTGCCCAGACTTACCAGAAGCTCCTCAAACACCGTACAGAGCGCATCCGTTTTGCTGAAATGGCCGGCCGCATCGCCGCCGTCATGCTCGTCCCCTACCCGCCCGGCATCCCCATGTCCATGCCCGGAGAGCGCCTAGGCGGCCCCGAGTCCCCCGTCATCAAGCTCATCCTCGCCATGGAAGAGTTCGGCAAGCGCTTCCCCGGCTTTGAGCGCGAGGTCCACGGCATCGAAGTCGACGGAGACGGAAACTACTGGATGCGCGCCGTCATAGAAGACGCCACCGCCAAACCCAAGCGCCGTTCCCGCGCCATCCCCCCACCCAACTCCGCCCCACCCATCAAACGCCAAAGCCTCAAAAGCAAACCCGTCCGCCACTCCACCACGTAGCCCTGCCTCTCAATCGATTCCCCCTATGTGAACTCCGTGCAAAAGATAGGTCCGCAGTGCGATCCATGAGACGGCAAAGATCATCCGCGATGCTAAGTATCGTCCGGACAAGCACTTGCTCCGAGCAGGAAAGATTCCGGCGCGGCTGAACTTCATGTCATCAAAAATTCACAGAACATTACCGCGCTCTGACACCTTCGTTGTAACAATCTTGGCCTATATCTTCTCCTCGGAAGATGCATAGCCAGGGAAGGCGTTCGTTCGGTCCCCTTGGACACCCAACTTCCCCCGAGGTTTTGAATGACTCCCAAATATCTCCAAAGAGCGTGTGCGGCAGTGGCCATCGGCGCCCTCCTGCAGCCCATGTGTGGCGTCGCCCAGCAGGCCGAGCAAATAGCAAAGCCAACCGACAAGGAACTCGTTACCATCGCCCCGCAGTCCAGCGATGAAGTCGCAAAGCACGTCGTGCGCGTGGAAGACTCGGCCTTCCTGACGCACGATCAGAAGCTTGAGCTCCTCCGCAAGAAGATCAAATACGTCTTCGTTCTCTTCCAAGAGAACCGCTCCTTCGACTTCTACTTCGGGACCTATCCCGGCGCCCGTGGCCTCTTCAGCCAGTCCGCCGCCAAGACCCCAGGCTTCACCCAGCCCATCGTTCTTCCCAGCGGTTCCGTCGGCAGCATCTCTCCCTTCAAGATCCCGCAGAGCGTCACCGTCACCTCCACCGGCAGCACCGTCCTGCTCTATCCGGAAGACATTGACTCCGTCAATCACGCCCATACCGGCATTGATGCCAAGCTGGATCTTGACGCCAATCACGTCCCGCGCAACGACCGCTACGCCTTTGTTGAAGAGGGTCTCACCGGAACTCTCAGCGCGGATGGAAAGACCTACACCGGTCCTCTTCCCACCGAGCAGCAGCACCAGAAAGGTGAGCTCGTCATGGGTCACGTCGACTGTGACACCGCGCCCTTCCTCTGGAACTACGCCGATCGCTTCACCCTGTTCGACAACTTCTTCGACACCGTCATCGGACCCTCAACGCCGAACGCTCTTGCCATGATCGCCGGCCAGTCCGGTGAGACCCAGTGGGTCAAGCACCCGGAGCTCGCCAGCAACGTCAACACCACCGGTGGTCAGCTCCCCGTCACCGCCGACCCGCAGCCCTTTTGGGGTTCCGCCCTGGACATCTTCACCCCAGTCGGGGAAAAGCAGCCCGTCGATAACCCCGGCGGAGTCAGCTCCAACCCCGCCAGCAATCTCACCTTTGCCAGCCTCCCGCTCTCCTTCATGGGCAAGGAGATCAACTACATCACCGCCCAGGATCTGAACCCCGCCTTCGACCTCCTCGACGTTCAAGAGGACATCAAGAAGATCGCCGGCGACCGGAACAAGCAGGTCAACTGGGGCTGGTTCCAGGAGGGCTACGATCACGAGCCCACCGACCCCACCGCAGCCGCCTCCAACACCGACTACATCGCGCATCACAACGCGCCGCAGTACTTCGGCTACGAGGCAGACAACCCGGTTGAGACCAAGGCCCACCTCAAGGGGCTCGGCGACTTCTACACCGCCGTCAAGAACAAGGCTCTCCCGGCGGACGGCGGAGTCTTCTACGTCCGCGGCGGCTACGGCAATCTGGACGGTCTCACCCCGCGTGCCTCCAGCCCTGCGGTTAAGGCGGCCTTCACCGGCAACGACGACCACCCAGGCTACTCCGATACCCAGATCAGCGAAGCTCTGCTGGCCGACTCCATCAACGCCATCGCCGCCAGTCCCTACTGGAAGGAGAGCGCCATCATCATCACCTACGATGAGACCGACGGTCTCTTCGATCACACCCAGCCCAAGATCCGCAGCTTCGATCCACTCGGTAACGCGCTCGATCAAGGTCCGCGCATCCCCGCAATCGTTATCTCCCCCTTCGCCCGCGTTCACGCCATCGATCATGAGGCCACCGAGCACGGTTCCATCATCAAGTTCATCGACGAGCTCTTCAACCTCACTCCGCTGGCCGATCTCCCCGATGAGCTCAAAGCCCGCGAAGAAGGAAAAAAGAAGTACGGCCAGGACTACCTGGGACCGTCCGATGACCTCACTCCCGGCGTAGGCAACATGTTCTCCGCCTTCGACGACGCCCGCCTCAAAGGCGCGGAGGCTCCGCTCGAAGCCTCCTATGCCGAGATCCCGGCCGCCCAGGTCAAGACTCTCCCGCAGGCCGCGGCTCAGGGCTGCCGCGTCCTCCAGATCACCCCAACCGACACCGTCAACGGCGCCGTCATCGACCCCGCGCCGGCCGACTTCAACCCACGTCCCACCACCAACCCAGGTACGCCGTCCGCCGGCAACTGGCCCACCAACTAACCTGTTCCTTGCCGCCCTCGGCGCGACCGGACCCAACCTCCGGTCGCGCCATGCTTTCGTACGCTCTTATAGGTTCACTCTCCTAAGCCCTCCAGGATCTTAATGTCCTTCGTTCTGCGTCCTCTGCTCGCCGTCCTTGTACTCGCGACTGTTTCTCCCGCTCTCACCCAGCAGAGCGCACCTCCTGCCCCACAGCCCGGCGGGCCCACCCTCGCCCGCGTCCGCGCCGCCGGAACCCTCGCCTGCGGCGTCGACTTTGAAGAAGCCGAGTACAGCACCCGCGACGCCCACGGCAACCACTCCGTCTTCGATCTCGATCTCTGCAAAGCCTTCGCCGTCGCCATCCTCGGCCCGTCCGCCAAGTTCAAGATCGTGCCCTACCGCGCCGAAGCGGACGCACTCGCCGGCCTCCAATCCGGTGAGATCGCCGTCCTCGCCACCGGCTCTGTCAACTACATGAACACCGCCGCCCACGGCATCGGCTTCGCCTCGCCCGTCTTTCATGACTCGCAGGCCTTCCTCGTGAACCGCGCCTCGAACATCCAGTCCAGCAAGGATCTCGCCGGCAAAAAAGTCTGCTTTCTCGGCGGCACCGAGATCGAGATCCAGATCCAGGGCTACATGCAGCGTCAGCACATCGCCTGGCTCCCCTTTCCCTTTCAGGAGGAGGGTGAGATGGAGGCCGCCTTCATCACCCACAACTGCGACGCCGTCACCGCCGATCTCTCGCAGCTAGCCTACGAGCGCATCGCCTTCCGCAGCATGGCCAAGGACTTCCTCATCCTCCCGGAGGTCATCGCCAAAGACCCCCTCGCCCCAGCCTTCCGCACCGATGACCCACAGTGGGCCGCCATCATCGACTGGGTCGTCCAATCCCTCATCCAGGCCGAAGAGAGCGGCGTCACCCAGGCCAACGTAGCCGAGATGAAGCGCTCCAGCGACCCCATCGTCCAGCGTCTGCTCGGCACCCAGCGCGGCTACAGTCAGTACCTCGGCCTTGACGACGCCTTCGCCGCCAACGTCATCCAGGCCGTCGGCAACTACGGCGAGCTCTTCGAGCGCACCCTCGGCTCCAAATCCCTCATGCATCTCGACCGCGGCCAGGACAAGCTCTGGTCCCAAGGTGGTCTCCTCATCGCCGATCCCGTCCGCTGATCCCGCCGATCCCATCCCCGGAACTTCACGCCCCGCTAGCCTCTATTCACGCTCCGTCCAAATCCCGTTGACACTCGCCGAGTACAACCACCCCTGTCACTCATTCCACCTTGAGGCAGTCCGATCGTTCCGGTTCGCAAACTTGTCGCCCTCTCGACCTCCGCCACCCTGGTCCTCGCAGGTTGCGGATCGAATGGAATCACCACGGTAGCTCCCGCGGCATAGCTCCCGGTGAGCGCGCCGACCTCCTCATCGACTTCACCCAATCCGCCGGCCAGACCCTCCACCTCCGCACCGGAGCCCTTGACATCCTCGAGTTCCGCGTCGCTCCCAAGCCTTCTCTTCCCTCTTCCCTAATCCCTCTTCCCTTGTCGTTACGCCCTCTCCCCCGCACCCCGGAATCACAGGCCACCCACACCCGCCGCATCACCCTCAACGAGTACCAGGACGGCGTCCAGAACTCCATGCTCATGCTGCTCAACCACCAACGATGGCATGAGCCCGTCTCCGAGCGCCCCAAGCTCAACTCCACCGAGATCTGGGAGTTCGTCAATCAAACCGAAGACGTCCACCCCGTGCATCTCCACCTCGTCCGCTTCCAGCTCCTCGACCGCCGCCCCTTCGACACCTTCGCCTTCCTCATGAAGAAGGAGATGCGCTTCACCGGTATCGCCGAACCCCCCGCTCCCAACGAGCTAGGCTGGAAGGACATCGCCCAGTGCCCTCCCGGAATCGTCACCCGCATCCTGATCAAGTTCGAGGGCTACCCCGGCGACTACCTCTATCACTGCCACATCCTCGAGCACGAAGCCAACGACATGATGCGCCCCTTCGAAGTCCTAGCCTGACTCTCCGCCCCTCCACTCTCCGCCCCATCCCCCCAAACACCCCACCCTCCCAACCGGGTCATTCTGACCCTGAGCAGCGCGAAAGGGAACAACCTCCGTAGCTGCTGTTGCCGTTGTTTTTGCCCTTGCCGTTGCCTTGCCGTTGGCTGATCGGCAGTCGCCACTCCGGCTGGTCGCCGCCCCCTTCAGGAGCCCTTTCCAATTCGGCACGTCGCCCCAAAGAAAGAACCCTTCTACAAGCACTTTCTTCACCCAAACACCCCCAAAAACACCAGCAAATCTGCATGTCAAGCCCCAAAGCCACCTAAGCCTCTCATTGCATGCCGGTTAGCCCTTGCATAACCACCCTGCCCAATCCCGTACAATTAAAACAGCAGATCCGATGGACATAAGCTCTCCCCTAGCCCATAACTCTTTTGTTCTGAATATTTTACCGATAACCTCAGTGCTCACAACAACTTACCAGGGTACCCCTCCCGTAAGTCGTTGAAAACAAGCCTGAAGTTAGACATAAGTTAACGGGAGGGGGGCACCCCATCTTGCCGCCACCTTGAACCTCAGCTAAGCTGGTTCCCATGTATGAAGACTTCACGGTAGCGGATCGCTGGACCAACGAGCCCCTCCATTGCACCTGGAAGGGAACCGTCGTCGCCATCGCCACCCGTCACGCCGACGCGACCGACATCCGCTTCGCCGTCAACGGACGCGCCGTCTGGATCGCCATGCCGAATCTAGCCTGGGTCCACATGAAGCAGACCACCGGCTACATCATCACCGACTACCTCGCCGCCCAGGCCGCCGGCCGCTACCTCAAGACCGCCATCGAGTCCGGCTACGACAACGGCCGTGAGATGTACACCATGACCTTGGAAGAGGTGCTCGAACACGCCAACGCCGTAGTCAAGGAGGCCGGCAGCACCGACAAGCTGCCGACGCTCCCCGTCATCAACGACGACATTAAACCCGAAAAGTTCCTCGGCGAACTGCCCGGAGACCCCGGCAGTGCCGCCTACTTTCGCTCGCCGGAGCCCAGCGAAAACGATCGAGTTAAGCTCTAGAAATGGATCTCTCCCGGCGCGCCCTGATCGCAAGACTCTCCGCCCTAGCCACCGGCCTGTATGCCACCAGCCTTCACGCCCAAACCACTACCCAGCCGGCATCGAAGTCGACCCTGAGCAATCGCATCAAGAACCGCCTCAAGAAGAAGCCCTTGCCGCCCGCTCCACCTCTCTTCGTCTACTTCGGTACCGACACCATCAAGGGCAAAGGCAAGGGCATCTACATGTCCCGCTTTGATCGCGCCAACGGCAAACTGACCACACCCGTTCTCGCCGCCCCCTGCGTCCGCCCGTCCTGGTTCGCCTTCGGAACCACTCCCAACAAGCGCCGCATCCTCTATGTCGCCAACGAAGGCGACCCGCACAACTCCGCCGTCTCCGCCTACACCTGGGATGCAGCCGGAGCCCTCCATCTCATGGGCCAGGTCACCTCAGCCGGAACCGGCCCCTGCTATCTCTCGGTCGACGCCACCAACCAGGCCCTGTTCATCGCCAACTACACCGGATCATCGGTCGCCGGCTACCACGTCAACCCAGACGGAACCCTTACCCAGCCGGTGGATCGCCTCGACTTCCACGACCCACGCTTCGGCCACCACGGCCCCAACGCAGCACGCCAGGACGCCCCCCACCCGCACTGCGCCATGCTCACGCCGGACAACCGCTTCCTCATCGTCTGTGATTTAGGCAATGACACCATTGTTACGTTTCCCGTAGACAACGCCACCGCCCAACTCGGTACTCCGCATGTCAACGAGCGCCCGGCCGGCTCCGGCCCGCGACACCTGGCCTTCCATCCCAACGGCCGCTGGATCTACTGTGTCGACGAGCTTGAGA
Source organism: uncultured Granulicella sp. (assembly GCA_965198885.1). Taxonomy (GTDB): domain Bacteria; phylum Acidobacteriota; class Terriglobia; order Terriglobales; family Acidobacteriaceae; genus Edaphobacter. Next base: position 693,623 of record OZ240677.1, on the reverse strand, counting down.
ACCGCATCGATCAGCTGCTCTTCAACACCACCCGTGGCGATCCGGCCCACGGCTTCGCCCCGCAGGCTCTGCTCACGGATACCAGCCACACCATCAGCACGCTTGACCCCGGCTTCCACGGTCAGAACACTGCCGCAGAGATCGTTGTCGCGCCTGAAGGTCGCTTCGTCTACGTCAGCAATCGCGGCGAAGACTCCCTCGTTGCCTTCAGCATCGACGAGCAAACTGGCGCACTGAACTTCCTGCAGCGCATCTCCTGCGGCGGCAAGGCACCCCGCCACTTCACCCTCGATCCTACGGGCAACTGGCTGCTCTGCGGCAACCAAGACTCAGCTTCGGTCACCGTCTTCGCGCGCAACCAAAGTAGTGGCAGGCTCGATGGGCCCATCCAGACGGTGCCCATCGAATCGCCGCAGTTCACCCTCTTCGCCTAGGTCGCTATTTCTTCAGCGAAGCCATATCGATCACGAAGCGGTACTTAACATCGCTCTTGACGACGCGGTCGTAGGCCTCATCCAGCTTGTCGACGTTCACCATCTCGATATCCGAGACAATGTCATGCTCCGCGCAGTAGTCGAGCATCTCCTGCGTCTCCTTCATGCCGCCGATCGCCGATCCCGCCAGACTCCGACGGTTGACCACGGTCGAGAATGCACTCAGCTTGAGCGGCACCTCCGGCAATCCAACTAAGCACAATGTCCCATTCAGCCGCAGCAGGCCGAGATATAGGTCCATATCGTGCGGTGCAGAGACGCAGTCCAGGATGAAGTCGAACTTCCCCTTCTGCGCGGCCATCGCGTTCTCATCCTTCGAGATCACCACCTCATCCGCGCCAAGCCGCTTCGCATCCGCCTCTTTGCCCGCGGAGGTCGTGAACAGCGTCACCTTCGCACCCATCGAGTGGGCAAACTTCAGCCCCATATGGCCCAGTCCGCCCAGCCCGACGACACCCACCTTCGTGCCCGGCCCAACCCTCCAGTGCTTCAAAGGGCTGTACGTCGTAATCCCCGCGCACAGCAGCGGAGCGACCGCAGCCAGCTTGCTCTCCAGCTTCGGTGAGATGGAATGCACATAACGCTCATCCACCACGATGTTGTTCGAGTAGCCGCCCTGCGTGATCTCGCCGTTATAGTCCTTGGCATTGTAGGTTCCCACAAATACCTTCTCGCAGTAAGCCTCTTCGTCGGCCTTGCAGTTCGCGCAGACCTTGCACGAATCGACCATCACACCCACGCCGGCCAGGTCGCCCACCTTGAACTTCTTCACCTCGGTCCCAACCGCCGTCACCTTGCCGACGATCTCGTGCCCGGGCACCATGGGATACATCGATCCTCCCCATTCATCCCTCACCTGGTGAATGTCAGAGTGGCAGATCCCGCAGTAAGCAATCTCCACCACCACATCCACCGGCCCCGGATCTCGCCGTCTAAAGTCCCACCGCTCTAAAGGAGCCGCAACTGCCTTCGCAGCATATCCAACCGCTTCAATCATTTGGAATCTCCTGAAGTCCAGCATAGATGAAGACTCTGAGCTTCGCCCTCGCGTGCACCTCTATGGTCCCATATTGAAGTTAACTGTGATCGTAGTATCTACCTCAGTCGGAACTCCGTTGAGCAGGTATGGTTGATAAGTCCATTGCCGCACCGCCGCTATAGCAGCTATGGTTAGGTCGGGGTCGGGAATGGTAAGTGGCCGCAGGTAATGGATATGACCATCAGTGCCGATGATCGCATGCAAAAGAACCTGACCAGTAGCACGCTTCTGCTTTGCCTTAGCCGGATAGATCGGCGCAATCTTATTGATAATCTTTCCGGCTACGACGCCGCCGGCAATTTTCGCGGGTCGACTAACTGGGACAACTTCAAGTCCATCGGTACTCTGGGTCTCGGGGTAAGGCTGCTCGCGACCCTGTAGTTGGACTACCGTTGCGCTCGCGACCTCCTTCCCGTCAACGCTGACGACCGGGTCTAGTGCAACGTCTATTCCCCGGAATAAACCTTTTTTGCTCATCAAAGACAATTGCGTTCCAAACTCCGCTGAGATACGCAGCACATCCTTGTCCCGGTCGAGGCAGTAGGTAGGGAACAGTGCAAAAGGCGGAGAAGCAACATTCCCTATCGGCTGATCAAGCATGACGCAGTCAAAATCGTCCTTACCAAAGGTCTGCTTACGCAGGTCGAGCTTCGCGCCATCTATCTCTTCGTCGTTCGGCATTGGGTGGATAATCTGTGTCAGCAGATAATCAATGAGGTAAGGAGCCGATCCAGTACCCGGAGTCCGGTAAGAACCCTCTGGAACTCGTAATTGAGTCGCTGTAAACGATGGCATCGAGTAGACACGACGCTCTATGCTAGGCCCAGCCATCCAGTCTTCAACGGTTCCTTTTTCAGCGACAGCGCCCCTAGCGTCATAGAGCTGAATCGTCAGCTTAAGATGTAAGGGCTTCGAGTCTGGTCCGTTTAGCGACGTCCCTGCCGCAACCCGATGCATTCTCGCCAGAAGGTCAAGTGCATTCTGGGCAAAGCAATCTCCAGCGGCTAAAAGCCCGAATATCACTAACAATGAGCCAGGTACAACAAATCGCAATCTCCAGCATTCCTGCGTCTTCATCCACCTGCTCCACTGTGTTGAAGTTCTTCCTTACTCGTCATAATGCAACAGGCTGAAGACGTCATACTCCTGGAATTTGGCGCGACCCCTCAGAAAATCCAACTCGATTGCAAACCCGATGCCCGCGATCTCTCCGCCCAGTTGTCTTACCAGTTTAACGGTCGCCTGCATGGTTCCACCGGTCGCCAGTAGATCATCGACGATAATCACGCGCTGCCCCGGTTCGATGGCGTCCAAGTGAATCTCCAGCGAGTCCGACCCGTATTCGAGGTCATAGGTCACCTTTGCGGTAGGGGCGGGAAGCTTCTTCGGCTTGCGCACCGGGACAAATCCGGCATTCAACCGGTATGCCAGCGCCGGTCCGAAGATGAACCCGCGCGCCTCAATTCCCAGCACCAGGTCTATCTCTTTGCCGATGTAGTACGCCGCAAACGCGTCGATCAGTTGCGCCATCCCGATCTTGTCCTTGAGCAGGGTCGTGATGTCATAGAACAGAATTCCGGGCTTGGGGAAATCCGGCACAGTCCGGATCAGTTGCTTCAACGGCTCACAGTTCACAACCTTACTCATCTACCAGGCTCCTTCAATCTCAAATGGACCGAGTCCGTTCCCTTCTTCATCCTTCAACGTATGCTCGACGACCGTATCCACCCGGCTGCCGCGTGAGCCCTTGTGCAGAGCCTCTTTCAGCTCTGCGAGCGCCTCTGCATCCCCCGCGGCGACAATTTCCACATGACCGGCGTCGGTGTTGCGAACCCGTCCACGCAGTCCAAGTTCTGCCGCCTCACCGTGCACAAACCAGCGAAACCCCACGCCTTGCACACGCCCTTTTACCAGGTAGTGCTTCACCACCTCAGGTCCGCCCATCGACTCACCCTCTGAATGTCGTCGAACTACGCCCGGCTCATGTAGGCGCCTTCCGCCGTGTCTACGCGGATCCGCTCGCCTTCATTGATGAAGGGAGGAACCTGCACCACCAGCCCGGTCTCGGTCTTCGCCGGCTTCGTCACGGAAGATGCCGTCGCCGATTTTATCCCCGGCTCGGTCTCCACCACCGTCATCTCCACCGCCGTAGGCAGTTCGATACCTACCGCCTTGCCGTCGTGAAAGCTCACGCTGATGGAAAGATTCGGTGTCAGATATTCGACTGCATCGCCGAGCGTCTCGCGCTTCAGCAGCGTCTGCTCAAAGGTTTCATCCATAAAGTAGAAGTCGTCGCCGTCCGAGTAGAGGTACTCCATCTTGATCTCGTCGACTCGGACACGGTCAATCGGGTCCGGAGACCGGAAGCGCTCGATGAACATCGCACCCGTGCGCACATTTCTAAGCTTTGCCTGAATAAACGCACGCAGATTCCCCGGAGTTCGGTGCTCGACAGAGAAGACCAGGTGCAAGTCGTTATTGTGCTTGATGATCATGCCCGGACGCATCTGGGTGGCGGGAATCGACATATGGGAAAATCCTCACAGCAAAGTCTGTTGCCTGTCTTCAGGTCGTTGCACTTTCGTCAGTCAGCATGGAAAGCCGTTCGTTCAGCAGCCTCGCCGGCCCATCTGCAACCTTACGATTGTAGCGCAGCCATGCGGTCGATTACGCATCGCTGGCCCCACAAGTCAGGCACGCTCTCACAGAACTTCGCGTCAGGAATTCACTTCTTGTGTGCGACCTGTACAGCCTGCGCAGCCATCGCAGCCGCCCCAAACGACGACCCATACGCCCGCCAGAACACAGCAACAACGAACAAGGTAAGGAGCATATCGGCCATGATGATGTTTCTCCTCGCATCAGACGTTTCTAAGAAAACAAAGTGACCTTCGACAACGAGCGGCGATCGCTTGGGGCAACTTCGCCCAGTTTCACCGTTGGCCGGCTTGGCTCGGACTTTTCTATCCGTTCAGCCGTCCGTCTGCGCCCAAAGAGCCGCTGACAATTGGAGTTACACACATGAAGCATGGGAACAACCGCAGCTAGAGCGGCGAGAATCCCAAGCGCAATCAATATAGAAAAGAGCATTTCAGACATGGGAAGACCTCCTCCCGCACACGGGAGTCATCTGTCGAGCTTGAATGGTTGTGCCGGCTGGTCGTTGTACCTTGGTCGCTCCTAACTGGAGCGTTCCTGACCGGCTTAGGGGAGTCAGCTTTCTCGGTAGTGAGGTGCCGTTGGCAGCACCATCAACCTGTTTCCACGATAAAGGCCGTAACTTCAGAGACACAACTCAGGGCTCAGACTTGAGCGCTGAAGATGGAGATAGCCTGCCATGATCCGGCGACAATCCTTACAGATGCACGATGAAGTTACGCTATGTTGGTCCTTCTGGATTCAAGGCGAAGCCGCAAAAGTATGGCGGCCCTAGGAAACTCCGGAAGGATGTTCCGCGGCTGCAGCCGCCGCACTTGCCTTCCGATTGAGCACCCGGGTTCGCTTCGTTCTCGCCCGCTCGCTTGCATGGTCGATCTGCTTCCAGAAGCCCATGAAATAGTCCAGCGCGGAGATAATCGATACCGCCGTCATCCAGTAGATCGCCGTGACCGCGATCAGGTGCACGGCAACGATGAAGCCACCCCAGTTCCAGTAGGCCCACCGGTGCGCCAGGATTGCCGCCACGACGCTCACAATCTGGATCACGGTCTTCAGCTTGCCGATCTCGCTTGCGTCGATGGTGAATCCTTCGCTCGCCGCAATCGATCTCAACCCGCTTACCAGGAACTCCCGCCCGATGATCAGCACTGCAATCCAGGGCGGGACGATCCTCGGGTTATACGCCACCAGGATGATGTAAGCCGCAGTCACCATCAGCTTGTCCGCCAGCGGGTCCAGCAACATGCCGATCGTCGTGATCTGCTTGCGCTTCCGCGCAAGGTATCCATCCAGCCCGTCCGTGATCGAGGCTGCGATAAACAGGCCCGACGCCGCGAGCTCCTGCTCGCCATTCCCGCCGTGAAATGGCGAATGCGGACTCAGAAACCAGATCAGCACGGGCACACTGGCGATCCGGGTCATCGTAATGGAGTTCGGCAGGTTCATGGGCCTCACAGCCGTCTGTCAAGTGCGTTGTAAGCCGCATGCCTGACTGTTAGCATTTTGCCACATCGCACCTCGACCCCCGTTCTTTGTTCCTCGGCACCGTTGAAGTTGCCGTCCCGCAACAGAAAGCCCGCCTTCGCTCTGACTCCTTACTCCTGCGCCTGACTGCTCTTCATTGTTCTACGCGTACATCCCCCGCTGCTTGGTCGTGTAAGCCACCCGGTCGATCGCGAGCATGTAAGCCGCGATCCGGTTATTTACCTGGTGTGAGGTCGCATACTCAAGCACATCTGCGAAGCTCTGGCTCATGATCGCGTCTAGCCGCTGGTTCACCTCGGCTTCGGTCCAGAAGTAACCCATCCGGTCTTGCACCCATTCGAAGTAGCTAGCAGTTACGCCGCCGGCATTTGCAAGGATATCCGGGATCACGAAGACGTTATGCTCCTCCAGCAGGTCATCTGCGAGGATCGTCGTCGGCCCATTCGCGCCTTCGCAGAGGATCTTGCAGCGCAGCTTCGCCGCATTCTCGCTGGTGATGACGTTCTCGGTCGCGGCAGGAATGAGGATCTCGCATTCGCGGGTCAGCAACTCATCCTTGTCGACGCCTTCCGCGTCCCTAAAGCCGTTGATCGTTCCAGCCTTTGTCCGGTGTGCAATCAACTCCGGCACATCGATCCCGTCCGCGTTGTAGAGCGCACCATCGAACTCCGTAATGCCGACGATCGTGTAACCCTTGCCGTACAGGATGTTGGCGGCGTTTGAACCCACATTTCCAAATCCTTGGATGATCACGCGGCATCCGGCAATATCCATCCCCAGGTGCTTCATTGCCGCATCACAGTAAACGCTAATTCCACGTCCGGTCGCCTCGCGCCGCCCACGGGATCCGCCGATGTTGACCGGTTTACCCGTCACCACCGCCGTGACCGTCTGCCGCATGTGCATGGAATACGTGTCCATGATCCATGCCATCGTCTGCTCATTCGTGTTCACGTCCGGGGCCGGCACATCCTTCTCCGGTCCGATGAACTCGATCAATTCCGCCGTATACCGCCGCGTCATTCGCTCCAGTTCGCCTTGGCTCATGTGCTTCGGGTCGCAGATCACACCACCCTTCGCGCCGCCGAACGGGATATTGACCACGGCGCACTTCCACGTCATCCAACTCGCCAGCGCCCGCACCTCGTCCAGCGATACATCCGGCGCATACCGTATTCCACCCTTCCCGGGACCGCGCGCCATCGAATGCTGCACACGATATCCGGTGAACACCTCAATGGTTCCATTATCCATTTGCACCGGGATGTGCACGATGATCTCTCGCGACGGGTAACGCAGAACCTTCCAGATGCCATCATCCAGCTTCAGCTTCTTCGCCGCCAGGTCAAACCGTGCCGCCTGTGCTTCCCATGGGTTCTTTTCCTCTTCCAACGTCATTGTTCTCTTCTGCTCTAGCGGCAGAGTGGTGGTTGCTGCAGACATATCCAAGCCCTTCTTTTCGTTTCCGCGTTTTGCGATTTTGGGGATTAATGATTCCGTGACCATATCGATTCTCCGCGCCCCACATGAACGTCCAGCTAAATAGATGGACTTCACAGGAACGGGATTCACCTTACGCGCGGGCTGCACTCTCTTCCGGAGCAGCGCGCCAGCCTGGTAGGCTTCCTAAGTCGGAGCCCTGCGTACTATAGGCCCCCCGACAGAGAAATCGCAAGCAGACCAAGGTGGTACATCAGGATTCCGGCTCAAACCGGCATTTACCATGGCTCCATCGACTATGAGTCTCAAACCCACTCGCTCCCACCAGACCACACCGGTAGAACCCGCCTTCCGCAAGATCGCTCGGACCCACACTCTCATTCCCGTCTACCGGACCATCACCGCAGACCTTGAGACCCCGGTCTCCGCCTTCCTGCGCATCGCTCATGAAGCCCCCGAGGCATTCTTGCTGGAGAGCGTTGAAGGCGGCGAACACGTTGGCCGCTACACCTTTATCGGCATAGAACCCTACAAGAAGATGACCGCGCGTGGCCACACCATCTTTGTTGCAGAAGGAAAGCGCACCCGCACCCATCAGGGCGATATCTTTGAAGAACTAAAGAGGGCCTTGGCGGGCCACACCCCCGCCCGCCTGCCCGGCCTGCCGCCCTTCACTGCCGGCGCCGTCGGCTTCTTCTCGTACGATGTCGTACGACTGATTGAGCATCTCCCCACCTTGGCCGCCGACGAACTCCACGTCCCCGACGCATGCCTGATGTTCTTCGACCAGGTTCTGGTCTTCGATCACGTCAAGAAGGAGATCCTCCTCATCGCCACCGTTGATCTAACCCGCGGCGGCACCTATGTCCAGGCGCTTCGCCGCCTCAACAAGATGGAACGCCGCCTTGCCCAGGGACTGCCCAAACCTCGCCGCAGGCAGGCTCTTGGCAGACTGAAGATGTCAGCCCGCACCTCCAAGCCCGCGTTCCTGAAGGCTGTGGGCAAGGCCAAGGACTATATCACCGCGGGCGATGTGTTCCAGTGCGTCCTCTCCCAGCGTTTCGACTGCGTCCCTGGCGTCCCCGCCTTCGACGTCTACCGCGCCCTTCGCATCGTCAATCCTTCGCCTTACATGTACTTCTTACGCTTCGCCCTGGAAGCTTCCGCTCCAAAGTCAATGCCGACTGTCGCTCACATCGTCGGCTCCTCCCCGGAGCTTCTCGTCCGCGTTCACAATCGCGCCGTCGAGTACCGGCCTATTGCCGGAACCCGCAAGCGCAGTGCGGATGAGGTTGAAGATAGAGCTCTCGAAGCAGACCTCCGAGCCGACCAGAAAGAGGTCGCCGAGCACATTATGCTCGTCGACCTTGGCCGCAATGACGTGGGCCGAGTCTCCGAGTTCGGCAGCGTTCGTGTCAAGGACCTCATGTTCGTAGAGCGCTACAGCCACGTCATGCACCTTGTCAGCGCCATTGAGGGGCGACTTCGGCCCGACCTTGAGCCCATCGACGCCTTCAAAGCCTGCTTCCCCGCCGGCACGCTGTCCGGCGCCCCTAAGATCCGCGCCATGGAGATTATTGAGGAGCTTGAACCGGCCCGCCGAGGCATCTACGGCGGCAGTATCTTCTACGCAGACTTCAGCGGCAATCTCGACTCCTGCATCGCAATCCGCACGCTCTTCATGAACGGCGAACAAGGCCACGTCCAGGCCGGCGCCGGCATCGTCGCAGACTCTATCCCTGAGCTCGAGTATGAAGAGTGCGCCAACAAAGCTCGAGCGGTCGTCCGCGCTTTGGAACGTGCCCGCCAAACCTGAGTTAGACCTTATAACTAGTCGCGAACCTTCTCCTGCCTCAGGGCCCACCAGATTCCACCCGCGATCTGCGCGACCCCAATCACCCGAGTCAACCCCGGGCGCTCATGCAGCTTCTGCATCAACTCCTGCCACGGCCTGGGACCACGCTTCCAAGCCATCGCATCCTTCTCTGGATGGATGACCGCCATCATCCCGTCGCCAATCAACACCATCGCCGAAAAGTGCTGCCACCGTTTAGAAACAATCATCGCCCTAACCTCACCCTCACTTAGACGCTCTCCCGAATCCCATCGCAATCGTCCCAAGCGTAAAATCCTTCCATGGTCTTCGTTCTCGACAACTATGACTCTTTCACTTACAACCTCGTTCAATACATGGGGGAGCTAGGTGCGGACATAGTCATCCGGCGCAATGACGAGATCACGCCCGTTGAAGTGGAAGCTCTGCATCCTGACCGCATCCTCATCTCCCCCGGCCCATGCACTCCTCAGCAAGCCGGCATCAGCGTTCCGCTCCTCCAGCACTTTGCCGCTCTCCAGCAATCCGGAGGCCCCAGAACTCCCATCCTCGGAGTCTGTCTTGGCCACCAGGCCATTGGTGCGGCGTTCGGCGGAACCGTTGCCCGAGCGCGCAAGCTCATGCACGGAAAGACCAGTGAAGTCGCCCACGACGGCCGCACCATCTTCGCCGGCATCCCATCCACCACGACCTGCACCCGCTATCACTCACTCGTCGTCCAGGAAGAGGATCTTCCCGACACTCTCGAAGTCTCTGCTCGTACCGTCTCTCCGAAGTCTTCTCCTGATCCGGCACAGCCCGAGACCATCATGGCTCTTCGCCACCGAACCCTGCCCATCGAAGGTGTCCAGTTCCACCCCGAATCCGTCCTCACCAGTCACGGTCGCAAGATGATCGAGAACTTCCTCAAGATGTAGCAGTAACGATGTAGCAGCATGTAGGAGCAAGCATGCCCCGGTTCCTTCCGATCCTCGCGTCACTCCTGCCCGCCCTCGCCGGACTTGCGGGCGGTGCGCAGGTCCGCGTCATCGGGTCCGTTCCCATCTCAGAGGCCGCTACGACCGGCGCGCTCGCCGTCTCCGGCACCAAGAACCTCCTCGGCGGGGACAGCGTCATCACTGCCCTGGATCGCCCAGCTCACGTTAGCCTTTTCCGGGGTGGAGAGCTCCTGGTCTGCCAGTCCAGCATTACCCATCTGACCGGCGGCCAGCATATGGAGCAGTTCGCCCACAACATGGATCCCCTGCTCGTCTCCCTCGATCGCGGCGCCCTCGAGCTCCATATGCCTTTTACTCGTGATGACGCCCTCATCACTCCCGACTTCCGCTTTATCTCCATCGACACCCGCGACAAAGCCGCTCCGCTCAACCTCGCTATCCGTGTCACCCCTAACGGAGACACCTGCGTCGACAACCGCGGCAGGAAAGCCCCCACCCTCGCCCTGACCGATCCCTTCAGCCAGGCCTCGTACCTGCTCAAGCCTGGACAGCACGTTCTCTTTGAACACGGCTCGCTCAAGGAGGTCGTCGACAGCGAATCCAGCTCCTGCGGCTGCCCCCCAGCCCAAAGCCTCTCCCTCGCCGACGCCGCCATTCGTGGACTCCCGAAGAAGAAGGGCAGATCGCAGCCTGACCCCACAACCTTCCCAGCCGCTGTAAGCGAGGGCCTCACCCCCGCCTCACCAGTCCCTGCGGAGAAGCCGGGATCGACTCATGTCCAGGTCAATGGGACCTTGACGTTCGATCCCTCTGCTCCGTCCGTTACTGATACACCGGCTGCCGCTACTCCGGCAGTTGCCGATGGTCCCGCGACTGCCCCTCCGGAAGTCGCTCCTGCACCCACCCCGGTATCCGCCTCTGCACCTCGTCCCGCCGACCCCCCGCCTGCGCAGAGAGGGGGCGCGCTACACTCCATAGGTCACTTCTTTAGGCGAATCTTTGCCCGTTGACCTTCGCCTCACTCTTCACGTGCCAGGAGCTGAACCGATGATGCGCCGGTTACCGTTGGTCTCCATCGTAGCGTTTGCCGGTTTCCTCGTGCGCGCCTCGGCCCAGCGCTTCGTCGCTTACGTTCCCACGTCGGAGGCGACCATCACCGGTGCCTTGCTCGTCTCCGGCAGCAACAGCATTCTTGGCGAGTCCAGCATCGTCTCCGCGCTCGACCGTCCCGCCCACGTCATCCTTTCGCGCGGCGGCACGGTGCTCGTCTGTCAGGCAAGCGCGGTTCATCTCCTCGTCGGCCACGGCACTCCCGACAGATCCGGCCAATCTTATGACCCCATTCTCGTCTCGCTGGAGAAGGGCTCGCTTGAACTTCGCATGCCCATGATCTCCACCGATGCGGTCGTCACCGCGGGCATGCGCTTCTCGAGCGCGGCACGCCATAACAAACCGGATCTACTCGACCTCGCCATGCGTGTCAGCCCCAACGGCGACACCTGTGTCGAAAACCGCGGGAAAAAGTCTCCACCCATCAACATCACCGACGCTCTCGGCCAGTCCTCGTATCTCCTGAAACCGGACCAGCACGTCGTCTTCGCCCACGGTCTCATCCAGGAAGCATCTCCCGCTGCAACGACGTCCTGCGGATGTCCACCCGCTCCTGCCCAGGGCATGTCGCTCGCGGATGCCGCGCTCCGGGCCGGGGCAGGGAACACCGCGACCTTTGACCAGAACGCCTCCGCCTTTCCCTTTCCCACCGCGGTCAGCCGCGGCATTGAGTCGCCCGAACCACTGCCCCCGGAAAACCCCAACCAGACCCGGGTCAAAGTCTCCGGAACCCTGGTCTATGAGGCCCCCGCGCTCACACCCGCCGCAGAGCTTGACGCCGCACTCGCGCCCCGTGACGATCTTGCCCCACCGCCGACCGCCGGTCTAGCCGCTCCGGGCCGCCGCAAGCTTGTCATGCTTCCCGCACCACCGAAACCGGCTGTTGTTGCCTCTGCCGCTCGCAGACCCGTGGAGCACGAATCCGGACCCGAAAGCGATCCCAAACCCAAGAAGAGCGGGATCGGAGGATTCTTCAAGAAGATCTTTGGCGGCGGCTAGCTCCAGCCGGCTTCACTGCCCGAGGATCGCCACACCACCCAAGCTCTGACTCGCGGCAATCCTCTTCTTCCACTCCGCCGGCCCGGTCTCATGCACGCTTGTCCCAAACGCATCCACGGCCACCGTCACCGGCATATCCACCACGTCGAACTCGTAGATTGCCTCCATGCCCAGGTCTTCAAACGCCAGCAGCCGGGAGTGCTTGATCGCCTTGGAGACCAGGTAAGCCGCTCCCCCCACAGCCATCAAGTACACCGCGTGGTTGTCCCGAATCGCATCGATCGCCTCGACCCCACGCTCCGCCTTTCCGATCATGCCTAGCAGCCCGGTACTTTCGAGCATCTGCCGCGTGAACTTATCCATGCGCGTAGCCGTGGTAGGTCCCGCCGGCCCAACCGCCTCATCCCGAACCGCATCGACCGGCCCCACGTAGTAGATGAACCGCCCCTTGAAGTCCACCGGCAGCTTCTCGCCGCGGTTCAGCATATCCGTCATCCGTTTGTGCGCGGCATCCCGCCCGGTCAGCAGCTTGCCCGTCAGCAGGATCACCTCACCCGGCTTCCAGGTCTCAACATCTGCCTTTGTCACCGTCTGCAGGTTCACCTGCCGCGCAGTATGGACGTCATACTCCAACTTCGGCCAGTCCTCGAGCGAAGGGGGCAGCAACTCCGCCGGCCCTTGACCGTTCAGCACAAAGTGCGCATGCCTGGTAGCCGCGCAGTTCGGAATCATCGCCACCGGCAGGTTCGCAGCATGGGTCGGATAATCCAGGATCTTGACATCCAGTATCGTCGTCAGGCCGCCCAAGCCCTGCGCCCCGATCCCCAGCGCATTCACCTTGTCATAAATCTCCACGCGGAGCTTTTCGATGTTGGTGACGGCTCCGCGCGCCTTCAACTCCTGCATATCGATGGGATCCATCAGCGACTGCTTTGCCAGCAGCATCGCTTTCTCCGCCGTTCCCCCAATACCGATCCCCAACATACCCGGCGGACACCATCCCGCGCCCATCGTCGGCACTGTCTTCAGCACCCAGTCGATCACGCTGTCGCTTGGATTCAACATGACAAATTTGCTCTTCGCCTCCGACCCTCCGCCTTTCGCGGCCACGGTCACATCCACCGTCGAGCCGCACACGAGCGAGACCTCCACCACACTCGGCGTGTTGTCGATGGTGTTCTTCCGCGAAAATGCCGGGTCTCGCAGGATCGATCCCCGCAGCTTGTTATCGGGATTCAGCCACGCCCGCCTGACCCCTTCATCCACCATCTCCTGCAGGTTCATCGTCGCCGCGCCACCATCGGAGCCCACGAACCGTACTTCGAGCCCCACCTTGAGGAAGGTGGTGACAATTCCGGTGTCCTGGCAGATCGGCCGATGCCCCTCCGCACACATCCGGCTGTTGATCAGGATCTGTGCCATCGCATCCTTCGCCGCCTTGCTCTCCTCGAGCTCGTAGGCCCGAGCCAGGTTCGTGATGTAGTCCACCGGATGGTAGTAGCTGATGTATTGCAGCGCGTCCGCCACGCTTTCGATCAGGTCGTCTTGCTTGATCTCGGTCATCTGTCCCACGCCTCACAATCCATCTTGATGGTAAAGCGCGTCATCTACTTGAGTCACCTCGCGCTCCTGCTCTCCTACCCTTGTCATTCCTGCATCCAACGGATAGTACGCTTCAGTACATAAGGGCCCTACGAAATGCCGGAAGTTCCATCGAACGTCCAATCCGCTCTCTCGCACCTGGATGTTTCTCATCGATCCGGTAGTCCAAATCTCCCCTCACAGCGGCAACCGGAGAACGGTGCGGGCGACTTCAGCGCGGAAGATCAGCCCTGGCAGGCTCTTCTGGACTCTGCGGGAGAAGGCATCTGGGGTCTTGATCTGGACGGTAGTTGTACCTTCGTCAATCGAGCTGCACTTCGCATGCTTGGCTACGAAGCTTGGGAGCTCGTTGGCACCAATATGCACCAGATGATCCACCACCATCATCTTGACGGCTCCCCATATTCGGCCGAAGACTGCAGCATTTACAACGTCTTCCGCAAGAACCAGCCGTTCTCCAATGAAGTCGATCATATCTTCCGGAAGGACGGTACTCCGTTCTGGATCGAGATCTCCGCGCAGCCGATCGTGCATCTCGGTGAACTCCGCGGAGCCGTTGTCACCTTTCGCGACATCACCCAATCCCGTATGGCCGAAGAGGCCCTGCGCCGCTCGGAGAAACTAGCCGCGGTTGGACAGCTCGCCAGTTCGATCGCGCACGAGATCAACAATCCTCTGGAATCGGTCATCAACCTGATCTATCTCATCCGCCACTCGGAGTCACTCGAAGATGCGCGGACCTACGCCGCGCTGGCCGAGACTGAACTCTTACGCGTCGCCGATATCACCCTCCAGACGCTTCAGTTCCATCGCCAACAGACGACCATCAGCCCGGTCGATATCGAAGACACGACTGCCGCCATCCTACGTCTTTACGCCTCGCGCTTCCCCGCACGCAACATTGCCGTCGCACAGCGTATGCGCTCTTCACCCAAGCCGCTGCTCTTCGAAGGTGACTTCCGCCAGGTCCTCAACAATCTTATTCGCAACGCTTACGACGCCATGCCGGACGGCGGAAACCTGCACCTGCGTCTCCGTCCCGCTCACTGCCTGAAGACTGGGATTGATGGCGTCCGGGTCAGCGTAGCCGACACAGGCACCGGCTTCCATCCCAACATGCGCGGTCATGTCTTTGAGCCTTTCCACACCACTAAGGATGTTACCGGCACCGGCTTGGGTCTCTGGATCACCAAGGGGATCATCGACAAGCATCAAGGCCGCATTTTCATGCGGAGCCGCGAGGGCGCGGGGACTGTCTTCTCCATCTGGCTCCCCCTGCAGCCCATGGGTCACGCCTAAGCGAGTCGTTTTTGCCCGGAACACTGCTCTCGACGAAGACAGGAGTTCCTCTTCGACTAATCAGGCTATTTGTGCACGCTCATCGACCCTACGGCAGCCGCCCGAACCGATACACGAGTCCGAAGTTGACCAGCTTGTTGTTCTGCACCGTGCTTCCATAGGTTGTGCCTTGATAGTTCGGCGTGACCCGCACGGCCAGATTCGGGAAGAAGTTGTAGTCGAGGTTCACTCCAACAGAAAACGCCGCCGCTGTCCCAGAGGGCCATAATCCCACGGTCGTCGACGGAAAGTCCTTTGGGCCGGTACTGAATCTCCCGTATGCGGCTCCCCCCATGCCGTACACTCCTACCGAGTATTTCTCCTTGCGTACCAGCCGATACGAAGGTCCTGCCATGAATTCGTAGTCCTGGATTTGCGGATTGACTGCATTCTCGATCGTGTTATTCAGCTTTGCGCTGCCGAATCCCCCACCCACAATCCCAACCACGCCCAACTTTGGATTCAGCGAGTACATCCCGCTGGTCCAGAACGCTACTTCATTGTTCTGCTGCTTGAACTCACCACTCCGGAACCGCTCATATCCGCCGCCCGCACCCACCTCCCACCGGTGTGAGTAGGTATCGTCGATCGTCCGTGTGATCCGAGCGCGGCGGTTCGCATTACTCTCACGCCGCTGCCGCCGCGTATTCTGCCCAGGAGCAGAACCTGCTCCCGCAATCATCAGCAAAGCCGTAAGCCCTGCCAAAACAAAAAGCTGCTTGCCAGCTAGTCTTGCCACAAACCACGAACGAAAATTCAACGGAATCACTCCTGCGTCTCTTACGCTTTACACTCAACGTGTGGCATCATCCCCGGATCTTCTTCAGGATGGAACCCGCTCTGTGTATTAGAACATCCATAGCTTTCTCCACGCATCCACCGTCGTAGCCTTATCTCATCGCAAGGGTTTTTCCAAATGGCTAACCGTTCAACCAGCCGTCGCTCCTCGACCAACTATCCTTCGCGTTCGGCCAGCCGCTTCTTGCCTTTCCTCTCCGGCATCGTCTTCACTCTGCTCGTTCTCGCGGCCGGCGGTTGGATCTATCTCCACTACGGTCACCCGCCGGTAGCCGTCACAGATCCTGCCTTCCCACTAGAATCCCAGCTCGTTCACATCCCGCTCGATGCTCGAATCACCCGCGAACTTGAACAGCCGCCCTTTGGCATCTCGGAAGACGTCTTCGAATCCGGCGCCAAGCTTTACTACAATCACTGTTCCGGGTGCCACGGCACCCCTGGCCACGACTCCTCTTATGCTAAGACCGAGTATCCCGGCGCTCCCCAGCTCTTTAGAAAGCATGCCCACGGCTCCGTTGTCGGCGTATCGGACGATCCCGCCGGAGAGACTTTCTGGAAGATCAAGAACGGCATTCGCCTCTCCGGCATGCCCACCTATGAGCACATTCTCACTCCCACTCAGATGTGGCAGATTGCCCTCCTGCTGAAGAACGCCGATCAACCGTTCCCCGACCCAGTCACGCGTCTTCTCAATCCAACCTTCTAGACGTCTGCCCAGACTTGTCCGGAGAGCGAGACTTTCTTAGTGCTGGGAATACGAACCACACATGTGCCACATCTTTAGGCCGAAATAAGGTAGAAACTATGCTGCCGTGCCAAGTTCGGAAAAGATTCAGGAAATCGTTGCCAACTGTACCAACTTAGGCTTACTATCCGTTTCGCACTCGGTACAGAATGCCTCATTTGGAGCACTCGCGCCAGAGTCACTTCCAGGCCATCTAATTTCTTACGTTATCGTTCGATCAACCAACGCGTGATTGGGCAACAAGACCCATCAGCGTGCTTTGGAGCGAAACATGTCGTGGTACGCATATTGCATCGCAGAACGCCAGTCCTTTCCTGATCTCGCCCGTCACCGCCGCCCGATGCCCCTTACTGGAGTCAGCGGCCTCTTCGGCAACCAGACCTTCCTCTTTCCCGCCGGCGATCTGACCGTCATCGTATCCGAACACAGCGCCGCGGACGGCGCCCGCCTCGGAGGCGAGGCCCAGCAGGCCGCCCGCGATCACGCGCGTGTCATCGCCGACTGCTTCAAGCTCTCCACCGTACTACCCTTCCGCTTCGCCACCACATTTCAGGATGACGACAGCCTCCGCCGCTCTGTCCGCTCGAACCAGCGCCACTTCCTGGCGAACGTCGAGCGCCTGCGCGGCAAGGCCGAGATGCACCTCAAGGTCCTCGTCGATGACACCTGCCCGGGTAACTTCACCCAGGACGCGCTCTCCCGCGAGTCGGCGGTCGGGCAGCAGTACCTCGCCAGCCTTCGCGACTCTGCTTCGCGGCAGCGCGAACGTCAGTCCAAAGCCCGTGCGCTCTCCGTCCAGATGCATCGCATGTTCCTGCCCATCGCCGAGGAGATCACCTGCAAGCGCATGGACTCCGGCAAGATGCTTTTAGACATTGCCCATCTCATCGATCACAAGACCGTCGAGCGCTACCAGAACAAGTACTCTTCCGCCACGATGGAGCTCAAGGACTGCCGTATGCAGCTCTCCGGACCCTGGCCTCCTTATCACTTTGTTCATCGTCACAGCAGCACCAGCACGAACTAGGCTCCGAGAGCCCTCCGATAGAGGGCTTCCTGGCCAGGTCTCAGCCGCTGGCCTCGTCTTAGACCAAACAACTCGCAGTCTAGCTTAACTCTCCCTGCCCGATCGAGGCACCTAACTCCTGGAGGGTGGGGACGATAGCCATTGCCACGGTTACGGCCGGATCGGAAGGATTTACCCACTCTGTGGGAGAACTCGGTACGAACGACTCATCCGACCGCAGCCCGGACACCCTTTACCCCCATTCCGGGCATCCGTAATACCTGTAGACACGCGCGTCAGCGCCGAAAGTCTAACAGGAGAACGGCATGATCCGCAGCACTTCTCGCACCTTCCTCCCTACTCTCTTCTTCAGTGGCATCGTTCTGACCGGCTTTGCGGCGGCTCAGGAGCCTAATCCCACGAGCGTTCCTGCTCCGGCCCAGGCCGCTGTCGTCACTCAGAACGGGGACATCTTCTTCTACCGTGTCAAAGCCGTCCAGAGGGACATAGATGCGGTCAACTACCTTCATCGCTCCGGCGAGACCAAGATCGCCTTTGAAGGCACCAATCTTCTTCCCAACGGCAAAGGCGAGGCCACCGTGAAGTCCGAGCGTGGCGGTATCACCATCAACGCCGAGTTCAAGAACCTTACTCCAGCCAATGGTTTCGGTCCGGAGTACCTGACCTACGTGCTCTGGGGCATCAGTCCCGATGGCCGTCCGCAGAACCTCGGCGAGGTCCTGCCGGCGGGAACCAAGAACAACATCACAGTCACCACTTCGCAGCAGGCCTTCGGCATGATCGTCACTGCCGAGCCGTACTTCTCGGTCTCCACGCCATCCGATGTCGTCGTGCTCAAGAACGTGATCTTGAACGACCGCACCAACGGCGTGATCGAGAAGGTCAATGCCCATGCGACTTTGCTGCCGCGGGGCGTGTATCAGGACTCCACCGACGGAGCGCACACAGTCTCCCATCCCATTACCCGCGACGAGAGGTCGCCGCTTGAGTTGTATGAGGCGTACAACGCGGTTCGCATTGCCCAGGCTGCGGGGGCGGAGAAGTACGCGGGCGATATCTACGCCAAGGCCAATCTCAACCTCAAGAACGCGGCTGACATCGATGCCGGCAAGCATCGCGACGAGAAGCTGGAGATCACCTTCGCGCGGGCCGCGGTGCAAGGGGCCGAGGATGCCCGCATCGCTACCTTGCGCAAGCAGGCGGATGAGCGCCAACGAAACGCTGACATCGCCAGGGAAAATGCGCAGCAGCAAGCTGCACAGTCTGACCTGGCGGCGCAGCAGGCAGCCCTGCAGGCTCAGCAGGCTCAGGCTCAGGCAGCCGCTTCCGATGCTGCTGCCAAGAATGCTGCGGCTGAACGCGAGCTCGCCGATGCGCAGCGGCAGAAGGCGGAGCTTGAGGCGAATCAGGCCAAGGATGCCGCGGCTCGGTCTGCCGCTGAGGTCACCGCGACTCGGGAACGGCTGCGGGAGCAGCTGAATCGGGTGCTGCAGACGACTGAGACGGCTCGCGGCTTGATCGTCAATCTCTCCGACGTTCTCTTCGATACGGGTAAGTACTCGCTGAAGCAGAACACGCAGATCTCGCTGGCGAAGGTTGCTGTGATTCTGCAGGCTTATCCGAGCCTGAAGCTGCAGGTGGAAGGTTATACAGATAACGTTGGCTCGGACATGCTGAACCAGAAGCTGTCTGAGAATCGCGCGGAGTCGGTGAAATCTTTTCTGATTGCACAGGGAACGGACCCTACCAGCATCACTTCGGCTGGGTATGGCAAGTCCAATCCTGTCGCGGATAATGGAAGTTCTGCGGGGCGCGCTCAGAACCGTCGCGTGGACCTCATTGTCTCTGGAGCGGCTATCGGGGTGACGGAGACGGCTCCGCCGGCACAATAGTCGAAGTACGCTTCATAAGGGCAGGTTTCTGTTTGTCAGTTGTACGGGCAGATGAGAGACCTGCTTTTGTTTTGAGCGGTGCGTGGCTTGTGCGTTGCTGGAGGGTGTAAAGACAGGCGGTGGCGCGGTGGGCTTCGATGCGGCCGGTTGCGAGGGCCTGGAGGATGGTGGAGATGCGGGCCTGGACGGCGGCGGGTGTTGTGGACAGGCTGCCGGGGAGTTCGAGGGCGGGAATCCGCTTCGGGAGTAGGTTGGGAGCGTGGAAGCCGGAGCCTCGACGGTAGAGGCGGGCGTGGTGGTGACAGTAGAGCCTACCGGTAAGGGCGGGAGACTGGCACTTGCAGGTGCTGGGGAGGATGTGGCGGCAGAAGGTGAGGTCCATCGGTCTCCTTACATTCACGGTTGGGTACCCCCCTCCCCCTCACGGGGGTTGAACGGGCAAGTTCAATGGACGCAACAAGATAGCGGGCTGGGGGTAGCTAAAATGTTCATTCCATTGGTGTTATAGGAAGATAGTGAAAGCAAAGAGGATAGCGGGCCTCCTGGGCACCGGCATAGACTCTCTAATTGTTCTTGGTATTCCTTAATTATACGGGATTGGGCGGAGTGAGTACGCCAACTCTATCTCCTGTCAAATGAGGGAGTTAGGTGCTTTTGGGGCTTGACATGCGAATTTGCTGGTGTTTTCGGCGGTATTTCGAAGGGAAAGTGCAAGATTTCTGCGGATGAGAGTGCCGGAATGGGAAACTGGGGTGCGGGACTTATGCTGCGGCTGGTCTTTCAGGAGGACGAGAGTGGATGCTGGAACGAGGAGGCGAGATCGATGGATCGTCGTAGCTTTTTGGTGAATGGGATGTTTTCTGCTTGTGCTCTGCGGACTTCGGCTTGCTTTGGAGCGCAGGCGGGGGCTCCGGTGGTGGTGCGGACGCGGAGTGGGGCGCTGCGAGGGGAGAGTGTGGATGGAATGAGGGTGTTCAAGGGAGTACCGTTTGCGCAGGCACCGGTGGGGGAGTTGCGGTTTCTTCCGGCTCAAAAAGTGGCGCCGTGGATGGGGGAGCGGGATGCTACGCGGTTTGCCGCGGCTCCGATGCAGCCCGAAGCGACGGAGGTGGCGCATAGCGAGGATTGCCTGTATCTGAACGTGTGGGCGCCGGAGGGGAAAGGGCCGTTTCCGGTGTTTGTGTGGGTGCATGGGGGTGGGTTTACCGGGGGGTACTCGTACCAGGGAATGTTCGCGGATGGTGCGGCGTTTGCGCGGGAGGGGATCGTGTGCGTGACGGTGGCGTACCGGCTAGGGGTGTTCGGGTTTATGGATTGTGAGCCGCTGATGGGGGCTAAGTATGCAGGGACGGCGAATAACGCTTTGAGCGATCTGATGGAGGCGCTGCGTTGGGTACAAGAGAATGTGGCGGTGTTCGGTGGTGATCCGGGTAGAGTGACGTTGGGCGGGGAGTCGGCGGGGGCGAAGCTGACTGATATTTTGATGGGCGTGCCGACGGCGGAGACGCTGTTTCAGCAGATGATCTCGGAGAGTGGCGGGGCGGAACGGATCTGGCCGAAGGCGGTGAGCGCGGGGATCTCGAAGGGATTTATGGAGACGTGGCCGGCACAGACGGGGGCGGCGCATGGGACGCTGCAGACGGCTGTGGGGGCGGATCTGATTCAGGCGCAGAAGCGGTTTATTGACACGTGGCCGCAGCACTTTCCGTTGCGGGCGGAGATCGATGGGCAACTGGTTCCGAGGCTGCCGGTAGAGACGATTGCGGCGGGGTCGAGCAAGGGGAAGAGGCTGCTGATTGGGACGAACCGGGAGGAGAGCGCGCTCTTTATCGGGCCGCATCCGGCGCACGATCCGAGTGCGGCACAGCTGGGAAATATGAGCGTGGCGGCGTTCGATCCGGTGTATGCGAAGTATGCGGCGCTGTACCCTGAGTTGAGTGTGGAGGAACGAAGGATACGGGCGGTGACGGCGGAGGAGTATTGGGTGCCGTCGCTGCGGGTGGCGGAGGCGCATGTGAAGGGTGGCGGGAGTGCGTATGTGTATGAGCTGGATTTTGAGGAGACGAGTGGGCGGTTAAAGGGGTATGCGTATCACACGCTGGAGCTGGGGCTGGTTTGGGGGAAGCCGCATGGGGATGTGGGGAATGCTTCGGCGGAGGCGGCGCTGGGGAAGCGGGTGCATGCGGCCTGGTGTGGGTTTATCCGGGGGGAGGCGCCGGGGGCGGATGGGTTGCCGGTGTGGCCGGAGTATGACTTGAGACGGCGGGGGACGATGGTGTTTGGGATGGGGGATGGGGCGGAGAGCCGGGTGGTGAATGGGGTGCAGGGGGCGGAGTTGAGGGTTTGGGATGGGGTGTTGTACGGGAAATAGTGGGCGTAACGAATGACAACTGAGATTGCGCACTTCCTGAAGTTGACGTCCAGACGTCGTTCCACTAGTTTCTGAGTATGAGCCAAGCACCAGGAAGCGTCAGAGATGCTGTCACCCGCTGTATCACGGCTTACGGCACGGCGTCACTTAGGCAAATCTATCGTGCGGTTTCAGATGACTTAGGTGACGTGTCTGAATCCTCCGTCCGCTCTTACCTAAATCTGAATACCCCGGAGAGATTTAGGCGCTGTGCTCGGGGCCACTACTCACTCCTTCAAACGGAGCAGATGCGCCCCCAAGGAGTTCAGGGCGACGAGCCAGCCATGATTGACCGAGCGCTTCTATACAAGACCGACTGTATGACATGGCTGTCATCGAGGCAGGCAGACTCGATTCATGCTGTGGTAACGGACCCCCCTTACGGACTGAGGGAATATACACCCAGTGAGCAGGTGAAGCTGCGTTCCGGGCGTGGTGGTCTATGGAGAATTCCACCGTCCTTCGACGGCCACAAGCGTGCGCCGCTTCCACGCTTCACAATCCTGACCGATGAAGATCGGACACTGTTGCAGACGTTCTTCAAGACATTGGCGCGTTTGTTACACCGCGTGATTGTTCCCGGTGGTAATGTTGCGGTTGCCAGCAACCCACTGCTCGCTCATTTAGTCTCAACCGCGTTTGCGGCCGCAGGATTCGAGGTGCGAGGTTCAATCGTCAGGCTGACTATGACGATGCGCGGCGGCGACCGACCGAAGAATGCACATGAAGAGTTCAGCGGAGTTAGTGTCATGCCGCGCTCTATGTGGGAGCCTTGGGTAATCGTAAGGAAACCGCTCGATGGTCGGGTGCAGGACAATTTACGCCTATGGAGAACGGGAGGATGGCGGCGTATTTCGACCGACCGACCTTTTGGCGACGTGATACGTTCGAGTCCAACTACGCAGCGTGAAAGGCGAATAGCTAACCATCCCTCGCTGAAGCCTCAGTCATTTCTAAGGCAGCTTGTCTACGCCGCTTTGCCGCTGGGCGAGGGTGTCATACTCGATCCATTTGCCGGGTCGGGGTCGACGCTGGCAGCTTGCAATGCAGTTGGCTATACAAGTATTGGCCTTGAGCGGGACTCGACTTACGCGGAGATGGCGGCCAAAGCGATAGGACCGCTAAGTCGCCTCAGCCTTGTAAATCCATCCAGCCCTCAACTTTTTGACACCTTCACGGTGTAAGGTCGCCGTTCTCGTTCCCAGTTCTCCGCGAGCGTTCTTTCGAAAGTCTTCGATGGACACCTTTGCAAGATAAAGCTCCGTGAACTGCATCGGTCTTCTATCGTGCGCCGGCTCGGTCGTGACATCAACGGCGTAGACAAATACACATAGCCACTGGTTACGCCCCCCGTGGGTGTCGACGGCTCCTCCGCGCTTCAGAGTTGTCTTGATCTCGATGCCGTCTTCGCCGGACTTTACTCCATTGTTGGGGTACTTACCATTCACCACGAGGTCTGGATGACCGTTATGGTGCTGATTGGAAACTAGCGTACGAGAATGTTTTGCGATGCTGGCGGTTAACATGTCCGAAAGCATGCCGGACATATTCGCAGAGCGCAGAACATCTTCTAGCCTCGGCAAGTTACGCTCCTGAAAGAAGCTATTCACATCGAAAAAGAAGTCATAGACATCCTGCATGGCGGTCTGTAAGTCGATCTGTCGAAGTGAGTACGGCAGGAGTGCGCCTGGATTAAATCGGCTGTTGTCTACTGTCTGGCGGTTCGGCAAATCGTCAACTCCCGTTTCGGGAGTGTAGCATCCAACCACTTAGGCGTCGGGGGCGTGGGCTCCTCTAGCGGGTGGGGGGTCTCTTTGGTCTAGGGCGGCGGTGGGGATGGGGGTGCCGTTGAGGTGGGTGCGGAGGTCTTCGTCGGGGGTGCGGGCGAAGTAGTGGCGGAGGTCTTCGCCTGGGGTGCGGGCGGCCAAGTAGGCGCGGAGGAGGCGTTCGACTGCTGCGGGGGTGTCTTCGGCGGCGGCTCGGAAGCCTAACGGGCGGGCGGGGCGGGCGTAGCGGCCGACGGCTCCGCCGACGCAGAAGTAGAAGGCGTCGACGGAGAGACCGTTCTGCTTGATTTTCTTGCCTTCGAGGCCGATGTCGGCGATCCAGTGCTGGCCGCAGGAGTTCGTGCAGCCGGTGACGTGGAGCTTGATCTGCTGGTCGAAGCCGGGGAGGCGGTCTTCCATCTCGGAGACGAGCCACTTGCTGAAGGCCTTGGTTTCGGCGATGGCGAGCTTGCAGAACTCGGTGCCGGTACAGGCGATCGCGCCGCGCCAGAAGGGGGAGACTTCGACCTCAAGGCCGATGGTATGAAGGTCGGCGATGAGGGGGCGGACGGCCTCGTTGCGGATGTTGACGAGGACGATGTTCTGCATGATGGTGGCTCGGAGATGGCCGTCGCCGTGGAGTTCGGCGAGGTTGGCGAGGGATTCGAGTTGGTCGCCGGAGAGGCGGCCGCGGAGGACGGAGGCGCCGACGGCGGAGAGGCCGGGTTGGCCCGGTTTTGTTTTCTGGGGAGTGATGCCGATGTGGTCGCGGTAGACGTCGTCGGGGATTTGTTCGGGGTTACTTGCCGGGTCGGAGGAAGGCGGTCGGACTTCGTCCGATACCCCACCCTTTCCCGCGATAAGGCCGCGGTCCGAGGATGGGGCACCCGCCATGTCCAGCGGACTGGGGTCTAATTTATAACCTAGTTTGTCCTCAAGGGCGGCTAGGAAGCTTTCAGCGGTCCAGCCGTGGCGCATGAAGAGGTACTTGATGCGGGCGCGGGTGCGGTTTTCGCGGAGCTCCTGCTGCTCGCGGAAGATGTCGGCAGAGGCTTCGGCGACGGCTACGGCTTTGTCCTGGGGGATGAAGGCAGGGATGCGGACGGCCATGTGGGGCTCGGTGGAGAGGCCGCCGCCTACGCGGAGGGTATAGCCGATTTCGTCGATACCATTGACGGTGCGCTTGACGGCGGTGAAGGCGAGGTCGTTGATCTCGGGGTAGGTGCACCAGAGGGGGCAGCCGGTGACGGAGATCTTGAACTTGCGGGGGAGATTGTAGAAGGCGGGGTTGGCGGTGAGGCGGTGGGCGATCTCAAGGGCGAGGGGGCTGGCGTCGAGGAGTTCGTGATGGTCGAGGCCAGCTAGGGGACAGCCCGTGACGTTGCGGACGACGTCTCCGCAGGCGCCCTTGGGGGAGAGGCCGATGGCGGTGAGGGCGTCGACGATCTCCGGGAGGGACTGGATGGTGAGCCAGTGGAACTGGATGTTCTGGCGGGTGGTGATGTCGGCGAGGTTGCGGGCGTAGCGTTTGCAGAGGCCGGCGATGACGCGGAGCTGATGGCTGGTGAGGAGGCCGTTGGGGAGGGCGATGCGCATCATGAAGAACTCGGAGGCTTTGCCTTCGCCGCCGATGCCGCCGGTGGCTCCGATGCCGTCGCCCTGGGTGTAGATGCCCCACCACTTGAAGTAGAGGCCGGTCCACTCGGGGAGGACGGCGTCGCGGCCTTCGCGGGCGAAGGCGCGGACTTCGTCCCAGGCGTCCCAGGGGTTCTTGGCGAGCTTGAGGCGCTCGGACTTCTGGGCCTTGGTTTCTTTGATGGGCTTGGCTGCGGCTGCGGGGGAGTCGACCTGGACGGCTTCGTCGGGCATGTTCGGGTTCCTTTAGGGGTCGCGTTACCGGCCCAAGAAGAAAGCCCACGATGGCGTGGGCTGCGGGCTTTGCGGATGGGGTGCGCTGGGGTGGGGCGCGGAGTCAGGCAAAGAGGCAGCGGAAGTGGCTGCGACAACAAAGATGGCAGGTAGAGAGCATGTTGATTAAGCGTAGAGGGCGGGGGTGCGGGCGTCAAGGCTAGGTGGTGCCGGGGATTTGAGGAGGCGAAAGGAAGGCTTGCGGGGGTAAGCGGGATAGAGGGAAAAGGCGGATACGGCGAGGGGTGTGCACTCCCCTCGCTGGATGAAGACGGGCTAGGGCTGTGGGGTGGTTTCTTTGAGGTGTTTGCGGGCTTCGTCGATCTGGTGCTGAGCCTGGTCGAGCTGGCGCTGAAGGGTGGCGGAGTCGATGTCGATGTGGATACCGGTGGGAATCTTCATGTGGGCGAGGGCTTCGGTTGCGGCTTTGATCTGGGCCTGCAGGTTGGCCGGGTCGAACTGGATGGTGAAGTTCTGCTTGACGATGTTGGATTGGGCTTTAGCCATCTCGGCGGAGGCGTGGGCCACCTGCTCGCGGAGGGCGTCGCTGTTGATCGCTTGGTCGGTGGCGATACGTGAGGCTTCGGCGATCTGCTTCTGGAACTCGGCGTTGGCTAGCTGGCGCTGAAGATCGGCCATCTGGCGGTGGAACTCCGGGGAGTGGAGGTGCTTGAGCTGCTGGTTGAGCTGGCTGAGATCGGGGTGAATGTTGGCTATGGCGGCTTTGACCTGTGCGTTGACGTTGGCGAGCTGCTTGTCGAGGTCGGCTTGCTCGGCGGGGGTGAGGTCACGTTCCTGGCCTTCGACGATGATGCGGGACTGTTGGGTGGGCTTGGGCTCAGGTGTCTGGATTGGTGCTGGAGGGGCTGGTGTGGGGGCAGGAGCAGGAGACGGCGTCTGCGGGGCCAGGAGGCCGATGGGCGGCAGAGCAGGAGACGGGGCGTGAGAAGCAATGGGTGGCGGGGCGGGACGGGCAGACAAAGCAGGGAGGGCGGCTGGAGGCGTTGACGGCTCGGGGGACGCGAATGGCTCCTGATGCGGTCTGGTGGGGATCACGGCTTGCCAGGTAGCTCCGTTGTCACGCGAGGTGTAGGGGGTGGGGGCGTATGGCTTGAGGGTCGTGGAGGGCTGATCGGAGAGCTTCCAATCGGCGGTGGGGGCTTTGGAGTAGACCGGGACGACGCTTGCGGCGACGGTCGGACGCTGGGCGGCGGAGGCGGGTTGCAGGTGGAAGGCGGCGGTGGTGAGGGTGGCGGCGACGACGAGGGCGACGCCGGCGGAGATGCGGATGGCGCGGTTGGAGAGCTTTGGCGAGGCGGGGGTGATCAGGTTCATGATGCGTTCCTCCATTGCGGATGAGGTGCGGGTGGATGGAAAGATGCCCAGGGTGGCCAGGTTGCGTGCGGGCTGAGAGGCTTTAAGGTTGCGGGCGAGGGTGAGGAGGGAACGGGCGTAGGCGTTGGGGGAGCCGGCGGCTTCGGCGGCGAGGGTGTCGCAGAGGATTTCGCGGGTCTGGTTGATGCGGGCGTGGAGGAGTGGGGTGACGGGGTGCCACGCGATGGGGAGGGCGATGAGGCGGCAGAGGGCGTTAGTGAGGGTGTCGCGACGGCGGATGTGAGCGAACTCATGGAGGAGGATGGCGGTGAGTTCGTAGTCGTGGGCGAGATGAGCGGGGAGGAGGAGGATGGGGTGAAAGATGCCGGCGACTACGGGTGTGGCGGAGGGGGAGTTGAGGAAGCGGACGTCGGGGATGGGGATGTGCAGGCGATCGGCGCAGGATTGGAGAAAGGCTGGGTCGAGGGCTTCGGGGTTCGTGGTGGCGGAGGCGATGAGCCGGCGGGAGGAGATCCAGGCGGACGTCAGGCGAAGAAGGTTGATGGCGAGGGCCAGGAGCCAAAGCCGGACGAGAGTAGTGAGGAGGACGGGAGCGAGGGAGATCGAGCGGGGATGTGAAAGACCGCTGAGAGGCAGGGGTGAGGCGGTGATGAGGCCGTGGAGAGACAGTAAGGTGGGCTGTGGGGCGGACGTGATCGGAATGGCGGGGTGCCGGAGGGGGAGCGTGGCGGCGAGGCCGAGGGTGGCGATCCAGAGGAGGTGTTGAACGAAGACGGATGGGCGACAAAGGCGGATGAGGAGCCAGGTGGACGCGGCCAAGAGAGGGAGTTGCCAGAGCGTGTTGACGGCGTAGTCAATGAGGTGTGGGGCGAGGGTCGGCTGAATCATTTGGCCTCCGGGGATGGGGCTTTGGCGGGTTTCTTCTTGGCAGCTTGTCTGGCGGCTTTGTCGGTGCGTTCGGCTTCGGCGACTTGCTGGCTGAGGCGGTCGAGTTCCCTGGAGGTGATGCGGCGGGTGTCGACGAGGGTCATGAGGAGAGCTTCGGTTGAGCCGCCGAACATGCGTTTGACGAGGTCTTCGACGGCGGAGCCCGTGGCTCGGCGACGGGTGACGGCGGGGCGGTAACGGAAGGCGCGGCCGTCCTGGACGCGGGTGACCTTGCCCTTGCGGAGGAGGACGTTGAGCATGGTCATGACGGTGGTGTAGGCGAGGGCAGAGGCGAGTTTGGGCTGGACTTCCGAGACGGTGGAGGGGCCGGCGTCCCAGAGGACGTGCATGATTTCGAGTTCGAGGGGGGTGAGGGGCTTTTCTAGCATTTTTTTGATTGCTACTACCGTGTTAGTAGATTGATAGACGGTAGTGGGATGGGTTGTCAACTATAACGTTAGTAGATAGCGATGGTTCTTCATTACGGTTGGAGTTTGTTGCACTCCTCTAAGGCATACTCCAGGGGCTAAAGCCCGCCTGCTCGCTGCTCCTGAGAGACCCAAGGCTAAAGCCTTGGGGTACCTAGAAGCTGTAGCCCTTGGGGTACCTAGAAGCTATAGCCCTTGGGTACCTAGAAGCTCTTGGCCGATGACTAACACGAGAGTTATCGGGAAGTAGAATTTAGAAGTTGGAGGAACTTTGCATGGGAGTGTGGCGGGTGAGTGTGTTGATGGCGGCGGGAGCTTTGGCGGTGGCGGGTGCAAAGGGGCAGGCGAAGGTGGAGTTCGGGGCGGCGAATCCGTTTTATGCGAAGAGTGGGCTACCGTTTGAGGCGCCGCCTTACGACAAGATCAAGGATGGGGATTATGAGCCGGCGATGATCGAGGGGATGGAGCAGGAGTCCGTGGAGATGCGGGCGATTGCGGATAACCCGGAGGCTCCGACGTTTGCGAATACGTATGTCGCGATGGAGAAGTCCGGGGCGTTGCTGAATCGGGCGAGTGCGGCGTTCAGCGCGGTGACGGGGGCGGACACGAATCCGACGCTCGAACAGATACAGACGGAGATGGCTCCAAGGATGAGTGCGCATGAGGATGCGATCTATCTGGATGCGAAGCTGTTTGGGCGGGTGGAGGCGGTGTACCAGAGGCGGGCTACGCTGGGCCTAGGGGCCGAAGACCTGCGGCTGGTGGAGGTATTGCATGACCGTTTCGTAAGGGCAGGGGCGAAGCTGAACGATGCGGACAAGGCGAAGATGAAGGCTTTGAACGAGGAGGAGTCGAAGCTGACGAATGCGTTCAACCGGAGGCTGCTGGCGGCGACGAAGGCGGGTGGATATGTGACGACCGACAAGGCTGCGCTGGTGGGAATGAGCGAGGCGCAGATTGCGGCTGCGGAGGCGGCGGCGAAGGTTCGGGGGGTGGAGGGGTACGCGGTGACGCTGCAGAATACGACGCAGCAGCCGGCGCTGGCGCAGTTGAGTGTGCGGGAGACGCGGCAGGCGTTGTTTGAGCACTCGTGGAACAGGACGGAGCGCGGGGATGACAACGATACAAGGGCGACGATCCTGAGGCTGGTGCAGGTGAGGGCGGAGAAGGCGAAGCTGCTTGGCTTTCCGACGTATGCGGCCTGGAAGCTACAGGATCAGATGGCGAAGACGCCGGAGGCGGCGATCCACTTTATGGATGCGCTGGTGCCGGCGGCGACCGCTGAGGCTGTTTCAGAACAGAAGGATATTCAGGCTTTGATTACGGCGCAGGCGGGTGGGAGTGAGAAGGGGTTAGCGGTTGAGCCTTGGGATTGGGAGTTCTACTCGGAACAGGTGAGGAAGGCGAAGTATGACCTGGATGAGAAGGAGACGCGACCTTACTTTGAGTTGAACAGTGTGTTGCAGAATGGAGTGTTTTATGCGGCGAACAAGCTGTATGGGATCACGTTCAAGGAGCAGCATGATCTGCCGGTGTGGCATCCCGATGTACGGGTGTTTGAGGTGTTCAATGCGGATGGGTCGCATCTGGCTTTGTTTTATTGCGATTATTTCAAGCGGGACAACAAGCGCGGTGGGGCGTGGATGTCTAGCTTCGTAAGGCAGTCGAAGCTTCTGGGCACGCAGTCTGTGGTCTATAACGTCGCGAATATCAACAAGGCGGCGGCGGGTGAGCCGGAGTTGATCACGTTCAGCGACGTCATTACGATGTTCCACGAGTTCGGGCATGCGCTGCATGGGATGTTTGCGAACGCAGAGTATCCATCGTTGAGTGGGACGAGCGTACCACGGGACTTTGTCGAGTTTCCGTCACAGTTCAATGAGCACTGGGCGACGTATCCGGAGGTGTTTGCTCATTTTGCGAAGCACTACAAGACTGGGGCGGCGATGCCGGAGGAACTGGCCGCGAAGATCAAAAAGGCGGCGACGTTCAACCAGGGGTATGAGCTAACGGAGTTGCTGGCTGCGGCGGAGCTGGATATGCAGTGGCATACTCTGTCGGCGGGAGTTGTGCCGGCTGACACGGATGTCTTTGAGAAGGCGGCTCTGGAGAAGAAGAGTCTGGCGCTGGAGGCGGTGCCGCCGCGGTATCGGTCAAGCTACTTTGCGCATGTGTTTGGCGGGGGGTATGCGGCGGGGTATTACGCGTATCTCTGGAGCGAGATGCTGGATGATGCGGCGTATCACTGGTTCGAGGAGAACGGCGGGTTGACGCGTGCGAACGGGGACCGGTTCCGGGGGATGGTGCTTTCGCGCGGGAATACGGAAGATCTGGCGAAGATGTATGACACATGGCTGGGTGGCGAGCCGAAGATTGAGCCTATGCTGAAGCAGCGGGGGCTGAAGCAGTAGCTGCTAGTTGGTGACGTGCGTTGGCGAGGGCTGGAGGAGGGAGAACTTGTGGCGGACGTCGGAGCCGCGGACCCAGAAGATGACGTCTTCGGCGATGTTGGTGGCGTGGTCGGCGGCGCGCTCGAGGTTGCGGCTGACGATGATGGCGTTGAGTGCCTGCTCGGCAACCTCGGCGTGCTGGGTCATGACCTGGATGAGATCGGTGTGGATGGCGCGGTTCATGTCGTCGATTTCGTTGTCCATTTCGAGGACGGATTCGGCGAGTTTGTCGTCGGCTTCAAGGAGGGCCTGGATGGCGGTGCGGATCATGACCCCCACCTTGGCGCCCATGTCTTCTATGTCGACGGGGAGGGGGAGGGTGGGTTTGACGGAGCCGGCGGCTCGGGTGGCGATGTTGGTGGCCTGGTCACCGATGCGCTCTAGGTCGCCGTTGATCTTGATGACGGAGAGGATGAAGCGGAGGTCGATGGCCATGGGCTGCTCTTTGGCGAGGAGGTCGTAGGCCATCTCGTCGACGGAGGTTTCGGCGGTGTTGATGGCGGCCTCGATCTCGCGGACGTGGTTGATGAGCGGGAGGTCGGCGGAGACGTAAGCTTCGACGGAGAACTCGAGGGCTTGCTGGGAGAGCGC
This sequence comes from uncultured Granulicella sp., assembly GCA_965198885.1. Taxonomy (GTDB): domain Bacteria; phylum Acidobacteriota; class Terriglobia; order Terriglobales; family Acidobacteriaceae; genus Edaphobacter. The sequence goes on along the minus strand of OZ240677.1, from coordinate 662,409 downwards.
GGCCATGGCGAGGAGCTTGTCTTTGAGGGCGACGAGTTGTTGCTGAAAGTTGATGCGCGGCATGGGCTTCTCCTTGTGGCCGAACGGGGGTACCCCACCCCCTGTTTTGTGGCAAAGTCTTCAAACGAGAGACTTTAGGTCTGGACTTCGAGGTGTACAGGGGTATACCCGTGAGTGCGGCAGAGGTGCAGGTGGATGCTTCTGCGGGGCTTATTTGTCAAGTCCCCCTGCCCTTGTATTGTAGGGAGTTTGGGTGGCGTGGGACGGGGTTTACGTGAAATTCACGGGTGGATGTGACGGATCTGGTTCGGATTGCGCAGCGGAGGAACAGGCAACTGCAGATTCCTCCGCTGCGCTGCGGAATGACAACAAAGAAATGGACAAAAGCAGATCCCCTTCGGGGATGACAAACAAGGTCAGGGGTAGAGGAGGTAGGGGGCGGTGGTTTGGCGGAAGGCGTCGAGAAGCGGGATCCAGGTGGAGGCTATGTCGCCGGGGTCCTGGCCTTCGGTGAGGGCTTCCAGGGTGGAGGCGTTGGCGAGGAGGGTTTTGCAGCGTTCGAGCTGGAACTGGGTGGGGTAAAGATGGTGGAGGGCGGAGAGGAGTTCGAGGCCGAGTTCTGGGGAGTCGAGGGTGGTGGGGTCGGTGACCTGAAAGTGGAGGGCGGGGATGGTCTGGCCGTGGAAGGGATACTTGTTGGCGTCCTCGGCGATGGTCATGGTGGTGGGGGTGATGAGAACGCCGGGAATATGGCGGGCGGTGAGGAAGGCGGCTAGTTCGTCGGCTTTGATCCAGGGTGCGCCCAGGTTTTCAAAGGGGGTCGGGGTGCCGCGGCCAACGGAGATGTTGGTCTGTTCGGTGAGGCCGAGGGCGGGGTAGAGGACGGCTGCGCGGGGGGTTTTGAGATTGGGGCTGGGTGGGGTCCAGGGGAGGCCAGTGTCAGGGTAGTAGTCGGTGCGAGAGTAGTTGCGCATGGGGATGACGGTGAGGGAGGCATGGGGGCCGGGTTGTGTAGCGGCCCCAACTGCAGATTCCTCCGCTGCGCTGCGGAAGGACAAAAAAGCGTTGAAGTAGCGGGCGAGCTCCCCGAAGGTGAGGGAGTGGCGGAGAGGGATGGGGAGGAAGTTGGTGTAGGTGGATTCGGGGGTGGGGTCGGAGGTGGGGCCTTGGGGGGTGACGGCGGCGATGGGGTTGGGGCGGTCCAGGACGATGATTTCTGTGTGGGATTCGGCGGCGGCTTCGAGGAAGTAGCCGAGGAGGGTTTCGTAGGTCCAGAAACGGACGCCGGCGTCCTGGAGATCGATGACAATGGCGTCTACGTTTTTTAGGTCGGTGGGTTTGGGGTGCTTGTCGGAGGGCTTGGGGCCGTAGAGGCTGATGACTGGGAAATGGGTTGTGGGGTCGGATTCTTTCTGGAGTGTCTCGGCGTCTTGCTTGCCGTAGAGGCCGTGTTCGGGGGAGAAGATTTTGACCAAGGTGAGTTCGGGGGAGGCGTGGGCGAGGATGTCGATGGTGCGGCGGCCGTGGGCGTCGAGGCCGGATTGGTTGGTGAGGAGGGCTAGGCGGAGGTGGTTTTTGTGGGCGGCGGCGAGGGATTTGAGGGGGGCGAAGTTCGTTTGTTCGAGGACGTCTATGCCTATGAGGACCGGGGCTGATGGAGGAAGGCTATACCCCAGGGGCTGAAGCCCCTCTTTCGTGGCGGGTGTGAGACCCGAGGCTGAAGCCTCGGGGTACCTAGAGGCTAGAAGAGCACGGTCATAGTGTGGCGGAGGATACCCCTGGGGCTGAAGCTCGACTTTTGTGGCAGGTGCGAGACCCGAGGCTGAAGCCTCGGGGTACCTAGAGGCTACCTCGAGGGCCGGCAGGTCTAGGTGGGTGGTCCAGGCCGCGGGAGTGAGGTGGGCGGTCTTGCGGTCCTTCGACTCCTCCTTCGCGCTGCGAAGGAGTCGCTCAGGATGACTGGTGTTTTCTGTGGGTTCAGAGGAGAGCGGTCGAGCTTCGCTCGATACCCCACCCTTTTCGGGATGAGACTCCGAAAAGGATGGGGCACCCGTCGTGGTGGCTCCCAAGTCGAGGGCGCGGGCGGCGGCGGTGGCTACCTGGCCGCGGAGGGGGGAGATGGAGGCGGCGACTCGGGGGTGGATGGCGTTGGCGAGGAGGATGACGTAGGTGTTGGAGGTGGGGTCGAGCCAGAGGCTGGTGCCGGTGAAGCCGGTGTGGCCGAAGGAGCCGGGATGGACGGTCCCATAGGCGTCTCGGGTGGTGATGGGAAAGGTCTCGCCTCTCGGGCGGGAGAAGGGGGAGTTGAGGTCCCAGCCGAGGCCTCGGGAGGCTACGCCTTTGGTGGGCTGGCCGTCCGGGGTGAAGATGGTGGCGGTGTTGACGGCTGTGGCGGGTTGGTTGGGGGAGGTGGCGAGGCGGAGGGTGGATTGTTGGAGGGGGAAAGGGCCGGCGTTGTTGGTGAGTTTGTCTAGGAGGGCCTGGCAGAAGAGGTTCATGTCTCTGGCGGTGGAGAAGACTCCGGCGTGGCCGGCTACCCCGCCCATGCGGCGGGTGGTTGGGTCGTGGACGGTGCCGCGGAGGAGGTGGTCGAAGTCGGGGTTGGTGGTGGGGGTGCCTTCGGTGTCGTGGGCGGTGGGGGCGGTTTGCGGGATGATGCCCTGCGGAATCCAGGAGGGCGGCGGGCAGGCGTAGTCTGCAATGCTTACAGACATCGTTCCATCTGCATTTGTGTTCGCTGTTACGTTTGAGGCGAACTCAATCGCGGATCCGACCTTCTTGATGGGCCCGCAGGTTCTTGCGAAGGAATGGTAAGCGGTATAGGTCATGCCGAGTGGAGCGAAGATGTGATCGCGGGCGTAGAGATCTAAGGGCTGGGCGGAGAGGGTTTCTACGAGGTAGCCGAGGGTGATGAAGTTGATGTCGGAGTACTTGAAGGTGAGGCCGGGTGGTCCGTAGGGGATGGCGGCGAGGGCGCGGCGGATGCCTTCGGGTTTGTCGGGTTTTTGGAGACCCCAATCGTCTTTGAGGTCTACGTCTTCGGGAAGGCCGGAGTAGTGGGTGAGGAGTTGGCGGATGGTGATCTGGGACTTCCAGGTGGCGGCCTGAGAGGCATACCCCAGGGGCTGAAGCCCACCTTCATTCTTGTCCGCTGAGAGACCCGAGGCTGAAGCCTCGGGGTACCTAGAAGCAGCGGCGAAGGTGGGGAGGTAGTGGGCGACGGGGGTGTCGAGGTCGAGTTTGTGCTGCTCGTAGAGCTGGAGGATGGCGGTTGTGGTGACGAGGACCTTGGTGAGGGAGGCCATGTCGAAGAGGGTGTCTTCGGTCATGGGCTCGAGGGTGGGTTCGAGGGCGCGGTTGCCGTAGGCGTGCTCGAAGACGATGTGGTTGTTGTGGCCGATGAGGACGACGGCTCCGGGGAGCTTTTTCTGCGCGACGGCGGCATCCATCAACGAAGAGACTTCTGAGAAGTCGTAGCTTGCTGTGGAGGCTTTTGGCTGGGATAAGAGGGCATACCCCAGGGGCTGAAGCCCCTTGCCTTCGTGCGGGGATGTGAGACCCGAGGCTAAAGCCTCGGGGTACCTAGAAGCCAAGACGACGCCGCAGAGGAGGAAGGCGGCGGCGCGGCGGGGCTTGGGGAGGATCAGGCTGGCGATGGAGCCGATGAGGAAGGTCACGAGGGCTCCGAAGAGCACGTACCAGGTGAAGGCTACTTTGGGGATGAGGATGGGGCCGAGGTGGCGGATGGGGGTGATGGTGGGGAGCCAGAGGGTGAGGTTGAGGGCGAAGCCGCAGAGCATGCCGATGATTGTGCCGGATTGGGTAGCCCCGTATTTGGAAGACCGGGCGGTGAGGGTGCCGAGGAGGAAGACGCCTAACAAACAGCCATAAGCCACCGAGGCTATCGATAGGCCGGTTTCTACGACGTGGCCCTTGCCTCCGTGCTGGATGCTGTAGACGGCGATGAGGAAGAGGATGACGGCCCAGACGATGGTGGCGAGGCGGGAGATGAGGGTGGTGTTAGTTTGGGGGCGACCCGAGGAAGACGGTCGAGCTTCGCTCGATACCCCACCCTGTCCGACGATGAGACCGTCGGCCGACGATGGCGCACCCATGCGTCGCCGCTGCTGGAAGGGGAGGTAGAAGTCGACGACGGTGGTGGAGGCGAGGGAGTTGAGGGCGGCGGAGAGGTTGGACATGGCGGCGGCGAGGATGGCGGCTACAAGGAGGCCGGCGATGCCGTGGGGCATCTCGTGGACGATGAAGGTGGGGAAGATGCGGTCTGGGCTTAGACCCTTGATCCCACTCATCGCAGACTGCGCGATGAGTGGGGCACCTGAGCTTTCGGCCTGCCCGTAGAAGACGAAGAGGCCTACGCCGATGAGGAGGAACAACGTGAACTGGAGGAAGATGACGACCCCGGAGCTGAGGAGGGCGAGGCGGGACTCGCGGAGGTTGCGGGCGGCGAGCATGCGCTGGACCATGAGCTGGTCGGTGCCGTGGGAGGCCATGGTGAGGAAGGTGCCGCCGAGGATGCCGGCCCAGAAGGTATAGGACTGGGTGAGATTGAAGGCGAAGTTGAGCATGTGGAACTTGCCCAGAGGCGCGGCTACGGCGTGGATGTGGGACCAGCCGCCGGGGATGGAGTGGCCGAGGGTGAAGAGGGCTACGAGGGTTCCGGCGACGTAGAGGGCCATCTGGACGACGTCGGTCCAGATGACGGCGGCCATTCCTCCTTCGAAGGTGTAGAGGAGTGTTAAGAAGGAAATGAGGAAGATGGAGAGGGTGTCGCCGGTGCCGATGGCGATGCCGACGACGATGGAGATAGCGAAGACCCTCACTCCCTCAGCCGCAGCGCGGGTGAGTAAGAATAGCCCGGCGGTGACTTTGTGGAGGGTATGGCCGAAGCGCCGGTCGATGAGTTGGTAGGCGGTGAGCATCTCGCCGCGGAAGTACCTGGGGAGGAAGAGCGCGGCGACGACGATGCGGCCGAGCATGTAGCCGAGGACGATCTGAAGGAAGCCGAAGTCGCCGCCGAAGGCTACGCCCGGGATGGAGACGATGGTGAGGGTGGAGGTTTCGGCGGAGACGATGGAGAGAGCGATGGCCCACCAGGGGATGGTGTTGTCCGCGAGGAAGTAGGACTTGAGGGAGCTGCCTTGCTGCTTGTTTTTGCGGCTATAGCGGAGGCCGAAGAGGGTGATAGCGATCAGGTAAAGGGCGACGATGGCTAGGTCGATGGGGGACAAGCGAGTTGCGGGCGGCGGGGTCGGAATGGGAAGGGCGAGTGCGGCTGCGGCGAGGCTTGCGGTCATCGTGCTCCGTGGGGTGGCTGGGGGCTGATCCGTTTGGGGGATGCGTGCGGTTCGCGTTGAGGGTTATGATAACGGGCTTATGGACTCGCAGGCGGGGTACGCGAGGACTGAGGTACGGCGGACGATGGCTTATTTTGTGGGGATGGATTCGGGTGGGACGAAGACGGAGTGCTGGCTCGGGGATGAGCGGGCGGTGCTGGGGAGGGCTGCGTGCGGGACGGTGAAGCTGACGCGGGTGGCGGAGGATGTCGCGGGGGAGCGGTTGCGGGGGCTGCTAAGGGAGGTTTCGAAGACTTCTGGGGTACAGTTGGGGCGGATATCCAGGACCTGCGTGGGGATGGCGGGGTACTCGATTGCGAGTGTGCGGGAGTGGATGAAGCGGCAGGTGGAAGGGGCGGTCGCGGGGGAGGTGCATGTATGTGGGGATGAGGAGATTGCGCTGGATGCGGCGTTTCAGGGTGGGCCGGGGATACTGGTGATCGGGGGGACGGGGTCGATTGTGGTGGGACGGTGCGGGGATGGGGAGAGATTTACGGCGGGAGGCTGGGGACCTGCGATCGGGGATGAGGGGTCGGGGTACTGGATTGGGGCGGAGGCGGTGAAGGCGGTGTTTCGGGCGATGGATCGCGGCGGGAAGAGTGTGCTGGCGGAGGCGATCCGGGTGGCCTGGGGTGGGGAGGATCTGGGGGCGATTGTGGGGGTGGCGAATGCGCGGCCGGGGCCGGACTTTGCGGCGCTGGCTCCGGTGGTGGTGCGGTCGGCTGAGGATGGGGATGAGGTGGCGCGGCGGGTGCTCGAACGCGCGGGGGAGGCGCTGGGGGAGCAGGTGGAGACGGTGTGGGCGAAGATGCGGGAGCGCGGGGAACGAGAGATTGAAGTCGCGTATACGGGGAGTGTGCTGGAACGGATTGAGATTGTGCGGGAGTCGATGCGGGCGCGGGTGGAGAGTGGCGGAGATGAGGTAAAGGTGATGGGGACGGCGGTGAAGTCGCTGGAGGGGGCGATGTGGCGGGCTCGGCGGGCGGTTGGGGTGGAGATGAAGGCGAAGGCTAATTGATGCGGCGACCGTGGAGGTAGGTGGCTTCGAGGATGGCCGGTTTCGAACCAGCTGGGGGCGTGAACTGGTTGAAGCTGGCGGGTTGGCCGGGGCGGAGGCTGGCGATGGTGTCGGTGAGGCCGAGGAGGGCGGCGGGATGGCTGCTGGCACAGCGGACGGCTTCTTCGAGGGAGCAGCCCGTGAAGGATTGCAGGTTGGCGACGGCTCGGTCGAGGGTGAGGATGGAGCCGGCGAGGGTTTCGGGATGCTCGGTGAGGGTGCAGCGGCCTACCCCACCCGGGCTGGTCGCGAGGGTGACGGGTAGGCCGGCGAGGGTGTACTGGCCGTCGGGCATGCCGGTGGCGGAGATGCCGTCGGTGATGAGGATGGCGTGATCCTGCTTGAGGCGGAGCCAGAGACGGACGAGCGCGGGGGAGACGTGGATGCCGTCGCAGATGAGTTCGGCGAAGAGGGATTGGTCGTCGAGGACGGTGCCGAGGACGCCGGGTTCGCGGTGGTCGAGTGCGCGCATGGCGTTGAAGGTGTGGGTGGCGGAGGTGGCGCCGGCGGCGATGGCGGCTTCGGTTTCGGCGGCGGTGGCGTTGGTGTGGCCGAGGGAGACGCGGATCTTCTGCTGGACGGCGTAGGCGATGAGGTCCAAGACTCCGGGGAGTTCGGGGGCGAGGGTGATCAGCTTGATGTGACCGTGGGCGGCCTGCTGGAAGCGGTCGAAGAGGTCGATGGAGGGTGGCTGGAGGAGATCGGCGGGGTGAACGCCGCGCTTTGTGTGGGAGAGGAATGGACCTTCGAGATGGATGCCGAGCGGGGTGGCTTCGTTTTCGGGAGTGGTGTGGGTGAAGGCCTGGGAGAGGCGTTCGAGGGCGCGGAGGGTGTCGTCGATGGAGGCGGTGGCGGTGGTGGGGAGATAGTGGCTGGTGCCATGAGCGGCGAGGAAACGCTGGATGCGGGAGAGGGAGGCGGGGGTGGCGGACATGACGTCCTCGCCAGCGGCGCCGTGGATGTGGATGTCGAGGAAGGTGGGGGTTAGGATGCGGTCGGAGCCGGATTTTTCCGTGGAGATGTCTTCGATGCGGCCAGTCTCGCCGATAGTGATGGCGGGGTAGGCGACGGTACCGATGGCGGTGATGAGAGTGCGGGCTCGGAGCATGGGCATCTGTGGGGATTGTAGATGGTCAGTCTGCTAACATGAGACTACGAAGGGTGTCAACGTGAACAACGCGCAGCTCTATCTCGCCGTAGCCATCCCAAGCGTTCTCGTTATCCTCTCGTGGATTAACAACAACGCCCGTCAAACGACGATGGATCGGCGGATGGACTCGTTCGAACGGCGAATGGACCTGCTTGAGGCCAAATTTGATCGACGTATGGATTTGCTTGAGGCTAAGTTTGAACAGCGGGTAGACGCGCTTGAGGGGAAGTTCGAGCAGCGGGTGGACGCGCTTGAAGCGAAGTTCGAAAAGCGGGTCGATTCGCTTGAGTCGAAGATGGACCGCCGTTTCGACGGGGTGATCGACGGGATTGGTGCCCTTCGTGAGCGCGTTGCGGTGGTGGAATCGAAGCAAGAGTAATCCGGTGGCAGCGCTTAGCGCTGGTCCAGCAGGTGGAGCATCTGGAGGAAGAGGTCGCCGGCGATCTGGAGGGATTGGGGGCTGATCTTGTCGATGGTGTCTTTTTCGGTGTGGTGGAAGCCGCCTTCGGGGTGCTCGGGGGTGGGTGGGCCGTAGTCCAGGTCGATGATGTCGAGGACGGGCACGCCGCGTTTGGCGAAGGGGACGGTGTCGTCTTCGACGGCTTCTGAGTTTTTGAAGACGAAGCTGGAGTGGCCGGTGTCCTTGGCGGCTACTTTAAGGAGATCGAGCAGGGCGGGGGTGGAGTTGAGGTCGCGGTCGATGTTGAGGTCTTTGTCGCCGATCATGTCGGCGAGGAGGAAGGCTTTGATGTGGGCGATGGTGCCATCTTGCGACCACTTGGCGGCGAGGTGGCGGGAGCCGTAGAGGGAGTCGGATGGGCCCCAAGTCTTAACGGCTTCTTCGCCGTCGAAGAAGACGAGGATGACGGAGTAGCCCTCGGGTGGGTGGGTGCGGAGGTACTCGCCGATCGAGATGAGGAGGGCGGAGGTGCAGGCGCCGTCGTTAGCTCCGACGAAGTTGATGTCTTTAAGGGGGTAGTTGGTCTCGTAGTGGGAGCCGAGGACGATCAAGCCGTCCTTCTTGCCGGGGAACTTGACGATGATGTTGTGCATCGTCTGGAGGCCGGCGGGGGTGGAGGCGGTGAAGGTGTCGATGTCGAGGTGGTGGGCGGCGGCTTCGGGGGCGAAGTGGGATTCGATGAAGTGCTCCGCGGCGGCGTGGCCGGGGGAGCCGTTGAAACGCTTGGGGGCTGCGGCGAGGAGTTCTTTGGTGAGGGTGTAGGTGGCGGCGCCGGAGATCTTTGGCTTTTGAGCTGGAGCGGAGTTGGGGGCTGCAGAGAAGAACAGAACGGCGGCTAAGAAGGCAGCTTGACGAGTCACGAGTTCCTCTGGAGTGGTGCTGGAGGTACGGAGTGCATACCCCAGGGGCTAAAGCCCGAGTGCGGGCTGTCCTGAGAGACCCAAGGCTAAAGCCTTGGGGTACCTAGAAGCAACGGCAAGAGCAGATAAGAGGAGTTTTCGCTGTGCTCAGAAGACGTGCTTTCTTGCGGGCGCAGGAGGACGTCATGATGGTTGGAGGTCCTTTGCTTTGCGGCGGTCGGGGTGGACGAAGTAGGCGACGATGACGCCGACGACGTAAAGGGCGAGCATGGGGCTGGCGAAGAGGCACATGCCGACCGGGTCGGGCAAGGGGCAGATCATGGCGGAGACGAGGAAGATGATGAGGATTGCGTACTGGTACTGCTTGAGGAAGAACTTGTGGTCGACGATGCCGAAGAGGGCGAGGAAGAACATGAGAATGGGGAGCTCGAAGCAGACACCGAGGCCGAGGATGACGGCGAGGAAGAAGCCGGTGTAGTCGTCGATGGTGATCATGTGGGTGAAATTTTTGCCGAAGCCGAGGACGAGGACCTTGATGGCTCCGGGCAGGACCCAGCGGTAGCCGAACCAGGCGCCGGCGAGAAAAAGGCCGACGGTGGTGGACATGAAGGGGACGACGTACTTCTTTTCATGCGAGTAGAGGCCGGGGGAGATGAAGAGCCAGACCTGGTAGAGGATGTAGGGGCTGGCGATGATGGCGCCGGCGCAGATAGAGGCCTTGATGACGAGCTCGAGGGCGTCGGTGGGGTGGGTCATGGTCATCGAGAGACCGACGTCGACGAGGGGCTTCTGCAGGAAGGCGATGAGGCGGTCGTGGATGAGGTAGGAGAGGCCGCAGGCGGCGAGTAGGGCGACGATGGAGTGGATGAGGCGTTTGCGGAGCTCGTTGAGGTGCTCCATGAGGGTCATGCCGGGGAGGTCGGCGCGATCGCTCATGGTGGCACGGACGTTGTCGAGGACGTCAGCCATTGGCTGGGACCTCTTGCTCTTCTTTGGCTGTCTCGGGAGTGAGTTCGTGCTTCGGGATGGAATCGAAGGCGCCGTTGAGAGAGGACGATGAGGTGGAGCGGCCGACCGGGAGGCCGGTGGGCGGGGGCATCAGGTTGAGGTCGCCGGAGGTAGCTATAGGAAGTGGCTCAGGGGGCGTCGCTACGGAGTCTGTCTGGGCGGCTGGAGGAGCAGTGTTCACCGGCTCGGGCGGGGGCATGTGGGGGTGTTCGGGCTCGGGGATATCTGAGGGGATGAGCGGAGTGATGGGAGCGGCGGCTTGCATGGCGGCGATCTTCTTGGTCTGGTCGTCCTGCTCGGCGATGCGGAGCTCGTCTTCCATCTGCATGCGAAACTCGGCGGAGGCGCGGCGGAACTCGCCGACGAGCTTGCCGAGCTGACGTGCGATCTTGGCGAGACCCTTGGGGCCGAAGAGCAGAAGACCGAGAAGGATGATGAACGCGCTGTCCTGAAAGCTGGGCATGTCTACTAGGGATGATAAAGCAGTTGTCCGTTGTCAGTTCTCCGTTGTCCGTTGGTTGCGTCGTTTGGCTGAATTGGGTGTCTAATAGATCGAGGCGATTCTGGTCGCCTGGTTTGACGGGTTGCAACATCCCCGTGGGTTGGGCGCCCGGCTATTGTGGCCGGGCTGCAGCGAATCCACTGCGACCGCAGCAAGTGAGTGCTTTCAACATCCCCGTTTCGCGGTTTGGCCTTGCGCCCTGCCGGTGAGACTGAAGGCGGAACAACGTGAGTGGAGTTCTTTTCGAAGAAGGCGTGGGCAGTGCCGTGGCTGAGGCGTGCCCGCTCGATCACTACCTGGCACAACCGGACCATACGATGGATGCCCGGATTGCCGCGGCACGGGCAAAGCTGGGCAAGCAGGCGGTCATCCTGGGGCACCATTACCAGCGCGATGAGGTGATCCGGTTTGCGGACTTTACCGGCGACAGCTACAAGCTAAGCAAGGTAGCGGCTGAGACGGATGCGAAGTACATCCTGTTCTGCGGGGTGCACTTTATGGCGGAGAGCGCAGACGTGCTGGCGAAGCCTTGGCAGCAGGTGATTCTGCCGGATTTGAATGCCGGCTGCTCGATGGCGGATATGGCGGAGATCGGGCAGGTGGAGGATTGCTGGGAATCGCTGGAGGGACAGTTGTCTGTTGTACGTTCTCCGTTGTCCGTTGAGGGCGAAGTACAGGGGCAGGTGGTGCCGCTGACGTATATGAATTCGGCGGCGGATATCAAGGCTTTTTGCGGGGAGCGTGGGGGGCTGGTTTGTACCTCTTCGAATGCTCGGGGGGCTTTTGAGTGGGCGTTTGCGCGGGGGGAGAAGATTCTCTTTCTACCGGATCAGCACCTTGGGCGGAATACGGCCTGGGCGATGGGCATTCCCATGGAGCAGATGGTGGTGTGGGATCCGTACATGATCAACGGAGGCGTCGAGCCGGCGCGGCTGAAGGCGGCTAAGGTGATCCTCTGGAAGGGCCATTGCAGCGTGCATCAGCGATTTCTGCCGCAGCATGTGGATCGGGTGAGGGCGGAGGAGCCGGGGATGCAGGTGATCGTGCACCCGGAGTGCCGGTGGGAGGTTTGCCAGAAGGCGGATGCGATGGGGTCTACGGAGAAGATTATCGAGACCATTGAGAAGGCTCCGGAGGGGGCGAGCTTTGCCGTGGGGACGGAGATTCACCTGGTGAATCGGCTGGCGGCCCGGTTTGCTCCGCTGGGCAAGCGGGTGATTACGCTGGATGATGCGGGGTGCCTGTGCACGACGATGTACCGGATTTCGCCGGCTCACCTTGCTTGGGCGCTGGAGAACCTGGTGGAGGGTAATGTGGTGAACCGGATCAAGGTTTCGGAGGAGACGAAGCATTGGGCGAAGGTGGCGCTGGACCGGATGCTGGAGGTGAGGATTGGGTAGCTGGGCGGGGAGGTTGATTGGCTAAGGTTTTCACTTTGGGGGAGGCGCAGGTGCTGCTTCCTGTGCTTGGGGCGCTGGTGAGGCGGGCGCGCGAGGCGGCGGTGCGGGCGAATGAGCTTGAAGCGGAGATGCAGGCGTTGAGCCAGCGGATCTTCCTTTCGGGGGGGCTGCATGTGGATGTTTCGGCCGCGGCGCGGAGGCGGGCGGAGCGGGATAAGGCGGTGCAGGAGGCGAAGTCGACGATTGAGGAGATCGAGGAGATTGGGGCGAAGGTGACCGATCTGAGCGAGGGTGCGCTTGAGGTGCCGAGTCTGCTGGATGGACGGTCTGTGCTGCTTTGCTGGGCGTTGGGTGAGGCGGAGATCAGCCATTGGCGCGAGGTGGAGGACGCGGCGGATGTGCGGCGAGAGGTGGATGGGCGGTTCGGGCGGGGAGAGCGGCCTAATTAGGATGGATCAAGGGTGACCTACCCCACCCCCGGTTTTGTTGCAAAATATTCAAAACAGAGACCTTAGGTTCGGACTTGGGTACACCGCTGCTCCAATAAGTGTGCAAACGTAAGGGGCGATTCGGGGGAACAGGGATTATTCACAGGGAGTTCGCGTTCAATAACTTCTATCGTCTATACTTGAGGTGTGATGGTTGTTGAGAGGACATTTCGGGAGCTTTGCGCCGAGCATGGGATTGCCGTGACGCATCAGCGGCAGGTTCTGTATGAGGTGATGCAGGGCATGGACGGCCATCCGAGCCCGGAAGAGGTGTATGCGGAGGTCAAGCAGAAGATTCCCGCGATCTCTTTGGCTACCGTTTACAAGAATATCCATTTGTTTGTCGACAGCGGGGTTCTGCGCGAGGTGAGTCTGCACCATGGCTCGCGGCGGGTGGAGATGAACGAACGGGACCATCACCACGTGGTTTGCAGCAGGTGCAAGGCGATCTCGGATATCGATGCGACGGAGCTGGGGCTGCCGGTGGAGCGGAAGACGCTTCCAGGCGGGTTTCTGGTGGAGCGGTATTCGGTGGATGTGATTGGGGTTTGTGCGAAGTGTCAGTAGGACAGGGATGATGCAGTGGTCAGGCAGTGTCAGCGCAGTGTAACGGCAGCAGGAGGAGATCAGTATGGCAGAGATTATTCAGGATGGATCGAACGGGCCGGCGCACGGCGTTGGTTTTATGACCTCGGATGCGGGACGTCCGGTCGGGGATAACCAGAACTCGATGACGGTGGGACCGCGTGGGCCGATTGTGGGCGACGACTTCCTGCTATTTGAGAAGATGGCCCACTTCAACCGCGAGCGGATTCCGGAGCGGGTGGTGCATGCCAAGGGATCGGGTGCATTTGGGACCTTCACGGTGACAAGCACGGAGATCGGCAAGTACACGACGGCGAAGCTGTTTGAGAAGGTCGGGAAGCAGACGCCGTTGCTGATGAGGTTTTCTACCGTTGGCGGCGAGAAGGGTTCGGCTGACACGGAGCGCGATCCGCGTGGATTTTCCGTGAAGTTCTATACGGAAGAGGGCAACTGGGACATGGTGGGGAACAACACGCCGGTGTTCTTTGTTCGTGATCCTCTGAAGTTCGGCGACTTCATCCATACGCAGAAGCGTCATCCGCAGACGAACCTGAAGGATGCGACGATGATGTGGGATTTCTGGTCGCTGGCGCCGGAGAGCCTGCACCAGGTGACGATCCTGATGAGCGATCGCGGGACGCCGGTTGGGTACCGGCACATGAACGGGTATAGCTCGCATACGTTCTCGCTGTACAACGATAAGAACGAGCTTTTCTATTGCAAGTGGCACTTCAAGACGGCGCAGGGCATCAAGAACTTCATGGCGGATGAGGCGGACAAGATGCGCGGCATCGATCCGGACTTCTCGCAGCGGGACTTGTTTGCGTCGATCGAGAACGGTGATTTTCCGCAGTGGAATGTCAAAGTTCAGATTATGTCAGAGGCTGACTCGAAGACCTATCACATCAATCCGTTCGACCTGACGAAGGTCTGGCCGCATGCGGATTATCCGCTGATCGATGTGGGCGTCGTGGAGTTGAACCGCAATCCCACGAACTACTTTGCGCAGATTGAGCAGGCTGCGTTTGAGCCACGCAATGTGGTTCCGGGGATGGGGTTCTCGCCGGACAAGATGCTGCAGGCGCGGCTGATCAGCTATCCGGATGCGCATCGCTATCGGCTGGGTGGGAACTATCAGTCATTGCCGGTGAATGAGCCGAAGTGCCCGTATGCCACGTACAACCGCGACGGAACGATGGCGCTGGGCGACAATGGCGGCGCGAGCCCGAACTATGAGCCGAACAGCTTTGGCGGGCCGGTGCAGAATCCGCGGTATACGGAACGGAAGGTGACTCTGGACAACCCGGTGATGGGGCGTTGGGATCATCGTGAGCATGACGAGGACTACCACACGCAGGCGGGGAACCTGTTCCGGATGATGGATAAGAGCGCGCAGGAGCGGCTCTGCTCGAACATCGCGGGCTCGCTTTCGACGGTGCCGGAGCGGATTCAGACGCTGCAGATCAGCCACTTCTCAAAGTGCGATCCGGCGTACGGGGCGGGCGTGAAGAAGGCGATTGCGGCGGCTCTGGATAAGAACGGCGCGAAGAAGCAGGAAGAGGCTGAGCTGGCTCATGCGTAGGTAGGAGCTTGGCTCTATATTGAAGGGCGGCCTGTTCCGGCCGCCCTTTCTTGTACCCGGACGTACTCGGAATCAGGGGCGAGATTTCTCCGCGAGCCGGACATGGCTATGTCCGATAGGCTTCGTCAGGGTTCTTCGACTTAACTCAGACTTCACTCAGGATGGCATGTTTCTCTCTGGACGGGGAAGCAGATGAGTTGTGCGTGTTGGCTTAACCGGAGAAGGTGATATGGAGAAGGTGAGCCGGTTTGCCGGATCGACGGAACATGATCTTTGAGCGAGACTGGAATGAACGACATTTCACCGGGTGTGAACCGCGCTGCGGTTCTGAGTCGCGTTTAATGGAGCTGCGTCACAAAATCTACGAAGCAGGTGTTGAGTGAGCGAGACCCAACAAAGCATTGCAATACGCGGAGCAGGCGACACGTCGGTCGAGGGGTTGCGGGATTCGTTTTTGGGCCATTTGACGCATACGGTGGGGCGGTTGCTGGATGTTTCCTCTCCCTTGGAGCAGTATCATGCGCTGGCACACGTCGTCCGGGACCTGGTGATGGATGACTGGATTCGGACGATCCAGTCGTATCGCGAGCGGGATGTGCGGGTGGTTTGTTATCTGTCCGCGGAGTTTCTGTTGGGGCCGCATACGATGAACGATCTGCTGAATCTTGGGGCGACAGAGAAGTGTGCGGAGGCGTTGAAGTCCCTGGGGCTGGACCTGCAGACGCTGGCGGAGCAGGAGCCGGAGCCTGGGCTTGGGAACGGCGGTCTGGGGCGGCTTGCGGCTTGCTATATGGATTCGATGTCGACGCTGGGAGTGCCGGCGATTGGGTATGGGCTGCGGTATGAGTTCGGGATCTTTCGGCAGGAGCTAAGGGAGGGGTGGCAGGTGGAGCACTCGGATAAGTGGCTGCAGTTCGGCAATCCCTGGGAGATTCCGGTGTCGGATGCTTCGTGCCAGGTGCCGTTTGGGGGACGGACCGAGGTCTACCGTGATGAGCAGAAACGGCTGCGGCACCGATGGCTGCCGGACCATACGGTGATGGGGGTGCCGTATGACACACCGATTCCGGGGTTCAGGAATGCGGTGGTGAACCGGCTGCGGCTGTGGAAGGCGGAGGCGGTGGACTCGTTCGATTTTGCCACGTTCAACACCGGTGATTTTATGGGTGCGGTGCGGAGCAAGATGGAGTCGGAGACGATCTCGAAGGTGCTGTACCCGAACGATGAGACGGATGCGGGGAAGCGGCTGCGGCTGATGCAGCAGTTCTTCTTCACTTCGTGCTCCTTGCAGGATATGTTGCGGCTGCATCTGCTGCAGAAGCCTTCGGTGAAGGACTTCGATACGAAGTGGACGGTGCAGTTGAACGATACGCATCCTTCGATCGGTATCGCGGAGCTGATGCGGCTGCTGATCGACGACCACGGACTGGAGTGGGCTGAGGCGTGGAAGATTACTTGTAACACGTTTGGTTACACAAACCATACGCTGCTGCCGGAGGCGCTGGAGAAGTGGCCGCTGCACATCTTTGGAGAGCTGTTGCCGCGGCACCTGGAGATCATCTACGAGATCAATGCGCAGTTTCTGGCGGAGATCGATCAGAAGTTTCCGGACGATAAGGCGCGGCTGGGGCGGATGTCGATCATTGGCGAAGATGGCGAGAAGACAGTGCGGATGGCGCACCTTGCGGTAGTTGGGAGTAAGGCGATCAACGGTGTGGCGAAGCTGCATACGCAACTGCTGGAAGAGGACACGCTGCATGATTTTTATGAGGCGTTTCCGGAGCGGTTCAGCAATAAGACAAATGGGGTGACGCCGAGACGGTGGCTGATGTTGAGTAATCCTCCGCTGGCTGCGCTGCTGGATGAGTCGATTGGGCAGGGCTGGCACACGGACCTGAACGAGCTGACGCAACTGGAGCGATTCGTGGGGGACACGGGATTTCTGGAGCAGTGGAGGAAGCGGCAGGAGCTGGCGAAGGGCAGGCTTTCGGATTTCATCCAGGAGACGATGGGGATCACGACCGATCCGGCAAGCATGTTCGACGCGCAGGTGAAGCGGATTCACGAGTACAAGCGGCAGCACTTGAACGCGCTGCATATCCTTGCGCTCTACTGCCAGATCAAGGATGGGACGTTGAAGGATCCGACGCCGCGGACGTTTCTGTTCGGCGGGAAGGCGGCGCCGGGGTACAAGATGGCAAAGCTGATCATCAAGCTGATCTGCTCGGTGGCCGAACTGGTGGACAACGATCCGGAGACGAGCAAGCTGCTGAAGGTGGTGTTCCTGCCGGATTACAGTGTGTCACTGGGGCAGAGGATCTATCCGACGGCCGACTTGTCGGAACAGATCTCAACGGCGGGGAAGGAAGCGTCGGGTACAGGCTGTATGAAGTTCATGATGAACGGGGCGGTGGCGATTGGGACGCTGGATGGAGCGAATATCGAGATCCGGGATGCGGTGGGGGCGGAAAATTTCTTTTTGTTCGGGCTGACTGCGCCGGAGATCGGCGAGATGAAGAAGAAGGGCTATCGGCCTCGCGATTACTACGAGCGCGATCCGCTGCTGCGCGAGGTGCTGGATGGTTTGGGGAATGGGACGTTCAGCAAGGGTGATAGCGGTTTGTTTCGGCCGCTGCTGGATGAGTTGCTGAACAAGGATGCGTACATGGTGCTGGCGGACTTCCAGCCGTATATCAAGGCGCAGTCGGATGCAGGTACGGCGTTCCAGGACTCGATGCGATGGAGCAAGATGTCCGTGCTGAATACGGCCCGTTCGGGGACGTTCTCGTCGGATCGGGCGATCCGCGAGTATTGCGAGGACATCTGGAAGGTGCCGCTCCTTGAGGGACGCCAGGTCTTCTAAGCCGGTGTGTACCGACCGGAAGGGAGGGTTACGAGCCGATGACCTCGTGTACCAGACGGTCGATGCGGACGATGCCGACGAACTGACCGAGCTCGTTGACGACGATGAGGGGATCGAAGCGGAGGTGGCTGGGGCGGGTGAGAGCACGCTGCAGGATCTCCATGCCCTCGCTGGCTTCCTGAACCTTCATGGCGTCCGCGAGCGTTCTGAGGCCGAGCAGGGGACTGAGTTCGATGAGCTCAAGCGGATGATGCAGCGCGTCGCAGACCGTGGCCAGGCTTCCCGGTGTGAGCTGGGCGAGGCGTAGATGAGCTTCGTTACGGTCGTGGCAGATGAGGGAGTTCTCGATGGCGCGGGAGATGCCGGCGGATGGGAGCTGGACTTCTACACGGGAGACGATGGAGGCGATCTGGTCTGGGTGGAGAAGACGCATCGCGGGCTCCGGACGGGCGAGGAAGAAGCCCTGGCCGAGGGGCACGGTGAGGCGGATGAGCTGGTCGAGCTCTTCGGAGTTTTCGATGCCTTCGGCGATGATCCAGGCGTCGAGACGATTGGCGGCTTTGCCGATCATGTCAATGAGGACGGCCTTGGCGGGATCGCTGTTGCAGCCATTGATGAAGGAGCGATCGAGCTTGATGAAGTTGGGGCGGATCTCCATGATGTGCTTGAGGCTGGAGTAGCCGGAGCCGGCATCGTCGACTGCAGCGAAGCCTCCGCGCTCACGGATGAGGGCGAGTTTCTTGTGCAGGACGGAGTAGTCGGTAATGACTTCGTCTTCGGTGATCTCGAAGACGACGCCGCGGAGTGAGGTGGCGTCGCGGAGCAGGCGGTCGAAGCGGTCGGAGAGCAGGAAGCCGGGGCCGACGTTGACGGAGAGGAAGCAGTTCGGCGGGAGCAGGCACTTGGCTGCGATGGCTTCGGTGAGGACTTTTTCTTCGAGGTCGAGGCGGCGGCCGTAGTCTCCCGCGGCTTCAAAGACGAGGTTGGGCGGGATGCGATTGCCGGAGACGGAGAAACGCGCGAGCGCTTCAAATCCGACGGCACTGCCGCGCTGCAGATCTACGATGGGCTGAAAGTGAAAGGAGAAGGTGGAGGTGCCCTGCAGGATACCGTCGAGTTCGGTCTCGGTGAGGGCGGCGGGCATGGAGACCGGCGGCCGGATCGGGAGAGAGACCTTGTGATGCCAGTATTGTTCGCCGTTGATGGGTGAAGCGGCGGGAACGACTGCATCCTGAGCGGGAGACGGCATGAGCGCTTACACCTCGGAACCGGTTTATCAGGGATTAGGCTGCGTTTGCTTCCTGCAGGCTGGAGCGCAGATCTTCCAGCTGAGAGTACTGGGTGTTTCCGAGGGTACGATCGCGATTGGGCGACGTTTGCGGGAGTTCGCGGGGTTTGCTTTCGACCGATCCTTCCGAGGCAAAGGACCAACGTGGAACGATTTCACCAGAGCAGAACTTCTTCATGGGGACCCCTTGTCTGTAGCGGCGATGGGCGCAGTGTTTGTCTGTGCCTCTCTTGATCGTTACCAAAGCGTACCCGGAAGTGGAGGGAAAAGCTTGACGCAAGGGGGTGAGTGGAATGCGACGTTGGTTGTATCAAATTGGGAAAGAAAGACTGAAATTTTGGCAATTTCGGACGCGAGGTGAGCAACGCTGGGTTTTTGGGGCTGTTCAGGGAGCGATCCAGGTCAAAACGGTCATGGAATGCGGGGGGAGGCGATAGGATGCGGTGGAACTGAAGTGCGGGATGGTGGCTGCATGAGGTGTCACGAGGGGCTGCGATTCGTTGGAGTCGGTGATGTTGGCGGAGGTGAGGGAGGTCTCGTGAACGATGCCGACGGGGGAGTTCGGGCCGGAGTAGGTGACGGGGAGCGGGTCGGTGCGGCTCAGGTTGAAGAGGATGAGGCTTCGGCGCGGGCCGTCGGCGAAGGCGAAGGTCTGGAGGAGGTGAGCGGCTTCCAGGCGGATTTTGTCGTTGCGGCTCTCGGCCTGTGTCCAGGTTGGATTCTGCCCGGAGATGTGGGTGGCGATCATCTGGGGGAGGATGGCCTGGTTGGCCATCTGCAGCGTGAGGAACTGGGGACGGCGGAGGTTGGTGGCTCCTCCCATGTCGACGACGGAGCCCCAAAGCGGCATCTTTTTGGCGGGGCCTGAGGTGGAGGCGAAGTCATTGACGTACTCCGGAAGGGCGAAGAAGGCCTGGGTGGCGACTCCGAGGTCGCGCAGCATGAGCAGCATGTGGTCTGCGACCGCGAGGCCGGCTCCGAGGGATGGAAGGGTGAGGTTCAGAGCGGATTGTGATACGGAGCCCGAGAGGCTGCCCAGGTTGACTTCGTAGATGGCGAGTTGAGTGGGATGGGGAGCGTGGCGGATGGCGTCCGACTGCTGCACCATTTCGCCGCCGGGGCGGCTGTCGATCTGCTCCGGCTGGGCGAGCATGGGACCGAAGACGGCTTCGACGCTGGAGTCGTCGTTGAACTCGTCGAAGAGGTAGGGGGCGAGTGCGAGGGTGTCCGGGGCGGATTGCTGATTGGGAGCGGCGGCGAGTTCCTGCTGGGTCCACCAGGTGTTGACCGCCCAAGCGCCGGCGATGAGATCGAAGCGCTGCGGTTGGAAGTAGGGCGATGAACGAGCGGCAGCGAAGAGCTCTCCGGCACGTTTGCCATAGGCGGTTGGATCGGCGATGGACGAGCCTGCGAAGGAGCGGGCGTTCCACTCCTCGTTGCCGAGTTCCAGATGGATGACGGGGAAGACCTGGGACCAGGGAGCGGACTGCCCGAGGGCGGCGCGGCGGGCACCGTAGGGGGTGCCGACCGGGCTGGAGAGATATTCGATCAGCTTCGCGGCCTCGGAGGGCGAGGTTCCGGGAGGCATGGAGTACCAGGGTTCGGCTCCGATGGCCTGACAGAGCACGAGGAACTCATGGAGGCCGATGGGGATGTCCTCGCGGAGCTTCTCCTGGGTACTGGAGCCGGCGCGGAGACGAGCGAAGGGCGGAGCGAGCATGTTGTCGAGCGAACTGCCGAAGTCGGTGCCGTTGTCCATGTAGCGCAGGACTCCGGGGTGGAGGTCACGCAGGGTCTGGACGACTTCATCGCGGAAGGCGGTTGGGTTCTGGGCGGAGTGGGTGGCGGGGGCAAGGGAGACGTCGTCGAGCAGGGCGCTGGACTCATGGAAGATGAAGCTGAGGCCTACGGTGCCGACACTTGTACCGGATTCGCTCGTGGGGAAGTCGAAGGTGTAGTTGTGCCAGCCTGGGTCAAGGGTGAGGGTCTTGCTGAAGAAGCTCTCCATGCCATGTTTGGTGTCGAGCCGCTCCAGGTGGACGGTGACTTGACGATTGGTGGAGGTGGGCTTTGCGCGGAAGGTGAGGCGGTAGAGGCCGTGAAGCTGCACGAAGGAACGGCCGGCGAAGGAGTCGAAGTAGGAGTTGACGGATGCGTTCTGGTAAGGTTTAGCGGCTTCGATGCGGAGCGCCTGCTTGCCGGGAGTGTCTGGTGCGAGGTCGTGGAGCTCTGTGGAGACGGAGGCTCCGCCGGTTGCGTCGATCCACCAGCCGGCGTCGGCGCGGCCGGGTTTGTCCATATGGACGACGAGGAAGTCGCCGGCGTGAAGGCTCACCTGGGATGCGGCGAGCGTCACGGTGATGCCGTAGGGTCTGGAGGCGGATGAGCTTGAGGCGACGGTGGCGGTCTGACCTTTGGCGGCTCCGGAGATGATCTCGACGTGTGCGCCGTTGAGGAAGCCCGCTGGCCAGACGGCGTACTCGTTGTCATCCGTGCAGGTGTTGGCGGTGGCGCGTTTGCAGTGGAGGATGGATTGCCAGGTCTCGCCCTCAAAGCCTGGGTTGCGGAAGACGAGGTTGCGCAGCATCTGGCCGGAGTCGTAGAAGGTCTGGCCGCTGAGGTTGATTCCGAGGCGTTTGACACCGGTGTGGATGGTCTCAGGGCCGATAGTGATGATGGTCTGAGCGTTGCCGGGCGGCCAAAGGAAGGCGGGCAAGAGGAGTGCGAGAAGACGACGCAGGATACCGTTCAAACCCGTGACCTCACTTCCGATGGCCTCATGTGTAGACGTGCTCGAAGGCGAACTGCGGCTGCTTTCGCACGGGACGTACGCGAAGCACCTGGGACCAGCCCGCGATGAGGAAGAAGAGCTGCAAGGGTTGATTTCCGAGGAAGACGGTGAAGATGGTGAGCATGAAGCCCGCGAAGATTCCGAGCATCGACCAGCCGAAGAGACGATCTTCGCGGTTGCGGCTGAAGATGGCCGCGGTTGCGAAGTTATAGAGCGTCTGGAGGCAGATCAGCGTGAAGGCGCAGAGTCCGACCCAACCTTGTACGAGTGCGACGAGGAGGTACTCGTTGTCGATGGAGTCAAGGCCGAGGATTTGAGGGAAGCGCTGTCCCCAGCCGAAGGGTCCACCCTGTTCGGCGATCGGGATGTAGTCATCGAGCAACTGGCTTCGGTAGGCGGCGCTTTGGTGCTCCTCGGATTTCGTGCTGCCGGTGTCGACGTAGGTCTTCAAGCCGTAGTAGACGACCGGCGCGACGACGAGTCCAAGGCCGGCGACGAGAAGGGAGGCGCGCAGGGTGCGTTTGCTGCGGCCGATGAGCGCGATGGGCAGCCCCAGGAGACAGCCCAGCCAAGGTCCGCGGGCTTGTGTCATCAACAAGGTGAGGGCGAGGACGGCGGCGGTGATCCTGCCCTTGCTGCCGGGCAGGCGGCGGCCCCAGGAGGCGAACTTCGGCTCCCACAGATTGGAGAAGCTGAGGTAGAGCGAGAGGATGAGTCCGGAGAAGAAG
This sequence comes from uncultured Granulicella sp., assembly GCA_965198885.1. Lineage (GTDB taxonomy): Bacteria > Acidobacteriota > Terriglobia > Terriglobales > Acidobacteriaceae > Edaphobacter. The sequence continues at coordinate 640,293 of OZ240677.1, read as the reverse complement.
ATGATTCCGGCAAGCTCGGATTGGCCGTAGGGTCCGGAGACTCGACCCCAGCCCCAACGGATCTGTGTCTTCCATGCGAACTTTTCCCCGGGAAAGAATCGCGCCCACATGAGCGTGTAAGGATTCTTGCCCATGCGGTACTCGTATGCGCCGATCAGCGAGGCGATCAGAAGCAGGAAGACGATCCGCTTGACGGTGGCGATGCGGGCGCCCGGCTGCTCGATGAGGAGTTTGCCGGCCATGTAGGGAACGAGAAGGAGTGTGCAGCTATTGAAGAGGTCGAAGATGGAGGTGGTGGAGAGGTTTGCATCCGCGTCTGCGTAGTAGGTCGAAAAGAGGAAGAGCGCCATCCAGAGGTCCATGGCGCTCAGGCGCCAGCGTGGCATCTCGCGGAGGAGCATGGCGAGGCCAAGCGGGACAAGGATCGCCTGGGAGACGTCGATGGGCGGGAGAGCAGCGACCTTCCAAAAGAAGTAGATGGGGCAGAGCATGAAGACGGGGAGATAGACGTTGAGAAAGGCTTGCTGAACCGTGCCGCGGACGAGCGCGATGACGCAGATCACAAACGGGATGAGGATGATGAACGGCATGGCGTCGAAATAGGGGAACGGTTTGGCTGTAGTATAAGCGTGCCGCAAAGGTCGAGAAAGACAGCGAATGTTTTGGGCGGGCTAACCCGGTTGGGGGATAGAGTAGGGCTTTGAACGGGAGTAGACGGATCCTTGATTCGCTTCCCTTTCCGGGAGATCTATGTGCAAGCGGAGTGACCTTTGAGTCGGGAGTCCAAGTCAGCCGCTGATGGTGGTCCTTCCGATGAGACTGTTTCTGATGAGACTGTTTCCGATGAGACTGTATGGACCCGCAGCGAAGGCGGCGTTCCGCTGGTTGGGGACGAGGTTCAGATCTGGAAGGTCTCGGCTTGCGCTGGTGAGGGGGGGCTCGAGCGGTATCGCGCGATGCTGTCAGCGGACGAGAGAGAACGGTTGGAACGGATGCGGGCGGGCGTGGCTCGGGATGAGTTTGCCGTCGCACGAGGCTTGCTGCGGATGTTGCTGGGGAATGCGCTTGGCCGAGAGGCACGGTCGCTGGTCTTCAGCAAGGGAAGGTATGGCAAGCCTGAGATCGAAGGGGTTGGGTTCAACGTCTCACACTCTCACGGGTTGATCCTGATTGCGCTTTGCCGGGGGGCAGAGGTCGGTATCGATGTGGAGTGGATGGATGGGACGATCGAGGCGCTTGACATCGCGCGACAATCGTTTTCGCGCGACGAGGTTGAGCGCATCGCCGGGAGCGAGGCAGGGCCTGCACGTGCAAAGGCTTTCTACGAGTGCTGGACGCGCAAGGAGGCGATTGCCAAGGCGCACGGGGCAGGACTTCTGTTTCCGCTGGAGAACTTTACCGTGCCGGCGGGACCGGTGTGGGGTAGAGCTGTCGAGATGATGCCAAGCCTTGGTGAAGCCGGTGAACGCTTTGCGGGGGGAAGATATTTCCTACATGATGTTGACGTAGGTAAGAACTTTCCGGCTAGTTTGGCGTTGAACAGAGCAGACGTGTTTTGCAGGTGTTTTGAGCGTCTTTGATTGGTAAGTGATTGAGGGCACTTACCCGGGCTGTTGGAGCGCAACTTACCTGAACGATTTCACCGAGTGACACCACGAAAATAGTTCCCGGGAGCGGATCGGATTGCGGTTATAGTGGGGGACAAGTTCCATCCCTGTTACTTACTATGCAGTCCTCGGAACACAAGTGGGATGGGATACCTGCGTCAGGATTCATACTCTAGTTTCACGATAGTTTACTCATTCATCGGGCTCGGGAAGTCGGCAAGCCAGGCCCCTTTGTACCATTTTTCTGCAGGTTAGGACTGACGCAATGGACGTTGAACGCACTGGTACAGTCGCGTTATTCGGGCTCCCGATCACCAATGTAACGATGCCGGAAGCAGTAGGCCGCGTGGTTGAGGCGATCCAATCCGGCAGGACGCATCAGATTGCGACGGCGAACCTTGATTTTGCTCGCAACTCTCTTCGCGATCCGCAACTGCAACAGGTGATCTGCGAGTGCAGCATGGTGCTTCCGGATGGCGCACCGATGCTTTGGGCCTCGAGACTGCTGGGCAAGCCTCTGAAGGAGCGGGTTACGGGAGTGGATATGATCCCGGAGCTGGCGAGGCTTTCAGCCGAACGGGGCTATGGGATCTTTCTGCTTGGCTCCGATGAAGAGACGGCGCTGGCCGCTTCACAGGTACTGGCGAAGAAGTTTCCCGGAGTAAAGATCGTGGGCCGGTACTCGCCTTCGGTATCGCCGCTGGAGGAGATGGACGATGAGCGGATGCTGGAGGCGATCGAGCAGGCGAAGCCGGAGATTCTGCTGGTGGCGTTTGGGAATCCCAAGCAAGAGCTTTGGATTCATCGCAATCGCAGCAAGTTGAAGGTGCCCGTGTCGATCGGCATTGGCGGTGCGCTGGAGATGATCGCCGGGAATGTAAAGCGTGCGCCGAAGTGGGTTCAGATGCTGCAGATGGAATGGTTCTTCCGCATGGTGCAGGAGCCCTTTCGATTGATTCCTCGTTACTGGCGCGACGCCGCGGCGCTGATTCGTCATCTGCCGATGGTGCTTGCGGTGAGGCAGTTACAACCGGATGAGGTCGAGCAGGGCAGGCTGAGAGTGCGGGACGTTGGGGCGGTTCGCGTGGTGTCCACGCCTGCAACCCTTTCCGGGGAACATTGCGCCGGATTGGTGCGGGAGGCGCATGGAGCGATCGATACGGATAGGGGATTGGTGATCGACATGTCAGCGACGACCCGCGTCGAGGCGGATGGGCTGGGATGCCTGCTGCAGGCGCGGCGAGTGATGCTGACGATGCAAAGTCAGTTCTGGCTTGCTGAGATCTCGCGTCCGGTTCAGCGGGTGCTGCAGTTTTCCGCGATGTTAGACCTGTTCCAAATTGCGACATCGACATCGGCGGCCGTTGCCATTGCTTCGGGGGCTAAGGCCGAGCCTTGTACGATGAAGTTTGTGCCCACAACACAACCGATGGTCATGCCGGGAGTGCGGCGATCTGCGACGGAAGCGATCGAGGTTTAGCTATGCTTGTTCGCACCGCGTTGACTCCAAAGTTCTTCAAGAGGCACGAGACCAAGCGTGTGTTCCGGATGTATCGGCGTGAGCGCATGCGGGCGCGCTACTTCTCTGCTGTTCTGGTTCTAACGGCAGGGATGATTCTGCAAGGAGTGACGGGATTGGATGCGCAGCAGACCGGCACGCAGAGTCCTGCTCTGACCGCGAACCCCGCGGTTGCACTGCGTGAGTTCGAACCGGCGGCAGACGAAGAGTATCGACTCGGGCGCGGCGATGAGATCTCCATTGAGGTGATCGGACGTCCGGAGATGAACAGCAAACACCTGATCGGGCCGGACGGCAAGATTACGCTACCTCTGGTTGGGTCGGTCGCACTCGCGGATGAGACGCGCGAGCAGGCGGCGCAGGCGGTGGGGGATGCTTACAAGCCTTACTACTCCATGCTGTCCGTGACGGTGGGGGTGGATCGCTATACGTCGAACCAGGTGCTTCTGTTGGGCGCGGTGGAGCATCCGGGCATTCAGACGTTCGATCGACCTCCGACGCTGCTTGAGGTGGTCTCGCGTGGCGGGACGGTGACGGGCAGCGGACGGCTTGCCAATGCTCCTTTGAACAACGCGAGCTCTTACAATCTACAGGCAAATCTGATCCCGGCAACGTTCGGTGTTCCGGAGCGGTGCGCGATCTACCGGGGGAACGACAAGGTGCTCTGGGTGGAGTTGAAGAGTCTGCTGGACAGTGGAAGCCCGCTTGCCGATATGAGACTGAGGAGAGACGACATCGTCTATGTTCCCTCGTCGACGGAGCGATATGTTTCCGTGCTCGGGGAGGTGGCGCATCCGGGGGCGCTGCAACTGGAGAGCAGTTCGACGCTGGCCAAGCTGATCGCGCTCTCGGGCGGCTTGACGGACCGGGCTGGACGTTATCCGGATATCCGGATCATTCAACCCTCGACCGGCAAGACGCGGGTGATCTCGTTCAAGCAAGTTTTGCAGCCGGGGGCGCTCGATCTGACGCTGCAGTCCGGAGACATCATTTATGTGCCGGAGAGCGGGTTGAATCGATTCGGGTATGCGCTGGAGAAGATTTCCCCTTTGGTGACGCTGTTTACCGCTGCCGCATTTTTCACTCAGTAGCCCCGGCATCGGACGTGACGATCATTCCTCTGGAGTGATACGGAGACAGAAGCAGAGATGAGCACAAGCATCAAGAGATCGCCCATTGCAGGTCTCCCGCAGCCGAGGGTTCGCACAGCGGATGAGCCGGATACTGTCCCCCGCGCTCCGATTCAGATGGATGTGATGCGCAGCCTGCGGCGGCGTCCACGGCTGGCGGCCGGGGTGGCTGGAGTGGTGTTCGTTCTAGTCGTTCTACTGGGCCTCTCGCGCACGCCGGTGTACCAGGCAGAGAGCATTACGTATATTGAGCCGCTCGCGTCCAAGGTTCTCAGCGACGGCGCTTCTTCCGGGACCTACGATTCATCTCGCTACGACTCCTACCTGCAGCAGCAGATGCAGACGGCGGTGCGACCGGATATCCTGGCGGCGGCGATTGAGAAACTGCCTCCTAACGTGTGGCAGCATCCGGGTGAAAAGATGCAGTCCGCAGTCAGCCGGCTGCAGGGCGCTCTGACCGTCGATCGAGTCACGACGAGTTATCAACTCGCGATCACTTTGAGCGATCCGAATCCAGAGACGGCGGCATCGGTGGTCAACGCTGTCACGAATACCTACCTGGAGCAGGGCCGCAAGGACGAGCACGCGGTGATCGACCAGCGACTGCAACTGCTTGGGGAAGAACGGCAACGCATTCAGCAGATGCTGGATGAAGACCGGCTGGAGCAAGCTTCGCTGGGTAAGGCGCTGGGTGTGGCGAATGCAAGCGGTACGGTCGGGAGTGCCTACGATGCACAGATTGCAGGGGTGCAGACCCAGATTGCGGGAGCGCGGGAGGCGAAGGCTATCGCCGCGGCGCAGCTTGCTTCTCTGCCGAGCCAGGGCGACGCGCTCTCACCCGCACTGGCAGCGGCGGCGGAAGATTTGATCGGTACCGATGTCGGCCTGAACAGCATGAAGGCTACGATCACCTCGCGCAAGGCGGTGCTCAGCACGCAGATGGCGGGGCTTACACCGAACAATCCGATTTACAAGCAGGATCAGGCGGAGATCGCGGATCTTGACCGGTCGCTCGATGCGATGACGACTGAGTTGCGCGCGAAGACAGCGCGGCGTCTGCAGGACAAGATGCGTGCCGACTTGCAGCGCACCGCCGATGTAGAGGGCAGGCTGGACGCGCAGTTGCAGCGCCAGACCGCGACAGCGACGGGCGTGGCTCCAAAGGTCCAGCGGCTCGCTGAGTTGACTGCCGATATGCAGCGGTTGGACGCTCGCTATGGCGTCGTCGACGATGCGATGCGGGGCCTGCAATTGGAATCCAGCGGGCCGGGATCGGCGCATCTCTCGGTTGCGGCCGCGGTTCCAGTGAGTCCGGAGCCGAGTAAACGCAAGCTTATCCTGCTGCTTGCGTTCCCGCTGGGGCTATGCTTCGGACTGGGGGCGGCGCTTCTTGCCAACCGCCTGGACCCGCGGATCTACTCCGGGTCCGATGTGGCGAGAGTGCTGGGTTTCCTGCCGATCGGCGTCATGCCTGCGCGGGCGGAGGTCTCCAGCCGGGTGATGGAGGAGTACACGCTTCGGCTTGCGGCCGGACTGCAGAGCGCCTACCGCACCAGCGGCGCGCAGAGCTTTGTGTTCACGTCGACCGGCCCGGCGGTGCAGATCGGATCGTTTGTCCGGGCGATCGAAGGGGTGCTCAGCTCGCTTGGATTCAAGGCGATTGTGATGGATGCTTCGTCCGTGCTCCACGCAGCCGGGCGCAACCAGGCTGCGAAGCGCGACTCTTCGTTGCTTCGATCGAGCGCGCTGATGCGGACGATCGAAGGTGTGCGCCAGGGGTATGCGGCTGAAGAGATCGATCGTCTGAAGCTGAAGTACGATCTGCTGCTCATTGATGCGCCGCCTTTGCTTCACTCCGCTGAGACCGAGTATTTGGCTCGCTGTACGGACGCGACCATCCTGATCGCCGAGTCCGGAGTGACGGTGAAGCCTGAGTTGTTTCAGTCGGCGTTGTTGCTGCAGCACCTGAATGTAGCCGGCGTGGGAGCGGTCCTCCAGGAACTGCATCTGAAGGACGCCGACTCGAGATTTCGGTCCGCCATTACGGCGGTTGAAGGAAGCGCATCCGTGATGCGGGACGAAGCCGGGCAGATTCCCTTCCGACCGATGGATGCAGTGCATGCCGCAGCAGAACCTGCGCAGATCCGTCAGGGGGAACCTTCCGAGGAGAGTCCGGCGGCCGTGGAAGCTATCCGCGAGAGTACTCCCGTGCGGCATAATCTTGAGGAAGCAGCGCTGGTGGAGCACGTTGTCTCCGAACGTCCGGCGCCTCGGGTCGATAGGCGGGCGGACGAGGCTGAGGCCGCATCTTCCTCGCCGGAGGTGCCGGAGACAGTCGCCCCTGTCAGTCCTGCTAACGTAGGTAAAGAGAGCGTTTACGTTGAGGAGCGAGATCAGGTGCGACTTTGGAATGAACTGATGAAGCGCCGTCAGACGGAGCCTGCGAAGGCCGATGTTCCACGAGCCGTTGAAGAGGCCATGGAGCCTGATCATGGGCACGCCGACGAGCCGGTGCTTTACTTCGAAGATCGGTTGCGCCCACGGAGACCGCAGGAGCCAGTCGCACCCTACCGCGCCGCTGAAGCGGTGACGTTCGATCCGGTCGTTGTTGCTGAACCCGTGCCGCAGAAGATCCTGTCTGAGACTCAGGTATGGAACGTCGTTCCAGAGCCGGCAGGTGATACGGCAGGTGATTTTCGGTACGGACACGAAGCTGTTTCGTCTGTCGAGCCTGTATTCGACTATCCGGCTGACGAACCGTATTCAGAGCTAGCGGCATTTGAGCCGATCGCTGCAACCATGCAGCCGCCGACATCTGAGCGCGAATGGGCATCCGTGGATTCCGGCGAGGAGACTCTGCGGACACCGTTTTACGAAGAGCATATGCCGACGACTCTGGGATACGATTCCGAGCCGATTGCGGAAGTTGTGGTTGGGACTGATGCTGAGGAGTCTGGTCCGCGCGGCGAGAAGATCTGGTCCAACACGCGGGCTCTGGAGGCCATGGAGGCGTTCTCAGCGCCGCCGGAAGAGATGGGGCTGCCGGAGAGTGGCGCTATGCCGCAGCAGGAAGGAAGCGGGCCAAACGAACCAGTCATGCAGGATGAAGGAAAAGAGCAGGAGGTGGCTGCCGTTTCTAATGATGCGGTGCCGCCGAAGCGCGAGGCCTCCCCTGCGAGGATGGAATGGTTTACGTTGCGCTTTCGTGGCACGAGCGAGCGTGTTCTCCGGCTTGTCCCTGGCGAGGAGGGTGAGAACACTCCAGATCAGGAAGAGGCGCCTGAGGCGGCTGCAAGTGAAGCGAGAGGAGTGGCGGTTGCGGGTGCGGACGAGGCTTTCGCGCAGGCATCTCTTGCACCTGAGCAGCCGATGCGGGGGGACGGAGTCACCAACGTTGAAGAAGGTGGTGAAGCTCGGGAAGCGGAAGCGTTCGCGGTGATGATCGACAATGGCGCATCGCCTGATGCTTTCAACAGGGGAGCTGCCTTAGATGCGGAAGAAGCAGACGCCGCGGGATCTCAGCCTAGAGCGGATTATGATGCCTCGGATGCTGCCGCTGAAGTAGGAGCGGGACAGACCACAGGGGAGAATCGAGCCGCTCGCCTTGAATCGCTGCACCGGCATTCCAGCGGAGGCGAAGCGCGGCCGGCCGAAAGCTCGACGTTCGAACTGGAGCCCAGCGTGCCGGTTGCTCTTGAAGCTTTGCAGCCTGTTGATACTGTGCCGATCGCAAGGGCGAAGATCAACCGGTGGGCGGTGCATGATGACGAGCCTGGAGCTCCCGAGGAAAGCGTGATTGAGCGCTACCCGGCGTATCCCGGCGATGGAGCTTTGGATATGGGCCATGCTGCTGAGGCGGCGCAACCCCGCCCGGATGTCCCAGCAACTTCCGCGGTAGACCGTTTGGCTCCGGCATTGCTGGTTGAGGAGCTCCGGCGACATAACAGCCTGGGTTCCGCGCCGGTTGCCGCACCGGGAGCAGCGCGAAGCTGGAGCCGCCGGAGCGTATCCGCGCCCGTCGAGGAGAGGCTGGAGCCGAAGGCTCCCAGCATGACGAGGCGTTGGCAGATGCTGAGCCGCTTCGATCAACCCGCGACCGAGATGGAAAACTCGGTTGATACGCTGCAGTCCGGCGTGGCTGCGATGGATCGGGTCGACGGGTAGCCAGGGGGCGGGATATGGGCTTCGAGCACATCCGGCAGGATTGGCGTGCCCACAACTCGGACTGGACGCGGCATGGGTTCTGGGCGCTGGTGGTGTACCGGTTCGGGCGGTGGAGATACCGGTTCCGGATCAGGGCAGTGCGAGCTCCGCTCTCGTTCGTGTACAAGGTGCTGAAGTTCTGGTCGGATGCGCTGTTCGGGATCGAGATTCCGGCGGAGACGGTGATCGGGGAGCGTTTTGTGATTGAGCATGGGGGGGGCATCGTCATCAGTGGGGATGCGGTGTTTGGGGATGATTGTGTGGTGCGGAACGGGGTGACGGTGGGGCTGCGGTACCGGAATCAGCGGGGATCGCCGGTGATCGGGAACCGGGTGGATATTGGGGCGGGGGCGAAGCTGCTGGGGCCGATCCGGGTGGGGGATGATGTGGCGATCGGGGCGAATGCGGTGGTGCTGTGCGATGTTCCGGATGGGTGTGTCGCGGTGGGGATTCCGGCGCGGGTGAAGGTGCGGGGGTCCGGGACGGTGACCGCGGAGGAGCTTGCGGGGCTGGGACGATGAGGCTTGCGGGGAGTGGGCTTGCGGGACTGGTTTCGGTGGTTGTAATCGGGCGAAATGAGGGAGAGAGGCTGCGGCGCTGCCTGGCTTCCGTTCAGGCGATGGAGTGGGCCGAGGCGGAACTGATCTATGTGGACACAGGCTCGGGTGACGGAAGTGCTGCGGTTGCGGAGGAGTTTGGGGCTCGGATTGTGGCGCTGCAACCGGAACGGCCGACTGCGGCGCTGGCTCGGAATGCGGGGTGGAAAATTGGGCGGGGGGAGTTCGTCCTTTTTCTCGATGGAGATACGGTGGTGGCCCCGGGGTTTGTGGCGGGGGCGATGGGGGAGTTGTGCGGGCGGGTGGGTGTGGTCTGGGGGCATCGGCGGGAGATGCACCCGGAGGCGTCCGTGTATAACCGGGTGCTTGATTTGGACTGGGTGTATGCGCCGGGTATGACGGAGTTTTGCGGCGGGGATGCGCTGTTTCGGCGGGAGGTGCTGGAGGCTACGGGCGGCTTTGACGAGACACTGATCGCGGGGGAGGAGCCGGAGTTGTGCCGGCGGATTCGGGGGCTTGGATGGACGATCCTGCATGTGGATCGGGCGATGACCGGGCATGACCTGGGGGTGATGCGGTTCGGGCAGTACTGGCGGCGGGCAACGCGGGCGGGGCATGCGTATGCGGAGGTTTCGGCGCGGTTTGAGCGGAGTGCGGCTCCTTTCTGGGAGGATGAGGTGCGGCGAAATCGGAACCGGGCTCTGACGCTCGTGGGGGTGGCGGGGGTTGGGGTGCTGGCGAGCCTGGGAGGCCGGAGTTGGTGGCCGGCGGGGCTGGTGGCTGCCGGTTTTGGGGCGCTGGTGGTGAGGACGGCTTGGAAGGCTCGGTGGAAGGGCGCGGGGTGGGGAACGCTGCTGCTGTACGGGGTGCACTCGCATGTGCAGCAGGTGCCGATCTTTGTGGGGCAGATGCAGTTTCGGAGGAACCGGCGGCTCGGAATGCGGGCGGGGCTGGTGGAGTATAAGCGGGGTTGAATTCGGAATCCGGCTTCATCAAGTGGTGTGGGGTTGAGTGCGGGCAAGGAGAGCGGTCGTTTGCTTCCGCAAACGATACCCCATCCTGTCCGATGAGACCGGAAAGGATGGGGCACCCGGGCGGCGGCGTGGAGGTTTTGGAGGATGAAGGGCTCCGGTTGCGCCGAGGCTTCCAGGGCAGAGCAGAGGTCAGGGAAGGTCTCCTCTTTGGGGTTTGATTCGGAATCGGGGTGAGGTTCCGGGTCGGGTGCGGGGTGGGATTCTTGTTCTTCCCAGTATTGCTGGATTCTCTCGATGGTGGTGAGGGGGCGTGTGGCTACTTTGAAGTCTATTTCGGGGGCTATAGGGCCGAGGGATGGGTGCTCGATGATCTGTTCAAGGGGCGGTTCGGGTGCGGGTGGGGCTTGCTCCGGGGCGGAGAGTCGGGGGAGGTTGACGCTGGCGATCTGGAGGCCGTAGAGGAGGAGGCCGGCGCGGCGGGAGTCGAGCTCGTTGAGGGCGATGCGGGCGAGGATGGCGGCGATGGCCTGCTGGATGGAGGCGCGGTCTTCGATGAGGGGGAGGTCGAAGGTGGAGCGGCGGCCTTTGCGCTCGCGGGGGTTCTGGACGGGACGGCGGGAGGTGTGATGGAAGTAGCAGAAGGGCTCGCCGCGAAGGCAGGCGCTGCCGCACTGGCGGCCGTCGGCGTGGATGTGGCGGCAGCGGAGGCGTGCGGGGTTGGGTGTGGCGAGATCGGATGGTGTCTGGTGGTCGATGGTGTTCCGGCTGATGGTGTTCTGGTCTTGCATGGTGTTGTGTCCCCCTACCCGGGTTTGTTGTGCAAAATATTCAAAGGATGGGACTTAGGCCTGTATCAACACGCGCTAAGAGTCCGCTGACTGGAGTGGATCTTCCGGCCACCCGCCGGAATGAGATCCTTGTTTAATTGTATGGGATTGAAGGGGGTGGTTACGCCAACTCTATTCCTTGTGGAACGAGCGACTTAGGTGGTTTTGGGGCTTGACATGCGGATTTGCTGATGTTTTTGAGGGTGTTTGGGTGAAGAAAAATGATGGGGCGGCATTGAAAAGGGAGGTATGGGTCCCGGAATGGGAAATGGCGGGCTTGCAGCTTCCTCAAACCAGGGCGGCTTCTGAGTCATGAAGGCTTGTCTGAAACGAAGACGAGACGATGTGGCCGGGCATGACGAGGCGTTGAAAGTGGCGGCGATGCTGCAAGCACGTGATCGCTAGGGTTTGAGCTTCTGGCGGATGGTGGCCATGGACAGGAGAGCATACCCCAGGGGCTAAAGCCCCGCTTTTCTGGGGTGGCTGTGAGACCCAAGGCTGAAGCCTTGGGGTACCTAGAAGCAACGGCAAGCGCGGCGGCGCGAACGGCAGATCCCGGGGCTGAAGCGCTTTTCCGGCATGGATGTGAGACCCAAGGCTGAAGCCTTGGGTACCTAGAAGCAAGGGCAAGAGCGGCGGCGGGAACGGCAGATTTCGGGGCTGAAGCGCTTTTCAGGCATGGCTGTGAGAGCCAAGGCTGAAGCCTTGGGGTACCTAGAAGCAACGGCGGCGGCAAGAACGGCGACAACCGTAAGAGCGCGGCAACGGCAACGGCAACGGCAACGACAACGGCATACCCATGGGCTAAAGCCCGCTTCTTTGGCATGGCTGTGAGACCCAAGGCTGAAGCCTTGGGGTACCTAGAAGCAACGGCAAGAGCGGCGGCGGGAACGGCAAGATCTCGGGGCTAAAGAGTCTGTGTGACTACTTGATTTGAACAGGCGAAGTGGAGTTTAAGGGAGTGATGTCGCGTTATCTTGCTTATAGTCCGGATCAAGGTTTGCTTCTTCCTTCGCATGTGGACGAGGTTCTTGGTCCTGATCATCTTTGCTTCTTTGTGCACCGGGTGGTGGAGCGGCTGGATCTGTGTCGCTACACGGATGCGTACGCAGCCGAGGGCGGTGTGTTGTATCACCCCTCCTTGATGCTGAAGGTTTGGCTGTATGCATACGCGCTGGGGGTAACGAGTTCGCGGCGGCTGGAGCAGCGGATTCGCGAGGATCTTGCGTTTCGTTATCTTGCCGGCGGCGCGGCGCCGGATTACTGGGCGTTGAACGCGTTTCGCAAGCGTCATGCGCGGGCGTTGAACGACAGCTTTACGCAGGTGCTGGAGCTGGCCCGGCAGATGGGTCTCCGGCAGATGGGCACGGTGGCGATCGACGCGACGCGCATCAAGGCTTCGGCCTCGCCGGACAAGATCGTGAAGCATCGTCATGGGAAGGTGAGGGCGATGCGGCGGGCGCGCGGGGAGCGTCTCGATACCCGGCTGAAGGTTCGCCGCTGGCAGCAGGCCTGCGACGCGGACGACCCTAACGAGAACGCCGGAAGCCGCGTGGATGCGCCGGTCGAGGCGGTCGAGCAGATGCCCGCGACGCTTGAGAAGCTGCCGCGTCCGGTTCGCGAGAAGACGGTGCGGCGCTCGGTGACGGACCCCGAGGCACGCTTCCTGCGCGCCCGCGGCGGTCGCTTCGTGCTCGGCTATACGGGCGAGATCGCGGTCTCGGACGACCACCTGATCGTGGCTCAGCGCGTGACCCAGCAGACCAACGACAACGCTTCGCTCGAACCCATGGTGGACCTGATCGAGGCCACCTGCGGCGAGCCGCCGGCCGCGGTCGTCGCCGACAGCGGCTACTACTCCAACGCAAACGTCGAGCGCATGGAACAGCGCGGCATCGACGCCTACGTCCCGGACTCGAACCTGGCCCGCGAGTTGAACCTGGGACAGAAGGCGGACGATCTGGCGGTGACCGATCCAAATCACATCCGCATGCGAGCCAAGATGCGAACCGAACGAGGCAACACCCTCTACAGAAGACGAAAAGCGCTCGCCGAGCCCGTCTTCGGAGTCCTCAAACAACAACGCAACCTCAACCACTTCCAAATGCGCTCCCTGGATAAAGTCGCCATCGAGTTCACCCTCGCAACCCTCGCCTACAACCTCACACGCCTCCACCGCATGCGATAAACCACCCACATCTCTCCACAGCAAAAGAAATCAGCAGCAGAAAACAGCACTCACACAGACTCTAAAGCCCGCTTCTTTGGCGCGACTGTGAGACCCAAGGCTGAAGCCTTGGGGTACCTAGAAGCAACGGCAAGAGCGGCGGCGGCAACAACGGCAGAGCGGCGACAACGGAAACGGCAAGAGCGGCGGCGGCAACGGCAACGGCATACCCCAGGGGCTAAAGCCCGCTTCTTTGGCGCGGCTGTGAGACCCAAGGCTGAAGCCTTGGGGTACCTAGAAGCAACCGCAAGAGCGGCGGCGGCAACGGCAAGAGCGGCGGCGGCGGCGGCCACCGCTGGAGCTGAAGCTTGCTCTTCCGGTGCGGCTGAGGCACAAGGATGAAGCCCTCGGGTACCTAGAAGAGTGAAAGGGATGATGGTGTTCAGGCGTCTTCGCTGTGGGCTTGGCAGTGGAGGACGCCTAGGTAGCGGCTCCAGGGGCCTACGGCGGTGCGGTAGTGGTGGGCCAGGATGCGGGAGATCTGATGGAGGTGAGTCAGGTCGTGGGTGGGCCAAGTGGCGAGGAGTTGAGCGAGGGTGACTACGCCGAAGGCAGGGTGGCGGCCGCGGCATTCGAGGTCCCGCGGGGTGAGGTGGAGCGCCTGCAGGTGGGCGAGACTGGCGGCGCGCTGTTCGGCGAAGGCGGCGAGCAGGTCGGGGATAGGACGGGAGTCGGCGAGGTGGGCGTCTCTCTCAAATGCGGGGAAGGTCTCGGAGTCGCCGGCGCGGAGGATGATCTGAATGCGGGGGAGCCAGTCGGTGCGCTCGCCGTGGATGAGATGAGCGAGGACCTGGGCGATGGTCCAGGTGTGCTCGCCTTCGGCGGCGTGGGTCAGAGACTCGGGCAGGGGAAGAAGCAAGGCGTTGAGGGTGGCGGGGGTCGCGGCCAGCAGGGCCAAGGTGGAGTTTAGGTTGGGTTCCATGGCGATTCAGTCTATCGCGCTGGACGGCCTTCGCTGGAGTGGGGTGGGCCGGATCGGCTTGTGGCTATTCCGGGTTGGGGGTGAGTTTTGCAGGGAGCGGGGGAACGGGGGTGGAGGTGGCGACGGTGCGGCCGTTGCGCATGGCTCGGGCGTTCTGGACGATGGCCTGGACGCGGGGATCGTTGCGGTAGGGTTCGAGGAGGCGATCGGTGGCGATGCCGGCCTGGATGTCGTAGCCGGATTCGCTGGATTTTGCGAGCCAGGAGATGACGGCGGCGTCGTCATGGCCGGAGGCGGAGACGCGGGCGAGCTCGAAGCAGAAGCGGCCGTGGTTCGCGGAGGAGAAGACGCGGGCTTCGACGCCGGAGCCGTCCTGGCGCTGGTAGAGGCCGGGGTCAAGGCGGAAGGCGGTCTGGAACTGCTTGCGGGCGGACTCGAAGTCGCTGGTCTCGAAGTATGCGGTGGCCAGGTTGGCGTGGAAGATGGCGTTCTTCTTGTCCAGCTTGACGGCTCGGGCGTAGTGGTGGAGGGCGGTGCGGGAGTTGCCGGCGACGAACTCGGCGGCGCCGGCGTTGTTCCAGAACTGGGGATTCTTCGGCTGGAGGGCGATGGCGCGCTGGAAGTAGGCGCGGGCGAGCTCGGGGTGGCGGAGCTCAAGCTGGACCATGCCGAGGCGATTGAGCAGGTGCGAGGGTTCGCCGCCGCGTTCGATGGCGGCGCGGTAGAAGTCGGCGGCGTCGTAGATGAAGCGGCGGGCGCGGAGGACGTCGGCGGTTGCTTCGAGCTGGGTGGGGCCGGCGGTCTTGGGGTCGGGGAGATGGGGTTCGATGAGGGACCACTCCGGGGTGGCGTGGAGGTGGGCGCGCTCGAGCTGGTCTGCGGGGGAATCGTTGGTGGGGAGCTGGGCGCGGAGGGTGACAGCGAGGAAGAGGGCTGCGAGGGAGGGGAGGAGTGGGTGAGCCATGCGATTCGGCCTCCGGGCCGATTACGGGTTCGCGGATGGGCATGAGTATGGGCTTGTGGTTGGGCGCGGGTCAAGGAAAATGTTGAGGGAGGGTTGATGGGGTGGTGCGGAATTGGGAAGGGTGGCTTAGACGAGAGCATACCCCAGGGGCTAAAGCCCCACTTTGCTGAGGAAGCTTGTGAAACCCAAGGCTAAAGCCTTGGGGTACCTAGAGGCCAAGGCTGAAAGCCAAGGCGCGGGCGAAGTGCGCAAGGCGCTGGAGAAGGTGCCAATCTGAGGTTTCTCGCTTGGCTCAGAATTACGGGATTGATGGGCTGGGGGCGGATGGGACGGGGACAGCGGAGGGGACGGGGGTCGTGATGCGGAGGGCTAGGCGGGGGAAGGAGAACGCGGCGCCGGCGTCGTCGATGACGTTGACCTGGCAGATGTAGGTGCCGGGGGCGAGGGGGGTGAGGGGGACGTCGAACTGGAAGGCTACGGCTCCGCGGTCTGGGGTGTTGATGGCGGTGGCTTCGATGAGAGGGGTTTCGTACACTTTGACTCCGCCGAGAAGGAACTCGATGGAGGTGAGGACGCGGACGCCGGAGATGCTGGGGCGGCGGGGCATGTTGGTGGCGGGCGCTGGGGTGGGGGTTTTCTGGTGGGCGGGGTCGTAGACCTCGTAGAGGAAGAAGAGGTGCTGGTCCTGGCGGAAGACGTGGGGGATGTTGGGGATGAACTCGACGCCGTCGCGGATGAGGGGGTTGGGGGGATCGTTGCGGGAGGGTTTGGCGGTTGTCGGGACGCGCTGGCTGGCGAGGACGACGGACGAGAGTTTGAGGGGGGACTTGCGGAGGTCGGGGACGTTGAGGTCGGTTTCAAAGGAGCCCATGAGACCGGTCTGGTTTTCGCGGACGACGAACTTGAGGTGATAACGGCCGGGGGCAAGGGTGAAGCCGGTGCTGTACTGGATGTTCTTGCGCTGGACCTGCTGGGCGGCATCGAGGGCGAGCTTGACGGTGTCGCGGATGTTGCCGACGGCGATGCCCTGGGAGTTTTTGACCTGGCCGAGGATGTCTATGTTGGCTTTGTCGCGATCGCCGTTTTTGAGGAACGGGATCTGGCTGCCGGGGACGATGAGGGAGATGGGGACGTAGAAGCGATTGTCTTCCAGGCGGAAGTAGAGGGCCTGGAGATAGAGGGAGACGTCGGTGGCGGGGAGGTCGGAGCGAAGCTGGTCGTTGAGCTGGAGCTCGCGGTCTTCCGTCTTGGAGTGCTGGAAGTCGGCGGGGGCGTAGTAGCCGGGGCGGTACTCGAGTTTGGCGTCGGAGCGGTTGAGCTTGACGGTGAGGTGGCGGAAGCTGCCGTCGCGGGCGGGGTTGGTGGAGCGGAAGCCGAGGATGTAGTAGGCCTCGGTGTCGTGCTGGACCTGCTGGAAGGCGGGGGCGAAGTCGTTGGAGTCGGAGAAGAACTTGCCGCCGGTGTCGGAGGCGAGGGTTCCGAGGACCTCCTGGGAGCTGAAGTTGTTCTGGAGGTTGGACTGCATGGAGGCGCCGGTATAGGCGGCGGTTCCGCGGAGGGAGCCGGTGGAGGCGTTGCCGACGGGAGGCAGGGCTTCGAGGCCGCGGGAGTCGACGGCGTAGATGGCCATGTTGGCTTTGACCGCTTCATTGGTGGCGGCGCGCATGGATGCCTGATTTTCGATGCCCTGGCGGGTGAGGCCGCCGGAGAAGTAGAGCATGGACTTGCGGGAGTCGATGCGCTCGAGGGAGCGGGCGATCTGCTGGATGGCGTAGAGCTCGCGGTCGGTGTTGAGGGCGGCGTACTCGCTATCGTCGGCGACGAAGGAGGAGGCGTCGTCGGCGGTGCCGGCGGAGGAGCCGGTGGTGCCTCCGGCGGCGAGGCCGGTGGAGTCTGTGCCGTTGTATTTGGCGAGCGCCTTGAGGAGGGCTGGCTTGTTGGCGGTGAAGTCCTGGTCCATGGTGAGGGCGGTGTCGAGCGAGACCATGGCGACGAGGTCGGCGGGCTGCATTTGCTTGTTGACGAAGTCCTGGGCGGACTGCACGGCGCGATCGATGTCCTCGGGCTGCATGGAGGAGAGATCGAAGAAGAAGACCATGAGGCGATGGTCGCGGAGGTCTTTGGGGTCGGCGGCGAGGTCTCGGTTGAGGAGGTCGGCCAGGGTTTGTTTGCCGGTTATTGTGCCTTTCTCGGCTAAGAGGGCGGCCTGGTCTACGGATTGATAGTCGAAGGAGGTGATTGTCTGGAGCTTACCGTTTTCCAGGATGGTGAAGTCGGAGGGTTTGAGGTCCTTGATGACGGCACCGGTTTTTTTGTCGCGGACGATGACGTTGGTGAGGACGATGTTGGAGTCGACCTTGAGGGTGTAGGGGGTTTGCTGGGCTGCGATTGGGAGGGCGGAGAGAGCGAGGAGGATGGATGGGATCAGGCTGCGCATTGTGTTTGTTCCTCCTCCGCGGAGTGCATACCCCAGGGGCTAAAGCCCCTTCGTTGTGGCGAATTGTGAGACCCAAGGCTAAAGCCTTGGGGTACCTAGAAGCTTCGCCTGGGCTGTCCTTTTGTTGCGGCGAATGTGAGACCCAAGGTGAAAGCCTTGGGGTACCTAGAAGCTCCGCCTGGGCTGTCCTTTTGTTGCGGCGAATGTGAGACCCAAGGCTAAAGCCTTGGGGTACCTAGAAGCTTAGTAGTCGTGGGGCTGAAGCCCCACGCTCATCCAAAAGACGGTTAGAAGCGGTAGCGGGCTAGGAGGGTGACGGTGCGTTGGCTGGCGGTGCTGGTGACCTGGCCTACGGTGGCGGAGTCGATGGTGGTGTCGATGGCGCTGTATTGGACGGTGTTGAAGATGTTGGTGCCGAGGAGGCGGACTTCGAAGGATCGGGTGGCGCCGAAGGAGAAGGTGCGGCTGAGGGAGAGGTCGTTGGCGATGGTGCCGGGACCTTCGATGGAGTTGCGGCTGGCGGTGCCGAAGCCGTTGGCGGGGGCGGTAAACGCGGCGGTGTTGAACCAGGAGCCGATGGTCTTGCGGCCGGCGATCGGTTGGGAGAAGACACGGTCGGGGCGGAGGGTGTAGGTGCCGCCGGCGGCGAGCTGGGCGGCGCTGTCTTCATATTGCGGGGTGAAGTAGGTGCCGGAGGCGAAGGTGAAGTCACCGGAGATGGAAAAGCCGTCGAAGATGCGAGACGCTGCGCCGCCTTTATTGAGGAACATGCGGTTGGGGCCGAAGGGGAGTTCGAAGACGTAGTTGCCGGTGAGTTTATGGCGGACGTCGAAGGAGGAGTTGCCCTCTTCGAGGTCGATGCGGCGAGAGTTCTGGACGGTGGAGACGGTGCCGCCGCCGATCGAGGAGGCGTTGTCGATGGAGTGGCCGTACTGGTAGAGGAGCTGGAGGGAGATGCCTTTCTCCATGCGCTTGCGGGCGGAGATGACGAGCTGGTTGAGGCGGGAGGCAGCCTGCGAGGTCTCGAAGGTAAAGGCCTGGGCGTTGGGCGTGGTGACCGCGGTGGCGGAGGCGTTGGGGGCGGTGACGATGTCGAGGTTGCCGCCCTTGGAGCCGTTGTAGCCGATGTTGAGGACGATGCCGCGGGGGAGGGATTTCTGAAGGTCGAAGTTATAGACCTGGACGTGGCCGAGACGGTAGTTCTTGTCGACGGCGTAGGTGTTCTGGATGGATTTGGTGGAGCAGTTGAAGCCGTTGGCGAGGGTGAGATTGGTCGGGGCGGCGGGCGTGGTGATGAAGCAGCCGGTGTCGTTGGCGGCGGTGGAGAGGACGTTGTTCTGGGTGGTGGCGAAGGGAGGCTGGAAGGCGAGGGACTGGGCGAAGGTGGCGAACTGGCCGGTGTTGTAGTTGATGCCGTAGCCGGTGCGGATGACGGTGTTGTTCAAGAGCTTTTGGAGGAAGGGTGGGCGGTAGGCGAGGCCGAAGCGAGGGGAGAACATGGTGCGGTCGGGATTGACGAGGGAGCGGGGGTAGTGGCCGTCGAAGGTGGAGTTTGAGCTGGGCTGGACGGGGTCGACGACGGTGAAGTCTGCGTTGTGGTCGAGGTTGACGAGGCGGTTGTTCTTTTCGATGTAGGGCGAGAAGTACTCGTAGCGGAGGCCGTAGTTGAGGGTGAGCCCGCGGGAGAGGCGGTAGTCGTCCTGGGCGTAGGCGTCGAGGACGTTGGCTCGGAGGTAGGTTTTGAAGAGGCCGGCCTGGATGGTGGACTGCTGGGGCTGGCCGAGGAGGAGGTCGGCGAGACCTGCGCCGGAGGAGGCTTGCCGAGTGCTCTGGGTGGTGTTGTTGAGGGTGGCGGACTGGTCGGCGGGCGACTCGGTGACGAGGCCGGAGAAGGTGAAGTCGCCCAGGGGATTGTTGCCGCCGACCTGGTCTATGTGGACGCGGCGGATGTCGGTGCCGAAGCGGTAGTTGTGCTTGGCGTGGCGCCAGGCGACGAAGTCCGAGAAGGAGATGGTCTGGTTGATGCGGCTGACGGGAACGGTGTCGAAGAGGCCGGTGAAGTTGGTGAGGGAGATGGTGGGGACGCCGTTGTAGAAGCCGGGCTGGGCAAGGCCGGCGGCCTGGCTGGGAACGGTGATGCCGGCGGCGGTGGCGGGATTGAGGGCGGAGCCGGTGAAGAAGTTGACCGTGTCGGTTGATGACCGGTTCCAGTTGAGGGAGGCGTTGTTGGTGAGACGGCCGTAGCTGATGGTGTGGCCGAGGGTGAGGCCGTAGCCGTCGGAGGCGGTTTTGCCGCCGAGGATGGGGATGATGTTGCGGAGGTCCTGGGCGGAGTGCGAGAAGCTGAAGGCGGCGTTGACGGTCTGGCGGAGGGTCTTGGGGGCGTTGGCGTCGCGGCGGCCTCCGCCGAAGGGGCCAAAGCCGCCTGCGCCGAAGTTGCGGACGAAGCGGGCTGAGCCCTGGGTGGTGTTGGAGCCGACGGTGGTGTCGTCCTGGTAGTTCTGGGTGGTACCGGAGAGGTTGGGGAGCGGGTAGTCGTTGAGCAGGGCGCGGGCCTGCGGGGTGATGAGGGCGGAGGGGATGATGTTGTTGGCGAACTGCTGCTGGGTTGCTGGGTTGTAGAGAGGCGGGGTGATGAGGGTTCCGTTGACGCGCTGAGCGAGGGCGGAGAGGTCGGCGTCAGTGGGGGTGAGGACGCCGTTGACGAGGGTCTCGCCGCGCTCGGCGAGGGTGGGGACGGTGCCGGTGAAGTTGCGGAGCGAGATGTTGCGGACGCCGGTGATGTTGATGAAGACGAACTGCTTGGTGCTGGGTTTGGTGAGGCCGGGGACGTAAGGGGAGCCGGTGAAGGTGATGCCGAATCGGTTCTGCTGGGAGGAGAGGTCGGGCTGCGGGGCTACGCCGGTACCGTCCGTGGCGAGCGCGAGCAGGGAGGTGGTGGAGGACTGCTGGGCCTGGAGCGCGGGGAAGCCGCCCTGGTAGAAGATGGCTCCGTGGGGCTGGGTGGGGTTGAAGTTGCGGAAGCCGCCGCCACCTCCGCCTCCGCCGCGTCCACCGCGACCACCGCCGCCGGGGCCACCGCCGGGGCCGCCCATGATGTTGCCGAGCATGCCGACGACGGCGTTCATCTGGTCGGCGTCGGCTCCGCCGCGCTGGCGGGCCTGGGACATGGCGTCCTGGATGCGTTCGCGGAGGTCGTCTTCACTGAGGTTGGCGAGGCCGTTGGTGGTTCCCTGCTGGCCGGAGACAGTTACGGATTCGGTGGAGTCGCCGAGGTTGGCGAGGGATGGGAGGGTTGCGCCGGCATTTGAGGAGGCGCTGGGGACGGTGGTGTCGGTGGCTTCGGAGCCTGCGCCGGTGACGTTGAGGGATTGGAGGCCTCGGCCGATGGCGGCGGCTAGATTGCCGGTTGAGGCAGTGGCGGCGGCTTCCTGTTGCGCGGCTCGGGAGGCTAGTTCGAGGGTGAAGGCGGCGAGTTGGTCGGTGGCTTCGGCGGTGATGCGGACTTCTTGCGTGATGGGGGCGAAGGCGGCGAGTTCGGCGCGGACGACGTAACGGCCGGTGCGCGGGATGGTCATGGCGAAGGCGCCGTTGATATCGGTGGTGGTGGCGTATTTTTTGCCGGTGAGGGTGTTGGTGGCGGTGACGGCGACGCCGGGGAGAGCGGTGGCGGTTTTCCCGGTGCCGGCGAGGACGGTGCCGTGAATGGTGCCGCCGGTGGTGGTTTGGGTGGGCGCGGCTGGTTGGGGGGCGGGTTGCTGGGCGTACGCGGGGGTGAAGGCTAGGAGGGCTGCGGCCAGGAAGAGAATGTTGAGTTTGGCCGAGCGAGGGGGCAATGAGGGCTCCTTGTGGGGGTGGCTAGTGCGAGGGGGAACGCAGGTTCCCTTCGGGAATGACAACTAGAAAAGCAAGAGCAACGGCTGGCTTGTTCAGTTAAGAGTTTTTGAGTTACGAGTTTTGGGTGAGACAAGGGCAACAGCAAGTGCAAAGCCAATACGGAGGTTCTGAGTCTGAGCTACGCCCAGACTCAGAATGACGACGTTTTGAGGGTCCGACGGGTTAGGGTTAGGGTTTTGGGGTGGCGTTTGGGTCGCCGGGGGAGGGGCGGTGACGGCGGGCGGCGGGGTCGGCTACGTCGAGTTCGGTGGGGATGAAGGTGCCGTTTTTGAGGCCGCCGGGGCCGCCTATGAGGTCGCCGACCTTGATGTCGGCGAGAGTGATGGGCTCGCCGGCGTTGCGGGCTTCGGTGGGGAGGGATGCGCCCCGGTCCGGGGCGGGGGTTCGAGAGGGCGGAGCGCTGGAGGCTCCGGGGCCGCCTGGGCCGCCAAAGTCCGCCTGTCCGGTCATGGCCATGCGGAAGCCGCGGCCTCCGCGTTTGAAGCTGGTGCCTTCGTCGACGGTGATGGTCTGGGAGACGCCGTCGGAGCGGAGAATGGTGAGCTTGAGGGTGTCGGCGTCGATGGCGGTGATCTTGCCGGTGATGTAGGTTTTGCCCAGGTCTTCGCGGGCTTTTTTGAGCTGCTCGGCGGAGACGACCATGAGCATGAGGGCGTGGACGGTCTTGGTGGGGCGGTCTACTTCTCCCATAGCGCCGACGCCGTCGCCGGGGTGGACTTCGGCAAATTTGACGGGGTCGCGGCCTTTGCGGACCTGGGTGTTGGGGGTGACGGCGACCTGGTAGAGCTCGCCGGACTCGGTTTTGAGGGTGAGGTGGTCCGGGGAGACGGCGGTGACGGTGCCTCGGACCATGCGGCTGCCGCTGCCGAAGGCTACGGCGGGCTGGTCTTGATCCTGCTCCTGTGCGTTGAGTGGGAGGGCTAAGAGTAGAGGGGAGAGGAGTGCTAACGCCCGGAGCTTGAGGGTCATGAGGTGTGTCCGTGTGGCTGAAGTTGCTATGACTTAGAGACGAGATGCGGGCGGGAAAGTCTCTGGGCGGGGCTTAGAAAACGACCACGGAGGTCACGAAGAACGACAGAGGGACACGGAGGAACGCGGTAGACTCCGGGGATGCATGATGTGGCGAATCCGCACCGGGAACAGCATTTTGAGGCCACCGAGACGGTTCGGGATGTGGTGATCGGGCTTTCGGATGGGCTGACGGTGCCGTTTGCGCTGGCGGCGGGGCTTTCGGGAGCGCTGGCGAATGGGCACCTGGTGGTGCTGGCGGGGCTGGCGGAGATCGCGGCGGGATCGATTGCGATGGGGCTGGGTGGGTACCTGGCGGCGCGGGGGGATGCGGAGCACTATGCGGCGGAGCTGCGGCGGGAACGGGACGAGGTGGTGACTCGGCCGGAGGATGAGGCGGAGGAGATCTACGAGATCTTTGAGCGGTATGGGGTGTCGCGGGAGGCGGCTACGCCGGTGCTGCGGGAGCTGCAGGCCAAGCCGGAGGCGTATGTGGAGTTCATGATGCGGTTCGAGCTGGGGCTGGAGGAGCCGGCAGCGCAGCGGGCGTACCGGTCGGCCAGGACGATTGCGGCGAGCTATGTGGCGGGGGGGATGGTGCCTCTGCTGCCTTATATGCTGGTGACCGATAATGGCTTGGCGCTGCGGGTTTCGGTGGGAGTGACGCTGGTGGCTCTGGCGGGGTTCGGGGCGCTGAAAGGGCGGCTGGTGGGGACGGGGACGATCAGGAGTGCGGTGCAGACGACGGTGATCGGCGGTGTGGCGGCGGGGGCGGCGTATGGGTTGGCCTGGGTGCTGAATGGGCGGTGAAGCGATGGAAGAGGGATAAGGGAAGAGAAGGCGGTCCGGTTTGGCGCGGTAAAAGGGGCGTGGGAGAATGGGCGGCGAAGGATGCGCCCCTTTGTTGCGCGGAAGACATCCAATGAGGCTTGTCAGGAGAGACGCGGATGGAGATGCAGACGATCGAGCAGCCGGGAGTGAAGCATGAGCTGGCAAAGCGGTTTAAGGCGATTCGGCAAGCTACGGTGGAGTTTGTGGGGCCGCTGACTCCTGAGGATCAGATGGTGCAGAGCTGTCCGGAGGCGAGTCCGACGAAGTGGCACCTGGCGCATACTTCGTGGTTCTTCGAGACGTTCGTTCTGCGGGATTATCTGGCGGGGTATGAGGAATTCCATCCGGAGTTTCATTGGCTGTTTAACAGCTACTACAACTCGCTGGGGGAGATGCCGGAGAAGAGGCTGCGGGCTTCGTTTTCGCGGCCTTCTCTGGAGGAGATCAAGGCTTACCGGATTTATGTGGATGCGGCGGTGGAGCGGCTGCTCGCGAAGGATGTGGGGGATGAGGTGCTGCGGCGGGTTTCGCTGGGGCTGGAGCATGAGCAGCAACATCTGGAGCTGATTGCTACGGATATCAAGCATGCGTTGTGGACGAATCCTTTGCGGCCGCTTTATGGGGTGGCTACGACAAGGATTGAAGCAGGTTCTCCCGCTTTGCGGAAGGAGGACACACCTGGTGTGCAGGCCAGAACGCTGGAGTATACGGGGTTTGCGGGGGGTCTGGTGGAGATTGGGGTGACGCCGGATGCGGGGGATGTGCGGGCGTTTGCGTTCGATAATGAGACGCCGCGGCATACGGTGTATCTGCAGCCTTACCGGCTGGCGAACCGGCTGGTGACGTGTGGGGAGTATGCCGCGTTTCTGAACGACAACGGGTATACGCGGCCGGAGCTTTGGCTTTCGGAGGGGTGGAGCACGATGCGTGCGGAGGGTTGGCAGGCGCCGCTTTACTGGAAGAGGGATGCGGGAACGGAGAGCGGTTGGCGGGTGTATACGCTGCGTGGAATGGCGCTGCTGGAAGCGATGATGGAGACGCCGGTGTGTCACGTGAGCTTTTTCGAGGCGGAGGCGTTTGCGCGGTGGAGGGCGATTGCGGAGCCGGGTTGTCGACTGCCGACGGAGTTTGAGTGGGAGCATGCGGCGGGAGTGGCAGATGCGTCTGCCGCAACTATGTTGGAGACGGGGGCGCTGCGGACTGTCGCCGCGGAGGGTTTGGGTGGGTTGGAACAGATGTTTGGGGATGTGTGGGAGTGGACATCCAGCGGGTATACCGGGTATCCGGGGTACAGGCCGCTGCCGGGGGCGCTGGGGGAGTACAACGGCAAGTTCATGTCTTCGCAGGTGATTCTACGAGGTGGATCGTGCGTTACGCCGGCGACGCACATCCGTGCGACGTACCGAAACTTCTTTCCGGCGGGGACGCGATGGCAGTTTTCGGGACTGAGGCTGGCTAAGGACGGCAGGGAACAGTAAGAGGCAGTGTGGAGCAGTGCAAGGCAGGGAAGACGTGCCGGTTGTGATGTTTGTGCATCTGACACGGACAGGTGATGTGAGGAGTGCTGGTGGGATCGATTGTTGAAGTAGAGAGTGCGGCAGCTGTTGCGGCTCGCGAGGGGCTGCTAAGAGAACAGAAGAGTTTGCCGCCATGGTTGTTCTATGACGAGGCGGGATCGCAGCTTTTTGAGCAGATCACGGTGTTACCGGAGTACTACCTGACGCGCACGGAGCGGGGGATATTGGCGGCGAGTGCGGAGACGATCCTGCGGCAGATGGACGGGCCGGTGACGTTGGTGGAGTTGGGGGCCGGGACGGCGACGAAGACGGGGCTGCTGCTGGGGGCGGCGGCTCGGATGCAGGGGAGGGTGTTATATCAGCCGATCGATGTGAGTGCTTCGGCGCTCGATGAGGCTTGCGCGTGGATCGAGGCGGAGCTTCCGGAGGTGTCGGTCAGGCCGAAGGTGGCGAACTACGTTACGGAGCGGATTCGGGTGGAACGGCCAGCGGGGATGAAGGTGCTGGCGTTGTCGATCGGGTCGAGTATCGGGAACTTCTCGCCGGGGGAGGCGCAAGGAATTCTGGCGAATCTGCGGACGGAGTTGCAGCCTGGCGATGGACTTTTGCTGGGGACGGATCTGGCTCCGGGGAAGAACAAGAGCGTGGCCCGGCTGGTGACGGCGTATGACGACGCGCAGGGGGTGACGGCGGCGTTCAATCGGAACATTCTGGCTCGGCTGAACCGGGAGCTGGGGACGAGCTTCAATCTCGACTGTTTCAGGCATGTGGCGCGGTGGAATGGGGTGGAGTCGCGGATGGAGATGCATCTGGAGGCGTTGACTCCGCAGACGGTCGACGTGGCGGGACGAGAGGTGGCGTTTGCGAAGGGGGAGACGATCCATACGGAGAACAGCTATAAGTTCGGCGCTGGGCGTGTGGAGGAACTGTTGGAGGGAGCGGGGTTTGCGGCGGCGAAGCGGTTTACGGATGCGGAGGAGCTGTTCGCAGTGACGCTGGCGGTGGCGGTGGCGGTGGCGGTTTGAGTGTAGAGGAGGCGGCGGGGCTGCGGGTGTATCCGGCGAAGAAGTGGAAGGGGCAGGCACTGCTGGTTTGCGGGAAGTGTGAACGGAAGCTGAAGGGCTCCGGAAGCGAGCTCAAGGTGAAGAAGGTGCTGAAGAGGCTGGCTAAGCGGGAGTTGAAGCCGATTGACTTTCAGTTGATCCGGGTGGGGTGTATGGATCTTTGTCCGAGGGGCGGGGTGGCGGTTTGTACGCAGGCTGGGCTGGGGATGATGCCTCCGGGGTTGAATATTCTGTGGTCGAAGTGGGATGTAAAGGAGCTTTATGAACGGTGCCGCTGGGACGGACCGAGACCCCAGGGGCTAAAAGCCCTCGTTTCTTTGGCTCATAAGACCCAAGGCTGAGCCTTGGGGTACCTGGAGGCCTTAAAGAAGTGGAGCCCTGAGAGATGACTGTCAGCGTCTTGCGACCCTTCTTAGATTTTGCAAAATTAAATGGTCAGGGGCGGGTGTAGGTGTCGGATTTGCCTCCGGATTTGCGGAGGAGGACGATTTCGCGGATGCGGATGGATTTGTCGAGGGCTTTGGTCATGTCGTAGACGGTGAGGGCGGCGATGGAGGCGGCGACCATGGCTTCCATCTCGACTCCGGTGCCGGCGGTGGTGGCGGCGGTGGCTTCAATCCGGACGCCGCCGGGGACGATGTCGGCCTGGACGTCGACAAAGCTGAGAGGCAGGGGGTGGCACATGGGGATGAGGGTGGAGGTCTGCTTGGCGGCCTGAATGCCGGCGAAGCGGGCGACTTCGAGGGGATTGCCCTTGGGGTTTTGCGGCAGGGCTTCGAGGACGGCGGGGGAGAGTTCGACGAAGGCGGATGCGGTGGCTTCGCGGCGGGTGTCGGATTTCAAGCTGACGTCGACCATGTGAGCCTGGCCGGTGGCGCTGTAGTGGGAGAGTCTATCGGGCATGATCTCCCAGTATGGGTGAAGGCGAAGGGCTGGAGCAAACGCGGGTTGGCTTCGGGGGTGACGGCGGGAGGGCAATCCATGCGAATGCAACGAAAGGTGCGACTGCCACGACGAGTGAAACGGCGATCATCAACTGCAACGGCAGGAGCAAGTGCAACGGCAACAGCAACTGCGGAGGTTCTTCGCTGCGCACCGAAGGAGGCTTCAGGGGTCTAGACGAAGCCTAGGTTGGGGGAGGCGAAGCTGTTGATGTTGGGGAAGATGGAGCTCATCTGGGCGGTGCTGACGCCGAACCAGGAGGCGAGGGTGGCGGCGTATTGGACGCTGCCGGTGGTGGGAATCCAACGGCCGTTGGAGCCGGAGTCGTCCGGGCCGCCGAGGGCGAGGGTGGGGAAGGTGCCGTACATGCTGCCGCCCTTGACGGCGCCGCCGAGGACGATGTGGTGCGAACCCCAGGCGTGGTCGGATCCGGTGTTGGAGTTGGGCTGGAAGGTGCGGCTGAAGTCCGACATGGTGAAGGTGGTGACGTTGTTCTGGACGCCGAGCTCCTGGGTGGCGGCGTAGAAGGCGGCCAGGGCCGGGCTGATGGAGGCGAGGAGATTGCCCTGGAGGGTGAGTTGGTCGGAGTGGGTGTCGAAGTTGCCGATACCGGCGAAGAAGATCTGGCGGGAGACGCCGAGGGCGGCGCGCACCTGGATGATCTGCGCGATCTGCTGGAGCTGAGCGGCGAGGCCGTTCTTGGCGGGGAAGACGGTTTTGAGCGGGGTGACGGACTGGACGGAGTCGGCGAGGGTTTTGGCGTAGGCGTAGGCGTTGGTGGTGATGGCGTTATCGGCTTGAACGAGGCTCAGACCGGAGTCGAAGCCGAGCAGAGCCTGTGCGGTCGCCTGCTGGGCGGCACATTCGGCTGAACCTTCCGAGCAGGATGCAGCGCCGAGGTTGCCGGGGCTGACGGAGACGGGCGTGCTGGAGGTTCCGTTGCAGAAGAGGGTGTCGCCGTCGACGGAGGTTATAAGAGGAATTTTGGCGTTGGTGTTGTAGCTTGAGGCGAGGGTATCGGCGATGCGGCCGGCCCAGCCGGTGGTGGTTGTACCGGACTGGGCGGCATTCTGCCATTCGAGTTGCTGATCGGTGTGAGAGAAGAGATTGCTGGGGACGATGGAGCCGGCGAGGTACTGTTTGCGGGTAAGCGGCTCCATGAGGGTGCCTACGTTGGTGACGAGGGCGGCGTTGCCGGCGTTGAAGAGGGTCTGGAGGTCGGGAAGATTGGGGTTGAGGGCGAAGGCGGCGTTCTGGCCGAGTGGAAGGAGCTTCGACTGGGGGATGGCGAGCGGGCCGCGGACGGTGGAGTAGTTGGCGTAGCCGGCGGTGTCAAAGGGGATGAGGAGGTTGTTGGCATCGTTGCCGCCGTAGAGGAAGACACAGACGAGAGCTTTGTAGTCGGGTGTGGTCTGGGCGAGGGAGTTGAGCATGCCGAAGGGGCGCAGGCCGGCGGCGTTGCCTGCGGCGGCGAGGGATGCGTACTTGATGAAGCTTCGGCGATTCGTGGGCATGCGAGGCGATCTCCTGTGGAGCTGCGGACGGGTGAGGCTTAGTGCTCGATCTTGTACTGGGAGGAGGTGATGACGAGGTAGGTGGCGACGCGGACACGCTGGGCCGGGTCTTTCAAGGTGGAGATGTGGTTGATGATGGCGGTCTTCATGTTGGCGGGCATCTGGGCGTGGGTGAAGAGGATGTCGAGCGAGTCGACGAGATTGGACGGAGTTGCGGCCATGAGGCCGAGAGCGCTGGTGGCGCTGAGATCGACTTTGAAGCCGGAGATGCCGTTGTAGACGAGGCGATTGGCGAGGGTGAGGCGAAGGGTGACGGCGGCGGTGTTTTCGAGGGAGAACTCGGGTGCGGCAACGTTGGTGCCGGGGATGACGTAGCTAGGAGGGAAGAAGTTAAAGACGCTCGGGGCGGCGTATGGGACCTGGCCGAGGGGGCTGGTGTCGCCGTTAAGGTAGCCGTAGAAGCTGTTGGCGTCGGTGTTGGTAAAGCTGAGCGCGCGCATGACGGCGGTGAGATAGAGGATGGGTTCGCGGAGGTGGCCGCCTTCGGCGGTTGGGTCGGAGTCTCCGGCGCGGGCTTCGGGGTCCATGAGGATGGCATTGACGACGGCGGCCAGGTCGCCGCGGACGCCGGAACCGTTATCCGCGAAGACGGCGGCGATGCGGGCGACGTAGGCAGGAGTGGGATTGCTGGCGACGAGATGCTGGATGAGCTGGCGGCAGACGAAGGGACCGACGTTCGGGTGGGCGAAGATGTTGACGAGAGCGCCGTCGAGATCCTTCTCTGCAGTCTGACCGGCCGGCAGCGTGGTGCCGTTGAGCAGGATCTTCGAGGCCATGTCATGGGCACTCTCAACGGCGGCCATGGGGTCGTCGAAGTTCGCTGTGTAGTTTGGGAACTTCGCTGGGGCTGCGCCTGCGGCGGTGGCGTAGGTCCAACCGGTGTAGGCGCGGGCGAAAGCCTGAACCTGGGCCTGGGTGTAGACGGGCATGGGGTTGCCGGAGGAGTCGAGGACTAGGCTGCCGTCGGGGTTGAGCTGATCGGTGCCGGTGGTGAAGAGCTGCATCATCTCCCGGGCGCAGTTTTCGTTGGCAATCTGACCGTTGCCGGGCTTGGCACTGTTCAGCATGTTGAGATAGGCACCCATCGCGGGGGAGAGGGTGACGTCCTTCATGAGGGTGGAGAAGTTGGCGAAGGCGTCTTTCGCGAGGATGTTATGGAAGGGGGTGATGAAGTAGCCGTTGATGGAGTTGGTGGAGACAACGAACATCTCACTGAGGGCGAAGGCGACCCTCTGGCG
This sequence comes from uncultured Granulicella sp., assembly GCA_965198885.1. Classification (GTDB taxonomy): domain Bacteria; phylum Acidobacteriota; class Terriglobia; order Terriglobales; family Acidobacteriaceae; genus Edaphobacter. Next base: position 610,855 of record OZ240677.1, on the reverse strand, counting down.
TAACTGATCGTTTCCGGTGAGCGCGACTTGCCACCATTCGCTTTGGGCGCAGTAGGTGGGATTGTTGAGGCACTGAGCGGGTGTGGGATTGGCTACGTCCGGGAGCGGGGTGACGGGCGTTGCGATCTGTTCTGCAATGTAGGCGTTCAGGCCAATGGACTGGACGTGTTGCATGTCCGACAACGTGGGTCCGAAGGTGGTCTGGTCCAAGAGCCGGGCCGCTGCGGAGATGGGGACTTTGACCACCTGTATCTGAGCGTTGACGACGGCGGAGGCGGCGGAGCCTGGGTCTGGGTTGAGGACGTCCACCGCGACAGCAGTCGTGCCAGCGGCAGGCGTGGGGAGCGTGGCCTGGACTTCCGTGGAGGAAAGGATGACGGTGGGCACGGCCATGCCCGCAACCTGCATCTGTGCATCGCCGGCGAAGCCGCTGCCTAGGATATCGATGACGAGTGGGGAGTCTGGGCTGGTCTGCGTGGCGGCGACGGTCGAGATGGTGGGAGTGGGATTCCAAAGGGATTCTGTGATCTGGCCGGACGAGGTGGGAGAGGCTTGGCTGACTGCGGTGATGGTGATGGTCGCGGGGTTTGGGAGCTGGGCGGGGGCGGTGTAGAGACCGGTGCTGGAGATGGTGCCGGATGCGGAAGAACCGCCGGGGACGCCGTTTACCTGCCAGATTACGGCGGGGTTTGAGAGATTGCTGACCTGGGCGGTGAACTGGGTGGACGCGCCGAGCCGGGTGTCCGGGGCGCCGGAGACGGAGATAGTGACGACCTTGATCTGGGCGTTCATGACCGTCGAGGAGGCGGAGCCGGGGTTCGGATTGAGGACGTTCACGGCGAGGTTCGAGGTGCCGGCAGCGGGTGCGGGAAGTGTGGCCTGGAGCTCGGTGGAGGAGACGATGGTGGTTGGGACGGCACTGCCGCCGACTTGTATCTGAGCTCCGCTGACGAAGGCGCTGCCTTTGATATCGAGGTCGAGAGCGGACTGCGGACTGCTTTGCGTGGCAGAGACGCTGGTGATGTTCGGTATAGGGTTCCAGATGGATTCAGTGATCTGGCCGGACGAGGTGGGAGAGGCTTGGCTGACTGCGGTGATGGTGACAGTCGCGGGGTTTGGGAGCTGGGCGGGGGCGGTGTAGAGGCCGGTGCTGGAGATGGCGCCGGATGCGGAAGAACCGCCGGGGACGCCGTTTACCTGCCAGGTTACGGCGGGGTTTGAGAGATTGCTGATCTGGGCGGTAAACTGGGTGGACGCGCCGAGCCGGGTATCAGGGGCGCCGGAGACGGAGATAGTGACGACCTTGATCTGGGCGTTCATGACCGTCGAGGAGGCGGAGCCGGGGTCGGGATTGAGGACGCTGACGGCGAGGTTCGAAGTGCCGGTAGCGGGTGCGGGAAGCGTAGCCTGGAGCTCGGTGGAAGAGACGATGGTGGTGGGGACGGCACTGCCGGCGACCTGGATCTGAGCTCCGCTGACGAAGGCACTGCCTTTGATATCGAGGTCGAGAGCGGACTGTGGACTGCTTTGCGTGGCGGAGATGCTGATGATCTTGGGGACTGGGTTCCAGATGGACTCTGTGATCTGGCCGGAGGCGGAGGTTGAGGCCTGGCTGATCGCGGTGACGTTCACCTGGGAGGGATTTGGGAGCTGGGCGGGGGCAGTGTAGAGACCGGCGGCGGAGATGGTGCCGGATGCAGAGGAACCGCCGTTGACGCCGTTAACCTGCCAGGTGACGGCGGTGTTGGTGGTGTTGTTGACCTGCGCGGTGAACTGGGTGGAGGCTCCGAGCCGAGTGTCCGGGGCACCGGAGACGGTAACGGTGACGGCAGAGGCGGTGGTGACGGGAGCTGAGACTGTGTTGGGCGCGGCGGAGGAAGAGAGCTGACAGCCCGATAGCAGGATGAACGCGGGAAGGAGCGCGGTCAACCCGGCGATCTGAGACAAACCTGATCCCAAGGACAAGTTGGAGCAATTGATACGTCGATCAATCATAGATTTTGCGGGGAGCTTCGATGATCATATTGAGTGTTTAGGTTGCCAGGTAGTTTTATTTCGCTTTCCCTAACTTTATTCATCGGAGGCGGAGCATCAAGGCCAGTAAAGTTGTACATCGGCTGACCCGAGGCGGGAGTGAGGTGAGAGCGTCCCGGCTAGAAGAAGTGGGTCTATAACGAGTCCGGGATGGGAGCCGTCTTATCTGAATGCGTCTCCGTCTGCTTGGCGTTTTGCTGCTGCAAACTGTCGTCTCCGCCGTTGGCCAGGTACGGCCGACTACCTTTCTGCTGGAAGAGACGACGATCGTGGCCGGGACTGCGGGGCAGTTCGAGCCGGCGCAGCAGAGCTACTGCGGCGCAGCGGTGAAGGCGGGAGCGCCGTTCTGCCTGGTTTACTCGTCTGCGATCTTCGGCGAGGCAAACCACTACCTGACCTTCCTGCCGTTCAGTGGGTTCGGTCACTTCGACCAGGGGAAGTATGCGGCGGATGGGCTGACGATTGAAGAAGAACATGCGTTGACCGGGCCGTCGGCGGCGCAGACCAGGCAGTCAGCGGTGATGGTTGAGCCGGAGCTTTCGTTTTCGCACATGACGAACAACAACCGGCCGCTGAACTTGATCGTGGAGTATCAGCTTCGGCCGGGAGCGCTAAGTGACTTTCTTGGATTGATCCGCTCGACGGTGCTGCCGATGGCGCGGAAGTCCGGTGCACCTGCATTCGAGGTCTTTCATACGCTGGTGGGAGCGGGGCAGGAGCGGGTGTTCGTGGTCACCAGGCTGGACAGCTTTGCGCAACTGGATCATCTTCCGTTTGCGCCGGACTCGTCGGCGTGGCAGGAGTTTCAGTCCAGGAATGTTGTTGCGTCGAGCTCTTCCGTGGTTCGGTACCGGCCGGAGATCAGTGCGAATCCGGTCGATCCCACGCCTTAAGTCAGGCCGGGGTTTGAGCCCCGGCCCATCTGGTTAGGAGGTTGCGGCTATCGGGACGGCGGTGGATGCGGCGGGAGCTTTGCGGCGCAGGACGGCGGCGGAGATGAGGGTGATGATGAGGCCGACGGGTAGAGGCTCGATGAAGGTGTAAGCCATGTTGATGAAGGGATTCTGGTAGAGCTGCTGCGAGTGCTGAATGGCTGCGACCCGTGCGGCGGTGGTGGCGGGGTCCAGCCCGGAGGACTGGATGGTGTGGATCTGCGCGGCGAAGTAACTGTCCATGAAGTGGGGCATGAAGTTGAAGTAGAGGATCTCCCACATGGCGACGTAGCAGGCGGTGGTGATGAGGGTGATCAGGAGACCGCAGGCGAAGGCCCGGCCAAAGGAGATCTGACCGGCGAGGGTGTTGTCGCGGTAGCTGAGGATGCCGAAGTAGACGAGCAGGAACGACGCCACCATGATGGTGTAGCCGAGCAGCATGCTGTGGCCGGAGCCGATCTTGTCGGCGAGGAGCAGCGAGCCGGCCATCAGGGCAGAGAGGATGAAGCCGGAGATAAGGCCGAAGGTAAGGACGATTTTCTTCATGTGAGGCTCCGTATTGCGGGTGCGGGATGAGTAAGGATGGAGTCACGATGCGTTCGAACGGGGCTGTGTGTCGTCCTACTTTCGGGTGATTTTGGCGTAAAGAGCGGGAAATCGTGCTTTCGGGTTACGCCGGTCAGGGCAGCAGGCCAAGTTCCTTGCCGCGCTGGACGGCCTGGGTGCGGCGAGCGGCTCCAAGCTTGTCGAAGGTGCGGGCGCAGTGGGTCTTGACGGTGTTTTCCGAGACGAAGAGCTGCGCGGCGATCTCGCGATTGCTCAAGCCGCGGGCGACCAGGGTGAGGATCTCGAGCTCGCGGGCGGTGATGCCGAGGGTCTGCCTGCGGGCGGGGTTGGGCGCGAACGGCTCCGGTGCGGGGGCCGGCGTGGGAACAACAACTTCTTTTACCACGATCGTTTCGCGGATGATCTCGCGACTGCGGGTGATGCGGAGGCCGAGCCAGATGCCGAAGGCGGCGAAGAGGACGGCGACGAGTGCGCCGTAGAGCTCAACCGAGCGCTCGATGACGAGGAAGCGGTACTCGGTAAGTTGGAGGGCGGCGATGAGGAGTCCGCCGACGAGGCCGAAGATGAGGGCGTGGCGCTTCATGTTTCGTTGGTGAGAGGAGTATATCCTTGCCTTGGCCGGAGTCTGCTCACGTCTCAAGCATGAGAGGAGGGAGAGCATCCTCCGGGGTCGCGGCGGGTCATTGGGCGCGGTTGCGGATATCCCTGCGGGTGTGGGAGATCTTGATGAGGTTGGCGACGAGGGCGGTCCAGCCGGTCTGGTGGCTGGCACCGACGCCTCGTCCGGTGTCGCCGCAGAAGTATTCGTTGAAGAGGACGAGGTCTCGCCAGTGCGGGTCGCCGACGTAGCGCTGTTCGTCTCCGTGGCAGGGGCGGCGGCCGTTTTCGTCCGGGATGAAGAGGCCGATCAGGCGCCGGCTGAGTTCTTCGGCGACTTCGACGAACGTCAACCATCGGCCGCTGCCGGTGGGGCACTCGACCTTGAGTTCATCGCCGTAGACGAGGTAGTAGCGTTCCAGCGAGTTCAGGAGAAGCATGTTGACGGGGAACCAAATGGGGCCGCGCCAGTTGCTATTGCCGCCGAACATCCCATCCGCGCCTTCAGCCGGGGTGTACTTGACTTCGAAGAGCTTGCCTTCCAATTCAACGGAAAAGGGGGCGTCGAGGTGGGCGCGCGAGAGGGCGCGAACGCCATGGCCGGAGAGGAACTCGGTTTCGTCGAGCACACGCCTGAGGATACGGAGGAGACGGTCCTTGGGGACGACGGCGATCCAGATGGAGCCATCGATCTCGGGATTGTCGACGTGCGCCTCGGAGACGTAAGCGGAGAGGTGGGGCTTGTTGTCGAGGAACCAGCGGGTTCGCTTTTTGAAGTCTGTCAGGCCTTCTACCGTTCCCTTTTTCAGGATGGAGACGGCGAAGAGTGGGGTAATGCCGACCATGGAGCGCACTTTGAGGGGCAGGCTGGGCTCGCTGTCGGCGGCGAGTTGATCGAAGTAGAAGCCTTCCTCCTCATCCCAAAGGCCGCTGCCGCCGAACTTGTTGATGGCGTCGATGACGCCGATGTAGTGCTCGAAGAACTTACTGGCTATGTCTTCATAGCTGCGTGAACACTGGTGTGCGAGCTCAAGGGCGATCTGCAGCATGCAGGAACAGTAGAGGCCCATCCAGGCGGTGCCATCGGCCTGGTTGAGGGTTTTGCCCTTGGGAAGCGAGACGGATCGATCGAAGACCCCGATGTTGTCCAGGCCGAGGAAGCCGCCGCCAAAGAGGTTGCGGCCGTTCTCATCGTTGCGATTGACCCACCAGGTGAAGTTGAGGAGGAGCTTCTGGAAGGCGCGCTCCAGGAAGTCGATGTCGCCCCTGCCGTCCGCGCCTACGCCGAGCCGGTAGATGTGCCAGACGGACCAGGCGTGGACCGGCGGGTTGACGTCGCTGAAGCCGAACTCGTAGGCGGGCATCTGGCCGTTGGGGTGGAGATACCACTCGCGCAGAAGCAGGAGGAGTTGATTTTTGGCGAACTCCGGATCGACCGCGGCCATGGGGATCATGTGGAAGGCGAGATCCCAGGCCGCGAACCAGGGATACTCCCATTTGTCCGGCATGGAGAGGACGTCGCGGCAGAAGAGATGGTGCCAGCGTTCGGTCTTCTCCAGGCGCTCAGGCGGCGGGGGCGGCTGCTTCTCGTCTCCAGAGAGCCATTGCTCTGCGACGAAGTAGTAGAACTGCTTGGTCCATAAGAGGCCGGCATACGCCTGGCGGTGGACGTTGATCTCCTGCGGGGTGACGCCTTCGGGTAGACGTTTAGCGTAGAAGTCGTCCGCTTCCCGTTTGCGATCGGCGAAGCATTGCTCGAAGGCTTCTACGCTCAAGGAGACTGTATTCGCACTGCGCTCGTCTTCCTGGCGAAAGAGGCGAAGACGCAAGACGTGGGAGGCTCCGGGTTCGAGCTGAAGCTGGTAGAGGAAGGCGCATCTGGTGCCTTCGGTCTGCGGCTTGACGGCATCCTGCTGTCCATGGACGACATAGCGATCGAACGCATCTTTTGAGTACCCGGGAGTGCCTGAGAAGTTCGGGTCCAAGCGCTGGAGGTTGGAATCATTCTCCGTGAACAGGAGGCGACTTGGATGCGGGGAGTGCTGATCCTCAACGAGATGGAAGATATATTTGCCGAGGGTCTTGTGTTCCGCACGAGCGACGTTTTCCTGCACCTGATGAATCAGGGGCTTGGTGTCGCCGGTGGCTTCTAGATTCCGCCAGGACCAGTTGTTGCGGAGGGTGAGTGTGGGCAGAACGGTGAGGGGTGCGGTCTCCGGACCGCGGTTGAAGAGGGTGATGCGGATGAGGGTGTCTTCTACGTCTGCCTTGGCGTACTCGATCTGAACGTCGAAGTAGCGTTCTTCGGCGAAGATGCCGGTGTCGAGCAGCTCATACTCGCGGTCTTCGTAGCCGCGACGCTTGTTCTCCGCGCGCAGATCTTCATAGGGGAAGGCGCGCTGCGGATACTTGTACAGGGCCTTGGCGTAGGTATGGGTGGGCGTGGCGTCAAGGTAGTAGAAGAGTTCCTTGACGTCTTCGCCGTGATTGCCTTCCTTGCTGCCCAGGCCGAAGAGCCGCTCCTTGAGCATGGCGTCGTTGCCGTTCCAGAGGGCGGTTGCGAAGCATAGGCGGCACTGGCGGTCGGTCCAGCCGAAGAGGCCGTCTTCTCCCCAGCGGTAGGCGCGGTACTGTCCCATCTCGTACGGGAAGTAGCCCCAGGCGTCGCCCTCGGCGGAGTAGTCCTCGCGGACGGTTCCCCATTGGCGTTCGGGAAGGTAGGTTCCCCAACGCTGCCAGTTCTTTTCACGGTTCTTGGCTTCGATCAGCCGCTGTTCCTCGGCACAGAGAGGTTCTTGAAACATTCGATGACTCCGCCTTCCTGAGGTCGTGCCCATATGGGGCCAGCCGAGAGGATTGAATGAATGTTTGGATGCGCCCTGGAGGAATGTTGGCGCGACGGGGTTCCTCTACCCCCAACGCGGACTCTTTCTGCCATGCCAGTTGACGAAGGTCGGGCCGATGTGGAGGAGCTCGAGAGGGTCCAGATAGGCTCGGTTCTCCTCGGGGAACGACAAGGCGAATTGCAAGTCGTAGCCCTCGGCAGTTCCGGTGACGGGGAACCGCCGGTCTCCGACGGCGTGTTGCGGGGACCACAGGTGCAGGTAACCGGCGAGACCGGCGAGATTGGTTAGAGGGAGATCACCGAAGAATTCTTTGTTAAGGGTGGTCGGGATGTCGTATGGGAAGTCTGTCAGCGGCTTGTCGCCCTCCAGATAGGCTTTCAGAGCGGATCGATCGTGACACATTCTGCGGCGGGCGCTGTAGAGAGAGCGGGGATTGAGACGGCCTTCCAGGTCGAGACGGTCCAGATGTTCGAAGAAGGTTGCCGGCAGGAAGATGTCGGCGTCGAGCACGAGGAGCCATGGGTTGGCCTGCTCCTGGGTGGTGCGATCGAGCCATTCGTTGAGGGCGTTGGCCTTGTTGAGCGGGCCGCCGATGTGCCAGGCGTCGGTGATGTAGACCCGGGCGCCGAGCCGGGTGGCCAAGGCAATGGTGGGTTGGTCGATAGGGCTGGTGAGGACGGTCAGGGATGGGAGGAGGGCGAGGTTGTGGGGGAGGGTGAGGGCGAGGAAGTCGTCGTACTCGACGCATGGGACTATGGCTCTGATGTCCATGGCCGCTCCTTGATTCGTGGGGGTTGAACGTGCGGGGATGAGGCCAGTTTAGCCGGTTGCCAGGGGCGACGAAGTAGATAATGGAGGGATGAGCGAGAAGATGGGCAAGAAGGCGGTTGCGGCGAAGGGTGCGGCTGCAAAGGAGACGCCGACGGGGGAACGGTTGCAGAAGATCCTGGCGCAGGCTGGGATCGCGAGCCGGCGGAAGGCGGAGGAGATCATCCTTGAGGGGCGGGTGGTGGTGAATGGGACGGTGGTGACCGAGTTGGGGACTCGGGCGGACCTGGAGAAGGACCATATCCGGGTGGATGGGAAGCTGCTGCAGGGTAAGGAGCAGCAGCGGTATTACATGCTGAATAAGCCGCGCGGGTATGTGACGACGCTGGAGGATCCGCAGCATCGGCCTACGGTGATGCAGCTGATGCTGCAGAAGAACGGGCCGCATGGGGATCAGGTAAGGCTCTATCCGGTAGGGCGGCTGGATTATCTGAGCGAAGGGCTGCTGCTGATGACCAACGATGGGGCGCTGGCGAATGCGCTGAGCAAGGCTGCAGCAGGAGTGGAGAAGACCTACCTGGTAAAGACGAGTGGAGTTCCTCCGGAGGCGGGGCTGGATCAGATCCGGCGAGGGATCATGATCGACCGGGGGCGGCTGGATGAGGTGAGGGCAGGGCGAAGAGACAGGATATTGACGGCGCCGGCGAAGGTGGAGCTGGTAAGGGGCGGCGATAACCCGTGGTACGAGGTGACGCTGACCGAGGGCAGGAACCGGCAGCTGAGAAAGATGTTCGAGGAGATTGGTCACCATGTGGAGAAGATCCGGAGGATCGGGTACGGGGCGCTGCGGCTGGATGTGCCGCCGGGAGAGTTCCGGGAGCTGAAGCCGGGTGAGGTGATGGCGCTGGACCGGGCTGCGAAGGGCAGGAAGGTCGAGCCGAAGCGGAATCTGCCGGAGTACGCGAAGTTGAAGACGCCGGTGAAGCCGAAGAAGGCGGGCGGTGCGAGGAAGACGTTTGCGTCCAAGGCGCGGCCAAGCCGGTAAGACTTGCGACATTGCTCCCGGCGAAGATGCTTTATGATTTCCTGCGCGTACGCGAGGAGGAAATCATGGGTGCTGAAACGGGTGCGAAGGTAGCGCTAGGGGAGATCGGGCAGATTGCGATGACGGTGCATGATCTGGCTGCGTCGACGGAGTTCTACCGGGATGTGCTGGGGATGCAGTTCCTGTACGACGCGGGGACGATGGCGTTCTTCCAGTGTGGGTCGGTGCGGCTGCTGATTGGGGTGGGCGAACGTCCGGCGGGGCCGACAGGGACGATCGTGTACTTCAAGGTGGAGGATATACGGGCGACGGCGGATGAGTTGATGGCGAAGGCGGTGAACTTTATCCGGGCGCCGCACTGCGTGGCGAAGATGCCGGACCACGAGCTTTGGATGGCGTTTATTAAGGATCCGGAGGGGAATACGTTGGGGCTGATGAGCGAAGTCCGGTGAGAGCTTGAGGGGATTGACGAACGTCTGTTTGGCGGCTCAGAATACATCCGCTTTTGATGTTGGCTTGACGACCTTTCCAAGGGTCGCGCATCCAATCGGAAGCAAGGAGTCATGAGCTGTGGCGATAGAGAAGGCGACGTTTGGGGCAGGTTGTTTCTGGGGTGTGGAAGCTCGGTTTGGCGAGATGGCCGGTGTGCTGGAGACAGCGGTTGGATATGAAGGTGGGTCGCTGGAACATCCGACGTATAAGGAAGTTTGTACGGATAGAACCGGGCATGCCGAGGTGGTCGAGGTGACGTTCGATCCTTCTCGACTAAGCTATGAGAGCCTGCTCGATGCTTTCTTCTCGCTCCATGATCCGACCCAGTTGAACAGACAAGGACCGGATTGGGGCACGCAGTATCGGAGCGTGGTGTTTGCGCGTTCGGAGAAGCAGGCGGAGACGGCGAAGGCGAAGATTGCGGAGCTGAATGCGAGCGGCGCATTCCGGACGCCGGTGGTGACGCGGGTGGAGACGTCTACCAAGTTCTGGAGGGCGGAGGAGTATCACCAGCGGTATCTGGAGAAGCGTGGCATGGTGAGCTGCCACATCTAAATGGATGAGCGACTAAGGTTTATGGCAGCTCGGCCGGTCCTCCCGGCTGAGCGTGTCCCGCAGATGAAGAAGACTAGGCCACGGTGATGCCGTGATCTTCGGCGGTGCTGAAGGTCGAGGTTAGATTGGTCATTTTGAGCAGGTTCCGCAACTGCTTACCAAGGTGCAAGACCTGCAACCGGCAGGGGGTTCCCTGAGTGTGGACATAGAGGCGTACCAGCATTCCGAGCCCCATGCTGTCTACGAATTTGAGTTCGGCGAGATCCAGGATCAAGAGCTTGGTGGTGGGGACAGTTTTCTTGATGTCGTTATAGAGTTCGTCGACGAAGCCGGTGATGAGGCGTCCATGGCACGTCACGGTTGTGGTTTCGCCTTCGTGCACGATGTCATAGGTGAGTGGCTTTGAAATCACACTTTCAGGCATCTCGAGGCTCCATGAAACGAGTTGGTTTTGATGGTCGTGCTGTCGAAACATCCTTGCACATCGCACACGCGGAGACAATGATTGATTGCCAGGAAACGGTTCGGTGGACAAGCACAATTCCGATCGTCGGATGCAACGCCTCAACCGACCGCATGAAGCTGCAAGGTGTCAGATCCGCCGAGCATGGTAGTATTGTTTTACGCGCAAGCGTAGGACGCTTCGGGGAACGACTCTACACTCTATAGCACGGAGTATGGGTCTGGCCAGAGACCGGGCGGTACTCCTCTCCACCGCACTGTCTTTCTGTAACCGGGCTCAATGGCCGGTTGCCGGAAACATGGAGTTAGAAAGACGCGGCGCTGGTTCGCTCTGGCTGGAAGGCAATGTCACAGGACATGCCTCGCCGTGCAGCAGCAGCGCTTCGCGCAATCGACAGCAATGCTGATCAGGCAAGTTACAAACGACGCTTTATGCGCCTTTGCCTACTTCTGCTCGCATTTGAACTCACGCACCGTCCGTGTGCGCACGGAACGATAAGGAAGACACTTGAACTCTGCCATGCTTGAACCTCAGGAAATGACTGAAGATAACAATTTGCACAATGCTCCTGCCGCGACCTCTGCTCCTACCTCCCACCAGACGATCCCCGTCGACATCTCTGCGATGAACACCGAGATCGACCCCGTGACTGGGCTGCCGATGCTTAAAGGCGTTCACTTTTCAGATTTCAATATCTCCGATTCGCTGAAGTCGCGGCTGACCGCGGGTGGCTTTGCGACTCCGACGCCGGTGCAGGCGAAGGCGATTCCGCCAGCGCTTGAGGGCCATGACATTCTGGCGACGGCTTCAACTGGAACCGGTAAGACGCTGAGCTTTTTGATTCCGATGATCGAGCGGATGGAGGCGAACTCTGTGCCTTCTTCGAAGGGCAAGCGCGGGCCGATCCGGTCGTTGATTCTGCTGCCGACGCGGGAGCTTGCGATGCAGGTCTTGGAGGCTTATGCAAAGATCAACCCGCAGGCGAAGAGCGACTCCGTGCTGGTGTGCGGCGGGCTGAGCGAGAATACGCAGCTGGATCAGTTGGGGCGTGGGCCTCGGCTGGTGGTTGCGACTCCGGGACGGCTTGAGGATTTCTTGCGGCGCCGGTCGGTGAATCTTTCGTCGGTCGAGATGCTGGTGCTGGATGAAGTCGATCGGATGCTCGATATGGGCTTCCTGCCGGCGATCAAGCGGATTGTAGGCGCGCTGCCGAAGACGCGGCAGACGATGTGCTACTCGGCTACGCTGGACGCGAATATCACCGAGATTGTGCGGGATTATGTCCAGAAGCCGGTGCGCATTGAGATTGGCACGACTTCAAAGCCGAGCGACCGGGTTGAGCTGATTGTGTATACGGTCATGCAGGATCAGAAGCTGGGCTTGTTGAACCAGATGCTGACCAAGGAAGAAGGCACGTTCCTGGTCTTCTCGCGGACGAAGCATGGCGCGGACAGGATCGCGAAGAAGCTGGAGAAGCTGGGGCACGACGCGGAGGTGATCCATGGGGATCGGTCGCAGAGCCAGCGGACGGCGGCACTGAAGGGCTTTGCGTCTGGGCGGCACCGGATTCTGGTGGCGACGGATGTGGCGGCGCGCGGGATCGATGTGAAGGACATTGCGCATGTCGTGAACTACGATTTGCCGGGCGCGAGCGAGGACTTCGTCCACCGCATCGGCCGGACGGGGCGTGCGGGTAAGGACGGCGTGGCGACGACGTTTGTGATGCCGCAGGAGCGTGGCGATGCTCGCAAGATGGAGCGCGAACTGAAGATCAAGTTCGAGTGGCGCGAGGCGGACAAAAACCTGGAGAAGGAAGAGCGCAACAAGCCGGTGGATTTTACGAGTGCGCCGATCGACTCTCTGCTGCAGATGGAGACGCGGGCCTGGCGGTCGGGCGATGTGTCGGCGCAGAATCAGGTGAATACCGCGGGCGCTCCGAACCCCTACCGGCAGAAGAATGGCGGGCCGGGGCGGTCCGGCACTGGTTCGGGTCGTCCGGGCGGCGGTGGCGGTTTTGCGGGGCGGAGTTCAAGTGGGCGTGGGCCTTCTTCGAACTCGCGTCCAGGCAGCAGCCGGAGTGGTCCTGCTCGTCGCGGACGGTAAGGCTGAATGGAGTGCACGGGGAGGGGCGACTACGGTCGCCCCTTCTGCTTTGGGGGGGACGTATAGTTCTGGTATGGACGAGCCTCTGAATGCAGGGCATCGCATACGGGGAATGCGGTGGGTGCTTTGGCTGGCGACGGGGATTACCGTCGCGGTGAGCCTTGCGGTGGCCGTGAGGCGGCCGATGCAGCCGCTGTTTGAGCTGGGGAATCTGGTGGGGCCGACGACTGAGAGCCTGCTCCATGGGGGCGGGCTGACGGCTTGCACAGAGGCGATGGGGACGCCGGGGAACCCTATCTGCTTTCATGCGGGGCGGATGCCGATGGCTTCGGTTGTCGTAGGGGCGGGAATCCGAATTTTCGGTAGTTCGGTGCGGCGGGTGGTGGTGTTTAAGACCCTGCTGTTTTTGCTGCCGATTGAAGGGGCGATCTGGCTGGTGTGGGCTCGCGGGGTGCGGCGGTGGCTGGTGTGGGGGCTGCTGGTGGCACCGTTTGGGATGCCGGCGTTTCTGGCGGATGTAGTGAATCTGCAGGTCGAGGAAGGGTATTCGTATAGTCTGCTGGCGCTGGCTGTGGGGATGCTGTTGTTTCGCGAGAGCGGAGCGAGATGGGCTTGGGGGCGGGCGGTTCTGTTTGCGGTGGCGGTGGATGGGGTTTATCTGGCCAAGAGCAGCATGGTGGCGGCTGTGGCGGTGTTGACGGTGAGTTATCTGGTTCTGGAGAAGGCTTGGGGGCGGCGGCTTCTGGTGACGGGGCTAGTAATGTTGGCGCCCGTGGGATGGGCTCTGCATCAGCACCATGCGAGCGGGCGGTACAGCGTGGGGACGAGTCTGGATGGGGTTAACCTGCACAAGGCGAATCATGCAGAGTTTCTACAGCTGTACCCGCCGCCGGGGGGCGGGACGCTCGATGAGCATGACAAGGATCTGAATGCGGGGATGCGTTTTGGCGATGAGTGGAGTTTCAATGACTACCATGCGCGCGCTGCGGTCGAGTATCTGCGGACGCATCCGCGGGAGACGTTTGAAGGAGATCTGCGAAAGCTTTGGGTGATCTTCGTTTCGGTGAGGAAGAGTGGGTCAGGGGAGAATCAGGGTGGGATGCTGGTCGCGGAGACGGTGGGAATGGTGGGGTTTCGGCTGATGCTTTGGGCGGCGATGCTGGGGGCGGTGTGGGTGGTGGTTCAGCCGGTGAGGGATGGTGATCGTGGAGCGGGGCTGATCTTTCTGGGGTTGGTGGGGGCGGTGGCGTTGCCGTATGTGGTTGGTTTTGCGTATACGCGGCACGTGAGTGTGTTGATCTATCCGGCGGCGCTGATGTGCTGCCGGTTGTTGACGCGGGATGCGGAGAGAGCGGAAGGCGTGAGAAAATAGAAGACGATGGCTCGGGGCTCGTTACGTTCGCTCTGAACGGCCGCCTGACCCGGTCTACCGCCTTGTTGACGCAGCCTGGAGTAGGTCTGACGCGCAGCGTCTTTTGCGCGGGTTCGACGGACTCAGCCTTATGCGCGGTGGAGCCGGCTCAATTTCTTCTTTAGGGATTTTTATGATTTCTGTTTCCAATGTCACGATGCGGTACGGCTCGAAGCTGCTCTTCGAGGATGTTTCGGTTACGTTTACCACGGGTCGCCGGTACGGCTTGACCGGGCCGAACGGCGCGGGTAAATCGACGTTTATGAAGGTGCTGACGGGCGAGATCGATGCGCAGAAGGGGACCGTTACACGGCCTAAAAAGATTGGTGTGTTGAAGCAGGACCAGTATGAGTTCGATGCGTTTCGCGTGATCGATACGGTCATTATGGGGAACAAGGCTTTGTGGGCCGCGCTCGAGGAGCGCGAGGTGATCTACAACAAGGCCGAGATGACGGATGAGGATGGGTCCAGGCTGGGTGAGCTCGAGGGCATTGTCGGCGATGAGGACGGGTACGAGGCGGAGGCGAATGCGGCGGTGCTGCTGCAGGGGCTGGATATTCCCGACGAACTGCACGAGCGCAAGATGAGCGAGTTGCAGGGGGGGCAGAAGGTTCGGGTGCTGCTGGCGCAGGCGCTCTTTGGTGATCCACAAGCGCTGTTGCTGGATGAGCCTACGAACTATCTGGATCTTGAGTCGATCCACTGGTTGCAGGACTTTCTGATTCGCTATAACGGGACCGTCATTACGATCTCGCATGACCGGCATTTTCTGAATGCGGTGTGTACGCATATTGCGGATATCGATTACGAGACGATCATTACCTACAACGGTGGGTATGACGATATGGTCTTCCAGAAGACCAGCGTGCGGACACGGATCGAGAGCCAGAACGAGCAGCGCGAGAAGAAGATTGCGCAGTTGAATGATTTTATTGCGCGGTTTAGCGCGGGTACTCGTTCAAGCCAGGTAAACAGCCGTAAGAAGGAAGTGGAACGGCTGGCCACGAGTGAGTTGGCGCGGTCGAATATAGCGCGGCCGTTTATCCGGTTCGAGATGCTGCGGCCGAGCGGAAAGACGGTGCTCGAGTTCGAAGGCGTGAACAAGAGCTATACGCAGAAGGACGGCAAGGTCGAGCATGTGATCAAGAACTTCTCCGCAGCGGTGACGCGCGGGGATAAGGTGATCCTGATGGGGCGCAACGGCCAAGGCAAGACGACGATGCTGAAGGCGCTGCTGGCGAATGGGCCTGGAATCGAGGAGACGGATGTATCGATCGACTCAGGCACGGTGAAGTGGGGGCATGAGGCTTCGATCGGGTACTTTGCGCAGGATCACAAGGGGTCGATTCAGCTGGGGATGACGGCGAGCGACTGGCTGCACCAGTTCGATCCGCAGGCGACGAAGGAAGATATTCGCGGAATTCTGGGCCAGATGCTGTTTCGCGGCGAAGAGGGCTTGAAGAAGACGGATGCGCTGAGCGGCGGCGAGGCGGCTCGGCTGCTGTTCTGCAAGATCATGCTGCAGAAGCCGAACGTGCTGGTGCTCGATGAGCCGACGAACCACCTTGATCTGGAGAGCATCAACGCGCTGAACCAGGCGATCCAGAAGTACGAGGGAACGGTGTTCCTGGTAACGCATGACCAGGACCTGATTGAAGAGGCGGGGACGCGGATCTGGCACTTCGAAGGCGGACCAACGAGCTTCCACATTACGGATCACAAGGGTCCGTACGAAGAGTATGAGCAGCAGCTTGCGATGTCGGCAGGCAAGTAAGGGAGAGGCGCCTGGCGAGAGCTAGGCGCTTTGGTTCTCGGGGGATGTATGCCAGAGGTAGAGCAGGGCAAGTCGCGTGGGAAGAACGTTCTGGGCCAGCCGCTGGCGGTGTGCGGGTGTGAGCCGATGACGGGGTTTTATCGCACGGGATGCTGCGAGACTGGGCCGGATGACTATGGGGTGCACACCATCTGCTGCGTGGTGGACGCGGCGTTCTTGGCGAAGTCGAGGGAGCTGGGGAACGATCTATCGACGCCGATGCCACAGTATGGGTTTGCGGGATTGAGGCCGGGGGATAAGTGGTGCGTGTGCGCGGCGCGATGGCTGCAGGTGCAGCAGGCCGGGGCGGGGTGTCCGGTGGTGCTCGAAGCGACTCATGAAAATACCTTGAAGATCGTACCCTTCGATCTGTTGATTCAGTATGCGGTCATCCCGGATCAGTTGCACTAACAGACTAATAAGGCTGGACTTAGCGGCCTTCCCAAATTGGTTCAAGCGCCGGCGGGCGGACGCGGCGGGCCGCAGTGCCGGCTTGACTTCCGCGGCTGGTGCCTAGAAGCTTCAATCATTCATTCAGTTTCCGAAGTACGCCTTTGCTCAACCTGCAAACCGGGTGGAGAAAGGTTCATCCAAGTCCCCGCGCGGGTCTTTCTCTCTTCCGTGGAGGGGGTGATCTGCGCGTTTCCGCGGGTCGCATACCCAGGTGTTACGGCACGCT
Organism: uncultured Granulicella sp.; assembly: GCA_965198885.1. Taxonomy (GTDB): domain Bacteria; phylum Acidobacteriota; class Terriglobia; order Terriglobales; family Acidobacteriaceae; genus Edaphobacter. The sequence goes on along the minus strand of OZ240677.1, from coordinate 594,550 downwards.
TTAGAAAGGAACGCTCGGTTCATGACATCCTCCCCCTTTGGCAATAAACTTTTCTCGCTCGCGGCCTCTGCCGTGTTGGTCTGTAGTGCGTCCTTGCCGATGGCGGCCCAGACCTCCGGGCTCGGCAATATCAGTGGAACGATCACCGATGCAAGCGGCGCGGCGATTCCGGGCTCAGCAATCATGGTGATCAACACCGACACGGGCGTATCCCGTGCCTTCACGACGAACTCCAGCGGTTCGTTTGAGGCGACGTTTCTGCAGCCCGGTCACTATGAGGTGATCGCGGGCGGAGGTTCGTTCGCCAAGGTAGATCGCAAGGGTCTTGTGGTCACGGTCGGGCAGACGTTGACGCTCGATCTGGCATTGCCGACTGGGTCCGTGACCACGGAGGTTGTGGTCAACTCCGAATCGCCGCTGCTGGATACGCAGAAGACAGAGGTCTCGCAGACGTTCGATCAGCAGCTGATCTCAAACCTGCCTGTGAATACGCGTAACTGGAGCGCATTCGTGCTGAATACGCCGAATGTGACACCGGATGGCGGCTCTGGGCTGGTTAGCTTCCACGGCATCAGCGGCTTGTACAACCAGAACTATGTCGATGGCTCGAACAACAATCAGATGCTGTTTTCTGAGGCGCGTGGACGTGCTTCGGGGGCGCCGTATGTGTACTCGATCGATTCCATCAAGGAGTTCCAAGCGGAGACCTCGAACTACTCGGTTGAGTTCGGACAAGCTGCCGGTGGCCAAGTCAACGCGATCACCAAGAGCGGCACGAACACGCTGCACGGGGATGCCTTCTACTACCTTCGTTATCCGGATCTGAATGCGCTCGACCCATACAGCAAGTTCCAGGCTCTGCATAACGGGGCTTCCGCCTTCTTGCTGACGCAGCCGATCCATCAGCAGCAGCAGTTTGGCGGTTCCGTCGGCGGACCTTTCCTGAAGGATCGGCTGTTCTTCTTCTTTACTTATGACGGCTTCCGAAAGGTGGGCCGCGTGCTCTATTCGGACTCGAACAACGTGTCGCTGACGCCCTCCGGCCCGACGACGAGCACGACCGCGGTGACTCCGACCCAGTGTCCCACGACCATCACGGCGCAGCAGTGCATCAACGGCATCACCTTTCTGATGAACGTTGCCAACATCGCTCCCGGCGAGGCTCCTCCCGGCCGGTTCGCGAAGCAGAACCTCTTTTTCCCACGGGTGGATTACCACATCAACCAGCGCAACGACGTCTTTGTGGACTATAACTTCGCCGACTTCGACAGCAGCTATGGATACAGCCCCGCACCTACGTTTACTAACAGCTCCCCGAGCACGAACGGGCCGACGAGCTACCACGAACGGTTCCTGGTGGCGGGCTTGACCACGCAGGTCGGCACGGAGTCCGTCAACCAGATCCACTTCCAGTACGGGCGTGATCTTGAAACGGCCGGCGCATACGCTTCCGGTCCAAGCGTGGCGACGGGCGTGGTGACGTTTGGGATGCCGAATGCGCTACCCCGCATCGCGGAGCCCGATGAACACAGGCTTCAGTTTACGGATGTGTTTTCACAGACGCGCGGGCGTCACACGTTCAAGTTCGGCGGCGACGTGAATGCGGTGCATGAGGTGATGATCAACTTGTTCCAGGGCGGCGGTGTCTATAGCTACGGAGAATCGACGACCACGGCCAACTTCCAGGACTGGGTTCGCGATGCGTTCGCGGGTCAGCCGGGGGACACCGATCCCTACGCGGGTTATCACTACAACACGTTCGTGCAGACGATCGACGTGGTGAACACGGCTCCCGGAACGCAGGGTAAAGACGATTTCTGGATGAAGATGTTCGACGGCTTTGCGGAGGATACCTGGAAGATCAAGCCGAACTTTACGCTGACCGCGGGGATTCGGTATGACGTTCAGTTGACGCCTCCTCCGGGCCTGGTGAACAACAACTATCCGCCGATCTCGACGGAGTACAGCCAGACCATCAAGAACGTGACCGATCGGGTGCAGCCACGGGTCGGCTTCAGTTGGCAGCCGCAGACGGGTACGGTGGTTCGTGGCGGGTATGGTTTGTTCTCCGCGCTGAACCAGGGCAGCACGTACTACGCGATGCGGGTAGAGAACGGCGTAGTGCAGGTGAACTACAACTACACCGGCTGCGAGAACTCGACGGGTACCGCGAGCTCAACGTGCCCGACAGTGCCGAGCGCCACCAACTCGCTCCAGTATCCGTTTGTTCCGTTCCCGGTCACAGGACCGCCGCTCTCTTCGGCGTTGTTCCCTATGGGCGGAACGGCGCCGGCTGTCAACGGGCCGTCCATCAAGGGACCGCAGAGCTTCCATGGCTTGGATCCGAACTTCGTTCCGCCGCTTGCGCACGAGGCAGAGTTGGCGATCGAGCAACAGATGCCAGGGAAGATGACGTTGTCGGTTGGCTACGTTGGCACGCGCGCCTTGCGGCTGCCGGTCTTCGCCGATGCAAACTTGATCGGGCAGACTCCGCATGGCGAGCGTACGTATGACGTGCTGAATGCAAGCGGTGCGCTGACGCAGACGTTGACGGTTCCTGTGTATCTGCAGTCGGACCGCCGCAGCTCCGCGATCACCTCGCTGAATACCGGGTTCAGTGTTGCGAACACCTGGTACAACTCGCTTGCGATGACCGTACGCCGGCCCTTCGCGAACGGGCTTGAGATCCTTGCGAACTACACGTGGGCGAAGGCAACCGATACCGGCCAGGTACAAGGCACGAGCGGCACATTCTTCGGTGGCGATACGCCGCTCGATCCGAACCACGTTCAGCGGGACAACGGACCGTCGGATACAGATATCAGGAATCGCTTTACGATGAGCTTCGTGTACAAGCCGCAGTTGCTGGAGAGCAACAGGATCGTCAAGCACGTGATCGACGACTTCACGTTCTCCGGTGCGGAGATCGCCACGGGCGGCGAGCCAATCTTCCTCAGCATGAGCGGTACTGTGTACACGGGAACGAAGACGAGCTATGGCGCCGACGGAAACATCTACGGCGGCGCGATCAGCTCAGGTTCGGGTTCCGCGACGACCGGCCGTCCGCCGCAGATTGGGCGCAACAGCATCTACGCTCCTGGTTATAACGACTTCGACTTCCGTCTGTCGAGGAATATACCCATTCACGATCGGCTGTACATGCAGTTCTCAGCCGATGCCTTCAACCTGCTGAACCATACGATTATCACTGCGGTGAACGGGACTTACTCGCAGTATGCGACGGCTACAGGTTCGGCGACGGCGGCTTGCAGCACGGCTGCTGGAACGACCACGGGAAGCTCTGCCCCTGCGGGATCGGCGTTGCAGGGCTGCATCTCTCCCTATACGGGTAAGGGACTGCAGGCCTTCGATGCTACCTCTGGAACCAACAACGGACTCTATGGCCCGCGGCAGATGCAGTTCTCCGCAAAGCTGTTCTTCTAGGCACTTCGTGCCGTCTTGGGCTTCGCGTGGTGCTTCCTTTGGTCGCAAGCAGAGCTTGTGCCGACCGACGGGAGGGCTGCGCGGAGCTCAAGATGCATCAGGAAGCGCTGGTGGCCGCGCAGGGCAGTGTTACGCCTAGGCGAAGGTGCGAGTTACTTATGAAGAGACGAGACGTAGATCCCGAGTGTAACGAGAAGGGTAATCGCGAGGGCTATCCCAACAAGCTTCAATCGGTCGGCGAGGATTGAGTCCGGGCTCCCTGCGGTCTGGAATTGGATGAGCACGCCGAGGTAATGATCTTCGCGCTTCAGTGTTCTAACCGCTTCATTCCATGACAGCAGTTTCTCTCGATCCATCTTCCTTGCTTGCGTGCGAAATCCACGGGCCAGGCTGCCGATCTTCTGCTCATATTCCGTGTGATCATTTTCTTTTCCGAATGCGTCGTTCAACTCCTCGAAATCCGGAGAACCTTCTACTTCGGAGTAGGACAACATTTGGATTTCGATCTCTGAAAGCGGAACATCTTCACGGACAGCTTCCGCGATGATGCTCGAGATGAGGAAAGCCTTTGCATCATGAACGGTGACGAACGTCTGCATCCATCAACGGTAGCAAGTTTGTATCGGAGAGACTACGGAGCCTCGGCGAAGGGTGCGAGCTGAGCGTCAGTTGGGCGCGGGGTGAACAGGCTTACCAGGAAGAGGCAGAGCAGGGAAGCGACCAGGGAGGGGAGGATGGCGTCGCGTTCCGCGATGACTGCGGGCAGGTGGGTGTGGATGAAGGCGGTGTCCCAGAAGATGGTGACGACGGTTCCGGCGGCGATCGAGGCGACGGCAGCGTAGGCGGTCGCCCGGCGCCAGAAGAAGGCGGCGAGGATGACGGGGGTGAGGGCTGCGGAGTAGATGGTGTAGGCGTAGAGGGATTTCTTCAGGACGGATTCGATGTGCAGGGACTGGTAGAGAGCCCATAGGCCGAGGAGGAGGACCATGGCACGGCTGACGAGGAGGATCTCTTTGTTGGAGGCTTCGGGGCGGAGATAGCGGACGAAGATGTCGTTGACCAGGTTGGTAGCGGGGGAGAAGAGCCAGTTGTTGGCGGTGGAGATGATCTTGGCGAAGATGGCACCGACGAGCAGGGCTCCGAGGAGATGGCCGAAGGGACCGGCGGGCATGCCGTGGAAGCCGGTGTAAGCGAGGATCTCGCGGGGGCTGTCATGCACTTCTCCGGTGCGGAAGAGAGCGGAGCCGGTGACGGCGATGGCGACGATGACGGTTTCCAGGATGACGGTGCCGATGATCCAGCCCACGACGGCTCGGGTGGCGTCTTTCTCCGAGCGGGCGGAAAAGAACTTCTGGTACATGGACTGGTTGCCGAGGAGGAGGAGGCAGGTGGGGAGGAAGAGTTCGAGCGCCTGGATGAAGGTGAGGTCGCCGAGGGGCTGGAAGTGGGTAGCGGGCAGGACGGCGTGAACAGCCTTCCAGCCGCCGACCTGGTGGATGAGGACAGGCAAAGCGATGAGCATGGTGACGGTGGCGAGGAGGCCGATAGCGACGTCCATGTAGGCGACGGAGCTCATGCCGGCGATGGCGGTGAAGACGATGACGAAGGCGGCGATGATGAAGCGGCCGTGGATGGCGGTGACAGAGGGGAGGATGAGGTGGAGGATGTCGCCGCCGCCGACGAACTGGTAGCTGGTGACGGCGGTGTAGGTGAAGAGGACGGCGATGACTCCGAGGACGCGGGCGGTCTGGTTGTAGCGGGATTCGAGGAGGTCTGGGATGGTGAACTGGGCGAACTTGCGGGCACGGGGGGCGATGAAGTAGATCAAGAGCAGCCCGGCCCAGCCGCCGCCTCCCTGCCAGAGGGCGGCGAAGCCGTGGCGGTAGGCGTTCTCCGCGCCGCCGAGGAGGGAACCCGAGCCGATCCAGGAACTGAGGAGGGTGAAGACGAGGACAAAGGCGGGCAGGGAGCGGCCTGCGACCAGGTAGTCGGCCTTGGTCTTGACCTTGGACATGCGGGTGAGGGAGACGGAGAGGAGCGTGATGACGATGAGGCCGAGAACGATGGCGTAAAGGGTCATGGGTTGGGTCAGTGTAACGTGGTAAAGAGTGGTCAGAAGGTGGAGTTGTGTTCGGTAAACGTGGGCAGAAGGCTGTGCTTAGCGTGGTGAAGTGGGCTATTGGAGCGGCTTTTGTGGTGTTTTGCGCGGAAAAAAGTGCGGTGGTGGAGGCTCGTAACTCAAACGACAACTTTGGCCGTTGGCGTGCGCAAATCCGGGAGGCACTTTTTCTGCCGCGTACCCCGCCTCCGCTGGAAGCCAAGGTCTGGTCGAGCTTCGCGGTGATGCCGGGCGTCGTGGCGGATCGGGTCACCTTCGTGTCGGGCGCTCCGAGCGGGGAGGGGATGCTGGTGACGGCGGTGGTGTATCGGCCGGAGAGGTTGAAGGGAAAGCTGCCGGGGATCGTGCTGGTAAGTGGGGATGGCGGCGATAAGTTCAGCTGGTATGCGCGGTACAGCGGCATGTTGTTCGCGCTCCTAGGGGCAGAGGTGGTCACCTACGACCCGCTGGGCGAGGGAGAGCGGAGTAGTCGACGGGAGTCGTATACGGGTGCGGAGGATGTGCCGCCGGAGGCTCCGGAGGGGGTGGATGCGGAGCGGCTGCGGGCGCGCTGGGGGCAAAGGCTGGCGGGGCAGATGGTCATGGATGAAGCGCAGGCCGTCGCCTATCTGCAGTCACGTCCGGAGGTCGACGCGAAGAGGATCGCCGTTGTCGGCTATGGGACCGGTGCGTTTGTGGCGGGGCTGGCGGGAGCGATCTGGTCAGGAAAAGATCAGGAGCCGGTGCATGCGGTGGTACTCAGCGCGGGACCAGCGTTCGATGATGTGGCGGACGGCGGCAAGAGTCTGGACGCGAGTGATCGGCTCTATGAGTCCGCTCCGTGGCGAGCGATGCTGGCGCTGGGGCCCTCGCCCGATCAACGCGGGGCGGTAATCTATGCGCTCAATGCCATGCGCGGGCCGATGCTGGTGGAGAACGGGTCCCAGGACATGGAGGTGGATATCCCGCACCGTGGGCCGGAGTGGTTTGCGCAGGTTCGGGCGAAGGCGCTGGCGCTCGGCGGCCCGGAGAAGACGATGTTTACGACGCATGTGGATGACGGGATGGGACATCGCACAGCGTGGCTGGAGCAGCCGGGGGTGGAGTGGCTCGAGCAGCAGATTCATTTCGGAGATTGGAAGCGCTTCACCCGCGGCGACGCAGGGCGGACGCCGGTGACCAAGGTGAGCCAATGGGTTCGGGGGAGTGGCGGGGAGTTTCGGGGCGATGTGGGGCGTGAAGACCGCGAGGGCGGGGTCATGGCAGTGGGGCAAGGGTTTCCGGGGGTGAGGCGAGGACAGTTGACGGTGCTGCCTGAGAGTGAGTGGGAGAAGGTAAAAGGAAGACTGACGTATGCGGGATGGGTGGAGCGGTTGGCGGGGGCGCGGTAAGGAGCTGTTAAACAGTTTCGTGGCAGTAGAAACAATTTTGCGGCTCGCAGCCGTGGGGGCAGTCTGGCCAGAGGCGGCGGAACTCGCGTATGACTACGTCGTAATCTTGTTCGCTCCACGCCTTCCTGTTCCCTGCATTCATGGCGCGATTGCCGGCGTCTAGGCTGGCGGCGTAGGCGAGTTCGCGGGTCATGCGTAAACGTGGCATGGCGCGTTCAGGTTACTATTCATCTTCGACGGAGGCGAGTGCGAGAGTGAAATTTTGAGCGGCAGCAGCGCGGGCGCGCGGAGCCTTCCTAAAGGTGACATCGCGGGCATGGAGCGGGCGCTGGAGGTGCTGGGTCTTGTCCATGAGGCCTTTGATGGTCAGAAGTTGCACGCGGGGGTACTTCGAGCCGTCGCTAGAGGTGTAGAAGCCAGCTTCTGCAGCTTCACGCTTCATGGGACCGGTAGGTTCTGCGAAGGAGATGTAGGCGCCCATCTCGGCTTTTTCGCGCTGGAGAACACCGATGAGATCGCGCACCTCCGAGACGCTAATGTTCTGACCGCCCTTGACGGAGAAGATGATCTGCTTGGCAGTTCCTGAGTTGTCGTCGAAGAAAAGCTTGCGCCCATCGATTCCTCGATCTGCTCCCTTCCTGTTGCTATCAGCCACTCTTGCGTACACGAGCCCGAGCGCCCAGGCTTGGAACTGAAACTTGTTCTCCAAGGCTAAGTGCTGCGCACCAGCCATGTCTATGGGTTCCCCAAGGACTCTGTAGGTGTTGCTGATGTCGGGACCATAAGCGTCATCAAGGCGAGTTTTAATAAGACCTATAGCGAGGTGAGTTATGTCGATTCCAATCCATCGACGATTCAGAAGCTGCGCGACTTGGACGGTGGTGCCGCAGCCGCAGAATGGATCTAGTACCACGTCACCCTCGTTTGATGAAGTCCTAATAATTCGGTCCAAGAGTGCTTCGGGCTTCTGAGTTGGATAGCCTAGCCTCTCTTGCGCTTGAGCACCAATTGGAGGTATATCCGTCCAGACTGATTGCAGCGAAACACCCGACATCTCGTCAAGATAGCGCTTATAACGTGGTACCTTGCCAGGTGCAGACTGCACAATCCGCCCATCCTCAAGCATCTTCTCCACTTTGTGCTCTGAAAATCTCCAATGACGTGTAACGCCGAGGATCTCAAAAGAAGGATTTCCTTTTGCAGCGCCGCCGGGTCCGGATAGGTCGCCAAGCGTGTAACGCCTTCCGGTTGACTTTTCTACATGCCTGTAAAACTTGGACGTGTAGTCTTCGTCGTACGGGGTGAAGACTGGATTCCACGTCCAAGGTTCACCTTTCGAATAGAACAGGATTGAATCGTGAATCCTACCGTGTTGTCTTCGGCCTTGTTTTGTGTCGCTATGTGCGCTGCTGCGCTTCCAAATTATTTCCGTTCGGAACATCCTAGCGCCAAAGACTGCGTCCATGAGGAGCTTGAGGTAGTGGCTGGCGGTGGGGTCGCAGTGGAGATAGATGGAGCCGGTGTCTTTGAGGACGCGGCGTAGCTCGATAAGGCGAGGGGCCATCATGGCGAGGTAGGCTAGCATGTCTGTGCCGCCGAGGAGGGTGCGAAAGGCGCGCATGGCGTCGGCGACGCGGCCGCCTCGTTCTACGACTTCTTCGTAGGCGCGCTCGGCTTCGATGTTCCACTCCCAGGTGTCCTTGAAGGCGGTGATCTGGGAGGCGGAGCGGCTGCCGTCTTTTTCTGCGAAGAGGACGTTGTAGTCCTGACGGGAGTTGAAGGGTGGATCGAGGTAGATGAGGTCGACGGAGGCGTCGGCGATGTATTCGCGGAGGACCTGGAGGTTGTCGCCGTAGTAGAGGCGGTTCTTTTCGAATTGCGGGGGTGAGGACATGCAGGTTTGAGGATAGCGTACACGGCAGTTGCGAAAGTTCGCGGCGGACAGGCGCAGGCGGAGTTGAGCCGCTTGGCGCGGGATTTCCTGGTTTGCGACGAGAGGCGTTGGTGGTACTGCCGCAGGCGGAGTGGGTCCGAGTGGAGGGCTGAATCACCTGTGAGGGCTGGGCGGAGAAGATGGCGCAGACGCGCTAGGGCCTCAGGCGAATTTACCTTTATCGGGTATCACTTGCCCAAGTGAAACGGGCAAACAAGGCAGCCGATGAGGGCCGCGCCGTGGCTCAGGCCGGCGACTCAGACTCCAGGAGCTCACGCACTTCAACAAGGGTCAGGAAGGATCCGTCGACCATGAATTCGAAGGAGCCGGCGTTGGCCGGGGTTGAGACAACTTCGGTCACTTCATGACCATTCTTACGCAGGGCATCAACGATGAGTTCGGTGTCTACCATGCTGGGTTGGATGCGCGTTCGCGTGTTTGGGGACAGGAAAACTGGTTGGAGTTCGCGGCGGCCTCAGCCTCGGCCCTTCAGGGCGGTCCCGATGGCGTGGGCGAACTTACCAGGCTCGTAGGCGTCGCGGCCGAGCAGCTCTTCAAGCTCGGCTGCGGTTAGGGGTTCCTCTTCCTTCGGAGCTTCGGCCTTGAGCGGCTCGAAGGGGATCACCGTCTGCTGGACCGGGTTGGCGATCACCACGGTCTTCGCGTTCAGGAACTCGCGCATGCCCGCGGCCGAAAGCTGCCGGCCATATCCGGACTTCTTGACTCCGCCGAAGGGCAGGCGCGGATCGGTCGCCACCATGGCATTCACGAAGACCGCTCCGCACTCCAGCCCGGAGATCAGCCTGCGCTGTTCCTCCGCATCCTGCGTCCATACCGACGCTCCCAAGCCGAAGGGTGTGTCGTTCGCCACCTCGATCGCCTGCTCGAGCGACCGGACCCGGAAGAGCATCGCGACCGGCCCGAAGACCTCCTCGCGATAGACCGGGGCGGTGCGGGGGACGCCTGCGACGACCGTCGGCTCAAAGAAGTTCCCACGGCCCTCCATGCGCCCGCCACCTGAAAGAATCTCGGCCCCGGCGGCGACCATGGCCTGCAACTGCGCCTCGACCTCGTCTAACTGGGCTGCGGTGGCCAGCGGTCCTACGTCGGTGTCTTCCTTCATCGGGTCGCCGACCTTCAGCGCTTCCATCCCTTCCACAAAGCGGCTTACGAACTCCTCATAGATGCGCTCGTGCACGATGAAACGCTTCGCGGCGATACAGGACTGGCCGTTGTTCACCGTCCTGGCCCGCACCGCTGTGTCGGCCGCGATCTTCACAGCAGCGGAGGGCATGACGAGGAACGGGTCCGATCCTCCCAGCTCCAGCACAGATTTCTTGATCAGCCAGCCTGCCTGTGCCGCCACCGCCCGCCCCGCCGCCTCGGAGCCGGTTACAGTGACCGCAGCCACGCGCTCGTCCGCGATCACACGCTCCACTTGCTCGATATCGATGAGGAGCGTCTGGAAGGTGCCTCGGGGAAAGCCTGCCCGGCGCACCAGCGACTCGATCGCCATCGCGCACAGGGGCACGTTGGATGAGTGCTTCAGCAGAGCCACGTTTCCCGCCATGAGAGCCGGGGCGAGAAAACAAAATACCTGCCAAAAGGGGAAGTTCCAAGGCATCACCGCGAGGACGACGCCGAGTGGCTCCCAGCGGATAGAGCTGGTATTGCCTTCGGTCGGGATCGCCTCTTCGGCCAGGATCTTTGCGGCGTGATCGGCGTAGTACCGGCAGGCCAGGGCGCACTTGGAGATCTCTGCCCGGGAGGCGGTGATGGTCTTGCCTATCTCGCGGGTGAGCAGGGCCGCCAGCTCGTCTTTCTCGGACTCCAGGACCCCTGCCAGCTTCTTCATCCACAGCGTCTTGTGCTCGAGCGGAACGTCTGCAAAGCCGCGGAAGGACTCCGCTGCTGCTGCCAGCTTCTGCTCCAGCAAGTCCTCGGTCAGTGGCTCGAAGGTGCGGAGTATCTCGCCCGTTGCCGGATTGATCGATTGGATGGCCATGTTCAGGGGAAACGCCTCTGGTCCCTTTACGCTGCTGCCAGTCTAGCAAGGACTCTCGCCAAGACCAGCGTGCCCCGGACAATATCCTCGGGAGCCGCGTACTCCTCGGGACGATGACTGACTCCGCCCCGGCACGGGATGAAGATCATTCCGGCCGGGCAGATTCGCGCCATGAACAGCGTGTCGTGATAGGCCCGGCTTACCATCCGGCGGGTCTTGACTCCCCGAATGGCCTGCGCTTCCTCTTCGATTGCCTGTACGATTTCCGGATTGCACACGGCGGGTACGTCCGCATTCACGAGGCTTTCGGTGATGGTCACTCCTCGTCGATGCTCGATCTCCCGGATACTGACCCGGATTGCATCCATGACGCGGTCACGGCGCTCCGGATCGGTGTCGCGAAGGTCGAGATCGAGTTGCACCCGGCTCGGCACCGAATTAACCGCCCCCGGGTAGACGCCGCAGGTGCCCACCGTGGCTACCGTATCGATCGTTCCCATGGCCAAAGCGCTGCGTTCCACGGCGAGTACCAGCTCTGCCGCCGCACAGAGGGCGTCGCGGCGATCCGGCATCAGCAGCGCCCCCGCATGGCCGCCGAAGCCCTCAATCTCGTAGCGGTAACTTGCAGGAGCGGCGATCGACGTCACAATCCCGATCTGGTGCCGGTCGCGTTCGAGCAGCGGTCCCTGCTCGATGTGCAGCTCCACGAAGCCGGCGTAGTGTCCCTGCTCGAGACGCACGGAGGCCAGGTCGCCTTGGAACCCGGCTTGGCGGCGGATCGATGCAAGTGTGCCCGGCTCTTGCTTTGCAGCAGTACGATCCCGCATCGTGTCTGCCGCGGCCGGGTCGAGCGCTCCGGCCATCAGCCGCGAACCGAGGCAGCCGATCCCGAATCGGGTGGGCTCCTCGGCGGTGAATATTACCAATTCGATCGACCGCGCCGGCTTCAATCCGCTTGCCTTGATGGCCCGGAGCGCCTCCAACCCGCCCAGCACGCCTACCGTTCCGTCATACATGCCGGCATGGGGAATGGCATCGATGTGCGATCCCGTGGCCACGGCCGGTAGTGAGCTTTCCGCCCCTTCGAGCCGGACGAACGTATTCCCCACCGCATCCACGCGATACCCAAGACTCTCCGCCTCTGCCAGCCCGCGCAGCCACGCCCGCGCTGCGAGATCGTCCTCGGTAAACACGATGCGCGTGACCGCCGTCCCCTCCGCGACCGGAGCCGTTCGCGTGAAACCGGCGAGCGTCCTCAACTCAAGGAGGAGGCGCTCTTCATCCACCACGCACTCATTCAACAAACTCAATCTCCCTATCTCGCCAGCGGGTGGCGTCCCCAATCCTTATAGATCAGATACTTCGCAGACGTCTTGCCCAGTGCACCAAACCACTGTGGGCAATACGGACCCATCCATATGAAATCGCCTGCCGTGACCGGGTACCACGCATCCCCGAGCCGGTAGATTCCGCCCCCCTCCAGCATCAACAAGCCATGCTCCATCACGTGGATCTCGACCTGCGCAAGTGCGGCGCCGGGCTGATAGGTCATCGTGTTCACCGCAAAGTCCACGCCCCGCTCCTCGGGAATCAATGCCTGTACCTGTAGATCCTCGTCCCCACCCAAGGCTGTCGGCCTCACTTCCCCTTCGTGCCCAAGGAAAGCCGCGGGCGAGTTCTCTGAACCATTCAAGGCTTCGACAAAGTGCTTCTCAATCACCGCTATCCGGGTCGTCTCACTTGCCGTTATGGAATGCGCCTCTCCACTCGGCAGGTATGCGTAGCTTCCCGTCCGCAGCGGTTCTGTAACCGAACCGGTCACAATCTCCGCCGACCCCTCCAGCACATAGAGAAATCTCTGCCCGATCGCCGTTCCCAGTGTCCCGCCGGTTTCCAACTCAGCCGTGTACTGCGTAAAGGCCGCTCCTGCCGGGGGCGCGATATGCACCACCGCCGTACCCTTGAGCATTCCCGGCAGGAGCGTCCGCACAAACGTATCCGGCGTCTGCAGAAGATGGTCCCGCCGCAGCACACTTCGTGTGGTCCCCAGATTATGCATGCACACCTCCCAACGCGCCCCGGTTCAGCCTGCGCAGAAACTCCATCGTAGTCCTGAGCGCCGCCTCTACATCCTCCAGCTTTACATTCTCATCCGGATGATGACTGACTCCACCCGGCGTCCGCACGAAGAGCATGGCCGAAGGCACGTGCGGCGCGATCACCATGGCATCATGTCCCGCTCCACTCACCAGCGGCGTGGCCGGACAACCGCAAGCCGCTGCACTCTCCTCCAGCATCTGCGTCAATTCCTCATCCATGGCAACTGCCGGCTGCTCCATGGTTCTCTCATGACTGACCGACACGCTACGTTTCTCTCCCGCCGCCTCCGCCGCTTCCAGCAGTCCGCGCACCGTCGTCAGCCTGACTTCATCCCGAGCATGGCGCACATCCAGCGACGCTGTCGCGACGCCCGGCACGACGTTGCCCACACCGGGCTCGGCCGCGATGAAACCCACCGTGGCTACCAGCCCAGCCTGGCCGTTCGCCCAAGCTTCGACGCCTGAGATCCACTCCGCCGCCGCCGCCAGCGCATCCCGCCTGAGCCGCATGGGTGTGGTTCCCGCATGATTCGCCTGCCCCGTAAAGCGCATCCGAACCCGTGTCTGTCCGGCGATCGCACTCACGACCGCCAACGCACGTCCCTCGGCTTCGAGCACCGGCCCCTGCTCGATGTGCACCTCCAGGTATGCCTTGACCGAGGCGTCGAGCTGTGCGTGTTGGAGATCTCGAGCCTGCAAACCGTACTCCGCGATCGCTTCCCCGATACTTACTCCGGCTTTGTCTTTCAGCCCGAGCGTAGCCTCATCCAAGGTTCCGACCACCGCTCGAGATCCCAGGAACGGCGCGGCAAACCGTACTCCTTCCTCCTCCGAAAACGCGATGACCTCAATGCCGAGCCCTTGTGCACCGAGGGCATGCACCGCCTCGATTCCCAGTACCACTCCGAGAACGCCGTCGAACGCCCCCGCATTGACGACCGTATCCAGATGCGATCCGAGCACGACATGCGCGGGTCCATTCCCGCGGACGCCACGCAGATTGCCGGCCGCATCCACCCGTGTCTTCATTCCCGCATCTTCCATCCAGGCGGCGACCAACACGTTCGCGCGTTGCATGGCGGCTGACAGAAATGTGCGCGTCGTTTCCCCTTCGACGTCGCTGATCCGTGCCAGCTCCCGGCATCGTGCGATGACACGTTCAGCGGGTTCCGTCACTTCCTGCGCACCCGCGCCTCGATGTAGCCGTGCGGCTCATCGGTCGGCACAAAGATCTGATTTGGATTGTCCTGGCCGAAGCGGGCGAGGTCGATAAGCAGACAATGCTTGTTCGGCATCGCCATCCAGATCTCCTCGATGGCTGGGACTGTGCTGAGCGTCTCCTCCGCCATGGCGTAGAGGGTCTGCTGAACGCTTTCGCTGACGTGGTTGGCGAAGACGCGCAGCATGGTCTCGCGCGCGGTGGTTCGGGCGGACGCGAAGTCGATCGCTCCGGTCGCATAGGTCCAGGTGGCTTCTACGGCGGTGCCGAAGACCCGGCCTTTTGTCTCGGGCAAAGTCGTCAGCTCATCGCGTTGAAAGCCCCAGAACGCCGAGTTCGCGGTCTTGAGGAGGTTCAGCTCTTTGAACCCGCACGCATAGGTCGCAGCGGCCTCGCGGGTTTTCTCGACCGTTGCTGTCTGGACCTCGTTGCTGCCGCGCATGAAGGTGTCCGGATGCGGCTTGCCATGGACGGTCAATCGCTTCCATAGCGCCGCCTCGATGTGGACACGGACGCCGCTGACCTGCGAATTTCGCCCGAGGAAGTGCTCGATCAACTCTCCGGCGAATGCCTCCATGGTGCTGGCTTCAGACCGACGCGCAAGCGAGTACACCGTGTTCTTCATGGTGTCCGTGGCTACGATCAACGCATTGTCTCCGTGCGTGTGCGCTGCTTTGAAGTCGCCGGTGAGCAGTACCTGCACGGTCCACTCGTGTACGTCCTTCCAGCCTGCGTCAGCGCCACTTCCATGCGTGACCTTGAGGAGACGAACGCGCGACTTTCCGTAGCGGTTCGCTACCAACTCGACCCTGATGTCATTCATGTCAACTCCCCCTGTAGGTCGTATACCCATTTGCCGTCAGCAAAAGCGGCACATGATAGTGCCCTGCGTTCTCCCTCACCTCAAAGACGATATCCACCCACGGATAAAGCCCGACCATCCCCATCCCGGCAAAGTACTCCCCTGTCTCAAACCGCAGCCGGTACACCCCGGTCTCAAGCCGACCATCCTCCGGCAGCATCTCCCGGCAGCGTCCATCCGCATCCGTCGACTCCGCCCGGAGGTGCGTCCATCCGTACCCGGACCGCTGCTGCTCCAGCAGTACCTTCACTCCAGCCGCCGGTCTTCCCTCCGCAGTGTTCAGGATGTGCGTCGAGATCCCCATCTCACTCTCCTCTCAGCCACCGGCCTAGCCGCAGCCGGGTAATCCGCCGCTGCTGCTCGACCGCCTCGTTCAACTCCTCCTCGGCAGACCGTCCCATGCGATCCTCGAGCGCCGCCAGGATCTCGCCTTTGGTCAGCCCGCTGGCGCAGATCAGAAAGACCACTCCGAACCGCTTTTCGTACTCCCGGTTCGCCGCCGCCAGCCGCTCCGTGTCGGCGTCTGAGCCGTTCTCCGACGCCGCCTGTTCCTGCCCGCTCCAGGCCAGCGAAGTCACGCTCGCCGCAGCGGCATGCCGTTCTCCAATGCGGGGATGCGTTGCAAACGCCTCACACCAGTCGAACTCCGCCAGCCCGGCCCAGACCCGGTCGGACGCCTCCAGCACTGCATCCGCGTCCGCATACGGCCGTCCCGCCGCCATCTCCCGCGCCCAGGTCTTCGACCCGTTACACGCCAACACCCCCGCCTCTGCCCGTTGCACACTCTCCGCATTCCACCGAGCCAGCACCTCACTCATCATTCCCCCAGCATACCCGCGCTCTGTGTCCCTTCGCCGTTCGTGCTCTCCGTGGTCACTCGTGGCCTGTTCTCGTCAGAAATCTCCCTTGCCGCTCCGCGGCAACCTCCACCCCGCGCAGGAAGGTCTTTACCACTCGCCCCTTGACTCGTTCCCCCACATACGGCGAAACCTTATGCCTGAAGTAGAGATCGCCCGTCCCCACGGTCCACTCCGCCTCTGGATCGAAGACCACAAAGGTCGCCTCGCGCCCGACCGCCAGCACTCCCGCGCGATCCTCAAGCCCGGCCAGCTTCGCCGGCTCCGACCCCATCCATCGGGCGATATCCACAAGGGAAAAGCCGCGCCGTTCAGCTCCTGTCCACATCACCGGCAGCGCCACCGAAAGACTCGCAATCCCACCCCATGCGAGGTCGAAGCGGCCTTCCTCCCTTCGCTTCATCGACGGCGGGCACGGGGAATGGTCGGTCGCTACCAGGTCGATCGTGCCATCGCGCAAACCCTGCCAGAGCGCCTCCCGATTCTCCCGCCCACGGATCGGCGGCGCACATTTGTGCAGCGTACTTCCATCCGGAATCTCCTCGGCGGCGAAGTACAGGTAGTGCGGGCAGGTCTCCACCGTCACCGGCAGTCCCTCGGCCTTGGCCGCCTTCAACTCCGTAATCGCCAGAGCCGTCGCAAGATGCACGATATGCAGATGGAACCCGTACTCGCGGCAAAGCTCCAGCAGCATCCGCACCGCTTCCAGTTCTGCCTCGTCCGGCCGGCTCGCCAGGTACGTCGAGTACTTTGTCCAGTCCGCCCCTTTCAGTTCCTCAGATGCCGCCAAGATCGGTCCGTCCAGCTCCGCATGCACCAGGAGCGGCAGCCCTGTGCGCACGATCGCCGGCAGCGCGCCTACCAGCTCCGCCCGATTCACCATCGTGAACCCTTCGCACCCGGGATAGATCAGGAAGCACTTGAACCCGCACACGCCTGCCTCGGCAAGAGCCTGCAGCCGCCCCTGGCCCGCGACCGTATAGCTGTCATTGACAAACCCGCCCCACGCCGCCCAGTCCACCGAACAAACCCCTTCCGAAGCGGCCCGCTTCGCGTCAAGCGCGGCGACTGTCGTCGTCTCGGGGAGCCCGTTCAGCGGCATATCGACGAGCATGGTATAGCCACCCGCCGCCGCCGCCCGCGTCGCGGTCGCAAATCCCTCCCACTCTCCGCGTCCCGGCTCATTGATGTGCACATGCGAATCGACCAGCCCGGGGAGCATCGCCCACCGGCCTAATTCCAGCCGTTGCGCCCCCGAAGGAATCTCCCCAGCCCCGCAGATCGCAACAATCCGTTCCGCTTCCACTAGCAACGCCCCTGCCCTGATCCCATCCGGCGTGACGATTGCGTCCGACAGATATGCCTGTACCATAAGCGGAGTCTATCCCGAGAAAACATGCCCGACCACGACCAGTTCTTACAAGAGGCCATCGATCTCGCCACGGAAAATGTTTTGTCCGGCCGAGGCGGACCATTCGGTGCCGTCATCGTACGCGGCGGAGAGGTCATCGCTACCGGTGTGAACCAGGTCACGGCCAGCAGCGACCCCACCGCCCATGCGGAGGTCTGCGCGATCCGCAACGCGTGCCGGGCGCTCAGCACCTTCGAGCTGCGCGGCGCAGTCCTCTACTCCAGCTGCGAACCTTGCCCCATGTGCCTGGCAGCCATCCTCTGGGCTCGCCTGGACGCCCTGTACTACGGTTCGACCGCCGCCGACGCCGCCCGCGCCGGCTTCGACGACTCCGCCTTCTACACCCAGGTGAGCCTGCCGCCGAAGGATCGCGAACTGCCTTGCCACAACCTTCTGCGCGAGGAAGCCTGGGCCAGTTTCCAGGCATGGCAGGAGTTCGCCGGTAAAATCGTCTACTAGATGACTCAGCAAGAGATCAAGACCACCAAGGTCGCCCTGATCGGCTTTGGGACTGTCGGCTCGTCAGTCGCCAAACTGCTCGCTACGCTCAGCCCTCCGGGGCTTCAGCTCACCCACATCTATAACCGCAACATCGCCCGCAAGCGTTCCAGCTCCGAAGCGACGGTCGTTCCGGCAAGCGTTCTCTGGAGCGAGAACGTCGAGGATCTCCTGACTTCCGACGCGGATGTGATCGTCGAACTGATTGGAGGCCAAGATCCAGCCGGAAGCTGGATCCAGCGTGCTCTCGCCAGCGGCAAGTCCGTCGTCACGGCCAACAAGCAGCTGATCGCCTATCAGGGCTCGGAGCTGGCTGATCTCGCGTGCAAGCACGGCGTCCAGCTGCTGCATAACGCCGCGGTCGCCGGCGGAGTTCCGGTCATTCCAGGCATCCTGCAAGGTCTCGGGGGCGACCAGATCACCGGCGTCTCGGGCATCCTGAACGGCACCTGCAACTTCATCCTCTCGAAGATGGAGGCAGGAGCGCCTTATGCCGAGGTGCTCGCGGAGGCTCAACGGTTGGGCTATGCCGAAGCTGATCCTACCGCCGACGTGGGGGGCTTCGACGCACGCGCGAAGCTTTGCATTCTCGCCCGCACCGCGATGCATGTGGAGCTCGACCCAGAGCAGGTGGCTACCCAGACCATCGCCGCGATCGATGCCGTGGACTTCGCCTACGCCCGCGAACTCGGCTGCACCATCCGCCAGGTCTCCCGTGCCCAGGTGGAAGTACGTGATGCCGATCAGGCTGTCTACGCCCGGGTTGCGCCGATGCTGGTGCCGCGTGAGAGCCCCATCGCCTGGTCGCACGGAACGCAGAATATGGTTGTGTCCACGGGCCGGTTCGGCGGGGATGTGGTCTTCTCCGGGCACGGCGCGGGAGGCGATGCGACTGCCGTGGCCGTTCTCTCGGACCTGCTTGCAGTGGCTCAAGGAGCTCGCAGCGTGAGCCTGCCGGTGACTCCGCGTCCAGTGACGGGAGACTCCGTTGCTCCGCACTACCTGCGGTTCATCGTGGATGACAAACCCGGGATCGTCTCCGCGATCTCCGGGGCGTTATCCAAGGTGGGGGCGAACATCGACTCCATCCTGCAGCGCCCCGGATACCCCAAGCATCGCCTGGCCTTCGTCGTCACGACGGAGCCATGCCTGACGAGCATCATCGATCAGGCGGTGGCGAGTATGGGCAACCTGGACTGCATGCTGGAGCCGCCGTTGAGTCTGCAGATCCTGGTCATGGACGACCGGGACGAGCCGACGGCCTAGCCTCTCATTGCCGCTGCCACGCTCACTTTTGTTTCAGTGCGCTCTTGAGAGGGCCTAAGGCTCCATCGTTGCTGGGAGGTTTCAGGCCCAGGAGCTTTGCGATGAGGTCGTACACGTCCACGTTCTGAAAGCTCGGGAGTCTGGCGCCAGGCTGGATGTCCGGGCCGTTCGCAACGAAGAGCGCCTTCATCTCCGGCATGCGGGTTACATCGTAGCCGTGATCGCCGACCGGCACCTTGCTAGTGGTAGCGTGAGCCCGGAAGACGTACGGGCCATTCGGCACGATCACCGGATCGCCTTCGCGGCCGTTCTCGTTGAAGTGGAGATAGGCAGGCACATCCGCTCGGCGGTAGACGGTGAAGCGTGGATCGGGGTGCGACCGGAACTCGTCATACGCCTTGGCGGCATCCGCTTCGGTCTGCGCGTAGAGCAGAGTACCGTCTATCTTGAAGTGGTCCAGGTTTGCGAACTGGTCGAGGATGATCCAGCCCCCTTGAACTTTTGTCATGCCGTGATCGGCTACGATCACCAGATCGATGGGCAGGCCGGTGGCGTCGAGTTGCTGCTTCAGCTTGCCCACCAGTTCGTCTACATGGTGGACCTGCTCCCCTTCCTGAGTAGAGTCTGGGCCGTAGTCGTGGCCGGCATGGTCGGTGTTGCTGTAGTACAAGGTGATGAAGTGGGGACGGGTTGCAGGAGGGAGATTCAGCCATGCGATGATCTGGTCGATGCGGGCGTCGTCATCAAATTTATCCAGGAAGGTGACGTACTCATTCGGACGTTTCCCTGCAATCTGCGCCTGGGAACCGGGCCAGAAGAAAGATGCGGAGCGCATCCCTTGTTCTTCCGCCAGCGACCATAACGGCGTGCCTTTGTACCAGCTTCCGTCAGAGGCGGTGTCCGAATCCTTATACGAGTATGTCTGTTTTCGTTGCGGATCGTAGAACGAGTTCGCGACAAGGCCGTGGTGCTCCGGATAGAGTCCAGTCACCAGGGTTAGATGGTTGGGAAAGGTGATCGAGGGGTAGGCGGGGAGCATTCCGTCGGGAGCGCTGGCACCGGTTCGCGCGAGTTCAGCGATATGAGTGGCTTCCCACTTCTCCGGGTAGTCGTAGCGAAAGCCATCCAGGGAGACCAGCACGACGTAGTGTTTCTTCTGCTGCCGGATCGTATTTTCAGGGCCACCGGTCTCAACGACGGTGCCCGGTTTTGCGGCTCCCTCGCTGGAGGCTGGCTGTTGCGCGGAGACTCGACTGATGCCCGCAAGGAGGCCAAGACCGATGGGGAGAAGTTTGGAAGCCAGGGAGTTTGCCACGTCTTCGATTTTAACGCTTGAGCGTGGCAGAGCATTTACGGCGCGTGAATCGTGCGGTCAAGTGGCGGCTCAGGGAGTATCCAGGAGGTCTATGTGCTCCGGAGTCGCTGGCTGGTCTTGAGGAGATCGGCCCAGACGTCTTTCTTGAGGCGGCCGCCCCATTCCGGGTAGGTCGAGACACGGAACAGGGGGCGTTCGGGCTGGGAGAGCTCGGACCAAGCCAAGGGGACGGCTACGCCGGCGCCGGTGCGGGCGCGGGGGCTATAGGGGGCGACGGCGGTGGCGCCACGCTCGTTGCGGAGGTAGTCAAGGTAGATCTTGCCGGTGCGGGCGGCTTTGGACATTTTGGTGAGGTAGAGCTTGGGGTTGGCACGCTCCATCTGGGTGACGAAGGCGCGGCACCACTCCTTGATCTCGGGCCAGGCTAGGGTGGGTTCGATGGGGATGACGACGTGGAGGCCCTTGCCGCCGGTGGTTTTCACCCACGACTCGAGGCCGACGGACTTCAGGCGCTTGCGAACGTCTCGGGCAGCTTCGGTCAGGGTGGGCCAAGGGAGGGATTCGTCGGGGTCGAGGTCGATGGTGAGGCGGTCGGGGTGTTCTAGGTCTTCGTTGCGGGAGCCCCAGGGGTGGACTTCAAGGACGCCCATCTGGGCGCAGCCGGCGAGGGCTTCGCGGGTGGCGAGGGTGATGTAGGGTTCGATTTTGCCGGTCTTCTTATCGGGGACGTCGACGGAGCCGATGCCGGGGGGGAGCATGTGGTTGACGTGCTTCTGGAAGAAGCAGGGCTTCTCGGAGCCTTCCGGGCAGCGGACGAGGGAGAGCGGGCGGCCGGCGATGTGGGGGAGCATGCGTTCGGCGATGGCCCAGTAGAAGTCGGCGAGTTGTTGCTTGGTGAGGGAGGTGGAGGGGTCGAGAATTTTGGAGGGATGGGTGAGGCGGACCGGGGCTTTTTGTTGGGGAGGGGCGGGAGTGGGTTTTAGAAGCGTTGGGGCTTTTTTGGGCTTTAGTTTGGTACCTTCGCTCTGGCTGGCATCCAAAGCGGTCGGCTTTGCCGATACCCCACCCTTCGACGGTGAGACTGTCGAAGAATGGGGCACCCGGGCTTGACCCTTCTCGGATTTGGGGGTGGGGGCGGCTGTTTCGCGGCGGACTTCCTTGGCGGGTTTGTCTTCGCGGAGGCCCCGGAAGGCGGCCTGGCGGACCTGTTCGTCGGCGGTCCAGGTGGCGAAGCGGACCTGGGCGACGAGGTTGGGGTCGACCCAGAGGGCTCCTTTGCGGGCTTCCGTGGTGACGGTGCGGAAGGGGGGCTTGGCGACCTGCATGGGCTCGAGGCGCTTGCGCAGGGTGGCGCTGAACTTGTCTGTGAAGCCGGTGCCGGTGCGGCCGGCGTAGATCAAGACGCCTTTGTCGTCGTAGTAGCCGAGGAGGAGGGAGCCGATGCCGGGGCCGCCGGCTTTGCCCTTGCCAGGGAGGGTGTAGCCGCCGACGACGAACTCCTGCTCATGCAGGCACTTGGATTTGAGCCAGGTGGCGGAGCGGCCTTCGGTGCACGGGGCGGTGGAGCGCTTGGAGATGATGCCTTCGGCGTGGAGCTCGCAGGCCTTGCAGAACATCTCGCGGCCGTTGGTTTCGAGGTGCTCGCTGAACTGGAGGGAGGCGGGGTCGGCGGAGGTGAGGACCTGGGAGAGGAGGCTTTTGCGTTCGACGAGGGGCAAGGTGCGGGTGCTGTGGCCTTCGAGGTGGAGCAGGTCGAAGGCGAAGTAGGTGAGGGGGTTGCGAGCTCCTTCCTGGAAGGAGGCTTGCAGGTCGGCGAAGTTGGTGGTGCCGTTGTCGGCGAGGACGACGACCTCTCCGTCAAGGGTGACGGCTTCGACGGGGAGGCGGGCGACTTCGGCTGCGACCGCTTTGACGCGGTCGGTCCAGTCCAGGCCGCTGCGGGTGAACATCTGGACCTTGGAGCCTTGCTTGCGGGCCTGCATGCGGTAGCCGTCGAGTTTGAGTTCGTGGAGCCAGCCGGAGGTTTCGGGGGGGGATTTGGTCTCCTGGGCTAGTTGGGGTTTCAGGAAGGTCGGTTGGTGCTCTTTGGGGAGGGGTTCCAGGCTGGACTTGAGGTCTAAGGGGGTCGGGCTTACGCCTAAGGCGGTCGGGCTTACGCCCGATACCCCACCCTTCGCCGATGAGACTGGCAAAGGATGGGGCACCCGGGGCTCCGCTTCTTTGGCTTCTTTTCTGTACCAGGCCTGGCCGGGCTTGGCGGTCTCTTTGGAGTTCCAGATGTGGTCTTCGTTGGCGGCTATCTGTTCCATGGTGCGGCCGGTGATGACACTCTTCTGCTCTTCTTCGGTGATGGCGGGGGCGGTGGCGGGGCGCTCGAACTCGTCGTGCTCCTTGATCAAGAGCCAGTTGGGCTTGCTGGAAGACTTCCAGCGACCGCTCTTGCCGCCGGACTGGGCGTCGGGGCGTTCCTTAATACGGATGAGGGCCCATTTTCCCTGGAGCTTGCTGCCGTGCAGGATGAACTTGAGGGAGCCGTCGCCAAGGCCTGCATCGACGTCCGGGTGGGCGGCCTGGGGCTCCCATGTCCCTTGATCCCAGAGCATCACAGTGCCGCCGCCGTACTGGCCGGCGGGGATGATGCCTTCAAAGCCGCCGTACTCCATGGGGTGATCTTCGACCTGGACGGCGAGGCGCTTGTCAGCGACGACGTAGCTTGGGCCTTTGGCGCACGCCCAAGACTTGAGGACGCCGTTCCAGCCGAGGCGGAAGTCGTAGTGGAGATGGGAGGCGGCGTGTTTCTGGATGCAGAAGGGAAACGACTGAGCGGACTTGGGTTTGGCTTTCCCGCTCGGTTCTGCGGTGATGCCGAAGTCGCGCATGGAGCGGTAGCGGGCTAGCTGTTCGTCTACGGCGTCGGCTGATGTCTGGGGCGGCGGGGGCTTCTTTGCTGCTTTTTTGGCGGGCATCTGCACCTGCTAAGAACGAGCAACAAGATGGAACGCAAAGTACGCGAAGGAAAAGCCTGCAAAGTGAGAGCGAGTTATGCGGATTTGCGTTTGGCTGCGGGTTTCGATTTTGGTTTTTCGGCCTTTGCTTCTTCCTTGTCCGACTTGACCAAGGTGATGCCCTTGGGGGTAGCTGGAGCTTTGCTGGATGGCTTCTTCTTGGCGACGGGTTCGAGCTTGAAGTCTTCTTCCTGCGACGGCTCGGCAGTCTCCGCCGAGGCGGGGCCGGCGATGGACTTGCGCAGGGCATCCATCAGGGAGATGACGTTGGACTTCTTCGGGGCAGGAGCTTCGTCCTTGGGGATAGGCTTGTGATCGATCTTGGCCTGGACGAGTTCCTTGACTGCTACCTCGTAGCCGTCGACGAACTTGGAGGCGTCGAACGGCGCGGTCTTGCGCTTGATGAGTTGCTGGGCGAGATCGAGCGAGTCGGCATCGACCTCGGGCTTTTTGATGTCGGCGAAGTACTCTTTGGGATCGCGAAGTTCCTGGGAGTAGCGCATGGTGTATGCCATCATGCCGCCCAGGGAGTCGTCCTGCGTGGGGGTGATGGCGACGACATGCTCGCGGCCGGCGAAGGCGATCTTGGAGATGGCTACCTTCTTGGATTCTTTGAGCGCCTGGCGGACGACGGCGAAGGCTGCGGCTTGCGTATCGTTCTCGGGGATGACGAAGTAGGGTTTCTCGAAGAACTCGGGGTCGATCTCCGTGGAGTTGACGAACTGGATGATCTCCATGACGTGCTTGGAGGGGACGCGCAGGTTGGCGAGTTCGGAGAGCTCGATGAGGACGTACTGGCCCTTGGTGTACTCGTAGCCTTTGACGATCTCATCCTTTGCGACGGTGGCTGAGGCGGGCATCGGCTCTTCGGGAGACTGCTCCTGGGCTTCCTGGGCGGAGGCCAGGACACGTTGCTGGCGGACGCGCTCGCCGGTAGAGCGGGAGATCTGGTGGAAGCGGATCTCGCTCTTGGCCTCTGTCGCGACGAAGAGCTTTACGCCGAAGGTGACGAGCGAGATGGTGATCTGACCGGACCAGTAAGGACGCGCCATGGGATTGCCTCAGTAAGTGGTGTGATTCTAGGGCAGTCAGGCGAGATGCTCAAGAGGAACGATGGATTTATTCAAAGCGGGTAGTGACCCTGCCAAGGATTGAGAATTGTACGTCGATGGCGACGGAGGCGAGCGCCTGGGTGTTGCCGGTCCAGGAGCCCGTGGTGATCCACTGGCCGGCGCGGAGGCCACCGGTACGGGCGGCGCCTTCATTGGCGAGGTAGGGCAGGAGGCGGAGCAGGTTGCCGGCCGGGTTGGAGCCGGTGCGCTCGACGCGGACGGAGCCGTCCATGGCGAGGACGACGGACTCCCGGGCGAAGTCGATGGTCTTCCATTCCGGGCAGGAGAGGCCGTAGACGAGTCCGCCGTGCATGACGAGGTCGGCTTGGCGGGCCAGGTTGGAGGTCTTGTCGGGGTCGGCGAAGGCGGATTCGAGGATCTCGATGACGGGGTGGCAGGAGGCGATGTGGGGGAGGATCTCTTCGAGAGTGTAGGGCTGGGTGCGGGGCGGGATGTCGTTGGCGAGCAGGAAGGCAACCTCGGACTCGACACCGCGGTAGCGGTTGGTGGGGCCGCGGAGGATGGCACCGCTGGGGATGATCCAGGCGGCGGGCATGGGGGCGAAGCTAGGGGTGGCTTCGGGGTTGGCGGCACCGATCTTCCAGCCTCCCACCTCGCCGAACGAGTGGACCAGGGTGTCCTGAATGTAGGCCACCTCTTGCAGGCTCGCTGGCTGGAGCTCGGAGGGTAGATCGGCGAGCGGCTGATCGGTGCGGCGGGCATCCAGAAGTTGATTGACGGCTTCGAGCAGTTGCGCTTCGCGTGCGCCGGAGAGGATGGTCATGGAGGGCTCCTAACGCCTTTGATGCGCGGACACGCCTTTGATGCACGGACGCAAGCTACCACGAGCTTCCAATCCCATATTCAAACCGACGCGGCACGATCAGAGCTGGAGCGGGAGACCGGGATCGAACCGGCGACATTCAGCTTGGGAAGCTGACGTTCTGCCACTGAACTACTCCCGCCCTGACGGTCCATTCCTCGACCGCTGACGCACTAGCATCTCCATCTTACTATCAAATCCGAACCCGGACTTGATCCGGAGGCGCTGCGAATCTGCGAGATGACGAAAGCCGGGTGATCTCGCATCTCAGGGTTGCGTGGCCAGGATGGCTGCAGCAGCTTATCTGAAGGAGTGCAATGCCAACCGATCTGATTACCCCTCAGGACCCGCGGTCGCAGTACCCGGGCCCACCATCCAGTGTTGAAATTCAGCCGGCCCCAGCGACGCAAACGGCGATGAGCGAAAAGCCTGACTGCGGGGAGCTTTCGTACAAGGGTTCCGGCCGGCTTGCGGGACGCAAAGCGCTGCTGACCGGCGCAGACTCCGGCATCGGCCGCGCCGCAGCCATCGCCTTCGCACGGGAAGGCGCTGACGTGGCCATCAGCTATCTGCCGGAGGAGCAGGCAGACGCCGAAGAGGTCGCGAAGTATATCGGCGAGGCGGGGCGTAAAGCTGTGCTTTTGCCCGGCGATGTCTCACATGAAGGCTTCTGTCAGCGGTTGGTGGCGGATGCGGTTGAGCAGCTTGGCGGGCTCGATATCCTGGTCAATAACGCCGGCAGGATGGGCAAGACGGAAGGGATTCTTGAGACCTCGACCGTACGCTTCGACACGCTGATGAAGACGAACGTCTACTCGATGTTCTGGATTACCAAGGCGGCTATACCGCACCTGAAGCCGGGTGCGTCGATCATCAACACGACCAGCGTCCAGGGATATGATCCATCGCCCAACATCTTCGACTATGCGATGACAAAGGCGGCGATCGCCAACTTCACCAAGGGGCTCAGTAAGCCGCTGATGGAGGAACATGGGATCCGCATCAATGGCGTTGCTCCCGGGCCGGTCTGGACGCCGCTGCAGGAGGCGGATGGCGACGAGAAGAAGCTGAAGAAGCTGGGTGAGACGACGCCGTACAAGCGTCCCGGTCAGCCGGTGGAGCTTGCGCCGGTATACGTGCTGCTCGCGTCCCAGGAAGCCAGCTATATCACCGGCGAGATCTACGGGGTTACGGGGGGTATGGCGGCCATTGCCTAGTTCGCCGGAGCTACGCAGCGCCCAAGCAAAGGACAGAGGAGGGGAGCTGAGGCTGCCTTCCTCTTCTTTGAACTGCTCTGTTTCGCCGCAAACCTCTAAGTTCCTCCGATGGTGACGGCCTGGAAAAAAACTTGAAGTCTCATCCTATTTAACTTTACGTACCCGGCTGCTGTGGTAGCGTAATCGCATTCTGAAAATCTCTATTGAGGTCTTTCCGATGCGCGTAACCTCTCTACTCCTGGCCGCAACCTTGTTTTCCGGAATTTCGGCGCATGCCGACACGCTCTCCACCTTTGGAATCACCGGCACGCTCCAAGACGCCACGACGGTAAGCGGCACCATCCTCATCGATACGACGACCGGCGTCTACGAGTCGGGGAATCTTTCCTACCTCGGTAAAGCCTTTAACTTTACCGCCTACGCTGGACCGAATTCTTCTCAGAATAACTACGTCATCGATCTAACGACCGTGCCTGGAACCTTTCCCACTTACCCGCAGATCTTTTTCGGTCTGTCCGGCACGAACCTCATCGGCTACGCCGGCGGGTCTATCTGCTCGATTGCGCTGAGTTGCAATGGAGGAGCCAGTACCTATGAAGCGGACGGAAGTTCGAACGACCTCTTCAATGTAGGCGCAGCGACCTTCCAATCGTCGACTACGACGTCGGTGACCCCGGAACCATCCAGCCTGATTCTGCTCAGCACGGGCCTGCTCGGTCTTGTGGGCGGAGTGCGGAGACGCTTCAACTAAAACGGCTATCGAGAAGCATGAACGGGAGCAGGATCACTCCCGTTCATGCTCCAGCAGGTATTGGCTGCTTACTTTGACCGCGTCCAACAATCGAAGTGGTCTACTGCGGCTCCGGGCCGTCTTCCTGGGGTACATCCTGGCCTTCGCCTGCGAACGGCCAGGTACGGTTGAGGGGTTGAGTGGCTTCACGGTTGGCCTTGGTGACCTTGCTGACCTTCAGGTTTTCGATGAAGTGGACTCCAAGTTTGCCGGCGCTGGCGATATCCATGTCGCCGTCGTGATCAAAGTCGCCCGAAACGAACTGGGTGCCTGCGCTGGCTGTGCCGTTCTCCGAGAGCGTGGTGCGGAGGAAGATGGGATTGGGGTTACCGCTGAACTCCTGCTTGGTGGGGAGCTTGTACGCGTAGACGACGACCGGGTCATAGGAGCCGGGGTCGCCGCCGGAGTGCCCGCGGTAGCGCTTGCCGGTGATGAGTTCCGGGGTTCCGTCGCCGTCAATGTCGACCAGGGCTAAGGCGTGAGATTGCGAGAAGGACTCGTCGATGGCATGGCGGGTCCAGGTGAGATTGCCCGGTGTGCCGGACTGCTCGAGCCAATAGAGGCCGTAGCCATGGCCCTGGCCGTAGATGAGGTCCATCTTGCCGTCGTGGTTGACGTCGTAGCCGAGGATGGGGAAGCCGGCGTCGCCGAGGTTCCAGTCCTGGTGCCACGTCCACTTGTCGGCGTTGGCGTCTACCTGCTCGAACCATCCGTGGGGGGTGAGGATGTCAGCCTTGCCGTCGCCGTTGATATCGGCGATGCCGATGCCGTGGCTGTCCTGGATCTTGGTGCCGAGGTGATGGGTCTTGGGGGTGGGGCCGCTGAAGTCAATCCAGAGGACGCCAGCGTGGTTGTAGTGGGCGAGCGCGAGGTCCGGCTTGCCGTCGCCGTTGATATCGGCGAAGGCTCCGCCTTCGGTGTCGAAGGAGTCGGTGATCTTCTCACCCTTCCACATCGCTCCGGCGGCAGTGGCCTTGGGGCCCGGGTTCTTGAACCACCAGACCCCGTTGGAGATCCAGCCGGTGGTGACGAGGTCGGGGAGGCCATCGTGATCGACGTCGACAATCCACTCGCCGCAGTCGGAGACGAACTCGTTGTGGACGCCGACGGTGCGGAACTGGTGCTGCTTCCACTCGCCGCCGGCTGCGCCGGGATTCTCGTACCAATAGGCGCCGCTGAGGAGGTCGTCGAAGCCGTCGCCGTTCATGTCGAGGACGGAGATGCCTTCGGCGTGGTCGGTGCCGAGACGATGGGCGAGGAAGGCGATGCGAGGAGCTCCGCCGGGACCGTCGCCGGGGGTAGGCTTGCGGAACTCCGTGGCGTGGGTGGGGTCCTGCGCGAGAGTTGGAATGGCTGCCGTTAGCAGGCCGAGGGTGAGGACGATGAGCTTGGAATGGGCGTTCATTGTGGCTCCTGCAATAAGGCGAGATTCTTTGAGGAATGTGGAGTTCGAAGACAGACCCCAGGAGCTAAGCCCCGTTCCGTGGCACTTTTGTGAGACCCAAGGCGGAAGCCTGGGGTACCGAGAAGCCAAGGCTTTAGCCTGGGTTGCGAAGTTCTTACTGCGGAGACGGATGCACCTCCGCAGCTTTGGCATTTAGACGATCTTCATCGCTTGCGGATCCCAGTTGATGACCTGTCCTTTTTCCGCGCTGAGATTGCTCAGGAGTGCGGCACCGGCGGCACGGAAGCCGAAGGTGGCGTCTTCGACGGGCTGCTTGCGGCTGCGGACGGAGTCGAAGAAGTTGTGGAAGTGGTCATAGCTGTCCGAGTAGCCCTTGGGCGCCTCGAAGGACATGACCTCCTGCGGCGGCGGCCCGGACGGATGCTGGAGGGGATACTTCTCTCGGTACTGGGCGACGTAGGCCTTCTGCATGGCCTCGGTGAAGGTAGAAACGGTGTAGCCGGGCTCCGAGGCGAGCGGAACGCGGTTGACGGTAACCGTTCCTTTGAAGCCGTCGATCTCCATCTGGCCTTCGGAGCCGGTGAAGACGAAGCCCTCGCCTTCCTCGCCGCCGTCGACAAAGTTGACGTGGAGGCTGAGATTGAAGCCTTCCGGGTAGTCGAAGAGTGCAAGCAGGACGTCGTTGGCGTTGCGTCCATCCTTCCAGAAGCGCAGTCCGCCGGTGGCCATGGCGCGTGTGGGGCCGTTGGCTCCGGTGATGAAGTGGGTGCCGCTGAAGAGATGGACGAAGAGATCGCCGGCTACGCCGGAGCCGTAGTCGCTCCACTTGCGCCACTGGAAGAAGCGCTCTGGGGACCAGGGGATGTGCGGGGCCGAGCCTTCAAAGCGCGGCCAGTCGCAGGTCTCGGTCGATGCGTCGAGCGGGATGGAGTAGTTCCAGGCGCCGATCGACGAGTTGCGATCCCAGCGAGCCGTGACCATGTTGAGCTTGCCGATGGCGCCGGCGGCGAGGAGTTCCTTGGCCTTGGCGTAGAGGATGGAGCTGACGCGCTGGCTGCCGACCTGGAGGATGCGGTTGGTGGACTTTTGTGCCTCGATGATGGCGGGGCCGTCCGGGTAGATGTGGATCATCGGCTTTTCGAGATACACGTCCTTCCCGGCCTGCATCGCGTCAATGGCGGCCTGCTTATGCCAGTGATCGGGCGTGGCGATGAGGACGGCGTCAACGTCCTTGCGGGCGAGGATCTCCTTGTAATCGCGGGTGGTAAAGATGTCCTGGCCCCACATCTCTTTGGCGTGGGCAAGGCGGCCGTCGTAGCAATCGGCGACGGCGACGAGCTTGACGCCGGGGACCTGGATGGCCGTCTTGGTGTCGCCCTGGCCCTGGATGCCGGCGCCGATGAGCGCAAGGCGGATGGTGTCGTTCGCGCCGGGGGCCGCGGTATGGATGGGTTGGGCGAGAAGGTTCGGGATACGGGTGGCGGCAGCGGCGACGGCAGCGGTCTTGGCGCCGGCCTGTAGGAAGGATCTGCGATCAAGCATGGGTGGGGCGTCCCTTTCGTGCGTGCGGCAAGTGCGAAGCAAACTACGCAAGAACGTTATGGGATCGAGGCGAGAACTGTCCAGTACGCAGGAGATTCAGACGGACTCAGAAAGCTTCTGCATGCCTCTACGGATCGCTCTGTGATCGCGCTTCGTCGTGCCTTGGAGCGTCAGGCGTTGGTGCCGCCGTCCACGGTCAGGTTGGCGCCGGTAATGTAGGAGGAGTCCGGGCCGGCAAGGAAGGCCACCAAAGCGGAAACCTCATCCACCGTGCCATAACGTTTCAGAGCGGTGTTGGCCGTCTGGGGCGTGGCCCAGTCTCCCGAGGCCGGATTGAGGTCGGTGTCGATGGGCCCCGGCTGAACGTTGTTGACGGTGATGGCACGATCTCCGACCTCACGGGCCAGGCCTTGGGTAAACATCTTGACCGCTCCCTTGGTGGCAGCGTAGACAGCGAGTCCCGGGGTCATCAGGCGCTCGCCAACGCATGACCCGATATTGATGATTCGGCCGCCTTTCGGGATATGTTTGAGCGCGGCATGAGTGGCGATCAGCATGCCGCGAAAGTTGATGTCGATCATGAGGTTGAACTCCTTGAGCGAACCCTCCTCAAAGGTCTTAGGTTTTGCGGTACCGGCGTTGTTGACCAAAATATCCAGGCCGCCGAAGGTGGCGACAATCCTCTCGACCGCGCCTTGGATTGCTTCTGCGCTCACGGCGTTTGCCTGGACGGCCAGAGCCTTGCCGCCGCCGGACTCAATGGTCTTGACCACGGCAGCCGCGGAGGCAGAGTCTCTCGCATAGGTGATGGCGACGCTCGCGCCGGCCGCTGCCAGGCGCCGTGCGATGGCCGCGCCGATTCCGCGTGAGCCGCCCGTGACCAGCGCGACCTTACCTGCAAGTGAGTGGGTCATGAGTAACCTTTCCGTTGCTTGACGTGCCCTTGACCATACCTCGGCCATAGTGGAAGTAAAACTGCTTTGTACGCAGACCGGTCTGCCTTTCAGGCAGAAGAAACGTGGCCTTGGCTGACGCTCGCCCAATCCTGGATTTTAGTTGCTGCTTGGGAGTGGGACCGGGGTTCCGTCGGGATTGACTTCAAAGGATTCGACGTAGAACCGGGTGAGGTTCGCGACGCCGAAGGAGGTCGTGATGGCGACGTCCGTGGCGTCCCGGCCGACCGCCATCAAAACGCGGCCGATGCGGCCGTCATTGTGGCGGGCGTCCATCGGGTACCAGCGGCCGTCGAGGAACACCTCATACCAGGCGGAGAAGTCGCCGGCGCCGGAGAACGGACGGCGGATATCGCCGAGATAGCCGGTCACGTAGCGGGCCGGGATGTTCATGGCGCGGCTGAAGGTCACCGCGAGATGCTGGAAGTCGCGGCAGACGCCCACGCGCTCCGTAAAGACATCAAGCGCCGTCTTGGTCGACCGCGCCGAGTTGTAGTTGAAGCGGACGTGGTCGTGAACCCAGTCGCGGATGAAGATCGCTCGTGCCCAGCCGGGAGTGGTGTGGCCGAAGAGATCGCCGGCTACGAGAGAGAGCGAATCGACCTGGCAGTAACGCGAGCTGAGCAGAAACTGGAGAACGTCAGTCGGCAGGTCTTCCACGTTGTGCTGCACAGCATGGACGTTGATGGGGTCGGGAACGTACTCGTATTCGATCAGGGAGTTTCCGGAGACGCGGAGATGGCCGGCGGGAGCAAGGAAGCGGGAGCAGCGATTGCCGAAGGAGTCGGTGTAGTCGGAGATCGGGATGAGGATGTGATTCGGATCGGCATTCTGGACGTATTCAAGGTGCTCGACCTGGAGGACCTCAGGAGCGCGAACGGTCAAATCCAAAGTGGGGAAAAGACGAAGGAGTCCGATCATGGGAACCGTCTGGGGCAGGTCGAAGTCGATCGAGAACTCGGAACGGATGAGCATGCGGGGTCCTTGAAGTGCGGCAGTGGAGGTTTGGATGCAGGGAAACTCTGATTATAGATGGTGTGGAAGACGCGGGTTACGCGCATTGCGGACGTCGTGGGGGTGCGGACGAGCCGACGGTAGGGTAGCGCAGGATCTGAAAGTCGGACTTTCGCTTTTCATTCGCTAACAGAGATCACCCGGGTAGGCAAGTAACGAACTTGTTAGGACTCAGAAAACTAAACCCAACCGGTAGAGGTAATCAAGCTGGGTTACACATTCTGTAGTTTTATCCACACCAGGCTCAGCTTTGCCTGCTTTGGAGCCCGATTTAGGGCTTTACACCGTCAAGGTCCCGTTGCAGGATTGCGGTGTGGGACAAAGTGGTAAAAAGTAGAACAAACGGGAAGAAAGCAGCCGAAGATGGAGAAGCAGGCCGCAAAACGGCTCGTCGCAGCCTGAAGCCCGGTAGTGCGGATCGAGTTTGGCAGAGAGTTGAGGCATGAATGTTCCGGGGAAGCAGCCCAACCCGCGTTGACGAGAAAGGCCGATTGAAGGTTCCGGCTGACTATAAACGTTTGGTGGACGACTCCGGGAAAGAGTTTTACATCACGAGCACGGATGGTAAGCGGGCGCAGATCTACCCGTTGCAGGAGTGGGAGAAGAAGGAGGAGCAGCTGATGAAGGTTCCGAGCTCGAATCCCGCGGGAAAGAAGTACCTGGATGCGACGAGCTTCTGGGGGCAGGTGGTGGAGGCGGATCAGCAGGGACGGTTACTGCTCCCGCAGATGCTGCGGGAGGCTGCGAAGCTGACCGGAGATGTAGTGGTACTGGGCAAGATGAGGATTCTTGAGGTGGTGAACCTGGAAGACTTCAAGGGTGCGCTGGATGCGAATCCGCTGACGGATGCGGATCTGGAGTCGCTGGCGGGGTTTGGGATTTAGGACGTGTTGTCAGTAAAGCCCCTCAGAGGGGACGCAGGAGGCGGGAGAGATGGAAAAGCCGCTTCATGTGCCGGTTCTTTTCGATGAAGTCATGGAGTACTTGAAGGTGCGGCCGGGTGGCGTCTATGTCGACGCCACGCTGGGGTTTGCAGGGCATGCTTCGGGGATTGCGAGACGTCTGGGCGGCGCAGGGAAGCTGATCTGCTTCGACCGGGACCCGGAGATGATGAGAAGCGCCAAGGGCCGGCTGGACGAGTTGGCCGGCGAGCTGGGAGCGGAGATGCCGACGGTGGTGTATGAGCCGAGAGCGTTCTCCGAGGCGCACGAGGCGATCGCGAAGGGTAGCCCCGGTTTGGAGATAGACGGGCTGCTGGCGGACTTCGGCGTGAGCAGCCTGCAGCTGGATGAGGCGCACCGGGGATTCAGTTTCCGGACCGACGGCCCGTTGGACATGCGGATGGATACGCGTGACGGGCGCACGGCCGGGCAAGTGGTAAATCAGGAAGACGAAAACGTTCTCGCCGACCTGATTTACGAATTCGGAGAGGAAAGGAGGTCGCGGAGAATCGCCAGAGCCATTGTGCGGGCCCGGCCGATATCGACGACAGCGGAACTCGCTCGAGTGATATCGGCCGCGGCCCCTTCAATGAAGGGGGACAAGATCCATCCGGCCACGCGAACCTTTCAGGCGATTCGGATTCAGGTGAACGACGAGTTAGGCGAGATACGAACGCTGCTGGATTCTGTTAAGGGCGCGGGTTCTCTGCTGAAGCCGGGAGGAAGACTGGTACTGATCAGCTTCCACTCTCTGGAAGACCGGCTGGTGAAAGATGCGTTCAAGGAGTGGGGGCGCGAGAAGAGTTTTACAGTGCTGACCAAGAAGCCTGTGGTCGCGGAAGAGCAGGAGACGCTTCGGAATCCGCGATCGCGCAGCGCGAAGCTTAGGGCGGCGGAAAAAGTTTAGATCGTCCTGTGTAAGAGATGCTCACTGCACTGATATCGGTGCAATGATTAACAACAAACACAGAGATGACAGAGACCGGGCCAGGGTTGTCCTACCGTGCTTTCAGGCGAAAGACAACGTGCAACAAAACTTCCCTTCCTCTTCCAGCAACCCTGGCCCGGGTCAGCAAGTGAGCGAAGAGGGATGAGGGAAGCGGGATAAGTAAGGCAAAGCGGAGACGGCGATGGCGACGATGACGGCGGGATTGGACATGATGGGGGTGCGGCCGGTGAGGAACCGGGTGCAGTCGATCGCGGAACGGAACCGGGAGCGGTTCGAGATGCAGCGCGCGGCGCGGCGAGGGCCGACGCTCGAGATCTTCTTCACCAAGCACATCGACAATAGTCGCATCGTCAAGGCGGATGATCCGGAGCGGCGGCGCGAGATGCGCATCTTCTCGACTGTGATGACCGTGCTCTTCGCGCTGGTGATGGTATATGTTTGGCAGCACTTCTCCGCCATCGAGATTGGCTACAAGATCGAGGCTCAGAAGACGCAGGTGCTGCAGCTGCGCGAGCAGAACCGGCAATTGCAACTGACCGAGGCACAATTGAGTGAGCCTGGCCGGATCGACAAGATTGCGCGGCAGCTTGGCATGGACGCGCCGGAGCCGGGTCAGGTGATTCGGAACGACGGCGTCACGGGCATGGAAGAGAACGCACCGGTGCTGGCAGAGGCCGGACGTGCTCCGGTCATGGCTCAATAATTCGAGAGATGGTTGGGAGACGGCTCGACACCGGATCTCCACCAATCTGAAAAGCGACCAGTACGACAGACTTGAAGCGCGGGCCAGGAGCAAAAGCAGGGGTGGGGACAGTGATGAGACAGGCGCCACGGCAAACGGCAGTCGCTCCTTTACAGAGGAAGCGATTCACCTACGTGGCGCTCTTCTTTGCGTTCTGGTTTGTGGCGATCGGACTTCGCCTGACGTGGCTGCAGGTGATACAGCATTCCATCTGGGTCAGCCGCGCGGCGAAGCAGCAGGAGAGCGCGTTTGAGGTGGCTCCCCGGCGCGGCGTTCTGTATGACCGCAACTTGAAGGAGCTGGCGATGACGGTGCTCGTCGACAGCGTTTACGCGGTGCCGACGGAGTTGGGCGAGAATCGCGAGAAGGATTCAGAGATGCTGGCGCGGATCGTGCACGTCGATCCGACGGATCGCTTCACGACACAGCACCAGATGCTGGCCCGGTTCAATGCCTCGCGGGGGTTCGCGTGGGTCGCGCGGAAGGTTTCACCTGAGACTTCGCAGAGAATTAAGGAGCTGAACCTGAAGGGCGTCTACATCCAGAAGGAGTTCAAGCGCTTCTACCCGGATGGAGAGCTCGCGGCGCAGGTCCTGGGCTATGTCGGCACCGACGATACCGGCCTCGGCGGCCTAGAGCGGCAGTTCGATGACGATATGCATGGAGTGCCGGGCCATATGCTGACGGCGCTCGATGCCAAGCGGCATGCACTGGGCAGCCGCGAGGATGAGCCGCAGCCGGGCGAGAATCTCGTGCTTTCGATAGACGCCCACATCCAGTTCATGGCGGAGAAGGCGCTCGATGCGGAGATGGAGAAGGTGAAAGCCGCGCATGGCACGGTAGTCGTTCAGGATCCGCATACCGGGCAGATCCTGGCGCTGGCGGTGAGCCCGCGCTTCAATCCCAACGACCAGAAGCACATGGATGCGAGCGTCTTGCAGAACCTTGCCGTGAGCGACGTCTACGAACCCGGATCGACGTTCAAGCTGGTGACGTACTCGGCTGCGATCGACGGTGCGGGCGTGAAGCCCACGGACATCGTGGACTGCCAGGGCGGGGCCTGGACGATGTTCGGCCGCACCCTGCACGACGATAAGAGCGACCACTTCGGCCGGGTGACGGTGCAGTATGCGCTCGAGCACTCCAGCGACGTGGGCGCGGCGAAGATGGCGCTGAAACTTGGGCCGGAGAAGTTCTACAGCTATATGCATAACTTCGGCTTCGGTGAGCGCACCGGCATCGAGCTGCCGAGCGAGACTCGCGGCATCCTGCGCAAGCCGAAGAAGTGGGGTGCCACCAGCTTCATGTCGCTGGCGATCGGGCAGGAGGTCGGCGTGACGCCGGTGCAGTTGGCGACCATGGTCTCCGCCATTGCGAACGGCGGAGTCTACATCCCCCCCCACATCCTGCTGCAATCGACCGATAACATGAAGGGCGATCCCAGGCTGAAGCCGGCGGCCTTTCATCCGGCGAATCAGCTACCGGCGACGCTCCCCGATGGCTCGCACCGGGTGATCTCTGAGATGACCTCGGCGACCATGCGGGAGATCATGCACGGGATCGTCGTTGAGGGTACCGGAAAAGAGGCGGCGCTGAACGGGTACAGCTCCGGCGGCAAGACAGGCACGGCGGAGAAGATCGACGTTGCCACCCACACCTACAGCCACACCAAGCTGGTGGCCAGCTTTGCCGGTATGGCGCCCGTCAGCAATCCCGCGATTACCGTCGCAGTCGTGATCGATACTCCGACGATTGGCACCGGATACGGCGGCACGGTGAGCGCGCCGGTCTTCGCGCAAGTCGCGCAGGAGGTGCTCGAATATCTTGGGGTCCCGCACGATCAGCCACTCAAGACGACCAAGGAGATGCAGCTCGCCAAGGCGGATGCACGCGACACAGAAAGTGCGCCGGATGATAGCGGGACGGACATCAACGCCATGTTTGCCGAGGTGAACGACCTGCCGGCCGATGACCCGTTGAAGCAGAAGCCGGGCGTTCCTCAGCCCGCCGACCTCGTAGCAGATGTGGAAGAGACGAGTCCGGCTCCGGGCAGTTCGAAGAAGAGTAAGGCCGCGGAGCTTGTCGGGCTGCTTCCCCCTGCGCTGGTCAAGGCGTTTCATGCACGCGGAGAGACGAACTCCGTCATCGCCGGGACCGGCGATGGAGCGGAAAAGCCGCTGGCTGATGCGCGTGTTGCTCCCGTGATCAAGACAAGGGGCAACGGTGTTGTGGTGGACTCGGCCGAGCGCGTGCAGGTGCCCGGCTTTGTCGGTGCGCCGCTGCGAACGGTTGTAGAGCGGGCCGGCACGGCTGGATTGCGGGTTCAGCCGGTGGGAAGCGGCCTGGCGACGGAACAGGCTCCGGCCGCTGGGACGATGGTTCCGTTGGGAACTGAGGTAGTAGTCCGCTTCGTCCGCTAGCCTGGTGCAACTTACTTAGCGTTTGTGGGATCCTTTGCCGCAGTTTCGCCGTGAAGTCGTTTGCCGAAGACGAGTCCAACCGTAGTGCCGAAGCTCGCCGAGTGATCGCTCACGCCGAAGCGCACGCCGCCATCGATGCCGAAAGCGTCTCCGTACTGATGGTAGAAGCCGGTGAAGACGTAGGTGCCGGGCGGCGTGTTCGACGCCGAGACGTTCTGCCCGAAAACCTCCGCATAGATCCGCGTCTTCTCCTGCAGGTGGTAACTCAAGGCGAGAGCCTGCTGTCCGCCATAGCTGCAGCCGGTAAGCGACTGGCAATTGGATTGAACGATGGAACCGTTGAGGATCACATCGAGGATGCCGGAGCTGCCGTAGTGATGATTGATCAGCAGAATCGCCTGCTGGCCGTAGCCTTGAAGCGTCTCGTTGTTGGCAGAGGGCAACTGCGCCTCGTACTGGATCGCAATGCCGGGAGCGGTGAGGTGATAGTCCTCTTTCTTGAACTCGACCTTACCGCCGATCGCGACGGTGCCGATCCCGTCCACGATCTGAGCGCCCTGCTGCAGGTGGTTGTAGGCAGACCAATCGAAGTCGAGCCGCAGGCGCGCGAGAGGTGTGTAGGTGATGAAGGTGTCGACGGTCTGCTGGTTGCCGGGCACCTTCTGCGGATAGGTATCGTAGCCGGTCTCGACCTGCAGCACGCCCGCGCTCTGCACCCCCGCGCTGTCGGCGATGGTGGGCCGGCTCGGATTCAAGCCAAGGTCCTGAGCGGTGGCTTCCGGAATCGTCCGGGACGCAGCAGCCAGGCAGAGTATAAGCGCTCCCTGGATCAAACGCGGAGATCGTAGTTGGATCACCGCGCGGGCCTCCAGACCGGATCGAGTTGGAACCAGGTAGGGGTTACCGCAATCTCCTTCGGCGATGGGCCACAAAGGTTGGCGTTGAAGGGCGCACGCAAGTTCGCCCCCCCTACTGTTACGGTGATCTGAAACGGGCTGATACACGCGCCGTGATCGTAGACCTGGCCACTCACCCAGCGCAGCGTGGAGGTAGCCTCAGCGTTCGGGGCAAGCGCCAGCGGCAGCATCACCGGCCCCGGGTGCATGCCGCGCATTGGTGCAATCTGGGCGGAGATGTCGAGGTCCTTGCCCGCCGCGCTCTGGAAGCTGATCGACGGCAGCTTGGGAATCTGGCAGGCCGTAGGCCCGATGTTGCGCAGCACCAGCAGCGTCCCGCCGTGCGACATGCCGTTGAAGTTTCCGCCTTCATCATCCAGGCCGACGGAGAGCGCCGTGTCGGTGCAGGGCGGCGGCAGCTTGCTCAAGTAGGAGCCGCCCCCACCCTGGGCGAAGGCAGCGCAGGAAAGCAGCATCCCTGCTGCGGAGACGATCTGGGGCATACAACGGGTCACGTGCGGGCTCCTTGCAGGTGCGTGGGCAACTACTGGATCAGATGCAGGCTGGATAGAATGTGGTGATGCGGATTGAGGCGGCGTTGGCCGGCGTCGAGGTGACAGAAGGCTCTGATGGCTCGGTTGAAGTTGCGGACGTACAGTACGACTCGCGGAGGGTTGGCCCGGGGGACCTCTTCGTCGCCATGCGCGGTGGAACGACCGACGGAAATCGTTACATCGCGGGCGCGCTCGAGCGCGGAGCGGCGGCGGTCGTCACTGATTCGCACGATACCTTCGTCGCAGCCAAGACAAACGGCTTCGCCGTGCCGTTCTACCGGGTCGATAACGGACGCCACGCGCTTGCGAACGTAGCGGCAAATCTTCTCGGGCATCCCGAGCAGGCGCTGGCGGTCAGCGCAGTGACCGGCACGAACGGCAAGACCACCACCGCATTCCTCTTGGAGCAGATGCTGCGCAGCGTAGGCAGACAATGTGTGCTCATCGGTACGATTGAAACTCACGTCGGCGACGAAGTAAGGACGAGCGAGCACACCACGCCGGAGGCAAGCGACCTGCTGCGCCTCTTCGCGGATGGCGTGAAGGCCGGCGCGACCGAGGCGGTCATGGAGATGTCCAGCCACGCCCTCGACCAGGAGCGCGTCTGGGGCGTCCCGGTAGACGTCGCCCTCTTCACCAACCTCACCCAGGATCACCTGGACTATCACGGCACCATGGAGCGTTACGGCCAAGCCAAGGCCAAGCTCTTCGTGGGCGTGGGAACAGAACCGCCACGCGTCTCGGTCGTGAATGAAGAGGACACCATGGGCAGATGGCTGCTGGCGCGGGATCTTGGACCGGAGGTGATGAGCTACGGCATCCAGGCCGGCGAGTTCCGGGCGGCGCAGGTCTCTCTCAGCGCCGGGCATACGTCCTTTCTCTGGGAGACGCCATACGGTGAAGTTCAATTGGAGTCGCCGCTGACCGGAAAGGTGAACGTCTACAACCTGCTTGCGGCAAGTTGTGCGGCGCTGGCCCGAGGCCTGACCCTCGCCCAAATTGCTGTGGCCGCCACCAAACTTCGGCAGGTGCCCGGTCGGTTTCAGACGATCCCGAACCAGCTCGGCATCACCGTTGTAGTCGACTACGCCCACACGGACGATGCGCTGCGGAACCTGATCGGCCTGGCCCAGGAGTTGGTCGGTCAGGGCAGGGTGATCACGTTGTTCGGCTGCGGTGGAGATCGCGACAAGACCAAGCGGCCCAGGATGGGTCGAGCCGCCGGAGAGGGCAGCGACCTGGTCATATTGACCAGCGACAATCCCCGCACGGAAGATCCCGAGACGATCCTTGCAGAAGCGCTCGCGGGCGTCCGTGAGACGCAGGCAGAGTGCATCGTCGAACCGGATCGCGCGGCGGCGATCGCAGTGGCGATCCAGGCTGCGCGGTCCGGGGACATCGTTCTAATCGCCGGTAAGGGCCATGAGAAGGTACAGATACTTGCAGATAGAACTGTGGAGTTCGACGATGTGGAGGTTGCGTCTGGGATCATGCATCAGAGGAGGGAATCTTGAACTTTCGCCAAGAGAGAAGGATGAGCGCGGAGACGATGGGCGCGTGCGTGCTCTCGCTGCTGCTGGTAGGAGCAGTCTGGCCATGCCGCGCGCAGAGCACCGGCCAAAAGGAAATGAAGAAGGCAGATCAAAGCGAGGCGGATGCCACGTTGAAGCATGATCTGGTGCTGAATTTCAATGAGTGCAACGTGCCGCAGGGCAAGACCTTCACCGCTGAGGTGCGACTGCGGGTAACAACTGCAGGGCTGCCGACGATGGTTGTGTTATCGAAGACGAGCGGCTACTCGTGCTTGGACACCGTGGCGGTCGCGGCGGTCAACGCGGCGCAGTTTGCTCCTGCCAGGCAGGCTGGCCGGCCCGTGGTGCAGGAGGTGATTATGCCGGTCGATTTCACGCGAGTGGATATGGCCCAGAACGATAGCCTCAACGTGGCCCCGGGAACTAGGGCCGCCGTGGTTCTGAGTAAGCCGCGGCTTGAAGTTGGCGACTGTAAGGTCAAGAGCGGCACCCATGTG
The DNA here is from genome assembly GCA_965198885.1 of uncultured Granulicella sp. Lineage (GTDB taxonomy): Bacteria > Acidobacteriota > Terriglobia > Terriglobales > Acidobacteriaceae > Edaphobacter. The sequence continues at coordinate 553,760 of OZ240677.1, read as the reverse complement.
AGGGTCGTGGTCGGGCTGACAGTTAATTCTCAGGGCCAACCGACAAACGCTCATATCCTGGAGACGACGGGAAACTTCTGTCTGGACGGTGTGGCATTAAAGAATGCCGCGGCCTACAGCTTCGCTCCAGCGCAGCGGGGCGGCCGGCCGGTAAGCTTTGAGATGAAGATCGAGATGGTGTTCGACCAGTAGCTTGAAAATTGAAAGGGCTGAGATCGAGGTGGTGGCGGCATGAAGTTGACGTTAGGAAAGGTTGCGGACTGGATTCATGCGGAGGGTGACTTCACCACCTCGACCGAGGTCGTCGGGTACTCGATCGACTCACGCACTATCGGCGCGGGAGAGCTGTTCTTCGCCGTCACCGGCGAGCGCGTGGATGGGCATGACTACGTCGAAGCTGCACTCGCGCATGGTGCGGCCGCGGCCGTCGTCAGCAGTCATTGGCTTGCCCCGGATGATGTGCGCCTGGTCGATCCCTGCAAGCTGCTGCGTGTCCCGGAGAGTGAAGACTGCGTACTGCGCGCGATGCAGACGCTGGCGCATAAGGTCAGGCTCGAGTGGGGCGGCCGCGTCATCGGCGTGACTGGCTCGGCCGGCAAGACAACCACCAAGGAGATGGTTGCGGAGGTCTTGTCCGCGAAGTACAAGGTCTTGAAGTCGGCGGGAAACCTGAACAATCACTTCGGCGTGCCGCTGCAACTGCTCAGGCTGGAGCCGGAGCATCAGGTGGCCGTCATCGAGATGGGCATGAACCATGCCGGCGAGATTCGCAGGCTGGCGGAGATCGCCGCGCCGGACTGGGGTATCGTCAGCAACGTTGCGGCGGTACACCTGGAGTTCTTCCCCGAAGGGATCGCGGGCATCGCGGCCGCAAAACGAGAGTTGATCGAAGCGCTTCCCCCAGGTGGACTTGCCATCCTCAACGGGGATGATCCCTGGGTAAAAACCTTTGCAGATGGGTTGTCCGTAGAGCCAATCCTCTTTGGATTCGAGGAGCAGGCCGCCATCAAGGCCACGAGCGTGTTGGAGGCAGGTGCGGACGGAGTCAGCTTTACCGTCACCACGGGCGGAGAGCAGGCGCAGGTAAAGCTCGCTCTTCTCGGTCAGCACAATGTCCACAACGCACTCGCGGCGATTGCGGCGGGATGGAAGAGCGGAATACCGTTGGAACAGTGTGCGGCTGCGCTCGCTCAGCTGCGCCCGGATGAACGTCGAGGATCGATCCTGGACTGGCATGGCGCCACGCTGGTCAATGATTGCTACAACTCCAACCCGCGTGCGCTGGATGCGATGGTCGACGCACTGCTGGCCATGCCGGTCGGCTCAGCCCGCCGGATCGTGGTTGCGGGCGAGATGCTGGAGCTCGGACCCGAGGGTCCCGGCCTGCACCACGCCTCCGGCCGCCGCATGGGGACACAGGGTGTGGATGTGGTGCTCGGCGTGCGCGGTCTGGCGGCTGACTTGGTGCACGGGGCGAGTGAAACAGGAACCCACGCGATCTTCATGGCCACTCCGGAGGCCGCGGGGGAGTGGCTCGCCGAAAACCTGCGCAAGGGCGACGCAGTCCTGTTCAAGGCCTCGCGCGGGGTTCGGCTGGAGCGAGCGCTGCAAGCTCTGGAAGCCAAAAGAAATTTACCGAAGGGCGTGACCGCGCAAGCATCCTAAGGCCATGGCGATCGTGAGAGTGAGCTCGGGAAATCTTGCAAGAAAGCCGGAAGGCGGACCTCCCGCCAAAGCCGCCAAACATGCCGCTAAAAAGCATGCCGCGAAAAAGCATGCCGCCAAGCATGCCCTCGAACATGCTGCGAAGCATGCCGCCAAGCACGCTGCGAAACATGCCGCGAAGCACGCAGCCAAAGCCGCAAAGCATGCGGCAAAGCACGCCGCCAAGGCTGCACATCATCCCGTGGAAGCAGAGCAGACAAAACCCTCCGGCTTCCCATACCTCGTCTGGAACTCAGGCGATGAAGACGAGACCGAGCTGACCCGCGCCTTCCATCACCTGCAGCGCGCGGGAGCGGTCATCTCGCTGCTTGAAGGCGACTCCGGCGGGGATCTGCGCAGTCTGCTGGAGCATGGCATCGATCTCTACCGCGGCGCGCGCCTGCGCGGTCATGCCAAGGTGAGTGCGCGCTGTGCCTCCGGGTTGCTGCGCGCGGCGGAGCACCTGGGCATGGCAGGGCTCTACGCCGCCCGGCGTAAGCATCAGGTGGACGTGCCCGCTCCTTCCCCGGCTGAGATAGAACAGCACCTGCAATCCATTCGTCCGCGGCTGAAGGGATTAGGGGCTTCAGCCGGTGCAAAGCGTCTCGCGGCCATGGCAGAGGAGTTGTTGCGGCAGGCAGAGGCGTCCATGGATGACCTGCACCTTGCCTACGAACTGACCATGGCGGCTGATGGCATCTGCTCCGCGCTGGAGGCCGGCCTGCCATAAGCGTCTGAGCCGCTGTTGGACAGTATGGTGCAGCGGGAAGCAGCCGGGCGTGAGGCTGTTAAGATGAGGGTTGATTCCGCGGGTCCATCCCCACGGAACGAGCGGAGACCTCGTTTGTTCTATTGGCTGCTCTACCAAAAGCTCTTCCCTTACTTCCGCCTCTTCCGCATCTTCCGCTACCTGACGTTTCGTTGCGTCTTCGCCAGCCTGACGGCGCTGCTCATCGGCCTGTTGATCGGCCCGTTCGTCATCGGCCGGCTGCGCGAGTTTCAGATCGGTCAATACATCCGTGAAGAGGGTCCGGAGAGCCACCAGAAGAAGGGCGGCACACCTACCATGGGCGGCGTCCTCATCTGCATCTCCATCATCGTGCCAACGCTGATGTGGTCAGACCTTTCGAACCCGCTGGTCTGGGTCGTGACCTTATCAACGTTAGCGTTCGCAGCTATCGGCTTTGCCGATGACTACATCAAGGTCGTCCACAAGCGAAACCAGGGACTGACAGGCCGCCAGAAGCTCGCGCTCCAGTTCACCGTCAGCGGCCTCGTCGCGTGTACCTTGCTTTGGCTGCAAGGCCTGGGCAGCTACTCAACCCGGCTCGTGGTGCCTTTCGCCAAGCGGCTCCGGCCGGACCTGGTTTGGCAGTGGATGGGCCACATCCCGCATCTGCATTGGCTCGCCTTCATTCCTTTCGTCGTCTTCGTCATGCTGGTCATCGCCGGCGCCAGCAACGCCGTCAATCTCACGGACGGTCTGGACGGACTCGCCATCGGCTGTACCATCATCGCTGCCGGAGCCCTGACCGTCCTGACCTACGTCAGCGGCCATGTGGTCTTCTCGGACTACCTCGAGCTGCAGCGCATGCCGCTGGTCAGTGAACTCACCGTCTTCTGCGGAGCTATGGTCGGCGGCTCCATCGGCTTCCTCTGGTACAACGCTCACCCCGCCGAGATCTTCATGGGAGACGTAGGCTCCCTCGCGCTGGGCGGCGCCATTGGCACAGTCGCCGTGGTCATCAAGCAGGAACTGCTGCTGCCATTCATCGGCGGCGTCTTCATCCTGGAAGCATTAAGTGTCATGCTGCAGGTCGGCAGCTACAAGCTCCGCAACGGCAAGCGCATCTTCAAGATGGCCCCCCTTCACCACCACTTCGAGCTCCTCGGCTGGAGCGAAAGCAAGGTCATCGCCCGCTTCTGGATCCTCGCCCTCGTCTTCGCATTGTTTGCCCTGACGACTCTAAAGCTGCGGTGATCGGGCCCGAACCCATTGACTTCAAACCACTCATGCCCTACTGGGCGGAGTGGTTAAGATTGCGATGACCGCGTCGCGGACGTGAGCCAACACTTGTGGATGAAGTGAGCCGAGTGATCCCGCAATGAGTGATTGACTTGCGGTGAACAGTTTTGCCGGACGTGCGTAGCTTGCGTGGTGCAGGCCACCTGCAACAAAGCTATCGCGGCTCAGTAGGATAGCTTCGGTGTCCGAGTAAGGATTGCTGGTGATCTGGCACACGATCCAGTCTCCGCGGCCGGCATCGGCGAGGAGCAAAACTGGCCGAGGCTTATCCCGGCTCAAGTCCGAGAAGGGGAACGGTAGCGAGACTACTTGGCCTGCCGCAAATACTCCCATGCCGCGTCCTCTTCGGGTCGTAACCAGTCCGATAGGGCGGGCTCCGCGAGGAGCAGAGCTACGTCATCTTCTGAACTGGGCCAAGCCAACAGGGCGCGACCCTCCGGCAACGTCGTTCCCGGCTCTACAGGATGCACCTGTCCTTTCTCATCAATTTCTACTTCCATCGTGCGCAGCATAGACTTCCCTTATACTCTCAACGATAACAAACGCACATCTACAGCAAGCCGAGCGCGATGCATTACGCTGGACGGATGGAACTGAAGAACAAACGAGTGCTCGTCGTCGGGCTCGGCAAGAGCGGTCTCGCGGCGGCAATGTTTCTCCGCGACCGTGGCGCACGGGTCACCGTCTCCGATACCCGATCCGCAGCCGCACTCGCCAAGGAAATCCCCACCCTGCTCGACGCCGGTATCATGGTCGAGTCCGGCGGTCACGGCTTGCTCACCTTCCGCCGTCAGGATCTGATCGTCGTCTCCCCGGGCGTCCCGCTCGAAACCCCGGAGGTCGCCCAGGCCAAGTCCTTCGGCCAGTCCATTATCGGCGAGCTCGAACTCGCCAGCCGCTTCCTAGACGGAGCCGTCGTCGCCGTCACCGGTTCCAACGGCAAGACCACCACCACCACGCTCATCGGCAAGATCTTCATGGACGCCGGCCTCCCCACGGCGGTCGGCGGCAACATCGGCCTGCCCGTCATCGAGCTCGTCGCGCAAAGCCGCCCCGAGACCTGGAACATCCTCGAAGTCTCAAGCTTCCAACTCGAAACGGTCATCGAGTTCAAGCCGAAGATCGCTCTCGTCCTGAACATCACCCCCGACCATCTCGACCGCCACGGCACCTTCGAGCGCTACGCCGCCGCCAAGGCCAACATCACAGCGAAGCAGGATGCCGGAGACTTCCTCATCCTCAACGCCGAGGACAAGCCCGCCCAGATGGTCGCCGCCAAGACCCGCGCACAGATCTTCTGGTTCAGCGGCCGCCGCCCGGTCAAGCAGGGTGCCTTCGTCCACGGAGAAACCCTGTTCTTCCTCGCCAAAGAGGGCGGCAAACCCGAGCCCATCCTGCCCCTCGCCGAGATCCCCCTCAAGGGCGCACACAACGTAGAGAACGTCCTCGCGGCAGTCTGCGCAGCGCGCCTCGCCGGAATCGACGCAGCCACCATCCGCGCCGCCGTCAAGACCTTCCAGGCCGTCGAGCACCGCCTCGAACTCGTCCGTGTCCGCCGCGGCGTCGAGTACTACAACGACTCCAAAGCCACCAACGTCGACGCCACCATCAAAGCCATCGAGTCCTTCCCCGGCGGCATTCACCTCATCCTCGGCGGCAAGGACAAGAACTCCGACTACGCCCAGATGGCTCCACTCCTCCGCGAGCGGGTCAAGGTTGTTTACACCATTGGTTCAGCGGCGGAAAAGATTGAGCGCCAGCTGGAGGGTGTGGTCAAGATAGTGCAGGCAGGTACGCTCGAAGCCGCCGTCAAGCAGGCCGCCCAGACGGCTGTCTCCGGAGACACGGTCCTCCTGGCGCCGGCCTGTTCCAGCTTCGATCAGTTTGAGAACTACGAGCATCGCGGCCGCGTCTTCCGCGAGCTCGCCCAGAACTTAGAGGATTAGAAGGTAGATGGCAAAGCGGGTCGGGGTCGATAAGTGGTTGTTTGGCGTAGTGCTCCTGCTGACGCTCTTCGGGCTGGTCATGGTCTTCTCGGCCTCCGCCGTCGTTGCTAAATCTCAGTACGGCTCGCCCTACTACTTCGTCCTCAAAGAGTCCGGCTTCGCCGTCGCCGGCCTCATCGCCCTGACCCTCCTGATGCGCGTCGACTACCGCCGCTATAACAACCCCCGTGTCGTCTTCCCCCTCATGGCCGTGACCACGCTGTTCCTGGTCTCCGTCTTCGCCATGCACGCGCTCAACAGCACCCATCGCTGGTTCAAGCTCGGTGTCTTTACCTTCCAGCCATCCGAGCTCGCCAAGCCCATGATCGTGCTCTTCCTCGCCTACTTCCTCCAGTCCCGCATCCACAGGATGGACGACTGGAAGGGCACCGTCCTCCGAGCCGCGCTACCGCCCCTGGTCTTCGTCGCCCTCATCCTGAAAGAACCTGACCTGGGCACCGCCATGGTCTGCGCCGCCGTCACCGTCCTCATGCTCTATCTCGCCGGCCTGCAGGTGAAGTGGATCGCATTGGCGGCGGCGCTGGCATCACCGGTGCTCTATTACATGCTCTTCCACGTGGCCTGGCGAGCCGCCCGCATGAAAGCCTTCCTCAATCCCGAGGCAGATCCCCTCGGCACCGGCTTCCACATCATGCAGTCGCTCATCGCCGTAGGCACCGGCGGCGTGCGCGGCCTCGGCCTGATGGAAGGCCGCCAGAAACTCTACTACCTCCCCGAAGCCTGGACCGACTTCATCTTCGCCAACATCTCGGAAGAGCTCGGCCTCATCGGAGCCCTGCTGCTGGTCGGCCTCTTCGTCGCCTTCGGCTATCGCGGCCTCCGCGCCGCCTTCCTCTCCACCGATCCCTTCGCCCGCTTCCTCGCCTTCGGCCTCACCACCGCCGTCCTCATCCAGGCCTTCTTCAACATCAGCGTCGCCCTCGCCCTCGTGCCCACCAAGGGCATCACCTTGCCCTTCATCTCCTTCGGCGGCACGTCCCTCTTCTTCACCCTCGCCGGCATGGGCGTACTACTGAACATCACTAGAGAGATCGACTAGTCCGTGCGGGTGCTCATCGCCGGCGGAGGCACGGGCGGCCACGTCATCCCGGCCCTCGCCATCGCCCGGGAGCTCCGCGATGCCGCCGCGGCTGAGGTCCGCTTCATCGGCACCGCTCGCGGCCTAGAGACGAGACTCGTTCCAGAAGCCGGCTTTCCCCTTGAACTGATCCACGTCGGCCAACTTAAAGGCGTGAGCCTCACCACACGGCTGCGAACCCTCGGCGATCTCCCTCTCGGAGTCCTCCGCTGCGTGCGCCTTCTCCGCGGCTTCCGGCCAGACGTCGTCATTGGTGTCGGCGGCTACGCGTCCGGCCCGGCGATGATGGCCGCCATCCTGCTCCGCATCCCAACCCTCGCCTTCGAGCCCAACGCCGTCCCCGGCCTCGCCAATCGCCTCATCGGCAAGCGCGTCTCCGCCGCCGCCGTCAACTTCGTCCAGACCATCCGCTTCTTCCGCAACGCCCAGGTCACCGGAATCCCCGTTCGCCGGGAGTTCTTCGCCATCGAACCCAAGATCGCCACAGACCTGCGCCTGCTCGTCTTCGGCGGCAGCCAGGGTGCACGTGTGCTCAATGACGTCATGCCGCAGATCGCCGCAAGCCTTCTGGAAACCTTTCCTAATCTGACGATTGTTCACCAGGCCGGCGGCCGTCACGGCGACACGACCTCGCAAGCCTACGCAACAGCCTCCGTGGTCACCCGCCGGCTCCGAGTCCAGCCCTACCTCGATGCCATGGTGGAGGAGATCGCCGCCGCCGACCTCATCGTCTGCCGCAGCGGCGCCAGCACCGTGGCCGAACTCGCCGCCGCCGGACGAGCCTCCGTCCTGGTCCCCTTCGCCGCCGCTGCCGACGACCACCAACGTAAGAACGCCGACGTCCTCGTCGCCGCAGGAGCGGCAGAGATGATCACCGAATCGAACCTCACGCCGGACCGTCTGCTAACGACCATCGCAACTCTCCTGTCCGACGACTCGGCACGCCGCAACATGGCAGCGGCCGCCCGGACCCTGGCTCATGAGAACGCCGCCCGGCACATCGCATCCGTCTGCCTGAACCTGCTTAGAGGAAGAAAGGCGAGCCGTTGATCCGGCCCGCCTCTTCTTCTTCCATCTGGGTTTAGCGATGTCCGCCGCCGCCCCCGCCGTGACCGCCACCGCTGAAGCCACCCCCGCCGTGGGAACCGCCTCCGGACGGAGCGCCGCCGCCATGGAAACCGCCGACTGACGAACCGCCGCTGAATCCCCGTGCCGCGTACGTCTGGCCGCCGCTGCCAAAGCCCTGCCGTCCGCCGCCGTAGTTCGCTCCTCCAGCTGCCGGGTGGCTTCCGCCGCCATAGCTGCCGCTGAAGGTCTGTCGGCCATCGAGCGCCGACCGTCCGCCTAAGCTGCGGCCTCCATAAGCCGCCCCGTACGATCCAGCCCCGCCGTACCCGTTCGTGCCTCCAACGAAGCCGGAAGCGCCCCGGTAGCTGTTGCCTTGCCCATTGCCGGCGAATCCACGTCCGTAGCCGCCCGAGTATCCGCCGCCAACGCCACCCCGGAAGCCTCCGCCCCCGTGGCTGAAGCTCGCGCCGCCGGGGTGAACGCCGCCCACGCCGGGATACCGGTAGTTATAAAAATTGTGAGCGCCTCGCCCATAGTTGCCATAGGCACGGTTGTAAAAGAAGATTCCGTTATTCCAGTAGCCGCCGTAGAACCCGGTGCCGAAGTAGCCGTACCCGTAGTCGAGCCCGCCGTAATATCCGACGCTGTCGCCCCAGTACCCTGGATTCCAAAGATAGCCGTCATCGCCCGCATCGCCCCAGTAGCCAGGCGTGTAGAGCGCACCGGTATAGGGCGGCTGAGCCCAGACTCCCGGAACCCACGTATATCCATCCGCTCCGTTCGCCCAATAGCCGGGCGTCCAGATATATCCATCGCCCGGAGCCGGCGGCTGCTGATAGTCCGGCAGCGGCGGCGGAGGCTGAGTCGCATACTGCTGCTGCCCTTGAACGCCATACCCGCCCTGCTGTTGGGGATAGTTCTGCTGATACTGACCCTGCGGCGGATACGTCTGCTGCGGGCTGATCTGTTGCGGAGCATACTGCAGGCCTTGCTGCGGATAGCCCTGCTGTGGGTACGCCTGTTGTGGGTACCCCTGCTGCGGGTATCCCTGTTGCGGAAACCCCTGCTGCCCATAGCCTTGCTGCGGATAGCCTTGCTGCGGATAGCTCTGGTTATAGCTTTGCGCAGCGGGAGCCCCATAGTTATTCGGGTCCTGGCTGTTATACGGCTGAGGCGCTTCGTTCGGATAGCCGGAGTCCTGCGCCCATGCGGCGAGGGGAGAGACCGCAAGCACGCCGGCCAACGCAAGCCGCGAAACCGGAAGTTTGATCCATTGCGATACGTTCATAATCCCCTGCCCGTTCCGGCCTCCTTCGCTTGCCCTGTCTCATGCCTGGGTTGCGCGGATTCCTGGAACCTGAGAGCTCGTTCCCTAAAATGTGGATTCAGTCTCCCTTAGTTAGACACGGTTTACAAGGGTTGGTTGCGCCTAAGTGGGATGGACAGGATAGGAAAGATGGCCTAGAGGCGAGGGCTCACCGCCCCGTCCCCACAAACAACGCCTTGGGACACATCACATGCACTCCAACCCGCGGCAGATCCACCAGTTGCGTGATATCCACGTCGCACGCCACGGAGATCAGCGAGTAAGCGTCCTCGCGCGAAAGCTTCGGGTGATCCGGATCCTGCTCCGCCAAGAACGAGATCATATTCCGAACCGCCATCTCCGCCGCCCGCTTCAGATCCTCATGGAATCCCATCGCGATATACGCCGTCGCCGTCTCCGCCCGAGGCCACACCAGCCGGTTCGGGTCTGACAGCGATCCCTTATGCAAAATGAACTGAAAAGTCCCGGTCAGCTGCGTCTCCAGCGCCGTGATATCCACCTCGCCATTCCCCTGCCCGGCATGCCCATCCCCAACCTCGAAGTTCCCCCCCAGCGTATTCACCGGAAGAAACAACGTCGACCCCGCCACCAGCTCCTTGTTATCCATATTTCCCGCGTTCATCCAAGGCGGAGCCGAGTCCGTCTTTCCCGCAGGCGTCGCAATCCCCATCGACCCGAAGAACGGATGCAGCGGAATCTCCACTCCCGGCGCAAACTCCGCCAGCATCTTCGCCCGGTCCAGCGGGATAATCTTCGTGCGCGAGTACGGAAAGTCATCCGGCAAAAAGCCCCGTCCCGCTCCAAACGAGTTACAAGCCCACGGCACATCGATGCTGATCTTCTGAATCCGCACCTCCAGCACATCCCCCGGCTGCGCATCCGTAATCGCTACCGGCCCGGTCAAAATGTGCCCGCCCGGTCCCTTCTCACTCGCCGGAAAGTTCTTATAGATCTCCCCCACATACGCCGGAATATCCGCCGCCTTCACCCCATTCGCCTCCAACCGCTCGGGATCGCCGCACGTAGAGAGCGTCTGAATCGTCACCGTATCTCCGGACTTGATCGTCAGCGCCGGCTTCGCCCGCCCGTTATAGTTCCCCCAAACCACCGTCTGCGACGTAGCAAGAAGCGTCTGCTGAGCGGGCAGGGAAGCGGCGGCAAAGCCAGCCACAGGCAACAGCAAACGAAGAAGAACGCGCATGGTTCGGTATAGCACAGCCTACAGCAGATGCTGCAAGAGTCAGCCATCTAGACTGAAGGTCAGCCCCGGCAAACGCGGTAGAATCAGTGGCAATGCCATGACTACAACTCTCCAGGACTGGGTCGTCACCGAAGCGAAGGTCGCCGAAGCCGTGCGCCGCATCGTGGAGGTCGCCAACCCGCTCCAGATCATCGCCTTCGGTTCCCGCGCCCGCGGTGACCACCGGCCCGACAGCGATCTCGACCTCGCCGTCATCGTCGAAGAGCCCGTTGCCGGTTTAGCAGGAGAACTCTATGCCACGGCGTTAAGAGGTCTGCAGATGCAGGTGGACCTCATCGTGGCATCAAGAGCTGAATATGATCTTCATCGGCCCTGGTTGAACAGTGTTTTTAATTACATCGACCATGAAGGACTAGTGCTCTATGAGCGAGCGGATCGGCAACCTACACGTTCGGAAGCTATTCGCTCTGTCGGAGCGTGATGAGTCAGTTCTAGCTCTTCCACTTCCCGACGAAATCTTCGGCTTTCACGCGCAACAGAGTTGCGAGAAGTTGCTCAAGGCGCTTCTAAGCTCTCACGGAGTCGTGTATCCGCTCACCCACAGCCTGGTTTCCCTCACTCGCGCACTTGAGAAGTGCGGCGAACCACTTCCGCCGCTGCCCTACGACATCCTCAGGCTTGATCCCTTCGCCGTGACACATCGATACGACTCCGGCCCAAAGCTGACCCCAGAAGAGCTTGCTTCCATTCGAAATACGGTGCTTGGTTTGAAAGAGCACGTTCTCGAGCGAATCTTGGCTCTAGAGTTAGTGCCTTAATTCCGCCGCCGTCCGCCCAGCAACTGCAGCACCGCCAGAAAGATATTGATCGCATCCAGGTAGATCGAAAGCGAAAGCGATACCGCCGACTGCCCATCCCCACCCGCACGAATGCGAGCGAAGTCGCCGATCGTCAGTAGCGTGAACACACCCAGGATCAACCACGAGTACGTATCCGGCTGCATGAAGTGGAAGAAGATACTCGCAATCCCCAGCACCACTACAACCAGCAGCGCCGCCATCGCAAGACCCGTCAGTTTGCGATAGTTAATGTTGAACAGGTAAGCAACGCATCCCATCGCGGCCATGCCTAGCCCGGTCGTCACCGCAGCCTGAAACACAATCGCCAGCCCGATGGTCTGCATGTACCGGTGAATCAGCGGCCCAGTCTCCCACCCCATAAAGTAGGTCAGCACCAGGAACAGCCCCAGCGCCACCGCGGCACTCTGCTTCCGCGCAAAGCTGATGGCGAAGATCAGCGCAAACACCGCGATCATGCCGACAAAGGTACCCCAAACCGGCGCCGTATAAGCCCCGAACGCCGTGATCAGAAATCCAAGCGAAGTAATGGCAAGTACTTTCGACAGCAGAGAGGCGGTCTCCTCACGCGGTACATCGATGACCGTATTCCAGGTCCCTGTTCGCGGGTCCATCTGCCGATTGACGTCGTAGTTCATGGCTTTTGCTCCGTTTCTACCTGTTAGACGCTCAAAATCATTCTACGACTCTGTCCCGCCGGACGCGCCGGCTCCGGCACTTCGTGCTGTCTTGGGGGCTTCCGGGGGTAAGCCAATCTCCGAGGCGCTCCCGACGGCAGCAAGCCACCTTCCGTGCCGAACAACGTTCGGATCCCAGCATCCCAAATCCCCACGTCCACCAATACGTGTCACGAAGTGACCGCCCGACGCGCAGTCGGCCCGCGCGGCAGCACAAGCCTTAGAATGTCTCTCATGTTCGTCCCCGGCCACATTCTCTTCGCGCCCTCGCAGCGCGTCCACTTCATCGGTATCGGCGGCATCGGCATGAGCGGCATCGCCGAAATCCTCCTCACCATGGGCTACAGCGTCTCCGGCTCTGACCTCCGAGCCTCCGCCGTCACCGACCGCCTCGCCGTCCTCGGCGCGACCATCTTCACCGGCCACACCGCCCTGAACGCCGCCGCCTCCGACGTCATCGTCACCAGTTCCGCCGTCAGTCCCACCAACCCCGAGATCCTCGAAGCCCGCGCCCGCAAGATCCCCGTCATCCAGCGCGCCGAGATGCTCGCCGAACTCATGCGCCTCAAGTACGGCATCGCCGTCGCCGGCATGCACGGCAAGACCACCACCACCAGCATGATCGCCGCCGTCCTCGCCGGCGGCGGATTAGACCCCACCGTAGTCGTCGGCGGCCGCGTCGACGCGCTCGGCTCCAACGCCCGCCTCGGAACATCCCAGTACCTCGTAGCGGAAGCCGACGAAAGTGACCGCTCCTTCCTCAAACTCTGCCCCATCCTCGCCGTCGTCACCAACCTCGATCGCGAGCACATGGACTGCTACGCCACCATGGAAGACATCGACGACGCCTTCGTCCAGTTCATGGATTCGCTCCCCTTCTACGGCGCCACCACTGCCTGCATCGACAACTCCCGTCTCCGCTCCATCCTCTCCCGCGTCCGCCGCAAGGTCTACACCTACGGCGAGTCCCCCGACGCCGACTTCCGTCTCCAGCCCCTCGAAAAAGTCCCTGACTGCCACTCCACCTTCGACGTCAACTACCGCGGCCTGCTCCTCGGCCCCTTCCGCCTGCACGTTCCCGGCCGTCACAACGTCCTCAACGCCACCGCCGCCATCGCCGTCGGCGTCCAGCTCGGCATCGCCCCAGCCGGCATCGCTAGCGGCCTGGAGACCTTCCGTGGCGTCGATCGCCGCTTCCAGATCAAGGGCACCGTCGCCGGCATCGCCGTCGTCGACGACTACGGCCATCACCCCACCGAGATCCTCGCCACCCTCCGCGCCGCCCGCGACTGCGGCTACCGCGCCATCCACGTCATCTTCCAGCCCCACCGCTACACCCGCACCCGCGACCTCATGCCCGAGTTCGCCGCCGCCTTCAACGACGCCGACTTCGTCCAGATCCTCGACATCTACGCCGCCAGCGAAGACCCCATCCCCGGCGTCACCGGCCAGGCCCTGGCCGCAGAGATCGCCCAGCAACACCCGGCCCGCGCCGCTTACGCCTCCTCGATCCAAGCCGCCATAGCCGCCCTCCTCGAGCACGCCCAACCTGGCGACGTCATCCTCACTCAAGGCGCAGGCAACGTCAGCCAATTCGCGCCTCTCCTTCTCGAAGCCCTCAAGACCTGCCCCCAACCCGCTTAAAGACCTGTTCTGCCGGACGGGCCGACTACGCGTCGCGCGGTCACTTCGTGACATGTATTCGTTGTCGTGGCCAGCCGCCCTCTGAGGTGCTCCCGCTGGTCGCAATCGACCTCTCGTGCCGAACAACGTTCGGCCCCCCGCATCCCGGATCACCAACTCTGCCCCAAAGACGGCACGAAGTGCCCCGTCCGGCAGGACGTTCCTGTGCAGGTACTCCCATCCTTTCCCAGTCTTTTCCATCCTCCGAGCAGTTATCCTGATCCCGGCGATTCTCGCGGCCTTGCTCAGGTTTGCGGCCAGGAAACTTGTTTTCGAAGGATGGAACCGCGGTGCTTGAAGCGCCTGTAAAGACGTACGCGCCTCCCACTACGCCGGCTGCTCCCCGGCAAACCCCTCGCCGCGCCGCCAAGGGACCATCCCTCCGCCGCGACACCACGGAAGACTTCACCCGCCGCCCCCACGGCGAAATGGAAACCGATGCCGACGGCTTCCCTCGCCCGCGCGGCCTGCACTTCAGCGGCCTTCGCTTCCGCCTCAAGGCCGGCGTCCCTCACTCCATCGCCGGCCGCGTCATCGCCGGCGTCATCATGCTCGGCGGCCTCGCCGGCTTCACCGCCGTCCTGTGGGAAGCACGAAGCATGCTCCTGCATGACCCCCGCCTGATCATACCGTCCTCCTCCGCCATCCAGATCACCGGCAACCAACACCTCACCCGCCCGCAGCTTCTCAGCGTCTTCGGTGACGACGTGGACCGCAACATCCTCACCGTCTCCCTCGAAGATCGCAAAGCCGAACTCGAACGCCTTCCCTGGGTCGAGCACGCCACCGTCATGCGCCTGCTCCCCAACAAGCTCCGCATCGCCATCGTCGAGCGCACCCCCGTCGCCTACGTCCGCCAGGGCTCGAACCTCAGCCTCGTCGACCGCTCCGGCGTCCTCCTCGACATCTCGCCCGACTCCCCCACCCGCACCAGCTACAACTTCCCCATCGTCACCGGCATCTCCGCCAACGATCCCATCTCCACCCGCGCCGCCCGTATGGCCCTCTTCGAGCGTTTCCTCACTGACCTCGACGCCGGCAGCTCCAGGCTCTCAGACACCCTCTCCGAAGTCGATCTCTCCAGCCCCGAAGACGTCAAAGCCCTCATTCCCTCGGACAACACGGACATCCTCGTCCACTTTGGTGACGACGACTTCCTCGCCCGCTACCAGCGCTTCAAGCAGCGCCTCCCGGAATGGAAGACCCAGTACCCCAGGCTCGCCTCGGTCGACATGCGCTACGAGCGCCAGGTCGTCCTTGAGATGGCGCCCGGCACCAGGGTTCCCGGCGCCGAACCCACCGCACCCAAGCCCGCCGCTAAGACGGTCACTCCAAAGAACGCCAAGCCCATCCCCAAAGCTCTCAAGCCCGCGCCGCACGCTGCCGCGAAACCGGTCAAGCTTCCAGCACGTCCACTCTCCCAGCGGGTTGAGCCACAATGACGCCAAAGCCTGAAAACCTCATCACCGTCCTGGACGCCGGAAGCCAGAAGAGCTGCGTCCTCGTCGCCGAGGTCGCCGACGGCGTCCTGCGCTATCGCGGCCACGGCATCGAGCGCTCGCAGGGCATGCGCAAAGGCCTGATCGCCGAGCTCGGCCCCGCCGCCGAAGCCATCAACCGCGCCGCCCTCACCGCCGAAAAGGCCGCCCGCGCCACCATCGAAACCGCCGTCGTCGGCGTCGGCGGAACCCACGTCCGCGGCATCAACTCCCGCGGCGGCATCTCCATGGGCAGCCGCCTCCGCGAGATCACCCGCGAGGAAGTCCGCGCCGCCGTCGACCGCGCCCGCTCCGTACCGCTCCCACCCGACCGCGAGGTCCTTCACCTGCTCCCGCAGGAGTTCATCCTCGACGATCAGGGTGGCATCCACGATCCCATCGGCATGGTCGGCAACCGCCTGGAGGTCAACCTCCACCTCTCCACCTGCTCCGGCGGCATCGCCCAGTCGGTCATCACCTGCGCCAACCGCGCCGGCCTCGAAGTGGAAGACACCGTCTATGAAGGGATCGCGTCGGCAGAAGCCGTCCTATCACCCGACGAGCGAGAACTCGGCGTCTGCCTCGCCGACATCGGCGCCAGCACCACCGAGATCGCCGTCTTCTTCGAAGGCGCCATCGCCCACACCGCCGTCCTCCCCATCGGCGGAGACCATTTCACGAACGACCTTGCGGTCGGGCTGCATGTGAGTGTCGAAGAAGCCGAAACCCTCAAGCGTCTCTACGGCAACTGCGTCGTCACCAGCGTCCCCCAGCTCGCCGAGATCGAGATTGGCGGCGTAGGCATAGGAGGCGAAGGCCAGCTCACCCGCCTCGTCCGCCAGCGCTTCCTCGCCGAGATCCTCGAACCCCGCGCCCGCGAACTCTGCACCATGCTCCGCGACAACCTCCGCCACGGCGGCGTCCTCGAAGCCCTCGGCGCCGGCTGCGTCTTCACCGGCGGCGGTGCCCACCTCGTCGGCCTCCTGGACAATGCCGAATCCCTCCTCCGCGTCCCCGCCCGCATCGGCTTCCCCGTACCCCTCTCGCGCATGCCCCAGGAGCTCGCCCAACCCGAGTTCGCCGCCGCCATCGGCATGCTCCTCTACACTCACCGCACCCAGATCCGCCGCGCCGGAGAAGACCAGGGCCTCAAAGCCAAACTCCGCAATATCTTCGCCGGCAGCTTCTAAAGCCCTCCCCGCCCCAACAATCACGCTGCCCCGCCCCAAAACTCGTCATCTGGACCGCTCACAACCGTTCGTCATTCTGGCGCAGCCAGAACCTCCGTATTGGCTCTTGCCTTTGCTTGTGCCTTCGCCTTTTTGTTGTCATTCCGAAGGAATCTGCAGTGGCCGTTGCCCGCCCTGGGTGCCCCATCCTCGGCCGACAGCCTTATCGTCGGACAGGGTGGGGTATCGGGCAAAGCCCGACCGCCCTCCTCTCCGAACCCATAACCCCCACACCAATTCGTTCCTCACCTACGCACACTTATTGGTGCAATTTACCACCACAAAAAAACACACACCGAACTACAAATCCCCGCTAAAGACGGCCCCTTCACCATCGCCAGGCACTGCTTCTGCCCAGCCTGTCCACACCAAATTCCACCCAAAAGCCACTCTACCCACACATTTAGTGCCCCAGTTTCAGCAGATCCCCCGCCGCCACCGAAGCCGTGACCACGGCGCGTTCCTTGTCCTTCTCCACCACGAGCGAATCAACCAGATCCCGCTCCACCACGTCCTCAGGCGTCCGCGCCACCGGCTGCTGCGCCATCTGCAAAGCCTTGAACAGCCCCAGCAGTGAGCTCATCTCCTCCGCCGACCGCTGCGCCTCCACCTCGCTGCCTGCAATCTCCTCGACCCGCAGATGCAAAGCCCCCTCGAATCTGACACTTGCCACAAACGTAGCATCCGCCGGCAAAGGCAGCTTCATCCCCAGCACTGAAACCTGCCCCCCAACCCCAAATGGCAGCCCCAGCCTTCCAATCCCCCAGGCCATGGCAAACGCAGGCACATCCCGATACCGCTCCCCCAGCAGCGAAGACCCCCAAAACGGGCTCGCCGCCGCCCGTGCCCGATCCAGCATGGAATGAATCTGTTCCGGCGTAGGCATATTGCTCGCTGCCACCATGTCATACCCCAGCACCGCCACTCGCAGCGTCCGCCCCTCGGAGGGAATGGCATAAATCGTCCGCCCGGCATATTGTTCTTTGCCCTGAGCCGTCGATTCCAGGTAGGTTGCGAGCTTCGCCGCATCGAAGTGCCCGGCAAACACCTCGGAATAAGCCACCGGCCCATTCGGCCCCCGCGGATCGCTCATCCGGTGCAGTGCAAACGCCGCCGAGTCCAGATCCCGCTCCGGCACAATCCCCGTCGCATCGATGAATTGCTGGTAAGCCGCTGCATGCGCAACACTTGTCTGATCGAAGTGCGTCGCCGCCCGCACCGGCTTCAAATTGACAAACAGAATCGCATCCGACTCCGGCAGCAGCCGCGCCACCTCTGGAGGAGCCTTCCACCGCAGGTAAAGAACCGCCGCCAGCGCCGCCAACACCACCAGAACCGCCAGCAACGTGTACTGCGTCCGTCTCCGCATCTGCCTTGAGTCTAAGCTACTTCTTCAGCTTGCTCTTCGCCGCCTTCGCCGCCGTGTCAGCCGCGGCATACAGCCGCCCGAACGTCGCCTCCTTGACCCGATCCAGAGTCGCCGAACTCCCCGGTGCCGTCGGCCGTAAGCCCAGCTTTCTCAAATAGTTATTCGTTCGGTGAGCCCCGATCAGAGGATCGTGCCGCCGCTTGAAGTTGATCGAGACCGAAACCGATACCTCCGGCCCGTTCTGCAGCCAGTGCGGAAACGTCGCCGGATTGAAGACGCCATTGCCCGGAATCAGCTTGTACTTCCAATGCCCATGCGGCAGCGCCTCCGGATACTCGATCTTCGGCAGCTTTCCCGTCCAGTAGCGCTCCATATCCCGCGCACTCAGCACATCCTTCTGCCGGGCGTCGTAGATATAGACGTCCTTGGGCCCCCGAACCTGCGCCAGAAAGTTCGTCTCGCCATCCATGTGGTACGGCGTAATCCGCCCCGGCGAGGTCACAAAGATGGTCATCGTCGGATCGTAGTAAACCTGCGCGATATCCACGCCCGTCAAGCTCGAAAGCTCCGGGATCAGCCCCTGCAGCACCCCGCCGTATGCCGGATCTTCATGAATGCGCTTCAGAATCACCCAGTTCTTGCCGCTCTCGATCTCGGCCAGCGCATCCACCATCGTCTTGCCTGCAGGCCGGCTCCCGAACCACCCATTGCGATCCGGTTCCCCGCTCTCGAAGTGAGAAGCCTGTTCGTTCTTCCGTGCCATCCGTTCCGCCGCCTGCAGCAGCGCCGGAATCTGGAACAGCTCATGCTGGTCCATTCGGTGGCGAAACGGAAACGGAGTCTTCTCAAAGTTGTCCGCGAAGAGCGCCCGATCTTCTAAGTCGTGACAAAGCAAGGCATTCCGGCGATCGAGTCCGCCACGGATCTCATCCGATGGTTCTACGGTGGAAGCGGCGCTAGCTTGCATTGTGGAAAACCCCGTAAGAACCCTTCTACATCCTTGCGGCGAGACCGGCAAGAGCCAATCCGCCCGCAGAACTCTTCCGGAGGTGGCATTTACTCCTTGATCGCGAAGGTGTAGATCTTGCCGCCGTTCGTCACATTCCCCGTCCCGGGCGGCAGAATGCCGTACTCCCCAGCCGCCGTCTTCGCACCCAGCTTGAACGAGTACGCATGCGGCGCAATCTTTATCGGCGTAAACTTCACCTCATCCCGCTCTGCCCCGCCCGTCGAGTGGATCACCCCACCCGTCAGCGTCCGGAACTCCCGATCCTTCGAGTTCAGCCGAAACCGCAGCAGGTCATACTCCTCCACCGACACACTCTCCGGCGTATAGATCATGAACTCCGCCGGCCGCGGCAGCAGCAGCTTCGCCTCCCGCCCGCTCACCGCGCCGTTCCGGTCTTCCTTGATAATCCCGTGCGTCAGCGTCGACTTCACAAACCCGCCCGACTTCACATGCACAATCTCCGTCTCCATCAACGTCCAGCGCCCTTTGCTGTCCTTGTAGTACACCCCCGGCTCGTTCACATCGGCCATCACCACCTGCGTCTCCGGAGCCGTAATCAACTGCCGCCGCGCCCGGTTCATCATCGCCGAGATCACCCTCTCCGGTACCCCGGCCTCCTTCAGCGCAATCACCGAATCCGCATCCAGTTGATACCTCCCAGGCTGCGTATTCACCGTCTGCAGGATCAACTCCGTCCCTAGCCCCGCCCTCACCATCCGCCGCACCGAGTCGTTATTCATCACTGCCGGATCACCCAGAACCGCGACCTGATTCGTAGTGTTCCCCGGCGTCTGCGGCCCCTCGATCATCCCCGGCGCATCCGCCGTATGCCCCTCCTGCGCCACCAGCTGAGCACCACGCATCGCCGCAGCCGGCCCCATGCACAGCACCGCCAAACTCCAGATGCGCCGCCGCGCAAAGGCTCCGTAACGCTTCTTCTCGTCAGAACGATGCATACGTCATAGACGCAGCGCCGCCGTTCGCGTTTCAGCCCAACCCTGGTTGTTTGAACAGAGTTGCCGGGACGAATAGATTCTTTGAACCGAGGCGGCACGCACCTGAGCCGATGTCATCGAAGCCACGAGGAGAAAAGCCTGTGAGAATCGCATTGGAAGAGCATTTCGTGATGAACGAGCCCGAGCACATTGACCGCTGGAGGAGCTTGATCCCCAAGGTTCCGTCCTCAATCACCGACAAGATCCTGAAGCCGCTGGTAGACATTGGAGAAGCGCGACTTGAAGCCATGGCGAAGGGCGGAATCGACATGGCAGTGCTTTCGGACGCGGGTATCGTGCAGAATGTACTGGATCCCACGCCCGCGCTTCGGCTGGCCAGGGCGTCCAATGACTACCTGGCAGGCGTGGTTCAGCAGCAGCCAAAACACTACGCAGGATTCGCCGCCGTTCCGCTGGTTGATCCCAAAGCAGGAGCCGATGAGTTCGAGCGAGCCGTGACTCAACTCGGCTTCAAAGGTGCGCTCATTAACGGTCAGACAAACGGCCACTACCTCGATGAGGACCGCTATTCCGTCTTCTGGGAGCGTGTCGAGGCACTCGGCAAGCCGGTTTACCTTCATGCCTCCGATCCGCTGGTGCCTCCGGTTACCTATGAGGGATGCGCGCAGTTGACCGGAGCCGTTTGGAGCTGGACCGCCGAAAGCGCGGCTCATGCGCTCCGCCTCATCTTCAACGGCACCTTTACCAAGTATCCAAAGATCAAACTGATCCTGGGTCACATGGGCGAGACGCTCCCTTTTCTGCTTTGGCGGATCGATCGACGGACGAAGGCCTTCGCGACCGGACCGGCGCTTACCCCAAGCGATCTCTTCAAGAAGAACATCGTGATTACAACCTCGGGAGTCTTCGCCGATCACCCGCTGCTGTGCGCGCTGGCCGAGATCGGCGACGATCGCATCCTGTACTCCGTCGACCACCCTTTCGAGATCATGCAGGAAGCAGCAGATTGGTTCGACAAGGCACCCATCTCAGCGGAGACCAGGGAAAAGGTCTCTTGGCGCAACGCGGCGCAACTCCTGGGCCTGTAGCTTTGGCCCCGGCAGACGACAGCCGTTTGCGTCAGCCCAACTCTGACAATGAGTTCGTTTCAAACAAGGGCCACACGCCCGGAAACGCAACCACCGGCAGGCGGCGAGAAGCCAGTTGAACCAGGCCTCCGCCGACCGCCTTCGCAATATGCCGCACACGAGGATCGCCAAACTTCAACGTCCTACTTCGCGTCCCCAGCCCCGCCTTCACCATCCGCCACCGAGTCATTATTCATCAGCGCCGGCTCACCCGTCACCGCAACCTGATTTGTAGTGTCCCCCGGCGTCTGCGGCCCCTCAATCATCCCCGAGAATCCGCCGTATGCTCCTCCTGCGCCGGCATGCACGGTCCTTGCAGCTCCCGCCGGCCCGAGTGCCCCAATCACAAACAGCCGCCGCACCCGCCGGCCGGCTAAGCCATTAACCAGCATCTTTCCGCGACAACGCGTACGCGGATAGAAGCAGCACTGCCACCCGCATTTAAGCCCGAACGCGATATTCTGCTTGCGATGACGGCAGCACCTTGTCTACTTGCTTGATTCGTTCGAGAAGCTCGACGCTAGAAGCGGCGGCCCCAGGACTTTCATACCGTGCTTCGCAAGGACCTCCGCGACTTTTTTAGGATCAGGCTCTCCATTCCCATTAAGCAGCGGAGCATACTCCGCGAAGAACCCCTCCATGTCGCCGGCCGGATCGAAAATGAGCAGCATGTGAGCCGGCTCGCTCCCCAACGTCACATAAGCATGGGCAATATTGGTGGGTGCCATGAAAGTATCGCCAACCCCGAGGACCGTCCGGTCCGAGCCACACTGCACCCCGATACTGCCCTTGAGCATGAAGAATAATTCGTTTTGACTCGGATGCAGGTGCAACTCGGGTCCAAGCCCCGGCGGCGTATGCACCTCGATGGCAGCATACGTCTTGCCAACGTCGGCCCCAGACACCTTCGTCGAGAAAGCCTTCTCGCCATGAACAAGCCACTGTCCACCCGGCCGTCCTTCGCCTGCGCGAACCGTAAACAGGCTCGCAGGATTCGGTTGGCCGCTTTGTGCTTCCGACAGCGAAAAGGTCGAAGCCGCCAATGCAGCGGCGCTTGACGTCAATAACTTCCTTCGATTCATCGGCTTCATGTGTCCCTCATTCTCAAACGTTCTGAGCCTGAGGCTAGCCGCAGCTGGAAAATCGAAATAGTAAGATTACGACATCCTGACGGGAACACTTCCAACCCTAACGGCTTTCTCGCACCGTTGCCTTTCTTCAATCGGGCAAAGAGTCACAGGACGAGCCGCAAAGGATCGCCTTCCGAAGAAGCGGATCCCTTCGTTCGCAATGACTTGATCTGTTCCACATACACCGTCTCCAGCTGGTTCAGCGTCTCCGATGGCGTGCCGCCGGTAAACTCCGCGAAGTCGTGAACCATGTGCATCTGGTCGTAGTAGCCAAACCTGTGCGCAACATTGGTCCACGATCTCCTGCCGAAACGGGCTTTGTATTCGAGCGTTGCCTCAAACCTCACGATCCGTGCAAAGAGCTTCGGCCGCATGCCTACCTGCCGCACGAACCTCCGCTCAAACTGCCGCACGCTCAACCCGGCCTTCGCGGCCAGGGCCGGAATACCCCTGCCGCCGCCGGCAAGGATGATTGCATGCGCAGCGGCGGAGATCCCATCGGCCCTGCTTGCTTGGAGTGCCCGCGGCAGCAATGCCTCCTCAACGACTCGCACCCGCTCAGCAAAGGAAGTAGCGTTACCAAGCCGTTCCCCGAGTCTCGTGATCGCGCCTCCCAAAACCGAGTGTGCCTCGCAATCAAAGTCCGTCAACTCGTTGGTCGGAACAGAGAACAGCCGATAGATCCCATCCGGCTGAAATCCGATCACGAACGTATCAAGCGCTCCGCGCAGTTGCATCTCGTACCGGCGATAGGTTTGTGGGCCCACCACAACGGCCAAGGGAGATTGCTCCACTGCCTTCTGCCCGTAGCGCAAAATCTGCGTTGGATCGCTAAAGTCGAAGACGATCATCGGCGCGGGCCGAGCCGGAACAGGATGCAACACGGTAGCCCCCATGATTCGAACGTCCCGCTGAATGTAAAAGCGGACAAACGGCTCGAGACACCGCGAAGGCATGGAAAACTGGCTGACCGGCATGACCAAACTCCTTTCCCAGGGGGACCAGCGTCGCCGAAGAGGACGCTCGGGGCTATTGTGTCAGACTTCCTTCGGTCTGACTGCCTCTGTCGTCCGGTCACGCGCAGTCCATTCATCAGATTTCACCCCACTGTTTGCTAGAGTGATCGGAACCAACAGTCTTCCTGGAGCGAATCGCATGGGGCTCGGCCGCCGCACCTTTCTCCGTAACGGTTTCTTCTCCCTCTCCACTCTCAGCCTTTCATCGCCGACGCTCTCCGCGCAGCCAGGCCCGCCGGAGTCCTTCGTTGTGCCCGCAGGGAAATGCCGGATCGATGGCCCCTGGACGGTGCATGGCGAGCCCGCGTTCTTCGATAAAATCGCCGGAGCCGACCTCGGCGGAAGGATCTCCGTCCTCGAGGTGAAGACACCTCCCGGCCAGGGCCCGCCCATGCACATCCATCTGGAGCAGAACGAATGGATGTATCTGCTCGAAGGATCGTTCGGCTTGCAGTGTGGATCCGAGAAGACTGTCCTGCGCACCGGCGATAGCTTCATGGCGCCCAAGGGGATCCCTCACTCCTATGTCGTGGTGGGGAATGCGCCCGCCCGCCACCTGAACATCTATGACCCCGCCGGCGAGATCGAAGCCTTCTTCCGCGACTACGAGAAGAACCATCCAGCGGGAGCAAAGCCCGACCCAGCCAGGGCCGCGGAGAGCGAGAAGATGTATCGCATACGAGTCGTAGGCCCGCCGCTCAAGCCTTCAGCGTTTGACCCATAGCGGTGTGACCAAAGGCGCGTTTCTCTGTACCATCGCCTCTGTCAGCTCGTGGGTCAGCTGGGTAAAGAGGCAAATATGACGAAAATAGGGAAGAACGGCAAAAAGGACGCGATCAGCCGCCGCGCAGTCCTGAAGACGGGCGTGATCGCTGCAACGGTCCTCGCTTACCGAGGCACGAGCTGGGCCTCGGCGAGTGAGTACGTTTCCATCCCGCAGGTACGACTCAGCAACGGAGTCATGATGCCGATGCTGGGCTTCGGAACCTACGGCCTCCGCGGCGAACTGTGCACGGAGAGTGTCGCTGACGCGATCACCGCCGGCTATCGCCTGATCGACACGGCGAAGGTGTACCAGAACGAGGAAGCCGTCGGCGCCGGAATCAGGAAGAGCGGAATCGACCGCAAGTCTCTCTTCGTGACCTCAAAGATCTGGGTGGAAGACTCCGGCTACGAGCCGGCCAAGCGTGCCTTCCAGACCACGCTCGACAAGCTTCAGCTCGAATACCTCGACCTGTATCTCATCCATCGGCCGCGAGGCGACGTGAACGGATCGTGGAAGGCCATGGAAGAGCTGAACGCGGCTGGGAAGATCAAGGCGATCGGCCTGAGCAACTTCGACCAAGCCCAATTCGCCAGTCTCACAGCCGGCGCAACCACCAAGCCCGTCATCAACCAGCTGGAGACCCATCCATTCCTCCAGCAGGCAGGTGAACTTAGCTCCCTGCACGCCTCCGGCACCCAGATGGAGGCTTGGTCGCCCTTTGCGGAAGGGCGGAACGGGCTCTTTACGAACTCGGTCCTGGAGCAGATCGGCAAGAAGCATGGCAAAACCGTCGCTCAGATCGTCCTGCGTTGGCACAACCAGCGCGGGGTCATCGCTATTCCTCGTTCCTCAAACCCGGATCATCGCCGCGAAAACCTGGCCATCTTCGACTTCGCGCTGGACCCCGGCGACATGCAGAAGATCACAGCCCTCGACCTCAACCGCAGCCAGTTCCCCGAGTGGACCTGACGGCCTTGGCGGCCCCCCACCCGCTATGCTAAAGTCTGATCTTGGGTCGCGCTCTGCGCGGGCACGTTTGCGCAGGCAAATTCCGCCCCTGCAAAGCTCGTCGCAAGCGCTGTTTGGGCTGGCGTAGCTCAGCTGGTAGAGCATCTGATTTGTAATCAGAGGGTCGGGGGTTCAAATCCCTTCGTCAGCTCCAGCTTCTCTTCCGGCGGCAAACCCAAAGCAGCAGACGGTACGGAACGGATTTGCTCTGCTTCCCCTTGCCCGTCAATGCTGGGTCACTCTCCTCTCAGTCCTTCCGACTCGATGAGCAGTCCGTGCCTCCGCTTGTCCCGCATCGGGTCTGCAGTCTAAAAGTGTGCACAGGTGGCCGAGCGGTTAATGGCAGCAGACTGTAAATCTGCCACTCTTCGAGTTACGGAGGTTCGAATCCTCCCCTGTGCACCATCTCCCTTCCACCCTCGCAGTAACTTTCACCGGGTTACAAAGGTTGATACAAGGCTAAGTGGCCTGTTTTGAATATTTTGCGCAAGAATACCGGGGAGGGGGGTCAGTGAGTCCGGTCGACTTCACTCCCGCGGGCAGCGGTCGCATGGTCGTAGCCCTGATCATCCTGGCCGTTCTTGCCCTCTCCGCCTGGTTTACCTTGGAGCCCGGAAAGTATCGGTCGCTGACGTTGATCCTTCTCGGCTTTTTTGCCTTCCGCGTCGTGCTCGGAAGGCTGCGTTCGCGATAGGATAGTGAAGGTGTCTGTTTCAAAGGCTGGCGTAGCTCAGTGGTAGAGCACTCCCTTGGTAAGGGAGAGGTCGAGAGTTCAAGCCTCTCCGTCAGCTCCATCGCTTTCCTCAGGTTTCGGCGTTCCTCGGCCAGAGGCAGGCGGGAGTAACTCAGTGGTAGAGTCACAGCCTTCCAAGCTGTTGGTCGCGGGTTCGATTCCCGTCTCCCGCTCCAGTTTTCGCACCACCAGACCTTCCAGGCAGCAGCTTGGCCGGTCTTCCAGGGACAGCCTGGCAGGAGTCTCCGTTTGAGCACTACGCACACCGTCGGCGAGCCCGGCAGCCTGTACGAGAAGCCCCCCCTCGCCGTCTCCGATCCAAACGCCTTCGGTGAAGTCAAGTCATCCATCGAAAGCCGTTTTGCCGCCAATGCCGTCGCCGCCTTCCTCAAGTCCATCGACCGCTCCGGCCTCCGCATCCGCGACTTCGAGACGGTTCTCGGCAAAGGACTCCTCGGCCCCTCGACCAAAGCTACCTACGCCACCCTTGGCAATGGAGACCAGGGCCAGATCCGCGAGCTTTACCTCGCCCGCCTCGAGCAGATCGCGCCGGAGCTGCGTGAAAAGTTCTTCAAGCTCTACTCGTACTACTGAGTTAACAGCGGCGGGCGCGCTCATCCAAACTTCAGCAACACCATTCTTCAACTCGATTCGTTAATTAGGAGAGCATCATGGGTAAGGAAAAATTCGACCGGTCTAAACCGCACGTCAACATCGGCACGATCGGCCACATCGACCATGGCAAGACCACGCTGACGGCTGCGATCACGAAGGTGCTATCCAAGCACAACCCGCATAACAAGTTCCGTTCGTTCGACACCATCGATAATGCTCCGGAAGAGCGCGAGCGCGGTATTACGATCTCGACCTCGCACGTGGAATATGAGACGCCGAACCGCCACTACGCGCACGTCGATTGCCCGGGCCACGCCGACTACATCAAGAACATGATCACCGGTGCGGCGCAGATGGACGGGGCGATCCTGGTGGTCGCGGCGACTGATGGTCCGATGCCCCAGACTAAAGAGCACGTGCTGCTCGCGCGTCAGGTTGGCGTGCCGTTTATCGTCGTCTTCCTGAACAAGTGCGATGCGGTTGAGGATGAAGAACTGATCGAGCTGGTCGAGATGGAGGTGCGTGAGCTTCTCTCGAAGTACGACTACCCTGGCGACGATACCCCGATCATCCGCGGCTCGGCTTTGGGCGCGTTGAACGGTGAGGCGCAGTGGGAGGCGAAGATCGATGAGTTGATGGATGCTGTCGACAAGTTCATCCCGCAGCCTGAGCGCGCGATTGACCTGCCGTTCCTGATGCCGATTGAAGATATCTTCTCGATCTCCGGCCGCGGAACCGTGGTTACGGGCCGTATCGAGCGCGGCAAGGTCAAGGTGGGCGAGGCTTGCGAGATCGTCGGCTTCGGCGATACGCAGGCGACGGTCTGTACCGGCGTCGAGATGTTCAAGAAGCAGCTCGATGAAGGTCTGGCTGGTGATAACGCCGGTCTGCTGCTGCGCGGTATTGCGAAGGAAGCGGTGGAGCGCGGGATGGTTCTGGCCAAGCCCGGTTCGATCAAGCCGCACACCGAGTTCAAGGGCGAGGTTTATGTTCTGAGCAAGGAAGAAGGCGGCCGTCACACGCCGTTCTTCAACGGCTATCGTCCGCAGTTTTACTTCCGGACCACGGACGTGACCGGTTCGGCAAAGCTGCCGGCGGGCACCGAGATGTGCATGCCCGGCGACAACATTCAGCTGGAGATCACGCTGCATACGCCGGTCGCGATGGAGAAGGGCCTGCGCTTCGCGATTCGCGAGGGCGGACGCACTGTCGGAGCCGGAACCATCTCCGAGATCATCAAGTAACTCCCAGAACAAATCAGCACGCAAAGGCGGCGAGCTTCGGCTCGCCTCTTTATTTTTGGGTGGGACTACAATTACCGCATGGCTGCTCTCGCGCAAATCGATCTAAAGCAGGAGGGAGTCCTCTCCGGATTGCCCATGCCCTTGATCCTCCGACCTCCTGCACCGATGAGCGATGAGCAGTTAATCGCATTTTCTAGGCGAAACAAGCCCTACCAGATCGAGCGCAACAGGAACGGGGAGCTTGAGGTTATGTCGCCCTGCGGAACCGAGGGGAGCAATTGGGAAGCAATCGTCATCGCCGAGCTAACCTTATGGGCGCGCGCCCATGGCGGCAAAGCGTTCAGTTCGAGCGGCGGATTTACCTTGCCCGATGGCTCCATGCGAAGCCCGGATGCTTCCTGGGTCTCACAATCCAGTTGGGATAGCCTAAGTCGCGCGGAGAGAAAGGGCTACGCTCCGATCTGTCCCGAATTCGTAGTTGAGATTCTTTCAGAGACTGATTCACGTATGGCTCACGCAGCCAAGATGCGCATGTGGATCGAAAACGGAGCGAAGCTCGCATGGCTGATCGATCCGTGTGCAGCTACATTAAGTGTTTACCGTCCGAACCGCGAAGTGGAACTCCTCGATCGGCCAGCTTCCGTTGAAGCGGGCGAACCCGTCGCCGGGTTTCGCTTGTCAACGCTGCTGCTTTGGGGCGAGTAAAGCAGCCGCACGCGAGGGCGAACGCTCCCTTGCTTTTGCCATGGCGTTCAGGATAGGAAGCAAGCGTCTCGGAACAGGGAGAGGTAGGATTCGGCTATGGCTGCTGTCGTGGAATCCGTAGGGTTGAGATACCTCTCGCTCGCGGGACTAGCTTGCCCCGTAACGATCCGCCTGCCCGAGCCGCTGAGTGACGATGAACTTATCGCGTTTTCGCACCGTAATCGCCCCTATCGCATCAAGCGTAACGCGGACTGAGAGTTGGAGATTATGTCGCCTCTGAACACGAAACGCGGTCATCGGGAGATGTTCGTCGGAGCCAGGTTGTTCGACTGGCCTGACGTGCATGGCGGCATTGTGGTGAGTTCGAGCTCTGGATTCACGATGGCCGGATAGTTCTGTGCGAAGTCCGGATGCGTCGTTGCTATCCGGTTTTCGATGGAATGGGGTAAACGGACGCCGAGCAGCGCGGCTTCGCGACTGTGTGCTGGAATTCTGATCGAGGTTCTCTCCGAAAGCGATCGTCGCTCCGTCCTCGAGGCAAAATGAAGATGTGGCTCGCTAACGGCGCACAACTTGCCTGGATGTTCGAACCATTTGCCGCAACTCTCTCCATCTATTACCCGGACCGCCCGGTCGAAACTCTCGCGCGCCCAGACCGGGTGGAGGCTGACGCCGTCGTCCCCGGTTTCCGCCTTGAAACCGCCCGCCTCTGGGCCAAGTAGCTCCCGTCCCGGTTGGCGTTTCCGCTGGTTTTCATGGATAATGAAAGAGTTGAGCGTGGCCTGACCGCTCTCCCTCCGCTTTTGAATCAGGATCACGGGTTTGCAGGCTTCCCTCATCCAAGCCTGCGTCGCGGCGTGCCGGTCACTGACCGTCTGCTGCTTGCTAGCCGAGGTGGTTAGCCAAACCAAGGAGTCCATCCAATGCGTGAAATCATTACCCTCCAGTGCCCCGAGTGCAAGAACCGGAACTACTCCACCACCAAGAACAAGAAGACCACCACCGGTCGTCTTGAGTTCTCGAAGTTCTGCAACACGTGCCGCAAGCACACTGACCACAAGGAAACCAAGTAAGCACTCGCGAGAACTGGCGGCAGGCTCACCCCGCAGCCAGTTCCAAACCGGGGGAGTAAGCTCAACGGTTAAACTGTCGGTCTCCAAAACCGAACTTCTCGGTTCGAATCCGAGCTCCCCCGCCAGTTCCACGCCAGACCCGTACCATCACCGACACGAAGTTCCAGAGGCATCAAGATGGCCAAGACGATCGCAGTAGCCGACCAAACAAACACCGGATTACAGCAGCTCAAGAACGGTCCCGAGCGCCTCGGCGAGTTCCTCAAAGACGTTCGCTCTGAGATGCGCAAGGTAGTCACGCCCTCGCGCGACGAGGTCCAGTCCACCACCATCGTCGTCATCGCCACCGTCTTCATCTTTGCCTTCTACTTCGCTATCGTGGACTACTTCGTCGGCCACGGCATCGACCTCATCTTCAAGCACCTGGCCAAGCAATAACCTGATTTTAGATTCAAGGAAAGCTGAACAAACATGGCGGCAACAGAGATCAACCCGGAAGCACTCCCGGAAGAGACCGGAACCATCCCCCCAGAGGGCGAAGGCGAGCACCTCGCTCCGCCGGTCAACGAGAACTTTAAGTGGTACATCATCCACGCCTACTCCGGCTTCGAACGCAAGGTCCGCGAGTCGCTTGAGAGCCGCATCACCGCCTACAACCTGCAAAATCGTATCGGCCGCATCATGATCCCCACCGAGCCGGTCACCGAACTCCGCAACGGCAAAAAGTACACCATCGAGCGTGTCTTCCTGCCCGGCTACGTCCTCGTCGAGATGGAACTCGACAACGACCTGTGGCACGTGATCAAGAACACGCCGCGCGTCACGGGTTTCCTCGGCACCGGCGACAAGCCCGTCGCTCTCTCCGAGCAGGAAGTTAGCTCCATCCTCTTCCGTTCCGACGTCTCCGCTGACAAGCCCTCCATGAAGGTCAAGTTCAACAAGGGCGAGCAGGTTCGCATCAACGAAGGCCCCTTCGCCAACTTCTCCGGCACCGTGGACGATGTCAACGACGACAAGCAGACGCTCAAGGTTATGGTCAGCATCTTTGGCCGCTCGACCCCGGTCGAGATCGAATTCGCCAAGGTAGACAAGATCGAAGAGTAATCTTGCCGCCTTGCACCAGGTGATGGCATCCATCAAGAGAATCGCGCTGCCGCAAGGGCTTCTCAGAGCGTTTCTCGCACCCACTCAGCAGTACCCAATTCGCGGCGGCAAAGCCCCGCAAGAAGCGTAGAGGAAATCCCGCAATGGCACCCAAAAAGATCAACGGATACGTCAAGCTCCAGGTCATGGCCGGCAAAGCCACCCCGGCTCCCCCCATCGGCCCCGCCCTCGGTCAGGCTCAGGTCAACATCATGGAGTTCTGCAAACAGTTCAACGACCGCACCAAAGAGCCATCCATGGCCGGCCTCACCATCCCCGTCGTCATCACCGTCTACGGCGACCGCACCTTCTCCTTCATCACCAAGACCCCTCCTGCTCCCGTGCTCCTCAAAAAGGCTGCCGGCATCGAGAAGGGTTCGGGTACGCCGAACAAGGACAAAAAGGGCAAAGTCACCGAGAAGCAGATCATGGAGATCGCCGCCCAGAAGATGCCGGACCTAAACGCGACCACGGTCGAGGCGGCCGCCCGCAGCATTCGCGGCACCGCTCGCTCCATGGGCATTGAAGTCACCGCCTAATCACCCTCATCAGGAACGAATCGCGCAGAGCCGGCATGGTCTCTGCGCCTTTCGTCTTTCTGCGCGTTTCTGCGTCTTACAGACAGCCTCGCGGGACGACAGATGCTTAGATTCGGGTCTTTCGTGCGAAGCTAATCTCATTCTTCGCGAGATAAAGTAAAGATTCGCTGATCGGAAGCATCCGAGCAGCCGACGTTCAAAGTATTGTTCTTCTCTGTTGGGAGGGGAAGGGTATGCGGGGGGCTATGGGGGTCCGGGGTAGAACAACTGCATTCTGGCGCACGGGCGCCCTTCTGGTTCTTGTCGGGCCTCTTGCAAGCGCGCTCTCCGCACAACGAGGTCGACTGAGCGAGACACGGACGCCTGCTGAACTCCCGGACGCTCCCGGTGCTTCTCGCGAAGCTTCGTTCCAGCTATCTCCCTCCGCACAACAAGCCTCAGCGCCCCAGGCAGCGGCGTCCGTCGCCGGCACCGTCCTCGACACAGATGGCGCCGCAGTGAAGGGTGCGTTCATCGTTCTGGAAGACATCCGCACCAACGATAAGCATGCCGCACAGTCTGGCGAAGACGGGACCTTCGTCTTTGCCGGCGTAGCCGCCACCACCTATAAGGTCTCCGTCTCCGCGCCCGGATTCGCTCCCTACGTCAACGGAAGTGTCGTCGCACATCCGGGCGAGACCCTTCAGCTTCCGCAGATCGCGCTTGAGATCGCTCCCGTCAGCATCTCGGTAGACGCCGTCTTCTCGCCGTATGAGATGGCGGAAGATGAGATACGAGTTGAAGAAAAGCAGCGCGTCCTTCTCATCGTTCCTAACTTCTACGTCACCTATAACTGGCGCGCCGCCCCGATGAGCTCCGGCCAGAAGTACCGTCTCGCAATCCGCAACAACATCGATCCCTTTGCCTTCGTCGGTGCCGGCTTCTCAGCCGCAGTCGAGCAGGCCTCCAACAGCTTTCCCGGCTACGGACAGGGCGCGGCCGGATTCGCCCGGCGCTTCGGAGCCGCCTACGGAGACGAGTTCATCGGCACCTTTCTCGGCGGTGCCGTCATCCCTTCACTCCTTCATCAGGATCCCCGCTACTTCTACAAGGGCACCGGAACCATCAAAGCCCGCACGCTCTACGCCATCTCCACCGTCTTCATCTGCAAGGGCGACAACGGCAAGTGGCAGCCCAACTACTCGAACGTCATCGGCACCCTCGCAAGCGCGGGCATCTCCAACGCCTACTATCCCTCCACGGACCAGAAGGGAGGCGGTGTGGTCGTGACCAACGCATTGATCGGCCTTGGAGCCGGAGCCTTCAACGGCCTGATGCAGGAGTTCGTGCTGCGCAAGATTATGTTCCACTCCGCCCCTCCACCGCAATCCGCCCCCGTTTCGACGCCCGCAAAACAGCCCTAAGCAAAGAGCCTCGCCTGGCCCCCTTGCCCTTCCGTCACTGGCGGCCGGCGCTCCGTCCCGGCATCACGCGTCAGGAGTGCATCGGTGGATCGCTCCCTCACTCCGTGCTTGCGGCAGGCCCGGCTCACCCGTTGCGCAAGCTCTCTCCTGTACGCACCGTCCGCAAAGTCACGTGTCGCAAATCGTTGCTCGCAATCCTTCATAAGGGCAGGGAAGTGCTCCCGAACGAAGCTCAGGTAAGTAGGACGGGAGCACGACTTCAAAAACAGAGGTTGGGCAGCGAAGAAGCTCGCGTCCGCCCTGGCCGCATGACGCGCCATGCGATCGATCGCGGCCTCGCTATCCGTGATTCCGGGAAGCAGCGGAGAACATAAGATCCCCGTGGTAATACCCGCCCCACGCAGCTTGCGAACCGCCTCCAAGCGAAGATCCGGCCGCGGCGCCCTGGGCTCCAGCACCCGTGCGAGCTTCGCATCCGGAGTCGTAATCGTCAGGTGCACCACCAGCCGGTTCTTCTTCGCAATCTCCCGCAGCAGATCGACATCGCGCAGGATCAGCTTCGACTTCGTCACGATCCCAAGCCGATGCCCGGACCGCCGGCTGAAAACTTCCAGCAAGCTTCGCGTGATTCCAGCCATCCGCTCCGCCGGCTGATAGGGGTCGGTTGCCGTCCCCAGTGCAATCTCCTCCTCCGGCTCGATCTTCTTCAACTCCTGCTCCAGCAGCCATGCCGCATTCTCCTTCCAGAAGATCAGCCGTTCAAAGAGGTTGGGATCGCGAAAATCCGGTTGTCCTGCCGGCCGCTCCTTTGCCGCCAGAAACTCATGCGTGTAGCGTGCATAGCAATAGCGGCAGCCGAACTCACAACCGCGATAGGGATTGATGCTGTACGCCAGCGAAAGCTGTCGTTTCGAGACGCTCCGGTTCAGGATGCTCCTTACCTGCATCGCGCGAAACTCCACCAGGTGCCCGTCCGCCACATGCGTCGACTCTGCTGCCAGCCGGGCTAATCCGCTCAGCGGCACCGCCTGCAGAATAGGAAAGAGAGAGCCGGACATGATCGCCACATTCGCCATTTGTTCGCCTAGTGCTAACGCTAAACTCACTCCCGGCTTGGGTCAAGCTCTTTCTCAAGTAAACTTTGCCCATGACCTTCTCGCTCACCGATCTTCCGCTGCCGATCCGGCTGCGAACGGAGAAGCCGATGACCGATGATGAACTCCTGCGCTTCTGCGCGGTGAACGAATGTCTGCGCGTCGAGCGGGATGCGAACGGAGAACTCATTGTGATGTCGCCTACCGGTTTGGAAGGGAGTAGCTCAAACTCTGAAGTCAACGCCGATCTCACCATCTGGGCTCGCGCCGACGGTAGAGGTAAGGTCTTCGATTCGAACGGCGGCTTCACCCTGAACGATGGATCCATGCGCAGCCCGGATGCCGCCTGGGTCTCCTGGGAGCGTTGGAATGCGCTCTCTGCTGCAGAGAAGGGCCGGTTCGGTCACGTCACACCAGAGTTCATCATTGAACTGCGTTCGAAGACGGATCGTCTCCCCGACCTGCAAGCCAAGATGCAAATGTGGATCGCAAACGGCGTTGAACTCGCGTGGCTGATCGATCCCGAACGGAAGGTCATGGAGATCTACCGCCCCGGCGAGCCAGCCGAAATCCACCAGAACCCCACATCCATTCAGGGAACCGGTCCAATCTGCGGCTTCGAGTTGATTCTGCAACGGATTTGGGGCTAGCAATCATGCCGCAGTACACTTCGCCCATGACCTTTTCGCTCATTGATCTGCCGCTGCCGGTGCGTCTGCGAACGGAGAAGCCTCTCACGGATGAGGAGTTACTCAATTTCTCTTCTGGGAACGATCCGCTGCGTGTCGAGCGCGAAGCCAATGGAGAACTTATAGTGATGTCCCCGACGGGAACCGAAGGCGGCTCCATGGAGACCGATATCGCCAGCGAACTCTGGGTATGGGCCCGCGAGGACGGGCGAGGGAGGGCTCTGGGCTCAAATACCGGGTTCAGGCTTTCCGACAGTTCTGTCCGTGCCGCCGACGCCGCATGGATCAGTTGGCCAAGGTGGAATTCATTGCCGCCCGTGGAGCGGGAAGGTTTCGCCCAAATCTGTCCGGAGTTCATCATTGAACTGCGTTCGAAGACGGATCGTCTACCCGACGTGCAAGCCAAGATGCAAATGTGGATCGCAAACGGCGTTGAACTCGCGTGGCTGATCGATCCCGAACGGAAGGTCATCGAGATCTACCGCCCCGGCGAAGCCACAGAGATCCACCAGAACCCAACCTCCATCCAAGGAACCGGCCCGATCCGCGGCTTCGAACTCGTCCTCCAGCGAATCTGGGGCTGATTGCCGACGCCAAAGCTTGCACGACGGCGCATTTCTT
This sequence comes from uncultured Granulicella sp., assembly GCA_965198885.1. Classification (GTDB taxonomy): domain Bacteria; phylum Acidobacteriota; class Terriglobia; order Terriglobales; family Acidobacteriaceae; genus Edaphobacter. The sequence goes on along the minus strand of OZ240677.1, from coordinate 519,186 downwards.
GCGATACTGACAAGGTTGCCCGAACTCCCGTTCGAGCAAGTCGAACCACGCCGCTGCAGCAGTCACGCAGATGTGGGTGGTAGATTAAAGGAATCCAGCCAAAATGGCCCAGAAAATCTCCAAGAATCTAGCGAAAGCCCGTGCTCTCGTCGAGCCCCGTCCTTATTTGCTGACGGATGCCGTTCCGCTGCTCCAGAAGGCCAAGTACGCAAAGTTCGACGAGACCGTCGACATCACGCTTCGTCTTGGCGTCGACCCGCGCCACGCAGACCAGATGGTTCGCGGCACCGTCGTTCTGCCCCACGGCCTCGGCAAGTCCAAGACCGTCGCGGTTATCGCCTCGGGCGACAAGATCAAGGATGCGGAAGCAGCCGGAGCCGAGTTCTTCGGCGGCGAAGAGCTCGTCGAGCGCATCCAGAAAGAAGGCTGGACCGCCTTCGACGCCCTTATCGCAACACCCGACATGATGCGCTCCGTCGGCCGCCTCGGTAAGGTGCTCGGCCCCAAGGGCCTTATGCCTAATCCCAAGACCGGCACTGTGACCACCGACGTCGCCGCCGCCATCCGCGAGATCAAGGCCGGTAAGGTCGAGTTCCGCACCGATAAGACCGCGCTCGTCCACGTTCCCGTCGGGAAGCTCTCGTTCGATCCGCAGAAGCTCATCGACAACGCCATGACGGTCATCACCTCCGTGATGAAGGCCAAGCCGTCGGCGGCCAAGGGCAAGTACATCAAGGGCATCACCATCAGCTCCACCATGGGGCCCGGCGTTCAGCTTGACAGCTCCGTCTCGGACCTCGCAGGCAAGGCATAAAGGTCGAGCCATCAGCTTCTAGCCATTAGCTATTAGCAGACTCGTTCCGTTCGATTCCAGCCGCCGTAGCGGCGCAAATTCAGCTAGCAGCTAAAAGCTAGCAGCTAAAGGCTAGGTTCCACCATGGCAATCAGCAGGGCAACAAAGGCGAAGAAGGTAGCGGTCCTCACCAAGGAACTCGAGACCAGCACCTCCGCCATCATCGGCACCTTCACCGGCCTCACCGCTTCGAAGGACTTCGACCTCCGCAAGACCGTTCGCGCCGCCGGCGGCAGCTACCACGTCGTCAAGAACAAGCTCGCCGCCAAGGCCAGCCAGGGTTCAAAGATCGAAGCCGCGCTCCAGGGACTCAAGGGCGTCTCGGCCGTCGCTTACACCTCCGGCGATCCCGTCGTTCTCGCCAAGGCGCTCAGCACCTGGGTGAAGGACAACGCGGAGTTCACCTTCAAGCTCGGCATCGTGGACGGCGAGGTTCTGACCGTCCAACAGATCGGCGAGCTCGCGACCATGCCGGGCAAGGAAGAGCTCTTCTCGAAGCTCCTCTTCCTCATCCAATCGCCGGCGCAGCGTCTCGCCACGGTCATCAACGCCACCGGTCGCGATCTCGCGGTCGTAATCAACCAGGCGGTCGAGAAGGAGAAGTTCGCCGCCGGCGCAGCCCCGGCCGCGGCCGAGGCTCGGGTTGCAGAAGCTCCGGTTGCAGAAGCTCCGGTTGCTGAAGCTCCGACGGCTGAAGCCGCAGCACCCGCCGCTGAAGCGCCTTCCGCCGCAGCAGCAGATTCTCCCGTCGCTGAAGCTCCTGCGACTGAAGCTCCCGCAGAGCCCGAAATCGCTGCAGCTCACGCCGAAGAAGCCCCCACCCCGGCCGAGCAGATCGCCGAGAACCCGGCCTCTGAAGCCGATCCAGTCGCCGAAATCACGCAGCCGGAGAACGGCACCGCCTCGCAGGCCGGCGAAGCGGCCAACACCGATCCGGTCGAAGGCTAACCGGCGGCCACAATTTCCGCTCCATCTTCAGGGTGCGCTTGTCTGGGCGCAACGGAAACCCGAAGAGGTGAGAGCAACCGAGGCGGAACAAGCTTCGGAGACGCAAAAGTACCACACGTTCAGATCTGACTCAGATCAAATTGGAGAAATAAAATGGCGGACATTCAGCAGTTGGAAGATCAGATCGTTAGCCTGAGCCTGCTCGAAGCATCGGCTCTGGTCAAGAAGCTCGAAGAGCGTCTCGGCGTCTCGGCCGCAGCCGCAGTGGCAGCCCCGGCAGCGGGCGGCGGCGGCGCGGCAGCAGCGGCGCCGGTGGAAGAGAAGACCGAGTTCACCGTCATCCTCAAGGATGCCGGCGCGAACAAGATCTCGACCATCAAGACCGTGCGCGAAGTCACCGGCCTCGGCTTGAAGGAAGCCAAGGACCTCGTCGACGGCGCTCCCAAGCCCATCAAGGAGAACATCTCCAAGGATGACGCGGCCGCCATCGTCAAGAAGTTCGAAGGCATCGCGACCGTCGAGACTAAGTAACCTCTCGCAGTTGCACAAAAGGGCAGGAAGCGGTATCCTCTCTCTTGGGGATATTGCTTTCTGCCTATGCGTGCAGACGGACATCTCACAAAACTTCTAGCGCAGTACTCCGGTCCATCCTGTTCTTCGCGTAGCGAGAATCGGGCTAAGGGGCCGGCCATACTATCGGTCAAGCGGCGGATGGATAGTGTGAAACAGGCAGGCGGCAGCGAAACCTTGGGACACGGCGAGTCCCAAAGGGCGGCGAGCATCTCTTCAAATACGAGTGATTCAGTGCGAAAGTCGGTCTTTGCGCTCTCGGGAGCTTTTGTCCCTAGGGCTTTTCCTGCGTTCTAGCCCAAACATGCATTTATCGGCTTACGCCGTGGTTATAACAGCTTCGATGCGCGTCACAAAGTGAATAGTTAGCTCAGCTCCATCAGGTTTACCCCAGGTTCTCCGGACATCTCGTCCGGACCGTAAGTAGCAGCACAAGTCAATTCGATGCAGGTCGCAGCGTGATCTCAAAATGCCTCGAGGTCCCTCGCGCAAGATAAGCAGATAAGCAGACAAGCAGAAAAGTAGAAATGTAAGAGCCGCGCGGAGAGTCGCACGGCAGCAGTTCCGGTTCCGCCACCTTCGCGGACCAAACCAGTTTGCGCCAGGGCAGGTGAGCAGCGAGGGCCGCCTCAACCCTGAGTCAACGCGCAGTCAACAACCCGGAGACCCGCCCCAGCGGCCTCCCCCTCGAGCAGAGTTACCACCAGCACCTCAGGAGAGAGCATGTCCGATCAAACCACGACTGAGCACAATGACAAGCTGCGCGCGATCCGCAGCCGCCTCGATTTCTCAAAGATCCCCACCGCCATCCAGATCCCCAATCTCATCGAGGTGCAGCGCCGTTCGTATGAGCGTTTCCTGCAGATGGATAAGCTCCCCCAGGAGCGCGAGGATAACGGCCTCCAGTCCGTCTTCACCTCCGTCTTCCCCATCACCGACTTCCGTAACGTCTCCGAGTTGGAGTTCGTCGACTACAGCATCGGCAACTGGGAGTGCAAGTGCGGCTACCTCAAGGGTCTGAACCACCTGCGCACCGCTTGCACCAACTGCGGCCACATGGTCATCACCGACCCCTTCCACCCGGGCGACGTCCTTTGTAACTTCTGCGGAACCTATAACAAGAACACCCCGGACTTCTGCACCAAGTGCGGCGATCCCGTCGGCCTCCAACTCAAGTATGACCAGGCTGAGTGCGAAGAGCGCGGCATGACTTACTCCGCCCCGCTGAAGGTCACCATCCGCCTGAAGATCTACGATAAAGACCCCGAGACCGGCGTCAAGAGCCTGCGTGACATGAAGGAGCAGGAAGTCTTCTTCGGCGACATCCCGCTCATGTCGCAGAACGGCACCTTCATCGTCAATGGCACCGAGCGCGTGATCGTCTCGCAGCTCCACCGTTCGCCCGGCGTCTTCTTTGAGACCGCTAACAACCGCACCTACTTCCTCGGGAAGATCATCCCGTACCGCGGCTCCTGGGTGGAGTTTGAGTACGACCAGAAGAACACCCTCTACGTCCGCATCGATCGTAAGCGCAAGTTCCTCGGCACCATCTTCCTGCGCGCCCTCGGCCTGCGCACGGATGAAGAGATCCTCAAGACCTTCTACACCGTCGACACCATCCACGTGGCCGAAGGCAAGCTGAGCTGGAAGGTTACTGGCGAAGGCCTCACTAACCTGCTCGGCACGAAGCCGTCCGTCGCCGTAAGCCACAACGGGGAAGACATCGGCGTCGCCGGCCGCAAGATCAGCCCGTCCGTTCTGAAGACCCTGCGCACCCAGAAGATCGAGACCGTCTCGGTTGAGACCAGCGAGTTCGACGGCGCCATGACCGCGTCGGACGTCGTTGACCTCTCGACCGGCGAGCTCCTCTATGAGGCCAACCAGGAGCTCACTGCCGACAAGTTGCATAAGATCATCCAGTCCGGCGTCACCAGCTTTGAGATCTTCTTCCCGGAGCGCGACGACGTCGGCAACATCATCACCAACACCCTGCGCCGCGACTCCGTCCGCAAGCCCGAGGAAGCTCTCATCGAGATCTACCGCAAGCTGCGTCCCGGCGACCCACCGACGCTAGACACCGCCACCGCGCTCTTCGAGGGCATGTTCTTCGATCCGCGCAAGTATGACTTCTCCCGCGTGGGACGCTTAAAGTTCAACATCAAGCTCTACGAGGACCAGTCCGCAGCCGGTCTCGACAAGCGCACCCTGACTCCCGAGGACTTCTACGGCACCATCCGTTATCTCCTCAAACTGCGCAAGAACATCGGCGTCGTTGACGATATCGATCACCTTGGCAACCGCCGCGTCCGCGCCGTCGGCGAACTGATGGAGAATCAGTTCCGCATCGGTCTCGTCCGCATGGAGCGTGCCATCAAGGAGAAGATGTCGGTCTATCAGGAGATGTCGACGGCGATGCCGCACGACCTCATCAACGCCAAGCCTGTCATGGCTGCCATCCGCGAGTTCTTCGGCTCCTCCCAGCTCTCGCAGTTCATGGACCAGACCAACCCGCTCTCGGAGATCACGCACAAGCGTCGCCTCTCCGCGCTTGGGCCCGGTGGTCTCTCCCGTGAGCGTGCCGGCTTTGAAGTCCGCGACGTGCACCCAACCCACTACGGCCGCATCTGCCCGATCGAGACGCCGGAAGGCCCGAACATCGGCCTCATCTCGTCGCTCTCGTGCTTCGCGCGCATCAATGAGTACGGCTTCATCGAGTCGCCCTACCGTCGCGTCAAAGACGGTCGCGCGCTCGACTTCGTCGCCGTCTCGAACGCCGGCGAGTCCGGGCTTCGTCAAGGGGATTACCTGGAGACGGAAGAGGCGAAGGCGAAGAACGAAGAGCTCCGTGCGGCAGGCAAGCGCACCATGGATCTCGAGCCTTTCTCCTTCTATCTCTCCGCGTGGGAAGAGGATCGTCACACCATCGCGCAGGCCAACATCGAGCTCGATGAGAAGCTGAACATCGTTCAGGACATCGTCGACGCCCGCCGTCAGGGCAACTTCGTGCTCGTCAACAAGTCGGAAGTGGACTACGTTGACGTCTCTCCCAAGCAGCTCGTGTCGGTCGCCGCCTCGCTCGTTCCGTTCCTTGAGCACGACGACGCAAACCGTGCGCTGATGGGCGCCAACATGCAGCGGCAGTCCGTGCCTCTGCTCGTCGCCGAAGCTCCCTTCGTCGGCACCGGCATGGAGGGCGTCACTGCCCGCGACTCCGGCGCCGTCATCCTGGCCAAGCGCAACGGCATCATCGATTCCGTCGACTCGGAGCGCATCATCGTCCGCGTGGAAGGCGAGCATCACCCCACGCAGCTCTCGCGTGAGGTCGGCTCGGACATCTATCAGCTGACCAAGTTCAAGCGTTCCAACCAGAACACCTGCATCAACCAGAAGCCGATCGTCCGCAAGGGTGACCGCGTTCTGAAGGGTCAGGTGATCGCGGACGGACCTTGCACGGAGCAGGGCGAACTCGGTCTCGGCCGCAACGTTCTGGTCGCCTTTATGCCGTGGCGCGGTTACAACTTTGAGGACGCGATCCTCATCTCGGAGAAGCTGGTCCGCGAGGACTACTACACCTCGATCCACATCGAGGAGTTCGAGATCGAAGCCCGCGACACCAAGCTTGGACCGGAAGAGATCACGCGCGATATCCCCAACGTCTCAGAGCACGCGCTGCGTGACCTGGATGAGTCGGGCATCATCCGCATCGGCGCTAAGATCGGCCATAACGACATCCTCGTCGGTAAGGTCACTCCCAAGGGCGAGACGCAGTTGACCCCGGAAGAGAAGCTCCTTCGCGCCATCTTCGGTGAGAAGGCCGGCGACGTTCGTGACGCCTCCCTGACGTGCCCTCCGGGTATCGAAGGCACCGTCGTCGACGTTCGCATCTTCTCCCGCAAGGGTCAGGAGAAGGATGAGCGCGCCAAGCAGATCGAGCAGGAGATGGTCGAGAAGTTAGAGAGGAACTTGGCGGATGAGATCCGTATTCTCACCGACGAGCGTCTCAAGCGCCTCGAAGCCATCCTGGGTCGCAAAGAGGTTTTGGCTGATCTTCACGACGAGCGCACCAACAAGAAGCTCCTCAACAAAGGCGAGATCCTCGATCGCGACATGATCGAGCTCATCTCCACCCGTAACCTCAAGCGCATCCGCTACGCCGACAAGGATCCCCGCGTCAACGAGCAGATCGATGAGATCGAGGAGATGACCTCGCGTCAGATCGATGTTCTCCGCAAGATCACCAACGAGAAGATCGGCAAGATGCAGAAGGGTGACGAGCTCTCCCCCGGCGTCATCAAGATGGTCAAGGTCTACATCGCCATGAAGCGCAAGCTTTCCGTCGGCGACAAGATGGCCGGACGCCACGGCAACAAGGGTGTCATCGCCCGCATTCTGCCGGAGGAGGACATGCCGTACCTTCCTGATGGAACTCCGGTCGAGATCGTCCTCAACCCGCTCGGCGTGCCTTCTCGTATGAACGTCGGCCAGATCCTCGAGACCCACCTCGGCTGGGCCGCCCATACCCTGGGCGCTCAGGTCGCGGCTCTCGCGGCGGAGATGCAGTCCGCCAACGAAGTCCGCGAGCTCTTCCGCGCTCGTTTCGCCGGCACCGCTGCCCTCAACCAGCTTCTTGACCTCGACGACGAGCAGACCATCCGCGTCGCCGCCGGCATGAAGCGAGGCATCTGGTTCGGCACCGCCGTCTTTGACGGAGCACGCGAAACGGAGATCAAGGCCCTCTTGAAGTCAGCCGGTCTGCCCAGCTCGGGCAAGACGCAGCTCTTCGATGGCATGCTCGGCGATCCGTTCGAGCAGCCCGCCACCGTCGGCTACATCTACATGCTCAAGCTGTCGCACCTTGTCGACGACAAGATCCACGCGCGCTCCATCGGACCGTACTCCCTCATCACCCAGCAGCCGCTGGGTGGCAAGGCGCAGTTCGGCGGACAGCGCTTCGGAGAGATGGAGGTCTGGGCCCTGGAAGCATACGGCGCGGCCTACATCCTGCAGGAGCTGCTCACCGCCAAGTCCGACGACGTCTTCGGCCGCACCAAAATCTACGAAGCCATCGTCAAGGGCGAAGCTGCCATCGAACCCGGCGTGCCGGAGTCGTTCAACGTCCTCATCCGCGAGCTCCAGTCGCTTTGCCTCGACGTCGAGCTCATCAAGCAGGCCGACCAGAAGAAGGTCGCCCTGCCGTCCATCGCAGCCGCCGACTAACCGCTGTTGCTCCTGAGGTAGTCCGGATTTAGCCGGACAGCTCAGGGCAAGGATTAGACCCTAACCGCTGTTGCTCCTGAGATAGGTCCGGGCTTTAGCCCGGACATCCTGGGGACGGAGATTAGATCCCATTTGCGGGGGCTGTCGCCCCCGCAATAAGGTCCTCTCCAAAGGTCGCAAGAACTTCGACAAAGTTTCACCACAACTGAATATAAGCACCTGCACCAGAACCAAGGGCATCGGATGCGCCCCAAGCCATCACCGAAACGGAAACACAACAGCAGCACCCCGCTGCAACACGGAGACTAGAATCTATGTTCCGCTCCAGCCCCTTTGAACTGACCGGCCCCATCGCCGACTTCGACGCCATCAAGATCCAGCTCGCATCGCCCGAGAAGATCCGCTCCTGGTCCCACGGTGAGGTCACCAAGCCCGAAACCATCAACTACCGCACCTTCAAGCCGGAGCGCGACGGCCTCTTCTGCGCTCGCATCTTCGGACCCATCACAGACTGGGAGTGCCTCTGCGGCAAGTACAAGCGCATGAAGCACCGCGGCGTCATCTGCGACAAGTGCGGCGTAGAAGTCACGCTCTCGAAAGTCCGTCGCGAACGCCTCGGCCACATCGAACTCGCATCCCCGTGCTCGCACGTCTGGTTCTTCAAGGGCCTGCCCTCCCGCATCGGCCACCTGCTTGACATCAGCCTGCGTGAGCTCGAAGCCGTCCTCTACTTCGAGTCCTATGTCGTCGTAGACCCTGGCGACGCCCCCGTCAAGGAGCGCGAGGTCATCAAAGACGAGACTCGCTTCCGTGAGCTCGACCAGCAGTACCGCCCCTCCGGCTTCAAGGCCATGATGGGCGCCGAGGCCATCAAGGAACTCCTCAAGCGCGTCGAGATCCTCGAGCTCTCCGTCGAACTCCGCGAGCGCATGAAGACCGAGACCTCGCTCCAGAAAAAGCTCAAGTACTCCAAGCGCCTCAAGATTGTCGAAGCCTTCCGCAAGTCCGACAACCTGCCCCAGTGGATGATCCTCGACGTGATCCCCGTGATCCCGCCTGAACTTCGTCCGCTCGTCCCGCTCGATGGCGGCCGCTTCGCCACGTCGGACCTCAACGACCTCTATCGCCGCGTCATCAACCGCAACAACCGCCTCAAGAAGCTCATGGATCTCCATGCGCCTGAGGTCATCGTCCGCAACGAAAAGCGCATGCTGCAGGAGGCCGTCGACGCACTCTTCGACAACGGCCGCCGTGGCCGCGTTCTTCGTGGCGCGAACAACCGTCCGCTCAAGTCGCTCTCTGACACCCTCAAGGGCAAGCAGGGCCGCTTCCGTCAGAACCTCCTCGGCAAGCGAGTGGACTACTCCGGCCGTTCGGTCATCGTCGTCGGTCCTGAGCTCAAGCTGCACCAGTGCGGCCTGCCCAAGAAGATGGCGCTCGAGCTCTTCAAGCCCTTCATCTATCACCGTCTTGAACAGACCGGCCACTGCACCACCATCAAGCAGGCCAAGGAGATGGTCGAGATGCAGGAGCCTATCGTCTGGGACATCCTGGAAGAGGTCATCAAGGATCACCCGGTCCTGCTCAACCGCGCCCCGACGCTGCACCGTCTCGGCATCCAGGCGTTCGAGCCCGTGCTCGTCGAAGGTAAGGCGATCAAGATCCATCCGCTCGTCTGCACCGCCTTCAACGCGGACTTCGACGGCGACCAGATGGCCGTGCACATCCCGCTCAGCCCGGAGGCCCAGATTGAAGCCTCCGTCCTGATGCTGGCCTCGCACAACATCCTCTCGCCGGCATCCGGCCAGCCCATCACCGTCCCCACCCAGGACCTCGTCCTCGGCTTGTACTACCTCACCAAAGCCAAGGTCAACGCCAAGGGTGAAGGCCGCGTCTTCGCCAACATCGAAGAAGTCCTGATGGCCCTCGAAGCCGGACAGGTCGAGACGCTCTCGCCCATCCGTCTTCGTTACACCGGTAAGGTCCTTGACATGACCACCGCGTACGACGACCAGGACCTCACCCACACGGAGGCAGTGGACTACGTCAACCAGTTCATCTCCACCACCGTCGGCCGCGCCATCCTCAACGACGCGCTCCCCGAAGACATGCCTTACGTCAACGGCCTGCTCAAGAAGAAGGGTATCGGCCAGCTCATCAACTACTGCTACCTGAACCTCGGCCTCGAGACCACGGTCAAGACCCTCGACCGCGTCAAGGACCTCGGCTTCAAGTACGCTACCCGCTCCGGCCTCTCCGTCGGACTCGACGACATGGTCATCCCTGACTCCAAGTACACCGTCGTCGGCGATGCGGAGAAGCAGGTCATCAACGTCCAGCAGCAGTATCTTGACGGTGCCATCACCAACGGTGAGCGCAACAACAAGGTCATCCAGCTCTGGTCGACTGTCACTGAGCGTGTTGCGGACGAGATGTTCAACAACATGAAGCAGGCCGATAAGGACGGCGCCATGAACCCCATCTACATCATGGCCGACTCCGGAGCCCGCGGTTCCAAGCAGCAGATCCGCCAGCTCTCCGGTATGCGCGGCCTCATGGCCAAGCCCTCCGGCGAGATCATCGAAACCCCCATCACGGCCAACTTCCGTGAAGGCCTCACCGTGCTCCAGTACTTCATCTCCACCCACGGCGCACGTAAGGGCCTGGCTGACACCGCGCTCAAAACGGCAGACTCTGGCTACCTGACCCGCCGCCTCGTCGACGTGGCTCAGGACGTCATCATCTCGCAGGTTGACTGCGGCACCGTCGAAGGCATCTTCGTCACCCCCATCATCGAAGCCGGTGAAACCATCGAGCCGTTGCGCGACCGCATCATCGGCCGCGTCTCGCTCGAGAAGCTCAAGGACTTCGAAGGCAAGGTCATCGTTGACATCAACGAAGAGATCGACGAAGACAAGGCCTCGGCAGTTCAGGCAGCCGGCATCGAAAAGGTGAAGATCCGTTCCGTCCTCACCTGCGAGTCCAAGCGCGGATGCTGCATCCTCTGCTACGGCCGAAACCTCGGCTCCGGCAAGATGGTGGAGATGGGCGAAGCCGTCGGCGTCATCGCGGCCCAGTCCATCGGTGAGCCCGGCACCCAGCTCACCATGCGTACCTTCCACATCGGCGGAACCGCCTCGCGCGTCTCGGACGCCTCGCACCTAGAGGCCAAGAACGCCGGCCAGGTTCGCTTCATCAACCTCGTCACCGTCCGCTCAAACTCCGGCGGCCTGGTCGCCTTCAACCGCAACGGCTCCATCGCCATCATCGACGAGAAGGGCCGTGAGAAGGAGCGTTACGCCATCGTCTACGGCGCCAAGCTCAAGGTCGAAGACGGCACCCAGGTCAAGCAGGGAGACGTCCTCGGTGAGTGGGATCCGTACACCTTCTCGCTCCTCACGGAGATCGCCGGAACCGTCCAGTTCAAGGACCTCCAGGAAGGCGTCACCCTCAATGAGGAAGTCGATGAAGTCACCGGCCTCTCGCGTCTCGTCGTCTCGGACTCCAGCGACGAAAAGCGTCAGCCGACCATCATCATCAAGGCCGCGTCTGGCAACAAGCGCTACCTCATGCCTTCCCGCGCTCACCTCATGGTGCAGGATGGCGATGAGATCTTCCCCGGAGACATCCTCGCGAAGATCCCGCGTGAGACCACCCGTACCAAGGACATCACCGGCGGTCTGCCGCGTGTCGTCGAGCTCTTCGAGGCCCGCAAGCCTCGCGACCCGGCGATCATCTCGAAGATCGATGGTGTCGTCCGCTTCGGTGAAGTCTCCAAGGGGCAGCGCAAGGTCTACGTCACCGCGGATAACGGCCAGGAAGAGGAGTACAGCGTTCCTCGCGGCGTCTACGTCAACGTTCAGGAAGGCGAGCGTCTGCGCGCCGGCGATCCTCTGATCGACGGTCCCCGCAGCCCGCACGACGTCCTTGAAGTCCTCGGAGAGCGTGCCGTCCAGATGTATCTCGTGAACGAAATCCAGGAGGTCTACCGGCTGCAGGGTGTGACCATCTCGGACAAGCACATCGAGACCATCGTTCGCCAGATGCTGCGTTGGGTCAAGATCGAAGAAGTCGGCGACACCGCCTTCCTCGTCGATCAACAGACCGATCGCTTCCGCTTCAACGAAGAAAACCAGAAGACGCTTATGAACGGTGGCCGTCCCGCCATCGGTCGTTCGCTCCTTCTCGGCATCACCAAGGCGTCGCTCTCGACCGACAGCTTCATCTCGGCCGCCAGCTTCCAGGAGACCACCCGCGTGCTCACTGAAGCCAGTATCAACGGCTCCATCGACACGCTGCGCGGCCTCAAGGAAAACGTCATCGTAGGCCGCTTGATCCCCGCCGGCACCGGCATGGAGTACTACCGCAACGTCCAGCTCTCCCCAGAGCTCGAAGAAGCGGCAGCCCAGGTCCAGCAGGAAGTCACCGCAGCCATCGAAGCCGAAGAGCGCGAACTCGAGCAGATGCGCATGGAAGGCGAACAAGAAGAAATGGCGGCCGAATAGCGCTTCGTGCCGTACATACGCTTCGCGTGAAACCTTAAACAACCGCAACAAAGACAACGGCAGAGCTAAGGCTCTGCCGTTGTTTTGTTGTTCTACAATCGAGTTCACGCTGGTCGTAGGTAAATCTATGCCGAGAACAGACAACTTTACAGCAGTGAGCACCGCGATAGAAAATGCTGCGTTTGACGAATTGCTAGGCACAGTTGAGAGCATCGATGTCGAATATAAGAGCGAGCTCTATCGCTTTTCACAACAGGAGCAGGTAGTCGAATTTGTCAAAGATGTTTGTTCACTGCTGAATGCCGAGGGAGGCCTAATCGTTGTTGGGATCCGGACCCATAGATTTCAGACAATTGCTTCCGAGGTGGCGACGGGATACATACCTTTCAAGTCTTCTAAATTCGATGTGCCAAAAATGATTCAGCTGCTAAACGAACATACCCATCCCCAAATAGGTGCAGAAGACGTGGACATCAGCTTCGTGCCCGACCCCAGAATCACCCCTGGCACGGTCGGCATCCTTGTAATACGGATTAGTCAATCACGCCTCCGAGGCGGCCCAATACTTGTTCGAACCGAAGAAAGCTGGGGAGTACCAGCACTAATCTATCCACGAAGGACTGCAAACTGCCAAACGGAGTACCCACTCGATGAACTAATCATCGGATAGGAGTTGAAGGAGGAACAATGCCCACTGAAGTAGAGGAGCTGAAAGACCGGATTCTTCAGATTGAAGCAGCACTGGCGGATCTGAGAAAGTCGACGACCTCTAGGCAAGAGGAAGAGCGTGAGTCTGCCTTTGAGTCGCTGATCGCTGAAGCGCAGACGATCGATCCAAAACTGGCCTCGAGTCCCAGCCTTATCATCGCTATGAGGCCGCTCTCGCCGAAAGAGGTACCGAACCTATTCAGTGCTTCGGACACGGGGATTGTTCAGCTCCTAGAGAACGGAGTGCAAGAGAGAGTTGCGGGGTTTGGTCTCAGTCAGGCATATTCTCACCCTAGGGTTGTCAGAGGTCTATATAGAAGTGCTTCAGCTCCGGGGCATGACCTCCGAATCGTTACCAAAGAAGCGACTTGCATCTTTATTGCATTTGCCGGAAGCAAATTCCTTTCGTGGGCCATGCCGGAAAGCATAGAACAACTCAAACTGAACCCAATCGGTTTAGTGGAATACGTTTACTCAACGGCAATTTTCGTTTTAAAGGTTGCAAATTTGAGTGCTCTGGAGGGCACAGATTGGGAGCTTCTGACTGATTGGGCAAATGTAGCACCGGGAGGAAAGCAGCTTGTACTCCCTACTTCAAGGGTAAACACTATGGGTTTCCTGATGGGCTTGGGACACCCAGTCGAAGAGCATACTCTAAGAACCAAAATCCGCCTTACGCTCCCCGGGCTTGCTGATGTTCTCGCGTATAAAATCCTAAAATGCATCTTCAATCAGGCGGGAGCCACGGACGCCGCCATACCCTACGTAGTGAAAGGGGAAGAGAAAATAGATGTACCCGGACTTCTTCAGGGATAGGTACTCGATCGTGTACTCATCGCTCTTGTAGCCCTCGCACATCAGGCGACCTCCACTTCATCACCTTCAGCTGTTTCCGTCACCGCCCCATCCTCGGCACTCCGAAGCGCGAGACATCTTCCTCACCCTCCTCTAACGAACCCGACAAGTCTACGACTTCCACGTCCTCGCCTACGTAGTCATGCCGGACCACGTCCATCTCCTAGTCTCCGAACCCAAACAGGTCCCCCTCAGCCGAGCCATCCAGATCATCAAACAGTGCTTCTCCAAGATCGCCCCGAGTCCGAAGTCCGGGAATCCCGCTACTACGACTTCAACGTCAAGACCGCAGACAAGCGAGCCGAGAAGCTCCATTACATCCACCAAAACCCCGTCCGCCGAGGCCTCGTCCCCCACCCCGCCGACTGGCCCTGGAGCAGCCACAATCACCTCGCTCCAATACCCCCGGCCCTATCCACCTAACCCACCCAAACTTCTAGCTCTGGGTGCCCCATCCTCGACGCGGTTTCATCGCGGCAGGGTGGGGTATCGTTTGCGGTAGCAAACGACCGTACTCCTAACCTCGCCCCAACCCAGGTACCTGTCCCTGAACAAATTGACTCACCCCCGCTCCCGGCATACCCTCAGTCCATGAAGGTCAGCTCCCAGTTCGCCACGAGCCACTTCGACGAACTCCTCGACGCCATCGATCGCGGTGAGGAAGTCGAAATCCTGCGTACCGGCAAGCCTCGCCTGCACCTCGTCCCAGACTCCACCTCGGTCACAGATTCTGGAGCAAAACCAAAGGAAGATCGCGTCCTCGGTGCCGGCCGCGGTGAGCTTCACGTCCCTGGAGTGGCCGAGTGGGCAGCCATGGACAAAGAGCTTGAGCGCCTCATGAACGACTCGCCTCTGCTCCCATCAGAGCACTCTTGAAGCTCCTGATCGACTCCCATGCTCTCCTTTGGGCGATCTACGAGCCAGAGCATCTTTCCCCTCGCGCCAAAACCGTTGTCGCAGATAGATCAAACGAGCTCTTCGTAAGCCTCGCAACCATCTGGGAGATGGGCAACAAAATCGCAGCCGGCCGAGTCCCCTTCGCCGGGACATTCCCAGAGCAGTTGGTGAAACGTGCGGAAGACTTGGGCTCTACTCTGTTACCCATTCATCTCGCCGAATCCTCGCCTCTTCCAACCTCCCTCGCCATCACGCCGATCCCTTCGACAGACTCCTAATCGCACAAGCCCAGATTCACGACCTGCACCTGGTCACCTATGACAAAGAAATTGCCAAGTACGATGTGCCCACCATCTGGTGACGGCCAATAACCTTGGGCAATCCCCTTCTTTTTCAAAGTGGAGGATGCTGAGAATATCCAAGTGACTGCTTGCTCAAGCTCCTGCGGCTACGCCAGAAAAGTGCGTCCCATGATGCGAACAACTCCAATCGAATGAAGACTTTACGCCCAAACTTTTGACTTCCGAACCCCAAGCCGGACCTAACCCCTTTCTTTCGAAGACTTTACGTAATTTTGACGGGGGAGGGGGGATACCCGGCATCTGATCTTGAAGATGAACATCCTCGTCATCAACTCCGGCTCATCCTCCATCAAGTTCTCCACCTTCACCGGCTCTGCCACGGCTGAGCCCACCCAAACCCACGAAGGCGAACTCACAGGCGTCCACGACCTCAAGCAAGCCACCGACGATATCCTCAACCAGATTCCCGCCCCACCCGACGCGATCGGCTACCGCGTCGTCCATCCCGGCCCAAACCTCCACGGCCACCAGCTCATCACCCCACAAGTCCTCGCCGAGCTCGACCGCGCCATAGCCTTCGCCCCCCTGCACGATCCCGCCGTCCTCACCGTTATCCGCGAGTGCATCTCCCGCCTCCCGCACATCCCGCACTATGCCTGCTTCGACACCGTCTTCCACCAGACCATGCCCCTCGAAGCCACCACCTACGCCATCCCCGAGCCATACCGCACCGCCGGCGTCCACCGCTACGGCTTCCACGGCCTCTCCTGCGAGTCCATCCTCCGCCAACTCGCCCCCAACATCCCCGCCCGTCTCGTCATCGCCCACCTCGGCAGCGGCTGCTCCGTCACCGCCGTCCAGGACGGCCGCTCCGTGGACACCAGCATGGGCCTAACCCCCACCGGCGGCGTCATCATGGGCACCCGCCCCGGCGACCTCGACCCCGGCCTCCTCCTCTATCTCCTCCGCCAGCAAAACGGAGACCCATCCGCACTGGAGAAGACTCTCAACCACGACTCCGGCCTGATCGCCCTCTCCGGCCAGCCCAACGACTTCAAGCTCATCCGCAAAACCGCCGCGTCCGGCGACGAACGCGCCATCCTCGCCCTCAAGATCTTCACCCGCTCCATCACCAAGTCCATCGGCTCGTATGCCTGGCTCCTCGGCGGCCTGGACCTCATCGTCTTCACCGGAGGCATCGGCGAGCACGACCCCGAAACCCGCACCGAAATCCTCGTCAACACCCCTGAAACCCCCGTCCAAGTCCTCCCCGCCCAAGAAAACCTCATCATCGCCCGCCACGTCTTCCGCATGTCAGCGCGTGAGTCGCGGTAATTCAGAGCGCGGTGAAGAACCTCCGTAGTTGCCTTTGCGGTTGCGGTTGCTCGTCCTACTCCCCCGGCCGATAGCTCCTCTCGGTGTGCCCCACCAACTGCTCCGGATAAAAGTAAACCTCCCGCAGATCCCCACGCGCATACCGCCCCGCCTCATCGTCAAAGTGCTTCGACCCCGGATGCCCACTCTCCCCACCCGCCGTCACCGCCCGCGCCCGCACCTTCTCCCCAAACTCGACCACCGCAACAAAGCTGTTCCCACTGGTCCCGTACCACTTCTTCGTCCCCGGATACGGCCGAGCCGCAAAGGAAGCCAGCGACCCCCAAAGTGAAGACACAAACGGCACCGGCAGACTCGCCCTGGCATCATCGAACGGCTGCACGATCTCCCCGGTCAGTCGCTGAAACCGGTTGATCTCCCCCCAAGCCGTCTTCCAACTCCCAAACTGCGCCTGCAGCAGATCGACCGCCGCAAGCAGTGCCCGCAGCTTCTCTTCCGCCGGCACATTCGCGACCACTTGATCCTCCCAAAGCCCCCCTACCCACTTCGGCTTGCCCGCATCCGTTCGCCGGATCGTCTCCCCCCAATACACCGCCAGCGTCGTCGCCACCGACTCCGCTCCCCACCTAAGATCCCATGCTCGCAGCGTCGCAATCGGCTCCGCCAGCTTTGTCTTCATCGGCCCATCCGGCGCGGCATCGTAGGCATTCAACAGACTTGGAATCGTCGTAGCAAACCAGGGCAGGAAGCTGTCATAAGCGGCAGCCCGCAGCGACTCCAGCGTAAAGTCCGTCTTTCCCGTCAGCACCCGCACCGCATGCATCCCGCGAGCCGTCTCCGTCCCTTGTTCCACGTAAGCCGGAAAGTCCGCCTTCTTCAACGAGCTTTCACCCGCCCCATTCCACGGCGAATCGTTCACATTGAAGAGCCACCCGCTCTTCGGATTCTTCAACTGAGGAATCTCCTCCAGCCGCAGCAGTCCCTTCCATTCCGTAGCCGGATCACTCCCATCCACCGGCTTCGTATAGTCGAACCGCGTATCCCGCCGCGGAATATAGTCTCCATGCCAGTACGCAATATCCCCGTCCGCATCCGCAAAGACGGTGTTATTCGACGAGTTAGCCATCAACTCCATCGTCTTCCAGTACTCCGCATAGTTCCGCGCCTTCGTTCTCAGAAAGCTCTGCTCCAGCGCCTTCACATGCTCCTGCATCAGCTTGATCGTCACCCACTTGCCGTTCTCTTCCCGCACCACCGGCCCATGCCCGGAAAAATAGACGTGGAACTTCTTCTCCTCCATCCCACTCGCACCTTTGAACCGGATCGTAACCGCCTTAGTCACAAACGGCTTCATCGCCGATCCGTATTTGTACCTGAAATCTGGCGAACTCCCACTCACCGTCTCGAGAAACTCATCCACCGCATCCACATTGCTCGACGTATGCATCCACCCGGCCCGGTCGTTGAACCCCTGGTACACAAAGATCTGCCCCCAGGTCACGGCGCCATACGCATTCAACCCTTCATCGCTCGTCATCTGCAACTCACTCCGAAAGAAGAACGAGGTATGCGGATTGATCAGCAGCAGCGCATGACGATCCCGCGTATTCTCCGGCGCAATCGCAAACCCATTCGAACCCCCATACTGCCGCCCCTCCTCTCCGACACCGCCAGAGGGGCCGTCCTGAGCGGAGCTCAGAACCTCCGTATCTCGTTCTTGCTCGGTCTCTACTCGCGCCACCGCCCCTTTCCCATAAAACTCCTCCAACTTCTTCAGATCAACCCGCTCGATATCCCCCCCAATACTCCCCTCCGTAAAAGAGAGCGCCATCCAAGGCTCAAACCGCTGGATCACCTTCGGCTTCACATCATGATGTGAAGCCAGATAAGCGTTCAATCCATCCGCCCACGCATCCATCAGCCTCTTCAGCCAGACCGGACTCCCCGCATACTCCACCTTCAACTCTTCCGGATCGATAAATAGCCGCTGCCGCAGATCCCCCCAGATCGCCTTCTCCCCCTCCGCCTCTGCCACTCGCCCCAGCGACGTCAGGTAGTTCATCTCCACCCGGTTGAAGTCATCCTCAGCCTGCGCATACGTCATCCCAAACACCGCATCCGCATCGGTCTTCCCATGCACATGCGCGATCCCCCAGTCATCCCGCGTAATCATCACTGCCTTCGCCTCGCCCGCCCATCGGCTCGCATCCTCCTGTCCCCACGCCGCCGCAATCCATGCGAACGCCAGCACTACTACAGCCATTCTCATCCGTTCTCCTTAGCGATCTTCGCGTAACCTCAGCGTCCTTTGCGTCCTGTTTGTTGCCCGTTTTTCTCTGCGGCGTTCCCTCAATCTAGCATCCAATCTCAGCATGCAAGCCATCCAGATTCTCCGCACCGGCGGCCCTGAAGTCCTCAGCCTTACTCCCTTGCCGGATCCCGCTCCCGGCCCTGGCCAGGTCCTCATCCGCATCGAAGCCTCCGGCGTCAACTTCATCGACACGTACTTCCGCGAAGGCCGTTACCCCGCCGAACTTCCCTATACTCTCGGCCAGGAAGCCGCCGGAACCGTCGCAGCCATCGCTCCTGACGTCACCACGCTCAAGCCAGGCGATCGTGTCGCCTGGTGCGGCATTCCCGGAACCTACGCGACTCTAGCTATCGCCCCCGCAGACCGCGTCGTCAAGATTCCCGGCACCATCACCACCCAGCAAGCCGCCGCTGTCATCCTTCAGGGGATGACCGCCCATTACCTCACTCACTCCACCTTCGTCCCGCAGTTTGCCGACAGGGTCCTCATCCACGCCGGCGCCGGCGGCACCGGCCAACTCCTCATCCAGCTCGCCAAGCGCTTCGGCGCTCACGTCATCACCACCGTCTCCACGCCGGAAAAAGCAGCGCAAGCCCGCGCTGTCGGAGCCGACGACGTCATCCTCTACACCCAGGAAGACTTCGTCGCCCGCGTCAAAGAGATCACCCAAGGCGTCGGCCTCCCCGTCGTCTACGACTCCGTCGGCCAGTCCACCTTCGAGCAGTCGCTTCAATGCCTCTGCCCTCGCGGCCTCCTCGTCCTCTTCGGCGGCGCCAGTGGAGCCGTCCCACCCTTCGACCTCATCCGCCTCTCCCAGATGGGCTCCCTCTACATCACCCGTCCCACCCTCAAGGACTACGTCCTCACCCGCGAAGATCTCGAGCAGCGCTCCCGCGATATCTTCACCTGGGTCGCCGAAGGCTCACTCAAGCTCAACATAGGCCACACCTATCCCCTCGCAGAAGCCGCCCAGGCCCACCGCGACCTCGAATCCCGAGCCACCACCGGCAAACTCCTCCTCATCCCGTAACGCACTCTCCTCCCCGAACCACCTCCGCCACCCCGCACTCTCCTCCCCGAACCGTATCCTGTCCTCATGCCTCGCCGCATCCTCCCGCCGCTCCTGGCCGCGCTCCTGGCTCTCTGCACGATCCCCGCCCACGCGGTCATCGTTCAGGGCAAGGTCACGAGCCCCTTCGGCAGACCCGTCCCCGGCGCCCGCATCCAACTCGTCTCCCTCTCCGGATCGACCCGTTCCGTCGCCAACGCCGTCTCCGGCCTAGACGGCACTTACGAGATCCGTTCCACCCTCGCCGGCCGTTTCCTTCTCCTCACCACCGCCGCAGCCTTCGCCCCGCAGATCGGCCTCGACTTCTACGGCAGCCGCACCAATCTCCTCACCCGCAACATCTTCCTCGACCTCTCCTCCCTCACCCCCATCCTCACCGCCGTTCCCTCCGGCTTCGAAGCTCCACTCCTCCAGCAGCCCAACCGCGTCACCCAAATCCCCGCCGACCGCATCCTCACCCGAGCCTTCCTCCCCCACGAACTCCCCCTCGCCGCCGCCGCCCTCCTCACCGCCTCCGGCCAGACCGGCCAGCCATCCCTCGTCTCCATCCAGGGCTCCCCCACCAGCGCCAACGCCGTCCTCCTCGACGGCCAGCCCATCCAACCTCTCGGCAGCCGTTACGACTTCGACATCCTCTCCGCCACCGGCCTGGCCGCCCTCGCCTCCACCCCCGCCGTCGAACTCTCCCCCGGTCCCAATCCCCTCTACCCCCTGGCCGCCGAAGCCGCCGTCATCGCCCTCCACACCGCCCGCGCCGCCAACGATCACCCCGCCTTCATCTACTCCGGAGACGCCGGAAACCTCCACACCTGGCGCGACGAAGCCGATGTATCCCTCACCCACACCCGCACCGATCTCTTCGCTGCCTTCTCTCGCTTCGACACCTCAAACGCCCTCCCCAACGATCGCTTCCACTCCGCCACCGCCGCCGCCAACCTCGGCTACAGCATCTCCGCCGCAACCTCCCTCCGCCTCACCATGCGCAACGCAGACTCCGCCGCCCCACTCCCCATCCCCTTTGACCTAGGCCTCACTCCCAACACCAAACAAGCCGACCAGGACATAGCCGGCACCGTCACCTTTGAAACCCGCACCGCCGGCAACTGGCACAACCTCGTCCGCTACGGCCTCGTCCGCGACCGCGAGCAAACCCTCGCCTACCTCAACACCCTGGGCCGCACCGTCACCCTCACCGGAGCCAACGGCACCACCGTCACCGGGCTCGCCACCCCGTTCCCCATCCCGTCACGGCAAGACCAGGCCAGCAACCGCGACGAGATCGCCTACGAGACCGATCTACCCCTCACCCACTTCCTCGCCGGCCTCTTCACCTTCCGTTATCAGGACGAGCACGCCCTCAACGCCATCCCCACCATCCGCCAGACCCTCGACCGCACCAACCTCATCTTCGCCGCCTCCCTTCGCGGCACCCTCAAAAACCGTTTCTTCTACGAGGGCTCCGGCAACTTCACCCACTCCAGCCTCATCGGCTTCACCGGCTCCCCGCGCATCGGCCTCACCTACGTCCCCGTCCTCCCCGGCAGCGCCCATCGCCTCAAAGGCACCGTCCTCCATCTCACCGCCGCCACCGGCAACCGCGAGCCTAGCGTAGCCGAGCAGGCCCAATCCATCCGCATTCCCGCCCGCTCCCGCACCTTGGACGTCTCCGCCGATCAGACCCTCTACCGCCGGAAACTCATCCTCCACGCGGGCTACTTCCACAACCAGTTCTCCCACCAGACCGAGACCCTCTCCCTCTACGCCCCCATCCTCGACGGCATACCCGCCATTGGCCCAACCCTCTCGCCCACCCAAGCCTTCCGCACCCAGGGCCTCGCCCTCGAACTCCGCTACCAGCCCCGTTCCCGCCTCTCCCTCAACGGCGGCTACGCCTACCTCGCAGCCCTGACCGAGCGCTCCGCCGAAACCCCCGTGTTCGGCCCCGCCTATCCAACCACTCCAGTCGGCCTCACCACCGCCCTCCCCGGCCGGCGCCCCTTCAACCGCCCCCCTCAATCCGGCTTCTTTACCATCCAGTACACCGGCCGAGCCTTCGCCGCCAACCTGCAAGCCTCCCTCGCCGGCCACGCCGACGACTCCACCTTTAATCCCACCCTCCTGCTCCCCAATCAAAATCTCGACCACGGCTACGCCCGCCTCGACGCCGCTTTCTCCTACGCCATCCGCCGCCACGTCACGGTCTACTCCCAGCTCACCAATCTCCTCAACGACCAGCACATCGCCCCCATCGGCTATCCCTCCACTCCCTTCACCTTCCGCTCCGGCCTCAAGCTCCGCATCGGCCGCGAGTAGCCATCAAGAAGCAGAGCACGGCGGACAACTCAAGGCGACTGGAGCTATCTTCCCACCCTAAGACCGTCATCCTGCTCAAGCCCGTCCTTCTGACCCTGAACGAAGTGAAGGGTCAGAATCTCCGTATGGGCTGTTGTCTTTACCGTTGCTTCCTCAACGATCCCCAAAGCCCTTCCCCTAGCGACCTTTCCCCCGATTTCGTGTCCAAATAGAGGTGCCTGCGGTGATCACCAGCCGTTCAGCAAAAGCCCCGCGGCAACCGCAGTAACCTAACCCATCTCACACCCATCTAACCCTGTGTAGAGACAAGGATGAACCAATGACATCGACCAACCCACGCACCCGCACCTCCAAGTTCGCGACCCTCCTCCTCCCCGCCGCTCTCCTTGCGGCGACCCTTCCCCTCGCCGCCGCCTCCGCCCAGGAAGAAGGCATCCCCACCCAGACTCTCATCCGCGTCGACTCCAAGGAGCCGGTCGCCCCCACCATCCCCACCACCAGCCTCATGGTCAACAACAAGCCTTCCCCGATCACCAGCCTCACCCCTGTCACGCCCACAGGCACGCAGATCGCGATCCTCATCGACGACGGTCTGCGCCGCTCCGCCTCGCTCCAGTTGGAGGACATCCGCAAGTTCATCCTCGGTCTTCCCGCCGGCACTCAGGTTCTCGTCGGCTATATGGCTGAGGGAGGGGTTCGTTCGACCGGCTTCACCACCGACCTCGCAGGCGCAGCCGGCACGCTTCGCATCCCCACCGGAATCCCGGGCATCTCCGCCAGCCCCTACTTCTGCCTCTCCGAGTTCGTCAAGACTTGGCCCGGCAACGAAGCCCGTTCCGAGTCCGGTCCCACCACCGGCAATAAGGCCCGCTTCGTCCTCATGATCACCAACGGTGTCGATCCTTACAATGGCTCGACCAGCATCCTCAACCAGAACAGTCCATACGTTCAGACCGCCATCGATGACGCCAACCGCGCCGGTGTGGTCGTCTCCTCCATCTACTACGGCGATGCCGGCATTCGCGGCGGTCGTGCCAACTTCAGCGGCCAGAGCTACCTTCAGCAGATAGCCGAAGGAACCGGCGGGGTCGCGTACTACGAAGGCCTCGGAAATCCCGTCTCCTTCGAACCGTTCCTCCACCAGTTCCAGGCCGCGATCTCTGAGACCTACATCGCAACCTTCGACGCTGACGCCAAGGGCGAGGGCCGCGACCGTCTCGTCCGGCTGCAGGTCAAAACCACCGTCCCCAAGCTCAAGCTGAAGCACGCGGTGGAGGTTCGTCCCGGCAACCACGAGTCAGCCCCCCAGGCCTGACCCGCTCTTCCGTCTAGAAGCGGTGACCCATTGAGGTCACCGTTTTTTTTTGTGATCTTCATCCCACGTCGCGTAGAGTGACGAGGCATACAACTCTGTAGCCCGTTCGGGCGCCACGGTATCCCTAAGGCCTTGGTCTCCTGGCGAAACTCTATGACCCTGACACCCTCCACTTGGAACTCACTGGAAATCGTCAAGCTCTTTGCCAGCCTGCTCACGCCGGCGGCTTTGACCGTCTTGGGTATCTTCATCCAGCGCGCCGGCCGCCGTTATGAAGATCGTCGCTGGGTCAATCAGAAGATCATCGAGAAGCGCCTCGAGATCTACGACCAGCTCGCTCCGTCCCTCAACGACATCCTTTGTTACTTCACCTTCATTGGCTGCTGGAAAGAGTTTGACCCGCCGGAGATGATCAAGCGTAAACGCGTCATCGACCGGCAAATGCATCTCGCCAAGCCCCTCTTTCCTGAATCCTTCTTTGTCTCCTGCCAGGCCTTGATGCGAGAGTGCTTCACCGCCTTCGGCGGCCCTTGGGGATCAGACTCCCAGCTGAAGACCACACAGGAAGGCCGCAAACAGGCTCATCCAAAGCCATGGGATGATCTGTGGTCGACCCACTTCAACGCCGAACACGCTGACCCCGCCCGCGTTCAGCTCCTTTCCAAGGCCATTATGAAGGAGTTCACCGCCAGCTTCGGCCAACTCGACTTCACCCCGTCCGAATACCTCCGCGAACTTCCCCGGGATGTTCGCGAAGACGCCATGCGCTAACCCGTTGCCAACAGCCCGGGTGTCCCGTTTCGGAACGCGCTACTGCCCCTCAACGTCACTTTCTGTCGCTTTCTGCGGCTTTCTACCCTCAAAAACACCAGCAAATTTGCGTGTCAAGCCCTAAAGACCCAAACAGACCGCCTAACTCATGGTAAAGAAGCAACTTAGCTCAAAAAGAAAGTTGGCGTACTCACCCCCTCTTAACTCGTATACTGGAGGTACAGGAAACATTCGGAAACCAATCTCCCCAAATCTCTAACCCCTTTGTTGTCAATATTTTACGCGTAACCCTTTTGTTGACAATATTTTGCGGTGGTACCCCTCCCCTAAGCTGAACAAAGCCAAGAACTTAGCCAAAAGAGCAAGGGAGGGGGGGCACCCCCCTTACGAGAAAACCCCGAAGCGCATCGAGCGCCTCGGGGTTCTCTCAGTCCAGCAGTCCGATCGGTAGAACCGGCTCCTAGTACATGCCGTCCATACCGCCGCCGCCGTGATTATGCCCGCCGCCGGCCGCTTCCTTCTTCTCCGGAATCTCGGAGATCATGGCTTCGGTGGTCAGCATCAGCCCGGAGATCGACGCCGCATTCTGCAACGCAGTCCGTGTCACCTTGGTTGGGTCGATGACACCGGCAGCAACCAAGTCCTCGTAGGCGCCTGTTCCGGCGTTGTAGCCGAAGTTGGCCTCCTTCGAGTCATGGATCTTGCCGATCACGACCGCACCCTCTTCGCCGGCGTTCATCACGATCATGCGAAGCGGCTCCTCGATCGCGCGGCGAATGATCGTTGCACCGATCTTCTCGTCGCCTTCGAGCGTCTTGATCAGCTCATCCACAGCAGCCGAGCAACGGATCAGCGCAACTCCGCCTCCCGGGACGATGCCTTCCTCAACCGCAGCGCGAGTGGCATGCATCGCATCCTCAACCCGAGCCTTTTTCTCCTTCATCTCGGTCTCGGTCGCAGCGCCGACCTTGATCACAGCAACGCCACCAACCAGCTTCGCCAAACGCTCCTGCAGCTTCTCGCGATCGTAGTCAGAGGTCGTCTTCTCCACCTGTGCGCGAATCTCCTTCACGCGTCCGGCGATCTTCTCGTCCTCACCACCACCATCGACGATAGTCGTATTGTCCTTGTCGATCGTGACCCGCTTCGCCGTTCCCAGGTCCTCGATCTTCACGCCCTCGAGCTTGATGCCGAGATCCTCGGTGATCGCCTTACCGCCCGTGAGCGTCGCAATATCCTCAAGCATCGCCTTACGCCGATCGCCAAAACCAGGAGCCTTCACGGCCGCAACGTTCAGCGTGCCACGCAGCTTATTCACCACCAGAGTCGCGAGCGCCTCACCGTCAACATCCTCGGCGATGATCACGAGCGGCTTCGCCGTCCGCGCAATCTGCTCGAGCAACGGCAGCAAGTCCTTCATGGACGAGATCTTCTTCTCGTAGATCAGGATGTAAGGGTTCTCCAACGCAGCTTCCATCCGCTCCGCATCGGTGACGAAGTAAGGCGAGAGATAGCCGCGATCGAACTGCATGCCTTCAACGACATCCAGCTGCGTCTCCATCGTGCGAGACTCTTCGACCGTGATCACTCCGTCCTTGCCGACCTTGTTCATCGCCGCGGCGATAATCGTGCCGATCTGCGCATCCGAGTTCGCCGAGATCGTGCCAACCTGAGCGATCATGTCGCCCGAAACCGGCTTGGAGAACTTGCTCAACGCACCGCCCTGCACAACGCCATACTCATCGCGCTTGCCGATGATCGCCTCGACAGCCTTATCGATGCCGCGCTTCAGCGCCATCGGGTTTGCGCCGGCTGCAACCGTCTTCACGCCCTCGCGATAGATCGCCTGCGCCAGAACGGTCGCAGTGGTCGTACCGTCGCCGGCCACGTCAGAGGTCTTCGATGCAACCTCACGCACCATCTGCGCACCCATGTTCTCCAGCGCGTCGCCGAGCTCGATCTCCTTGGCGACGGTCACACCATCCTTGGTGATCGTCGGCGAACCGAACTTCTTCTCAATGACAACGTTGCGCCCCTTGGGGCCGAGGGTCACCTTGACCGCATTGGCCAGGATGTTGACACCGCGCAGGATCGCCTGGCGGGAATCTTCTCCGTGCAGAATCTGTTTTGCCATGATGCTTACTCCATATGCCGGTCAAACCGGCAAGAAAGATTGGTTTTGAAACTCTTCCGTTTACCCACATCCGTTCAACTTACGGAAGGAGCCACGGCGAAGCGGTCCAAGACAGCCCGAAGGGCCTACTTCTTGACGATCCCGAGGACTTCTTCTTCGCGCATGATCAGGAACTCTTCGCCATCCAGCTTGATCTCGGTGCCGGAGTACTTGCCGAAGAGGATGGTGTCGCCAGCCTTGACATCCAGCGGAAACGTCTTGCCTTCATCGTTCGACTTACCCTTGCCGACGGAGACGACTTCACCCTGCTGCGGCTTTTCCTTCGCTGAATCCGGGATGATGATGCCACCGCGCATGGTCTCGCCCTCTTCGGTACGACGAACCAGAATACGATCATGCAATGGCGTAAAGGTTGTTGTTGCCATACGTTACATCTCCTTGTAAATACGTCTGTTGAGTGCTCGAAAGCACATCTGGGTACGCGATTAGCACTCGTACCCTTCGATTGCTAAATTTATGCCCTGGGTGCCGACGTGTCAACCAGCCACTGTGAAATGTGAGTGAAACCGACGCAAATCCTCGCGTGGCCCTGACCTTGTGCCGTGATGAATCCGTCAGCTCCCGACTTGGCAAAGATCGCTGGTTGCTAAAACGGCGTAGAATGGCCTCATGCTGCTGCTCCACAAAGCTCTGTGTTCTTTAGCGTTTGCCGGCCTAGCCTGCTCCGCCGCGCACGGGCAGGACGACGCTCCGCACCGCGGCCGAAAGTACAAGGCTCCTCCCGTGACCTCGCACGTCGAGGTGGATGTCGTCAAGGGCACCAATCAAAAGCCGGTCGCTAATGCCGCTGTCATCTTCCGGTCCGTGAAGAACGGGAAGGATGAAGGCAATCTGGAAGTCAAGACAAACGAAGAGGGCAAAGCCGTCATCGACATCATTCCAACCGGTTCGGAGGTCGATGTGCAAGTGATCGCGGAAGGGTTTGCCACCTTCGCCGGACATTACAAGTTGGATGAGTCTTCGCGAACGATTTCCATCGCTATGCTGAAGCCCCGGGCCCAGGTCTCCGCTTACGTCGATACCTCCGGCAAGGAGTCCGATCGTGCCGTGGGTGTGCAGGAGCCGAAGCGAACCAGTACATCTCCCGTCATCCAGTCTCCAAAGCCGACAAATCACACCAGCGATCCCTCGCCGACCGCTCCGGTTTCGACGCCTCCGTAGCCCGTGACTCAGCCTCCTCTCCAACAATTGCAAGCAGAGATCAAGCCACTGGTAGGAAAGACTGCCGTCGTGACCGGTGCCGCAAAGCGTATCGGGCTTGCAATCGCGCTTGCCCTCGCGGAGTCAGGCGCGAACGTGGCCATCACCTACCGCAACTCAAGAGACGAGGCGGATGAGGCCATCGCAAGTCTCCAGGCCTTGGATGTGCACGCTACAGCGCATCGCTGTGATCTGGATCAGCCCACACAGATCTCGGACGCTATCGGTGCAATCGTCACAACGCACGGTCGGATCGATCTGCTGGTAAACAATGCGGGAGCCTTTGCCTCCGCCGCCCTGGAGGACATCAGCGTTGCCGAGTGGGACGGCATGTTCGCCGCCAACACACGCGGACCGTTCCTGGCCGCCCAAGCCGCGCTCCCGCATCTGCGAGAGTCCCGCGGCCGCATCATCAACATCGGCTCACTTGGCGGGATTCAACCATGGGCGACACACGCCCACTACTGCACCTCTAAGGCCGCGCTGCACATGCTGTCGATGACGATGGCCAAGGCGTGGGCGCCGGAGGTAAGCGTGAACTGCGTGGCACCTGGGATGATTGTGCAAGGTGAGGTCGGCGTCGCCTATCAGCACTTTGCGGAGCGCACGCCCATGAAGCGGAACGGAACCTCAGCGGATGTGGCGGCGGCGGTCCTCTTCTTCGCCACCGGCCCGCACTTCATCACGGGTCAACTGCTCACGGTAGACGGCGGCCTCGGACTCTAGCCCGCTCAGGCAAAGATGCGTTTCCACCATGGAATGTTGAAGTCCTCATACAGCCCCAGGGGTTCAGCCTGCGCCTCAAACGGCTTGCCTTCAAAGACAGCTCGCGGATTGGTCTCAACCAGACTCTCCGCATAGTCTTGCCCATACTTCCTGGCGACCAGATCGCGCGCTTGGCTGAGCCTTGGGGGACGGGAGGTTACGTTGTGCGCATCCGTGGCCAGAAAGTGTACCCAGCGCTTGGATAGAAGTTCATGCGCCATCTTCTGCGCGGCCTTCCCCATCTTTCCCGTAACCGAATCGCCGGTCACCTGCACCAGCACTCCTCCCCGCATCCATTCCCTTAACCGTTTCGGGTCGGCCTGCAGGGTTGGATTGCGCTCGGGATGGGTGAGGATAGGTGTCAGCCCAGCAAGTTGCAGCTCATAGAAGGTTTCGGTCATTCCGGGAGCGACGCCGTAGTCGGGAATCTCCACCATCAGGTACCCGAGGCCGTTGACGCTGAACTTAGACGGATTCTGCTTCGCTTCCTGGATGTTGTCGTAGGTCAGGTGGAAGTCGCATCCCAGGCCGAGCGTCAAAGGAACTCGCTCTTGCTCCAGCCGCGCCTGCAACTCGGCTGCCTTAGCCTGATTGGATTCGGGGTCGAAGGTCCAGTTGCCGCTTGCGTGGGGGGTGCAGACGATGTGGCTGACCCCGTCGGCAGCGGAGGCTTTAGCCATCTCCAGTGAGATCTCGAAGGACTTGGCCCCGTCGTCCGTACCCCACAGAAGATGATGATGAATATCAACCATACTCAGGCCAGATTACCATTCGGCGAGGCTTCAGTGGCTGATCGCTATCGGGCGAGCACCATTGAATCGGCCATGGAGCGAAAGATTTTCAGGCCGTCGGCGGAGCCTAGAAGCGACTCGCTGGAGCGGTCCGGGTGGGGCATCATGCCGAGGACGTTTCGGCCTTCGCTCAATACGCCGGCGATGTTCTCGAGCGAGCCGTTCGCGTTCCACTCTGCGTCGGTTGAGCCCTCGGCATTGGCATAGCGGAAGGCGATCCGGTCCTGCTGCTTCAGCGCGGCGAGAGTATCGGCATCACAGAAATAGTTGCCTTCCATGTGGCCGACGGGCATGCGGACGACCTGCCCCCGGGGGAGTTCCTGGGTGAAGGGGCTGTCGCCGGTCTCGGTACGGAGGTGGACCTGCTTGCAGAGGTAGCGCTGGTGGGCGTTGCGCATGAGGGCGCCGGGGAGGAGGCCGGCCTCGCAGAGGATCTGGAAGCCGTTGCAGATACCGAGTACGAGCCCGCCGGAGTCGGCGAAGCGGCGGACGGGCTGCATGATGGGGGCGAACCTGGCGATGGCGCCGGTGCGGAGGTAGTCACCGTAGGCGAAGCCGCCGGGAACGATGATGGCGTCGCAGCCTTCTAGGTCGGTCGACTCATGCCAGAGCATGGTGGCCTTCTCGCCGAGGACCTGACTGACGACGTTGAAGGAGTCGTGATCGCAGTTGGATCCTGGGAAGACTAAGACGCCGAACTTCATGCTGGTACCCCCCTCCCCCCTCTGGTTAACTTACTGGTTATATTCCGAATCAAAACAACAACTTACGTGGGGGTCACCCTCGTAAAATATTGTCATCATTGGACTTAGAGGTAAAATATTGGCAACAAAAGAGATACGAACGCGCCAGAAGAGTCGACCCGGATTTTTTCCTCTGCGTTAATTGTACGGGATTGGAGGGGGTGGTTACGCCAACTTTATCTCTCGTGGAATGAACATCTTAGGTCAATTTGGGGCTTGACAAGCGAATTTGCTGGGGTTTTTGGAGGTGTTTTCCGGCCTTCGAGCCAAGATTTCTTGAGGTACTGTTCTGAAATGGGAATGAGGCAAGGCAGGGGATCGTTCCTGTGGCAGTTCTCAGCCCTAAGGTCAGCCCTAAGGACTGAGGGCGCCGGACCAAAGCAGTCTGGGAGGAGAGGATAAGCTTGGCACCGCCGCCAAAGGTTGGAAGGGTCTCGTCGCATCTGGGCACAGCGGGTAGAGCAATCGTGAACTGGTGGCGCGCGGTGACGCTGGACGCGTTGATCGTCGGAGTGCTGTGGCTGATCGGGCTGGAGATCCTGCACGTTCCGCTGGCGCCGATGTGGGCTCTGCCCGGAGGAGTGTTTCAGTTCGTGCCGGGGATCGGAGGCATGCTTGCGGTAGCCGGACCGGTGATCGCGGTGGGAGTTTCCGGCGGGGACGACAGGTTGTTCCGGATCTGCATGGTGCTCGGGCTGTACGGAATCATCGCAGTCGTGGAGGGTCTGGTCATCAGCCCTTGCCTTCTTCACCGAACAACGTTGGTGCCGTGGTGGGCGGCGTTCCTTGGACCGATCGTGCTGGGAGTTCTGATCCCGCCGTGGGGTGTGCTGATCGCGCCGCCGCTGCTGGCGGTGATCTTTGCGTTCCGAAATCGGGTTAGAAAGACAGCGGCCTAGGTTTATTCGCAGGAGAGATTACAGATTCCCGAAATGAACATTACCAAAGAGTCTTTGCGCTTCCTCCTGTCCACCCCTAGACTGCTCGCATACTTCTCCTTCGAGGATGCTCCGCCTGAGATGGCCCAGCTTTTTGCTGGGCCTGTTTTCTTGCGGAATGTGCTGTCTCCCTTCTAGACCATGAAGCCATGTAGCTGAGGCGAGGAAGGCTTGACACCGATCTATCACCGATCTGAAAGGCGATTTCGAGGCAGATGCGATAAACACGAGTCCATCGGCTCGCATTTCAATCCCATTTCAGATCGGTGGTAATCGGTGTCAGGCATTCTTCTGGCCGGGGATATTCCTTATTCCAAAAGCGTTCTTCAGGAAGTTGTCACGCGCCAAGTTTGTAGCGAGTCTCCGCCAGACGGTACAAAGGCCTCCACAGGAGCCGATTCGTGGTCACAACCATCAGCGAGATCAGGATTGTGCCGAGCAGCAAGATAGGGAACTGGCCGGATTCGGTGGCGGCGCTGATCTGGGCTCCTAGGCCGGTGGTCTGAAGCGTCTGGTTGTTGAGGCGGAAGTACTCCGCGATGATGCTGGCGTTCCATGCGCCGCCCGAGGCGGTGACCATGCCGGTGATCAGGAATGGGAAGATGCCGGGCAGGATGACGGTCTGCCAGCGCTGCAAGGTGCTGAAGCCGAAGAGGGTGGAGACCTCTTTCAGGTCCGTAGGGATGGCGAGCGCGCCGGCGATGACGTTGAAGAGGATGTACCACTGCGTGCCCAGGAGCATGAGGGCGATGGACCCGATGCCAAGTCCGCCGCCGATGCGTACGAGCGCGAGCAAGATCACCGGGAAGAGGGCGGTGGCGGGAACCGAGGCGGCGATCTGCGCGAGTGGCTGTGCCAGCCTAGCGAGGCGAGGGTGAAAGCCGATCGCGACGCCGGCTGGAATCGTCCAGGCGGCGGCCAGGGCCAGTGAGAGGTTAACCCGGAGGAAGGTGGCTACAGCGCCCTTGAGGAGTTCGAGATATTGGCCGCCTCGGACGGGCAGGATCAGGACGACCGTCTGCCAGGCGAGGAAGAGCACGACCAGCGAGCCTACGGCGAGCAGCGCATAGCCGACCCACCCGGTCGAGCGATGCATGCCGACAGGCCGGGCAGCGAGCGTACGGACCCGCTCCTCGCGGCGGCGGGCAAGCGTTGCATACAGCTTCTCGGTCAGCGGCTCGGAGGTGTGTTCCTTCAGGCTCTGCAGCGCGTTCGATTGGGTCAGCAGGGCGAGAATGGGCGAGACGACGCGCTTGGACGATTC
The DNA here is from genome assembly GCA_965198885.1 of uncultured Granulicella sp. GTDB lineage: Bacteria > Acidobacteriota > Terriglobia > Terriglobales > Acidobacteriaceae > Edaphobacter. Next base: position 487,322 of record OZ240677.1, on the reverse strand, counting down.
GACCTGCTCGAACTTGAACTTGTCGCTCCAGGCGATGAGCGGACGCCAGATGAGCTGGTCCGTGGCGACGATGATCGCGACCATCCAGATGAGGCCGTAGGCGATGGCGCGGCCGTTGCCGGCGTCGGCCGCGGTCTGGAGGTAGGAGCCGAGGCCGGGCAGGCGGAAGTCGCGAGCGCCGAGATGGAACATCTCGCAAGCCATGAGGAAGAACCACGCACCCGCGACCGACATGATCGAGTTCCAAAGCAGGCCGATCGCAGAGTAAGGAAGCTCAAGCTGGATCAGGCGCTGCAGGCGGGAGTACTGGTAGACCTTGGTGGCTTCGATGAGCTCGCGCGGGATGCTCTTCAGCGAGGAGTAAAAGCTGAAGGCCATGTTCCAGACCGCGCCGGTGAAGATGAGGACGATTGCGCCGAGCTCGACGCCGATGTGACGGGTGGGAAACAAGCCGACCATCGCGAGCATGACCCCGGGCAGAAAACTCAGCACGGGGATGGACTGAAGAATATCCAGCGCGGCGATCATGAAGGGTTCAGCGCGTTCCGAGTACGCTGCAAAGTAGCCGTAAGCGACCGCGAAGAGGAGGCTCAACAGGTAGGCCAGGCCGATCCGGACGACCGAGTAGAAGGCATACAGCGGGAGCGATCCCGGTCGCAACGAGACGACCATCTGCACATCCGGCGGGCCGGCCCAGAACTTGGCGATTAGGACGATGCAGTAGAAGCCGGCCAGCCCGATGGCGGCTACGGCGAGATCCATGACGAACGGCCAGGAACGGCGGAAGACCTGGGTGCGGGCGAGCGTCTCGCGGCCGGGAAGATTGCTGAAGCTGCCGGGAAAGGTGATCACTCGGCGGACTCCTGTTCGGCGAGCTCTTCCTCGGTCTGGCCGTGCTGGTTCAGGCGTTCGGGCTGCATGAAGCGGCGGCGTGCGGCGTCGAAGTCGAAGAGCTCGGCATAGCGGCCCCAACTGATTGCTGTTTCCAACTGCCGGATGGTCTCTTCTTCACTGAATTGCTCGTCGAGCACGTCATGAAAGAACTCTTCCGGGACTTCGCCATCGCTTTTGGTTTCGAGGGCGCGAACGATCTGGCGCAGCAGGAGCACATGTTCGACGGCGGCGTTGCGGAAGACCTCTTTCTGGTGCAGGATCTCGGAGTTGGCGAACTCAGAGCCCGCCAGAGTGATGGCGGCGTCGCCTTCGTGCACGGTTAGAAAGCCGAGGAGCTGAGCGGCGTCCACGATGGGGAGCAGGTCGTCGATCTCGAAGGAGAGATCGTTGGCGAGCTTGTAGATGTCGTCCTTGCCGTTGTGGTCGATGAGGATCTCAAGCAGACCGGCGATGCCTCCGGGGCGGGCGTGCGGGAGCATCTGGTATTGGGTCCGGCCGGCGGCTGTGCGGCCGGCTGCGGTGGGGAGCGTGGGAGGTTGCTGGTCGGGCTGGGTGAGCACCTTGTAGACGTAGTCGACGAGCTGGGTGAAGGCCATGGACTTGCGGTCGCGCGGGTGCATGAGGCCGACTTTGAAGTCGGTGCGAACGCGGCCGGGATTGCGGCCAAGCACGATGATGCGATCGGCGAGCAGGACGGCTTCTTCGATATTGTGGGTGACGATGAAGATGGACTGGGTGGGGATGGTCTTGTTCTGCCAGAGCTCCAGGAGTTCGGAGCGGAGGTTCTCTGCGGTGAGGACGTCGAGGGCGGAGAAGGGCTCATCCATGAACAGGACTTCGGGCTCGACGACGAGGGCGCGGGCGAAGCCGACGCGCTGGCGCATGCCGCCGGAGAGTTCCTTCGGGTAGGCGGCCTGGAAGCCGTCGAGGCCGACGGTGTCGAGCATCTTCTGACTCTTGCGGCGACGCTCCGTGGGGTCCACTCCGCGAGCCTTGAGAACGGCTTCGACGTTTTCAAGAACGGTCAGCCAGGGGAAGAGCGCGAAGCTCTGGAAGACGATGGAGACGTTGACGGCGGAGGTTGCGATGGGCTGTTCATGCCAGAAGACCTGGCCGGCGGAGGGCTCGGAGAGGCCGGTCATCATGCGCATCAGGGTGGATTTTCCGGAGCCGGAGGGGCCGAGCAGCGCGACGATTTCACCCTTGACGATGGAGAGGTCAGTGGGGGCGATGACCTGGATGCGGTTCTCGGCGGACTGCGCGTAATACTTCTCCACGCGTTCTGCGCGTATGATGACTTCCGGCATCTGTGTATCTCGTTCTTTCCACCGTACGGACGGCTGGGGGAGGGTCTGGGATACCCGCTCTTCGAGCAGCCTACCACCACTTTGCTGATATAACGGTAAAGCGGCGCTAGGCGCGAAAGTCAAGAGCCGAACGCCGCCGCGAACCGAACTTGGCACGAAGACTGAGACAAGAGAATCTTCCCTGGGGAAAAACAAGCATGTCTGAAACAACTTCTGCAACACCTACGAAACCGCGCGTGCTCGTCGCCGACGATGAACAGGTGATTGCAAATACGCTCGCCATCATCCTCAATCAGGCGGGATTTGAAGCGCGTGCCGTGTACAGCGGAGAGAAGGCGATCGAGAGTCTGGACACGTTCCTGCCGGATATGCTGATCTCGGATGTGATCATGACGGGAATGACCGGCATCGAGGCGGCCATTGCGACGCGGGCAAAGCGGCCAAGCTGCAAGATTCTGCTGTTCTCCGGGCAGGCGGCGACGGCTGATCTGCTCGAAAAGGCACGGGAGCAAGGGCATGAGTTCGAGATTCTGGCCAAGCCGGTGCATCCGACCGATCTGCTGGCGAAGCTGCGGCGGCAGTCGTAGTCAGTTTGCTGGTGTGTGGCGCTTGCGGTCTTTGATCCGAACTGCAGGCGACCCGGCGTAGACCGTCCACGGCTCCAGATCTTTGGTCGCCACGGATGCAAGTCCCAGTACAGCTCCCTCCCCGATGTTGACGCCAGGCCCGACGGAGGCTCTGGCACATACCCATGCATAGGCGCCGATCTCCATGGTGTAGGCCAGGAGCGGGAAGGCGGGGTCGTCGAAATCGTGGGTGGCTCCGCAGAGATACGCGCCCTGGGAGAGGATGGCGTGGGAGCCTAGATGGACGGGCGCGGGATTGTAGATCTCCACTCCGTCTCCTGCGGCCACGCCGTCCGCGCAGACTAGATTCCAGGGTGAGTGGATCTTGGAAGCGGGATAGAAGTGGCAGTTGGGGCCGAGCGTGGCGCCGAAGAGACGCAGCAGCATCGCTCGCCAGACATGGAAAGGGCGTGGCGACGTCCGATAGAAGATCAGCCAGCAGGTGTTCCAGATGAGGCGGCGAAGGCGGTTCTGCAACGAGAACGCCGGCCGCTGGTAGGGGTCTGCGGCGGTGTCGGGAGAGATATGGTCGGCGGCGTTGTAGAAGCTTTGCTTGGCCATATCTAGTCGTCTCCGGCTGTATCGTCGAAGACCTGCAGGATAGCCGCGGCGTTCTTCTTCATGTCATAGCGTTGCTGGAAGGTGAGCAGCGCCTGTTCGCCCATCGCTTGGCGCGACTCCGCTGGAAGCGCGATCCAACGTTCGATGAGCCGGTCTGTTCCTTGCTGTGTATCCGATTCCATCATGCCTGCGCCGTCCCGGGCGATCTCCGGCGCGATGTTGACTTTGTCGGAGAGCAGGACCGGCCGCCCGCAGGCCATTGCTTCCGCCACGGCGATGCCGAAGTTCTCCTGGTGCGAGGGCAATAGGAACGCTTCGCAGGCAAAAAACGCTCCCCACTTGACGTCACCTTGAAGCATGCCCGGCCAGTGGACACGATCTTCGATGCCGGCGTGTGAGGTCAACTGCTTGAGATCGCTGCTCCAATTCTGTTGATCGGGTCCGGCCATCACGAGGTGCAGCATGGGATCCTTTGCAGCGGACTGGATGAAAGATGAGATGAGCATATCGCAGCCCTTCTTGCGGTGGATTCTGCCCAGGAAGAGCAGGAAGCGACGACCCCTCAATGCTGGGCATTGCTGAAAGAAGGCTGCTGTCAGTTGGTGACATGTCGCAACCGGGCCGACTGCTCCGAGCGGGATCACAGCAGGCCTCCAGCGGTGCAGCCAGAAGCTCTGCTTTGCAAGCCTGCTCTCCTCGTTCGTGGTGAAGAGGACACGATGCGCATCGCGCAGGACCCAGTACTCGGACGCCAACCAGTAAAGCCATTTCTGCAGGTGTTTCACGGGGTAACGGCGCTTGAAGTACGGGTCCAGCATGCCGTGGGGCATCACGACATAGGGCATATGTCCCTTGCAGGCACGCCAGGCCGCAAAGGAGACATAGCGCCAGAGTCCATGCACCATGACCCCGTCAAAGCGTTCGCGGTTTGCCTTCAGCCAGCGATCCAGCGCGGAGCTGTACCCCAGGAAGCCTCGACCGCGACTCAGCGCATGCACCTTGAAGGTGCAGGAAGCGAGGAAGGGCGCATCCGGTTCATCCAGGGTGACGACCTCAGCCGTATATCCCGTTGGCCCATGCTGAAAGAGCGACCGGATCACCTCGGATGGGCCTCCGGTCACCGGGTCGAGCGAATCGATGACGTGCAGAATGTGCCCGGCCCGCGTCATGCCTGCCCCGGCGGCGCAGCGGCTGAGAGCTTGCGGCGAGTTACGTGCGCCAGAGCTTGTTTCAGTCCCGCGATATCCTCTTCGAAACTCCAGTGTTTGATCCTGACAAGAGCAGCCCTGCCCATCTCCGCACTCTTTGCCGGACTCGCGAGCACCTTGCTCAGGGCGCTCGTGAGTGCCTCCACGTTGCCCACGGGATAAACGTATCCTTCCACTCCATCCGTGATGAGGTCGGGATGACAGCCCACGTCATCGCTCACGATCACCGGCCGCGCGGCATTCATCGCCTCGTTGACGACCAGACCCCAAGGCTCGTGTCTGGAAGGCAGCACGAAGACACTTGCGAGATCGAAGAATCGAGGAAGCTCCGACTGGTTTCGGAAGCCGCAGAAGCGGATTCCCGTGAGTCCCGTCGCAGCCGCCTGCTGCTCTAGCGCCTGCCGCTCTTCGCCGTCGCCCACCATCAACAGGTAGGGCTCTGAGCCCTGTCCCTGCCTCAACACAAGACGTGCATAGGCTTCTACGAGGTCTTTCGCGCGCTTGCGCGTCTGCAGCTTGGAGGCAAAGAGAATGACCGGCCGATCGGCCTCAAGATCGAGTGCAGCTCGAAGCTCCTGCCGGCTTGCGGCAGCCTGGGAACAGCGCCGCTGAAACCAGGCATTATCGACTGCATAAGGGAGCAAAAACAGTGGAAACTCCTCCCCCATGTAATGCCGCCAGTATTCCAGGTTCCACGTTCCCGAGACGAGCACGCCATCGATCAAGCCGCGAAGCGCTTGAAAAAAAACCTGCTTGGCCGCGAGTTTCAAGTGTCCGCGCGGCCGGTCGCGCAGCGAAGAGTCGGAACGAACGAGCACCGGAATGCCAAGCGCCTTCGCGGCGAGGATTGCATGCATCTGGTTCAGAGTCCCATAACCATGAACCCAAACGGCATCGAAGCGCGGACTCCCGTTGCGGTCCGTGAGCAGCGAGACCAGACCGTAACTAACGGGAGTGAAGAGACCTTCCGTCCCTTTGTCCCGAAGCCTTGGTAGAAACTTGTACCTGTAGCCCTCCAACAACGGTATATCCCAGGCGATCTCTACGCCGAAACCCTCATCCCGATAGCCACGCACGGAGAAGTCCGAGCCGAAGAAGACAGTCAGCTCCAGACCAGGTTCACGCGCGATCCGCCGAAGCAGCGGGGCCTGATACTGAATGGGGTGGCTGACCAGGTAGGCGAGACGAAGCGGACACCCCGCGCTCTCGCCCGTTCCTGTTGCCACGGCCTCCTCCATGCTGGAACTCATCCGCTCCCCTCGTCCTTTCGGCTCGTGAGGCGACCGCATGCTTAGTGTTGCTGGAACGCGATGATCAAGAGCGACGCGATGTTGGACAACGTTCCAATGCCGCCCGACTTGATCGCAGCCTTCAATGCATTGGTAGGGAGGAAGACGATGTCCTCCGCCTGCAGGATCGGATCGGGGGAACGGCCATCGAGCACGCTCTTGATGTCCACACCGATCAGCCTCCGCTCGGACCCGACCGTGCGAATGATGCGCAGGTCTTTATAGCGGCCCTCGAATCCAAGGCCACCGGACAACGCGGTCGCCTGCATCAAGGTCAAGGGTGAGTTCTGGTCGAGCGGGATCGCACCTTCCTTCAAGAAGGCTCCAAGGATGTAAACCACACCGACGCGCGAGATCAGGATGGTGTCCCGGGGCAGGATGGGGATGTTCGCCTGCGCGGCCTGACTGGGATCGGTGCCGAGATCGACCACGATCGGCTTATCCAGCCCGGGTCGCAGGATAGTCACGCGATGGCTTGCGTTGACCGGCAGCGGACCGGCGGCGGCGAGCACCTCAAAGAGCGTGCGGCTTCCTTGAAGCGGCACCACGGCCCGCAACTCTCCGGAGACGGTGGCGAACTCGCCCGCTGCCTCCGTAACCTGAACGCTGACCTGCGGATCCTTGTACATGCCGGCGTCGATCAGCCTGCGCGCGATCAGGTTCTCAGCCTGGGCGCTGGTCAGACCGGCCACCTTCACCTCACCGATCAGCGGCAGTTGCACGGTGCCATTGACGCTGACCCGGAAGAGCGGAACGAAATCCCCGGTGCCGAAGATCTTTACCGTCATCAGGTCGCCCTGAACGATGATCCGGTCCGCCGAGGCCGGGTTCAGGATGGTCGTATCCGTCGTCGCCGGCTGCCCCACGTTTGCCTGCGGGTTCGAGAGAACCGCCGGTCCGCTGAACTGCGCGTCCAGCGAACGTAAGCCAAGGCCGCCCAACAAAGCGAGGATCACACTCATGCGCAGGACTGCCAGGCTACCCGCGATCGCCAACCTCCTCGTCCCGCTCATCGGTCTTCCTTCTTCCGCCGTTTGCTGCTGCCTGTGCCCTTCGCGTCCCAGCCTGCGGTATCCAGGCTGGAGTAGGAGTAGCCGGTATAGCCGTAGTAGCCGTAGTACTCGGGTGAGTTGAGGTCAACGGCGTTCAGGACGATGCCGGCCAGCGGAGCGGAAGAGCGGAAGAGCAGATCGCGCGCGCGCCGCACAATGTGCTTGCTGGCCTTTCCGTGACGCACCACAAGCACGACCGCATCCGCCTCGCGAGAGAGGATGACGCCATCCGTCACGGAGAGGATAGGCGGAGAGTCGATCACCACGTGCGTGTAGATCCCACCGGCATGCCGAAGCAGCTCGATCATGGTCTCGGAGCTCAGCATCTCGGTGGGGAAGGGAGGAACCGGCCCGCTTGCCAGAATATCCAGGCCGGGAACCTCGGGAACCTTCTGGACGGACTCTTCAAGCGTGGTCTGTCCGCTCAGAATGGTGCTCAGGCCGAGCTTGCCGTTCAAACCGAAACGGTGATGCACGTTTGGCCTGCGCAGGTCGGCGTCGATCAGCAGTGTGCGGGTTCCGCGCTGCGACAGGATCACGGCGAGATTGCTCGTCACCGTCGTCTTACCTTCCGAGGGAGTCGCGCTGGTGAAGAGCAGGAACTGGGGTTCATGACCCGGGGTCGAGAGCATCAATGCGGTTCGCAAGGAACGGAACGACTCGGTGAATTGCGACTTCGGCTGCGTTAGGACGTTGATGTTGCGCTCCACCGTGGACATGGAGGAAATCTGCTCCGGCGAGGAACGCCGCGCACGCGGAATGATGGCAAGCGAAGGCAGCTCGGTGACTGCTTCAATCTCAGACACGCTGCGCAGGCTGGTATCGAGTGTCTCCAGCAGAAAGGCCAGCATTCCTCCCAGGATGAGCCCGAGAAAGGTATAGAGCAGAACCAGAGTCGAGGTTGGTTTGAGTAGAGGCTGGACCGCCGGCAGCGCTGCATCCACGATGTCGATCTCGAGCGACTCGAGTCCGGCCTCAATGCCCGCAGTGTGCAGCTTCTGCTGCAACCCGTCATAGAGCGTCCGGTTGGATTCGAACTCCCGCAGCGCCAGCGTGTACTGCACCTGCAGGCTCCCGAGCTTATAGGCATCATGCTTCTCGGTCTCGAGCGCCGCCGCCGTTTGATCTTCATTCGCTTTGGCGATCAGGTAGCTCTCTTTGGCTTGGGTCAGCAGACGGCTCTGCTCCGCGGCCACTTCGCGCTCCAGCGCATCCACGTTCGCCTTTGCTGTCTTGACCTGCGGATGATTCGGTCCCAGAGTCGCGGTCAACTCCGCGTAGGAGGCCTTCGCGGCTGCCAGGGTACTTCGCAGGGAGTTGATACCCGAGGCTTGTGCACCCGGTCCCGAGTCGATCGAGCTCTCAATCGAGTTCGGATCCATGCCGGTCAACATGCGATATCGCGATTCGGCGATAATCCTACCCAGCTTTGCGGTTCCAGAGGCCTTCGCGAGATCGTCGAGCGCTGTGGTCGCCTGGCTGTTCTTCGAATCGAATCCCAAGGTTCCGAGCTTCTCCTGCAGATCCAGCACGCGATCCTGAGAGGCCTCAACCTCCTGCTTCAGCTTGTCAAGCTGGGTTCCGAGCCACTGCGAGACCCGCTGCGTCGCGGTGAAGCGAGTCTCATAGCTGCGTTGAATGTAGGCCTGGATGACATGATTGACGATGTCCGCTGAAAGCTTCGCATTGAGGCTGCTGTACGTGATGCGGATGATGTCCGTCTTGGGCACCATCGACACCTTCAGGTTGCGCTGAAGGATATTGACCACGTTCTGCCGCACCGACGGATCATCCATCGAGCGATGCGGAATCGGACCTTTGGCGGCGAGAAAATCCGGATTGTTGGCAAGATTCAGTTCTCTGCCGATCGTCTCCAGCAGCGTCTCGCTGGTGATGATCGCCATCTCCGTCTGCGTCTTGCGCTGCGGGTCGTCTTCCCCGAAGGAGACGGTGGGTGCGATCTTGAACTCGTTCGAGGAGCCTTCGCGAATTTGAATCCGGCCGCTCGATTGATAGAGCCGCGTCTGTGTCAGAGCTTTATAAAAGCCAAACAGGATTCCAAGGAGCAGCGCCGCAATCAGCACAAGCCGCCGCTTGCGCATCACAATCAGCGTCTCCGAGAGCGACGAGTCACCTTGCGATGAACTAAAGACGGAAGGTGACGTAGGATGCGGTGCACCTGGCCCGGGTGCGCTCTGGGGATTTTCCGAACTCATTTCCTTCAGTCTACCGGACGACCGGGCAGAGAGAAAGCTATCTGACCGGCGGGCAAAGGCTTAGCGGGAGTCTTCACCCCTCGCTCGTCTTCAGAAAGGGAAGGTAAGCTGAGGGGGACACAGCATTCCCTGTTCGAGCGCATACGCACCCGTATAACCGGAGTGGGGGATGGGGTTGCTCGACCCATTTGGTACGATGAGACAACTCCTCGCCGCAAGCGGAGGACAAATGATCCGGGAGAGTCTACACAATTAAAACCATGACAGACAAGATGAAAATCGCAGTGGTCGGCTCCGGCTATGTAGGCCTGGTCGCGGCAGTTTGCTTTGCAGAGATGGGCCACGAGGTCATCTGCGTCGATAACGACGAGCGCAAGGTCGCTGCACTGCAAGGCGGCGATACGCTGATCCACGAGGATCACCTGCCCGAACTGCTGAACCGCTACCGCAATACGCGCGTTGTCTTCATGACGGATCTGGCCGAGGCCACCCGCGAGTGTCAGGCGATCTTTATCGCCGTGGGCACGCCCCAGTCTGAGACGGGTGACGCTGACCTCTCGTACGTTGAGGCAGTCGCCTGCGAGATCGCACGCTCGATCACGGACTATAAGGTGATCGTCGAAAAATCCACGGTTCCCGTGTACACCAATGAGTGGATTCGCCGCACCATGGAACGCAATGGCGTCGACAAGGATCTCTTTGATGTCGTCTCCAACCCTGAGTTCCTGCGGGAAGGAAGCGCGGTCAGCGACTTCCTGCATCCCGACCGCATCGTGGTCGGCTCCGGCACGCCGCGCGCTGCCGCTGTCCTCGGCGCGATTTACGCGCCGCTTACCTCGGGCGCCTACTACACCAAGGCGGATCACATCGCGGGTTCTTGCTCGGTCGACTCTCCTCCTCCTCTGCTCGACACCTCCACCAAGTCCGCGGAGATCATCAAGCATGCTTCCAACGCCTTCCTGGCCCTCAAGATCTCCTTCATCAACGCGGTCTCGAACCTCTGTGAGGCGACCGACGCGAACGTCGAGCAGGTCGCCCGTGGCATGGGTCTCGACAGCCGCATCGGAGGCCGCTTTCTGCGCCCCGGTATCGGCTATGGCGGTTCCTGCTTCCCGAAGGACGTCGCCGCCTTCCGCTCCGTCGCGGATCAGCTTGGCGTCGACTTCTCTCTCCTTACGGAGGTCGAAAACATCAACGTGTCGCAGAAGAAGCGCTTCCTCGGCAAGGTTCGTTCTGCGCTTTGGACGCTCCGCGGCAAGAAACTCGCTGTCCTTGGCCTCTCCTTCAAGGGTGAGACTGATGACATCCGCGAGTCTCCAGCCATCGCTTTGATCGAGATGTTCCTGGCTGAAGGTTGCTCGATCACGGCCTTCGATCCCGCCGCCATGAAGCGAACCCAGGAGTTGCTCCCGGAGACGGTGAACCTGACCTACGCGGACTCAGCGTACGCCGCCGCTGCGGACGCCGACGCCCTGCTCATCCTTACCGATTGGGCGGAGTTTGCAACCTTGGATCTCGATCGTCTCAACCAGACGCTGCGTTATCCCATCGTGATCGACGGCCGTAACCTCTACGATCCGCAGGTCATGCTCCAGCATGGCTTTACCTACCTGAGCGTAGGGCGGCCCGCAGTGCATCCCGTACGAGAGTCGAAGCCTCAAACCATCCTCGTCTAACCGGCAACGTACGCGAAATTCGACCCTGCCACGCATCGTTGGCCGTCTTCACGCACCTATCCGTCTCCAAGAAGGAATCTACCTTTCATGAATGCAAAGACCGTACTCGTCACCGGCGCAGCTGGTTTTCTCGGCTCGCATCTGACTGACGCGCTGCTCGCGGAAGGGCATCACGTCATCGGCGTCGACAACATGTGCACGGGCAACCATGCCAACATTCGTCACCTGCAATCCGAGTCGCGCTTCACCTTCGTGGAACAGGATATCTGCAAACCATTCGATCTCGGCAGGGTCGATTCCATCTTCAACTTCGCCTCGCCAGCCAGCCCGGTGGACTACCACCGGCTGGGTGTCGAGACCCTTCTCGTCGGCTCCGCGGGCACCATCAACACCCTCGATCTTGCCCGCAAGTACAACGCCTCCTACCTGCACGCTTCCACCTCGGAGTGCTATGGCGATCCAATTGTGCATCCCCAGATTGAGACCTACTGGGGCAATGTGAATCCTGTCGGCCCGCGTTCGGTCTACGACGAAGCCAAGCGCTTCTCGGAAGCCGCGGTCACCGCCTACCACCGCTACTACAACGTCGACACCCACCTGGTCCGTATCTTCAATACCTATGGCCCCCGTCTGCAGGCAAACGACGGCCGCGTCATCTCCAACCTGATGACGCAGGCACTGCGCGGAGAGCCCCTCACCATCTACGGCGACGGCTCACAGACCCGTTCCTTCTGCTACGTCTCGGACTTGATCAACGGAATCGTTCGTCTCTCCAAGTCCACAGAGCACACGCCCGTGAACATCGGCAATCCCGTGGAGTGGACGATCCTGGAGTGCGCGCAGGAGGTGAAGGCGGTCACCGGAGCCGCTATCGAGATCGTCTTCCAGCCGCTGCCCCAGGACGATCCGCTCCGCCGCCGCCCGGACATCACCCTCGCCCAGAAGTTACTCGATTGGCAGCCCGTCGTTCCACTCCGCGAGGGCCTCGAGAGATCCCTCGCCTACTTCCAGGAATGCGTCGCCCCCAAGACACCGGTTCCCGCCGAGGTCTGACTCCCAAATCTGAAGCTGAGCATCAGTCGCTCGGCTTCGTCCTCAAACCCGGGAAGAACGTGAGCTGTACGGCTGTAACCGTGTCATTTCGTTGGCCCTGCAGGTAGGTTGGCGCCTTCCATCGCTCATACTGAAACCAGGCATTCATCTCAACGTTATCGTGCAGGAAGCGCTTGGTGACGCTCGCCTTGAACTGGTTCTGCGTCGTGCCGTTCGGGATAAAGTCGTTGTCGTTCTTCTTATTCAGGTATTCAATCCCCACCGACTCAGTCCCAGAGAGATGGTAGGTCATCCAAGCGTGGCCGCCCTTCGCCTCGCGGCCGATCGGATCTCCAAACAGAAATCCTTTGTTCGTATAGCCCTGAACCTGGATGCCTTCGTAGTAGTAGAAGTATCCGCCCGTGCTACGGCTGACGCGTGAGTCCGTGGATGCGGCTTCCACTCGCAGATCCAGTTTCGGGATAGCCTTGAACTGCGAAAGATACAGGCCGGTCCGGAACGCGGCACGCCGAGGTGCGCTGATGGGCGTTACATCGTCATGCGAAAACGAGTCGACGTAAAAAGTCGCATACTTCCTTACAAAAGGAAGCCGGTAGGACGCATTGAAGTCCGTGAACCGGGCGCCGGGGTCGCTTGCCGAACCCTTCTCTCCGAGCGTCGTATCGCTGATGCTGAAGAAGCTTCTCAGAAAGTTATGAAGGGTAACCGGCTCATGTCCGGCGCCGCCGAAGATGACCGTCCGTTGAAATCCGAACTCAAAGTTATCCGTCGGCCTGAAGGCGAACATCTCCGAATGCACATAGGGGCTGTTTGGGTCGGTATGTCCCTTCAGGCTTCCATAAAGGAACTGATAACGAACCGGACCCAGCACTGCCGACAGATACGGAATGTGCAGCGGCTCCACACGATCGATCTTGAATGAGTAGATATTCTCCGCATTGTTCGACCAGGCCATCGCGCCGCCCTGCGCCGGCCCCAGCCACGCGTCCGATTTACCGCCGGAGATCTCATGCCCCACAAAGTGGAACGAGAGCGTCGCCTCCACCACGCGAAACGGATTTTGCGCTGCAATGGGTCCCGACGGGATCGTAGCCTGGTTCAGGTTGAAGCCGGAGTAGTAGATTCCGTCTGCATTGGAAAGCTGTGCCGACAGCGCCGGCGAATATCCCGCCGCCGAAGGCGAGTGCTGGTACTCCCCGCGAAAGAACAGCGAGAACCTACCGCGCTCAGCGATCGTTGAGAAGCCCGTGAGATTGTTGAAGCCGGGTTGGTACGGCCGGCCATAGTCGTTCTCGATCGTCTGCCCGATATGATAACTGTCGCGCAGCGTGATCCCGGAGATGCCCATCAGCCGTGTATACACCGACTTCGTCCCGTAGACCGTTCCCCGGTCCAGCGGCCCCGCGGACTCCTCACGCAGCTCCCTGTACATGGCCGCCAGGATCTCTTGCGCTTCGTCGCTGTCACTGTTTTCGATCGCGTCCGCCGACTCATCCAGCATGTGCAGGATGCTTTGCCTGGTCCACGGCCGCATGCTCAGAAACATCGTGTTCACGTAGCCAAGCGAGTAAAGCCGCGTCAGCTCCGGATATACCCAGCTGTCCACCGGGACATAGACAGAGCCCTCATGGTTCTGGCGAGGCTTCAAGACCAGCGGAACTTTGTTGCGCGGTCCCGCGGGCTCAGCACCCGGATTGGATTGATACGCAGGCATCGCCGTGAACGGGGCCTGAGGGGTAGGCTGCGCGGGCACAACGGCCGGAGGCGGCGCGGGCGCAGGCGTGGGAGCGGATGGAACCTGTTCCGGCTTTCCCGCGTACGGCGGCATCACCGGAATTTCGTTCAGATTTTGCGGGGTTGGAACAGGCGCCGCGGGTGGTGTCATTTGGGTCGCCGGGTCGGTCGGAGCAGGAGCGGCAGGAGGAGTGCCGGGAGTCTGCGCCAGTCCAGAAGCCAACGGGAACACAGCCAGACCCAACAGCGAAACCAGAATTCTTCGTTGCACTCAAACCTCGGTGAAGGCAGGGATCGCCTCGCTTAGTGTAACTCGCCATGTTTTTGTGACCTGTCTCGCACCCGCGCCACAGGCCTTCAGGCAAGCCGGCTGCGAACCTTCTGCTCCAGCGCATCCGCCCATCGTTCCGTCGCCACCCGCTTGGCGATCAGCTGCCTTCGCAACAACAACACCGGATCAGTCGAAGCAGGGAAGCGGACCGCCTCGATCAGGGCCGGACCGCCCCCGGCCTGCGCTCGTCCGACCGACTCCTGCGCAACCCGATACATGGCTACGGCATCGGCGGCATCGACAGGAATGCCCGGCACTCCGCACTTGTCCGCCAGCGCCGCAATTCCGGCTTCATCGCCCTTCGCCGGTATGGTCACAAACACCACGGGCAGCTGCATTCGCTGCGTCTCATGCAGCGCTCGCTTCCACTCCGCAGGGCTTAGCTCGCTATTGCCCACATAGATCATCCCGACGGACTTTCGCTCGGCCATCTTCGCCGCCGCACCCAGGGCGAACCAAACCCGCTCGCCCGTCTTCAGCTCGCTTCCACCCAGCCGCGCGGGGACGTTGCCACCGCGTAGGGCAGCCCGGAGCTTCAAACCGAGCACAACGTCCAGCGCCGGCCCGATCTTGCCCGCACTCGCAAAGTCTCCACCGCGATCTTCATCCCGAAGACCGATGCCGGACCCTACCCAGCACGCCTCCATGCCGCGCTCGAACCCGCGGCCCAGGCTCCGTTGTCTCGCCAGCGCACGAACCTCGAGCATGACGGTAAACATCTCGCGCAGCCGGGCATTGCTCAGCAACGGATTTTCGAACTTCTCTCCAGCCATATGCCCCGCTAACCCATCCTGCCATCAAGAGGCCGCTGCCTCGCGCGCTCTTTACGCCTCATCGATCAAGCGCTCAGGCCCGCGCCGGATCCTTGGCCTCGGAATCAAGTCTCAGTTCCTTCATCGCCTTCTGCGCCTTCACCGTATCGAAGCTTCCATCCCGCGCCAGCCGCGACAGCGTCGCTCCCACAATCGCCTCCGCGCTCACCTCGAAGTGACGCCGCAGATGCTCGCGATTATCGCTGCGTCCAAAGCCATCCGTGCCCAACGTCACCAGCCGCTTTCCCAGCCAGGGCGAAAGCCCATCCGGCACCGACTTCATGTAGTCGCTCGCCGCGATGATCGGTCCGGCCGTCCCTTCCAGCAAGATCTCGACATAGCTCTTCTTCACAGGCTCGGCCGGATGCAGCCGGTTCCAGCGCTCGATCGCAAGCGCCTCCCGCCGTACCTCGACGTAGCTGGTCACGCTCCACACATCCGCGTGCACGCCATACTTCTCCGCGAGCATCGTCTGCGCCTTGACCGCCTCATTCAGGATCGGCCCCGACCCAAACAGCTGCACGGTCGCCGCCCCCTTCGCTGCCGGCTTCAGCTTGTACAGCCCCTTGACGATGCCCTCAGCCGCGCCCTCAGGCATGGCCGGCTGCGGATAGTCCTCGTTGTACATGGTCAGGTAGTAGAAGGCATCCTCGCCATCCGCATACATGCGCTTGATCCCGTCCTGGATGATCACGGCAAGCTCATACACGAACGCCGGATCGTACGTCCGGCAGGTCGGCACCGTGCTCGCCAGCACAATCGAGTGCCCGTCCTGATGCTGCAGGCCCTCACCGAGCATCGTCGTCCGCCCCGCCGTACCGCCCATCAGGAAGCCCTTGCCCCGCGAATCCGCAAACGCCCAGGCCATATCTCCAATCCGCTGAAATCCAAACATGGAGTAGTACATGTAGAAGGGTATCGAAGGCACACCGTAGTTCGAATAGGCAGTGCCCGCCGCGGTAAAGGAGGCCATCGATCCGGCTTCAGTAATTCCTTCTTCCAGTATCTGACCATCCTTGTTCTCGCGGTACGAGAGCAGCATATCCGCATCGTGCGGCACATACTTCTGCCCCTCAGGCGCATAGATCCCCACCTGCTTGATCGACGACTCCAGCCCAAACGTTCGCCCTTCATCCGGCACAATCGGCACGATCCACTTGCCCACGCTCTTATCCTTCATCAACGCGTTGAGCAGATTCACAAACCCCATCGTCGTAGAGATCGACCGGCCATTCGACCCAGCCGTCCAGTTCTTGAAGAACTCCAGCTCCGGCGTTCTGAACTCCGGCGCACGGTCGGCAATCTTCGGCGTCTCCCGTACCGGGAGGTATCCGCCCAGTTCCTTGCGCCGCGCCTGCATGTACTCGATCTCCGGCGCACTCTGCTCCGGACGATAGAACGCACCATCCTTCGCTGCCTGCTCCGGAATCGGAATATCGAATCGCTTTACGAACGCCGCCAGCCCTTCATCCGGCAGCTTCTTCTCACTATGCGTCGCGTTGCGAGCCTGCGCCGAACCCAGCCCATATCCCTTCACCGTCTTCGCCAGGATGACCGTCGGGCCGCCCTTGTGCTCGGTCGCGAGCTTATAGGCGTTGTAGATCTTCGCCGGATCATGCCCGCCGCGATGCAGCAGTCCAAGCTGCTCGTCCGTATAGTCCTTCACTAGGTAGAGCAGCTCCGGATACTTCCCGAAGAACTCCTTCCGCAGGTACGCTCCGTCCTTCGCCTTGAACGTCTGAAAATCTCCATCGACGCACTCTTCCATCCGCTTCAGCAACAGCCCGGTCTGATCCCTCGCAAACAGATCATCCCAGTCCGAGCCCCAGATCACCTTGATCACGTTCCAGCCCGCCCCGCGGAACATGCCTTCGAGCTCATCGATGATCCGTTTGTTCCCGCGCACCGGGCCGTCTAGTCTTTGCAGATTGCAATTCACGACAAAGATCAGATTATCCAGCTTCTCGCGCGATCCCAGCGAGATCGCCCCCAGCGTATCCACCTCATCCGTCTCACCATCGCCGATGAACGCCCAGACCTTGCGCTCCGTCTTCGCGATCAGCCCGCGATTCTCTAGATACCGCATGAACCGAGCCTGATAGATCGCATTCAGCGGCCCAATCCCCATCGACACCGTAGGGAAGTTCCAGAACTCCGGCATCAGCCAGGGATGCGGATAGCTCGAGAGTCCAGGCTCGCCGCGCAGTTCATGCCGGAAGTTCTTCAGCCGCGTCTCATCGAACCGCCCCTCCAGGAACGCCCGCGCATACACCCCCGGCGAAGCGTGCCCCTGAAAGTAGATGAAGTCCCCGGGCTCCGATCCATACCGCCCATGAAAGAAGTGATTGAACCCAACCTCCAGCAGCGTCGCCAGCGAGGAGTACGTCGAAATATGCCCGCCGATCCCCGCGTCCTGCTTGTTCTGCTTGTGCACCATCGCCATGGCGTTCCAGCGGATTAACGCCTCCACCCGCCGCTCCAGTCCACGGTCGCCGGGATAAGGAACCTCATCCTCCTTGCGGATGGTGTTGCAGTACGGCGTCGTCACTCCGGCAGCCGCGGCCACACCCAGCTCGCCGGCATGCTTGCGCAGCGCTTCGAGCACCTCCGCACCCTGCCCCCGGTCCGCCGCAATAATCTGATCGAAAGCCTCGATCCACTCCGCCATCTCCGCGGAAAAGTCCTGCGCCACTGCTGCATCTTCAAGCTTCATCGTCATAAGCATTCCTGGGTTCACTTGTCATCCGGTGTCGAAGGCCTCCCGCAGAGAGTAGAGGACGACATCAGCAACGGTCTCTTCAGCTTAGCGGATACAGCTCTACCTCGGGCATGGGGAAGTCTTTTCTGTTGCTGGTAGCCAGCGGGAGGTTGTGCTCAATCGCCGTGGCCGCGATCAACATGTCGTCCAGAGCCAAGGTGCGCCCCTTGCTCGCCCACGTTCTGACCAACTCCCCACTTCGTTGCGCGATCGCGCGTGTTACGGGCAAAACATCCAGACTCTCGATCAGCCGGCTGGCCCGAGCTTCCTCGCCTTCGCGCAATCCAGCGTGGACCTCGGCGACATTAATGACCGAAGTCGCCAGCGAAGAGTCGTGGGGCATCAATCCCGATAGCATTCTGTAGCCGTCACCTTTTCCTCGCATGACATCCACGAGTACTGTCGTATCCAGCAAAAGCCTCATTCCGCGTTCCGCCTCGCCTCGGCATCGAGCAGTCGGTGTCCGCCTGCTGCCCGCAGCTTCCGTACCCACTCTCCCGATCCTTCCGCGAGTTCAGGATGATCCTCATCCTTCAGGACCGGGTTCGCTTTCATCTCTTCAAGAAACGCGCAGAGACGCATTCGCTTCAACTCTTTCTCGGCAAGGCCGATCAGGAAGGCGCTTCTCTTTCGGGGGCCGACGACCCGATCAATCTCGACGACCAACTCTGCCGGTAACGTAATGTGTGCTCGGTGTGTGCTCATGGATAGCCCACAGTCAGTGTGTCATAGGCTCGCTTCTACGTCGAGTAATCCGCATTGATCCGCACATACTGCTCCGTCAGATCGCACGTCAGGAACGTGCAGTTCGCGGTCCCGTCCGTCCCGAGATCCAACGTAATCGTGTACTCCCGCGCCAGCATCGTCTCGTGCGCCGCCGCCTCATCGAACAGCGCCGCCCGCCCGCCATGCTCAAACACCACCTGATTCCCGATCATGACCCGCAGCCGCCCCGGATCGAACTCCACCCCCGAGTACCCTGCCGCCGCAATCAACCGCCCCCAGTTCGGATCCGCGCTCGACCAAGCCGTCTTGTTCAGCGGACTATGCGCAATGGCCTTCGCCACCTGTCTGGCCTGCGCCTCCGTCTCCGCCCCATTGATCTGGAGCGTGACCACATGCCCCACGCCTTCCCCGTCGTCGACAATCTGGTGCGCCAGGCTCCCGCACACCAACTTCAGCGCATTCAGAAAAGCTTCACGCACCCGCTCATCCAGCTTCACTCCACTCGCCCCGCTCGCTATCAGCAGCACCGTATCGTTGGTAGACGTATCCCCATCGATCGAGATCGAATTGAAGCTCTTCTCTGCAGCCGGCGCCAGCATGGCGCTCAGCTCCTGCGCATCCGCAGACAGATCCGTAAAGAGATAGACCAGCATCGTCGCATGCGGCGGCCCCGGTAGAAACTCCAGCGCAGGCCCAAGCTGCGGGTGAATCATCCCCGCCCCCTTGCACACCCCGAAGATCCTCACCTCGGCTCCATCCACATCGATGACCGCCCGCGCCACCTTCGGTCTCGTATCCGTCGTCATGATCGCCGCCGCAAACATCTCCGCATTCCCCACTTCGCTCCCCAAAGACGCGGCAGCCGCAGGCATCGCCGCCAGCAGCTTCTCAACCGGAAGCGGCACCCCAATAATCCCGGTCGAGGAAGGAAAAACCTCGTCGAAGATGCACCCGAACGCCTCCGCTGCGGCCCGGCAGCTCTCCACACACGCCGCGATCCCGGCATCCCCCGTGGCGCAGTTCGCATTCCCCGCATTCACCAGCACCGCACTGACCCGTCCCCCCGTCGCCGCCAGGTGCCGTCTTCCCACGATCAGCGGCGCCGCCACCACCCGATTTCTCGTATACATTGCCGCCGCATTCGCCCCCTTGGGCGCGACCGCCACCGCCACATCCAGATTCCCGCTCGCCTTGATTCCAGCCTTCACCGCGCCCCAAAGAAACCCAAGCGGCAGCGCCCGCGTCGGTGTCCCACCCTCAATCGCCATCCGTGTTTATCCTCTCCCCGTTCGATGCAACGACACCGCGAAAGCCATCGGCGTCCGTCTCAACCTCAAGGCCAAATGGTATCCTGCCGCCCTGGCCTACGCGCCGTCTGGAGGCCTCATGCTCGTCCGTTTCGTTCCGCTCTTGTCTCTCGCCATCTTGATCTCCACGCTCTCCGCCCAGACCGAGCCCGACACCGCCGACATCTCCATCGGCTACACCCTCTACGGCCCGACGCAGGACCAGACCTACGCCGACGCCTCCCGCGTCTCCAACCGCATCGTCGACGCCCTTACCGCCTCCGGCCTCAAGCGCGATCAGATCCGCAGCACCGGGCAGGGTATCAACCCGGTCGATCCCAACGACAAGCCCCGCTACGACAAAGGCATTCGTTTCGTCGCCACTCAATCCTGGAAGCTCACCACCAAGGCCGCCAGTGCAGCCGAAGCCCTCCACCTCGCCATCACCTCCGGCGCCAACAACAGCGGCAACATCGACTGGCGCCTCGCTGACGACAGCCCGCTCGAAGCCGAGGCCGCCCGCAAAGCCCTCGCCCACGCCCAGCAGGTCGCGGCAAGCATGGCCGAAGGTCTCCACATCAAGCTTGGCCCCCTCGTCTACGCCAGCAACCAGCTTCCGCCACGTCCGTTCTCACCGCTGATGAGCATGGCGTCTGCTGGGGCAAGAGTCCTGAACAAAACGCCTACCCCCTCGCCATCCTCCCCGACCAGGTAACCCGCTCCGCCACCGTATATGCCGTCTTCTCCATCGAATAGCCTCAGCACCATTGACGTTAAATGAACTCTCGGCCTAGAGTGGAGCCATGACGGTCCAGCTCACAGCGGCGCTACAACAGGAGTTGAACAATCTGGCCGCAGAACGCGGTCTCTCGGCGGACGAGCTGGCCCTCCGCGCCCTTGCAAGCTTTGTCGCGGATCAGCGCGACTTCGACGCCGCCATAGCGCGCAGCAATGCCGATATAGCCGCTGGCAGAGTGTCTGAACACGACGAGGTCGTCGCCCGCATTGATCGGCTGCTCAGCATACAGTGAAGCTCATCTGGACGGACGGCGCAGCCGCTGATCTGGAAGAGATCGTCCTGTACATTCGCCGCGAGAGTTATCCAGCCGGGCAACGCGTCGCCGCGATCCTCTTCGACGCTGCCCTCAGCCTCAGGTCAATGCCATACCGCGGGCGAAAACGCGAACCAGGACAATTCCGCGAGCTCGTGATATCCACTCTCCCCTACATCATCGTTTACGAGATCGCTGCAGAAGCGGTCTTCATCAGAGCAATCAGGCATAGCTCGCGGTTGACCTAAAATTCCACCGTGCGCCCCTCCACCGAACTCAACCTGGCCAACTCCAGCAGCCGAATCGCCTCTAGCCCCGCCTCCGCCGGCACCGCCAGCTCCGCCACTCCATTCACCGCATCTCGAACGTTCGCGTAAAACGGGCGGTAATCCCCCGGCTCAGTCATGATCACCGTGGTCTCCAGCCGCTTCGGATCTTCCGCATCCGGAGCCAGCGTCAGTGTCCCCCAAAGCGCCTTATCTTCTTCCAGCCACACCCCAGGCTCACCCATCTTCGGCACCTTCGCCCCCGCGACGATCGCCGGCTCCTGCGGATCTACCCCGAACTTCTTAAAGCTCCCGCTAGTCCCACGCAGCAGAAACCGCGGAGCAACATCCGCCGCGATCATCGTTGACCGGCACCAGACCATCAGCCCGTCATATCCCAACGCGACATCGAATGCATCCTCAATCTTTGTATTCTGCCGTTCCGTCCGCACGCTCGCGGTCACCGTCTTCGGCGGTCCGAACAACGCCATCGCCTGATCCACCAGGTGCGGTCCCAGATCCATCAGCAACCCATGCGCGGCGCTCTCCGACTCCTTCCACGTCCCTCCGCGCACGACGGGCCGGAAGCGATCGAAGTGGGACTCGAAGCTCACCAGCCGGCCCAGCTTCCCGCTCGCCAGCAGCTTCTTTACCGTCAGGAAATCCCCATCCCAGCGCCGGTTGTGGAACGGCGCCAGCACCAATCCCTTCTTCTGCGCCAGCTCCATCAGCTCCCGAGCCTCGCCGCTCGTCGCCGCAAACGGCTTATCCACCAACACATGCTTGCCCGCCTCGAGAGCCTGCTTCGCCAGCGGATAATGCGTCTCGTTCGGGGTCCCGACCACCACCAACGCGATATCTTCGCGCGCCAGCAGCTCCTCGACCGTCCGCAGCACCTCTGCCTCGGGATAAGCCAGCCTTGCCTCATCGCCCTTGCGTTGCACGATCGCCTTCAGCTTCAGCCCCGGAACCACGCTCACAAACGGGCAATGAAAGACCCGCCCGGCCAGCCCATACCCGATCACCCCAACCCCAATCTCCGCCATTCCTTCCTCCCAATCCCGCAAAGCGCCGGGGAATCTTCCGCTACTCAAGATAAGCCCTGTCCATCTCCGCCGCATAAAGCCCGGCAAAACCCCCGTGAACCGCCGCGGTAAGCGAAGCCGCACAACCACTTACGCCTCAGATCGATTCGTATTTTTTGCACACTTACGCGTCACCCGCGCATCTGAATTGACGTTGAGGATGGTGTTTCACCTTCCGCACCTTCCCGGCAACCTCCTTCAGGAACCGTTACCATCAGAGATATGAACAAAAGCAAAGCAGCGTCCGCCCTGAGGTCAGCGCACTTCGCGCTGGTATGTGGCCTCCTTGCTGGAGCTGCCTCCTTTCTGGCGCCCTCATGCGCTCTCGCACAGGGATCGACCCAGCCGGGACAATCCGGCAACGCCTCCGGTTCCGGTGGCGGCTCCAGCTCCGCCACCGGCCCTGCCGCGGTAGGCGCAGCCCAGACCCAGCTCTACAACGCCAGCGGCTCCAACGGCGCCCAAGTCACCCAGGACACCTACAAAGGCTCCGTCGTCGCCGGAAAGAACACCGGCACCGTCCTCGACCTCACCCTGGAGGACTCCATCCAGCGCGGCCTGCGCCAGAACCTCGGCATCATCCTTGAAGATTCCAGCGTCAGGTCCTCCAACGGTCAGCGCCTGCAGCAGCTCCAGGCTCTTCTACCCACCGTCACCGCCAGCGCCTCGATTACAGTCGAGCAGATCAACCTCGCCGCCTATGGCCTCAAGTTTCCCGGCCTGAATCCCATCATCGGACCATTCCAAGTCGTCGACTTCCGCGCCTACCTGACCCAGAACCTGCTTAACCTCAACGCCCTCCAAACGTACATCGCCTCGAAGCACAGCTTTGCCGCCTCCAAGCTCACCGCGCAGGATGCCCGCGACCTCGTCGTCCTGACCGTCGGCAACGCTTATCTCCTCTGCATCGCCGACCAGGCTCGCATCGACGCCGTCAATGCCGAGCTCGCCACCTCCAAGGTCACCCTCGACCAGGCCATCGCGGGCCACGACGCCGGCACCAACCCGCGCCTCGACGTCCTCCGCGCCCAGGTCGACTACCAGAACGAGCAGCAGAGCCTCATCTCCAGCACCAACACCCTGGCCAAGGACAAGCTCGCCCTCGCCCGCGTCATCGGCCTCCCGCTCGACCAGCAGTTCCATCTGACCGACACCGCCCCCTTCAAGCCCCTTGACAACCTCGATCCCCAGCTCTCCTTCGATCAGGCCCTGAAGACGCGCAAAGACCTCCAGGCCAGCGTCGAGACCGTTCACTCAGGCGAAGCGCAACGTAAAGCCGCGATCGACGACCAGCTACCCGTCATCAGCGCCTCCGGAGACTTCGGCGACATCGGCACCACGCCCGGCCACTCCCACGGAACCTACACCGCCACCGGCCAGATCTCCGCGCCCATCCTCCAGCTTGCCAGGACTCGCGGGGAGCGCTACGTCGCAGACGCCCAGCTCGATCAGTCCAAAGCCCGGCTCTCCGATCAGGTCCAGCAGGTCAACGCCGACGTCCGCGACGCCATCCTCGACATTCAATCGGCCGCCAAGCTCGTCGATGCTACCAGGTCCAACGTCGATCTCGCCCAGGAAGAGCTCTCCGAAGCCCAGCAGCGCTTCCATGCCGGTATCGCCGACAATCTTCCCGTCTCGCAGGCCCAGTCGCAGTTCGAGCAGGCCAACGACCAGTACATCAGTGCGCTCTACCAGCACAACGTCGCCAAGCTCTCTCTGGCGCGTGCTCTCGGCGTCGCCCAGACCAACTACAAAGATTATCTCGGAGGCAAGTAACCGTGGCAGACGAACAACCCAAAGATCAATCGCAAGCCCAGACGCCGGAAGAGTCGCCCGCCAAAAAGACCGGCCGCACCGTCATCCTCTTCACCGTCGTCCTCCTGCTCATTCTCGGAGCCGGCTTCTGGTACTGGCGCTCCACCTTCTCAGAGGATACGGACGACGCCCAGGTTGACGGCGACATCTATCAGATCAGCGCCCGCATCTCCGGCCAAGTCCTCCGCGTCTACGCCCAGGAGAACACCAAGGTCAACAAAGGCGATCTCCTCGTAGAGATCGATCCCAAGGACCAGCAGGTCGCCCTTGAGCAGGCTCAGGCTCAGCTCGCCAGCGCCCAGGCCGACTACACCCAGGCCAACGTCAACGTTCCCATCACCGGCGTCCAGACCCGGACCACCGTCACCACCTCCGGTTCAGATGTCGTCTCTTCCCAGTCCGGCGTAGCCCAGGCGCAGAAGCAGGCAGACGCCGCCGCAGCCCGCGTCGATGAGGCCAAGGCCAATGCCATCAAGGCCGCCAAGGATGTCGAGCGATACACCCCCCTCGTAGAGAAAGACGTCATCAGCCGTCAGCAGTACGACGCTGCCATCGCTTCCGCCCGTTCCTCCTCCGCCTCCGTGATCGAGGCAGAAAATAACCTTGTCGCCCAGCAGACGGCCATCACCGCTGCCCAGCAGAGGCTCGACCAGGCCCGCGCCAACGCCGCCCAGGCCGCCAAGAACGGTCCCGATCAGGTCAAAGCGCAGCAGGCCCGCGCCGCCAGCATGCTCGCCTCGGTGAAAAACGCTCAGGCCCGCGTCGACCAGGCCCTTCTCAACCTCTCCTACACTCGCGTCATCGCGCCAGCCTCCGGCGTCATCAATAAGAAAAACGTGGAGGTCGGCGGCTACCTCACCGCAGGCCAGAACCTCCTCACTATCGTCCCCCTGGACGACCTCTGGGTTACCGCCAACTTCAAGGAAACGCAGCTCAAGGGCATGCACCGCTGCCAGGAGGTCAAGCTCTCGGTCGACGCGCTCGGCGGCCGCAAGTTCTCCGGCAAGATCTCCCAGATCGGCGGCGCCACCGGCTCGCGCCTCTCGCTCTTTCCGCCTGAGAACGCCACCGGCAACTATGTCAAAGTCGTGCAGCGAATTCCCGTCCGCATCGATTTCACCAACCTCAAGCAGGAAAACGGCGACTACGCACTCCGCCCCGGCTTCTCCGTCACCCCCGACGTCAGCATCAAGGGCACCGGCGACGATAAGAACACGGACGACTGCGAAAAGGGTCTCCCAGAACACCAGGCCAGCAACTAGCCCGTCGCTTCAACCCGCCCCACATCCCGCAATCGAGATGTGGGGCTTTTCCGTTAACATCCACTCGCATCGCACCCGCCCTGTTTTACACTTGGCCGCTCCCGCAGGAAATCAACCTCTATCCCGGCCCAAGCATCGAATGAAACGAAGAGGAGAAATGACATGGCAGTTGCAATGAAAAAGCAGACGATCGGCGACGCAAACGTCGCACCCCACTGGCACGCCAAGGCCAAAGAGATTCAGGCATTCGGCACCGTCATCGCGGACATGCCGCACCGCCTCAGCGCTGAGGTCCGCGCGGACATGGTCGGCAGGCTCAACCAGCTCCTCGCCGACTCCATCACCATCCGCGACATGTACAAGAAGCACCACTGGCAGGTCTCCGGCCCCACCTTCTACCAGCTCCACCTCCTCTTCGACAAGCACTACGAAGAGCAGACCGAGTTGGTCGACACCATCGCCGAGCGTATCCAGTTGCTCGGCGGAGTCACCGTGGCCATGGGAGCAGACGCCGGTGCCATGACCAAGATCCCCGCCCCGCCAAAGGGCAAGGAAGAAGTACCCGTTCAGATCTCTCGCCTGCTTGAAGCCCACAAGCTCATCATGCAGGACTGCCACGACATCGCCGAAGCTGCCGACGATGCCGGGGACGACGGCACCAATGATATGGCCATCTCGGACATCCTGCGCCCCAACGAGCTCCAGTCCTGGTTCATTGGCCAGCACCTCGTCGAGATGCCCCTGATCCTCGATAAGTAGCCGTATCTTCGAGTCGCCAAGACTCGCGGTGCTTCCGAGCGAAGCGAAGAGCCTCCACAGTTGCTGTTGCCCTTGCATTTGTCAGTTTCATTCCAACCGCCAAACACCCACGCCTCCACAGGCGTGGGTGTTTGCATTTAACTTTGATCCCTTCCCTCTGGCGTTATCATCTACTCAACAGAACATGCCCCTCGCCCTTGCATTTTTCGTCCACTACGCCTACGGCATCCTCTTCCTCTGGGTGCTCGTCGAACAGTTGGGCGTCCCCATCCCCTCCATCCCCGTCCTCCTCACCGCCGGAACCCTCTCCGCCACCCACCGTGTCTCCGCCACCGGAGCCGTAGCCTCCGTCCTTCTCGCCTGCATCCTCGCCGACAGCGCCTGGTACTCCATGGGCCGCCGGTACGGCAACGCCGTCCTCAAGCTCCTCTGCCGCCTCTCCTTTGAAGCCGGCACCTGTGTCACCAAGACCGAGGGCTACTTCCACAAGCGCGGAGCCGTCACCCTTCTCTTCGCCAAGTTCGTTCCCGGCCTCTCCACCGTCGCCGCCCCCATCGCCGGCCAGACCGGCATGCGTTACCCCCGCTTCGTCCTCTACGATCTCGCCGGCTCCGCCATCTGGTCTCTCGCCTACATCATCGCCGGTCGATTCTTCGGCGATATCGCCAAGCGCAGCGCCCCGTTCTTCGCCATGCTCGGCCACTTCGCCATCGCCATCTTCGTCCTCATGGTGCTCGGCATCCTCGATTACCGCATCTGGAAGCAGCGCGCCTTCCTCGCCTCCGTCCGCTCCCTCCGCCTGGAGCCGGACGAGCTCCTCGCCATGATCCACCGCGCGGAAGAGCAGGGCAACATCCCCCCCTACATCGTCGACCTCCGCCATCCCCTCGACTACCTCCCCGACCCCCGCGTGCTCCCAGGCGCGCTCCGCGTCAGCCCGTCCGACCTCACCTCGCACCAGTCCCAGATTCCCCGCGACCGCGACGTCATTCTCTACTGCACCTGCCCATCGGAGGAGACCAGCGGCAAAGTCGCCCTGCAACTCCACCGCTTCGGCATCAACCGCGTCCGCCCCCTCCGCGGCGGCTTCGAGCGCTGGCGCACCCTCGGCTACCCCCTCATCCCTTACGTTCCACCCCTAGAAGCCGCCGACCTCACCAATCCCTCCACCGCCGCCACCCCCACGCCCCAGCAGATCGCCTCCTGAGCAAGGGCAGCAAGCCCCAGGGATAAAGCGTCCTACTCGATAAGTTGATCCTCTACGGGCCCGGCTTCCCGGCTTCGAGGATGTTCTTGGCTTCAGGCTTCTAAGCAAGGCCTCGGCTTCTAGGTACCCCAAGGCTTTAGCCTTGGGTTGCACAGTCCCCGGACGCAGCGGGGCTTGAAGCCCTGAGGTCTGCTTCTTCCCCTCTATCCCACCGCCCCCACTTCGTCATCTAACGACCGTGATCGACGCTTCCATCCCCGAAGCCCCACGTCTCCTCTCCATCGACCTCTCCCGCGGCGCGACCATCGCCCTCATGATCCTGGTCAACGACCCGGGCGACCCCCAGTGCGTCTACCCCCCACTCGCCCACGCCGAGTGGAATGGTTACACCCCCGCCGACCTCATCTTCCCCAACTTTCTCTTCCTCTCCGGCGCATCTCTCGTCTTCTCTTTGCAATCCCGCATCGCAAAAGCCAAGCAAACCGGCGCACTCCTCCCCATCGCCGCCCAACTCGCTCGCCGAAGCCTCAACCTCATCGCCCTCAAGATTGTGGTCGCCGGATTCCCGAGCTTCCGTTTCCGTCGCGTTCGACTTTACGGCGTCCTCTTCCGTACCGCTTTGTTGTCGTTCCTCGGCGGAATCACCCTCCTCATCACCCTCTCCGTCCCCATCCTTCTGACCCTCATCGCGACCCTCCTCACCGGCTCCTGGCTGGCGCTCCGCATCCCCATTCACCTGGCAACTGGCGATACTCTCAACCAGCCGCTACTTGATCCGGACAACAACCTTGCTGCCCACATCGACCGCGCTATCTCCCACTTCTGCGAGCGTCACCTCCACTTCGGAGCCCTCTACAACATCACCCACGACCCCGAAGGCCTCCTCAGCTCCGCCCCCGCCCTAGCGTCCGTGCTCATCGGCTCCATCGCCGCCCTCATCATCCGCGACCCTCGCCTCGCCCGCACCCACAAGCGCAATACTCTCGCCTTGGCCGGCCTAGCCTGTCTGACCGCCGGCCATCTCTGGAACCGCACCTTCCCCATCAACAAGAATCTCTGGACCAGCTCCTACGCCCTCGCCTCCGCCGGCTGGTCCCTCCTCGCGCTCAGCACCCTCTACACCCTCTACGACATGAAATCCCCTCCCGAGGCAAACACCTTGGCCGTAACTTCGCATCTGAGCGCCTCGGAAGCGATCGTACGACCCCTCCAGATCTTCGGAGCCAACGCCCTTCCTGTCTATATCCTCTCCATCCTCGGCCACAAGATCGCCCGCACCCTCCATCTCCACAGCAACGGCCACTCCATCTCCCTCCGCACCTACGTCTACCGCAAGCTCTTCGCCCCCACCCGTTCCACCCCGCTTCGCTCCCTCGCCTTCGCCGTCTCCTACGCCGCTCTCTGCTTTCTCCCCAACCTTGCTCTCTGGCGCCGCAAAATCTTCCTCAAGATCTAAGCCTTGGGTGCCCCATCCTCGACGCGGCGCAGCCGTGGCTGGCCGGGATACCCGCAGGACGTTCTTGTCCGGTGGGGTGGAGCGTGGGTATCGGGCAAAGCCCGACAGCACTCTTTTCCTCACCCATCAACCGGTTCTGAAACGATCCCGTTACACTGCCTCATGCCATCCCGCCTCGCCTCCATCGACATTCTCCGCGGCCTCACCATGGCCCTCATGATCCTCGTCAACGACCCCGGCGATTGGCATCATGTCTACTCTCAGCTGGACCACGCCGAGTGGAGCGGCTTTACCCTCACCGACTTCGTCTTCCCCAACTTCCTCTTCCTCGTCGGCGTCTCCCTCATCCTCTCGCTCGAGAGCCGCATCGCCCGCGGCGACACCCGCCGCAATCTCGCCCTGCACATCGTCCGCCGCTCCGCCATCATCTTCGCCCTCGACCTGCTCCTCACCCTTATCCCCCACTTCCACTATCACCACCTCCGTCTCTTCGGCGTCCTCACCCGCATCGCGATCTGCTATCTCCTCGCCGGCCTGCTCTGCCTCCTCACCTGCAGAGCCGCCGTGCTCGCCTCAGTCGCCGCCACCCTCCTCATCGCCTACTGGGCGTTAATGCGCTTCGTCCCGGTCCCCGGCTTCGGCATCCCCACCCACCAGATCCCCCTCCTCGATCCCGACGGCAACCTGACCGCATACCTCGACCGCGCCTTCACCGCTTTCACCCAGCGCTGGCTCCAGACCGGCAGCCTCTATGAGCACACCCGCGACCCCGAAGGCCTGCTCTCCACCCTCCCTGCAGTCGCCACGGTGCTCACCGGCTCCCTGGCCGCCCTCTGGCTCCGCCGCACCTCCAGCCTCCTGCACAAAATTGCCCATTCCCGCTGCCGCAACGGTCTCCTGCTCGCGAGCGTAGGCAGCATCTGCGCCGGCCTGATCTGGAATCTGTCCTTCCCCATCAACAAAAAGCTCTGGACCAGCTCCTACGTCCTCTTCGCCGCCGGCCTGTCCCTCCTCTGCCTCGCCGCCGTCTACGACCTCGTCGAGATCCGCCGCCTCAACCAGACCCCCATCGGCCGCGTCTTCTCTTTTCCCTGGCTCGTCTTCGGCACCAACGCCATCACCGCCTACGCCGTCTCCGGACTCATCGTCAAGTTGGCGGAGCTCATCCACCTCCCCGGCTCCGGCAACTCCATGCCCCTCATGGCCTGGATCTACCTCCACCTCTTCGCCTTACACGGCTCGACCGACAACACATCCCTCCTCTACGCCCTCGCCTACACCCTCCTCTGCTTCCTCCCCATCCTGGTCCTCTACCGCCGCCGCATCTTCCTCAAAATCTGACTGCCCGATCACTGCTCCCTCACTGCCGTTCACTGTCTCTCACTGCCTTCATCCGTTCCAGCGCCTCGCACACTCTTTGGAGCACCCATTCACCCAAGTCCAGACTTAAAGGCCCTGTTTCGAATGCTTTGCACACTTTTTAGGGGGAGGGGGGAGGCAACCCTCGTTTGCACCCCATCAAAGCCCCGTCGGATCCGCCGCGTACCATCGACTAAGCACCAGTAAGACGAAGGAGAGCAGGGAATTGGCCTACAAGGATCTACGCGAATGGATTACCCGCCTCGACCGCGCCGGCGAGCTCGTCGTCATCAAAGAGCCCGTCAGCCCGTACCTGGAAATGGCAGAGATAGCCGACCGCGCCGCCAAGCTCAAGGGTGACGCCAAGAACGGCCCGGGTGGCCCAGCGCTCCTCTTCGAGAACATCACTGGCTATCCCGGAGCTCGTACTCTGATGAACCAGTTCGGCTCCGAGTACCGCATGAAGCTCGCCCTCGAAGTCCCCTCCCTCGACGACATAGCCGGCCGCATCCGCACCCTCTTACACCCGCCGACACCGACGAGTCTCCTGGACAAGCTCAAGCTCCTCCCCACGTTGGCCGAAGTCGGCAGCTTCTTCCCCAAGGTCATCAACCGCCGCGATGCCCTCTGCAAGCAGGTCATCCACACCGGCGATCAGGTCGACCTCACCAAACTACCCGTCCTCACCACCTGGCCGCAGGACGGCGGCCCCTTCATCACCCTCCCCTGCGTCATCACCCGGGCTCCCGCCGGAAAGGATGGCCAGCCCGGCAAGCGCAATGTCGGCATGTACCGCATGCAGGTCTACGACAAGAACACCACCGGCATGCACTGGCAGCGCCAGAAGAACGCCGCCGAGCAGCTCCGCGACCGCCTCCGCGCCTCGGCCTCAGACGCATCCGCCGCGGTCGACCTCATGGCCCTCACCTCCGGAGGCACCACCGCCGCCGGCACGCTCGCCAGCCTCAATCAGCAAACCATCACCAAGATTCGCGGCGACCGCATGGAGGTCTGCGTCGCCATCGGCACCGACCCCGCCACCACCTTCTCCGCCATAGTCCCCGCCCCCCCGGAGATCGAGGAGTACCTCATCGCCGGCTTCCTCCGCCAGAAGCCCCTTGAACTCGTCAAAGCCGAAACCGTCGACCTCGAAGTCCCCGCCCACGCTGAGTACATCCTCGAAGGCTTCGTCAACCTGGGCGAACTCCGCACCGAAGGCCCCTTCGGCGACCATACCGGCTTCTACACCATGCAGGACGAGTACCCCGTCTTCCATCTCACCGCCATCACCCATCGTAAGAACCCCATCTATGCCGCCACTGTCGTCGGCAAGCCCCCCATGGAGGACGCCTGGATGGGCAAAGCCGTGGAGCGCATCTTTCTCCCGCTTATGCAACTCACCCTGCCTGAGATCGTGGACGTCAACCTCCCTGCCGCCGGCGTCTTCCATAACCTGATGATCGTGTCGATTCGCAAGTCCTACGCCGGCCATGCTCGCAAGGTCATGAACGGAATCTGGGCCCTCGGCCAGGCCATGTTCACCAAGTGCATCATCGTCGTCGACGAGGACTGCGACGTCCAGGACCTCAACGAGGTCACGCTCCGCACCGCCAACAACATCGATCCCGAGCGCGACATCCAGTTCACCCTCGGCCCCGTCGACTCGCTCGACCACGCCTCCCGCCTGCCCAACTTCGGCAGCAAGATGGGCATCGACGCCACCCGCAAGTGGGCTGCCGAAGGCTTCACCCGCCAATGGCCCCCCATGCTCGCCATGCCGAAGGAAGTGAAAACCAAAGTAGACGCCCTTTGGCCCAAACTCAAGATCAAGTAGCCTGCCAGGTCTCATATGGACCTACACAAAAGCTCAGATGAGCTTCCTCTGCGTTATACTCTGACAAGGAGCCATCGATGACTACCCCTGCCTCCATTGCCAGCATCCTCGGTCTCTCCACAGACGTACGCACCCTCAACGATCTGGACTCGGCCGTCTCTTTCGGCCTTCCCCGTCAAGCCGTCCTTCGCGTCCTCTCGCATCTCGCGCCGGATAAAAGCCAGGTCCGCGCCATCCGCGAGTCTATGGTCCCATCCGCCACCTGGAAGCGCACCAAGGGCCGTCTCTCCCACGCCGCCAGCGAGCGAACTGAACGCCTCGCCCGCATCATCGCCGCCGCCGAGTTCACCTGGGACGATCCCGCACAGGCCCGCGCCTGGCTCAACCATCCACATCCTGAACTCGCCAACCGCACCCCCCTCGCCGCCGCGACCACCGAACTCGGTGCCCGCTCCGTCGAAAACATCCTCGACGCCCTCTTCTACGGCCTGCCCGCCTGACGTGCTCGCGTTTCGTACCGCTGACCGTCGCCATCCCATCTTCGATCCCACGGGAGCCTTCCTCAAGGGTGGCCGCTGGAACTCCCCGGGCCGGCGCGTCATCTATGCCGCCCAGACCTATGCTGGAGCCATGCTGGAGATGCTTGTCCACGCTGCCATCGGTGCTCTGCCGGCCACACAGGCTTCCGTCCGGATTGAAATTCCAGACACGCTCGGAGTCGAGCGCGTTGACGCCACTGAACTCCCCGGATGGGACTCGCCAAACCTATTCACCAGCCAAACATTCGGCGATCAATGGCTGTTGGAGCGGCGGACAGCCGTGCTGCTGGTTCCCAGCGTCGTCCTCTACGGGCATGAGTGCAACATCCTCCTCAACCCGGATCATCCAGAGTTCTCCAGCATCCATGCCGGCTCCCCTGAAGCGGTGATGTGGGATGCTCGTCTACGGATACGCCGGTAGAACAAAGCCGGCGGTATACAATTTAGCCAATCCACTCGCGAAGGTAAGCCTATGTCTACTTCGGTCACCTCGCTCCACTCAGCAATCCCCACCACAGCAGCGCGAGACCAAGCCAGCCAGCATGTGCCTTGGACCATCTGGGCCGGCGTCATTGCCGTCACCTCCGCCTCCATCGGCGGAGCCTGGGATGTCGCATGGCACCGCTCCGTCGGCCGCGACGCCTTCCTCACCGCCCCGCACCTTGCCATCTACGCCTGCGGTGTCATCGCAGCCGTTGTCTGCGGTTACCTGATCTTGGCCACGACCTTCGGCACCTCGCAGCGCATGAAGGACGTTTCGGTCTCCGTGCTTGGCTTCCGTGCCCCCCTTGGAGCCTTCTTCGCCGCCTGGGGCGGCATCGCAATGATCACCAGCGCGCCTTTCGACAACTGGTGGCACAACGCCTACGGTCTGGACGTCAAGATCATCTCGCCCCCGCACGTCCTGCTCATCCTCGGCATCCGCATGGTCTCAGTGGGCATGCTCTTTCTCATCCTGGCCGCGATGAACCGCGCCGAGGCTGCCGAAGCTCCCGGCCAACCGTCTGCGGTGCGCAAGACCCTGCAGATCCTCTTCCTCTATCTCGGCGGACTTACGATCGTTGGTCAGATGTTCTTCCTGCTGGAGCAAACCTGGGACGTCGCCCTGCACCAGACCACGGCCTACATCGCTCTCGGCGCAGCCATCCCTGTAGTCTTCGCGCTTCTGAACCGCACCACCCGCAATCCCTGGGCAAGCACCATCGCCGCCGCCATTTACACCGCCTTCGCCCTCGGCGAGATCCTGATCTTCCCGCTCGTGCCGGCAAGCCCCAAACTCGGCCCGGTCTTCTTCCCCGTCACCCACCTGGTTCCGGCCAAGTTCCCTATCCTCCTCATCGTCCCAGCCATCGCCATCGACCTTCTCTTTCGCTACACCCGCACCTGGAAGCCCTGGCAGATCGCCCTCGCCGCCGGAACCCTCTTCACCGCAGTCCTCTTCGCGGTCGAGTGGCCCTTCGCCAGCTTCCTCATGACCACGGCCGCCCAAAACCGTTTCTTCGGCACCATCTATTTCGATTACAACTCCCGCGCCCAGGGCTACGACCGCCTCCGCGAGTTCTTTGATCCCGCCTCCGGCATGCGTCTCTTCATCGGCCTCGTCTGGGCAGCCATCGCCGGAACCGTCGGTTCCTGGATCGGGCTTCGCTTCGGCTCCTGGATGAAAGGCGTCCAACGATGAGGAGCCCAAGTCATGCATGATCTTTACGTCGTCGGCATTCCTACTTTCGTTGTCCTCATCGGTATCCTGCTCAACCAGCACGGCTTTGAACGTCAAGACGCGCGCATGGACAAGATCGAGTCTCGCCTGGACAAGATGCAGTCCGATCTCACCGCTCGCATAGATCGCATTCAGTCCGACCTCTCCCAGTTTTACCGTGCTCTTGTGAGCATGAGGGCGAACTAGACATCCTCATGTCAGATCGCCCAAAGCCCAAGGCTTGATCCAGCCCCCCGCATTCTCACCTAAGAGCGAGCAAGAATGAAGCGCCTAAGCCTTTTTCTTCTGATCCTCACCTGCTGCGTACTTCCCGCCCACGCCCACGTCGGCTCCAAAGACGTCTTCCAGACCGTCCACGCTGGCCCGTACACCCTCAACGTCACCATCCGCCCGCCCAACGTCATCCCCGGCATCGCCACGGTAGAAGTCCGCACATCCGGCGCACCCCTGACCGGCCTGCACATCACCCCGCTTCCCCTTACCGGGGAAGCCTCCAAGCACCCACCCGCCTCAGACACCATGAAGCAATCCCCGGACGACCCCGCCTTCTACACCGGCGGCGTCTGGATTATGGCCTCCGGAGCGTGGCAGGTTCGCTTTGAAGCCGACGGCCCCTCCGGCCGCGAGACCTCCTCGGTCCCCGTCCTCGCCGTCCCCATCTCCACCCTCAAGATGCAGCCCGCCATGGGCTTCGGCCTGGCACTCCTTGGCTTGTTCCTCATCGTGTCCATGGCCGGAGCCGTCGCCGCTGCCATCCGCGAGGCCCGTCTTCGCCCCGGCCTCCCCGCAACACCGGTCTCCCGCCGCCGCGGCCTCTACGCCATGGCCGCCGCCCTCGCCATCATGTTCGCTGCCGTCTACCTCGGAGCCAAGTGGTGGAACGTCGAAGCCGCCAGCTACGCCGGCAACATCTACGCCCCACCCGCCACCTCCGCCACCCTCACCGGCGATCAACTGGACCTAAAAGTCGGCACCTGGGATCCCGACACGAAGCTCCCCGCGCGCTTCCGCCGTCATCGCGGCAACGACGACTACATCCCCGACCACGGCAAGCTCATCCACCTCTACGCCATCCGCGACCCTGAGATGGACGCTGCCTTCCACCTGCACCCCACCCTTGTAGCCCCCGGCGACTTCCGCATGAACCTGCCCGCCATGCCCCCCGGCCACTACCGCTTCTACGGTGATGTCGTCCACGCCAACGGCTTCCCTGAAACCCTCACCGCGTCGGTCGACATTCCCACCAACCTCCCAACACCCCCGCTTGCTATCGACGATGCACAAGCCACGCCAGCCCCGCTTTCCGCCGGTCTCCTCGGCCCTTCCTACAAGCTGCCCGATGGCTACACCATGGTCTGGGATGCCCCCGCCAACATCACCGCGAGCACCGCTTACAGCTTCCACTTTCGCCTGCTCGACCCCGACGGCCGTCCCGCCACGGACATGCAGCCCTATCTCGGCATGGCGGGCCACGCCGCCTTCGTCAAAACCGATGGCTCCGTCTTCGCCCACACCCATCCCGATGGCTCCGCCGCCATGGCCGACGTCATGCTCGCCACTCCAATGAATGCGATGACCACACCAGGCCGCATCGCCCCCGCCGTCGACTTCCCCTACGGCTTCCCCACCCCCGGCCGCTACCGCATCTTCATCCAGATGAAGCACGCCTCAACCGTAGAAACCGGCGTCTTCGACGCCCAGGTTCAATAGCATCGCATCTTGCGACGGCCGCACTCACAAGCGCATACTGAGCGCATGACCTTCGCCGCCACCATCGACGAGAATGGCGCCTTGACCCTCCCGAAGGAACTCCGCGAGCACTTGGAACTTACTCCGCATTCTCAGGTTGAATTCCGCCAGCACGGTGGAACCGTCACGCTGAGCAAGAAGATTTCAACGCCTGAAGTCTCTCCCGACGAGCGCGTACGCCGGATGGAAGCAGCCATCGCGAAGTACAGCGGAACGTTCCGGGAGCAGATGCTTGCGGAGGGATACAACTCCGTAGACGAGTATATGGAAGATATTCGGCCGCCATGGTCACGGCAGTAGACACCAATATCCTGCTGGATATCCTTGCGGGCACGAAGGATCAGGCGGAGAAGGCAACGGGAGCCCTCATCAAGGCTGCTGCGGAGGGGCGTCTGATCCTCTCACCAGTCTGCTACGCCGAATTAGCCGGTAACTTTCGGACAGCTGAAGAGCTCACCCGTTTCATGGAAGACTTTTCGCTGACTTGGACCCACCTTGATGAGGCAGCGGCGTTCTTGGCGGGTCAATACTTGAGGGAGTACAAGGAACGCGGCGGCACTCGCGCTCGCATCCTAAGCGATTTCCTGATCGCCGCTCATGCCCAGGTCAACGCCGATCGCATCCTCACCCACGATCACCGCTTCTTTGGATCACAGTTTCCTGGTCTTGTCGCCGTGACCTTTGGCGATAAGTAGCCTCACTCAACTGTGACGAACGTCAACGCAGCCAGATTCCGCACCCACCGCGCCGGCTTCTGCTCCTCCGTCGAAACCAGCTTGAACATCCCATCCTCCGCCAGCGGCTTGCCATCCACCGTCAACGCCACAATGACATCCCCCTTGTGCACCGCACCCTCCACCTCGCTCCCCGAGTAGATCACCCAGTAATGATCCGTCCCCTCCGCCCGCAGATAGCTGTGATACACCTGCTTCGCCCCCGCGCCGGCCGCCGTCACGCCATACTTCGCCAGCAGATCACCTACCGCTACCCCGGTATAGGTCTCATCCGCATTGCTATGCGCATTGTGCACCGCAACCGTCTTCTGCGGCATCGCCTGTAGATCCGCCGCGCTCAAACTCGTCGTCTTCCCACCCACCGACACGCTCAACGTCATCGCCGCCGCCTTATGCTCATGGACCATTCCATCCGGCGGCGTCCGGTCACTGCCTGCCTGCGCACAAGCGGCACCCTGCATCATCCCCACCGCGACGATCGTCGCCGTCAACATCCATCCCATCCTTCGCATCGCGTCACCTCCAGCCAACAATATCGCACCTCGTTTTCACAACGAAGAACGGCCAACGGAGAACGGTCAACCCCGCCCCTGAACTCGGGCTTATACTAACCTCATGTCGATGATCAAAGACGCCGCCGCCATCGCCAAGGGAATGAGCATCACCTTCGGCGAGATGTTCAAGCCCACTGAAGTCGAGAACTATCCCGACGGCAAGGGTCCCATGCGCGGCGCCCAGTTCCAGCAGCGCTTCCGCGGCAAGCACCAGCTTCAGCGCGATGAGAACGGCCTGGAGAAGTGTGTCGCCTGCTTCCTCTGCGCCGCAGCCTGCCCCTCCAACTGCATCTACATCGAAGCCGCCGAGAACACCGAGGAAGTCCGCATCTCCTCCGCCGAGCGCTACGCCAAGGTCTATAACATCGACTACAACCGCTGCATCTTCTGCGGTTACTGTGTCGAGGCCTGCCCCACCGACGCCATCACCCACGGCCACGGCTTTGAGCTCGCCTCGCTCAACGCGACCACCCTGGTCATGCGCAAGGAAGACCTGCTCGTCGGCATCCAGCCTGCCATGCCCCTCACCCCCGGCAGCAACAACGACCTAGCCAACTCTCTCCGCTAATAATGCGCCAAAGATAGAGTTTCCGCGCGGAAGCTATCTCTGACCGTGCGAAAGCACGCAGGAAAGAGTTCGTGTTCGCTATATTTCCGGATGCGACCACAAATCAGATAGTGAGCACGGAGGTGTTTGCAGTGGCCGCAATACTTGGATCTCGCGATCTGGCGGTGGCTCATAGCTTCCGCGTGGACTACTAGATAGGGGCTCGTTCTACTGACGCGATAAAGCGGATACCAGGCACCCGAAGCTGCTGAAGCTTCTTGTCGTTCGTTATGAAGAGATCCGTTCCTGCTACAGCAGCACAGGCAAGCTGCATTGAATCCGCCGGCCGAAGATTTCGCGACTTATCTGCCCTCAGCTTTGAATAAACCCGTGCGGCATCGACTTCAAACGGCACAATCAGGGCATTCGCAAGAATGGCGTCTTCGATTCTTTGGCATAACTCCAGCTGCCCTTCCCGCCGGGCTTTCACAGTTACTTCACCAACCGTTAGGGCGGACGTGATGAGCTGATCTCCCTGCTCTAGCATGCGCTTTCTCATCACGGTCACTCGCTCTGAGTCCGGTCCGTAGTCTTCCAGAAGGTAGATGAAGATATTGGAGTCCCAGAAGATGCGGTTCATCTGGATTCCTCGCGAAGATTGGCAATGTACTCATCTGCGTGTTCGTCAGCCCAGAGTGCACGGCCCGATCCCCGCAGTGTAAGGAGGGGGTCATTGGCGAAGTCAGTCGCTGTCTTTTTGCTGCATCGTGTCTGGTACCAGTCGAGAAGTGACCGGTAATTTGGAGGCAAGTCGGTCGGCTTGGGTGTCGTTCGTCCATCACGATGCCGGTCGAACGTGTCCCCTTGGCAGAATAATCTGCGTTCCCCATTCGCGGTCTCAAAGAGCATTTTGAGCTTGGCAGGATTCGGGGGACGATTAGCGACACAATGCTGGTTCGCGTGCACGTAGATGCTGATTTCCTCCCTATCCGTAAGACACAGTTCTTTGACTTTCTGGACGATCTGCGCAACTGGGAACGAACCTTGCTCGGGATTCTGTTGATGGAGGAGGGCGGTGGCGATCCAGACAGAATCACCGACTTTGAGGCTGAGTTGAGATGCAGATGCAGTAGTCATAGGAAAAAGATAACCAGTGAATAGTTGTCCGTCAAGGATAAAATGATAAATAGACATTGGACGGCACGAGACCGCCCCATAATAGCAGTCTGGCAGGAAGTCCACATGCTACTCTGCCCAGACCGTGCCTGAACTCAATCCCACCCACGAGCTTCCACGCGTCCTCAACCGCGCCCATGCGACCTCCATCGTGGTCGGCATCATCATCGGCAGCGGCATCTTCCTCGTCCCGCATGAGATGATGGCAGCCGTCGGCTCCTCCCGCATGGTCTACGCCGTCTGGATCGTCGGCGGGCTGCTCTCCCTTTTCGGCGCCATGACCTACGCCGAGATCGCCGCGGGCCGTCCCCGTTACGGCGGCGAGTACGCCTTCATCCGCGAGGCCTACGGTGATCTCGCCGGCTTCCTTTACATGTGGACCTGGATCACCATCGTCAAGCCCGCCTCACTCGCCACCATCGCCGCCGGCCTCGCCCGCGTCCTCGCCTCCTTTGCCCTCTTCAACTTCTTCGACCGTCCGGCCTTCGGGGCCATCCTCTGGAGCCAGGTCTTCGCCATCGCCGCGACCTGGCTCATCACCACGCTCAACATCGTCAGCACCCGCGAGTCCGCTAACGTCCAGCTCGTCCTCACCTGGCTCAAGGGCGTCCTGATCCTCGTCATAGCCGCCTTCTGCTTCTTCGCCGCCGGTCCCACCAACGCCGGCTGGCACAACTTCGCCTCCTCCTTCATCGGTGCACGAGGAGGCTTCAGCGGCTTCATGATCGCCCTCATCGCCGCCCTCTGGGCCTACGACGGCTGGTCCGACGTCTCCCAGATGGCCGGCGAGATCCAGCGCCCGCAGCGCAGCCTTCCCTTCGCCCTCATCGCCGGCATCGCCATCGTCGGCGGCCTCTACATGCTCACCAACGCGGCCATCCAGTACGTCCTCTCCGCCGCCACCATCGCCGCCGCCGCTCGTCCCACGGTCGACGCCATGCGCCTCGTCGCCGGAGCAAAAGGAGCCGCCATCGTCTCCCTTGGCATCGCCATCAGCATGGCCGCAACCTTCGTCGGCTCAGCCCTCAGCGGTGCCCGAGTAACCTTTGCCGCATCCCGCGACGGCCTCTTCTTCACCCAACTCGCCCACGTCAGCCGCCGCTTCCAAACTCCCGACGCCTCCCTCCTCATCCAGGCCGCCCTCACCACCCTGCTCCTGCTCGCCATCGGAAAGTTCCAGGCCCTCTTCTCCCTCGCCATCTTCGCCGACTGGCTCTTCTACGCTCTCACCGCCAGCACCATCTTTATCTTCCGCCGCCGCGACCGGACCGCTGGGATCGACCGTCCCTTCACCATGTGGGGCTATCCCGCGCTCCCGGCTATCTTCATCCTCGCCGCCGCCGTCCTCACCGTCTTTTCCTTCGCAGACCAGCCCCGCAACTCCATCGCCGGAGCCGCCATCATCCTGCTCGGCATCCCCGCTCACCTCATCCTGCGCCGCCATAATCGCCACGCTCCGGAAGAGATCGCCGCATGACCGCATCCTGGCGCGACGCCCTCATCGCCTTCATCAAGGAACAAGCCCGTCCGATAGAGAAGTACGGTCACCAGCCCCGTCTCCACGCCCTCACCCAGCAGATCGGCCAAGGCATGGCCTATGACGACGACGTCGTCTTCGCCGCGGTTTATCTTCACGATCTAGGCGTCTTCACCGGTCACCGGCCCGAAGACCCCGCAGCTCTCGCCCGCTGGGACAACACAGCCTACGCCATCGAGCAGTCGCCAGCCATCTTGAGATCCATCTCATTCCCTGAATCGAAGATCGCCCAGGTGCTCGACTGCATCCGAACCCATCAACCTGCATCCGACCCGCAGACCCTTGAAGCCACTCTCCTGCGCGATGCCGATATCATCGAGCAACTAGGTGCGATCGCAGTCCTCCGCACCGTCTGCAAGATAGGCCGCGACACCCGCTTTCACACCTTCAGCGACGCCACCCGTTCCCTTCGACACGCCCTTGACACCCTCCCTGGGCTGCTCCGCCAGCCCTCCAGCCAGGGCCCGGCACTGCCACGCGTATCCGCGCTCCGCCTCTTCTTGAAGTCTGTTGAAGAGGAAGCCGAAGCCAACCTGCATTAGGTCCAAAACGGATCGCACGCCTGTTGAGGAATCGGCTCAACGGATCAGCCGCCGAGACCGCCTCCACCTATTTGCAACAACTTGCTACGCTCGCTACACTGTCGTCATCCATCACCCTTCACCCATGAGCAAGTGGTGTGCGGAAGAGACTGTTCCCGCATCGTCATGGTAGCAATCCAGTAAACCGGCCCACCGTCTCGAGATCCCATGAACCCACCGCCCATCGCTCCACTCGACAAAAAGAGCATCCTGCATATCTGTAAACGGGAGACGTTACGCCCCCTTCGTGACCAGATCCTGCGGGTCTCCGGTTTTGAAGTGGATTCAACCTGTGACATCGAGGAAGCGCTGTCGCACTTCTGGTCACGCCATTTCGATCTCGTCCTGGTCGATGTCGAGGGCCAATCCGCCGTCCACGACGCGGAGCGCCTCTGCTCCGAGATCAAGACCGCGCAGCATGGACAGCTCGTCGCCTTCGTCTGCAACTGGCGCGTGGCCATCCACACCGATTGCCCGGACGAGATCCTCCGCACTGAATTCGACCCAGAAGCCTTCGTCGGCGGCGTCCGAAAGACCCTGCAAGTCAATTGATTGAGATCAACCCGCGGCGCTTGTCGGATGAACGTCCCGCCCACTGTCCAGCGGAGGGAACGCCCGTTGAGTCGGCATACATCCTCCTGCCATATGTCGCATCGAAAACATAAGAGATCCTGATCAGGAGGGACCCGATGACCCAAAGAACCTCTTTCCCCACGAGCGACCCCGATCAGATTCGGCTCTGGGCCGCATCTCAGAAGGCCATGCCTGCGGAGTTGCTGCCCGGCATCGTCGACGCGGAGCCGACACAGTTACACTTCTTCATCCCCGGAGATAGCACTCACCAGCCACGCCTGCGCATCGTCGATTGGGACCACTTTCTCGCGGCTTTCCGTGCGTACGGTCTCTCCTTCGTATACGAGATACTGCCGGACGGCCGCCCGGGGAAGCGGTTTGAGATCCTTCAGGTCGAAGACACCACACAAGGCGCGTTACCACGGCCCGCGCCAGTGCACGACAGTGACACAGCCCATGAATACTCCAAGTAGTCCTCGACGTAGTTGACTCCCCGTTTTGTCCCGTAACTCGGAAGAGGGATCGACAAAAGCCAGTCAAGCGCGCAGCCGATTTCAACATGCCCCTTGCTGCGCTTCTTCCCTCGTGATACAACTACTTCATTCCAGTCAGCTTCGGCTGATTTGAATTTCATGCAGAGTGGTTGAGGGACGAGCCCTTTGACGCCACGACAACCGGACAGACCACACGTACCGGTGTCAACTCTCTCCTGGATGTTGTCAGGGAACATGAGATTCGGAGCAAGCAGATCGGCCATCGAAGCCAGTCTGCAAACCCCCGCATTTCCCCCTTGCAAATCCAGTTCTGAGCGGCCTCAAGGCAAGCCATTCCCCTCCTCCACAATCGGAGCTGAGCAATGGAGTATTCCTGTCCGACTTACGAGCTGAAGTGTAATGAATGTGGCCGCCGCTACGGCAACCGCCCCCTCTCCGGATGTCCGGACTGCCTGGCCCCCCTCGAAATCACCTACGACTTCGAAGCCATCCAGAAACAAACCCCCATCACCCGCCAGTCCATCCAGCAAGGCCCCTACAACATCTGGCGCTACGCCGCTCTCCTCCCCATCCCGGAGGGCTTTGAGCCCGACCTTCCCGTGGGCTTTACCCCGCTCATCCGCGCCCAAAATCTCGGCAAACGCATCGGCGCCGCCAATCTCTTCGTCAAAAACGACTCCGTATGCTTCCCCACGCTCTCCTTTAAAGATCGCGTTGTCTCCGTCGCTCTCGCCAACGCACAGAAGTTCGGCTTCACCACCGTCGGCTGTTCCTCGACCGGAAATCTTGCTAACTCCGTCGCAGCGCAGGCCGCTCGCCTCGGCCTCGACGCTTGCATCCTCGTCCCTGCCGACCTCGAGCCCGCTAAGATCCTCAACACTCTCGTCTACGGCGCTCGCCTCGTTCGCATCGACGGCAACTACGACCATGTCAACCGCCTCTGCACCCAGATTGCCGATGAGTACGCCTGGGGATTCGTCAACGTCAACCTCCGCCCCTACTACGCCGAGGGCTCCAAGACCCAGGGCTACGAGATCGCCGAGCAGCTCGGCTGGCGTCTCCCCGACAACGTCGTCTGCCCCATGGCCGGCGGCTCCCTCATTCGCAAGCTCCGCAAAGCCTTCAACGAGCTCATCGCCCTCGGTTTGGTGGAAGACAAACCCGTTCGCTTCTTCGGTGCTCAGGCCACCGGCTGCTCTCCCATCGCCCACGCCGTCCGCGAGGGCTGGGATTACATTGAGCCCCAGCGCCCCAACACCATCGCCCGCTCCCTCGCCATCGGCAACCCGGCTGATGGCC
Organism: uncultured Granulicella sp.; assembly: GCA_965198885.1. Lineage (GTDB taxonomy): Bacteria > Acidobacteriota > Terriglobia > Terriglobales > Acidobacteriaceae > Edaphobacter. Next base: position 444,195 of record OZ240677.1, on the reverse strand, counting down.
CGGCCGCCAGCAAGATGATCCGCTCCACCGGCGGCTGGGCAGAAGACGTCTCCGACATCGAGGTCGTCTCCGGCATGCAGGAACTCGCCGAGACCGAGGGCATCTTCACCGAGACTGCCGGCGGCGTTACCACCGCCGTCACCGCCCGTCTCTACGCCCAGGGCCGCATCGCACCCGGCGAGACCACCGTCGTCTGCATCACCGGCAATGGCCTCAAAACCACTGACGCCCTCGTCGGCCGCTTCGACCACCTTGAATCCCGTGCCATCCGCCCCCGTCTCGCCGACTTCGCAGATTACCTCCGCGAGCTCTCCGGCGACCTTGAACCAGCCCTGGTCGCCGCCGACTAATCCCTGCAATTCTCCGTGGCTTCATGGTGACTCCAAACCGCGAAGTCCGGACCTAAAGTATCTGCTTTGAAGACTTTGCACAATTAACCGGGTGGGGGAGGGTACCCTCGTTTTCTCCTCCCCATCAGCTTTCAAGGAGCACGTCATCGCCATCAAGATCATCCTCCCGACCGCCTTCGTCCGCCACACGGAAGGACAGAAACAGCTCACCAGCCAGGCTGCGGATCTCCCCAGCCTCATCGCCGACATCGACCAGAACTTCCCCGCCCTCGCCACTCAGATCAAGGACGACTCCGGCAAACTCCGCCGCTTCATCAACGTCTACGTTAACGACGAAGACATCCGCTTCCTTGGCGGAGAGACCTACGCCTTCCAGGACGGCGACGAGGTCATGCTCATCCCCTCCATAGCCGGTGGTGCGAACTAACTCCTATTTTCTCAATCGAGCAACGCCGAACCGCAAAACCCGCTCTCACCTTATGTTGTGTTTTGCAACCGACAGTTGAGTTGCGCCTTTAGAACTCGGCGAGGTGCAGAGCGCGAACATCCTGCCGTTTACCGGTCCGAAAGAAGGTACCATGTTCCTGATCCTCGCCGTCGTTCTCGTTGTTCTCTGGCTCGGAGGATTCACTCTCTTCCACGTCAGCAGCCTGCTCATTCACTTGCTGCTCCTCTTTGCCGTCATCTCCATCGTGATGCACTTCATCACCGGAAGACGCGCCACCTAGACTTTGTCTCCCACCGCCACAAACCCAAGGCTCCCATCCGAAACATCCCGCTCATCCTGAGCGAAGCGCAGAACCCAGTACTGGCCTTTGCAGTTGCATGCTCTACCAAAGTAGAACGGCCGGACACCCGCAAGGGAATCCGGCCGTTTGCTATACACGCCTTACTGATGCGCCACAGGCTGCTGCCCGCCTGAAACTACGGGCGGAATCACTCCCGTCAGTGCCTCCGGAGTCTCTTCCTCCAACGGACTCAACTTCTCCTCGAGAGCAATCTGCAGCACCTCATCCATCTGCTCGACAAAGTGCAGCTTCATCGTGTTCTTGATCAGGTCCGGCAGGTCTGCCAGATCCTTCCGGTTATCCGCCGGCAGAATCGCCTCGAACACGCCCGCCCGATGCGCCGCCAGCAGCTTCTCTTTCAAGCCGCCGATCGCCATCACCTTGCCGCGCAGCGTAATCTCCCCGGTCATGGCGATATCCCGTCGCACCTTGATCTTGGTCAGCGCACTCGCCAGCCCGGTAGCAATCGTGATGCCCGCGGAGGGACCATCCTTCGGTGTCGCGCCCTCCGGAACGTGGATATGAATATCGACGTTCCGGTAGAAATCCTTCGCCAGCCCAAGGTGTGACGAGCGCGACCGGATATAGCTCAACGCCGCCTCAGCCGACTCCTTCATCACATCCCCAAGCTGCCCGGTGGACGTCAGCTTGCCCTTCCCATCGAGAACCTGAACTTCAGTCTGCAGAATGACCCCGCCAACAGAAGTCCACGCCAGCCCAGTCACCAGCCCGACCTCGCTCGCCTGATGCACCTCGTTGTCGCGGAACTTCGCGACACCCAGCAAGTCCTCGAGGTTCTCCGCCGTAACCGTCTCCGTGAAGCTCGCCGCGGCCTCTGTCCCACCCTGTACAACCTTCCGCGCTACCTTTCGGCCCACGTTTCCAATCTCGCGCTCGAGATTCCGAACGCCAGCTTCACGCGTATACCCGCGTATGATCGCCTTCAGCGCCGCATCGTCGAACACGATCTGCGCCTCCGTCAGCCCGGTGCCTTCCCGTTGCTTCTTCACCAGGTACTGCTTGGCAATCTCCAGTTTCTCTAGCTCCGTGTACCCGCTGAGGCGAATGATCTCCATACGATCTTGCAGCGGCCCCGGAATCGTATCCAGGATATTCGCGGTCGCCACGAACAGAACCTGCGAGAGGTCATACTCGACATCCAGGTAATGATCCTGAAACGAAGTATTCTGCTCCGGATCCAGAACCTCCAGCAGCGCACTTGCTGGATCACCCCGGAAGTCGTTCGCCATTTTGTCGATCTCATCCAGCATGAACACCGGGTTCTTCGTCCCCGCCTTCTTCATCGACTGAATGATCTGCCCCGGCAGCGCCCCTATATACGTCCGCCGATGCCCGCGAATTTCCGCCTCATCCCTCACGCCGCCCAGCGACATCCGCACGAACTTCCGCCCAGTCGCCTTCGCAATCGACTGCCCCAGCGAGGTCTTACCCACGCCCGGAGGCCCGACAAAGCAAAGGATCGAGCCTTTCGGATTCTTCACCAACTGCCGTACTGCAAGAAACTCGAGAATCCGATCCTTGATCTTTTCCAGCCCGTAGTGGTCGCTGTTCAGAACCTCTTCCGCAACCTCAATCGACCGAATCTCCTTCGACCGCTTCCGCCAAGGCACCGCCAGAAGCCAGTCCAGGTAGTTCCGGCTCACCGTGGACTCCGCCGACATCGGCGGCATCGCCTCCAGCTTCTTCAGCTCCTGCATGGACTTCTCGAGCACATCCTTCGGCATCCCGGCGGCTTCAATCTTCTTCTTCAGTTCGTCGAACTCGCTCTTCTCGCCGCGGCCAAGCTCTTTCTGGATCGCCTTGATCTTCTCGTTGAGGTAGTACTCCTTCTGCGCCTTCTCCATCTGCCGCTTCACCCGGCTCTGCACCGTGCGGTCGATGTTCAGCTTCTCGATCGCCACATCCAGCACGTCGGCGATCTTCGCCAGCCGAGCCTCCGGATCGAACACCTCCAGCAACTCCTGCTTCTCCTCGATCGAGAGCTGCAGATTCGCCGCGATCGTATCCGCAAGCTTGCTCGGCTCATCGCCGCGCACACTCGCCGTCATGGTCTCGTAGTTCAAGCTCTGCTGCAGCTTCACATACTGCTCAAACAGCGTGTGCACCTTCTGCATCATCGCCTCAACCTGCGGCGTCATCTCAAGATGCGTCGGTCCGGTGCGAACGGTTGCGACGAAAAATCCATCCTCGTCGTTCACCTCAATCGATCGCGCCCGCTCCACCCCCTCCACCAGCACCTTGATGTTGCCGTCGGGCATCTTCACGCTTTGTACGATGTTCCCAATCGTGCCCGCCTCAAAGATGTCATCCGCGCTCGGCTCATCCACAGACGCATCATGCTGCGTCGCCAGAAAGATCTTGCGATCCCCGGTCAGCGCCTCTTCGAGCGCCCGCACGCTCGACTCCCGGCCCACCACAAACGGCGTCATCATGTGCGGAAAAATCACCATCTCCCGTATGGGCATCATCGGAAGTTTGCGTACGTCGCGGCTCAGAATTGGGTCTTTTTCGTTTTTCATATCTCTCCTGAGTTAGACGTTACAGCGCTATGAACGATGCAGCGCCGCAGCCGCGTTCCGTCGATTGTAAAGCCAGCCAAGCAGCAGCGGGGCAGGGAACTACCACCCTCACAAAACCATCTCGCTACCCCATCAAAAACGGGCGCAAGCTCTCCCAAAGCAGAAGAGCGGACCAACCATGAGGTTGAGCCGCCCTGAACTCTGCCGCCACAAATCTTACCCAGCTTTCTCCAGCAGCATCGGCAGTGTCAGCGAGTGCTTCTTCACCATCTCAGCCGTAATCGCCAGGTCTTTGACCTTCTTATTGCCGGGCACGTAGTACATCAGATCCAGCATCAACTCTTCCAGAATCATCCGCAGTCCACGAGCCCCAACCTTCCGCTGCAACGCCTCACGCGCAATCTCGCGCGCCGCATCGTCGGTAAAGGTCACCTTCACACTCTCGAAATCGAACAGCTTGATGTACTGCTTCAGAATCGCATTCTTCGGCTTCGTAAGAATCTCGATCAGTGCAGACTCATCCAGTTCATCGAGCACGCCCATCACCGGCAACCGCCCGACAAACTCCGGGATCAACCCATACTTCAGCAGATCCTGAGGCTCCGCCTGTCTCAGCAGTTCCGCATCCCGCTGAGCCCGGATCGGCGTCACATCGCCCTCAAGCTTCTCCGTGTCGGACAGCGTCTTGAACCCCAGCGCCTTCTTACCCACACGCCGACCGATCACCTTCTCCAACCCGACGAACGCTCCGCCGCAGATGAACAAGATATTCGTTGTATCCACCGCCGTGAACTCCTGGTGCGGATGCTTGCGACCACCCTGCGGCGGAACATTTGCGACCGTACCCTCGAGCAGCTTCAGCAGAGCCTGCTGTACACCCTCGCCACTCACATCCCGCGTGATGGAAGGGTTCTCATCCTTGCGTCCGATCTTGTCGATCTCGTCGATATAGATGATGCCCTGCTGTGCCCGCACCACATCCCCATCCGCCGCCTGCAGCAGCTTCAGAATGATGTTCTCGACATCCTCACCCACATACCCGGCCTCGGTCAGCGTCGTCGCATCCACGATCGCGAACGGCACATCGAGCACCTTCGCCAGTGTCTGCGCCAGCAGCGTCTTACCCGATCCTGTCGGCCCTACCAGCAGAATGTTCGACTTCGCAAGCTCGACATCGTTCCCGCGCGTCTTGTTCATCTGGATGCGCTTGTAGTGGTTATAGACCGCCACCGCCAGCTTCTTCTTCGTCTGGTCCTGTCCGATGACGTACTCATCCAGAAACGCCCGAACCTCCTGCGGCTTCGGCAGATGGGCTGGCGATGTGCCCGGAGCAGCCTCAGTCCGATCATCCTCAAGAATCGAGTTGCAGACCGCCACACACTCGTCGCAGATGTACGCTCGCGGATAATCAGAGGGCGATGAAATCAGCTTCGCGACTGCATCTTGAGCCTTGTGGCAAAAAGAACAACGAAGCGATTCATCCGTGCCTCGTGATGTTTTCATAAAGGAGTAGCCCCTTCGGTGAACCGAACCTGAATCTTCAGTTCTCAGTTTACACCCGATTGCACGGCCTCATTCCCCTCGGACTGGACCGAACGGCCCTCAACGGATAACCCGCTTTGACCGCCTAAACTTCTCAGTCGTCGAACGAAAAGCAGCCTCGACCTTCAGCCGAGTCTGCTCCCATCCAACTAGTTCCGAGGCCGATCGATGATGTCATCGATGATCCCGTACTCCTTCGCCTGCGGAGCCGTCATGATGAAGTCGCGCTCCACATCCCGTTCCACCTGTGCCAGCGGCTGACCCGTGCTTTTGCTCATCAGCGTGTTCGTAATCTCGCGAATTCGCAGAATCTCGCGCGCATGAATGTCGATATCGGTCGCCTGCCCGCTCAACCCGCCCATACTCGGCTGGTGAATCAGGATGCGCGAATTCGGCAGCGCAAACCGCTTACCCTTCTTACCCGCCATCAACAGAAACGCGCCCATGCTCGCCGCCTGCCCGATGCAAAGCGTCATCACATCGTTCTTGATGTACTGCATCGTGTCATAGATCGCCAGCCCCGCCGTAATCGAACCACCCGGCGAGTTGATGTACATCTGAATATCCTTCTCCGGATCTTCACCGCTCAAGAAAAGTAGCTGCGCGATAATCACGTTCGCGATGTTGTCATCGATCGGCGTACCCAGAAAGATGATGTTGTCCCGCAGCAACCGGCTATAGATGTCATAGCTGCGCTCGCCTCGGCTCGTCTGTTCAACTACATAAGGAATCAAACCCATCGTCGTTCTCCTAAACCCACCAAGCAGTCAACATCGTCATTTCTGAGCGCAGCGAAGCCACTCAATAGTGGCCCTTGCTTTTGCCGTTGCACTTGCCCTTGGTAATCCCACCAAACACAAAGCCGGGACAAAATCATCCCGCCCCTGCACACTTACTTCGCCAGCTTCTCGAACAGCACCGCGCCCGTCTTCTCGCGCCGCATCTGCTCCCGCATCCGTCCCAGCGACCCATCCGCAGTCATCCGCTCTCGCAGCGTAGCCACAGGCTCCCGAGCCTGCAGCGAAGCCATCAACAACTCCCGCTCCAACTCATCGTCCTCCACCTGCACGCTTTCCAGCTCCGCCACCTTATCCAGCACCAGCGAAGCCTTTACCTCGGCCACAGCCTGGTCACGCTGCGCAGCCCGCAGCCGCCCAAAGTCGAGCTTCCGCATATCGTCCGAGCTCATCCCCTGCTGTGCCAGCGCCCGCAATCCACGATCCAGCCGCGCATCGATCTGCTGCTGCACGAACGACTCCGGCACCGGAAACTGGTACCGCTCAATCAACTCGGTCAGCATCTTGTCCTTTGCCTGATTCTCCAGCGCATCCTTCTTCCGCGCATTCGACTGCTCCCGCAGCTTCGTCTCAAAGTCGCTCCAGTTCTCGTAGTCGCCAAGCTGCTTGACGAACTCCTCATCCTTCTCCGGAAACGTCTTCTTCTTGAGCGACTTCACCGTCACGTCGTACTTCACCGTCTGCCCAGCCAGCCGCTGCTCCCCAAAGCCCTGCGGATACGTGACCTCAAAGCTCATCTCCTGCCCGACCTTCGTTCCACGCAACGCATCCGAGAACGCCGGAAGCGTATTCACGCCCCCGACCTCGATCATCACGTCCTCACCTACAATCGGCTCGGCCGTCTCAGAAGAATTCTGTGCACCTTCTTCACCCACGGTCTGCGCCAGATCCTGAACCTGTCCTTTGAACTCGATCTCAGCCCAGTCGCCATCGACGAGTTCACGATCCTCTTCGACCGTCTCAACCGTTCCATGCGGCTCGAGAATGCGATCCAGCTCCGCCTTGTACTCGGCATCGGTGATCTCGGTATTCGGACGCTCGACGGTCAACGTCTCATAGCCGCTCAGGTCGATCTCCGGCAGCACTTCAAACGCAGCTTTGAACTGCAGAGGCTGCCCATCCACCAGGAACAGATTCGTCAACTGCGGCTGCGAAACAGGGTTCAGCTTCTGCTCCTCGATCGCCTGCTTAAACCGCGAGCTCACCAGTTCATCCAGGACCTCCTGGCGCACATCCTTGGCAAAGCGATTCTTGATCACCGTAGCCGGCACCTTACCCACTCGGAATCCCGGAATCCGGGCCAGCTTCTGATACTTCTTCGTCACGCGATCGAACGCCTTCGATACCACTGCCGCGTCCACCTCAACCGAGATCTCCCGCATCAACTCCGGGTTCAGCGAGGGCTGCGCCTCATGCGTATGCGCGTCATGCGTGTGTCCCTCATGATCATGGGTGTGGCCTTCATGCTCATGCACCATCTCGGTCGTCTCTGTCATCTCTGCCGTCGGCTGTAGCTCAGCCGAGCTCTCAATCTCTGTCGTCTCTGTCGGGGTCAAGGTCATACCTTCTCGGGCGCGTCAAAATGCCGCTCCGCTCGGCCTCGCCGGAGTCGGTTTGCAGCCATCGCCTCTCTTCCACTCTACGGGGCCTGTCCCCGCAGGGTCAAACTGCCCAACCTCGCTTCCAGCCCCAATCCATTCACCTGGAGCTAAGCGCAAAGATCTGCAGTTTAACCTCCCATTCCAGCGTCTCTCCCGGTCTCAACGTCACCACGCCCGCATCTCCGCTCCAGCTTGGCGCCAGGGCATCGTCGAGGTTCGTCTGAAAGCCCAGGGACACATACCCCTGGTCCGCCGGCGCATACACCCGCATCTCCTTGATGCTCTTCGAAACCCCGGTTACCCGCAGACCGTACCGGCCCGCCGGATCGCGTAGCTCTGCCATAATGGGCGCATCACCCGTCTCCTTGAAGCCTGTCAACGCTTCATCGAAACCCTCATCCCCAAGCGCGGACGCATGCCCGATAAATGCCGAGAGATTCGCACCCGCCGCAAGCATCTTGCCCGTCGGCACATGCCGGATCTTGTCCGCATACTCCAGCCGTTCGGAAGCCGGAAGCTTGAGCATCACTTCTCCGCGATGCCCTCCAACCACCAGAAACCGCGGGTGCCAGCCAATCCCCAACGGCTCCGGCTGATCCCCGACATTCCGTGCCTGCACCGTCAACGTCAGCGTGGACGCATCCAGCGTGGCGCTTACCTTCGTCTCCGTCTTGGAGAACCAGTGATCGTCAAAGTCAGTCCCGCTGTACGTGGCCGTCCCTCGACTTGCGTTCGCGGCCGGAGCGGTCTCGATCGTATCCGCATCGCGGCTGCGCAGCAACCCTCCCTCAACCAGCCCGGACTGCCCCGCCGGATCGCTCGGGACCGCGATCGTCCGGCCGCCCCAGACCTCATTCTGGCTCGTCCCCACGGGACTCGGCTGACCGCCAAGGTTCCCACTCCAGGGCACCTCCAGTGCCCCGTGCAGATCGTTCACGCCGCCCCCAGGTTGGAACGTCCCATCCGCAAGCTGCAGCGTTGTGGGAGCGGCCAGCAGCGGAACCTCGCCTCGTCCCGGCAGGGAAGCGGTAATCTGCAGCACGTCCATTCCCAACCCGGGCAGCAAAGTCACCGAAGCGAACTCAGGCGTGCCTGAGCCTGCGTTTGCGCTCCGCTTCAGCATCATCGGCTCTCGCCCACCCGGCCGCGGCCCCGCTTCCTCCTGCGGAACACCTTCAATCTTCTGCTCCAGGCTATGAAACTTCGCATGCCGGTGCGCCAGGTAGATCCCTCCCGGAATCGCCACAACCACCACCACCGCAAGCACCGGAAAAACCCCGCTCCCTTGTCCATCGCCGCCGGCAACGGAGTTCCAGATCTTTTGTAAACGCTGTCTCGCAAGCGTTAGATACATCCTGCTGATTCGTGTTTCTTCCAATCCGTTCCCTCATCTCTTATGTCTATACGATGCCCGTCCCGGCTTGGACGTGAGCACTTTCTCCTGTCCAGCCATCGCATCTCGGCCTTTATCATCGTCCGAGTGCCCCGGCTTTCCACACTCGCGCCTGCCGCCGGTATCTCCGAGGAGACCGTCCGACAGAACATCATCGCCTGCCAACGCTGCCCGCGTCTCCGCCTCTATGGAGAAGCCATCGGCTTAGCGCGCCGGCGTTCCTACATCGACCAGACCTACTGGTCTCTTCCTGTTCCGGGATTCGGCGACCTCTCCGCCCGCATCCTCATCCTCGGCCTTGCCCCCGGAGCCCACGGTGCCAATCGCACCGGCCGCCCCTTCACCGGAGACGGCTCCGGCGACTTCATGTATCCCATCCTCTACAGCCTCGGCCTCGCCTCCAGACCCCGAGCCATCTCGGCCACCGACGGCCTTCGTCTCCGCCACGCCTGGATCACCTCCGTCGTCCGCTGCGCCCCACCCGCAGACAAGCCTCTCCCGCAGGAGATTCGCAACTGTTCCACTCATCTCGCCGCCGAGATCGCTCTCCTCCCGAAGCTCCGCACCGTCGTCTGCCTGGGCAGGATCGCATGGGACGGATACCTCGCCCACCTCCTCAACACCGGGGTCATCGAACGCCGCTCCTCCTACCTCTTCGCCCACGGAGCCGAGTACATCCTCCCCAACGGCCTCCATCTCCTCGCCACCTACCATCCCTCGCTTCGCAATACCAACACCGGCCGTCTCGACGCCCCTATGTTCACCCGCATCTTCGTCCGAGCCCGCGAACTCTCCGGCCTGGCCTCTACTTAGCACCATCGCCTCCTTTTTGTTGCCTGTTCTCGCTCCCACACCGCCGCCCCAAGCCGTCAAGTCCAACCTATTCCCCTTACCGCGAATCACAAACAATAGGCTTGCGGTGGAAGCCGCGTTTCCAAATCAGAACGAGGTACGCAATGTACAAGAGATACATCCTTTTCGCCTTTGGCATCGGAGCCTCAGTCGGCGCCGGACTGGCCCTTCTCTACGCTCCCCAAAGCGGAGTCGCCACCCGCAAGAAGATCAAGCGCAGCGCGGAAGACGCCAGCGACTACCTCGAAGACACCGCCGGCTACCTCAAGGAACAAGCCGAGCGAATCTCCAAAGAAGCCCAGAAGCTTGCCGAAAAGGCCCAAACCAGCGTGAACTCCGCCGTCGACCAGGCCAGCGGGATCGTCTCGGGCGCAATCAAAACCGCACAGAAGCTCGTCTAATCAGCTGTCGTTCCAAATAACAAGGAGCTCACGTTGTCCGTGAGCTCCTTGTTATTCTGCTTGGAAAGCTAAACCGCTGTAAGCGCCAACCCATCCGCCTTTTCTTCCGTATCCGAAAGAATCGGCCGATAGAACAGCTGATTGTTCTCCAGATACACCTCAAGAAACGCCGGCCGCTCCTTGATCCCGCCAGCAATCAGCGCCTCAGAAAGTGGATCCTCGACAAACCGCTGCAGCGCTCTCCGCAGTGGGCGCGCCCCATACGTCCGGTCGCTCGCCGTCTTCTGCAGAATGTACCGCTTCGCATCGTCGTTGACGCTGATCGTGATCGCCTTATGCACCAGGTTCGTATTCAGCTGCTGCACCAGCAGCTCAAGAATCTGCATCAGGTCACTCTCAAGCAGCGACGTAAAGATAATGATCTCGTCCAGACGATTGAGGAACTCCGGATTGAAGGTCTTCTTTACCTCGCCCCGCACCAACTCTTCCATCTTGTCCAGGATCATGTTCTCGTCGCTCGTCTGGAATCCAAGCCCCTGCTGCTTCTGCAGATGCTTCGCCCCGATGTTCGACGTCATCACGATAATCGTGTTCTTGAAGTCAACCGTATTGCCCAGTCCATCGGTAAGCTGCCCGTCCTCGAACACCTGCAGCAGCAGGTTGTAGACATCCGGATGCGCCTTCTCAATCTCATCCAGCAGCACAACCGAATACGGATTCCGCTTCACCCGCTCCGTCAGCTGTCCGCCCTCTTCATACCCGACATAACCCGGAGGCGACCCGATCAGCTTGCTGACAGAATGCTTCTCCATGAACTCCGACATATCGAACCGGATCAGCGACTTCTCCGACCCAAACAGGAACTGCGCCAGCGTTCGCGCCATCTCCGTCTTACCCACGCCGGTAGGCCCCAGGAACAGGAAGCTGCCGATCGGCCGCGCAGGATTCTTCAGCCCCGCACGCGAACGCCGAATCGCCCGCGCTAGCGCCGAGATCGCCTTCTCCTGCGAGATCACGCGCTTGTGCAGCTCCTCCTCTACCCGCAGCAGCCGCTCCATCTCCTCTTCCTTCAGAGAAGTCATGGGAACGCCCGTCCACCGGCTCACCACATCCTCGATATCCTCCCGCGTCACAATCCCCGCGGACGAATCATCCAGGTGATACTTGTCGCGCAGAGCCCGCAGATTCTCCCTCTCCTTGCGCTCTTCATCCGAGTAGAACCGAGCCTTCTCAAACTCATGGTTCGCAATCGCATTCTCCATGCGGTGCACAATGAACTTGATCCGCTTCTGCACCTCGGTCAGCTCTTCCGGCAAGGAAGTCTGCCGCAGCTTCACCCGCGCACCCGCCTCGTCGATCAGGTCGATCGCCTTATCCGGCAGGAACCGGTCCGGAATATACCGCGAGCTATGCGACACAGAGAACGTGATCGCATCATCGGTATAGGAGACCGCATGAAACTTCTCATACTTCTCCTTGATCCCCATGATGATCTTGATCGCATCTTCCTCGTTCGGAGGAGGAACCTTCACCGCCTGAAAACGCCGCTCTAAAGACCGGTCCTTCTCAATCGACTTCCGGTACTCCGCCGGAGTGGTCGCCCCAATGCACTGAATCTCACCGCGACTCAAAGCCGGCTTCAAAATATTCGCCGCGTCGAGCGACCCTTCAGCCGATCCCGCCCCAACCAGCGTATGCAGCTCATCGATGAACACGATTGAGTTCTGATTCTCCATCAGCTCCTTCATGATCGTCTTCAGCCGCTCTTCAAACTGCCCGCGGTACTTTGTCCCAGCGACAATCAGCGAAAGATCCAGCGCCAGCACCCGCTTGTCCGCCAGGAAGCTCGGCACCTCGCCGTCTGCAATCTTCTGCGCCAGCCCCTCTACGATCGCCGTCTTACCCACACCTGGCTCACCGATCAGTACCGGATTATTCTTCGTCCGGCGGCACAGGATCTGAATGACACGATCCACTTCCGTATCCCGTCCCACCAGCGGATCAAGCTGCTGATCCATCGCACTTTGCGTCAGGTCCCTGGAAAATTCTGCAAGCATCGACTGCTCCCCGCGCCCAGCCTTTGCAGCCGCAGCCGCAGGCTTCTCTTGCGTCGTGCGTTGCAACTCTTCGCGGATCGCCGGCAGCCGCAATCCACGCTCCTGCAGAATCTCCGCCGCAAAGCACTTCTCTTCGCGCAGCAGACCCAGCAGCAGATGCTCCGTCCCGATATGCTTATGCGAAAGCCGTTCCGCTTCCTCTGCGGCATACGCAAGCACGCGCTTGCACTCGTTCGAAAGCGGCAGATCGACCGACGTCGACACCTTCTCGCGAATCGTCGTATGCCCTTCAATCTGTTTCCGGATCGATTCCACCGACGCGTGCGACCGCAAAAAGCGGTTCGTCAGTGCCTTGTCCTCCCGCAGCAGACCGAGCAGAAGATGCTCCGTCTCGATGTAAGGCGACCCAAACTGACTGGCCTCATAGCGCGCAAAGAAAATCACGCGCCGCGCCTTCTCCGTATAGCGTTCGAACATGTTCCCCCTTCAGCCCAGAACCTATGCTCACAGTGTACTCGCCCACCCTATGCGGGCGAAACCCCGGTGAATATTCTGCCAATCAACGCCAACACTAACACGCCTCATCCTTAGACTCGCCAAGTGTGAATCAGGTGCAGAATCAGCCTCCCAGCAGTCAGTCGCTCAGACCGCTTTATCCAGGTGACGAAATCCCTGCGTCCCAATGAAGATCGTCACGAAGACGGATAGGTTATAGCACCCATGCACCACCGTCGATGCCGCAACCGAGTCATACCGCACCCGGATCCAGCACAATACCATCGATACCCCCGCCAGCAGCGCCACCGCGCTCCACGTATACCCGATCTGCGGCGCATGGATCCCCGCAAACACCAGGCTCGTCACCAGGGAAGACCCCACCAGCGCCAGCCGCGAGTACCCCCCAATCCCCGCCGCCATCCCGCGCCACCGCTCCATCACTTCTATATCCTTCGGCAGCCCCATCCAGTCGATCGCATGGGCCAAACCCGGCAGCAGCAGTCCGCGAAACAGTATCTCCTCAAAGAGAGGCGCAAACACCGTCCCAAATCCAGCCAGGAACCAGATCACTCCCGGACTCCGGAACAGATCCTCGATCGGCGCATGCTTCGGCACCGGCAGCAAAGTCTCAATCGCCTGCGAAAGAAATCCCAGCCCAAATCCAACCACGATCAACCGGGGCTTCACCGCCGCCCAGTTCCAAGCCAGCCCGGTTAGAAACGGCCGCTCCCAGATCGCTCCAAACGCAAACCATGCCACCACCAGCGTGACGACATACCCCAGCAACTCCACCCCAAGCTGCAGCTTCGCATTTCCCAGCCGATCGATCAGCGGTCCCTTGGCGCAAAGCAGCAGCAAAGCCTCCGCCACCACCAGCGAAAACACAGTGAGCGCCAGGAACAAGAGAAAGTGCAGAAGGTTCGGCACCCGCCGCAACGGAGGCACAACCATCTCCAGCGCCGGCTCCCCGTCCGGGATCTCCTCATGGACGACCTCCATCGGCTCCATCACTTCGCCTTCTTCTTCGCCGCAGCCTTCTTTGCCGCGCTCTTCGCCGAAACCGGCTTCGCCACACTCGGCTTCCCCGTCGGAACCCCGGTCTTCTTCTCGTTCGGCACAAACTTCGTCTTCGGCCCTTTCAAAGCATCCGCCTCAGCCCGGATCGAAGCCGGCTGAGCCCCCGCATTCGGCCCATCCTTTGCCGCCTTCAGCCCCGGAAAGTGCTGCCGCAAAAAGTATCCCGTATGCGAGCCCTCGACACCCGCCAGCTGCTCCGGCGTCCCATGCCCGATCACCGTCCCGCCAAACTCCCCACCCTCCGGCCCCATATCCAGCAGGTAGTCCGCATTCCGGATGATGTCCAGGTTGTGCTCGATGATGATCACCGTATTCCCCAGGTCCGTTAGCCGATGCAGCACATCCAGCAGCCGCCGCACATCGTCAAAGTGCAGCCCCGTCGTCGGCTCATCCAGCAAATAGAGCGTCCGCCCCGTCTGCCGCTTGCTTAGCTCCCGAGCCAGCTTCATCCGCTGCGCCTCACCCCCGCTCAGCGTCGTCGCAGACTGCCCCAGGTGGATATACCCCAGTCCCACATCCACCAGCGTCTGCAGCTTGATCGCAACGTTCGGAATATCCTTCAGGATCGGCACCGCATCCCCAATCGCCAGATCCAGCAGATCCGCAATCGAGTACCCGTTGAACTTCACCGCCAGCGTCTCCTGGTTATACCGCCGCCCGTTGCACACCTCGCACAACACATACACATCCGGCAGGAAGTTCATCTCGATTCGCCGCTGTCCTTCACCCTGGCAAGCCTCGCACCGTCCGCCCACAACGTTGAAGCTGAACCGCCCCGGCTTATACCCTCGCTCGCGGCTGTCCGGCAGCATCGCAAACAAATCTCGTATCGCCGTAAACACCCCGGTATACGTCGCCGGATTCGACCTTGGCGTCCGTCCAATCGGCGACTGATCGATCTGGATCACCTTATCCAGCTGATCCACTCCCATAACCCGCCCATGCTGCCCCGGCTCCTCGCGAGACCCGTACAGCTCCTTCGCCAGCGACCGGTACAAAATGTCGTTGACCAAGGTCGATTTGCCCGACCCGCTCACCCCGGTCACCACCGTCATTACACCCAGCGGAAAATGTGCCGTAACATGTTGCAAATTGTGCGACCGTGCATCCTCCACCGTCACCCACTTGCCCGTCAGCGGCCGAGGCCCATGATCCTCATACTCAACCCCATCATCCCGCAGCACCATCCTTGAGGGCCGAGTCACGATGTCGATCTTCCCCGCCAGATACTGCCCAGTCACCGACGCCGGATTCGCCATGATCTCCGCCGGCGTCCCATCCGCGATCAGAAACCCGCCATTCTTCCCCGCGCCCGGCCCCAGGTCGAGCACATAATCCGCCTTCCGGATCGTGTCCTCGTCATGCTCCACCACCAACACCGTATTCCCCAGGTCCCGCAGCCGTTCCAGAGCCGTAATCAGCCGCTGATTATCCCGCTGATGCAGCCCGATCGAAGGCTCATCCAGCACATACAGCACCCCCCGCAGACGAGACCCAATCTGCGTCGCCAGCCGAATCCTCTGCCCCTCACCACCAGACAGCGTCGCCGCCGACCGATCCAGCGAAAGATACCCCAGCCCCACCGAATTCAGAAACTCCAGCCGCTCGATCACCTCACGCTGCAGCCGATCCGCAATCAGCTTCTCCCGCCCGGTAAACCCCATCCCCTTCGCGGCAACCAAAGCCCGCTCCAGCGAGAGCCCGGTAAACTCCGCAATCGACTGCCCGCTCACCGTTACCGCCAGCGACTCCGGCCTCAGCCTCCGTCCCTTGCACCTTGGGCAGTTCGTCGCAGACATGTACTGCATCATGTACTCGCGATACCCTTCGCTCTTCGTCTCCTCCAGATTCGACCGCAGATACGCAAAGATCCCATGGAACCCAGTCCGCCCACCTTCCCCCGCGGGCGGCCCATACAACAGCAGGTTCCGCTGATCTTCACTTAAATCCTGAAATGCCTTCTTCAAATCGATCTTGTACTTATCCGCCGCCAGCTTGATCAGCTTCAGCAGGTAGTTTGACCCCGACCCCGGCCCCATCGCTCCATCGAGCAGCGGCTTACTCCAGTCCGTAATCGTCTTCCCCGGATCGAAGTCATAGATCGACCCCAGCCCATGACACTCAGGGCAAGCCCCATAGTTCGAGTTGAAACTGAAACTCCTCGGCTCCAGCTTCGGCACATTGATCCCGCAATCGGGACAAGCCATGGAAGACGAATAAAGCGTCTCCTCCATCACCCGCGTCCCCGGATCCTGCAGCCCGATCACCACCAGCCCGTTCGCCATGGAGAGCGCCTTTTGCACCGAGGCCTCCAGCCGCCGCGTGTCATACTTCGGCCCGACACTCCCGCCGCCCGCCGCCAGCGCCGCATTCGCCGTCTCCGGCATACCTACGGCCTCCACCGGCATCGGCTTCAAAATGATCCGGTCGACGATCGCCTCGATCGTATGATTCTTCCGCTTCTCGAGCCGCATCCCCTCCGTCAGCTCAACCATCTCTCCATCGATCCTTACCCGGAATCCCTGCTGATCGAGCGCCTCCAACTCCTCGCGAAACTCTCCCTTGCGCCCCCGCACGATCGGCGCAAACACCGTAATCCGCTCCCCCGGATTCAGACTCGCCACCCGCTCCACAATCTGCTCCGCACTCTGCCGGCTGATCGGCCGCGCACAATTCGGGCAATGCGGCTGCCCCACGCTCGCATACAGCAGCCGCAGATAGTCATAGATCTCCGTAATCGTCCCCACAGTAGATCGCGGCGACCGCGAAGTCGTCTTCTGTTCAATCGAAATAGCCGGACTCAGCCCATCGATGGCATCCACATCCGGCCGTTCCATCTGGTCCAGAAACTGCCGCGCATACGCGCTCAGCGTCTCCACATACCGCCGCTGCCCCTCCGCATAGATCGTGTCGAACGCCAGCGAGCTCTTGCCCGACCCGCTCAACCCGGTCACCACCGTTAGCGTATTCCGCGGGATCGAAACCGAAACATTCCGCAGGTTATGCTGCCGCGCCCCACGCACGGTGATATGGGTTATCCCTTTCGCCCGAGGCTTCGCCCCCGCAGGCATGGAACTGGCAGAATCGGAACGGGCTGAATCGAAGATCGGTGCAGACTCGAGAACTGAGCTCATAGGGACCAACAACTAGAATAACCCGAACTCCCTCCCGTCTCCGCTCAAACCGCACTCCAGCCTTGGCGACTGTCCGCTCTCCCCAGCCCCGGGAATCCAAATAGCAAATAAGTTGTGGAAATTTCATCCAACGAAAGTCATGTCCTTTGCAACAATACATACAGCGGAGCCGTGTGGCTGTCGCGGAGGCTAGTCTTGGGTCTGTCGGTCGCACTCGTCTGTGCCGTTCTCGCATCACTCGCTTTAGGGGTCCTCGTCGCCTACGCCCTCTGCGTCTCGATGTTTCACCTCTTCCGCATCCACGCGCGTCAGGTTGCCGTACGCAAAGCCGCCACCTGGATCCCCACATCCTCCGCCCAGGCCCTCAGCGACTAGCTCTACTGCGGCGGATTGGCCGTCGGAGCCTGTGGATTTTTCTGCTGTTGAAGCCTCATCAGCTGATCGTAGATCTCCTGCGGAGACTTAGGCTCACTCGCACTCGGTGTCGCACTCTGCGCATCGCCGGCCCCACTCGGCGGAGGAGCGCTCACCGCCGGCCCTTGTTCCTGGCTTCCGTCCGGCGTCGTCGGCACTCCAGCCCCAGCCGCATCCGGCGTCCCACTCCCTACGGGAGCTACTCCAGCCGAACTCGGCCCCCCAAATCCGCCCGCCCGTCTCCCTCGTCCCGTCAAACTCGGCCGCACCGGTCCACTCTCTCCCTGGTCATCATCGACACTCCCATACGTAGACGGACCCGGCGGCGAAGGGCCACCCAGCCGCGGGCTCAAGATCAGCTCCATCGGACGATCGGCAGCCCCTTCCTTCAGCAGCATGTTGCTCTTCGTCCCCGTCAGCAGCCCCGCGAGCACCATCTCAGCCGGCCCCGGCCCATAGCTTCCATACACCCGTTCATCCGCCACCCCACCCGTCACCTTCATCCCAGTCCGTTTCGAGACCTCCCGCAGAATCTGGTTCAACCCCGCATTCTCCGCCGCAATCGTCAGCGTCTCATCCGCCCACGTCACCTTCAAACGCTGCGTCTCGCCCGCACTCCGGGCCGCCGAAGTCTGCGTCGGGGAAGCCGCCGCATCTGCGGCCGGATGAGCCGCAGTGGACTGCACGGTCGCCTGCGATGCCGAAAGCGTCGCCTGCCCTGTCGCAACCCAGCCGCCGCCTGCCAGCCATAAGCCGGACGCAATCAACCCGCGCTTCCGAATCCCCGTCTTCATAGCATCGATACTACGTCCGTCTCCATGCATCTTTCCAGACCCTTCATCGACCCTCCAACCCCGCAAACGTTACGCCGACGCGCCATGTACGCTAAACTTGCCTCGCCGGGTGACCCAAAATGAACACCGCCAAAAAACTCGCCGCCTGCCTCCTCTTCGCCTCCTCCATTCCGCTCCTCGCCCAAACCTGCACCACCCAATCGGCCATGCAGCCCGCCGACCGCGACAGCCTCGCCTCCGCCGCCCTCAATCTCGCCTCCGCCATCCAGTCCGGTGACCAGGCCTCCGTCAAAGCCGCCACCGCCCCGGATCTCGCCTCCAACTTCGCCGGCGTAGCCGACGTCATCCTCTCCACCGCACCCCGCCTCAAATCCGGCACCCCGGAGGTCGAGCAGGTCTACATCCTCGACGCCTCCACCCAGAAGACCCCCGCAGACACCCAGTTCTTCTGCACCCTCAACCATTCCATGGCAGAAGCCGACTTCTCCATTCCCCAACTCCCGCCCGGCCGCTACGGCTTCGCCATGGTCCGCATCGCTGGAGCTTCTTCTTACCGTCTCTCCTTCCTCCTTCGCCAGACCGGAACCGCCGGCGTAGCGGGACAAGCCTGGCAGATGGCCGGCCTCTACCCCAAGCCCCTCGACGCCGCCGGCCACGACGGCCTCTGGTATTGGACTCAATCCCGCCAGTTCACCGCCTCCAAGCAGCCTTGGGACGCATGGCTCTACCTCCAGGAGGCCCAGCAACTCCTCCAGCCCGCCGGCTTCGTCTCCAGCACCCACTTGGAAAAGCTCAACTCAGAGCTCTCCGCCGCCACTCCCCCGGCGGCAAAGTCTCTCGCCCCCGATGCTCCCCTCGTCGTGAAGTCTCCGGACGGCCAGGAGTTCCGCTTTACCTCCGTCTCCGTGGACGACTCTCTCGGCAGGGAAAAAATAGACGTTGCAGCCCACCTCAAGGTCGATACCCTCGGCGACGCGGCCTCCGCTCGCCAGCGCAACGTGGCCGCCATGAACGCCCTCATCGCCGCCCACCCTGAGCTGCGTTCCTCCTTCCACGGCATCTGGATCTTCGCCGACGCCCCCGGCCAAAGCCCCTACGCCACCGAACTCGCCATGAACGAGATTCATTAGGCCGCCAAAACCTGGCTGTCCCCGTTGACTTCAGTGCTATCGTAGGAATCGCTTGCGTGATCGATGGAAACTGCCTCGAATCCTTACCGGGCGCAGCCATCCCACTCATCCTTTCGGGCAAGCATCCCAACTTCTGTCGGAGCGGGACACTCATGCCTAAGTCCATCAAGACACTAAGCCAGGCCATCCAGAGCCGGCGTTCTACCCCAAGCTTCGACGGAACTCCCATCCCCGCCGAAGACCTGCGCCAGATCATCGAAGCCGGCCTCAGCGCACCCAGCGGCTATAACCTCCAGCCCTGGCGCTTTGTGGTTGTCCAGTCGGAAGAACAGCGCCGCCGCCTCCGCAGCGCAAGCTACAATCAGGCCAAAGTTGAAGAAGCCTCTGTAGTCATCGTCGCCTGCGGAGATACCGATGGCTGGCGCAAAGACCTAGACGAAATACTTTCCATGGGCCGCGAAGCCGGAATGCCTGAAAGCTACGCCGCCCAGGCCCGCTCCAGCGTCCCCAGCTACATGACCTCCTTCACCACCGACCAGATGCGCGTCTGGCTCACCAAGCAGGTCACCCTCGCCTACACCCACATGCTCCTCATGGCAGAGGTCCTCGGCTACGACACCGCCCCCATGGAGGGTTTCGAGCAGGAAAAAGTTCACGAAGTCCTTCGTCTCCCGCTCAGCTACTGGGTCGTAGCCCTCCTGGCGATAGGCCACCTCAAGGGCCCGGACAAGTTCAACGGCGGCCGTTTCCACGCCAACCACACCGTCTTCTCCGAAGAGTACGGCAAGCACCTCCTCCTCAAATAGCACCCCAGCTTCCGTCCTCCTTCTCCTTCCGCCATGTCCTCCTTCTCCTTCCGCCATGTCCTCCTTCTCCTTCCGCCCTTCTGAGCGCAGCTCAGAATCTCCGTATCTGTCTTTGCCCGTTCTAACCCGTTCCCGCCTTATCCGTATTCATCGCCTTTCAAATCCGTGTCAACCGCGTTAGGCCTTCCTTCCCCCGCCTCAGCTCAATGAACGCCCCATTCAACCCCATCCCGCAATCCGACATCCAAACCTCCAGTACCATCCCACCAGGAGGTCTAGCGGTTGAGGTCACTGAAGCGAACACTGGTCGTCCTGGGCAGCCTCCTCTTTACCCTCGCCACAGCCGCCGCCCTGGTCTTCTACATCAACCCCCTCTGGGTCGGCGACCTGGCCGTCCGCAACCACCTTCGCCGCCAACACGTCCTCAGTCAATACGTCCAGGTCGACGGCTATAAAATCCACTACTTCGAAGCCCGCCCCGCCCAACTCTCCAGCGCGCCTGCTGCCGAACACCCCCTCCTCCTCATCCATGGCCTCGGCTCCCATGGCGAAGACTGGTCCGGCATGATCCCGTCGCTCGCCGCCCGCGGTTTCCACGTCTACGCCCTCGATCTGCTCGGCTACGGCCGCTCTGCCCACCCAAACGTCGACTACAGCATCCAGCTTCAGGAAAACACCGTCGCAGACTTCATGCAGGCCGTCCACCTCAACCGCGCCGACGTCGCGGGCTGGTCCATGGGCGGCTGGATCGCCCTCCGCCTCGCCGCCGACCGCCCCGATCTCGTTCACCGCCTCGTCCTCTACGACTCCGCCGGCGTTTACTTCCCACCCACTTACGATCTCTCCCTCTTCACCCCGTCAGACTCACCCGGCCTCGCCCATCTCACCTCGATGCTTAGCCCTCACCCCCAGACCTGGCCCGCCTTCGTCCAGCGAGCCGCTCTACGCCGCGTCCGCTCCAAGGCATGGGTCATCAACCGCAGCCTCGACTCCATGTTCGCCGGCAAAGATCTTCTCGACTTCAGACTCGACAAGATCGAAGCTCCCGTCCTCCTCGTCTGGGGCAAGCAGGATACCCTCATCCCGCCCTCCGTCGGCGAGACCATGCATCGCAACATTCGCGGCTCATCCCTCCTGCTCATCGACGGCTGCGGCCACCTCGCCCCCGCCGAATGCACCCGCCCCGTCCTCCACGGCACCCTCACCTTCCTCCACGCCCCCACTCCCATCCGCAACGCCGAACTCACCGTAGCCGGCCAGTAAACGACAGGTGCCGGAGAGTCATACGGTAGAGCGACCGCCAATACTTACTGGATCACAAGGGTCGCGGACCACCAGGAGTCACAGCACCGCAGTTCCTAGAGCCACCAAGGGTCATAGAAACACCCAGGGTGATTCTGAGCGCAGCGAAGAACCTCATCAGTGTCGGATCTGTGTAATGCCTCTTTCCAAACCGCCACGAGAAAGTCAATCCTCACTCCCCCCACTCAAAAGCCCCATCCTGCCTCAACCCCAGAAACCCCAGCACCCGCTGCACATACGCCCTCACCATCTCCTCCGTACTCCGCGGAAGGTTATAAAACGTAGGCATCACCGGATAAACCGTACCCCCCGCCTCAGCCACGGCTACCATATTCCGCAGATGAATCAAGTTGAACGGAGTCTCCCGCACACAAAGCACCAGCGGCCGCCGCTCTTTCAGACAAACATCCGCCGCCCGCTGGATCAGGTTCGCAGCCATTCCATGCGCAATCCCCGCCAGCGTTCCCATCGAGCACGGAAGCACCACCATCGCGTCCGTCGGACAACTCCCACTCGCAATACTCGCGCCCACATCCGCGTCCGCATGCTGCGTCACCTTGCCCAGCCCTCCAGCCCGATTCCCCAGCAGCCGTTCCACCAACGCCGTCCGCCCCGCTACCTGCATCTCCTCCGCCAGCACTCTGAGCGCCGCATCCGACACCACAAAATCCACCCGCCCCACCCGTTCATCCGCCGTCAGCGCCCGCAGCATCTCCGCCGCAAACACACTCCCGCTCGCCCCCGTCACCGCCAGCGTAACCCGCCTCAGCCCAGCATTCATTTGCTCAGTCATCCGATCTCACTCATCCTGATAGAGACTACCTCGCCCCCTGTCCCCCCGGCTTAGACCCCGTGAACCCATTCTCATGGAAGCAAAACCCCTCACCCGTTTTGTCCGTCCTGATCGCTTTTCAGACCAGTGGTAGATCCGCGCCTGGCCTTCCTCAAACCGGCCGAACGCATCCATTCCCTCGACCCACCAGGTAACTTTCCGCCGCTCAAAGGTCTACCCCGGTATACCCAAGTCCAGACCTAAAGTATCTGCTTTGAAGACTTTGCCCACTTTTAGGGGGAGGGGGGAGGTTCCGCGGATTTGACCTTGGGCTACCCTTGATCCGGAGGCTCACTATCCACCGACTCCGCACCCTCGTCCTCCTCTTGGCCGCCGCGTCCGCCAGAGCCCAGACCGCTCCGCCGCCGGTATCCGAAACCATCACCGTCACCGCCGACCGCTCTCCCATTCCCATCGGCCAGACCGCCAAGACCGTCTATACCCTCGACTCCGCCCAGCTCCACGACTATCCCTCCCCCGTCCTCGACGACACCCTCCGCCAGCACGCCGGCTTCGAGCTCTTCCGCCGCTCCAGCTCCCGCACCACCAACCCCACCAGCCAGGGCATCTCCCTCCGCGGCCTCGGCTCAACCGCCGTCTCCCGCACCCTCGTCCTTGAGGACGGCGCCCCCCTCAACGATCCCTTCGGCGGCTGGATACACTGGAACGAAGCCCCCGCCTCAACCATCGATTCCGTCACCCTTGTCACCGGCGGAGGCTCCGACCTCTACGGCTCCAGCGCCCTCGGAGGCGTCATCGACATCACCCCCGCGCAACTCACTCCATCTCTGTTTGTGGGCAGCGCAGAAGGCGGATCCCAAGCCACCAGCACCGTGGACCTCAGAGCCGACCACCGCCTCAAATTCCTCGACACCATGCTCGCCGCCGACCAACTCCGCACCGCTGGCTACGTCATCGTCGCCCCACAGTTCGCCGGCCTCGTCGACGTCCCCGCCAACGTCCACTCCGAGTCCCTCCACACCGAACTAGGCCGCCGCGCCTTCGCCATAAATCGCTACTTCCTCACCGGAAACCTCTTCAACGAAGCCCGGGGCAACGGCACCCCCAACCAGACTAACGCCACCCGCCTCTGGCGTTACATCGCCGGCTACGACACTCCCGAATCCGCCTCCGCAACTGCCCGCGTCCGCTTCTTTGGCTCACAGGAAGGCTTCCGCCAAAGCTTCTCCTCCATCTCCCCCACACGCACGACAGAAAACCTCACCCGCATCGTCTTCGTCCGCACCCAGGAGCTAGGCGCCACCGCCGACGCCACCTTCCACCTCAAGCGTCTCGCCCTCGTCACCGGCGCCGACACTCGCGACATTCGCGGCCTGGACAACGAACTCCCCATAAGCCAGGGCAAGACCACCGGCCTCGTCAACGTAAACTCCCGCCAGCGCTACACCGGCGGCTTCGGCGAACTCCTCGGCGAGTACGCCCACATCTCCGGAGCCGCCTCCATCCGCATCGACGCCGCCCAGAACCTGGACACCCCCCAAACCACCCGAACCGCGACTGCCACCACCCAAACCCCCCAGCCAGACCGGACCGAGTACGTCGTCAGCCCACGCCTAGGCCTCGTCCGCCCATTCGGCCCCCACGCCAACGTCCACGCCTCTGCCTTCCGCGCCTTCCGCTCCCCCACCCTCAACGAGCTCTACCGCACCGGCCAGGTCGGTCAGGAGACCACGCTCGCCAACGCCGCCCTCAAGTCCGAACGCGCCACCGGCTTTGAGTTCGGCTCGCAACTCACCCTCCCCAAGGCCACAGCCATCCAGGCCACCTACTTCTGGACCGAGATCAACCGCCCCGTCTCGGCCGTGTTGCTCAGCCAAACGCCCTCAACAATTACCGACAAACGAGAAAACCTCGGCCAGATCCGCAGCCGCGGCGTAGAACTCTCCGCCGACGCCCTCCGCGGCCATCCCCTCTGGTTCTCCGTCGGCTACCAGTTCGCCAACGCCACCGTCACCGCCTTTTCCGCCCAGCCCGCCTACGTCGGCAACCGCATCCCGCAGGTCCCCCGCCACTCCGCCACCGCCCAGCTCCACTTGTCGTATCCCCGCATCGCCGAAGCCACCCTCGCCCTCCGCACCAGCAGTTCCGCCTTTGACGACGCTGCCAACACCTTCCTCCTCCGCCGATTCGCCACCCTGGACCTCTCCGCGAAACGCCAGCTCACCCACTGCCTCGACGCCACCCTCCTCATCCAGAACCTGCTCAACCAGCGCCCCGACGTCTCCCGCACCCCGGTTCTTACTCTCGGCAGCGGCTTCTTCGCCGAAGCCGGCCTCCGCCTAAGACTCGGAACCCGGCCATAACCCAGAGCATTCTTAGTACTGAGGCTGCACAGGATACGGGGCCGTCTGCACAGGCCGCTGCGGCTGCGGCACTGGAAGATAAGGCGACACGTAGAGCAGATGATTCAAAGTATCCCGCTCCTGGTCACTGAACTGACCACGATACTGGGGAGAGTTCAGATACTGCTGCCGCTGCTGCTCCGGCATGGCTCGCAGATCGTGAAAAGCATGCGCCACAGCCCGTCTCCGGTCCTCCGGCAGGCTCCCAAGCTGTCCCGCCGCGCTGCGAACCTCCTGCCGCTGCTCCGGCGAAAGCCGCTCCATCGCCTCCGTCCGCGCGATCGCCTGCTGCCTCCGCTCCGGAGTCATATTGTTCAGCTGCGTCAGCCGGTCCCGCATATGCTGCTGAACCTCCGGCCGAAGCTGCTGGAACCCCGGCTCCCGTTCCAGCGCCCTCTGCTGTTGATCCAGCGGCAGATTGCCATGACTGATCATCCACTCGCCCAGGTGCTGCCGCGGGTTACTGACGCCGGCTCGGTTGGGATGCTGGACCGGAGTTTGCATCGCCTGGTTGTACGCTGGACTGATCCGGGGCTGCGCCGTGTTCCCCGCCGGCGCGACGTAATGCTGTTGCGGTTGCTGTGCCTGGGCTCGTAGAGAGACCGCACTCAACAACGCCAATAACACGACCACGGCCAGAGATCTCTGGCCGGCGTGGTTGATTCGTGTTGTGGTCAAGCCGATCATGAGCCCTAGATACCGTTCTGGTGGTTGACTCCGCCTTGAGTGTACTTCAGCCGCAACGCTCACGTTGTGGCGATTTGTGACTTAGCTCGCGGGCTGGACCGGAGCATTCTCAGCAGGCTGAGCAGGCGTGTCGTCGTCCTGCTGTAACTGGTCGAGTTGATCGAAAGCCTGGGCATTCCGGTCAAGTATCTGCAGATCTTCGACCGTAGCCGAAGCCTGCGGCGGTGCACTGCGCATCGAGGTAAACACACCACCCGCTCCACCGGCAACAAGCACCAGTGCCAGCACCCCGGCCATCGCCGGGCGGAACTGGTGGCCGGTATTGAACAGCAACCGCGTCTTTAACGCCTCCAACCAGCCCATCTTCGGCGCAGCCTGCTCCTCGCGCAGCCGGACCTGCATCTTCTGGCCGAAGTAGAGGGTCGGCTCAGGTGCCGTCCAGGTGTCGAGCACAGCAAACGTCCGCTGAAACGACTGCAACTCCTCCGTGCAGGGAGGGCATTCCTTCAGGTGCGCCATCGCCGCCACGCTTGGCTTAGCCCCGGGGGAGAGGATCAAATCTGGCAGTTCGTTCTGAAAAGTCTTGCAGTCCATCTCGTTTCTCCTTCTTGCCTGCTGCTCACAGGCCTTGCTGGGGTCTCTCCCCCTCATCCATCGTTAGACGAAACCTTTGAGCTTCTCGCGGAGCGTCTGGTAAGCGCGAAAGAGCAGCGACTTGGTCGCAGACTCCGACAGCTTCAGCACCTCCCCGATCTGCTTGTAATCCATTCCCTCGTACTTGTGCATCAACACCGCCATCCGCTGGCGTTCTGGAAGCGCCATCACATGCTCGCGGATAGCGCCCATCCGCTCCTGGCGCAGCAGTCCCGACTCGGCGCCTGGTGTAGCATCCGCCACATCCGGCGTGGTCCCGGTCTCCGAATCCGTCTCATCCAGATAGATCGTGGAAGCGGTCCGCTCGTGCCGCGTATCCCGAGCATGATTCACACCCAGGTTGGTCGCAATCCTGTACAGCCAGGTGCTGAACCGAGCCTCCGCCCGGTACGTCTCCCGGGAGCGATACACCCGAAGGAAAACCTCCTGGGCAAGCTCCTCCGCAACCGCTTGATTGTGCGTCATCCGGTACATGAAATGGACAATCGGCTTCCGGTACTTCACCATCAGGAAGTCGAAGGCCGCCATGTTGCCGGCCTTTAGCTCCAACATGATAGCCGCGTCGTCGAGGGACGAAAAGTCTCCGTTCAGATGAAGACCCGATTGCAACGCCTCTGTCTGGGCCAGATGTTGAAGCTGCGTCGGATTGAGCGCCAAGGTTCCCATATCTTCACTAACCCCAGCTTGCGCGTTGGGTTGCGCGGAATCGTCGCCGTTGGTAACACCACTGGCTGTCTTCAGCCCTTCGCCGCCGTTCGCAGCGTCCTCTGGCCCACTCTCGCCGCTCTTGGGCGTCACCCGTCCCCGATCTCGGTTTGAGCTGCCTGTCCGTTGCCCGGACGAGTCAAGGGGCGGCAACAATGGATCCACGGCACGGCGACCTGACAATTTTGACCCCGGCATACGCTCGGTTATTGTACGTGGAATCAGTAGCATCAGCGGCTCGAGCATTGCAGCAGCCCGTTATCACGTTAGGCATCATCGCCCCGTAGGTTCTGGGGCCTGTGGTCCGCGGCCCGGACTCAGTGTTATCCTAAGATCCGTGAGGCTGGCTGCCAAGTTCCACCGGGTCGCCATTCCTCACATTCAGAACGCCGGCCTTGGCCAGGGCGCATAACTCAGCGGTAGAGTGCCACCTTCACACGGTGGAAGTCGTAGGTTCGAATCCTGCTGTGCCCACCATCAAAGCAACAACTTAGCTGCAGAGCCAGCTCAGGACGAGGTGGCACTTCTCTTGTTTACAGCTTGAGATGCTTAGTTGGGGGCGCCTACGGAGTCATAGTCGTCCGCGACGACTACCTGAAGACCTGGCGTTGTGATGAGTTTCTGGTCGATGAGGACGATGGTTCGGGCCGAGCCGCTTGGATAGTAGGTTGAGGCACTGGTGTAGGACGTTGTTGTCGCGGTCGTTGGGACGGAACCGCTGGAAACGGCTGAGAGAGTGTAGGTTCCGGAGGGAACGTCGATGTAGCCGGTGTTCGTGCCGAAGGCGACGCCGGTCAGGGCGGGCTTGACCTGGGTGATGTTCGATCCCATGGGGATCAGGTAGAGATCGACCGCGCCGGTGCGGGTGCTCTGATCTACAAATCGAATGGAGACCTCACCCGCCGGTGCGGGGATGGTCTGATCTTTGAGAATCGTCTCTTGCAGGGCGGTCGAGTCATCGCCAACGATAACCGTGTATTGTCCGCCTAGCTGAAAGGTTCCATAAGCGGTGGCGAGCAGTTGTTTGGTGCCGGCCAGATCGGAGTTGAGGGCGTAGGTGCCTGGGCTTGTGGGGACGTAGGAGGTGATCGTACCCAGACCGAGGTCGTAGGCGAGGATTCCTGCTCCCTGATAGACATCGATCCCGGAAGTATCGGCAGCGGCATCGATGATGCGGACGAGAGCAAGATTCGGGGTTCCGCTCACACTGGAACAGCCTGACAGACCACTGAACAGGAGAGTGAGGGAACCTAACCCAAGAGCCTTCCGACTCAGACGTTTCGACCTCTTGAAAGCTGCCGAGTCCAAGGGGGCGGCGTTGTAAGCCGGAGCGATCATGATCTCCTGGTGCGGGGAAGGTTTGGGTGACATAAGGAGCTCCGCTTCACTGTATCCGTTTTTTATGATGATGCGAAGCGGGAAAAGCGTTCGGCGGCGACTGTTGCCGCCGCCGTCAACCTGGGATGGAAGATCACTGGGACGTTTACTTCTTCGGCTGCTTGGCGATGATCATGTCCTTGATCTTGGCGTAGGTGGCGTCCGGGATGATCCCCTTTTGGGTCAGCTCGTTCTTCGCCCTGTAGGGTCTGCCTTTGATGATGCGATCGGAGTATGCGTCGCCGATGCCGGGCAAGGCTTTCAGTTGATCTTTGGTGGCAGTGTTGATGTCCAGAAGCTCTATTGGGGCGGGTACCTCAATGCGCATCAGCCCACCGGAGGATGGGGTTAGAGCGATACCGCGAGCGGAGATCGCTGGGATCAGGATGAAGAGAGCAAGGAAGAGAAGTCGGCGCAGACGTATCATGGGTTCTCCAGGTCTTAGTTGCTATTAGGGTCTTGCCTTTCTGGGACGCAGCCAGCGTATTACGGATTGGCCGTCGAGTCATCCATATATGGTCGATCCGGCATTGACTTGGGATACGAAGTTCACGTAGTCTAGAGACTCGCGCAGTCTCACACCTGCACGTCTGTCATACATTATGCCCTGATGGAAGACTGATAAGGGTGTGCTGAGGCGGGCCAGGTAAACGGGACCGGGAGCAGTAGTTCTCCGGCAAAGATGGCTTGATAAGCCGTCGGGACGCTGGGATTCACCCTGCCTCAGGCTGACAGCCCTGAAAAACCCAGGCGTTTACACCTTCCGGTGTTAAACATCCTGAACGCCGATGCAGCAGTCTGTCCCCGGGGAGTCCGGTCACGCGAGGCATTTGCCTCCGCTACCAATCGCCAGGATTTATAGCACCTTTTGCGGCCGGTGTTCTTTGCCGTCTGCCTTGATCCTTGTTGGACCTCTTCATGCAACACGCTGGCCCTCACTGAAGACAGCAGAACCAAGGAGTAACCCTTCGCCATGCAATCCACCACCATCCCCAGCGGCAAAGATATCCAGCGCAAGTGGTATGTGATCGACGCCTCCGGCAAGACGCTTGGACGGCTCGCCACCACCGCCGCCAGTCTACTCGCCGGAAAGCTCAACCCCCTCTACACGCCTTACATCGACATGGGCGATCACGTCATCGTGGTCAATGCCGAGAAGATCGTCCTTACTGGCCTGAAGGCTGACAGCAAGATGTATCGCCGCTACACCGGTTTTCCCGGCGGTCTGCGTGAGGAGAGCTTCATCAAGCTGCTCGCCCGCCGTCCTGAAGCAATCGTGGAGCAGGCGATCAAGGGGATGCTGCCGAAGTCGAAGCTCGGACGCCAGATGGCGACCAAGCTGAAGGTCTATAAGGGTGGACAGCATCCGCATCTGGCGCAGAAGCCGGAGCCGCTTGACTTCCATGCTTCCAACGCCGTCAAGAGCCCTGGGATGCCGAAGCCGGGTCAGCCCACGCACCATATTCCGGTGCTTGAGGGCTAAGCAGCCCGCGGACTTTCGCCGGCGCTGTTTCCGGTGGTTGATATCCAAGTTCTACGATCCGGTTCACGATCCTCGATCAGATTCCAAGGAGCACCATGGCAGACCTCATTCAGTACTACGGCACGGGACGGCGCAAGAGCTCGATCGCTCGCGTCTTCCTGCGTCCCGGCAGCGGTAAGTTCATCGTCAACAAGAAGGAAGTGGACGTCTACTTCGTCACCGCGCAACAGCGTGCCGCGGCCAAGCGTTCGCTCGGCATTGCGGGCATCGAAGAGACCTTTGACGTGCTCACCACGGTTCGTGGCGGCGGCGTCATGGGGCAGGCCGATGCGGTGAAGCTCGGCATTGCCCGCGCGCTCATGGAGTTCAACCCTGAGCTGCGCAAGGCTCTCAAGTCCGAGGGACTTGTGACCCGCGATGCTCGCGGCAAGGAACGGAAGAAGTACGGGCAGAAGGGCGCTCGCGCACGGTTCCAGTTCTCGAAGCGGTAAGGATCAGCTTGTAGCCGTTAGCTTTTAGCTGACGGCTACAAGCTAAGCACCTCGCAGCACCCTTGGAAGTCATAACGCCCGAGGCATGGAGTCAAATCTCCCGATGCTTGACCGCTAGGGATCAATCCAGACTTGGGCCGACCTCTTGAGAGGAGGCGGAGCGCAGGTCTTAAAACAGGAGCCTCACATGGCAAATATCACGATGAAGGAACTACTGGAAGCCGGCGTACACTTCGGCCACCAGACCAAGCGTTGGAACCCGAAGATGAAGGAGTACATCTTCGGCGAGCGCAACGGCATTTACATCATCGACCTGCAGAAGACGCTCAAGATGTTCAAAGAGGCTTCTAAGTTTGTGACCGACCTGACGTCCACCGGCAAGCTGATTCTGTTCGTCGGGACGAAGCGGCAGGCGCAGGATGCGGTGGCGGAAGAGGCCAACCGGGCCGGGATGCCGTACATCAACTCGCGCTGGCTGGGCGGGCTGCTGACGAACTGGGTTACGGTGCAAAAGTCGGTGAAGCGGCTGCAGGAGCTGGACGATATGTCCACCGATGGACGTTACGAGCTGCTGACCAAGAAGGAAGTCATCAAGCTGGAGCGTGAGCGGAAGCACCTGTCCACGAACCTCTCCGGTATCAAGAGCATGAAGCGGCTTCCGGATGCGCTGTTCGTGATCGACTCCAACAACGAGGCGATTGCGGTGGCTGAGGCTCGCAAGCTTGGGATTCCGGTGGTGGCGGTTGTGGATACGAACTGCGATCCGACTGTCGTGGACTACGTGATTCCCGGTAATGACGATGCGCTGCGTGCGATCCGGCTGTTCACCATGAAGATGGCGGACTCGGCTGCCGAGGGCGTTCAGATGGTCTCTGAGCGGGCGTTTGCGACCGAGGCTTCCGATGTCCGTGAGCTGCCGGTTGATTCGCACTTCATCGGTGAGGAAGGCGAGGAGTTCGCGGATGTTCCGGTGCAGGAGTCGACTGGAACCGCTGAGGCTTCGGTGGAGGATGTGGACTCGGAGAACATCGACCTGGAAGCTGTGCTTGGGGGTGGGATCAAGAAGGCTCCTGCCGCGACCGAGCCTGAGCCGGAAGAAGAGCACGCTGAAGCGACCGCATAACGCACCCGATTCCCGCTGTGCCAGAGAGAGCGTGGAGCGGGCGACCGCAAGCCACGCTCTTGCTGTGTGGGGCGATGCATCAACCTGCAACATACGCGGCTTAGTCTGCCGTGAGAAGAGGATCTGAATCATGTCTACTGAAACTCCCGTGAAGATCGATGCAAAGCAGGTGAAGGACCTGCGTGAGAAGTCCGGCGCTCCGATGGGCGACTGCCTGAAGGCGCTGCAGGAAGCGAAGGGCGATATGGAGAATGCCTTCGTGGTGCTGCGGAAGCGCGGCATGGCTTCGGCTGCCAAGAAGGCTTCCCGGAGCACCAATGAAGGTGCGGTCGGAACGTATATCCATGCGGGCGGCAAGATTGGCGTACTGCTGGAGCTGAACTGCGAGTCTGACTTCGTGGCGCGGACGGAAGACTTCCAGGAGCTGCTGCGCGATATCGCGATGCACATTGCTGCGACCGATCCTCGGTTTGTCGGACGCGAGGAAGTGACTCAGGCCGATCTGGATCGGGAGAAGGATGTGTATCGTTCGCAGGCTGCTGCGACCGGGAAAACTCCGGCTGTGATCGAGAAGATCCTTGAAGGCAAGATGAGTAAGTTTTACGAGGAGGTTTGCCTGCTCGATCAGCCGTTTATCAAGGAGGCGAGCCAGACGATCTCGCAGCTGATTGCGAGCAAGGTCGCGAAGCTGGGGGAGAATATCTCGGTTCGGCGGTTTGCTCGGTTCAAGGTTGGAGCAGCGGATTGGACGGTTGCTCAGACCAAGGCTGCTGCGGATGAGGCTCAGGCTTAGTTGGCTGGGTTTGGAAGCAGAAGCAAGAGCAACGGCAAAGGCCAATACGGAGGTTCTGAGCTTCGCTCAGAATAACGAACGGTTTGGTTTGTCAATCCTGAGGGAGTTGTTATACCGAAGATTTAGTGCATAACGTTTTGTTGAAGAGCCCGGGTGTTCTACCCGGGCTCTTCTTTTTTCTGAGTGTAGGGGGTGTCCCCCCCGGGTTGACTTATCGGTAACAGTGCGCGTGTTTGCAATGACTTACGGGAGGGGTGGCCTCGTAAGCAACTGATAACAAATGACTTACGCGTAAAATATTGTGAATAAGCGACTTATGGCCGGGATGCATGCCATGGAGCCATTCTCTGGAAGTTGTTGGTATGCCTTAATTGTACGGGATCGGGCAAGGTGTTTACGCCAAGTCTATCTCTCGTCGAATGATGGACTTAGGTGGTTCAGGGGCTTGACACGCGAATTTGCTGGTGTTTTTGGGGGTTTTCACAGTAGATTTCTTCGTGATAGGAATGCTTTTCTTCGAGTTGGGTTCCCGATTTCGGAATGCCAGGTACCTCGGAGAGGGGATTGATCGTCCTGTTCTTGGGGGATGTAATGCGGTTCAGCAAGCGGTAGAGAATCTGTTCGCGAAATCTGGGCTGCGATGCAACGTGAGTTTGAGAAGGTAGGCCCGGTACGCGAGACGGGGGTCTGCACGGCATGATTCCTTCGTCTGTGGCTCAGCCTGAACTGGGCTTACCCAATCCGCGGCCGGAGGATGCGGCTGCGGACCGGGACGAAAGGGCTGCGCCACGCCTGGAGGAGCGCGAGGCTGCGCCGCTCACATGGGAGCAGGAGCAGATCTGGCTGCACGGGTTGCTGTTTCCGGAGCTGCCGCTCTATTGCGAGACGTTTGCGCTGCACTTTGCCGGGGAGTTAGACGTGGCGGCGCTGGAGGCGAGCTTCGAAGCCTTCTGCCAGCGGTATCCGGTCTGGCGGACGACGATCCAGGAGCGGCTTGGGCGGCCATGGCAGGTGGTGGGTGCGGAGACACCCGTCCGCGTTGCGCTGTTCGACTTCGCGGACGAGACGGTTGCGAAACGTGAGCGGGAGGTGGACCTGCTTCTGGCTGAGTTTGCGCGGCGCCCGTTCGACCTTGGCCGGGGACCGCTGCTGCGCGTATTCGCGGTGCGTTATGGTGCGGCGGATACACGGGTCTTCCTGACGCTGCACCACCTGATCTTCGATGGGGCATCGATGCGTCAGATCGCATTGCCCGAGTTGATCGGGCTGTACGAGGAATACAGCCGCGGGGGCGGCGGGCACGAGGTTGCGCCCGGCATCGAGCGTCTGGACTACCTGGAGTATGCGCGGCAGCAACAGAGGTTTGGGGACGAACGGCAGGAGGCGAACCGGGCTTTCTGGCAGGCTCGGCTGGCGGGCTCGGCTCCATTGAGCCTTCCGGTGGATTTTGCGCGGACGAGGCAGACCTCGCGGGGGGGCGGGGTGCAAGGGTTTCGGTTGAGCGCGGAGCTTGCCGGGGCGGTGACGCTGCTGGCGCGGCGGGAGCGGACGACGGCGTTTTCGATCCTGCTGGCGAGCTTCCTGGTGCTGCTGGCGCGGAGTTCCGAGACCGAGGATGTGACGGTCGGCACGGTGTATGGGGGACGTAGCCGGACGGAGCTGGAGCAGGTGGTGGGGTGCTTTCTGAATGTCTTACTGCTACGAACAGAGCTGGGCGGGGACCCCAGCTTTCGGGAGTTGCTGAAGCGGGTGCGGGAGGTGACGCTGGACGCGGTGGAGCATGCGGATGCGCCGTTTCAGGAGGTGGTGCGGGAGGCGCTGCCGCGTACGCAGGCGGGCGACTCTCCGGCACAGGCGGTGTTTTCGTTTCAGCCTCCGGCGGCGAAGTTGCCTATGGACTGGGATGTGGATGTGTTCGAGGTGTTCAACGGGTGCGCGAAGTTCGACCTGCACCTGGAGGTGGAGCAGAGAGACGGGACGTTTGCGGGACGGCTGATCTATAACAACGATCTGTTTGAGGCGGCGACGGCGGATGCGTTGGTGGGGCAGTGGGTGAACCTGATCGGGGACGCGGTGGCGGCTCCGGAGCGGTGTGTCTGGGAGATGAAGCTGCTGGGGGCGGATGAGGAGCGGAGACTGCTCGATCAAGGGAGCCGAAACGCGGTTGAGGTTCCGGGGATGGGGGTGCAGGAACTCTTGGTGCGGCAGGCGGCGGAGACTCCGGAGCGGACGGCGGTCTTTTGCGGCGGGCGGAGTGTCACGTACGGGGAGCTGGAGGCGTGGAGCGCGGGGATTGCGGGGCGGCTGCTGTTAGATGGGTTTGGTAAGGGATGTGTGGTTGGGGTGATGGTGGAGCGGTCGGTGGATATGGTTGCGGGGCTGCTGGGCGTTCTCAGGGCGGGGGCGGCGTATGTGCCGCTCGATCCGGGGTATCCGAGTGCGCGGTTGGGGCATATGGTGCGTGCTTCGGGGATGCGGGTGGTGCTGGGGGAGAGGCGGTTTGCGGGGCGGCTGGATTGTCGGTTTGTGGATGTGGGGATGAGAGAGGATGGGGCGTTTCAACATGGAGAGGGCATACCCCAGGGGCTAAAGCCCCATTCTGGGGGTTGGCCTGAGAGACCCAAGGCTGAAGCCTTGGGGTACCTAGAGGCTGGAGCGGGGGGGAGGACGCCGACTTCTTCCGGAGAGGGCATACCCCAGGAGCTAAAGCCCCTTTCTGGGGATTGGCCTGAGAAACCCAAGGCTGAAGCCTTGGGGTACCTAGAGGCTGGAGCGGGGGAGCTGGGAGCGGGGGGCGATGGGGGGAGGATGCCGTTTCCTCCTGAAGAGGGCATACCCCAGGGGCTAAAGCCCGCTTCTGGGGGTTTGCCTGAGAGACCCAAGGCTGAAGCCTTGGGGTACCTAGAAGCTGGAGCGGGGGATCTGGGAGCGGGGGGCGATGGAGGCAGGACGCCGATTTCTTCCGGAGAGGGCATACCCCAGGGGCTAAAGCCCCTTTCTGGAGGTTGGCCTGAGAGACCCAAGGCTGAAGCCTTGGGCTATCTAGAGGCAAGAGCAGAGGCTGAGGCCTTGGGCTATCTAGAGGCAAAAGCAGAGGCTGAAGCGTTGGGGCGCCCAGAAGCTGGGACGGAGACAAGAGCAGATGCAGGCCAGGCCCCGGCTGAAGCCTTGTGCTATCTAGAGGCTGGAGCGGAGGCAACGGCGAGGGCAAATGCAGGAGAGCTGGCTGGGGTTGGGGTGGGGGATTCGGCGTATGTTTTGTTCACTTCGGGATCGACGGGGGTGCCGAAGGGGGTGGAGATTTCGCATGGGGCGCTGACGAATTTGCTCTGGTCGATGCGGAGTACGCCGGGGCTTGGGCCGGAGGATGTGCTGCTGGCGGTTACGGGGATCAGCTTCGATATTGCGGCGCTGGAGCTGTTTTTGCCGCTGATTACGGGGGCTCGGCTGGTGGTGGCGACGAGCGAAGAGGCGAGCGATCCGGCGTTGCTGATGCGGAGGCTGGCGGAGAGTGGCGCGACAGTGATGCAGGCTACGCCGGCGACTTGGCGGATGCTGATCGAAGCAGGGTGGATGGGAGATCCGAAGCTTAAGGTGCTTTGCGGGGGGGAGGCGCTGACGGCGGTGCTGGCGCGGCAGCTGCTGGAGCGGGCGGGCGAGGTTTGGAATATGTATGGGCCGACGGAGACGACGATCTGGTCGGCTTGCATGCGGGTGGAGGATAGCGATCGCATCGGGCTGGGCGAGCCGGTGGCGAACACGGGGCTGTATGTGCTCGATGGGCATAAGGCGCTGGTGGGGGCGGGTGTTGCGGGCGAGCTGTATATCGGTGGGGATGGACTGGCGAAGGGATATGTGGGGCAGCCGGAGCTGACGCGGGAACGGTTTCCGGTAGTGCGGATGGAGGATGGGGTGGAGCGGCGGTTGTACCGGACGGGGGACCGGGTGAAGCGGCTGCGAGATGGGCCGTTGGTGTTCCTGGGGCGGATGGACCGGCAGGTGAAGCTGCATGGGTTTCGGATCGAGCTGGGGGAGATCGAACAGGTTCTGAACGGGCTGGCGGGGGTGCAGGAGAGTATTGCGGTGGTGGGGCATCGCGAGGGTAGGGAAGATTGGCTGGCGGCGTATGTGGTGCCTAAGTCGGGGGTTGCGGTAAGGGTTGAAGAGCTGCGAGCGGGGATGGCGGAGAGCCTGCCGAAGTATATGCAGCCGGGGATGCTGCAGGTGCTGGAGAAGCCTCCGTTGACGTTGAATGGAAAGCTGGACCGGAGCCGGCTGCCGGAGTTGGAGGAGGCTGAGGGGGTAGAGGATGAGGATCTGCCTCGGGCGGGGGTGGAGGCTCGGCTGGCGGCGATCTGGTGTGAGTTGCTGGGGTTGAAGGCGGTCGGGCGGAAGGATGGGTTCTTCGATTTGGGGGGGCACTCGCTGCTGGCGGCGCGGTTTGTGGCTCTGGCGGGACGGGAGTTTGGGCGGAGGCTGACGTTTGCCTCGTTCCTGCAGACGCCGACGATTGCGGGCTATGCTGCAATAGTGATGGGGGCGGGGACTCCGCGGGTGCAGAAGCTAAAGGATGGGGCGCGGCGGGTGCTTTGGATTGGAGTGGAACGCTGGTTGACTCGGCTGGCGAAGGATCTGGCGGAGGATGTGGGGCTTTGGACGATTACTCCGGATGTCGATCCGGGTGTGGAAGAGATGGGGCCGGATTGGACGATCGGCGCTATGGCGGAGCAGATCCTGGGGGATGTGCGCTCGGTGCAGGGGCATGGGCCGTATGTGATTGCGGGGTTTTGCCTGCGGAGCCTGCTGGCGTATGAGGTGGCGCAGCGGTTGACGGCGGCGGGTGAGGAGGTGGCGCTGCTGGTGTTAGGGGATGTGTACTCGCCTGGGCAAAGGCCGGAGTGGACGCGGGTGCAGAGGATGATCCGGAGGGTACACCGGGAGAGCTGGAACTTTTGGAGTGTGATGCGGGCGGGCAGGGCGGGACGGATGGCGAAGCTGCGGGGGCTGGGGGCTTCTTGGGTGGAACGGATGAGGGGGCGGGCGGCGGATGAGGAGACTCGGGATGAGTTGCTGCAGGCGCTGTACCGGGCGGAGACGAGGTATGCGCCGGGGCGGTTTGGGGGGCGGGTTCTGTTTCTGGAATCGGGGGAGACGCGGCTGGTAGCAGCGGGAACGGCGGCGAGCTGGCGGGAGTATGTTGAGGATGTGGAGCTGCTGGAGTATCCGGGCATACACGAGAATGTGCTGAATGAGCCTTATCTGGGTGTGTTTGCGGGACAGTTGCAGCATGCGATTGACGAAGCTTTGCGGTAGACCTTGCTGGACTGAACGGAGATGTCTGTCTTATGGATACTTTGCTGGAACAGGTTTCTTTCATTGGGATGATCGCGGGTGTTGCCGAGCGGATGCCGGAGCGGGCGGCGGTGATGCAGGGGGATGCCTCGATCTCTTATGGGGAGTTGAATGAGCGGGCGAACCGGGTGGCTCGGTATCTGCGAGGGCGTGGGGCGAGGGCGGAGACGAAGGTTGGGATCGGGCTGGGGCGGTCGATTGAGTATGTGGTGGCGGCGGTGGGGGTTTTGAAGGCGGGGGCGGGGTATGTGCCGGTCGATCCTTCGTATCCGGAGGCTCGGCGGCGGATGATTGTTGAAGATGCCGGGGTGATGGTGGTGCTGGGGGATGGAGGCGGGCTGGGGGTGGAGTGTGTGGGGTTGGGGGACGCGGAGATTTTGGGGGAGGATGGGACGGAGTTGGAGGGAGTTGAGGGGCGGGAGGAGGATCTGGCGTATGTGATCTATACGTCGGGGTCGACGGGGGCGCCGAAGGGGGTAGAGGTGACGCTTGGGAATCTTCGGCACCTGGTGGAATGGCATGTCGGGGCGTTTGGGGTGAAGGCGGGGGATATCGGCACGCTGCTGGCGAATGTGGGGTTCGATGCGGCGGTTTGGGAGTTGTGGCCTTACCTTTGTGCCGGGGGGACGGTGGTGATTCCGGGGGCGGAGGTGGTTCGGCAGCCGGAGGCGCTGCGGGATTTCGTGGTCGAGCACGGGGTGGATGTGATGTTTGCGCCGACGCTGCTGGCGGAGTTACTGATGCAGTTCGAGTGGCCGGCCGGGACGAGGCTACGAACCATGTTGACGGGTGGGGATGCGCTGCGGATGGCTCCGCGGGCGGATCTGCCGTTTGCGGTGGTGAATAACTATGGCCCGGCGGAGTGTACGGTGGTGGCGACTTCGGGGGCGCTGAGTGCGGAACGGGCGGGGATGCCGTTTATCGGGTGGGCGATACGGGGGGCGGAGGTTTGGCTGCTCGATGAGGGGATGAGGGAGGTTGGGGCGGGGGTGGCGGGGGAGATTTGTATCGGGGGGGCAGGGGTGGCTCGGGGCTACCTGGGCCGGCCGGAGATGACGGCGGAACGGTTTGTGACTTGGGATGGGCGGCGAATGTACCGGTCGGGGGATATGGGGTCACGGAATGCGGATGGGTCGATTCAGTTTCTGGGGCGCATAGATGCGCAGGTGAAGATTCGGGGGTACAGGATCGAGTGCGGGGAGATTGAGGCTGCGCTGAACAGGATTCCGGGGGTGGATGGGAGTGTGGTGATAGTTCGGGAGGACGGTGGGCACCGGGCTCTGGTGGGGTATGTGGCAGCGCGTGAGGATGTGGGGTTGAGCCATGAGGGACTGCGCGGAGGTCTTCGGGCGGTGCTGCCGGAGTATATGGTTCCGGAGCAGTTTGTGCGGTTGGAACGGCTGCCCGTTAATGAGAATGGGAAGCTTGATCGGCGGGGACTGCCGGAGCCGAGCGCGGTGAATACTGTAGCGAATAGGGAGGTGGCGGGTAGTCTGGTGGAGAGTGAGTTAGCGGGGATTTTGAAGGGGCTGCTGGAGGTGGATGCGATTGCTCGGGAGGATGACTTTTTTTTGTTGGGGGGGCACTCGTTTATTGCGGCGCAGGTGATTGCGCGGGTGAGGGATCGGTTTGGGGTGGAGTTGAGTTTGCGGGCGGTGTTTGAGAATCCTACGCTGGCGGGGATGGCGGGGGAGATTGAGAAGCGGATGGCGGTGGTGGAGGGATAAGTTGCTTTGGTTCGGCAAAGGGCAAGAACAAGTGCAAGAGCCAATACGGAGATTCTGAGCTTTGCTCAGAATGACGGGTTTCAGGCAGAGGTGATGATGGATGGTGCGGTGCGAGAGGAACGGACGTATACCAGCCTTTCTCAGCTGCTTGATCCGGAGGTGCTGGCTAGCCCATATGGGCTTTATCGGGCGCTGCGGGAGCGGGGGGCGGTGTATTGGGATCGGTATCTGCATGCTTGGGTGGTGACGAGCTATGAGCATGCGCTGACGGTGCTGCTGCAGTACTCGGCGGACCGGACGCCGAGGCCGGAGACGCTGGAGAAGTATGGACTTTCGCAACTGACTCCGATTGCGGCGGTGATGACGAAACAGATGCTGTTTATGGATGCTCCGGCGCATACGCGGCTGCGGACGCTGGCGGCACAGGCGTTTTCCGTGGCGCGGGTGGAACGGCTCGCGGGGACGGTGCAGAGTGTCATGGATGAGCTGCTGGATGGGCTGGCGGGGCGAGAGACGATCGACGTGATCAGCGAGATTGCGGAGCCGCTGCCTGCGATTGTGACGGCGGCGCTGCTGGGAGTGCCGGTTGAGGAGCATGACAAGCTGAAGGGCTGGTCAGCAACGTTTGCGGAGGTGCTGGGAAACTTTCAACATAATCCGGACCGGGCGATGCGGGTGCTGCGCAGCCTGGAGGAGATGACGGAGTACTTTCGGGATGCGATCCGGAATCATGGGGAGCGCGATGGGCTGATCCGGGACCTGGCTACGGCGCGGGTGAATGGGGAGCGGCTGACGGAAGAAGAGGTGATCGCGAACATCATCGTGACCATGGTGGGGGGGCAGGAGACAACGACGAACCTGATTGGGAATGGGATGTTGACGCTGATGCGGCATCCGGAGGCGATGCGGGCGCTGCGTGAGGATGAGGGATTGACGGCTTCGGCGGTGGAGGAACTGCTGCGATTTGAGCCGCCGAGTCAGCACACGGCTCGGCTGGCTCCTGAGGATCGGGTGCTGGGTGGGCAGGAGATCAAGAAGGGGCAGGCGGTGATCGTGGTGATGGCGGCGGCGAATCGGGATCCGGCGCGGTTTCCTGATCCGGAGCGGCTGGATTTGGGGCGGCTGGACAATCGGCATCTTTCGTTTGGGTGGGGAGCTCACTTTTGCTTTGGGGCGCATCTGGCGCGGTTGGAGGGGCGGGTGGCGTTAAGGGCAATTTTGAAGCGGTATCCGGAGATCGGACAGACGGATCGGGAGTTGAGTTGGCGGGAGAATCTGGGCCTGCGAGGGCTGGTGGGGTTGCCGGTGCGGGTGGGGTGAGGGTCGCAGCTATAGAGAGTCATAGCAAGGACAGATGCTTGCTGATGGATTTGTGCCGAGAGAGCGGACGACGGTCATTTACTTCCGCAAACGATACTCCGCCCTTTCGATAGATGACATGGCGAGTGGGGGACGGGGGTAGGTCGTGGGTCGTTGTGGGTGGTGTTTTGGAGGCGGGGTTATCGTGGGGGTGGGGTGGGGGTAGCGGGGTTGGGGTTGAAGAGACGCTTGAGGAAGCCGCGATGTTTGGTGGGGGGGATGGCGGGGTCGGTGGATTCGGGGTATTGGGGGGATTCGGGGTTATTGGGGTAGGTGGATGGGCCTGGGGCGGGGTTGCCGTTGAGGATGTCGAGGATGCCCTGGCTGGAGTCGGACATGCGGGAGCAGGTGCCGGCGGGGATGGTGCCGTCAAGAAAGGCGGCGGTGAAGTCGTTGGGGCAGGAGGCGTCGGCGGGGAGGCCGGAGGATTTGTCGATGAGGACGTTGGTGACGCCGTCTGGCTTGGTGAAGGCGGTGACGTCGGAGTACTGGGGGAGGGTGATGGCGCGCTTCATGAACTCGGCCCAAAGTGGTGCGGCGGTATCCGCGCCCTGAAGGCGGTGGGTGAGGCCGGTGGAGACGTCGGTGTAGTCGTCGTTGCCGATCCAGATGATGCAGATGAGGTTGGAGGTGTAGCCGGCGAACCAGACGTCGTGGGAGGTGCCGGTCTTGCCGGCGGCGGGCGCGGTGAAGCCGTGGCTGCGGACGGAGGCGGCGGTGCCGCGGGCCATGACGCCTTCAAGCAGGGATTGGGTCAAGTAGGCTACGCGGGGGTCTAGGACCTGGCTGGCGACGGGGGCGAAGTCGGCGACGATGTCTCCGTTGGTGTTGCGGACGCTGGCGAGGGTCCAAGGGGTGAGGTGGACGCCGGAGTTGGCGAAGACGGTGTAGGCGCCGGCCATGTCGATGGGAGTGGCATTGTAGGTGCCGATGGCGACGGAGGGTGTGCCTTTGGCGTTGACGATGCCGGCGGAACGGGCGAGGGCGGCGACGTTGCCGAAGCCGACCTTCTGGGCGAGGGCGATGGTGGCGATGTTGAGCGAGTGGGCGAGGGCGTCCGCGGCGGTGACCATGCCGGGGTACTCGCCGTGTTCGAAGTTGCCGGGGATGTAGCCGTTGCCGAAGTCCTGGGGGTCGTCATTGAGGCGGGTCACGGCGGTGAAGGGGCCGGAGCCGAGATTGGTGCCGTTGAGCGAGGTGTTGAAGGCGGTGGCGTAGACGAAGGGTTTGAAGATGGAGCCGGTGGGGCGCTCTGCGAGGGCGTGGTTGA
Organism: uncultured Granulicella sp.; assembly: GCA_965198885.1. Lineage (GTDB taxonomy): Bacteria > Acidobacteriota > Terriglobia > Terriglobales > Acidobacteriaceae > Edaphobacter. The sequence continues at coordinate 402,503 of OZ240677.1, read as the reverse complement.
GCTGGGAGGTGCCGTAGTTGCGGCCGCCGACGAGGGCGAGGATCTGGCCGGTGTGGGGGTTGAGGGCGACGAGGGAGACCTGGGGATAGGTGTGTCCGTGGTACTTGCGGACGAGCTCGTCTACGTTGCGCATGCCGACTTCGACGGCTTCAGAGGCCACGCGCTGAAGTTGGGGGTCGAGGGAGGTGTAGATACGGAGGGACTGGTGGTTGAGGTCATCGCCCAAGCGCTGGACGAGCTGCTCGTGGACGAGGTCGACGAAGTAGGGGGCTTCCGAGGCGTCGACGTTGGGTGGGGCTAGGTCTAGAGGGGTGGCTTTGGCGGCTTCGGCTTGATCTGTGGTGATGGCGCCGGTCTCGGCCATGGAGTCAAGAACGACGTTGCGGCGCTCCATGGCGCGCTCTGGGTGCCGGTAGGGGTTGCGGCCGTTGGGGTTCTGGATGAGGCCGGCGATGAGGGCGCACTGGGCGAGCGAGAGCTGGTTCAGAGGCTTGCCGAAGTAGGCCTGGGCGGCCTCGCCGATGCCGTTGATGGCGAAGGAGCCGCGCTGGCCGATGTTGATCTGGTTGGCGTACATCTCAAAGATCTGCTGCTTGTTGAAGCGAGACTCGAGCTGGAAGGTGATCATGATCTCGCGGAGCTTGCGGGAGTAACGCTTCTCCGGCGAGAGGAAGAATCCCCGAGCCAATTGCATCGTCAGAGTAGACCCGCCGCATTCTTTTTGGTGGCTGGTGAAGTCCTGGATGGCGCACTTGGCGATGCGGACGTAGTTGACGCCGCCGTGCTCGAAGAAGCGGCGATCCTCAATGGAGGTGATGGCCTGGACCATGCGCGGGGGGATTTCGTTGAAGGTGACGAGGCGGCGCTTGGTGCGGTTCTTGTCTTCCGAGAGGGCGGTGATGAGCTGGGGCTCAAGCTGGTAGGCGCGGAGGGCTGCTCCGTTTTCGGCGGTGATGGCGGTGACGTCCCCGCCTTGTGTGGTGATGGTGGCGCCGTCGGTGGTGTGGAAGGATTGCGGGCCGGGTTTGATGGAGATGGAGTCGCCGGAGAGCTGATAGGTGCCGAGCTGCTCGTTTGTGTTGTAGCCGGCGGCGCGGAGGTCCTGGGCGATGGACGGCGCGGAGAGATGCTGGCCGGTGCGGACCTCGCGGGGGGCGGCGTAGATCTGGGCGACGGAGGCGAAGAGCGGGCCGGCGGCTAGGCGGTCGTCGACGACCTGCTGGTAGTGGTAGTAGTAGTAGCCGAAGATGGCTCCGCCGACGAGGACGCAGAAGAGGGCGACGACGAGGACGAAGAGGAGCAGGCCGGAGAGGAAGCCGTTGCGCTGGGGGCCGAGTTTGAGTTTTACGGGCATTTGTGAGGACGCTGCTGTTTGAGACTTTGCTTGGGAAGAGAAGGCATACCCCAGTGGGCTAAAGCCCCTCCTCCTCTGCGGATTGTGAGACCCAAGGCTGAAGCCTTGGGGTACCTAGAAGCTGGACTGCGGCTGAAGCGTTGGGGTAGCTAGAAGCTGGACTGCGGCTGAAGCGTTGGGGTACCTAGAAGCTATCGACCTGCAGCGTTGTTCAAGAGGGACTTGAGCGAGTTGACTACGTCGGATACGGGGATGTCCTGGGTTTGGTTCTGGAGGCGGTCGAGGAGTTCGACCCGGCCTTCGGAGAGTTTTTTGCCGACCGCGATGCGGTAGGGGACGCCGATGAGGTCGGCGTCTTTGAATTTGACTCCGGCGCGCTCGTCGCGGTCGTCGAGGAGGACTTCGATTCCTTCGCGCTCAAGTGCCTGCGCAAGCATTTCTCCAGCTTCGAGGAGGGCGGGTTCTTTGATGTTGGTGATGGTGACGATGACCTGGAAGGGGGCGACGCTGGCGGGTAAGACGTAGGAGTCGCCGTTGGATTTGGCTGCGCTGGTTTCGATGGCGGCTGTGAGGATGCGCTCGATGCCTATACCGTAGCTTCCCATGATGGGAGTGACGGCTTTTCCGTCACGGTCGAGGACGGTGGCGTGCATGGAGTCGGTGTACTTCTTGCCGAGCTTGAAGATGTGGCCGATCTCGACGGCTTTGCCCAGACGCAAGGGCTGATATCCGATGGGGTCGAGTTCGCCTTCGACGATGTTGCGGATGTCGGCGATGAGGGTGGGGGTGAAGTCGCGACCGGGAGTGACGTTACGTAGGTGGTAGTCGAGCTTGTTGGCTCCGGCTACGAGGTTGCTGCGGCCTTCAAGGCCGAGGTCCATGATGACGATGGTCTTGAGGCCTTCGGTGGAGACGTTGCGGGAGACGCCTTTAAGCTTGTCGAGTGGCTTGCCTGATTTCAGGCCGTTGAGGGAGCCCTGGGTCATCACTTCAGGGATGCCTACAGGACCGAGGTAGCCGGCGGGGCCGCCGATATAGACGGCGAGCTCTTCAGGGAGCATGGGGCGTAGGGCGGCGGTGCCTGCGAGGGCGTTGAGCTTGGTCTCGTTGACCTGATGGTCGCCGCGGAGGAAGGCGGCGATGGGGCGGAGTGGGTCGCCGGCGATGGGGTTGGAGGTCTCTCCCATGAAGGCGACGCACTTGATGTCTTGCGAAGGAAGGATCGAGAGGAAGGCGCAGATGTCGGCGATGGCACCTTGGCCGGGGGTGTGGATGAGTTCCGGGGTGCCGTCGCCGGTGGGGGCGAGGTCTTCGACGGGAGCGAGCTGGCTGGTGGCTTTTTCGAGGTTGGCGGCGTAGCCGAAGGCGGAGCTGGCGATGAGGTCTTCGCCGGCTTCGGTGTAGACCATGAACTCCTGCGACTGGGAGCCGCCCATCGAGCCGGAGTCGGCTTCGACGGCGACGTACTCGAGGCCGCAACGGTCGAAGATGCGGCGGTAGGCGGCGTCGTGGAGGTTGTAGGAGAGGTCGAGGCCGGCTTCGTCGAGGTCGAAGGAGTAGCTGTCCTTCATGAGGAACTGGCGGACGCGCAGGAGGCCGGATTTGGGGCGGGGCTCGTCGCGGAACTTGGTCTGGATCTGGTACCAGATCTGGGGGAGCTGCTTGTAGGAGCGGAGCTCGGAGCGGGCGATGGTGGTCATGACCTCTTCATGGGTCATGCCGAGGCAGAGCTCTGCGCCCTTGCGGTCTGTCAGGCGAAACATGTTCTGGCCCATGGCGGTCCAGCGTCCGGACTCTTCCCAGACTTCTTTGGGGTGGATGGTCGGGAGGAGGAACTCCTGGCCGATGCGGTCCATCTCCTGGCGGATGATTGCGACGATCTTGTTGATGGAACGGTTGCCGAGGAAGAGGTAGCTGTAGATGCCGGCGCCGAGCTGGCGCACATAGCCTGCGCGCAGCAGGAGCTTGTGGCTTGCGACCTCTGCGTCGGTGGGGGCTTCGCGCAGGGTGGGGATGAAGAGCTTGGACCAGCGATGCATGAGTTAAGGCGTACCTTCCGGCTCTTTCTAACGGTGCATGGGAGAGCGTTTGATCATTCTAACGTCGTGGCGATCTGTAAGCTAACTAACTTATGGTTGACAGCTTCGGTAACTCTCATTCCATCAAGGGCTTACTGTTTGCTGCGCGACAGACGCTATGCGCTTTTCCCGATACGTTTAAGGAAAGCCAAAGTCCGCACGGCAGGGCAGGCGGTGCATGCGTGATCCATACGATCCGGCGCGAAAGAAGCCCTATTTTGGAAGCAGAGAGCACACTGACGTCGAACCGGGTCAGGCCTAGAAACCTGATTCTTACGCGGATGCCGGAGGACCGGTTTGCTGCGATCGCGCAGGCCCTTGTACCCGTCGATCTTCCGTCGGGGATGGTGCTGAGCAATCCGAATCAGCCGGTGCGTCACGTGTACTTTCCGGTAAGCGGCTTGATCTCAGTGGATGCGCTGACGAAGAAGGGTGAGTCGGTTGAGGTCGGGGTGATTGGGCGCGAGGGTTTTGGCGGGCTTCCTGGGGTGCTGGGCGATTTGCAGATGGAGCACTCGGTGATCATCCAAGGGTCGGGTTCGGGTTTGCGGATACGGGCTTCAATCGTGCGGGAAGAATTTCTGCGCGGGGGACAGTTTGCGGAGCTCATTCACCAATTTGTGTACCTCCAGTTGGTGCAGACTTCGCAGAGTGCGCTTTGCAACCGGCTGCATCCGGTGGATGCGCGGATGGCGCGGTGGATGTTGACGGCGAGTGACCGGCTGGAGTCTCCGATGCTGAACCTGACGCAGGAGTTTCTGGCGCAGATGCTGGGGTCGCGACGGTCTACGGTGACGGTGGCGGCGGGGGATCTGCAACGGCAGAGGCTGATCGATTATTCGCGGGGGCGGATTAAGATTCTGGATCGGGTGGGGCTGGAGCAGGTCGCGTGTGAGTGCTATGGGATTGTGCGGTCGGCGTACGAGCGGGTGTTGGGGCAGTACTAGAGGAACAGTGAGACGGCAGTGTCTGGGCAGTGGCGGGCAGTATGAGGCGGTATGAGGCAGTAAAGGCAAAGGCGAGCTTTAGGGATGGGTTTGCCAGAGGTCGTGGAGGTGGACTACGCCTTGGACCTGCGTGTTTTCTACGACGACCAGGGAGGTTACTTTGCGCTCTTCCATGAGGGCGAGGGCCTCGGTGGCGAAGGCTGTGGGGGGGATGGTGAGGGGCGTGGGGTTCATGATGGTGGCGGCGGTTTCAGCCAAGGCTTGAGGGCCGGTGCGCTCGAGCATGCGGCGGAGGTCTCCGTCGGAGATGATGCCCGCGAGCTGGTTGGATGAAGTGAGGACGGTGGTCATGCCGAGGCGCTTGTCGGACATCTCGTGGATGACGGCAGGCATGGGGGTTTCGGGCGTGACTTGCGGGAGAGATTCGCCGGAGTGCATGAGGTCCCGGACGCGGGCGAGGCGGAAGCCCAGGCGGCCGCCGGGGTGGAGATCGGCAAAGTGGTCGGGGGTGAAGCCGCGGCGGTCTGCGAGGGTGAGGGCGAGGGCGTCGCCGAGGGCGAGCATGACGGTGGTGGAGGCGGTGGGAGCGAGATTGAGCGAGCAGGCTTCGGCGGAGACGCTGACGTCAAGGGCGACGGTAGAGGCTCGGGCGAGGGTGCTGGTGAGGCAGCCGCTGAGGGTGATGAGAGTGACGTTGAGACGCTCGAAGGCGGGGATGAGGCGGAGGAGTTCTTCGGTTTCTCCGGAGTAGGAGAGGGCGAGGACGATGTCGCCCGGGGTGATGATTCCTAGATCGCCGTGGAGGGCTTCAACGGGGTGGAGGAAGTGGGCGGGAGCGCCGGTGGAGGTCAGGGTTGCGGCGATTTTGCGGGCGATAATGCCGGATTTGCCGATGCCTGTGACCAGGACGCGGTGGCCCTTCTGGATGCGGAGATCAATGAGGAAGAGGGTGCGGTTGAAGGCGGTGAGCATGGGGCCGGCGGGATCGTCGAGGCGGTCGGCGAGGGCAATAAGGGCGGCGGCTTCGATGCGGACGAAGGCGGCTGGGGTTTGGGGGGGCGTGTTGTCGGGTGGTTGAGGCAAGGGTTTTTGAGGTCCGGATGTGATGCTAGCAGAGGGTGGGAGTCCAAGCTTTGGGTGGGGAGCGGTAGACTTAAGGCAGATGACGAAGGAAAGAGGATGAGCGTGGACGCTGGACAGGAAATGAGGCGCGGAAGCGGTAAGGGCCGGAGTGCGGCGATGCTGGTGGTGATGGTTGTGGCGGTGACGCTGCTGATCTGGGCGGGAGTGCATAATGCCCGGGAACGGCGGTTGAAGATGCAGGAGATGACGGCGGCGCAGGCGAGCAAGGCTGCGATGTCGATGCCGGAGGCGAATGCGGGGGCGGCGAGTGGAGGTGGGATGGCGCCGAAGCTAGAGGGGAAGGTTGCGCCGGGGTTTTCGCTGGTGGATCTGGATGGGAAGAAGGTTTCGCTGGCGGATCTGAAGGGGAAGCCGGTGCTCGTCAACTTCTGGGCTACGTGGTGTGCGCCCTGCAAGCTGGAGATGCCGTGGTTCGAGGAGTTTCATAAAAAGTATGAGGGGCAGGGATTGGTGATCCTGGGGCTGGCGGCGGATGATGCCGGGAAGAAGACGATCGGGGACACGGCGCACAAGCTCGGCGTTACCTATCCGGTGCTGCTCACGGATGACAAGGTGACGGAGGCTTATGGCGGGATCGATTATCTGCCGGAATCGTTCTATGTGGATCGTGCGGGGAAGGTGCTGATCGAGACGGCGGGGATGAGCGATGGGCAGGGCGGGAAGGATCAGATCGAGGCGAATATCAAGAAGCTGATCGCGGAGGGGCAGTGAAAGCCATCTTTGTGCTGGGGATAGTGGCTGGGCTGGCCATGCCTGTGGCGGCGCAGTTCGATCAGCCGGTGCGGGGGCGGCAGTATGTGGCGTATGTGGCGGAGTCGCAGACGGTGGCGGCGGGGAAGAAGGTTGAGCTGGAACTGAGGTTTCATGTGAATGAGGGGTTCCATGTGAACTCGCATGTGCCGGCTTCTGAGTTGCAGATTCCTACGGGGCTGGCGTTGGAACGGGTGGAGGGCGTGAAGGTGGGGGAAGCGAGTTATCCGGCGGGGAAGGCTTACAAGGTTGGGGATGACACGCTGAATGTCTATACCGATGACTTCATGGTGACGGTGCCGGTGACGGCGACGGCGGGGGATCATGCGGTGGATGGGGAGTTGAAGTACCAGGCTTGTGATCGGGCGGCTTGCTATCCGCCGAAGACGCTGAAGGTGAAGGTGCTGTTTACGGCTAGGTAGTTAAGCACTGTCTCTGCGCGGTCGGCTCATGCCCCGGGATATACTTCGCCCATGAAAATTATTGCTTCAGCCGCTTTCTTCATAGCGTCATTTGGTGCTTCTGGCCAATCGTCGAACGCGAAGATCGTGGACGTAACTCCTTATACAAAAGCTGGGCCCGACATAGTCGCTCCGAACAACGGCTACCCTGTGGTGATTCCTACCGAGCGGAAGATGTTCACTCTCACTATCGCCCTGGATAACATGTTGTACAGCGTCCAGATCCGTGAAGGTCGCCATATGAAACCTGGGGATTTCATCGTTGGTGACCCAGTTGAAGCACACTTGGAAGGCGAAAAGCTTGCCATAACGGATCCATCTGGAAAACAAGTCAAAGAGAAGGTCGTGCGACGGGAGCGGATCCCAGCCTCAAAGTAGAGGTTTTGCGGCCGTTGATTTTGGTAGAGTGGCCGGTTTCTTCTGGTGGTCGAGGAAGCGGCGGATGCGGTCGAGGGAGCGGGCTTTGCCGAAGACGATGAGGCTCTCTAGCAAGGGGGGGCTGGCGGTGCGGGCGGTGAGGATGGCTCGGAGAAGCATGAAGTTTTCTTTGACGCTCCACTCTTGGGCGGTGCCCAGGGTGCGCAGGGCGGCGTCGAGGGATTCGACGGCCCAGTCGGAGGCTTCGAGGGTGGCAAGCTGATCTGTGGCGAAGAGGAGGGTCTCTTCGAGGGTGCGTTTTTTGGGGATGAAGAGCTCGGGGGCGGGGAGGACTTCGTCGCGGAGGAAGAAGTCGGCGAGGTCGCCGAACTGGCTGAGGGTTTCGATGCGGGTCTGGACGAGCGGGGCGATCTGGCTGAGGTAGTCGTCGGAGAAGAGGGTGGCGCGGAGGCGGTCGTAGAAGGCGTCGGGTGCGAGGGCGCGGATGTACTCGCCGTTGAGCCATTTGAGCTTGACGAGATCGAAGACGGGACCGCCGAGGGAGATCTTGGCGAAGTCGAAGCGGGCGAGCATGCCGGGTAGGTCGAAGATCTCAGCGGTGTCGTTCTTTTCTGTGGGGGCGGGCATGCCGCCGCCCATCAGGCCGAGGAAGTTGAGGACGGCCTCGGGCAGGAAGCCGGACTGGCGGTAGTAGATGAGGGAGACGGGGTTCTTGCGCTTGGAGATCTTGGATTTGTCGAGATTGCGCAGGAGGGGCATGTGCCAGAACTTTGGCAGGTCCCAGCCGAAGGCCTTGTAGAGGAGGACGTGCTTGGGGGTGGAGCTGATCCACTCCTCGGCGCGGATGACGTCGGTGATCCGCATGAGGTGGTCGTCGACGACGTTGGCGAGGTGGTAGGTGGGGAAGCCGTCGGACTTCATGAGGACCTGGTCGTCGACGTTGTTGTGGGAGAAGGTGATGGCGCCGCGGAGCTCGTCGCGGAAGGTCGTCTCGCCTTCGACGGGGACTTTGAGGCGGATGACGTAAGGGCGGCCCTCGGCTTCAAAGGCGGCGATCTGGGAGTCGGAGAGCTCGCGGTGGGCGCCGTTGTAGCGCGGGGGGAGCTTGGCAGCGAGCTGCGACTTGCGCATGGCTTCGAGCTCGTCGGCAGTCTCGTAGGACTTGTAGGCGGTGCCGTTGGCGAGGAGGAGGGCTACATGCTCCTGATAGATCGCGGTGCGTTCGGATTGGCGGTAGGGACCGTAGGGGCCGCCGACGTCCGGGCCTTCGTCCCAGGTGAGGCCGAGCCAGCAGAGGGAGTCGAAGATCTCCTGCTCAGAGGTGGCGACGAAGCGGGCGCGGTCTGTGTCCTCGATGCGGAGAACGAATTGGCCGCCGCGCTGGCGGGCGTAGATGAAGTTCAGGAGGCCGATGTAGGCGGTTCCTACGTGGGGGTCGCCGGTGGGGGATGGGGCTATGCGGACGCGGGTGGTTGCGAAGGAAGGTGCGGTGTTGAGCGATGTCATGGGGCTCTATCGATGGTAGCAGGGGGTGGAGCTAGGAGGTGGGGAGTAGGCGGTCCATGAATTGGCGGACGGTGAGGATCGGAATGCCTTCGTACGAGGAAAGGTTCAGCAGGTGGCGATCGCCGCTGATGATGTAATCGGCTCGACTGGCGATGGCGCACTCTAGGACTCGGTCGTCGTCTGGGTCAGCATGGATGACGGCAAGCGAGGGAATGGTGCTGACTATGTCGCATAGTTCCTCAAGCATGTGGCGATGAGAGTCTGCCTGGGCCGACGAAAGCTTGAACTTCGCCAGGAACTTGCCTTCGAGTTCGTCGAGTAGCGTGGGTGACGTGACCAAGAGAAACGCGTCATCGATGGCGCTGTCCAGGAACGAACCTGGAAGGCCGCGAAACAGGATGGCGGAGATCAGGATGTTCGTGTCCGCCACAACGCGAGTCATCCGAGCCTCTCCCGACGTTCACGGCGATACTCATCTGAAAGTCGCTCTACATCATCCTCCGTGATTCCAAGGGTTGCGCCGTGCGCGCGGGTTCGCTCCAGCAGCGCTTTCCACTCTTGCTTCTGGGCAGTGATGCTGCTGGGGGCGGGGCTGATGTAGCGGCGGAGGGCTTCGCGGAAGAGTTCGCTCATCGTGCGATGTTCCTGCTGGGCGAACTCCTGGGCTTTGAGGAGGAGATCCGGGGGGAGAGTGATGGAGACGGTCTTAGCGGTGCGCATGTTTGACATTGTAAGACAATGACAGACAGGATCGGCTAGAGTTCGATGGCGAATTGGGTATAGGGGGAGGCGAGGAGCGGTTTGGGCTCGCTGGCTAGGGCGAGGATGAGGCGTTCGAGGACGAGGCGCTTGTCCGGGGGGGAGGAACGGATCTCGAGGTCGGCGCGGGCGATGAGGCGGAGGGCGCGGGTGAGGTCGGAGCGGGATTTGTAGCGGCGGGCCTGGCGGATGAGGTCGTCGGCGGCGAAAGGGGGCATGCGGAAGCCCTGCCAGAGGACGGACCAGATGGCGCGGGAGTCGCGGACGTTTTTCTCCAGGATGATGAGCATCTGGCGGAAGGTGCGGGCGAGCATGTAAAGATGGCCGATGGCGGAGTCTTCGCCGCCGTCGGAGGCGTTGAGGAGGCCGTGCAGGAGGGCCAGGGCCTGGGGGCGATCGCGGCGGGAGATGGCGTCGGTGAGCTCGTAGGGGGAACGCTGCTTGGCGGCGAGGACCATGGTTTCTACGTCGCCTAGGGTGATGGCGGGGAGGGGGAGAGTTTGCTCGGGCTTTGTGGGCTCCCACTCATCCCTCCCCTCCGAGCGAAGAGCGCCCGGTGGGGACCCCGGCTCGCGGTGAGGCTGCGATGAATGGGGCACGGAGGAGGTCTGGGAGGCTTTGTGGAGAGCTAGTTGCTTGCCCTGAGCGTAGAGGGCCAGCTTTTCGAACTCGGAGGCGATGAGCATCATGTCGGCGCCGAGGGCGTCGACGAGTTCGCGCGCGGCGTCGGGGTCGATGCGGAGGCCGCGGGTGGGGGCAAGGTCGGAGAGGAAGCGGACGGCGTCGGACTCTTCTACGCGGGCAAGCTCAACCATGCCGCACCACTCGCCGAGGGTTTCGCGGATGCGCTCGTAGCGTTCCTTGTCCTGCAAGTCCATGCGTCGGAGGTCAGTGGGGATGGAGAGGTGGTCGGCGACGAAGAGGATCAGGGCGGCGGGGTTGGGGCGGCGGAAGTAGGCATCAATGGCCGCGAATTCTTCCTTCTTTGCGCCGCGGGTGTAGAGGGACTTAAGGCCGCGGACGAAGATGACCTGGAAGGGGACCATGAGGGATGGGGTCTGAGCGAGGCCCAGGACGTCGAAGATGGTGGTGTCGGCGAGATCGAGATTGTGGAGGCAGAAGTCGCGTTGGTCCGGCGGGGCGAGGGCTTCGAGGACACCCTGGCGGCAGCGCTGGTAGAGGAAGGTCTCGTCGCCGGCCAGGACGTAGCCAGGGCGGAGTTGCGGGGTGCGGATCTCGGCGAGGAAGCGGTCTGAGCTGGCGAAGGATTTGATGGCGGCCATTTAGAAGGACTCCTGCACTAGAAGGACTCCAGGATGTTGGAGACGAGGGACTGGGCAAAGTCGCGGGCCAGACGGCGGACGGCGGGGGAGTCTTCCTGGATGAAGCCGGTGAGGTCCTGGGTGGACTGGTACTGCTCGCGGTAGGCGAGGGCGTCGTTCTGGTAGAGGACGTGGCCGTCGCGGGCGGTGAGGACGACGCGGGCAGTGATGGTGACGAGATAGGAGCTCGTCTGGCCGGAGCTGGAGTCGTAGGTGAGCGGGGAGGCGGTTTGAGAGAGGACGGTGCCGGTGAGGGTGGCGTCGGCGGCGCTGGTGTCGTCTGAGGGGCCAAGGGGGAGGATCTGGTACTTGGTGCGAGTGTTGAGCTCGCGGACGACGGCCTGGGTGAAGGCGAACTCGGTGTGGAAGGCCTGGGCGCGGGTGGTGAAGGTCGGAACGGCGAGGGTGCGTAGGTTGGCTGGAAGGTGCGATGCGGAGCCGACGGTGTGATAGCCGCAGCCGGTGAGCAGGAGCGTGGCGAGGATGAGGAGGCGGCGCATCGGCTGGGTTTATTGTCGCATTGCGCAGCGCACGGAAAGCGGCCTCTTGTGTGGGAGGCCGCTGGTTTGATACGGGGTTGACATGCAGGTTACGCGGGAGCGGGCTGGCCTTCGCCGAAGCCGGGCTTGCGGCCGTTCTCGGGCTTGAGGACCTTCTGGACGTCTCCGCCTGGGCCGGGATCGACCGCGGAGAGCGGTGAGCGGGCTTCGGGAAGTTCCTTGCCTTCAATGATCAGCTTGATCTCAGCGGCGTCCAGGGTCTCTCGCTCGAGGAGGGCGGAGGACATGCGGTGCATGATGTCATGGTGCGTATCGAGGATCTCGTACGCGCTCTTGTAACCGGCGTCGACGAAGATGCGGACTTCCTCGTCGATCTGCTTGGCGGTGTCGTCGGAGAAGTCACGGGCCTGGCCGATTTCGCGGCCGAGGAAGACCTCCTGCTCCTTCTTGCCGAAGGTCATGGGGCCGAGGCGGGACATGCCGTACTCGCAGACCATGGCGCGTGCTAGGGCTGTCGAGCGCTGGATGTCGTTGCCGGCACCCGTGGTCATCTGCTTGAGGAAGATCTCTTCGGCGCAGCGTCCGCCCATGAAGACGGCGAGCTGAGTTTCGAGATAGTCACGGGTGACGGTGTGCTTGTCTTCCGTGGGCAGGTGCATGGTGACGCCGAGAGCCATGCCGCGGGGGATGATGGTGACCTTGTGGAGGGGGTCAGAGTGGTCGCGGAGGGCGGCGACTAGGACGTGACCGGCCTCGTGGTACGCGGTGACGCGCTTCTCTTCGTCTGAAAGCAGCATCGATTTCCGTTCTGCGCCCATCAGGACTTTGTCCTTGGCGGTCTCGAAGTCGAACATGTGGACCGACTTGCGATTGAAGCGGGCGGCGGTGAGGGCGGCCTCGTTGACCATGTTCGCGAGGTCGGCGCCGGAGAAGCCCGGTGTGCCACGAGCGAGAACGTTGAGGTTCACGTCTTCGGCCATCGGAACCTTCTTGGAGTGGACGCGGAGGACCTCTTCACGGCCCTTGATGTCAGGACGATCGACGATGACGCGGCGGTCGAAGCGGCCGGGACGAAGCAAAGCCGGATCGAGAACGTCAGGGCGGTTGGTAGCGGCGATGAGGATGACGCCGTCGTTGGCTTCGAAGCCGTCCATCTCGACCAGGAGCTGGTTGAGGGTCTGTTCGCGCTCATCGTGTCCGCCGCCAAGGCCGGCGCCGCGGTGACGGCCGACGGCGTCGATTTCGTCGATGAAGATGATGCATGGGGCGTTCTTCTTACCCTGCTCGAAGAGGTCGCGGACGCGACTTGCGCCCACGCCGACGAACATCTCCACAAAGTCAGAACCGGAGATGGAGAAGAAGGGAACATTGGCTTCCCCGGCCACAGCGCGGGCGAGCAGGGTCTTGCCGGTTCCCGGAGGTCCAACGAGCAGGACGCCCTTGGGGATGCGGCCGCCGAGCTTCTGGAACTTCTGGGCCTCGCGGAGGAACTCAATGATCTCTTTGAGTTCTTCCTTGGCTTCGTCAACGCCGGCGACATCCTTGAAGGTGATCTTCTTCTGCTGCATGGAGAGCAGACGGGCACGACTCTTGCCGAAGCTCATGGCTTTGTTTCCGCCGGATTGCATCTGGCGCATCATGAAGAGGAAGAGGCCAAGGAGGAGAGCGACCGGGAGAAGGCCGATGATGGCGTTCATCCAGATGCTGGGGGTCTGATCCTTGATGTTGATGGCAACGCCGTGCTCGCGGAGGCTCTTGTAGAAGTCGGGATAGTTCGAAGGGATGATGGTGTGGAAGGACTCTTTTTTATCCTTGTAGTGACCAGTCACCTCGTTCGCGTTCACCGTGACATCCTGCACCTTGCCGGCGTCGGAGTCGTTGAGCAGCTGGGAGACGCTGATCTGGTCTTCCTTGCCGCCGCCCGTGGTCTTGGCGACGTACTGCCAAAGGATGAGCAGGCAGGCGATGAGGGAGACCCAGAGAAGAAGTTGTTTGACGGTCGAATTCAAGCGTATTTCCTCGTGGTGGAACAGGGAAGACTAGGGAGCGGCGGAGTTTGTCCGGGGCCTGGAACGTTAGACGTGTCGAGCGCTGGAAGGTAGAGGCAGGCACTCCAGCGTCAATTGTCTTAGATTCTACTCCGGCGCGGGAAGATTCAGGGGGAAATAGAAGCCGCTTGTAGGGACCAAGGTTGTAGTTTGTTGAGGCGATCAAGTGTCCGTTTCGGGTCAGGTGCGAGATCAGGAATGTGTGGGCTGGCGCATGAGGCGAAGCTCGCGGGCGCTACGTTCAGCGAGGAGACCGGCTGAGAGTTGGAGCTTGCTGCCGGGTTTGGTGGGGATGGTGGGGTCAGGCTGGCCGAGGCCGGTGAAGGTAAGGAGGCGGCTGGTCTCATCAAAGCTGAGGCGGCAGCCGAGTTGACGGGCGGCGGCGCGGAGGACGCGGCGGCGAAGGGCGGGATCGAGGGGTTTTAGGCGGTCGATTTCTATGGCGAGTGAGGCTTCGCCCGGGGCGGTAGAGTTGGCACGGCCTCCGCCACGGACGGGTTTGCCGGGGAGGATGAGATGAGGGAGAACTTTTGAGAGCTCGGAGGTCCAGCGCGACTCTTCTTCACGGGCGATCTCGGCCAGGTTGGCGAGTGTGCGGTCGATGCTTGGGTTTTCCTGACGGAGGATGGGCAGGACCGTATGGCGGATGCGGTTGCGGGTAAAGGACTCGTCGGCGTTGGAGGAGTCTTCACGCCAGGGCTGGTTTTGAGATTCAAGGTAGGTACGGAGGGCGGCTCGCGGGGTGGCGAGAAGTGGGCGGAGGATGCGGCCGTTGGGGACTTCTAGGATGGGGGAGATGGCGGCGAGGCCTTCTGTCCAGGCTCCGCGGAGGAGCTTCATGAGGACGGTTTCGGCTTGGTCGTCGAGGGTGTGGGCGGTGAGGACGGCGTGGGCCTGGCCGGAGGCGATGAGGGTGCGGAAATGGTCATAGCGGAGATTGCGGGCCGCTTCTTCGATGGTCTGGCGATTGCTGGAGGCGTGGGCGGCGGTGTCAACGCTTTGGGTATTGAGCGGGATGGCGAGGCGGGTGCAGAGGGCCTCGACGAAGGCTTGGTCCGTGTCCGATTCGTCAGCTCGGAGGGAGTGATTGATGTGGATGGCGGCAAGGCCGATGCCGAGGGCGTTGCGGGGTTGGGTGTTGGCGGCGTGAAGCAGGAGTAAGAGGGCGGTGGAGTCGGCTCCGCCGGAGATGGCGCAGCAGATGCGGTCGCCGGGGCGGATTGGGGTGAAAGGGAGGGTGAGCATCGAGGCCTATTTTAGGTCCGATGCCGGTCATGGATGAGCACGGCTGGTTAGAGGCGGCAGATGAGGAGTTCGCGCTCGTAGATCATCTCGGGGGGTAGGTGGTCGTGGAGGGCGAGGAAGAGTTCTTCGTGGCCCATGACCTCCTGCTTCCAGGCTTCGCGGTCTACGGCCTGGAGTGCGCAAAACTGCTCGTAGGAGAAGTCGAGGCCTTCCCAGTGGATGTCGTTGTACTTGGGGGTCCAGCCGATGGGGGTTTCCTTGCCGCGGACACGGCCGCGGACGCGGTCTACGACCCACTTCAGGACGCGCATGTTTTCGCTGTAGCCGGGCCACAGGAAATGTCCTTCGGCGTCTTTGCGGAACCAGTTGACGTGGAAGATGCGAGGGGTGCTGGTGAGGGAGCGCTGCATGCGGAGCCAGTGGCGGAAGTAGTCGGCCATGTGGTAGCCGCAGAAGGGGAGCATGGCCATGGGGTCGCGGCGGACCTTGCCGATGGCTCCCCCGGCTGCGGCGGTAGTTTCAGAGCCCATGGTCGCGCCAACGTAGACGCCGGAGGACCAGTTGAAGGCCTGGAAGACTAAGGGCATGGTGGTTGGACGGCGGCCGCCGAACATAAAGGCGGAGATGAGGACGCCTTCGGGGTCTTCCCAAGATGGGTCGATGGTGGGGCACTGGGCCGCGGGGGCGGTGAAGCGACCGTTGGGGTGGGCGGCGGGGGTCTTGCTGGCGGGGGTCCAGGGATTGCCCTTCCAGTCGATAGCTTCGGCGGGTGGGGTGTCGGTCATGCCCTCCCACCAGATGTCTCCGTTGGGGACGCCGTTCTCGGTGATCAGGGCGACGTTGGTGAAGATGGAGTTGGCGCGGAGGGTGGCCATGGCGTTGGGGTTGGTCTTGTCGCTGGTGCCGGGGGCTACGCCGAAGAAGCCGGCTTCGGGATTGATAGCGCGGAGTTGTCCGGTGGAATCAGGCTTAATCCAGGCGATGTCGTCGCCGACGGTCCAGACCTTCCAGCCTTCAAAGCCTGCGGGTGGAATCAGCATGGCGAAGTTGGTCTTGCCGCAGGCGCTGGGGAAGGCGGCGGCGACGTAGGTCTTCTCGTGTGTGGGGGATTCGACGCCTACGATGAGCATGTGCTCGGCCATCCAGCCCTCGTCGCGGGCGATGTTGGAGGCGATGCGGAGGGCGAAGCACTTCTTGCCGAGCAGTGCGTTGCCGCCGTAACCGCTGCCGTAGGACCATATCTCGCGGGTTTCGGGGAAGTGGACGATGTACTTGGTGTCGTTCTGGGGCCAGGGGGCGTCTTTCTGGCCGGGGAGAAGTGGGGCTCCGACGCTGTGGAGGCAAGGGACGACACGCTTTTCGTCTTTGTCGATCTCGGCGTAGACGGGGGTGCCGATGCGGGCCATGATGCGCATGTTGACGACGGCGTAGGCGGAGTCGGTGAGCTGGACTCCGATCTGGGACATGGCGGAGCCGATAGGGCCCATGGAGAAGGGCATGACGTACATGGTGCGGCCGCGCATGGAGCCCTTGAAGAGCTGCTTGAGCTTCTTGCGCATGACGAAGGGGTCTTCCCAGTTGTTCGTCGGTCCCGCGTTTTCCTTGGAGAGGGAGCAGATGAAGGTGCGGTCTTCGACGCGGGCCACGTCGTTCGGGCTGGAGCGGGCGTAGAAGCAGCCGGGCCATTTTTCTTCGGAGAGCTTGATGAAGGTGCCTCCGGCGACCAGTTCGGCGCAGAGGCGGTCGTACTCTTCGATGGAGCCGTCGAGCCAGTGGATGCGGGCGGGCTGGCAGAGGTCCGCCATCTTTTCCACCCAGCGGATGAGGTGCTTGTTGGTCGTGGGCGGAACGGCGGGAGTGATGGTTTGCGGGGCTTGCTTGGTGGGCATGAGATGCGGTGTTCCTTCTGTCCCAGTCTTCGCTTGTGAGGGGTGCCTGTCAACCGGCGGAGGGTACCCCCCACCCCGGTGAATGCGTGCAAAGTCTTCAAACGATTGGAGTTAGGTCCGGACTTCGAGGCAAAGTGTCCGCTAAAGTCTTGATACATGCTGCAAAGTCTTCATAACAGATGGCTTATCCTCATCACGAGCCACCGGCGCAATAGGCGTCAAGGACGGATTGCGGCGGCCTGAATGTCGGACACGTACTGGTTGAGATTGGCGTTCCTTCCTAGGATGTGGGTCATCAGGAAGCGGTAGATGGGTGGGTGGATGAAGCCGGCTTCGGTGATGGTGATGGTGGTTTGGGTGGGAGTTGGGCCGGGGCTGAGGGCGTAGGTCCAGGTGCCTCCGTAGGCGGCTCCGGGGACGTCGAGGAGGACTTCGCGGCGGGCGCGGCCTTGCGGGGTGGGGTCGTCGGTGCGGACGGCGAGGAAGGTCATGGTCTGGCCCTGGCCGAGGTCTTCGATCCAGTGGTCCTGGACACCGTTGGGGCCGGAGACAGGGGGGAGGATGTGGACTTGCTTGACGTTCTTGCGCCAGGTGGGGGCGGCGGCGATGTTGGTGATGAGGGTGAAGACTTTGGCGGGTGGGGCTTGGACGATGCCGGTGACGGTGGCGGTGTGGTCGACGGGGAGGGTGGCGCCGTCACTGTAGGCGACGACGGCGATAAGGATTCCCAGGGCGAAGAGGGTAGCGAGGATGCGGAGAAGAGACTTTATGGGAAGCTCCTGTAGACAGCTCGGGAAACGGTCAGATCACGATAACCGATCGAGGAAGCTTCGCGGAGAGAGAATGGCGATGCCACGGAATGGATTTAAGGCGAGGAGATGCAGATCGCCTGTGAGGATGATCTCTGCATCTCCTGTAATTCCAAGCGCCAGAAATTTATCGTCCTTCGGATCGCGGCAAATAGTGACGGGAACAACGTCGTCAATGAGCAGTGCGGTGCGACTTGGAAGGTTGAAGAAGCGCATACGGTCAGCGACGCTGAGATAAGGGTTGAACTTTGGGGCGGGAGAGCACGGTTTCGAGTTCCAGAAGCGTCTCACGCGAAACGAATGAGTTGAAAGGATTTCATCGCCGAGTCTAGGGCCTATGCGGAAACGAATTGCGAGACAAGAGGCGGCTGACGAGGACGTTTGTGTCGGCGACCAGACGCGATGGTTCAGGCATTGCTCAGGAGTTCGTCGAGCTTCGCCTCGGGGAGGCCTTTGGCTTCGGCTTTGTCGGAGATGGAGTCGCAGAAGTGCTCAAAGTCGAGGCGTGCAGTGCTTCTCAGGCGGCCGTACTCGCGCGAGGAGATGAGGACGGCGACTTCCTGTTGATCGCGCTCGATGAACACGGGCTCGTCCTGGGTGGCTGAAACGAGGGTGGTGAGCTTGGAATCGGCGTCGGTCTCGGCGGTGTAGCGCATCGATGGGGCTCTCTACGATTTTAGATTGTCGACGTCGCGATTGTAAGTGGAACAAGGCAGATGCGACGAGAGACCCTGTCCATGAGTTGCCACGGCATAAGGACTTTCACTTGACACTTTGCAATGCAAAGTTATAACTTGTATTGCAAAGCGGAGGTGAGCGATGACTGAGCTGAACCGAGCACTAAACGAGATACAGGCAATCCGCCGACAGGTGGCTCGAACCACGGAGTTTCGCGGGTATGGCCCGCTTACCTTGTGCTGCACGGCGGCGGTGGCAGGGATCGGGGGATTGGTTCAGTTTTACGCGCTGCCGAAGCCCTGGTTGCAGCCGGCTTTTTACGCGGCGCTTTGGCTGAGTGTCGGTTTTCTGTCTGCCGGGTTGATCCTGGCGCAGATGCTGAGGCGTGCCGATCGGATGCATGGCGGGTTGGCCGACACGATGATTCGAACGGCGGTAGGGCAGTTTCTTCCGGCTGCGGCGGCTGGGTTGATCCTGCCGTTCGTGCTGCTCCATGGGTCGCGGGATGTCTTCTGGATGTTGCCGGGACTGTGGCAAGTGATCTTCAGCCTGGGTGTGTTTGCGTCATGCCGGAGTATGCCCTGGCAGATGCTGCTTGCGGGTGGATGGTTCCTGTTGACTGGGGTAGTGTGCCTCTGGCTTGGGGATACGCGGGCTTTGTCTCCGGTCACGATGGCCGGGAGTTATGCGGTTGGTATGACGATGGTGGGCGGGATTCATGGGTTGACGGCGAAAAAGGCGGGGATCGATGAAGAAGAAGAAAAGTAACCTCGCGGCTCCTTTCGCTTATGAAGGGCTGGACAGGGTGATTCACGAACGTGCCCGGCTGAGTGTTTTGACGTCGCTGATGACGCATCCGGGCGGGCTTAGCTTTGTTGAGTTGAAGCAACAGTGCGGGCTGACGGATGGGAACCTGGCACGCCATCTCCAGGTGCTGGAGCAGGACGGCCTGGTGAGCCTGGTGAAGGAGTCGGATGTGGGCCGGGCGCAGACGATGGTCAGAGTGACTGTGAGAGGGAAGAAGCGGTTCGTCGAGTACCTGGGGATTTTGGAGCAGGTGGTGAAGGATGCGGTTTCCGCGTTGCGCAGAAGCGACGGCGGGAGGATGTTGCGCGAGTTGGCACCGGCAGACAGCTAGGAGTTTGTCTTCTTCGCCGTTTTAGGGGTCGTCACGGCTCATTACTTTGTATTGCAAAGTTGTGATTCAGTTCGTTGTTCGTTAATTCAAGGAGAGATCATATGAATGCTGTAACCCCATCGCCCTTCTCTGGCCTCCTGTCCCGGTCGCTGGGGACGAAGTTTTTCATCCTGACCCTGCTCGCGCTGGTGATGAGTATCTCGGGCTTTTTTGTCGAGGGACTGACCACCGAGCGAGCGAACAACCACGGCGTTCTGGCTGCTTCTGCCGAGAATGCTGTGGAGCAGCCACAGACCGTGATGGGCATCAAGTTAGCGGACTCGTACCGGTCGACGCGGCGCTCGCTGCACTACATTACGCTGTTTCTCGGGCTGGTGTTTCTGACTTATTTTCTGTTTGAGGTAACGACTCAGAAGAGCATTCATCCGGCGCAGTATGCGTTGGTTGGAGTGGCGCAGATCATCTTCTATTTGCTTCTACTCTCGCTTGCTGAGCATCTCGGGTTTGACTTGAGTTTTCTGATCGCGGGGGGCTGCACGGTCGGGCTATTCGCCATGAATACGGAATGGGTGTTTCAAAGCCGAAAGCTGGCGATTCGAGCTTTTGCGATCTTTGCAATGCTTTATACCTTCATCTATGTCCTGCTCCGTGTGCAGGCTTATGCGCTATTGATAGGGGCGATCGCGAGCTTTGCCGCGGTGGCGGCGGCCATGTACATCACTCGAACAGTGAACTGGTATGGGAATGATGATAGGAACTCTGGGTTTCCGGCCGCGCCGCCTCCTGCGCCGAGTGGGCAGAAGTCGTGGTTGAAGTGATCGGTTGATGGGGGTTTCAAAAGGTATTCCCAGGTGCCTGCATGGCTCGTTTGCTGGCGCAAACGATACCCCACCCTCCCCGACGATGAAGCCGTCGGTCGAGGGTGGGGCACCCAGTTAGAATCTGGGAGGGATGAGGTGGATGGGACCGGGGGTGGCTGGGTTCAGGTGGTTATAACTGCTCCAGGGCCACTCGGCAGCGTGGAGGACGAGGCCGCGGCAGACGGGGTTCTGGTGGATGTAGTGGAGCTTTTCGGCTCGCTTTTCTTCCGTCTTGACGTTGAAGTCGTGGTACCGGCGTTCCCAGACTTCGGATTCGGAGCGGGTCTTGGAGAAGCGCTGCTTGAGGATCTGGATTGCCTGGCTGAGCGGGACTTCCTTGGGCTCGGAGACGAGGAGATGGACGTGGTCTGGCATGACGACGTAACCGAGGATGAGGAAATCGTAGAGTTGGCGGGTTCGCTCTAGGAGGGTGAGGAAGGTGTCTCGGACTTCCGGGGCGGCGAGGATGGGACGGTGACGGAAACAACTGAAGGTGATGAAGTGGAGGTCGCCGGATTGGTGGTAGCGGACCAGGCGGAAGACATTCCTGAGTTTAGGCTGATGTGACGGCTTAGGGAAAGCGGTCGTTTGCTTCCGCAAACGATACCCCACCCTGCCCGACGATGAAGCCGTCGGTCGAGGGTGGGGCACCCAGAAACGATCCCACCCTGCCACGGCTTCGCAGTGTCGAGGATGGGGCACCCACCACCACGACAAACCCACGGCTAGGCGATGGCGGCGTTGACGAGGGTTTGGGCTTCCTGCTGGATTTGCTTTAAGTGGGATTCGCCTTTGAAGGATTCGGCGTAGATCTTGTAGACGTCTTCAGTGCCTGAGGGGCGGGCGGCGAACCAGCCTTCCTGCGTCGTAACCTTTAGACCACCTATAGCCGCGTGGTTGCCGGGAGCTTCGGTGAGGATGGCGGTGATGGGGTCGCCGGCGAGGGACTTGGCGGTGACTTGCGAAGGGCTGAGCTTCGCGAGCTTGGAATTTTGTTCTTTGGTGGCGGCGGCGTCGATGCGCTGGTAGGTGGGGTTGCCGTATTTTGCGGTGAGATCGGTGTAGAGGGCACCGGGGTCTTTGCCGGTGACGGCGGTCATCTCGGCGGAGAGGAGGCCGAGGATGAGGCCGTCCTTGTCGGTGGTCCAGACCTTGCCGTTCTTGCGGAGGAAGGTGGCGCCGGCGGATTCTTCGCCGACGAAGCCGAGGGAGCCGTCGATGAGACCATCAACAAACCACTTGAAGCCGACGGGAACTTCGAGCATGGGGCGGTTGAGGCCCTGGGCTACGCGATCGATCATGCTGGAGGAGACCAGGGTCTTGCCGATGCCTACGCTGGCGTTCCACTCCGGGCGGTGGGTGAAGAGGTACTGGATGGCTACGGCGAGGTAGTGGTTGGGATTGAGGAGACCGGCGGATTTGCTGACGATGCCGTGGCGGTCGTGGTCGGTGTCGCAGGCCCAGGTGACGTCGTAGCCTGCGGCTTTGGACTTGGCGATGACGGAGGCCATGGCGTTGGGGCTGGAGCAGTCCATGCGGATCTTGGAGTCCCAGTCGCAGGTCATGAAGCGGAAGGTGTGGTCGACGTAGGGGTTGAGGAGGGTGGCGGAGAGGTTGTACTGATCGATGATGCGGGGCCAGTAGAAGACGCCGGCCCCGCCGAGGGGGTCGACGGCCAGTTTGAGGCTGGAATTTTGGAGGACGTCGAAGTCGATGATGTTGGCGAGATCGTCGACGTAGGCGGTGAGGAAGTCGTGGCGGTGGGTGGTCTGGGCGGCGAGGGCGCGGGAGTAGGGGATGCGTTTTACTTCTTTGAGGCCGCCGGCGATGAGGGCGTTGGCGCGGTCTTCGATCCATTTGGTGGCGGTGGTGTCGGCGGGGCCGCCGTTGGTGGGGTTGTATTTGAAGCCGCCGTCGTCGGGTGGGTTGTGGGATGGGGTGATGACGATGCCGTCGGCTAGGTCCGTTTTTCGGTGCTTGTTGTATTGGAGGATGGCGTGGGACAAAGCGGGGGTGGGGGTGTAGGCGAGGGCGGAGTCGACCATGACGGTGACGCTGTTGGCGGCGAGGACTTCGAGGGCGGTGGAGAAGGCGGGGTCGGAGAGGGCGTGGGTGTCCTGGGCGAGGAAGAGGGGGCCGGAGGTCTTCTGGGCGGTGCGGTAGTCGACGATGGCCTGGGTGATGGCGGCGATGTGGTCGTCGTTGAAGGCGGTGTGGAAGGCGGAGCCGCGATGGCCGGAGGTGCCGAAGGCGACGCGCTGGGCGGGGATGGCGGGGTC
The DNA here is from genome assembly GCA_965198885.1 of uncultured Granulicella sp. Lineage (GTDB taxonomy): Bacteria > Acidobacteriota > Terriglobia > Terriglobales > Acidobacteriaceae > Edaphobacter. The sequence continues at coordinate 380,359 of OZ240677.1, read as the reverse complement.
GGGATGAAGATTGTAGAAGGCGGTGACGAGGCGGGAGATGTCGGTGAGGGTGTCTGGGGCGGGGTGCTGGCCGGGGGTGTTGGGCATCGTGAGTTGACCTTTTCTGGCTTGCTTTGTCTGGCTGGCTTTTGAGTGTAGCTAGTCTGCGCCAGAGGAGTGTAAAGGATGTCGGATGCGGAGGGCGAGAAGGGTGATGGCGGCAAGGAAGGAGAGAGCCAGGCCGAGCAGCTCGTCTGGGGTGTGGCGCTGGGTGAGGTCGACGGTGTTCTGGCCGGCAGGGAGAGGGATGGCGATGAGGCCGTCTTGTCTTTGCTGTTCGGGGGCGGAGATTGCGTGATGGTTGAGGGTGATCTGCCAGAGAGGGTACTGGCGGCGGTTGAGGATGAGGGTTTTGGGGCTGGGGAGGGTGAGGGAGAGGTGGCTTGGTGCGGGGCCGGGGGCGGCGGTGGGTGGGGCGGGGGTGTCGATTGAGGATGACTGCGGGGTGAGCCAATAGGGCGGGTCTGTTTGCGAAGAACCTTCGGGATGGAGGGCGTCGGGGTCGGCGTCTTTGGGGGTGTATTCGTCGGTGGGTTCGGTGCCGAGGGGGGAGTGGTAGAGGGCGGCGCGGGCTTCGGGGGTGTCGGGGGTGTCGCAGGACTGGTGGAAGAGGTGCCATGCGGTGGGGATGAGGATCGCGGCTAAAAGCAGAGAAGAGGCAAGAGGAAAGAGGGAAGAGGAGATGCGGGAGAGGGCGATGGCAAGAGTGAGGGCGAGGATTGGGGCCAGGAGCGCGAGGAGGCGCCAGGGGAATTGAAGGAAGGCTAGTTGGGGAGTGTGGGTCCAGATGGGGAGGGAGATGGGGGTTAGGAGGAGGGTGATGACTGCGGCGAGGACTGTCAGAGGAAGTAGGTGGACCCACTCATCGCGATAGGGCTGCGATGAATGGGGCATGGAAGAGGTTGAGGTGGGGAGGGGCTTCTGCAGATTCCTCCGCTGCGCTGCGGAATGACAAGCCACGAGGGTGATTGCGGTGGCGGTGATGAGGAGGATGGCGATGAGGGAGGCGGTGTGGAGGACGGCGTCGTGGGCGATGGCGTCTTCGGAGAGGCCGGTGTGATGGAAGAGGAAGTTGTCGGCGGGAGACATGCCGGGGATGATGGCCATGGTGATGGCGACGTAGCGGCGCTGGTAGGCGGCGGGGATGATGTAGAAGGCGGCTAAGGCGAGGCCGAGGAGGGTGCCAAGCGTGGAGGTGATGGCGAGGGAAAGGCGGTCGAGCTTTGCTCGATACCCCACCCTATTCGACGATGATGCCGTCGAAGAGGATGGGGCACCCAAGGCTAGACGAATCAGGGTTAGGAGGGCGAGGGCGTAGCTGCTCATGACGGCGGCGGGGGCGTTGGTGAGCCAGAGGAGGGCTACAGGCAGGGCTATGGCGGGGATGGTCGGGTGGGGTCGCAGGATGGCGGCGAAGAGGAGGGGGATGAAGGCGGCGGCGAGGAGTTCGGCGTAGGCGGTGCGCTCGTAGGCGGTGAAGAGCATGTAGGGGTTGAGGGTGTAGAGGATGGCGGCGATGGTGGTGGCGGCGGGGGTAGCGTAGGGACTCGCGAGGCGGTGAAGGGCGAGGCCGGCGAGGGTCAGACAGAGGAAGGTGAAGGCGATGGGGACGAAGTGGAAGGGGAGCATCTGGGTGAGGGCGGCTCCGATGAGCCAGGAGAGCGGGGGGTAGAAGAGGAAGCGGGGTTCTCCGGCGTTGTAGGCGGGGGTGTAGGCCCAGTGAGGGTACTGCAGATGGGTGAGCTGGGTGTTGGCTTCGAGCCAGTTGAGGAGATGGAAGTCGAAGTCATGGCCGCAGGACGGGCCGGTGAGGAGCAGGGGGAGGATGGCGAGGAATGCGGCAAGCGGGATGAGGAGGCGGTGGGCTCGCATAAGGCAGTGTAGAGGCAGTAGGAGCGAGTGCTGGGGAGGTGAAGAGGCGTCCGGTGCAACTGCAGAAGCCACTACGGGGGTTCTTCGATGCGCTCGGAGCGGGGGAGCGGGGGTGCGGGGGCTAGCGGAGGAGGATGCGGATGGGGGTTCGGGGTTCGATAAGGGCAGAGCCTGGGGGGAGTTCGGCGTAGCAGTTGGCGCGGGCGTTGGCGGCGAGGTCGCCGGAGCCTTGCCAGGGGATGATGTGGACCTCAGTTCCTGAGAGGTGGGCGGGGAGGAGTCGGGTGAGGTTGGGTTTGGGGCCGGCGGCGTGGGTGAGGGTGGCGAGGGCCCAGCGGGGGCCGGTGAACGGGGCGCCGGCGAGGGTGCGGAGGAAGGGCTCGACGAAGGTGTGAAAAGTGACCTGAGTGGAGATGGGGTTGCCGGGAAGGCCGAAGATTTTCTTCTGGTTTATGGCGGCTCCAGGGAGGTGGCCGAAGACTACGGGTTTACCCGGCTGCATGCGAACTCCGGTGAAGTGAAACTCGGCGCCAGCGGCGAGGAGGACTTCTTCTACGAGATCATACTGGCCCATTGAGACGCCTCCGGAGAAGACGATGAGGTCGGCTTCGCGGGCGAGTTCGAGGCTGGCGGCGACGGCTTCGCGGGTATCGGGGGTGATGGGGAGGCGGAGGGGTTCGGCTCCGGCGGCGAGGACGAGGGCGGCGAGGGCGTGGGAGTTGGAGTTGTAGATCTGCGGGGGGGCCAGGGTGGTCTCAGCGCCGACTTCGACCAGTTCGTCTCCGGTGGCTACGATGGCGACGCGTGGGCGGCGGTAGACGGTGAGTTCGGCGCGACCGCAGGAGGCGGCGAGGGCGATCTCGGCGGGGGCTATGAGGGTTCCGGAGGGTATGACGATCTGGCCAGCCTGAGCTTCGCTGCCGCGGGGTACGATGTTTTCGCCGGGCGTCCAAGCGCGGTTGGGCTCGGGGGTGATGAGGTTGCCCGTCCGGGTGACGTGCTCGAGCATGGCGACGGCGTCAGTACCTTGGGGGACGGGGGCTCCGGTCATGATTTCAATGGCTTGGCCGGAGGCGAGGGTAGGACCGGTCCAGAGGTCTCCGGCCTTAATGAGGCCGAGGATGTTTCTTGGGCCGGATTCTGAGGAACGAAGGGCGAAACCGTCGCGGGTGGAGCGGTCGAAGGGAGGTTGATCGCGACCGGCAGGGACGGGATGGGCCAGGACGCGGTTCAGGGACTGGAGCAGAGGGATAGTTTCGGTATCGCATGGGGGCTGCAAGAGAGCAGCTTGAGCGGCTAGGAGGGTAAGGGCGGGTTCGAAGTCAAGGATCATGAGAGGACAGTGGTGGAGCAGTGATGAGGCAGTGTAGGGCAGTGTGAGGCAGCAAAAACGAATGCCGGGGCTTGGTGGCCCCGGCATTCGTGGATGGAGGAAGGGTTAGGACTTCTTTTTGCCGCCGGCTTTGAAGCTGTTCTTGATTGGCTGGCCGAGGTTGGTGAGGAGATCCTTGACTTCGGCGGCGTGGACGCCTTCGGGTTCCAGGTCGAGATACTCCTGGTAGGCTTCGACGCAGCCTGGAGGGGCGACAATCTTGTTGGTCTTGGGATCGACGGTGGCCTTGGGGATGAGGGACTGAGCCTTGATGTAGTAGAGGTCGGCGCGCTTGGGATCGAGGGCGATGCCTTTATCGGCGGCGGCGGCGGCTTCGTCAAGCTTCTGGGCGTTGTAGAAGGTCGCGGCCTCGTTGTAGTAGGCGGAGGTGGCGAGGGTTGGGTTGGCCTTGACTGCCTTCTCGTAGGAGTCTGAGGCATCCTGGGCTTTGCCTGACTTGGCGAGGGCTTCGCCCATGTTCAGGTACGCGGGTCCGAAGAGCTCGGGCAAGGGCTTGGTTGCCTTGGTGTTGAGGTCGATTCCCTTCTGGTAGGAGGCGGCGGCGTCGGTGTACTTCTGGATGATGGCGGGGTCGCTGGGCGAGGTCTTGGCGGCGCGGGCGGCCTTGGCGGCGGCGTTGGCGTCGGCGAGCTGGACTTCGCCGAGGGTGATCCAGAGGAGAGCTTCTTCCGGCTTTTGCTGGGTAAGGCCCTGCATGGCGGTGACGGCGTCGGCGGTCTTACCGGCTTTGGCGTCGGAGCGGGCCTGGAGCATGGTCTTGTTGATGTCGGCGATCTTGGCGTTGTAGGCGTTGGCGCCGGCGTTCTTCTTTTTGACCTCTTCGATCTGGGCGCGCTGCTCGGGCGTGAGCGCCTTCATGTACTCCTCGCGGGTCATGTCGAAGCTGATGGTCTGGTCGGATCCGGGTTTGAGGGTGGCGAGCTGGTAGTCGATGGTCTTGGTGTCGATCATGACGACGATGATGTAGTCACCGGGCTTGATGTCGCCGCCCTTGTAGTCGCCGTTGCCGTCGAGGGGGAAGGAGTAGTCGTACTTGCGTTTATCGGCGGGGCTGGTCTTGTCGGTGGAGAGCTTGATATCTCCCTTGGTGATGATCTGGCCGGCTGCGTTGTTGACGTGGCCGTGGATGGTGGCGGGCGCGGGCGCCTGGGCGTGCATGAGGGCAGGTTGTGCCAGGGACAGCGTTGCGACGGTCGCGAACGCGATCGATCTTACTGAGCCGATACCGAAAATTGTCTTCACCAGAATCTCCCGCGCCGCTTTGAGCTGCGCAATTTTGTTCGATGGACTGCCGTGACTTTACTGCAGATGATGGCTTGATTACGGAGTGACTCGGGCTGCGTAGGGAATCGGGTCGGACGCTCCGGCATCGCGGAAGGCCCGAAGACGTAAGACGCAACTTTCGCAGGTTCCGCAAGCTTTCTGCTCACCCGAATAGCATGACCACGTTACATGGAAGGGAGCATTGAGTTCAACTCCAAGACGGACGATCTCACTCTTTTTCATGTGGATGAGCGGAGTTTCCGCGCGGATTGTGCCTTCTTTGGTGCCTTGCTGGATGAGCTGGTTGAAGGCTTCGTAGTAGGCGGGGCGGCAATCGGGATAGCCGGAGGAGTCCTGCTCGACGGCACCGATGACGACGGAGGGAGCGCCGAGGACCTCTGCCCAGCTGACGGCGGCGGAGAGGAAGTGGGCGTTGCGGAAGGGGACGTAGGTGACGGGGATGGTGGAACCGATGTTGTAGGCGTCCAAGGGGTCGGCGAAGGGATGATCGTCGATGGGTGGGGAGATGAGTTCGGCGGCGGCGTCTGGCACGGGGATGGAGTGGTCGGTGAGTGCGGAGCCGCCGATGCGTCGGAAGAGATCGAGCTTCAGATGCAGGAGGTCTTTCGCCCCGACGAGGCGGGCGATCTCCTGAGCAGAGTGGAGCTCGCGGGCTTCAGTCCGCTGGCCGTAGCTGACGTGGAGGGCGTAGAGGTCGTGATTCTGGGCGGTGAGCGCGGCGCAGACGCAGGAGTCCATGCCTCCGGAGAGGCAAAGGACGGCTTTGGGTTTAGCGGGGGGCCAGGTCTTCATTCGGCGAGCTCCGCCTCCGCGAGGAGGACGCGGGCGGTTTCCTCATCTTCGCGGCGAACGGCGAGGCGGACACGGAAGGCGAGGGGAACGATGGCGTTGGCGTTGGCGCCCTGGAGGAAGACTTCGATGCCGGCGGACTCGAGCATGCCTTTGGCCATCTGGGCTTCGGATGGGTCGAGGAAACGGCCTACGTTGATGAGGGCGTCGGGATCGGCTGCGGGATCGATGGGTGGAGAGATCATTTGGCTTCGAAGGACTGGAGGTGGAAGGTGATGGTGCCGAAGAAGAGCCGGGTGCGGATCTGGACCGGCATGTGGCGGGCGTCGTCGGTATACCAGATCCAGATGTTACCTCGATTTTTGACGATTCCCTCTTCCGCGGTGGGTTGGACGCGGATGGTCTGGAAGGTGCCGGCGGGGGTCTTGATCTCCTCTTTGGCTTCGACCTTCATGGTGACGGTTACGGTGCGCATGGAGTCGGCGAGGGGAAAGCGGACGGTCTGACCAATGACGAGGGGCTGCGAGGCGACGTAGAAGATGGCGGAGAGCGAATCCTGGACGCAGGCGGGGATGTTGGCCTGGAGGTTGCGGGTGGTGCCCTTGACGAGATTGCGGCTGGTCTCGTATTGCTTGCCCTGCTGGTCGTTGAAGGTGAGATCGCTGGTGACTTTGCGGCGGCCTTCGGAGAGTTGTTTGGCGAAGCCGGTGGAGCAGCCGGTCCTGGTGTCGAAGCCGGATTGGAACTTGTCGACGACGGGGAAGAGCATGTTGACGTTGCCGACGGTGTCGGCGGTGGCGAAGACTTTCTCGGTTGAGCCTTGCTGCTCGACGTGGAAGACGGCGGTTCCGGCGGTGAAGACACGCCAGTCGACGTTGAAGGTGAGGGTCTGGCGCTGGGGGAAGACGAAGGCGGGGTCAGGCGGGGTCAGGGTGGGGATGATGACGGGGGCAGCGGGCTTGCCGAGGCCGAGGATCTGGGCTTGCAGGATGGGAGCGAGACAGAGCAGGATTGCGGCGAGTGCGAGCGCGGTACGGAACTGGGGGATCGTTTTGTGCAATGGGCATCACCGGAAGATTGATTTTGTGGCGGCCCGGCGAGGGCGAGCGGGGTCAGAAGGCAGCACTGAGGCTGAAGGCGTGCAGGTGGTCGAACCAGAGACGCAGGGCGAGAGCCGCGTAGATGGCGGCGGAACCCATAAGAGCATTGTACTCGCGATGGTGGAGGTAGAGGGCGCGGGAGAAGGCTCCGCGCTCCGAGGTGGAGGGTGCTGGGGTGAGGCGCGGGATGAGGCGAGGGACCTGAGCGGCGTAGGCGTCGAAGGTGAGGAAGTGGGTGCGGAGGAAGTGCTCCTCACCCTGGATGGTGGGGATGTAGATGGCGGCGAAGAGGGCGGCGAGGAGGATGAAGATGATCCAACTGGAGGACGCGGCGGCGAAACCGAACACGATGAGGAGGGAGCCGAGGTACAAGGGGTTTCGGGTGTGGGCGTAGGGGCCGGTGGTGGTGAGCTCTGTGTTCTTGCGCACATAGCCGGAGGCGTAGGCGCGGAGCCAGACGCCGGGGATGACGAGGAGGAGGCTGAGAAGGAGGGAAAGGAGAGTCGGGTGGGCTAGGCCGAGGTAGAGGGCGGCGACGAGGAAGCCCATGGGGACGCGGATGCGCCTGGCGATGCTCTGGTAGCGGGTTTTCGGCGTGGGGCTAGACATGGGCGGGAGTTCGGAGGAGGGTTTGGACAGCCTGGAGGACGTGCTCGGGGGTGATGTTGAGCAGGCCGGGGTCAGGGGCGGTGTGGCGGCGGTGGTCGAGACGGCTGGCCGGGTCGCGGAGGATCTGGATGTGGGCACCGGGGAAGCTGGGGCCGTTGCGGGCGGGGTCGGTGGGGCCGAAGAGGGCAAGGACCGGAGTTTGCTGGGCGGCGGCGAGGTGGACGGGGCCGGTGTCGCCGCCGAGAACGAGCGCGGCGTGGCGGGTGAGGGGGATGAGTTGGGAGATGGTGCTGGGGATGAGTTCGGCGCCCGATTTGGCGGCGATGTGTTCTGGGATGAAGCTGGATTCCGGGGAGGTGTTGATGAGGACTCGGCGGCCGGCGGCGAGGAGGCGTTTTGCGAGGGCGATGTAGCGGTCGGAGGGCCACTGCTTGGCACCCCAACCGGCGGTGGGGCAGAGGAGGATGTAGTCCGGGGTGGAGATTGTCTGGTTGAACCAGGTCTCGGCGGCCGGAGTGACGGGGAGGTGGATGGGGGCGGGTTCGAGGGGGGTGTTGGTGGCGGCGGCGAGGAGTTCGCAGGCCTGGTCGATGACGTGAGGACGGTGGAGCGGGATGCGGGTCTGGTAGAGGACGCGGGCCTGGCGCTCGCGGGGATGAGCGGGGCCGAAAAAGCGGGGGGCGGAGGCGAGGCGGCCGATGACGGCGGAGCGGATGGAGCCCTGGAGGTCTACGGCGAGGGCGTAGGGTGGGGTGCGGAGGGTGCGGCGGAGGGTGGCGATCTCGCGAAGGGTGGCGATGGAGAGGGGGCGCTGCTTCCAGGCGCGGGTGTGGATGAGGTGGATGGTGTCGACGACCTGCGGGGGGAGGAGTGGGGACCAGTGGGGCTCGATGGCCCAGCCGATGTGCCAGTCAGGGTGGGCCTGGCGAAGGGCGGTGACGGCGGGAAGAGCGTGAAGGACGTCGCCCATCGCTCCGGTGCGGAGGATGAGGAGACGGGTTGGGGCAAGGGCGGGCAAGGGTCCATTTTCGCATGGGTTCTGAGGCGGGGCGAGGAAGGCTTGACACCGATCCGGCACCCATGGAGACGCGATCCAAGGGCAAGAACTCAGAACGGAGAGGGCAAAGGCGAGAACAGGTGCTAGGACAGATGTGGGGCTAAGAAGGACCAGAGGGCAGGCTCGTCGAGGAAGGTGACGGTGAGGCCGACGACGTGGAGGGGGGCGATTTCTTCCAGGGGCTTGCGGAGGGCGGGGGTGAGCTTTACGGCGTCCTTGGCGGTGGTGAGGAAGGCGCCGGCCTGGGATTGCTGGGCGAGGAGGCAGAGCTTCCGGATGTTTTGGAAGGTGTAGGGGTGGTGGTCGGGGAAGCTGAGGGTAGCAGTAGGGGGGAGGCCGGCGGCAGTGAGGCTCTTGTAGAAAGACTGTGGGCGGGCGAGGGCGCAGAAGGCGAATGGGCGTTCTGGGTGCGGTTTGGGAAGGGTGGGGGTGCGGCGGATGAGTTGGATGGGGGCTTTTGTGTGGTGTGCGACGTAAGGGCGGAGAGCTTCGGCTTCTTCTTCGCGGAGGAGGATGGCGTGAGCGCGACGGAGGGCGCGGAGGGGTTCGCGGAGGCTGCCGGCGGGGATGAGGTGATCGTGGAGGTCTTCGGCGGTGAGGAGGAGGAGGTCGAGGTCGCGGTGGAGGCGGCGGTGCTGGAAGCCGTCGTCGAGAATGTGGATGGGGGTGGGGTGTTCGGATTCGGCGAGGCGGCCTGCGGCTTGGCGGTCGGAGGCGACGTAGACGGTGAGGCCGGCGTGGGTTGTCGCCGGCTGGGCGAGGAGGAGGGGTTCGTCGCCGAAGCGGGTGGCGGTGCCGGTGGGGTCTACGCGCTCGACAAGGCTGGAGGAACGGCCGTAGCCCCGGGTAAGGATGGTGGGGGTGAAACCGTGCTGGTGGAGGAGGGTGGCGAGGGCCTGGACGACAGGGGTTTTGCCGGCGCCTCCGGCGGAGAGGCTGCCGACGCTGATGATTGGGCGGGTGAGGCGTTTCGGGGCGGGTCGGAGGGCGTTCTCGATGGCCTGGCCGACGGCGTAGAGGGGGACGAGTGGGAGCAGGAGGGGGCGTTTCAAGCTTCGACCTTTTGAAGCAGCGGGAGGAGGGCGGCGATGGTGCGGGTGGTGGCTCCGGTCTGGGCGTCGAAGAAGGCTTTGCCGCGCCGGCCCTGGGACTGATCCATGAAGAGGTGGAAGATGGCGTCGGAGAGGGCGCTTGCCGGGTCGTCGGAGGCGACGATGCGGATGGCGTCGGCGTCTTCCATGGCTTCGACGATCTCGCGGAAGTTTTCGAAGGAGGGGCCCATGATGACGGGGACGCCGAAGCGGGCGGCCTCGAGTGGGTTGTGGCCGCCGCGGGGGACGAGGCTGCCGCCGATGAAGGCGACTTTGGCGAGGGCGTAGACGCTGGCGAGGTCGCCGAGAGTGTCGAGGAGGATGGTCTGGCGCGGCTTGTCTGGGACGGATTTGCCTGCGAGAAGCTCGGTGGCCGAGGTGACGCCGTGCTCGAGCGCGAGGGAGTACGCGTAGCCGAAACGGTCCGGGTGGCGGGGGGCGAGGATGAGGAGGACGTTGGGCCAGAGCTGCCAGATGTTGTCCATGGCTCGGAGAACAAGGTCTTCCTCCGTGAAGGTGCTGCCGGATAGGGTGCTTCCGGCGACGATGATCTCGCGGGAGCCGGCGGCGGTGCGGATGAGTTCGCTAACCTTGGTGGGAATGGGTGGGGTGAGGTTGTATTTGAGGTTGCCAGGGGTTTGGATGCGGGTGGTGGGGGCTCCGATCTGGCGGAGGCGGGCGGCGGTCTCTTCGCTTTGGGCGAGGAAGAGCGAGACTTTGGCGAGGATGGGGCGCCAGAGGGCGCGGAGGGTCATGTAGCGCGGGAAAGAGCGGTCGGAGATGCGGGCGTTGGCGACGGCGACGGGGATGTGGCGGCGGTTGCACTCGGTGAGGAGGCGAGGCCAGAGCTCGGACTCCATGAGGATGAGGAGGTCGGGCTGGAGGAGGTTCAGGTAGCGGCGGACGGGGGTGGCGAAGTCGAGGGGGAGATAGAAGACGTGGGCGGGGGGGAAGTGCTGGCGGGCGAGGTTCTGGCCGGTGGCGGTGGTGGTCGAGATGAGGATGAGGTGGTTCGGGAGGGCGGTTTGGAGATCCTGGATGAGGCGCTCGGCGGCGAGGGCTTCTCCGACGGAGACGGCGTGGAGCCAGATGGTTCGGCGGGCTTGTGCGCGGGCTTCGAGAACAGCGATTTTGAGGGTGGGGGAGATGATGCTGATGCGCTGGGCGAGGCCTTCGCGGTAGCGTTTGGTGGTGAGCATGCGCCAGAGCCACCAGGGGCTGGAGAGGATGAGGCCGAGGGTGAGGAGCGTGCTGTAGAGGAAAAGGAACATTGAGGGGCTAGGAACATTATTGCTGAGGGAAAGGAGGGCGGTCCCGGGATACGGACAGGGAGTAAGGGGATAGGGAGTAGGGGATAGGGAGAGGGGAATAGGGAGACTTTGCGGGGGAGAGTGCATCTTAGGGGTTATGGCTATGACTTGTAAGGCGCTGCGGTTGGTGGATGGGTTTGGGCTGGATCGGCTGAAGTTTGAGGACGTTGAGGTTGCGGAACCGGGGGCGGGTGAGGTGGTGGTGCGGGTGAGGGCTGCTTCGCTGAACTACCGGGACCTGATGGTGGCTACGGGGAAGTACAACCCGAAGACATACATGCCGAAGACGCTGGGGTCGGATGCTTCGGGTGAGGTGGCGGCGGTGGGTGCGGGGGCGACGCGGTTCAAGGTGGGGGATCGGGTGAGCAGCTTGTTCTTTCAGAGGTGGACCGATGGGCCGACGCCGCAGGATGCGATGAGGTTTGCGCTGGGGGAGTCGCTGGAGGGGGTCTTTGCGGAGTGTGTGGTGCTGCCGGAGACGGGAGTGATCCGGACGCCGGAGTACATGACGGATGAGGAGGCAGCGACGCTGCCGTGTGCGGCGGTTACGGCGTGGCAGGCACTGGTGTGCGTGGGGAAGGTGAATGCGGGGGAGTCGGTGCTGGTGCTGGGGACGGGTGGAGTGTCGTTGTTTGCGCTGCAGATTGCGAAGCTGAAGGGGGCGAAGGTGATTGTGACGAGCTCGTCCGATGCGAAGCTGGCGCGGGCGAAGGCGATGGGGGCGGACGAGGGGGTGAACTACAAGACGTTTCCGGCTTGGGAAAAGGAAGTGGTGAGGATCAATGGGGGGACCGGCGTGGATCATGTGGTCGAGGTGGGTGGGCCGGGAACGATTGGGAAGAGCTTCAAGGCGGTGAAGGCCGGGGGGCAGGTGTACCTGATCGGGATTCTCGACATGGGGGATGGCGGCGGCGCAGACCTGATGCCGGTGCTGATGCGGTCGATCCAGCTGAGTGGGATTACCGTGGGGAGCGAGGCGATGGCTCGGGAGATGGGAGAGGCGTTTGCGGCGGGGAAGGTGAAGCCTGTGATGGATCAGGTGTTTGAGTTCGGACAGGCGGTGGAGGCGCTGCGGGCGATGGAGGCGGGAAGTCACTTCGGCAAGATCGTGCTGCGGATGGGGTGACTGAGGCTGAGGGTGCGCCCGGCGAGAGTGGGTTACCGTCTAAGAGAGCGGAGGGTTCTGGGCGGATGCGGGTTTGGCTGGGGATTGTGGGTGTCGGGCTTATGGCGGGTGTGGCGTGGGCGGGGGATAAGCCGCGGCCGGCTCCTCCGGTGAAGCCGGCGGCGGAGTATCCGCTGTATGAGGTGCATGCGAATGAGAAGGTAACGCTGGCGGCGGAGCCTTGCACGGAGGAGGCGAACTGCTCGTTCTTCCGGCTGGAGTATGTGAAGCATGGATTTATTCCGGTGCGGGTGATCGTGACGAATGACCGGGATGAGGCGGTGATCCTGGACGATGTGCGGATGCAGCTTCTGCCGGCGGAGGGGGATAAGGAGCCTGCGGCGACAGATGAGGATCTGAACCGGCGTTTTTTTTCGCGCAAGTATACGGAGGGGACGAAGATTCCGATCATTCCGGTGACGATCCACAAGGAACCGATCGATAAGAAGATCGTGTCGGATGATCAGGATTTTGGGTTTCAGTCGACGACGGTGCCGCCGCACTCGACGCGGGCCGGGTATGTGTTTTATGACACGCAGGGGATCGACGATCCGGTGCTGAAGCATGCGCAACTCTATGTGAAGATGATGCACTACGTGGATGAGCATGCGGTGAAGCATGAGTTGTTCGCATTTACGCTGCCGTTTGATACATGGCTGGCGGTGCAGCCGAAGGTGGAGAAGAAGGCGGGGGCTGATACTGCCAAGAAGTAACAGGCAGACCGATATCAACGGTGAGTGAAACAATGGTCTATGCATGATGGCTTGAGCGGCAAGGTGCGGGTGATTGGCGGAGGGCTGGCGGGGCCGGAGGCGGCGCTGCAGGCGGCCAAGGCCGGGTGCGATGTGGAGCTGTTTGAGATGCGGCCGATGCGGTCGACGGAGGCGCACCAGACTGCGGACTTTGCGGAGCTGGTTTGTTCAAACTCGCTGAAGAGTGAGAGTGAGCATAGTGCTCCGTGGCTGCTGAAGGCGGAGATGCGTACGGCGGGATGCTTTCTGCTGGCGGAGGCGGATGCGAGTGCCGTGCCGGCGGGGCATGCGCTGGCGGTAGACCGGGAGGTGTTCTCGCGGAGGGTGAAGGAGCGGCTGGATGCTGAGCCTCGGATCAAGATTGTGCGCGAAGAGGTTACAGATCTTGATGCAGGTGCGGCGGAGCTGACGATCCTGGCGACCGGGCCTCTGACTTCTCCGGCGCTGACTGCGGCTTTGCAGGAGATAACCGGGAGCGATCATCTGGCGTTCTATGATTCGATCTCGCCGATTGTGGATGCGGCGACGATCGATATGGAGAAGGTGTATTTTGCGGCGCGGTGGGATAAGGGTTCGGCGGATTACATCAATTGTCCGTTCACGAAGGAGGAGTACGAGGCGTTTATTGATGCGCTGGCTACGGCGGAGCAGGCGGAGGCGAAGGAGTGGGAGAAGCTGCAGTACTTTGAGGGGTGTTTGCCGATCGAGGAGACGGCGCGGCGGGGGCGGGATACGTTGCGCTTTGGGCCGATGAAGCCGGCGGGGTTGACGAATCCTAAGACGGGGCGTTGGCCGTATGCGGCGGTGCAACTGCGCAGCGAGAATTTGCGCGCGGATAGTTACAATCTAGTCGGCTTCCAGAATCACCTCAAGTTTGGTGAGCAGGCGCGGATTCTTAGGATGATTCCGGGGCTGGAGCAGGCGACGTTTTTGCGGTATGGGCAGATTCATCGGAATACGTATATCAACTCGCCAACGCTGCTGACGGAGACGCTGCAGTTGAAGGCTCGGCCGGATGTGCTGATTGCGGGGCAGCTGTCCGGGGTGGAGGGGTATACGGAGTCGATTGCGGCGGGGATGCTGGCGGGGATCTTTGCGGGGCAGTTGATGGTGGGTAGGGTGCCGGCGGCGGCTCCTCGGGCGAGCGCGCATGGGAGCCTGGTGCATTACATCTGCCATGCGGAGGCGAAGCGGTTTCAGCCCGCGAATATTACGTTTGACCTGCTGCCGCCGCTCGAGGAAGATCTGCGGAGAAAGATCCGGGACAAGAAGGAGCGGCATCGGATCCAGTGTGAGCGAGCGTTGGCAGCATGGGGACGGTGGCGAATGGGCGAGCGGGAGGCGGTGGAAATTACGCCTGAGCGGGAGCCGGAACATCAGATGACGTTGTAGCGCGGGGTATGGGGAAGCGCGTAAGCTCTGAGGTGTACCACAGGGGTTTATCTATGGCGTATCTGCAGGTTCCGCGGCTGGCGAATCTTCTCGACGATCTGATTCACCCGAAGAAGGATACGGAGGGGGATCATGATCCGGGACGGCCGTTTACGCCTCCTCCGCCGGGGGCTTCGAAGGATGAGCAGGATGATGACGAGGATGGGCCACGGTTTCCGATGGATCCGGCGCTGGCGTAGGATTTCGCTCTCCGCCACGCGCTCATTGCTTTCCTTAGTTGCTTCGTTTGGAATCCCATGACACCCTACTTGGTGTCATGAACGATCTCCTGTTGGTGGTTTTCTGCTTTCTTGTTCTGCCTATTGCTCCTCAGGCTGGCGCTGCACAGGCGGCACCGGCTCGCCCTGAGAGTTTATCCCCTGAGAGTTTATCTCCTGAGAGTTTATCCAGGGGGTACGAAGATGAGGCGGCAGTGGTTGAACGAGATGATGTTGTTTACCGGTACTCGGTGGATGGGAACGGATTAAAGACCGAGACGACAGTGATCCGGGTGCAGTCGGGTGCGGCGCTGCAGACGTTTGCGGTGCTTGGGTTTCCCTATGCGAGTGGAACGCAGGGGCTGGAGATCAGCTATGCGCGGGTGCGCAAGCCGGATGGGAGCGTGGTGGAGACGCCGGCGAGCGATGCTCAGGACCAGCCGGCGCAGGTGACGCAGGTTGCGCCAATGTACAGCGATCTGCACCTAAAGCAACTGCCGGTGCGGTCGCTGGCGGTGGGGGACAAATTGGAGTTTGCGACCAAGGTGACGTTCAAGACGGCAGAGGTGCCGGGGGAGTTCTGGAACGTGGAGAGCTTTGGGGTGGGACTGGTGTACCTGGATCGCCGGATCGAACTGCGGGTACCGAAAGCAAAGGCGTTGACGGTGTACAGCCCGAAGTTTCCGGCTGAGACGTCCAATGATGGGGAGGAGAAGGTATACCGGTGGAAGGGAGCACAGCTGCGGTCGAGTACTGCGAAAGAGGATGAAGACCCGCAGCCGGATAAGTTGCCGCCGATCGCCTGGACTACGTTTCCGAGCTGGGAGGCGGTGGGGACGTGGTATCAGGGGCTGATTGCAGGACGGGATGCGGTCACGCCGGCGCTGCAGGCGAAGGCGGACGAGTTGACGTTGGGAGCAAAGACGGATGAGGACAAGGTGCGGCGGCTGTATGAGTATGTCGCTCTGCACAACCACTACATTGGGGTGGACTTTGGCCTAGGGCGGTATCAACCGCATACGGCGATGGAGGTGTTCACCGATCAATATGGGGACTGCAAGGATAAGCACACGCTGTTAGCGGCGCTGCTGCGTGCGAAGGGCTTTCGACCTTCGGCGGTGTTGATAGGGGTGGGTATTGAGATGAACGAGAAAGTTCCTATGCCGGGTGCGTTCAACCACGTGATCACGGAGGTGGAGGTCAACGGGGCTCCAGTCTGGCTGGATGCGACGACGGAGGTGGCGCCGTATCGGGTTCTGGTGGCAATGATCCGGGATAGAGAGGGGTTGGTGGTTCCGGCGAAGGATGGGCCGGGAGCACCGCGGCTGGCGAAGACGCCTGCGGAGCTACCGTTTCCGGCAGTGGATCACTATGAGGGTGCATTTGAACTTGCAAAGGATGGGACGACGAAGGGCAACGTCAGCGTATCGATGCGTGGGGATGATGAGGTTGTGATGCGGTATGCGACGCGGCAGGTGCCGCGGGCGCAGTGGGATCAGTTGGGACAGTCGTATGTCGATAACAGTGGATTCAATGGGAAGGCGAACACGGTGAAGCTGGACGCGGGTGAGGATCTGTCCAAGCCGTGGGAGATGAGGTACGGGTATACGCAGGATGCATGGTCGAACTGGAGCAGCTATCAGATTGGATCGCTGCTGCCGAATGTGAATCTGCCTTCCATCGATGAGAAGAAGCTGCCGAAGAAGGAGATTGAACTGGGTGGGCGGCATACGCAGATGGCGAAGAGCACGGTGAAGCTCCCGGCAGGGTATGCGGTCGAGGTGCCGAATGCGATTCATCTGAGGACGGCGTTTGCCAAGTTCGACGAGACCTACCGGGTGGTGGACGGGAGCCTGGTATCGGAGTTCACCTATGAGGTGACGAAGCCGAAGGTTGAGGCGGCGGATTGGAAGAGCGTAAAGAAGTTCGTGGATGACATTGGGGTTCAGCCCTGGGTCCAGGTGACGAGCAGCACGGTGGCGGCCGGAGAGAAGGGACCGCCGGGACCAGGTGAGAATGTTCCGGCTGCGGCTGCGCTGGTGAAGCAGGTATACGAGGCGATTCAGGCGAAGAATTATGAGGAGGCGCAGAAGAAGTCCGATCAGGCGATCGCGATCAACGACAAGCAGGCGTATGCGTGGAGTCAACGTGGCGCGCTGGCGTGGCAGCGGAAGAATTTCACTGAGGCTGCAACTGATTACGAACGGGAACTCAAGCAGCATCCAGAGGAAGTCGATCAATATCCGGATCTGATCCGGCTCTTGCGTTTCCTGGGACGGACCGAGGCCGAACGAAAGTGCCTGCTGGCGTATGCAAAGGCAGCACCGAACAATCAGCAGGCATTGCTCTACGTCGGGAGCAGCCTAATGGGGATGAACCATGCAGAAGACGCCGTGGACGTTTACAGGGCAGGTGCGAAGGCGTTGCCGGATGACAAGATGATCCAGGTGGAGCTGGGGAGTGCGCTATTGCGCGTTGGGAAGAAGGATGAGGCGGTAGCCATCGAGCGGAGTGCGCTCTCCGAATCTGCTGATGCGAATGTATTGAATGATGGTGCTTATGTGCTGGTGAGCGCGGGGTCGGGCACCGAGTTACCACTGGCTGAGACGGCTGCGAAGAAGGCGGTCGATGTGCTGGAGGGAGAGTTGGCGGGGACGGCGATCGAGAGCGTAAATGCGGAGACGTTCCGGCAGGCGAATCTGCTGCTGGCGACGTGGGACACACTGGGATGGGTGTATTTTGCTGAAGGTAAGGATAAGCTGGCGGAAGAGTACGTTCGGGGTTCCTGGCAGAGTGCGATGCATGGTGAGGAGGGCCTGCATCTAGGGGAGATCCTGGAGAAGAAGGGCGATGCGGCAGGCGCGCTGAAGGCGTATGAACTTGCGTTGAGTGCCGCGGGTAAAAGTACGGCGCCATGGGTGCCGGAGCTGCACACCCGGGCAGATAGTTTGAAGAAAAAGGGTGTGGCGGACAGAGATCTGGAGCCTTCGCGGGTGTTGCTGGAGCAACGAACCTACCATGTGGCGCGGACACCCGAGGCGAAGGGATCGGGCGTATTCGCGATGCGGGTGTCGGCTGAGAAGACGGAACAGGTGGCGATGGAGAGTGGGGATGAGTCGCTGCGCTCCATGGTGGGGGCGATCGGGAAGCTGGAGCTTGGGCTGGCGGTTCCGAAGGAGTCACGGGCACCGCTCCTGCGAAGTGGAGTTCTGGTTTGCGCGGGGGAGCCGACCTGTGAGCTGGTGCTGATTCCGCCGGAGTCTGCGAACGTGAAGTAGGGTGGCGGCTAGGTCTAATCTCACGTCGAAGAGTGACAGGGCCGAAGTCCGACCATCTCTCTCTGGTGTCTTCGACCGCGTCTGGTACAAAGAACGCCAGACTTCCCTCTGGATGAGAGGCACTGTATTGCGTACAGATCAGTCAGCTTCCTTTTTCTTGTTGCGGGCGCGGATTTTGAACCAGATGGGGGAGCCGATGAAGCCGAAGGCTTCGCGGATCTGGTTGGCTAGGAAGCGCCCGTAGGAGAAGTGCATCTTGACGTCGCGGTCGGTGAAGAGAACGAAGGTTGGGGGGGCGACCTGGGCTTGCGTCATGTAATAGATGCGCATGCGCTTGTTCATGGGGACGGAGGCTTTCTGGAAGTCAACCTTGTCCAGGAACTTGTTCATCTGGCCGGTGGAGACGCGCTTGCGGCGCTCGCGGGCTACGAGTTCGACCTTGGCGAACATCTGGTCGATGCCGATGGGCTTGGCGGTTTCTGAGCCTTCGGGGGCGGCGGAGATGAAGAGCAGGGGGGCGTAGTCGAGGTACTTGAGGGCGTCGCGGACCTGCTGGGCGAAGACTTTCTGATCGGCGGGGGGCTTGCCGTCGGTGCGGGCGGTGGTGACGAGGTCCCACTTGTTGATGACGATGATGACGGAGCGGCCGGACTCGTGGGCGTAGCCGCCGATGTTGGCGTCGATGCCGGTGACTCCTTCGGCGGCGTCGATGATGAGGAGGGAGACGTCGGCGGCTTCAAGGTGCTTGCGGGCCATGATGACGGAGAGCTTTTCCGCCATGAGCTTGGTCTTGCCCTTTTTGCGGATGCCGGCGGTATCGACGAAGCGGAAGATGTGGCCTTTGCGTTCGACGATCTCGTCGACGGCGTCGCGGGTGGTGCCGGCGATGGGGGAGACGATGGCGCGATTGGATTCAGTGAGGGCGTTGAGGAGGGTGGATTTGCCGACGTTGGGGCGGCCGATTATGGCGACTTTGGTCTCGCGGGATTCGTACTCGCCGTGGGAGCGGAGCTTGCGGGCGGGCTTGTCGGTGCCGGCGGCCTGGGCGGCTTCTTCGGCTTCGATCTCTTCGTCAAACGGGGCGAACTCGGGGGCTTCTTCTTCGTTGGGATCAGGGGTTTCGGCTTCGGGTTCGGGGAGGACGGCGAAGACCTCGTCGAGGAGGTCGCCGATGCCGGAGCCGTGCTCGGCGGAGATGGGGAGGACGTTTTTGAAGCCGAGGCGGCGGAAGTTTTCAGCGGCGGCCATCATGGAGTCGGCGTCGATCTTGTTGACGGCGAGGAAGACGGGCTTGCCGCCCTTCATGAGGAGGCGTGAGAGCTCGATGTCGGGGGAGGCGAGTTCGGTGCGGCCATCGACGACCATAATGATGGCGTCGGCTTCTTCAAGGGCGACCTGGGCCTGACGGAAGATTTCTGAGGGGATGAGGGCTTCGTCGTCGGGGACAACGCCGCCGGTGTCGACGAGGCGGGCGCGGACGTTCTGCCACTCGATCTCACCGTAGATGCGATCGCGGGTGATGCCGGGTTCATCTCCGACGATGGAACGGCGGGAGCCAGTCAAGCGGTTGAAGAGGGTGGACTTGCCGACGTTGGGGCGGCCGCAGACGGCGATGAGCGGCAGGGCGAGGGCGGCGGCGGACTCGGTGACGACGGACTGCTGGAGGGCGGCGAGTTCGGCGTTGCGCCACTGCTGGTCTTCTGTTTCTGGAGCGTCTTTTGTGGTGGGGATGCGGGATGCTGGGCGGCGGGGCTCGCGGGCGGGGCGGTCTGGTTCTTCTGTATGGCCGCCGCGCAGGGCTTTGGCGGAGTTGCGGCCGAGATTTTTTTCGGAGTCGTCGCCGGTGATGGTGCGCTTGTTTTCAAACTCGGGCGAGCGGCGGGAGACGAACTTCTTCTCCGACTCCTTGGCGCGCTTGGTGGCGGCGATCTTGCGCTTGCGCGGGTCGAGTTTAGCGGTAGCGCCGGTGACGGGTGTGGACTTGGGTGCACGGCCTTTTTTAGGGCGGGTGCTGGCCTGGCGGTGCTTCTTGCCGAGGCGTTTGGTGGTTTTCTTTGCTGCCATCGCTGAGGTCTCCCGTGCCCGACGCGAGAGGTGCGCGCAGACTTTCCCTCTCCATTATAAGAAAACGGTCTCAGGTGAGGAGGAAGGTTGCTCCGGTGGCGGCGGGGATGAGGGCTGTGGCGTTGCGGATGGGGACGAGGGCGCTCGCGGCTGGGCCCTGGAGGAGGTGGGCCTCCTGGGTGGTGAGGCTGGGGGCGGTGAGGACCTGATGGAGGGTGCAGGGGGGAAGTTGGACGGTGAGGGGCTGGGTCTCGTCCTTGTTGAGGATGATGAGGAGGAGGGTGTGGCCCGGGGTGCGGACAGCGTAGGCGACGGCGTTGATGGGGCCGGGGTCGAAGTTCACGGGGAGCATGGTCGCTCCGGCGAAGGAGCTGACGAACGTCATGCCGTAGCCGGTTGGTTCGAGAAGATAGTCCGGGCTGAGTCTGCCGTTTACGCCGCTGCCGGCGAGGGTGCCGCGATTGGCAATGGGGGTGTAGAAGGGCTTGGGGTGGGGTTGGTTGGGATCTTTCATCTCGGCTTCGCCGACGAAGGTGCCGCCGACGGAGACTGCCTGGGCGTGGCCGCTGCCGCCGTGGAGGTTGACGCCGCTGTAGCCGAGTTGCATCAGGGTAAGGAGGTAGTCAGCGGCCCAGAGGGCGGAGGCGAAGACATCGCTGAGGCCGGACTTGCCGCCTCGATAGACGGTGTTGCCTTCGGTCATGCGGAAGGTTGTGCCCAAGCGGGCGGATGCTTCGCGGGCGAGTGTGGCCTTTTGGGCGACGGCCGGATCAGTTTGCAGGAGGCGCGGGATGGAGGCTCGGGGGTTGCTGGGTGGGCCTGACCAGTAGTAGTGGTGGGAGAGTGTGGTGACCTTGGGTTTGTCCGTGACGGAAGGCCAAAGTTCGGCGATGCGGGTGAGCCAGTCGACCTCGGAGGCTACGTCGGGCAGGCCGAAGCGGGCGTTTGGGATGGACTTCTGGACGGCTTGGGCGATGGTTAGCCACTGTTGAAGGTAGAGGTCAGGGGTCCAGGTTTCACCGTCGCGGAGGTGGTACTGGATGAACTGATCGACTTCGTTGCCAATCTGAAAGTATTGGAGGCGGGGACCGAGAGTTGCGGAGACGTACTGGGCTTCGGGGATATCGGTGACAGGGGATCCGAAGCCGAGATTGAGGCCGTAGATACAGGTCCAGCCGGTGGCTTCGAGGAAGCCGTTGAGCTCGCGGATGGTTTGAGGGGTGATGGCGTAGAGGGTGCTCTGGGGGCGAGAGCCGTTCGGGAGGACCAGGTTGCGTTCAGGCGGGCGCTGCGAAGGAGTTGCCTGCCACCAGCTGAACTCGCTGGTGTTACCGCCGAGGCGGAGGACTCCGCGGGGGGAGATGGCTTTGAACTGCTCGATGAGGCCGGTGTTGCGTGGGCTGAAGAAGGAGGGATCTTCAAGTTGCATGTTCTCGTAGGAGAGGCCGATGAAGTCGGGCGAGATGAGGTGGCCGGCTGCGGCGGTATCGATGTGCAAGGGAACTGGGGCGGGTTGGGCGAAGGCGGAGCGATGGAGCAAGAGTGCGGCTGCGGCGCTCGATGAGGTGGTGAGGAATTTACGGCGGTGGAAGAGTGGGCGCTTCATGGTGAGACGAAGTATATGCTTGGCCGATGGCGAAGTTGGGTTGTCCTTCGTGGCAATCTGCAAACAAATCGAAGCGTGGGGCGGGTGCTCTTCAAGGTTAGGAGTTTCGTGAAATCTTCGCGTGGCGGATATCATTGCGGTACTTGTGTCCGCTGCCGCTTCCATCCCGACTGATGCCGTTCTGATGAAGCTGCCGACACTTCGGGAGTTCTTTTCTCCGGGTGGGGTGCTGGCGCAGTCTTCGCTGGCGTATGAGTATCGCAAGGGGCAGTTTGAGATGGCGCAGGCGGTGGAGGCGGCGCTGAACGATAAGCGGCACCTGATTGTGGAGGCGGGGACGGGGACGGGGAAGACGCTGGCGTACCTGCTGCCGGCGCTGCGGTTTGCGCGCGAGCGGGGGCAGCGGGTGATCGTGTCTACCGGGACGAAGAACCTGCAGGAGCAGCTTTACTTCAAGGATGTGCCATTTCTGGAGAGTGTGCTGGGTCCGCTGAAGGTCTGCTACATGAAGGGGCGGGCGAATTACCTGTGCAAGCACAAGCTGTATGCGCTGCGGGATTCGCCGCTGCTGAGTGGACTGGAGGAGATCGAGCAGTTCCACCACATTGCGACTTGGGAGAAGACGACGGCGACGGGTGACAGGAGTGAGCTGAATCATCTTCCGGAGACGAGTTCGCTTTGGAACAAGCTGGATGCGCGGACGGAGGCTTGCCTGGGGACGACGTGTCCGGATTGGGATCAGTGCTACATCACGCAGATGAGACGGAAGGCGATTGAGAGCGATCTGATCATCGTGAACCATCACCTTTTCTTTGCGGACTTGAATATCAAGCAGCAGGCGGCGGGGGCTCCGGATGCGGGAATCTTGCCGGATGCGGCGGCGGTGGTGTTCGATGAGGCGCATGAGCTGGAGGAGATTGCGAGTAATTACTTTGGGATCGGGTTGTCGAATGGACGGATCGATGAGCTGGTGAGGGATGTGGAGATCATGCTGCGGGCGAAGCAGGCTTCGTCTTCAGCGATTGAAAGTGCGTGTGCGATCTTGAAGGATCGGGCGCGGATGTTCTTTGCGGCGCTGCCGACGGAGGGGTTTCAGGCGCTGGGGCGGATGCCGTTTGAGGGGCGGCGCGAGTTTTTGGAGGAGTCGGGGGACGCTTACCTCGGGGCGGTGAATGCGCTGCAGCGGCTGGAGGGGCAGCTGAGCGATGTGAAGAATGTCGATGAGACGAAGGGATTGATCAAACGGACGAGCGACATAAGGGGACATTTGAAGTTTCTGCTGGAGTCAGATGATCCGAATACGGTTTTCTGGATTGAACGGCGGGCGATGGCCGGGGTGAGGAACTTTGCTCGGGGGGCGGGGCAGCAGACGTTTTCAACGCAGCTGCAGGCTACGCCGATCGATGTGTCGACGCTGCTGACGACTTCCTTGTTTGAGGCTTATCCGTCGATTGTGCTGACGTCTGCGACGTTGACGGTGAGTGCGGCCGATGGAAAGAGTCCGTTTGCGCATATCAGCGGGCGGCTGGGGTTGAGTTTGAATCGGGAGCTGGTGGTGCCGAGTCAC
Organism: uncultured Granulicella sp.; assembly: GCA_965198885.1. GTDB lineage: Bacteria > Acidobacteriota > Terriglobia > Terriglobales > Acidobacteriaceae > Edaphobacter. The sequence goes on along the minus strand of OZ240677.1, from coordinate 357,734 downwards.
TTTGATTACCCGCGGCAGGCGCTGCTGTATCTGCCGCCGTCGATGCCGAATCCGAATGAGCCGGACTTTGCGATGCATGCGGCGGAACGAGTGAGGCGGGTGCTGGAGATTACGGAGGGGCGGGCTTTCTGCCTCTTCACAAGCTATGCGGCGATGCGGGCGATGCACGACAAGCTGCTGACACAACTGCCGTATCCGCTGCTGTTGCATGGGACCGCCCCACGGCACGTGCTCTTACAGCATTTTAGAGACACGCCAAATGCGGTGCTGTTTGGGACTTCAAGCTTCTGGCAGGGGGTGGATGTGCAGGGGGAGCAGCTATCATGCGTGATTATCGACCGGCTGCCGTTTGCGGTGCCGACAGATCCGGTGGTGAAGGCGCGGATGGACCTGATCGAAAGTGCAGGAGGAAAGCCGTTCTTCGAGCTGCAGGTGCCGAGTGCGGTGATCACGCTGAAGCAGGGCTTTGGGCGGTTGATCCGGAGTTTGGAGGATCGGGGGGTGCTGATGCTGCTGGATCCGCGGATTCAGCGGCAGAGGTATGGGAAGGTGTTTCTGGAGTCGCTGCCGCCGTACCGGGTGACGGGGAGTATTGAGGATGTGGAGAGATTCTTTACGAAAGCCGGGAGATTACAGCTTAGCCCTGTCACTGAAGAAAGCCTTTCACCCAGTGTAGAGCCGTCACGAAGCCGGAGATGAAGATACCAACTATGAGGCTGAGGATGATGTACTTCGCCAACTGATTCAAGAGAAGTCGAAACCCTGATCTGCTCTTTGTCATGTAAGTGTGGGCGTTCTCGTCCGGCTTGAAACCAGACAACCCCCAATCCAACTCGAGCCCAGTTATCCATGGTGCGTTGTTGAACTTCTGTTGCTCACCTTGAGCGGCCTTCAGAGAGGCGATCGCGAGTTGCAGGAATCCGCCTTTGTTGCCAATGACGAATGCGCCGGAGTCTGGAGGCATGACGACCACTGCAGGACGATGCATTATGTCTGCAGTCACTTCCTCCAGTAGAAGAAGTGCGGTGTCGATTTTCTCTTGTTCTTCCATGCTGTCTGAGATTCAGACGCAATCGCGTGGACGGTCAGCTCGCCTTCTGGCGGTCCAGCCAATTGCGCAGAATTTCGTCTACCCGCCTTTCCCAGCCGTCGCCAGTCTCCTCAAGCCGCATCGCAGTGGATTTCGGGAGGGGAACTGTGACGGTGTCCTCAACCGCTCGGAAGGTCACCGGGCCGCGATTGATAGCTAAGAGCTTTTCCTGGAGTTCCTGCGGAAGTTCTGAAAACGGGCGGAAAGTCTTGAAGTCTTCTTTCGTGAGTTCGCGTACCTCGCCGTCGTCATCGATCATGTCCGGGCCCTTGTTCCAGATTGCGTCTGCCTTGCTCATACTCTCGTACCTCCCGCTTGTTTGCCTTTCGGAAACTGATCACGCGTATGCCCAAGGCAATTTCTATGAAGATGAGAACATGGAGACGGTCATTTAGGAAACCGGTCGCGGCATATCGTGGCTCCTTATTCTTCCAGACTGAACGGATCTCGGCTGTGTCGAATCTGAACTCTCCGACAGACTCGAAGCTGAGTCCGCGCTCGCGGATGTTCTTCTCGTTTTTGGCGTGGTCGTACGTGATCTCCACGATGCGATTGTAGGCTTTGGGAGTGGGCTATTCTGAATGTTGAGAGCGATATGGGGCGGAATCTTTACATCCTGGCGGGGACTCTGGGGCTGTTTGCGGTGGTGTGCTTCGGAATCTCGTTTACGAATATTGCGCAGCAGCCGGGGTCTCCGGGAGATATGGCGCTCTGGCAGACGATGGCGATCGGATTCCTGGTGCTGGGGATGGTGATCGCCCTGGCGGGGATGCTTTCTTCTTTGTTTGAGCAGGCGGAACGGCGGGCGGAAGAGGATCGCAGGACTCGGCGGAGAAGATAACAGGCTGTCCTGCCGGACGGGCCCAATGCGCGTGGGGCGGGCACTTCGTGCCTTGTATCTGGGGTGTATGGGTGGGTGGAGACTTGAGGTGCTCCCGTTGGTCGCAAGCGATCAGGGGCGCGGGTCCGTACAATGAATCTGAAGGGATCTGATGCGATGTTTGAAGTGACTGTAGAAGCCAGGTTCTCGTCCGGGCACTACCTGAGGAACTATCGCGGGAAGTGCGAGAATCCGCATGGACATAACTACAAGGTCTTTGTGACGCTGGTGGGAGCGGAACTGGATGAGGCCGGACTGCTGCTGGACTTCAAGCAGTTGAAGCAGGTGATGCGGCCGGTCGTGGACTATCTCGATCACCAGATGATCAATGAACTGGAGCCATTTACGACGGTGAACCCTTCTGCTGAGAACCTGGCGAAGTACTTCTTTGACAACACGGCGACGCAGCTCGACGCGATGACGCATGGACGGGTGAAGGTGAAGGACTGCACGTTATATGAGACCGACACCAGTTTTGCGCGGTACTACGAGTAGGCGCCGGCGTGTACCTGATTGAGCTCTATAAGTCCGTACAGGGGGAGAGCAGCTTTACCGGGCTGCCGTGTATCTTTGTGCGCTTTGCGGGCTGCAATCTGCGTTGCGCATGGTGCGACTCCGAGTACACGTTTACGGGAGGCAAGGCATTTACGCAGGATGAGGTGGTCGCGCAGATTGAGGCGCTGGCGCCTTGCAGGCTGGTGGAGTTTACGGGTGGCGAGCCGATGCTGCAGGCGAAGGAGTTACTTCCGCTGATGGAGAGGCTGCTGGCGCAAGGCTATACGTTGATGATGGAGACGAGTGGGGAGCGCCCGCTGGATGCGGTGCCGAAGGCGGTACACAAGATTGTGGATGTGAAGTGCCCGGGGGCGGGTGCTGCGGCGAATAGCTTTCGGATGGAAAATCTGGGAGCGCTGACGAAGGCCGATGAGGTGAAGTTTGTCCTGACGAATCGGGCTGACTATGAGTTTGCCTGTAAGTTTATCGCGGAGCACAAGCTGAATGAGCTTGCGGGTGGAGTGCTGCTGAGCCCGGCCTTCAGCAAGAATCCGAGTCCGCTGCGGACGACCGAAAACGCGACGTTGGATCCGCGAGTGCTTGTGGAGTGGATGATGGCAGATGGCGTGGATGCTCGGCTTTCTCTACAGATCCATAAGTTTGTGTGGGAGCCGAGGATGAAAGGCGTTTAGGCCGGCCAGCCCCTAAAAGTATGCTGTACGTACCAAGGTTGGTACGGTGGTGGAAAAGGTGTGCAGTTTATTGGGCTGTGCGATGACAGAATTGAGGAAGCGCGAATGGCCTTCGCAGATTTCGATTTGAGTTCAGGAGAAACACGTCCCCATGTCCGAGATGCCCGAGAACGATCTACGCATTCAGTATCACGATGAGATGCCGCACGGCGCACGGATCAAGGTGATCGGGGTTGGGGGCGGCGGCAACAATGCGGTCAATCGCATGATTGCGGCACACGTGGAGGGGGTTGAGTTTATTGCAGCGAATACGGATGTGCAGGCGCTGCAGGTCTCGAATGCGCCGGTGAAGCTGCAGCTTGGAGTGAAGCTGACGAGCGGGCTGGGTGCGGGGGCCAATCCGGATGTAGGGCGCCGGGCTGCGCTGGAGGACTCGGACAAGATCATTGAAGCGCTTGAGGGCGCGGATATGGTGTTTGTGACGGCAGGACTGGGGGGCGGGACGGGGACGGGTGCGGCTCCGGTGATTGCTTCGCTGGCGAGTGAGATGGGTGCGTTGACGGTTGCGGTGGTGACTCGTCCGTTTGCGTTTGAAGGGAAGCGGCGGATGATGCAGGCGGAGCGCGGGATGCAGGAGCTGCTGGAGTCGGTCGATACCGTCATTGTGATTCCAAACGAGAAGCTGCTGGCTGTCGCGAAGGATGCTGGTTTCTTTGAGAGCTTCCGGATTGCGGACGATGTGCTTCGGCAGGGGGTGCAGGGAATCTCAGACATCATCACGATTCCGGGCGTGATCAACCGGGACTTCGCGGATGTGAAGACGACCATGGCGGGGATGGGCTATGCCGTGATGGGGACGGCGCAGCGATCGGGTGAGAACCGGGCAAAGGATGCCGCGGTGGCGGCGATGGCGAGTCCGCTGCTGGAGTCTGGAGCGATCGATGGGGCTAAGGGTATTCTGATCAACATTACGGGCTCGAGCAACCTGAAGCTGAGCGAGGTGAATGAGGCTTCGAGCCTGATCCAAAGCGCGGCGCATGAGGATGCCAACATCATCTTCGGAGCGGTGCTGGATGAGTCGATGGGCGATGAGGTGAAGATTACCGTCATCGCGACGGGGTTCAAGCAGCAGGGGCAAGGACAGACAACGGATCGGCGGGAGCGGATGTTGGCGGGTACGACGCTGCCGACGGCTCGGTGGGAGGTGCCGATTCAGCCTCGGGTGACGACGCCGCGAGTGGAGGTTGCGAGTGTTGAGGTTCCCTCGATGGCCGGGATGCATGCGGGCGACGAGAGTGCCAAGGAGGCGGAAAGTCAGGAGTCTTTGAGTGAGGTCGAAGCGGCTGAAGCTTTGCCGCAGGAGCATGAGGTGGCGGCAACTCCGGTGAGCGCTTCAGCGCCGAAGACGGAGCTGATTCCGGTACCACGGTCGGTGTTCGATGACGACTTCTTCCGGGTGAGTGGAAGCCGCGTGCCGGCTGCTGCTGAGGAGTGGCTCGGAAGGGGGCATGGGCTGGAGAACGGTAACTCTGGACGTCCGATGCGAGTCCAATATGCGGAGCAGGAGATGCGGGAGGCGGGCGAGCCGGAGACGGTGGTTCGGGTTCCGACGTTTGCGGGGGCGATGGCGCCTGAGCCGGTTGAGGCGGATGAGTTGGATATTCCGGCGTTCCTGCGACGCGGGAACTAACGCGGAAGGGTCAGTCCGACGATGATCCCGAGAGACGCGATGGTGGAATACTAGGAGTAGGATCGCTCGAAGAAGCGACTCGTTGCGTGGATGGACGCCTGCTCTGGATGGACTGATGACCTCTTCGGCTGGGAACGTGAGCTGACTGGATGAATGAGCAGCACTTTACCCTGGGCGTTTTGCCTGGGTCTTGAGGGACACGGAATGAAGTTAGTTTTGAGACGGCTTTCTCGCCTGGTGGCAGTTGGAGTTGTTTTGGGCATCTGTTGTGGGGCGTACGCGGAACGGCCGGCTAAGCTTCGGCCCACCGCGGCGACGAAGAAGAACACCAGGATTGTGGCGGTTCCGGCGCGAGGCAAGAAGGAGACGGGGCGTGGCGGCCGGAAGGTTGCGGTTGCGGCTTCGGTCCGGGGTAAGGCTGGGCGCAAGGGACGTGTCGCGCAGCGTGGAGATGAAAAGGTTACGGTGACTTCGCGGCTGGTGCGTGGAAGGCATGGCAAGCTGGTTCGGGTGAAGGTGGGGCAGGTTACGCGTGGAGCGCGCGTGGTGGGTGAGAGGTTCTATGCGAGTTCGTTTGCGGATGGGCAGACGGATGGAGATGTCGTTTCCGGTGAAGATCCGGTGGTTCGTGCGGCGGCGATCGAAGCGCTGGGGAATATGAATGGGACGGCGCTGGCGATCGATCCTTCGAATGGTCGGATTCTGGCGATGGTGAACCAGAAGCTGGCGCTTTCGAGTGGGGCTGAGCCTTGCTCGACGATCAAGCTGACGGTTGCGCTTGCTGCGCTTGAAGAAGGGTTGATCAAGCATGACACGATGGTCAACCTGGGCGGCGGGTACAAGATGGATCTGACCTATGCGTTGGCGAAGAGTGTGAATCCGTTCTTCGAGACGCTGGGGCGAACGCTTGGGTTCGAGCGGGTGAAGCATTATGCCAACCAGTTCGGGCTGGGTGAGTTGGCGGGATACAACATCAAGGGCGAGCACCTGGGCGTGTACCCCGACCAGGAGCTTCCGGCGGCTCTGGGCGGCGTGGGGCGGATGTGCTCGTTTGGCGAAAGTGTGAGCATGACGCCGCTGCAGTTAGGGGCGATTGTGTCTGCGATTGCCAACGGCGGGACGCTTTACTACCTGCAGCATCCGACGACGACGGATGAGGTTGTGAATTACCAGCCGAAGATCAAGCGGACGCTGGATATCGGGCCTTTGATTCCGGAGATGATTCCGGGAATGCAGGGTGCGGTTGCGGCTCCTTACGGGACGGCGCGGCGGTTGCAGGCGAGCTTTACCGAGTTTCCGGTGATGGGGAAGACGGGGACGTGCTCGAACAATGGGACGCGGTTTGGGTGGTTTGGATCGTATGCGAACACGCCCAATGGACGGATTGTGACAGTCATCTTTCTTGAAGGTGGACGGCCGACGTTCGGACCGAAGGCGGCGGAGTTGACTGGAGTGTTTTACCGGTCGCTGTACGACAAGAACTACTTCAATCCGAAGGTTCAGGCGGTTTCGGCGGCGGAAGGAACGAAGTAGGCGTCAGTCGCGTCGCCGCCAGGGTGGGTAGGCGGCGATGCAGACGGCGACCAGGATGATGACGAAGGCGATAAGCTTCATGGTTCGCCGGTTGGCATACCCCTACCCCCTCCTGTTACCTTTTGAGTAACAATGCCAATAGAATGACTCGTTTACAGGAGGGGTGGGGCCCTAAAATATTCATTCTATTTGGGTTACGGCTAAAATACTGACAATATTGCAGTTAGCTCGACCGCTTGAGGCGGGAGCGGGCCTCGTTGTGTCTTTTGTCTTCTTCTATTTTACCAAGATGGTGGGGGTGATTACGCCAACTTAATTTCATGCTTGAAGGTGCGTCTTTGTTGACGATTTGCGATTTGGAGAGCTTTTGAGGGCTTGACAAGCGAATTTGCTGGTGTTTTTGAGGGTATTTTCCGCTGTCTTTTGCGAGAAATCTAAGACTGTTGGGCGCAGTGTGCCCGAAACGGGAATTTTGATGAGCTTCGAGTTTGAGGTGGCTTCGAACAGCTCGTCTTGAGTCGCTGTTTGGAGGTGGAATGCAGGGGGATTTGACCGGGGAAAGCGTCTCGCGGGGAGGCCTGCTAGACCCCAGGTCAGATTTTGTGGTGGGAGATCCAAGGCTGAAGCCTTGGGGTACCTTGATGGCCGGGGCGAGCGTCATCGTGATCGTTGAGATGGTTTGACGGTCACGGCATTCAAGGACGGGTCCTTCGTCGAGGGTCTCGCGATGGGGCTGCGAGACCCCCGCTCAGGATCTTGTTTGATTGAGGTGGATGAGAGACCCAAGGCTGAAGCCTTGGGGTACCTAGATGTGGAGTCTCAACAGGTTGTTCCGATCTAGTCCTGATCGGCTGATGGGTGGCGACAGTCCGAGACTACTATGAGGTCGATGCCAGTTGTACTGGTGCAGCCAGGCGTGCAGCTCCTGGCTGCGTTCGTTTGAGTCCTGATAGGAGCGCAGGTAAGCCCACTCGCGTAGCGCGGTCTGGATGAAGCGCTCCGCTTTGCCGTTGGTGCGCGGCGTGTATGGTCTGGTGAAGCGGTGCTTCAGTCCCAGCGTTCGGCAGGCCACGGCGAAGGCTCGCGAGCGATAGGCCGGCCCATTGTCGGTGAGGATGGCCCGGAACTGGATGCCAAGCCGCGCATAGTAAGCCAGCGCCTGATGCAGGAAGGCGACAGTTGAATCGGCCTTTTCGTTGGGATGAAGCGCCGAGAAGGCGATGCGCGAGTGATCGTCGATGGCCACATGCACGTACTCCCAACCCGCGCCCGAGGCCGAGTCCCGGCGGTTTCCGGTCACTCGGTGCGAGGACCTGAGGATGCGGCCCAGCTTCTTGATGTCCAGGTGCAGCAGGTCGCCTGGAGCGGCGTGTTCGTAGCGCGGGAATACCGGCCTGGACTCCAGATCGCGCACCCTGCTCAGCTTCAGACGGCGCAGGATGCGGCTCACCGTGGCCCGGCTCAGACCCGTCTGCCGGGCGATCCGAAACCCCGTCCAGCGCTGCCGCCGCAAGACTTCCACCCGTTCCACCAGCTCCGCCGACGTCGGCTGGCGAACATGCCGAGGCCGCGAACTCCGATCCCGCAGCCCGGCAGCCCCTTGCTCGCAAAACCGGCTAACCCACTTGGCCGCTGTCTTCGCGCTGACGTTGAAGCTGGCCGCGGCCAGCTTCAACGTCTGGCCCTGCACCACAACTGTTCTGGCAAGCTGCTCTCGACTATGAATCGTAAGTCGGGCATTCTGGTGATAGTCCATCTGGTCTCCTGCGTCCTGAGTCTTCGCAAACCCAGCATCACAGTTCTCGATCAGATGGACAACCTATTGAAACCTCACACCTAGAGGCCAAGACGTAATCCGGAGGCTGAAGCCCGGGATTTTTTTAGGTCGGGCTTTGAGACCCAAGGCTGAAGCGTTGGAGTACCTCGATGGCAAGGCGGACGAAGCTAGGGCCCGTCCCTCCGAGGGCAGAGACCGATCCTGGACGGGTGTTGACCCAAGGCTGAAGTGTTGGGGTACCTTGATGGCCGGGGCGAGCGTCATCGTGATCGTTGAGATGGTTTGAAGGTCACGGCATTGAAGGACGGGTCCTTCGTCGAGGGTCTCGCGATGGGGCTGCGAGACCCCCGCTCAGGATGGGGCGTGGAACGGCGGTTTGATGTCCGGGCTAAAGCCCGGACCTATCTCAGAGGCAAATGCCTGGCAAGAGGAAGGACGTGGTCCTTCGTCGAGGGTCTCGCGGTGGGGCTGCGAGACCCCCGCTCAGGATGGGGCGTGGAACGGTGGTTTGATGTCCGGGCTAAAGCCCGGACATATCTCAGAGGCAAGGGCCTTATCTCAGAGGCAAGTGCCTTAATAGAGGAAGGACGTGGTCCTTCGTCGAGGGTCTCCGCGATGGGGCTGCGAGACCCCCGCTCAGGATGGGGCGTGGAACGGTGGTTTGATGTTCGGGCTAAAGCCCGGACCTATCTCAGAGGCAAGTGCCTGGCTAGAGGAAGGACGGGGTCCTTCGGACGTCGGGGGTGGGGTTGGTGGGGGTGATCTCGCGGGCGTAGATCTGGTGGGTGACTCGGGGGGAGTCGGGGCCTTGCTGGAAGGCGTAGACGCGGTTGCGGATGGCGATGTCGGAGGCGGTCATGCGTTCGCGGGAGCGAAGGTAGTCGAGCCAGGACTCCATGAGGAAGGTTTCGTTGAGGTGGGAGGGGTCGACGGCGTCGCGGTAGATGCCCCAGCGGAGGGCGCCGTCGCGGAGGCGGACGCCGCGGAGCTCGTGGATGGCGTGGGTGAACTCGGCGTAGCGCTCGGGGGGGACGGTGTACTCGATGGAGATGCGGACGGGGCCTTCGTGGAGGTCGGGATTGCCGGTGAGGGGGGTGGGGGTGGTGAGGTGCTGGGTGGAGGCGGCGCCGAGGGCGGCGATGGGACTGATGGGAGTGGGGGCGGGGCGCTTCCACTGGTAGGGAGTGTGGTCGGGGAGCGGGCCTTGCAGGATGCGGAAGCGGTGGACGTAGGGGAGGGTGATGAGGAGGCCGGAGGCGGCGGCGGCTAGGGCGATAGGGGTCTGGGAGTGCTCGGCGATGAAGCCCCAAAGGATGGAGCCGAGGGCCATGCCGCCCTGGAAGGTCATGAGGTAGGTGCCGAGGGCGCGGGCGGTGATCCAGGCGGGGGCGGCGAGCTGGACGGAGGTGTTGATGGTCGACATGGTGCTGGTCCAGCAGGAGCCGGAGAGGATGAGGACGGGGATGATGATCCAGGGCTGGGGGAGGAAGGCGAGGACGAAGAGGGTGAAGGCCTGGTAGACGGTAGAGACGGCGATGATCTGGTCGGCGGAGAAGCGGCGGCGGATTTTCGGAAGCTGGGTGGCGGCGATGACGGCTCCGACGCCGAGGGAGCCGTTGAGGATGCCGTAGCCGAGTGCGCCCTGGTGGAGGTCGCGGGCGGCCACGACGGCCAACAGGGACCAGATGGCGGAGACGAAGAAGGTGAAGGTGAAGGCTCGGATGAGGGAGGCTTGCAGGGGCGGGGAGTAACGGACGTAGCGGAGGCCGCCGCGGATGGAGGCGGCGATGCGTTCGGAGGGGAGCGCGGACTTGAAGAGGGGCAGGCGCTTCCAGTTGACGAGGACCCAGATGACGCCGGCGAAGGAGACGGCGTTGAGGGCGAAGACGGAGGCGGAGCCGATGCCGGTTCGGGATTGGAAGGCGGCGACCATGAGGCCGCCGAGAGCGGGGCCGACGGCGCGGGCGAGATTGTTGGAGGCGGCGTTGAGGGAGACGGTGTCGGGGATGAGTTCGCGGGGGACGAGCTCGGGAACGATGGCCTGCCAGGCGGGATTGTTCATGGCGGAGCCGATGTTGAGGAGGAAGGTGAAGGCGAGGAGAGCCCAGGGCGAGATGTGGCCGAGGAAGGTGAGGATGGCCAGGAGGCCGACGGAGGCAAGCATCCAGACCTGCCAGAAGATGAGGAGCTTGCGGCGGTCGAAGATGTCGGCGGTGGCTCCGGCGAGGAGGCCGAGGAGGAGCACGGGGAGGGATGCGGCGGTCTGCATGAGGGCGATGAGCAAGGGTGATGCGGTCAGGCTCGTCATGAGCCAGGTGCCGGCAGTGTCCTGCATCCAGGTGCCGACGGAGGAGACGGTGGAGGCGATCCAGCGGTCGCGGAAGAGGGGGATGCGGAGAGGAGCGAAGCCGGAGGTGCCTGCGGGCGCGGGATTGGGGGCGGGAGTGGAGATTGGGTGGGGCGGAGGCATTGGGGTTAGTTTACTTGGGAGGGAAGAGGGAAGAGGGAAGAGGGAAGGGCTAAAACCGATCTGTCACCGATGGATCGATGAACGCGGACTGGAACGATCGAGTCAGCCAGAAGGACGAGTTAAAAAGGAAAGCCACGCAGCGCGGTGGGGGCTGATGCGTGGCTATTCCAGTAAAGCAACGAAGTGGGTGGACTTCGTTAAGGCCGGCTCAACCATAAGGGAGCCATGCCCTAAAAAAGACTTTATCGAGAAGCTAGAAGAGAGTCAAGCGGGAGAGTGGAAAAAGTGAGGTTTACGTTGGTTTGGAAGTGCATTTTGAAGAACTGAGTGGCCTTGCAACCGGAGGGCTAGCTGGTGCCCTTGCGGGGGCGCTGGACGAGGAGGTTGGGGGTGGCGATTCCGCCGGAGAGGCCGGGAAGCGCAGGGGTGAGGGGGGTTGCGGTGTCGGTGAAGCCGGTGAGTCCGCGGGTCAGGAGATGGACGACGTTGTCGCCGGAGGTGCCGATGTAGGCGGTGAGATCGTCGGAGGAGAAGACGCCTGCGACGGGGGCTGTGGGAGTGCCGCTGGGGTTGGGCAGGAGCGGGATGTTGGCGAGGGTTTTGGAGGAGAGAGTGTACTCGGGAACGACGGCGCCGGTGCCGGTGTAGGTGATGAGGGCAAAGGCGGAGTCCGAGGTGGGCAGGACGCCGGTGATGCCGGCGGGAACGGCGGCGACGAAGGGCAAGGGAGCGTTGGTGGTGCTGCTGAAGTCGATGGGGCAGGCGCCGGTCTTGGGTGAGATCTGGATGTCGGTGAAGTTGGCGGCAGAGGCGGAGGCTCCGAGGATGTGGACGCCGTCGTTGGTAGCGGCGATGCGGTCGGCGTTGGCGGAGGTGGTGTCGGCGAGGGGGTAGAAGACGTTGGAGGTGGTCTGGTTGCCGGCGGCGCCGCTCGTGACTGTCGTGACGGGGCAGGCGGTGTGGGCGGTGACGGGATTGCCGCCGATGTAGGCGCCGGCGTTGGGCACGGTGACGGCTACGTCGGTGGGCGGGGCGGTGAGGGTCTGGGAGTGCCAGCCGTCGAAGGTGGAGTGCACGAGCAGGCGGCCGTCGGTGGTGGTGATGTAGACAGTCTGGCTGTCCGGGCTGAACTCGGCGTGGGTGCCCACGCCGCCGTACTCGGTGGAGATGGTCCCGTTGTTTCCGGGGAGGTAGAGGTAGACGAGCTGGCGGACGGGGTCGGTGATGACGACGGTGGTGTTGTCGTTGGAGACGGCGAGGACGGAGCCCTGGAGGGAGGTGATCTGGCTGGTGAGGGTGTTGGTCGTGGTGCTGTAGACCATGATCTCGTTGGCGTTGCCCATGTAGATGGTGGAGAGATCTTCGCTGAGGACCATGGAGTTGGGCGCGTAAGGGAGACGGACGGGGGCGCTCTGGGTGGTGACGGTGAAGTCGTAGGGCTGGATGTACTGGGAGTTGGTGCTTCCGATGTAGAGGACGGTGCTGTTGCCGGTGCCGGTGGCCTTGATGATGACGTTGTTGGAGGTGACGGGAAGACCGTTGCCGAAGAGGCCGATCTGGTCGAAGGGCGAGGCGTTGCAGGTGGGGGGCTCGCAGGTGGCGTTGACGGTGGCGCTGCCGGGGAAGGTGGGGGTGACGGTTCCCGCCGAGACCGGGACGACCTGGGGCACGGTTGACTGGAAGGTCAAGGTGATGTTGTTGATGGGGTTGCCGTTGGTGTCTGTGACGGTGGCGGTGAGCTGCTGCTGGACGTTCTGGGTGACGGGAATGGGAGCGGAGGGGGCGGCGGTCGCACCGGCGGAGGTAAGGACGATGGACTGGGGAGGACAGGTGGCGAAGAAGCCGGCGGTGGAGGACGACTGCGAGATGGTGGCGTTGATGAGGGCGGAGCCGGGCTGCTCGGCGGTGGCGACGCCGTTCTGGTCGATTTTGACGACGGACGAGGCGGTGCTGGTAGCGGAGTTTGGATTGGAGGCGGTGAAGGTGAGGGGGCCGACGAGGCAACTGATGTTCGTCTGGGCGGCTCCGGTGCCGGAGAAGGTGCGGGCGGAGAGCTGCTGGGCTGCGCCTTGAGAGAGGCAGGCGGTGCCGTTATAGCTGGTGACGGCGGTGGGGGCTCCCGCGACGCAGCCGGTGGGCTGGGTGAGGTCGATGCAGTTACTGGCCGGGTCTGCGGTGCAGTTGGTGGAGGCGGGGCCGAGGACGATGGTGGTGACGACCGGATGCACGAAGACGGGGACGGCGTTGGAGCTGACAGTTCCGGCAGAGGCGGTGACGAAGGCTACTCCGGTAAGACCGTTCGAGGTGCAGGTGGTGTAGTCGGCGATGCCTCCGCCGGTGTTGCGGTTCCAGGTTCCGGCGCAGAGGCGGCCGGTGGTGGGAACGATATCCACGAGCTTGATATTGGAGGTGCCGTAGGTGTAGGCGGAGACGGTAGCGGTGGTGGCCTTGCAATCCTTGGCGGTGGGGGTGCTTACGCCGCCGATCTGACCTTCATTGAGCGAGATGCCGGTGAGGCGGGGCTCAAGATCGATGGTGGCGACCTGGCCGACGGCGAGGCCGGAGTCACTGCCGTCGCAGTAGGTGACTGCGATGTGTTTGGAACAGCCAGCGACCGAGATGCCGAAGGGCACAGCAAAGAGCATGAGAACGACGAACGTAAGCAAACGACGCATGAAACCTCCCCGTCTCTGCAACGGCGCAAACACCGGAGTTGGGCGTGGAGGCCAACGGATGCGGAACAGAGACGGTCGAACCAACAGTTTCGGGGTTTTCCCAACCCTAAGTCTAAAAGCTCAGAGGGTGAGAAGCAAATAAACGGCGGGGCGAACTTCGGTTAGACGACTTCGGCGGGCGGTTGTTATTTGGCGGGTGTGTCCTTAGCGGGCATGTATTTGGTGAACCAGGCTACTTCGCGGGCTTCGAGGTCCTTGCTGTGGGCTGGGTCGCGGAAGCCGTGGCCTTCATTGGGGTAGACGACGAGCTGGGTGGTGACGTTTTCAGCGCGGAGAGCGTGCCAGAACTCGAAGGATTGTGGGGCGGGGCACTCGCCGTCTCGATCACCGACGACGACGAGAGTGGGGGTCGTCACGTTCTTGATGAAGTTGATTGCGGAGGATTTGGCGTAAACGGCGGGGTCGTCATAGACGGTGGCGCCGAAGAAGGGGACCATCCATTGGTCGATGGAGTTTTCACCGTAGTACGACTGCCAGTTGGAGACGCCGGCGCCGGCGACGGCGGCCTGGAAGCGATGGGTCTGGGTGACGGCGAACATGGTCATGAAGCCGCCGTAGCTCCAGCCCATGAGGCCCTCGCGGGATTTATCGATGGAGACTTTTTGCTCGACGGCGTCCATGCCGGCGAGGATGTCGCGGAGGTCACCGTAGCCGAAGTCCTTGCGGTTGGCGGCGGTGAAGGCTTCGCCTTGACCGAACGATCCACGGGGGTTGGGGGCGAAGACGAAGTAGCCGAGCTGGGCCCAGTCGGAGCCGCCGTAGAAGGCGCTGGCGGAGGCGGATGGGCCACCGTGGACGGAGACGATGAGGGGATATTTTTTGGCGGGATCGTAGTGGGTGGGGTAGGTGAGCCAGCCCTGGACGTGGAAGACCTCAGAACCACTTTCAGCCACGGGGCTGGTCCATTGGATGGATTCGGTGTGGGCGGGGGGCTTGAGGGCGTCGTTGAGGTGGGTGATCTGCTTGAGGCCTTCGTTTGGGTGTCCCGCGAAGATCTCGGGAGCCTGGTCATGGCCGGACTTGACGATCGCGACGGTATTTTCTGCTCCACCGGAGATGGCCATCTTGATCGGACCGCCGGTGATATTGACCTCGCCGAGATCGAAGGCGGGTCCTGGAGATTTGCGGTCGACGTGCCAGCCGGCGATGAGGGAGTGGCCGCGACGGTCTTCCGCCAAGGCGAGAATGTCTGGGGTGAGCCAGGTGATGAAGGTAGGGGTGCCGTCGATGTTGGGGGTGATGTCGGTGGGGTCGCCGCCGGTGGCGGGTACGGTCCAGATGTCGCCGCCGGTGGAGCCCTGGTCGGACATGAGGCCGCCGATGAAGGCGATGCGTTTGCCGTCTGGGGACCAGCGAGGGACGGCGAGTTGGAGGCCGTGCATGGCGGAGTGGGTGGCGACGGGATCGAAGATAACTTGCGGGACACCCATGGGAGCGCCATCGATCTTGCATCCTTGACTTGGATTCCCCTGACAGCCAGGGATGAAGCCTACGGATTGGGTGTAGAGCCTGGCGACCCACCAGTTGTTTTCGCCGGGTGTGTTGGCGGCGATGTAGGCGATGCTGCGGGAGTCTGGGGACCAGGTGAACTCGTACACATGAAGGGTCGAGGAGGCAGAGATCCAGTTCCCAAGGCCGGAAGGTACGTCGACCGCGTAGACGCGCTGGACTTCGATGCCGTCTTCGCCGATGACGCCGGACCAAGGCTTCATGGCGGCGAGCGCACCGGCGGAGCGGCTGGCGTTTTCTACGAAGAGGAAGGCGAGAGATTCGCCGTCGGGGGAAAAGGCTGCTTGATGGAAGATGCCGGTGAGGTGGGTGAGTTGGCGGATCTGGTTGGTGGCTCGGGACCAGAGGAAGATCTGGGGCTGGGGGTCTTTGGCGGAGGTTTTGGCGGTGCAGGAGGAGGTGAAGGCGAGGAGTTGGGAGTCGGGGGACCAGACGGGGTAGGAGTTGGTGCAGGTTGAGGCGGGATCTGGGGTGAGGATGCGGTCTTTGGCCGTGGCGTCGGCGAGGGTGGCGAGGTGGAGGGTGACGGCGTCACCGTCGGGGATGGACCAGGCGAGGAGTTTGGCATCGGGCGAGATGGCGACCTGGGATGGAGTGCGGGCGTGGGTGGCGGCGGCGTGGATGGCGGCGAGGCGGGGATCGGGAGTGATGGGAACGATGGGGGCGGGGATGCCGGATTGGGCAAGGGCGGGGAGGGTGAGAGCGGCGGCGGCGAGGGCGAGGCGGAGGGAGGAAAGGTGGGGCATGGGTGAAACCCTAACATGCGGAGGAGGGTGGATTGCGGCTTGCGTCAGGAGAGTTTGGGTGGAGGACATGGAGGCCGAGGTGTTCTTCGAAGTGGTCGAAGTCGCGGTGGCTGTGGAGTAACTCGTGGCCTTCTTCCATGCAGAAGGTGGCGATCAGGCAATCGATGGTTTTGCGGACGGTGATGCCGCGAGCGCGCAGATGGCGGTAGTTGCGGGCGGATGCTATGGCGAGGGATTGGCTGGAGGCGAGGAAGAGCGGGAGATGGGAGAGTTCCTGCCGGATGCCTTCAAAGGTTGAGTCGGGGCGGATACCGTGCAGGACTTCGCAGAGGATGAGATCGGTGAGGGCGATTCGTTTGCTTCCCAACTCTCGTTCGAGCCAAACAGTCTGGGAGTTGAGAGTCCCTTTCAGCGAATCGATCCATACCGAGGAATCAACGATGATCCTTCTTCTCCCGGTTGGAAACGGCTGAGGCGTGACTGCTCGAGGTCGCCTTCCCAATGCTCTTTGCCGAAGAACTTCTTAATACCTGTTTGAGCGTGCAACTGAACGGCAAGGCGGAGAGCGGCATCGACCGCGGCGCGCTTGGTTGAGGTGCCGGTGGCGAGCATGGCTTCTGCGATGAGCTTGTCGTCGAGTTCTATGTTTGTACGCATGAGCGGCGTCGACGTGTAACGATTGTAGGTTTGGTGGCAAAGGTCAAGATCTGGCTCATTTGGTCAAAGATTGGTTGACTCGGTGGGCGTTGCTTGATACTTTTGGAGGGTTGCATTGGTGTGCTACGACTGTCTGGTTGAGTTGGATGTCAGGGATTCGACCGGCGCGAGATTTTCAGGTACACTTTTGTAGTACGACCAAGAGCTTTACCGCAGGTCTCTGACGTTGGGGAGACGGTATTCTGCGGCCCTTCGCATACGCGACTGCGCCACCCTCCACCTTGGATTGGGCTATGCGGTCGGGAACAGCGAAACGGAACCGGCTTGAGCTTCTGGCAGGGCAATGCCAAGCGAGTGAGTTCGGTCACCGTCGACTGTATTTCGTCTGAGTGGATGTACAGACGTACAGCAGGGAACAATCTTTGCGCGAGGCGCGTCAGCGGCCTCACGTTTTCGTGCGCGGGCCTGGTTTTTAGGGGGGCAGCGGCGGGACGCAGAGAGGAACCTTCCTGTGCGGCTTTGAGATGGTTCGATTTTGTTGTACCGCAGGATAAGGAGCTTCAGTGCCTACGTTTCATCAGCTCGTCAAGCAGGGGCGCACGCCCGTTCGTTATAAGACCGCAAGTCCCGCACTGCAGGGTTCTCCCCAGCGCCGCGGCGTTTGCACGCGCGTTTACACCCAGACTCCGAAGAAGCCGAACTCCGCGCTGCGCAAGGTTGCGCGGGTTCGCTTGACCAACGGCATTGAAGTGACGACGTATATCCCGGGCATTGGGCACAACCTACAGGAGCACTCGATTGTGCTGATCCGCGGCGGCCGTGTGAAGGACCTGCCGGGAGTTCGGTACCACGTGGTGCGCGGCACACTGGATTCGGTTGGAGTTGCGAACCGGAAGCAGAGCCGGAGCAAGTATGGGGCTAAGCGGCCTAAGGCTGCGGCGAGCAAGTAGAGATTTTTGGCGCCGCGGTGATGCAGATTCCTCCGCTGCGCTGCGGAATGACAACAAAGTAAGACCAGGCTCAGCTCGTGAGAAGTCACCGCGCTGAGGGGAGAAGAGAGAAGAGCAATGCCACGTAAAGGTTTTGTAGCGAAGCGCGAAGTGAATCCGGATCCGGTGTATGGATCCACGCTGGTGACCAAGTTTGTGAACTCGATGATGTGGGGCGGCAAGAAGTCGACCGCACAGGGCATCTTCTATACCGCCATGACCAACCTTGAAGCGAAGGGTGGGGATGAAGCGCTGAAGCTGTTCAAGAAGGCGATCGAGAACTGCAAGCCGCTGCTCGAAGTAAAGAGCCGGCGTGTGGGCGGCGCGAACTATCAGGTGCCGATCGAAGTGCTTCCGGAGCGTCGCACGTCGCTTGCGATCCGCTGGCTGGTGACCTATGGCCGGGCTCGCGGTGAGAAGGGCATGGTCGACAAGTTGACGGCCGAGCTGCTGGATGCGGCGAACGGCCGCGGCGCGGCGATGAAGAAGAAGGAAGATGTTCATCGCATGGCCGAGGCGAATAAGGCGTTTGCGCATTACCGCTGGTAGGACCAGTGCAGTGACACTGCAGTGGTTGGGCAGTGATGAATCAGGGAAAGAGCAGTAAAACCGCAGACATGGTCTGCAGAGAAGAGATTCAACGTGGCACGCACTATACCTCTCAATCGTTGCCGGAACATCGGGATCATGGCGCACATTGACGCCGGAAAGACAACGACGACCGAGCGCATTCTTTTCTATACGGGCATCACGCACCGTATCGGAGAGGTGCACGAGGGAACTGCAACCATGGACTGGATGGAGCAGGAGCAGGAGCGCGGCATTACGATCACGTCCGCCGCGACGACCTGCACCTGGAAGAACATCCGCATCAACATCATCGACACGCCGGGCCACGTGGACTTTACCGCCGAGGTGGAGCGCTCGCTACGTGTGCTGGACGGTGCGGTGGCTTGCTTCGACGCGGTAGCCGGTGTGCAGCCGCAGTCTGAGACGGTGTGGCGGCAGGCGGACAAGTACAAGGTTCCGCGGATCTGCTTCATCAACAAGATGGATAAGGCCGGCGCGGACGCGGTGTATGCGACCTCGACGATTGTGGATCGGCTGGGCGCACGTGCGGTGCCGATCAACATTCAGATCGGCGCGGAGGCGAAGTTTGCCGGGGTCGTCGATCTGGTGACGATGAAGGCGATCTACTGGCACGACGAGACGATGGGCGCGGAGTACTCGGTGGAAGAGATTCCGGCCGACCTGATCGAGACGGCGAAGACTGCGCGTGCGTTCCTGATCGAGGCGGTTGCGGATTCGGACGATGAGGTGATGAACCTGTTCCTCGAGGGCGAGGAGCCGACGGTTGAGCAGTTGAAGAATGGTATCCGCAAGGCGACGATCGCAATGAACATCTTCCCGGTGCTCTGCGGTTCGAGCTTCAAGAACAAAGGCGTGCAGACGCTGCTCGATGCGGTGGTGGATTACTTGCCGAGCCCGCTGGATATTCCTCCGATGATCGGGCATGACCCGGACAACATGGAGCGCGAGATCATCCGCAAGGCTGAAGACTCCGAGCCGCTTTCGGCGCTGGGCTTCAAGATCATGACCGACCCGTTTGTGGGGCAGCTGATCTTCATCCGGATTTACTCGGGTGTGCTGAAGACGGGCGACACTACGCTGAATCCGCGCACTGGGAAGACGGAGCGCATCGGCCGCCTGCTGAAGATGCATGCGAACAAGCGGGAAGAGATCTCCGAGATTATGGCCGGCGATATCTGCGCGGCTGTGGGTCTAAAGAATCTGGTGACGGGCGATACGATCTGCTCGGACAAGAACCCGGTCGTGCTTGAGTCGATTGACTTCCCGAAGCCGGTGATCGAGGTTGCGGTTGAGCCGAAGACGAAGGCCGACCAGGAGAAGATGGGCGTTGCGCTTTCGAAGCTGGCGCAGGAAGATCCCACCTTCAACGTGCGGACCGACATCGATTCCGGCCAGACGATCATTGCGGGCATGGGCGAGCTGCATCTTGAGATCATCGTGGACCGCATGATGCGCGAGTACAAGGTCGAGGCCAACGTCGGCAAGCCGCAGGTGAACTACCGCGAGACGATCCGCGGAAACTCCGAAGCGGAGGGCAAGTACATCCGGCAGACGGGCGGCTCGGGGAACTACGGACACGCGAAGATTCGGGTCTCACCGAACGAGCCGGGCAAAGGCTACGAGTTCTCAAACGATATCAAGGGCGGCACGATTCCCAAGGAGTACATCAAGCCGATCGACCAGGGAATCCAGGAAGCGATGCAGGGCGGCGTGCTGGCCGGGTACGAGATGGTGGACATCAAGGTGAGCCTGTACGACGGCAGCTATCATGATGTGGACTCGAATGAAATGGCGTTCAAGATCGCCGGATCGATGGCCTTCAAGGAGGCCGCGCGTAAGGCGAAGCCGGTGCTGCTGGAGCCGGTGATGGCGGTTGAGGTGACGGTGCCCGAGGATTACATGGGTACGATCATTGGCGACCTGAACAGCCGGCGCGGACGCATCGAGGGCATGGAGATGGTCGGCAACACGCAGGCGATCCGGGCAACGGTACCGCTTTCGACGATGTTCGGCTATGCCACGCACATGCGCGGCGCGACGCAGGGCCGGGCCAACTACAGTATGCAGTTCAAGCAGTATGAAGAGGCGCCCCGGTCGGTCTCGGAAGAGATCATCGCGAAGGTTCAGGGCAAGGATAAGTAAGGCAAGAGCAACAACCAAGAAGCTTTCTGTTTTAGGAGAATGATATGGGTAAGGAAAAATTCGACCGGTCTAAACCTCACGTCAACATCGGCACGATCGGCCACATCGACCATGGCAAGACCACGCTGACGGCTGCGATCACGAAGGTGCTATCCAAGCACAACCCGCATAACAAGTTCCGTTCGTTCGACACCATCGACAATGCTCCCGAAGAGCGCGAGCGCGGTATCACGATCTCGACCTCGCACGTGGAATATGAGACGCCGAACCGCCACTACGCCCACGTTGATTGCCCGGGCCACGCCGACTACATCAAGAACATGATCACTGGCGCGGCGCAGATGGATGGCGCGATCCTCGTCGTCGCGGCGACTGATGGTCCGATGCCCCAGACTAAAGAGCACGTGCTGCTCGCGCGTCAGGTTGGCGTGCCGTTTATCGTCGTCTTCCTGAACAAGTGCGATGCGGTTGAGGATGAAGAACTGATCGAGCTGGTCGAGATGGAGGTGCGTGAGCTTCTCTCGAAGTACGACTACCCTGGCGACGATACCCCGATCATCCGCGGCTCGGCTTTGGGCGCGTTGAACGGTGAGGCGCAGTGGGAGGCGAAGATCGATGAGTTGATGGATGCTGTCGACAAGTTCATCCCGCAGCCTGAGCGCGCGATTGACCTGCCGTTCCTGATGCCGATTGAAGATATCTTCTCGATCTCCGGCCGCGGAACCGTGGTTACGGGCCGTATCGAGCGCGGCAAGGTCAAGGTGGGCGAGGCTTGCGAGATCGTCGGCTTCGGCGATACGCAGGCGACGGTCTGTACCGGCGTCGAGATGTTCAAGAAGCAGCTCGATGAAGGTCTGGCTGGTGATAACGCCGGTCTGCTGCTGCGCGGTATTGCGAAGGAAGCGGTGGAGCGCGGGATGGTTCTGGCCAAGCCCGGTTCGATCAAGCCGCACACCGAGTTCAAGGGCGAGGTTTATGTTCTGAGCAAGGAAGAAGGCGGCCGTCACACGCCGTTCTTCAACGGCTATCGTCCGCAGTTTTACTTCCGGACCACGGACGTGACCGGTTCGGCAAAGCTTCCGGCGGGCACCGAGATGTGCATGCCCGGCGACAACATTCAGCTGGAGATCACGCTGCATACGCCGGTCGCGATGGAGAAGGGTCTGCGCTTTGCAATTCGCGAGGGCGGAAGGACCGTCGGAGCCGGAACCATCTCCGAGATCATCAAGTAAGGCAGTGGTAGAGCCGTGATGCTGCAGTGGTTGGGCAGTGAGAGAGCAGTGGAACACGAGGGCTGCCGGTTGGTGTAGAGGTTCATCGCCGGCAGTTACTCCAAACGATCTTTGAGCTTCAGGAAAGAGTTGCGACATGGCAGGACAAAGAATCAGGATCAGGTTGAAGGCGTATGACTATCGCGTGCTGGATACATCGACCGGCGAGATCGTCGAGACGGCGAAGCGTACGGGAGCGCAGGTTGCGGGTCCAATTCCGCTGCCGACGATGAAGAACAAGTACTGCGTGCTGCGTTCGCCCCACGTCGACAAGAAGTCTCGCGAGGCGTTTGAGATTCGGACGCACAAGCGGCTGATCGACATTCTCGAGCCGACGCAGCAGACTGTGGATGCGTTGATGAAGCTCGATCTGCCGGCTGGTGTCGACGTCGAGATTAAGACGGTTCAGAAGTAGTTACAAATACGAAGTTCAACCCCGGCAGTGCCTGAGCCCATGGGCAAGGCATGATGAGGAAAGGAAGTAACAATGTCAGTAGTCGGAATACTTGGTAAGAAGATTGGGATGACGCAGATCTTCGACGATCGCGGCGATGTTCATCCGGTCACGGTGTTGAAGGCCGGCCCCTGCGTGATCACGCAGCTGAAGACGATGGCCACCGATGGCTACAACGCGGCGCAGATCGGTTACGTCGATTTCGTGAAAGCTTCCAAGGTGACGAAGCCGATGAATGGGCACTTCGCCAAGGCAAATGTTCCTCCAGTTCGCATGATCCGCGAGGTTGCGATTGAGACGGTGAGCGGCGACGCGGAAGGCGTCAAGGCGGGCGATCGTGTGATGGTCGACATCTTTGAGAACGAGCGCTTTGTCGATGTAATTGGGACCAGCAAGGGACGCGGCTTTGCCGGCGTGATTCGGCGCCATGGATTTGGTGGCGGACCCAAGTCTCACGGTCACATGTTCCAGGTGCAGGGTTCGATCGGCGCGTCTTCGTTTCCGTCGCGTGTGTTTCCGGGGCAGCGTATGCCGGGTCACATGGGCGATGCGCAGATCACGGTGCGCAATCTGCGGATTCGCGGGATCGATGTTGACGAGAACCTTCTGCTGGTGGAGGGTGCGGTTCCCGGGGCGCGTGACGGGTATGTGCTGATCTCGAAGGCGAAGGCTCCGCCGCGTGAGCGTCGTGGGTTTGCCGGTGCGGCCACGAAGGACGCGCTGAAGGCTTCGAAGAAGGCTGCTCCTGCGAAGAAGAAGTAAAGACGAAGAAGCAAAGGCTTGTAGGTGAAAGCCGCAAATAGTGTTTGGGCTCGCGGCATCGATCGCGGGCGAGAAGAGAGAAGAAGATGGCAGAGATCAACGTAATGAGTTTAGGCGGGGAGAAGGTCGGCACGTTTGATCTGCTCGATGAGGTGTTCTCCGCCGAGATCAATGATGCGCTCCTTTGGGAATCCGTAAAGCACTATCGTGCGGCTCTGCGCCAGGGAACCGCGGCGACGAAGGTTCGCAAGAACGTTTCCGGTTCGGGCAAAAAGCTTTGGAAGCAGAAGGGCACGGGCCGGGCGCGTATCGGTTCGATCCGGTCTCCGCTCTGGCGTTCGGGTGGTACGGTTCACGGACCGCAGCCACGCAGCTACGAGTACCAGTTCCCCAAGAAGAAGCTGATGGGCGCGCTGCGCTCGGCGATCTCCGCCAAAATCCAGGAAGGCAAGCTGACGCTGGTCGATACCTTTGAGCTGGCGGAAGGCAAGACCAAGTTGTACCGGACGGCGCTGACCAAGTTGGAGACGGGCAAGACGACGCTGCTGGTGGAGTCGAGCCGGAAGCTGGAAGAGAAGCTTTATCTGGGAAGCCGCAACCTGCAGGGTGTGGAGCTTGTGCTCTCGTCCGAGATTCATCCTTACGATCTGCTTCGCTACGAGCACGCCGTGTTTTCGGTCGATGCGTTTGAGGCCATTCAGGACACGCTGAAGAAGAGCATGTCCAAGCGTCAGCACGCTGCGAACGTAGACGCTGCTGAGAAGGAGGTTGCATAATGCCTACCCTCTATACCGTGATTCGCCGCCCTCTGATTACCGAGAAGGGCATGACCGTGAAAGAGACGCAGAACACGCTGGTGTTCGAGGTTGCGTTGAAGGCGACCAAAACCGAGGTCAAGCAGGCGGTTGAGAGCCTGTTCAAGATCAAGGTCGATGGGGTTCGCACCGCGACGGTTGAAGGCAAGGAACGCCGGCGGGGCAAGTTTGCCGGCTATCGGCCCGACTGGAAGAAGGCCTATGTTCGCCTGAAAGAAGGCGAAAAGATGCCGGATTACTTGAACGCAGTGTAAGTGCAGTGATGATGCAGTGAAGTGCAGTAAGTATGAATGACCTATCTGGCTGAACTAGGCGCCAGGAGAATGGAATTACACGATGCCGATTAAATCATTCCGTCCGATTACCCCGACGCTGCGCTTCCAGACGAAGCTGGTCAACGATGATCTCACGACTGACAAGCCGCATAAACCGCTGCTTGCCGTAAAGCCGCGTACCGGTGGCCGCAATAACACTGGCGGCATGAAGATTCGCCACCAGGGCGGCGGTCACAAGCAGAAGCTGCGCTTGATCGACTTCAAGCGCGACAAGTTCGGGATTCCCGGGACCGTGGCTACGATTGAATACGATCCGAATCGCAGCTCGCGTATTGCGCTGATTCATTATGCGGATGGCGAGAAGCGCTACATCATTCAACCGGTCGGGCTGAAGGTTGGGCAGCAGATTATGAGCGGGCCGGATGCTGACATCCTGGTCGGCAACGCGCTTCCCCTGCGTTTGATTCCGACGGGTACGATCGTGCACAACATCGAGCTGCGTCCGGGCAAGGGTGCACAGATGGCGCGTTCGGCCGGTGCGCAGGTCAACCTGATCGCCAAGGAAGGCGAGTATGCGCTGTTGAAGCTGCCTTCGAGCGAGACACGGCGCGTGCTGGTCGATTGCATGGCGACGATTGGCCAAGTCGGCAACACGGACCATGAGAATGTGACGATCGGCAAGGCGGGACGCAACCGGTGGAAGGGCATTCGCCCGGCTAACCGCGGCGTTTCGATGAACCCGGTCGATCACCCGCACGGTGGTGGTGAAGGTAAGACTTCGGGCGGACGTCATCCTGTGACGCCATGGGGCCAGCCGACCCGTGGATACAAGACCCGCAACAACAAGCGGACGGATGTGTTCATCGTCAAGCGTCGCGAGAAATAGTTCGGTAGTTAGGGATGTAAAGGCAACACCAAGTCTCGCGGCGTGATTTCCAGCCAAAGAGATTCGTCGTATTCAGCCTGCAGCAGATGGAGTTTGAGCATGTCACGTTCTACGAAGAAGGGTCCGTTCATCGACGCCCACCTGATGACCAAGGTTACGGTCATGAACCAGACCAACGACAAGAAGGTAATTCGCACCTGGAGCCGCCGGTCGACGATCTTCCCAGAGTTCGTGGGGCATACGGTTGCGGTCCACAACGGGCGGAAGTTTATCCCGGTGTATGTGACCGAGAACATGGTCGGACACAAGTTCGGCGAGTTCTCCGCGACCCGCACGTTCAAGGGCCACTCCGCGAAGGCCGGCGATTCCGCCAAGCCGCGCTAAGCTGCCGGTCAGTTTGAGATGAGCCGCAGCCAAGAGCCCGGCAACAGATTTTTGAAGGAAGAAGATCATGGCGAAGTCAGTAGCACCGAAGATTCGAGAGTTCCGCGCTGAGGCTAGGTTTCAGCGCACCAGCCCGCAGAAGGCTAAGCTTGTCCTTGACATGATCAAGGGTCTGCGGGTCGAACAGGCGATCAACACGATCCATTTCAGCACCAAGCGCATGGCTCCGGTGGTTGAGAAGGTGCTGCGTTCGGCGATTCAAAACGCCAGCTACGTCTCGGACGAGCAGGGTCTGGATGTGGATGTCGATAACCTGTATGTGCGGACGGCGATTGCAAACGAAGGTCCTCGCATGAAGCGGATCCGCCCCGCCCCGATGGGACGCGCGTTCCGTTATCAGCGAAGACTGTGCCACATCATCGTGACGGTCGCTGAGAAGGGCAAAGTGATTGAGGCTGAGAGCTCCTTGCCTGCGCCCGATACGACCAAGGCTGGTAAGCCGAAGGCCAAGAAGGCTGCTGCCAAGAAGGCTCCGGCCAAGAAGAGTGCGGCGAAGAAGAAGGTAGCTGCGTAGGTTTTCGAGCGGGACCCTGGTGAGCGGAAGACGCGGAAACCGGGTAAACTTAAGGTTTTGCAACAGACGCCTAGCCGGCTCAACCGGCCGGCAGGAAAAGGGAAGCTATGGGACAGAAAGTCCATCCGTACGGGTTTCGCCTCGGCATCAACAAGCCGTGGAAGTCGCGCTGGTTTGTGGAGCGCGGATACGACAAGTTGCTGGTCGAAGACGTGAAGCTGAAGGCTGAGTTGCGCGAGAAGCTGAAGGCCGCGGGCGTGAGCTCCGTTGAGGTGGAGCGTCCGGGCAACAAGCTGCGGCTGATCATTCGCACCGCGCGTCCGGGCATCATCATCGGCCGCAAGGGCGCTGAGATCGACAAGCTCAAGGCAGATATCCAAAAGCGGACTTCGCGTGAGGTCTTCATCGACATTCTCGAAGTCAACAAGCCTGAGCTCGATGCACAGCTGGTAAGCGAGAACATTGCGCTGCAACTGGAGAAGCGTGTGAGCTTCCGTCGTGCGATGCGTAAGTCGGTGGATTCTGCGCTGCGCTTCGGCTGCAAGGGGATCAAGGTCCGCGTCTCGGGCCGTTTGAACGGCAATGAGATTGCGCGTTCCGAGTGGTACCTGCAGGGTCGTCTGCCGCTGCATACGCTGCGCGCGGATATCGACTATGGGTTCTCCGAGGCGCACACGACCTACGGGATCATCGGCGTGAAGACCTGGGTCTATCGCGGAGATATCTATGAGCAGCGTAAGCGCCGCGATCAGGGTGCTTCGACTGCGGCGACTGCTGGTGCATTCACGGCTTAGTTGGAAGCAAAATTGTAGAGCTGTAGTGAAGAGCTGACAGCTGAAAAGCTTAGGGGAATGACATGTTACTGCCGAAGAAAGTAAAGTTCCGCAAACAGCAGCGCGGACGCATGAAGGGTAAGGCCTGGCGCGGTTCGGATCTGTCGTTTGGCGACTACGGGTTGAAGGTTCTGGAGTGCGGGTACATCACGGACCGGCAGATTGAAGCCAGCCGAATCGCGATGACGCGTTTCATCAAGCGCGGCGGCAAGGTCTGGCTGCGTCTGTTTCCGGATAAGCCGATCACGAAGAAGCCTGCCGAGACCCGTATGGGTAAAGGTAAGGGCGCACCGGATCACTGGGTGTGCGTGGTTCGTCCGGGCCGCATTCTGTTCGAGATGGAAGGCGTCACGCCTGAGCTCGCAAAAGAGGCGATGCGTCTGGCGGCGCACAAGCTACCGCTGAAGACGACGTTTGTGATGCGTCACGATGTCAAGGTTGCGGTCGCAGCCAAGTAGTTTTTCTGTAGTCTGCAATGCCGTTCAGGCAAGAAGGGTAAGAGATGGAACTCGAAAAGATTCGTAACCTAAGTGATGAGGAGCTGGTTTCGGCGCAGACGACTGCGGCGGAACAGCTCTTTCGCCTCCGCTTCCAGAAGAGCCTGGGGAACCAGGAAGGCGTCAAGAAGCTTCGTGGCTTGAAGCTCGACATCGCCCGCTCGAAGACGATTGTGCGTGAGCGCGCGATCGCCGCCGACAAGGCCGCCAACCCTGCCGTGAAGCATGCGGCTCCTGCTGCAAGCACGCGCACTGCGCGCAAACTGTCCTCGAAAGACGGGGCGAAGGCATAATCATGGCAGAGATGCAGAGCACCCCCCAGAGTACGGACCAGACCGGAACCACCGAGCAGGCGGCGACGCGCCGCAATGAGAAGATCGGTATCGTGGTTTCGACCAAGATGCAGAAGACGATTGTAGTCGAGATCGAGATGCGCAAGGCGCACCCGAAGTACAAGCGTGTGATGAAGTCCAACAAGAAGTTCTATGCGCATGACGAGCAGAATTCGGCACGCACGGGTGATGTGGTCCGCATCCGTGAGTCGCGTCCGTTGTCGAAGCTGAAGCGCTGGTCGCTTGAAGAGATTGTGCGGCGTTCCTCGCTCTCCGAGCCGGCGCCCGCGAAGACGGATACGGCTGCGACTGCGGCCAAGTAGTCCCCTGCAATGAAGCATGATTTTGGGGCTGCGGCCCACGGCCTAAGTAGGCCAGGAGAGACAGAATGTCAGTACAAATGCGCACCATCCTGGAAGTGGCCGATAACTCCGGCGCCCGCAAGCTGCAGGTGATTCTGCCGCTGGGCGGCGGACTCGGCAAAAAGGCCGGTCTGGGCGATGTGGTTACGGCTGCGGTGAAGGAAGCTTCGCCGGACGGCACGGTCAAGAAGGGCAAGGTTGTCAAGGCGGTGATCGTTCGTCTGCGGAAGGAAGCGCGTCGTCGCGATGGCACGTATATACGGTTCGATTCGAATGCTGCCGTTGTGGTCAATGACGGTATGGAGCCGGTGGGCACGCGCGTGTTTGGACCCGTTGCTCGTGAGCTTCGCGATAAGAAGTTTTTGAAGATCGTTTCGCTTGCGCCTGAAGTTATCTAGCTGCAAGAGCGGGTTCCGGCTCCGACAGATCGCCGAGGAAGGGAAGTATTATGCCGCCACGTATTCATGAGAAGCCGAAGTTCAAGATCAAGATTAAGCGCAACGACCAGGTCGTTGTGATTGCCGGTAAGGATAAGGGCAAGAAGGGTCGCGTGTTGCGCGTCCTGGCCGAGAAGAACCGGGTGCTGGTTGAGGGCGTCATGCTGATGAAGAAGCATGTCAAGCCGGATCCGCAGAAGAACATCAAGGGCGGCATTGCGGAGAAGGAAGCGACGATCCATCTCTCGAACGTGATGCTGATGGATTCGGACGGTAAGGCGACGCGGACGGGCACGCGGATGGAAGGCGAGAAGAAGGTTCGGGTCGCGAAGTCGAATGACCAGGCATTGGTCGAGAAGAAGAGCAAGCGGTAGTTCTCGCTTGCCGGGCTATAACGAATCAAGTGACAAACCGGCGAAAAAGCCGGTATACTGAATGACGGTTCACCTCACGAAACGGTATACGCTGACCGGTCTCCGCACGAGACACAGAGAGCAATCCGGAACCGTGAAGAAAGCGAAATACTCCAATGGCATCGCGTTTCCGCACCAAGTATGACTCCGAAATCAAGGAGTCTCTGAAGAAGGAGCTCGGCATCTCCAATGACATGGCGATTCCGAAGCTTGAGAAGATTGTGATCAACATGGGTTTGGGCGAAGCGACCCAGAACGTCAAGATCATGGACCCGCTGGTCGCCGATCTGGCCGCGATCGCCGGGCAGAAGCCGGTTACGACCAAGGCGAAGAAGTCGATTGCTCAGTTCAAGGTGCGCGAAGGCATGCCGATCGGTGCGATGGTGACCCTGCGCGGCGACAAGATGTATGAGTTTCTCGACCGCCTGATCACGATTGCGCTGCCGCGCGTTCGCGACTTCCGCGGGGTTTCGTCGAAGAGCTTTGATGGCCGCGGTAACTATACCCTGGGCCTGCGCGATCAGCTGATCTTTCCGGAGATCGACTACGCAAAGGTGGACAAGATGAAGGGTATGAACGTGACTATCGTGACGACGGCCAAGGATGACAACGGGGCACGCTCTCTGCTGAAGAGCTTTGGCATGCCGTTTCGGGTAGGTGCGTAGGCTCTGCACTCGCGGCCGAGCTTAAGATATTAAGGTTTCACAACGCAGCAAAGAAGATAGGACCGTCGATTCATGTCAACTACCGCAAAGCGCGTCAAAGACGCACGAGTACCGAAGTTCAAGTCGCGCCAGCACAACCGTTGCCAGCTCTGCGGCCGTCCGCGCGCGTTCCTCCGCAAGTTTGGCGTATGCCGTCTCTGCTTCCGCTCGCTCGCTCTGAAGGGCGAGATTCCGGGTGTGGTGAAGTCAAGCTGGTAAGCAGCACTGCTGTTGTATCGCTGTAAACATTCCCGCCTGGTTCCCTGGGAGACACCCAGGGCGAACGGGGGATGAAGGAGAAGCAATGAATCTGACCGACCCTGTAGCTGACTTCCTGACCCGCATCCGCAACGCGATGCGCTCGCGTCATCAGAAGCTGGATGTTCCCGCTTCCAAATTGAAAGCCGAGATTGCCCGCATCCTGAAGGAGGAGGGTTATATCTCCAACTACAAGCCGACCGAAGAGGACGGCATGAAGGTGCTTCGGGTTTACCTGAAGTACGGCGCGAACAATGAGTCTGCGATCCGCGATCTGCAGCGCATCTCCCGTCCGGGCTGCCGCGTGTACCTGGGCAAGGATGAGATCCGCCGCGTCCAAGGCGGTCTTGGTATCTCGATCATGACGACCCCGAAGGGCGTGATGACGGGACGCCAGGCGCGCCGCGAAGGTGTTGGCGGCGAGATCCTCTGCGAAGTCTGGTAAA
The DNA here is from genome assembly GCA_965198885.1 of uncultured Granulicella sp. Classification (GTDB taxonomy): domain Bacteria; phylum Acidobacteriota; class Terriglobia; order Terriglobales; family Acidobacteriaceae; genus Edaphobacter. The sequence goes on along the minus strand of OZ240677.1, from coordinate 328,035 downwards.
GCAAGTTGTCCGTTGTATGTTCTTCGATCTCAGTTGTTTGCTACAGGCTGCAGTGGAATGGGTTTCCTCACACGAGGGGTTCAGGACTCGCAAGCCATTAAGGATCTCGCATGTCACGTATCGGTAAGAAGCCGATTGCTCTGCCTACCACGGTGAAGTACACCGTCAATGGCAACACTGTTCTGGTTGAAGGTCCGAAGGGTAAGGTGACCGCGCTCATTCCTCAGGGAATCTCGCTGGTGAAGAAGGACAACGAACTGCTTGTTGAGCGCGAGAACGATTCGCAGGCCGGGTTTCATGGGCTTGCGCGTGCGCTGGTGTTCAACGCTGTCACCGGTGTGACGACGGGCTGGACGAAGGAACTGGATATCGTCGGTATCGGATACCGTGCTGAGCTGAAGGGTAAGGATATGGTTGTGTTTACCCTTGGATACTCGCACCCGATTGAGTTTCCGCTGCCCACGGGTATTGAAGTTGCGATCGATCCGAAGCAGCTTCACCTGACCATCTCCGGCATCGACCGGCAGAAGGTTGGGCAGGTTGCGGCGGATATGCGTTCGCTGCGCAAGCCGGATCCGTACAAGAATAAGGGTGTTCGGTACACGGGCGAGAAGCTGAAGAAGAAGGTCGGCAAGACCGGCGCGAAGTAAGAGCCGATAGATTTTAGCCGCTAGCTCTTAGCTGGCGGCTTCCACATCACCGAACGTGCGCGGCACTCCGCGCACGCCACTAGGAAAGAAGGCTGCACTATGATCACACCTCGTCAACGCAACGTTATTCGCCAGCGGGTTCACACCCGTATTCGCGCCAAGATGGCCGGCACCGCGGAGCGTCCGCGCCTGAACGTGTATCGCTCGCTCAACCACATCTACACGCAGTTGATTGACGATGCGAACGGCGTCACGCTCGCTTCCGCTTCCTCGAAGGGCAAGAAGAGCGAGGAGAAGGTCACGGGCGGCAACGTCGAGGCGGCCAAGTTGGTTGGTAAGCTGATCGCGGAGCGCGGGCAGGAGAAGGGCATCAAGAAGGTGGTCTTTGATCGCGGCGGTTACCTGTATCACGGGCGCATCAAGGCGTTGGCCGATGCAGCTCGGGAAGCCGGTCTGGAGTTCTAGCCAGATCGTGTTCCGGCGTCGGAGGCAACTCCGTTGCGCCGGTAAAAAGTAGTTCAACGGCAGGATGCAGAACAGGAAAACAACGATGGCAATGCGCAAGAAGATCGACGCGAACCGGCTGAACCTGAAGGATGAGGTTGTCTCCATCAATCGCGTGACCAAGGTGGTCAAGGGCGGTAAGAACATGTCGTTTGCGGCGCTGGTCGTGATCGGCGATCCGGGTGAAGGCGTGGTCGGCTACGGCTCGGGCAAAGCGAAGGAAGTTCCTCAGGCGATTCGCAAGGGGATCGAGGCCGCGAAGAAGAATTTATTCAAGATCAACCTGACCGAGACGACGATTCCGCACCAGGTGCTGGGCCACTTCGGTGCCGGCGAGGTGATGTTGAAGCCGGCTCCTGAAGGTACGGGCGTGATCGCGGGTAAGACGGTCCGTGCCGTTATGACTTCCTGTGGGATTCAGAACGTGCTGACGAAGTCTCTGGGCACGAAGAATCCTCATAACGTGGTGAAGGCGACGTTCGATGCGCTGATCCAGTTGCGCGATAAGGCCGAGGTTGCGGCGCTGCGCGGCAAGACCGTAGACGAGTTCTAAGATTGACAGGAAGCGGAGAATGACGATGGCAGAAAAATCAATGATCAAGCTTCAGTACTTCCGTTCCATGATCTGCGCGCCGGAGAAGCAGAAGCTGACCATCAAGGGTCTGGGCTTTACGCGGCTGAATCAGATCGTCGAGCGCGAGGATACTCCGTCGATCCACGGCATGGTGAAGAAGGTTCCTCACCTTGTCCGCGTTGTTGAGTAGTTCAGGATGGTCGACTAACTTTTCACAGTAGTAGATACCCATGCGAGTCGACCCTGAGGGCCGGCGTTGAGCGAGGAAACATAATGGCAATTCGTAATCTCTCCAATCTGCGCGCGCCGAAGAAGGCGAACGAAAACAAGAAGCGTGTGGGCCGCGGTATGGGTTCGGGCATGGGTAAGACCTCCACCCGCGGACACAAGGGCCAGGGCTCGCGGTCGGGCTCATCCCTGATGCGCGGCTTTGAAGGCGGCCAGATGCCGCTGCATCGCCGGCTCCCGAAGCGCGGTTTCACCAACATCTTCCGTGTCGAGTACACGGTGGTTGGGCTGGATCGGCTGGCTGAGCTGAATGCCGCCAACAACGAGACTGAGTTTACGCTGGACAAGATCGTTGAGCTTGGGCTGCGCCGGCGGAAGAACTCGCTGATTAAGGTGCTGAACAATGGCGAGATCTCTGCTGCGATCACGGTGCATGCGCACAAGTTTTCAAAGACCGCGAAGGAAGCGATCGAGAAGGCCGGCGGCAAGGCTATCTTGATTGGCGCGACCGGCAGCGAAGAAGCTGCGGCTTAGTCACAGGATTCGACGCCGCAGGCCGCCTTTTGCGTGCCTGCGGCTGTTGTGTTTTCGGGTTCCGCTTTAGAATGGTTGCTACGCACGGCTGTATAAGCCCCTCCGCTCCACAAGGACTCTGATGTTCGAGAAAATTGCAAACATCTTTCGTATTGAAGATCTTCGCAAGCGGGTGCTGTTTACGCTTGGATTGCTGGCTGTGTATCGGCTTGGCGCGCACATTCCGACGCCGGGTATCGATGCCAAGCAACTGGCGCAGTTCTTCAACAGTAACTCCGGCTCCGCGCTGGGATTGGTCGATCTTTTCTCGGGTGGAAACCTGCGGCGGCTGACGATCTTTGCGCTCGGCATCATGCCGTACATTACGGCGTCCATCATCTTCCAACTGCTGACGGTCATCTATGAGCCGCTTGCCAAGCTGCAGAAGGAAGGCGAGATGGGGCGGCGGAAGATCACGCAGTGGACGCGCTACGTCACGGTGGTTCTGGGTGTCGTGCAGTCGATTGCGATTGCGTTGACGCTGACGAATACGCAGACGGGTCAGAGCATGGTGACGATCTCCAAGTGGGCCTTTATTCCGATGTGCGTGTTGACCCTGACCGCAGGCACGGCGTTCATCATGTGGCTGGGCGAGCAGATCACGGAGCGTGGAATCGGCAACGGTATGAGTCTGCTGATCTTTACGGGTATCGTGGTTGGGCTGCCGAAGGGGATTGAAGAGCTCTACACCAAAGCTACGACGAATGCCTGGGGCGCGTTCACGCCGCTTGCGATTCTGATCCTGATCGCGATGATGATCGCGGTTGTGGCGTTCATCATCTATGTGGAGCGGTCTGAGCGCCGGATTCCGGTGCAGTATGCGAAGCGGATTGTGGGGCGGCGGATGACGCAGGGCGGTGCGACCCACCTGCCGCTGAAGGTGAACTCGGGCGGCGTGATGCCGGTCATCTTTGCGAGCTCAATTTTGTCGGCGCCGCTGCTGTTCTCTGGCATGAGCTTCTTTGGATCGCCCAAGCTATCCGACACGACGTTCTTTGGGCCGATCCTTCGGGCCATCGCCCCGGGTGAGCCGCTGTATGAGCTGCTCTCCATGGTTGCGATCATCTTTTTTGCTTACTTTTATATTTCGATCGTGTTCCGGCCGGATGATATTGCGGACAACATGCGGAAGTATGGCGGCTTCATTCCAGGGATTCGTCCGGGGCGGAGAACTTCAGACTTTATCAACGATGTGCTGACGCGGATCACGCTGGTCGGTGCGGTTTACCTGATCATCATCTGGATCATTCCCACGCTGTTGATCAGCGGTATTCACTTCAATCACATTCCACTGATCGGCGGCGTGTTTGAGAAGCTGCCGGTCTGGGTGACGCATGGACTTGGCGTGAACTTCTACTTCGGTGGAACGTCTCTGCTGATCGTTGTTGGTGTGGCGATGGACACGGTGCAGCAGATTGAGTCGCAGCTAATTATGCGGCACTATGACGGCTTCTCGCCGAAGTCCGGCCGCATTCGCGGCAGACGGAGCTGGTAAGCGCGTTGACGATGCAGGATGGTACATCTGACAGGCGGTTCTTGCCGGGGCCGGTGCTGCTGCTGGGAGCTCCGGGAGTCGGTAAGGGGACGCAGGCGAAGCTGCTGATGGCGGAGTTCGGGATTCCCCAGATCTCGACTGGGGATATTCTCCGGGATCAGCGCACGCGGGGAACGGAGCTTGGGCTGCTGGCTGACGGGCTGATGAGCAAGGGGCAGCTGGTTCCGGACGACCTGGTGAACCGGATGGTGGAGATCAGGCTGAAGCAGCCTGACTGTGCCAGTGGGTACATTCTGGATGGGTTTCCGCGGACGATCGCTCAGGCGGATTGGCTGGACGGTCACCTAGCGCGAACGGATCCGGAACGGCCGCTGATCGCGGTGAGCCTGATCGTCGACTATGAGGTGCTGCTGCGGAGGATTACGGGCAGACTGATCTCGCCTGCGGGTAGGATCTATAACGTTTACACGAACCCGCCGCAGGTTCCTGGGCGATGCGACGTGGATGGAAGCGTGCTCGAGCAGCGAGCGGACGATCGTGTGGCTGTGTTCGAGGACCGGATGAAGGTGTTCGGTCAGGATACGGCTGCGGTGATCGAGCATTATCGGGCTCAGGGCCGGTTTGCGGAGGTCGATGGCGATCGTCCGGTAGAGATGGTGATGGAGTCGATTGTGGGTGCTCTGCGGGCGCTGCGGACCGAAGCACAGGCATCCTCTACGCCGGTTGCAGGTTGAGGCCGGAAGACGGCGGAAGAGAAGAGATAAGGCTGAATGGCTATCATGATCAAGACACCGCGGGAGATTGAGTTGATGCGCGTCTCCGGGCAGGTGCTGCGGCAGGTGCATGCGGCGATTGCGCCGCTGGTGGTTGCAGGTGCGACGACGATGGACCTGGAACGAGCGGCGAATGCCAAGATCGACTCGTTTAAGGCGAAGGCTGCGTTCAAGGGATATCACGGGTTTCCGGCGGCGCTTTGCACGTCGCTGAACAGCCAGGTGGTGCACGGGATGCCGAGCGATAAGACGGTGCTGAAGGATGGAGATATCCTGTCCATCGATTGCGGCGTGGTTGTGGATGGGTTCTACTCGGATGCTGCGGTGACGTATGCGATCGGCACTCCGAGCGGAAAGACGAAGCGGTTGCTAGAGATCACGAAGGCGTCCCTGGAGGCTGCGATCTTGGCGGCGGTTCCAGGGGGGCGGCTGGGAGATATCTCGGCTGCGGTGCAGGAGATGTGTGAGGCGGAGGGGTTCGGGGTGGTGCGGGAGTTTGTGGGGCATGGCATCGGGAAGACGATGCATGAAGATCCGCAGGTGCCGAACTACGGGAGCCGGGGTAAAGGACCGAGGCTTAAGGCTGGGATGGTGCTGGCTATCGAGCCGATGATCAACGCGGGAGCGCCGGAGGTGAAGGTGCTGAAGGACGGCTGGACGGCGGTGACGGTGGACGGGAGCTACAGCGCTCACTTCGAGCATACGGTGGCGATCACGAAGGAAGGGCCTCAGGTTTTGACTCGGTAGAGGGGTCTCCCCCCCTGGTTAACTTATGAGTAAAATACGCTTTCCTTTGTTGAAGATACGAGAGCCCCTCTCCCGTAAAACATTGACAACAAACGATTTACAGCTAAAATCCTGTAAACAAAGGGTTTAGCGACCAACCACGAGCCGGGCCGCTGAAATTCTCTTCTGGTTGATGTAATAAGCTTATTATACCTGGTTGCCGGGGGTGAACACGCCAACTTTTTTTCAGGCCTAAGTTGTTCATTCTAGATTAGTTGCGTCTTTATGCGCTGGTTCAGGAGCTTGACACGCGAGTTTGGCCCATTTTTCGCGAAAAATAGTTTTCTGAGGGGTTCGGCCGGATGCCCGATCTTCAATGGGAACCTGGGGTGGCGGATTCCAAGAGCCGAGTATCGTTTACCGGGGAGCGGGGAATGGTTAGAGGGGTGAGTGTGCATCGGCCTCATAGCGCCGTTTGAGAACCCTCGCTTCTGGCAGGCCTACTTGTCTTACCCTAAGTGTTGCTGTGCGTTCGCCGCTTACGAGGAGATTGCGTCTGGTCAGTCGTTAGAGGCTGTAGTGCGGCACGCTCGTGGTTGAGGGCGAGGAGGCGGGCGAGGATCTCCTGGTCGGAGAGGGTGGAGGGCCAGCCGTAGGCGGCGAAGACGGCTTCGTCGAGAGCGCGGTGGGCGTTGGCGAGCCACTCCGGGCGGGCGTTGTAGAGCTTGGTGAGGGTGCGGGTCCTAAGGTCGTCCTCGGAGGCTCCGGGCGGGTTGAGCCAGGCGTCGCGGAGGCGGACGAGTTCGCGGGCGGCGTCGGCGATGGCGCGGACGATGGGGGAGTCGGCCTCGGTGGGCTCGGTGCCGGGTGGCCAAGGGAAGGGGAACGTGTCGAAAGTGGAGGCACCAGCGTAGGTGGGCCTGCCTCCGGCGCCGTCTCCGTGCCTGGATGACGTGGCGAGGCTCCAAACTTCATGGAGTTTTGCGTGAAGAACGCCGAGAGTGTAGTCATCTGCCCTTGCGAAAGCGAAAAGTCGGCTATCTGGTATCGTCGCAGCGTTGACCCAAATGAACAGTCTGTGTTTCGCGACTCTTGGCGTCGCTATGTATCGCGCCAGCTTGTTGATCGCTTTCCGGAGTCCTGGTCTAGCTTCTGCATGTATCCACCATTTCTCGCGATGGTTCTTTCTTCTAACGAGCGAACGAACCGGGAAGACATGCTTACGGATGTACTCATAAGGCCACTCATAGAACATCGCCTCCCTCTCGCTCATATAAGCACCGAAATCGATGATGAACATGTGCCGCGGACGTCCTGTGACATCTAGAGCGTTTATCCATGGCCGAACCACATCCTCGTTTGACTTTCCATTTGGGTTCTGAGGCGCTGATAACATTCTTGCCGCAACCTCTCCTGACAGATCGAAGCCGCCTACCTTGATTGTTCCTTGGAAACAGATATGAGCGTTTTCCTTGAGGAATTTAGCCGATGTCACGTCAGTTTCAGAAGACAAGTCGGGATTAATTGTGGGAACCCTAACTCCGTCCAGCGTCACATCAGCCTCATCGTCGTTGCCGAATCCCACCATCGAAACACGTACCGCCGCACCGTCTAGCTGCCACTCTCTGTTACTCTCAGCCCAGAAGATGCGGCTCGACTTCTGTATGCGAAGGAGCACGTCACGATTGGCTCCTTTGCGGATGGCTTGCGTTGACAGTAGTCCTACCCGCTTTACCCGCAATTGTTCTACCTCGCGGCGAGCCTTCTCGAACCAGTAAACGACCAAATCTGATTCAGCCTTGACTCGGCTGGCATATAGCTCAAACAGGGCGTCTACATATCCATTTCCTAGTTCCCTGCGGAGAAATTTCCCGCCAACGAAAGGAGGGTTGCCTACGATGTAGTCAGCTTCAGGCCACTCGGGTTCGTAGGGCTTGCCGTTCGGGAACTCTTCTGACTTCGCGCTCTCGTCGTAGCGCATGATGGCGTCGGCGTGTTGGATGTTGTCGAGCTTTTCTAGGATGGGCTTGGGCTGGTCGTTGTAGCTGTGGTCGCGCTTCCATTGGAGCAAGCCGATCCAGACGACGGCGGAGGCAATTTCGTGGGCGTAGAAGTCGATCTCGATGCCGTAGAGCTGGGCGGGGGTGGGCATGGATTCGACGGGGAGGAGAAGGCCGTGTTTGAGGCCGAAGGCGCGGGCTTCTTCCCAGAGGTCGAGCAGCTGCTTCATGGCGATGTAGAGGAAGTTGCCGGAGCCGCAGGCGGGGTCGAGGATGCGGACCTTGGAGAGGTTTTCCGCCCATGCGGTGAGCAGCTTGTTGGCGGGGCGGTTGGCGCGGAGGTTGCGGCGCAGGGTCTGGCCTTGGATCTGGCGGTGGGTCTGGCTCTCTTCGGCCGCGAGGGCTGCTTCGATGGCGGCGCGGGTTCGAGCCCACTCGCGGCGGAGCGGCGTCATGACGACGGGCTCGACGAGCAGGAGGATGTCTTCCGGCGAGGTGTAGTGCGCGCCGATCATGGAGCGCTTGGCGGCGTCGAGCGAGCGCTCAAAGAGGGTGCCGAAGATGGACGGCTCGATCTGTGACCAGTCATGCCTGGCTGCCTTGCGGAGGATGTCACAGTCGGCGATTTCCAGGTCGATGGTCTCGGGGGACTGCTCGAAGAGGCCGCCGTTAAACCAGGGAATATCGTCCGCGCCGAAGAAGATGCCCTCGTTGCCCATGGCGCGGAAGAGCACGGGGAGTTGAGTGTTGAACATGATGCGAGAGCGATGGCTGGCCTCGACGAGCTTGCGGAATGCGTTGTTGGGGATGAGGCCGATGGAGTCCGCGAAGAGGCAGAAGACGATGCGGATGAGGAAGTGGGCGATCTGCTCCTTGGTGTGGGGCGTGGGATGGGCGGCACGTTCGAGTTCGAGCTGCTGGGCGAGCTTGAGGAGATCGGTGGCGGCGTCGCGGGTGACGCGTACCGTGACGGCCTCCGGGCGAAGCAGGTTGCGGTCACCGAATACGTAACGGAGGACATCCTGCGGCAGAAGCGCGGAGGTGGGTACAGGCTTGTTGAGGCGCAGTTCTTCGAGTGTGAAGGCGTAGACGCGTGAGCGCTGGCTGTCGAACTTGGTGTGGACCTCGAAGCGCTTGAAGTCGCAGACGATGAGTAGTGGCGGGTTGCCGAGGTCTTCGTGGTACTCGTTGAGCTGCTTGTAGGCCTTATTGAGGTCCCCGCCGGGGAGCTTGTACTCCCAGGCAAAGGCGTCGCGCTTCCAGACATCGGCAAAGCCGGAGCCGCCGCCTACCTTGGTGACATGCTTTTCGAAGGTATAACGATCGCCATTGACGTCTTCTTCGGTGGGATGGGGAACGCCAAGCGCCTCGCAGAGGTCACGAAAATGCTGCTGGTAGGCGGATTTTTCATTGAGTTGCGTCTGCTGCCATTTGATGGCGAACGATGTGAGGTCGAGCGGCATATGCTCGCTCCATTCTGACAGAGAGGAACGCTTCGCGACCATCAGTTGAGGCTCCGTGAACCCGATGCTTTCGCTTCGCGGGAGAACGTAAGCCCATTGAATTTACGGTCACCCACTTTACCGTGATCCAGGCGCCCGCGGGACAGGCTGAGGAGCTCGCGAGGAAGTGGGAGGGGCTTCCGGTGATGCAGGTGAATCCGGAGTGGGGGCGCCTGAATGACGATCATGACATGGCGATATTGAGGAGGATGCAGGCGCAGAGCCAGCAACAAAGTGCGCAGGTTCAACGGTTGATTCGGGACTACAACGCGCGGCAGGCGGCCTTCAACAAGAGCCAGCTTTCTTCCAACGAGGCCGCCCGGGTGGCGCAGCAGAGGCGTGCCGATCAGAGCCAGGCGGATGCGGAGCAGAACCAGAGAAACATCACGGACACGGGCAATCTGGTGAATGACTCGCGGAGTGGGAACAGCCGGTACTATACCTTTTGCAACCACCAGACGGGAGAGGTGGCGTATCAATACAACAATACGGCTCCTCCTGACGCGAGCGGGCACTGGCTACGCTGCGAGCAGTGAGACGGGACTGTGACGTCTGCGGGAGGAGTTTTCCCCGAAACGCAGCTGAGGGGTCATGATGAAGCTGCGAGAGATGGCATCAAGACAGTTGCGATGATGAAGGTTTGCGGGGCGGAGGATTTCGAAGCCATCTGGCGGGTGATCGAGGATGGGTCGCGAGCTTACGAGGGGGTCATTCCGGCGGATCGATGGACAGAGCCGTATATGCCGCGGGAGAAGCTGCGGGGGGAGATCGAGGATGGGGTGGAGTTCTGGGGGATTGAGAAGGCGGGGAGGCTGGTGGCGGTGATGGGAGTGCAGGCGGTGCTGGATGTGACCTTGATCCGGCATGCTTATGTAAGGAGGGCGGAACAGGGCCGGGGGCTTGGGGGTGAGCTGCTGCGGCATCTTCGGACGCTTTCCGAGCGGCCTTTTCTGATCGGGACGTGGGCGGATGCGGGGTGGGCGATCCGGTTCTATGAGCGGCATGGGTTTCAGGTCGTGGGGCACGCCGAGAAGGAACGGCTGCTGAGGCTTTACTGGAAGGTTCCGGCGCGGCAGATTGAGACGTCGATGGTGCTGGCGGATGCGCGGTGGCGTGGGAGGGCTGTGGCGGATGGAAGTCAGGCGGACTCGAGTCTTTAGAGACTTGATCCGGTGGGTAGCAGGAGCAACGACAAGAACGGAATACGGAGGTTCTGACCCATCGCTACGCTCAGGGTCAGAATGACGGGCTTCTCAGGCGCATTGAGTCAGTGGCGCGCCTCAGTTGGTGGATTGTGTGGTTCTGGGGTAGTATTGATGTTGGTGCGTTGGCTGTGCCGCGCTTGTTGTGAGTAGGACAGGAGAATCGTTTGTCGAAGGAAGATGCAATTGAGGTGATGGCAGTGGTCGTCGAGACTCTGCCGAACGCGATGTTCAAGGTGGAGCTTGAGAATAAGCACCAGGCTCTCGCTCACGTCTCTGGACGGATGCGCAAGAACTTCATTCGCATTCTCCCCGGCGACCGCGTCGCGATTGAGTTGAGTCCGTATGACTTGAATCGCGGCCGCATTGTGTATCGCTACAAATAAGTAGCGGGCGCAGCAGGGCACTCCAAGACTGATCCAGTTTGTAAACGGGATTCGCGGGATTCCGTGGGCCGTAGGCCTATGAGCTTGAGTTGAGAAGGGAAATGCAATGAAGGTTCGTGCGTCTGTTAAGAAGATCTGTGACAAGTGCAAGGTGATCCATCGCCGGGGTGTGGTTCGCGTGATCTGTGAGAACGCGAAGCATAAGCAGCGGCAGGGATAAGGACGGCATGTGCTGAAGCAGGCAACTGCAGAGGCAACGACGAAATACGGAGGTTTTGAGCTTCGCTCAGAATGACGACGGTTTTGGAGATGTGGCCGGTCCTGAAAGTTGATCTTGTACTCTTTGGGCTCGTTTGGGCTAGTTAGCCGCGGTTTAGGCTTGCGTTGAACCTTGACGAAACACCCGCAACACTCCACCTGTTCCCGGCGAGGCCGGCGAACCGAACTTAGACAAGGATGCCAACATGGCACGTATCTCCGGAGTCGACGTACCGAACAATAAGCAGGTACGCATCGGACTCACGTATATCTTCGGCATTGGGGACTCTCGCGCAGCGAAGATCCTTAAGGAAGCCGATATCGATCCCTTCGTTAAGGTGGGGACGCTCGACGAAGATCAGCTGAATGCGATTCGTCAGGTGATCGAGAAGCAGGGGCAGATTGAAGGCGATCTTCGCAAGGAGATCTCGCTGAATATCAAGCGGCTGATCGAGATCCAGAGCTATCGCGGTTTGCGTCACCGGCGTTCGCTGCCGGTTCGTGGACAGCGTACCCACACCAACGCTCGCACCCGCAAGGGACCTCGCAAGGGCACCGTTGCCGGTAAGAAGAAAGCGACGAAATAAATGGCGAAGACACAGAATCAGCAGAAGTCCGGCAATAAGGCGGGCGCGGGCAAGGGCAAGAAATTCAAGAAGCGCGAGCGGAAGAATGTTCCGTATGGCCTGGTGTTTATCCAGGCTTCGTTCAACAACACGATCGTGACGATTACGGACCAGACGGGCAATACGCTGAGCTGGAAGAGCTCGGGTTCGCTTGGGTTCCGCGGGTCGCGTAAGGGTACACCGTTTGCGGCGCAGCAGGCTGCGGTCGGCGCGGCCAATGGCGCTCGTGAGCACGGACTTCGGTCTGTGGATGTGCGGGTCTCCGGGCCGGGTTCGGGTCGTGAGTCTGCGATCCGTGCGCTGGCGACGGCGGGGATCGATGTTCGGTCGATCCGCGACGTTACGCCGATGCCACATAACGGCTGCCGGCCTCCGAAGCGGCGTCGGGTCTGATCTAAGAACAGTGATACGGCAGTGATGGAGCAGTGAAGGGCAGTGTGATGCAGTAATCCCTTCACTGCTTGAAATGATTGGATCGTGATGAAGCGCGAAGGCGGCGTGTAAAGCGATCGACACCAGAAGTTTATGGAGAAATGAAATGGCTCGTTATACAGGACCTGTCTGCCGGATGTGCCGGCGTGATGGCGTCAAGTTGTTCCTCAAGGGTTCCAAGTGCTTCACGGAGAAGTGCCCGGTCGAGAAGCGTAACTTTCCCCCGGGCCAGCATGGCCAGTCGCGCAAGGTGAAGAAGGTGGTGGGCTACGGTCTGCAGCTTCGTGAGAAGCAGAAGGCCAAGCGCATCTACTTCACGCTTGAGACGCAGTTTCGCGCGTACTACACGACAGCCGCCGTCAAGAAGGGCGTGACGGGTATGTACCTGTTGCAGCAGTTGGAGACGCGGCTGGATAACGTCTGCTATCGGCTTGGTCTTGCGACCAGCCGCCGCCAGGCTCGGCAGGTGGTTCGGCATGGACATATCCAGGTCAACGGCCGTAAGGTGAACATCCCTTCCTTCCAGTGCAAGGTGGGGGATGAGATCGCGGTGCGTGAGGGTTCGAAGACGCTGAGCTTCTTTGAGACGGCGAAGGACTTTGCCGGAGGCCTGCAGTCCGTGACCTGGCTGGATATTAACCGGGATACGCTTTCGGGCAAGGTTGTGACGCTGCCGAAGCGCGAGGATGTTCAACTGCCGGTGAACGAGCAGCTGATTGTTGAACTTTATAGCAAGTAAGGCAGGGACTAGGGCCTAGGGACTAGGTCCTAGTCGTTCCTCATACTGCCGTTTTGGCTAGGACCTAGTCCCTAGGTCCCTAGTCCCTGTGGTAACAACCGTACGTGTCCGCGCCTCGCAGAATGCTTCGCGACCGGCGCAGGAAAAGGAGAAACACCTATGCTTTGGAGAGGTTTTCAGAAGCCCAAGCGTCTCGCAGTTGAAAACGAAACACTGACCCCCAAGTACGGCAAGTTCAGCGCACAGCCCTTTGAGCGCGGCTTCGGTACGACCATCGGCAATGCGCTGCGGCGTACGCTACTTTCGTCCATCGAAGGCGCTGCGGTTACGGCCGTGCGGATCGAAGGCGTGCTGCACGAGTTCCAATCGATCACCGGCGTGGTTGAGGATGCGACCGACATCATCCTGAACCTGAAGCAGATTCCGTTCAAGCTGAACGGCGATGGGCCGAAGGCGCTGTACCTGCGTGCGGATACAGCGGGCGTCATTACCTCCGGCATGATTGAGGCCGACGGCGATGTTGAGATCCTCGACCCGAATGTTTATATCTGCACCATCTCTGAAGGCGGCAAGATTGATATGGAGATGCGGCTGAAGCGTGGCCGCGGCTATATCTCCGCCGACAAGAACTTCGACGGCGATCTTGGGCTGGGGTTCATTCCTGTGGACAGCGTTCACTCGCCTGTGCGAAAGGTGAACTACCTGGTTGAGGCGGCTCGTCTGGGTCAGATTACCGACTATGACAAGCTGACGGTCGAGATCTGGACGAATGGCACCGTGCTTCCGGCGGATGCGCTTGGGCTTTCGGCCAAGCTGCTGAAGGATCACATGACCATCTTCATCAACTTCGAGGAGGAGATGGAGGCGGGTCACGACGGACTGCATGACGGTCCGGCGATTCGCAACGAGAACCTGAACCGTTCGGTTGAGGAGCTTGAGCTTTCCGTGCGCAGCTACAACTGCCTGAAGAATGCCAATATCGCGACGATTGGGGAGCTGATTCAGAAGACCGAAGCGGAGATGCTGAAGACGAAGAACTTCGGCCGCAAGAGCCTGAACGAGATCAAGGAGATCCTTGCTCAGATGGGGCTTTCGCTGGGCATGAAGATCGACGAGAATGGCAACCCGATTCCGGGACCGACCTCTGTTCTGCCGGCAGCGACGCTGGCTGCGAGCTATGGCAGCTTCGACGATGACGACGAGGATGAGGACGAAGAAGAAGATGAGGATCTCGAGCTCGCGAATGAGCCGGAGAACTTCTAAGGACAGTGTAAGTGCAGTGTAAGGCAATGGTGGTGCAGTGGTGAGGCAGTGTTAAGCTGCCTCGCCGCTGCCGGATGGAAGCGCACTTGTGCGTATTTTGTAGTCCGGGCTTCTGCAGAAGTAGAGTCCGAAGGAGATTTTATGCGTCATCGTAATGGCGGCTTTAAGCTTGGCCGCAATACCTCCCATCGTCGCGCCATGTTGCGCAATCTTGTCACTTCGATCATCTTGAATGACCGGGTTGAGACCACCATTACGAAGTGCAAGGCTTCCCGGCCGATCGTAGAGAAGATGATCACGCTGGGGAAGAAGGGCGATGTGCACTCGCGGCGTCAGGCGCATTCTTACCTGATGACGGATGAGGCTGTGGCCCGGCTGTTTACGACGGTTTCGCCGCGTTACTCGACGCGTCCGGGTGGGTATCTGCGGATCGTTCGTATCGGCGCGCGGAAGGGCGATGCGGCGGAGATGGCGGTAATCGAACTGCTGGGCGCGGAGCAGGAGCTGAGCGAGAAGGCTCAGAAGCGTGAAGAGGCTCGAGCGAAGAAGCGTGAGGAACTGCAGAAGCAGCTGGAAGAGCAGCAGCCGGGTGAGGTTGGGGATCTGAACGCTGAGGTCTAGCTGAGGCTGCGTCCAGACTTCGGTTTGAGGCTAGCTGAGTTGCTGTGGGCGTGTCAGCCACGCCTCGACGGCGGCAAGCGATGTGAGGATCAGGGGCACCCCCACCATCACCGGGGTGCCCCAGGTAGGATTGCCGCGGAGCACGGTGAGCGAGATCAACGTTCCCAAGGCGGCACTGCAGGTGAGCACGACGGCTCCGTAGAAGGTCCACCGTGGAAGGAAAAGTAGTGCTGCTCCGGCTATATCGGCGATACCTGTCAGATAGCGGAACCACTGACCCCAAGCAATGGCCGTGAAGTACTCTACGGTATTCCCGGTTCCCGTGAGTTTGGTCGTTCCTACCGCGAGGAAGACAAGTCCCAGCAGTATGCGCAACGCCCAAATGCAAGTCGTTCGCAACCTTCCGTGTCCGTTTGCCGCCATCTTCTTCTCCCACTTGGCCAAGTAGGCTCAATCCGTGCTAAGGAGCGCCATGCATTTTGCGGCAGTATCTTCTATCGCTTGATGAGGAACATGAGCCAGCTCGCGGCGACGGTGCCGCCTACGAAGATAAGGAATGAGAAAGCTCCGAAGCGGATCATCATCTTGGGCTCGGCGCGCTGGGTGATGCCGAAGACGATGCTGGTGAAGAAGGCGAAGAGCAGGACGGCGCTGAAGTGAGAGAGCATAGGAGCTACGAGGCCTTTCTTCCGTTGGCCAGGGAGTGGGCGTCGACGGCGGCGATGACGTTGAGCAGGCCGGCGACGACGATGAACTTAGTCCCGTAGTCGGCGAGAGCGATCTGGACGGACGGGGCTCCCCAGCCGAGGACGCGGGCGAGGAAATAGAGGATGCCGCCGCCTAGCTGGCCGACGAAGCCGAGGATATCCAGCAGGTCGCCGGTGTTGGGGGTGTAGATCTTGCCCTGCAGGGCGATGCCGATGGCGAACATGGCTACGATGGAGACAAAGAGAAGCAAGCCGCGGATGGGCTTGCGAAGCATGAAGTGGCCCGCGCCGGGGATGAGCCAGCCGACGATCAGGACCAGCATGGAGGTGGTGGAGGAGCGAGCCGCAGGGTGCGCGGGCGCTTGGACTTGGGTGGTCATCAATTGTTGATGATACAAGAGCTTCCCCCTGCGCGGGGGGGCGGTCACTTCGTGACTCGTATTGGGCTTCGCGTGGGGGGCTCCCGTTGGTCGCTTCAGATCTGGAGGAGTTCGGACTGGATACGGCCGGTGACTTCGGCTGAGCCGACGCGGGTGATCATGTTGACTTCGCTGCGGATGCCAAAGGCTGTTTCCTCGGGGCCACCGGCGCCAGGGAAGTAGAGGCCGGGTTCGACGGAGAAGCAGGTGTTGGGAAGCAGGGTGCGCTCGTCGTGGGTTTCAAGGTTATCGAGGTGGGCCCCCGAGCCGTGGAGTTCGGCGGCGATGTTGTGGCCGGTCCGGTGGGTGAAGAAGTCGGCTAGACCGGCGGCGCGGATGACGGCGCGGGAGGCGTCGTCGGCCTGCCAGCCTGCGATGGGTTGCGAGCGGGCGTAGGCTTGCTGGATGGCCGTGATGGCAGCGTCGCGGGCGTCGCGGACGGTGGTGAAGATGTGGGTTTCGCGGGGCGTGGGTGCGCGGTCGACGACGCCGGTCCAGGTAATGTCGTAAAAGATGGAGCCGGGCTGGTCGAGCTTGCCCCAGATGTCGATGAGGACGAAGTCGCCGGAGCGGATGGGGCGGGAGGATGCGTGGGTGGGCTCGTAGTGGGAGTCGGCGGAGTTGGGGCCGACGGAGACGTTGGGGCGGTGCTCCCAGACGAGGCCGTTGGCGCGCATGGCTGCTTCGAGGTACTCGACCATGGCGATCTCGGAGGTGCCCTGGCCGGAGCGGACCTGGATGCCGATGTGGCGGAAGGCTTCGGCGAGGAGGGTGTCGATGCGGCGGCCGGCTTCGAGGTGGGTTTCGAGTTGAGCGTCGGTGAGGACGGCTTCGAACTGGGTGATGAGATCGGCGGAGGAGACGACCTGCTTGCCCATCTCGCGGAGGAGTTCGACGGTGCCGGCATCGACCATTGAGACGTACATGATGGCGTTGCGGGGGCTGTACTGCATGGCGAGCCTGGTTGAGCCGCGTAGGATCGATGCGAGTTGAGTTTCGAGCTCCTGCCAGGAGGAGTATTCGTGCTTTTCGCCGGGGAGGGAGTCGAGGCGGCCGGTCTCGATGCGGTGGACGAGCTTGCGGGGGGTGCCGGTGGCGGGGATGAGATAGAACCAGCGTCGGGTGACGTGGCCGTCAGGGGGCAGACTAAGGATGCGGAGGGCGAGCGGGTCGCGGTTGTGGTGGTCGTAGAAGAGCCAGCCGTCGAGGTTGGCTTCGCGCAGCGCGGATTGGATGGCTTCTAGGTTCATCGATCTTCAAGTTTAGATGATGGGATGGCCTGACCGGAGAGCGGAGAGTACGGGGGAGGGAGGTTTGCTGGTGGCGCATTCTTCCTTTGATTTAAGAACAAGCGAGTGCGAGTGCAACTACGGAGGTTTTTTGCTTCGCTCAAAATGACCCGTGTCACGGCGACGGTTGAGGAGGCCGCTACGTTTACGGCTGATCCTTTGCTGGGGTGATGCGGGATTGGAGGCGGAGTTCGGCGGCTAGATCGGTGCGGAGGGTGCGGGTGGACCAGTCGTCATCGACGGCGAGGAGGCCGCAGTGGCAGTGGCGTTCGTCGTCCCAGCCGGGGTAGTCCATGACGGGGTAAAGGCAGATGCCGAGGATTTGGGCGCCTTCGCGGATGGCCTGGCGGACTTCGGCGGCGATGTAGCCGAGCCAACCTACGTCGGCGCCGGCTTCGGCTCCGGTTTCGGTGATGAGGATTGGGCGTTGGTAGCGTTGCCAGAGTTCGAGGAGCATAAGGTGAAGGGGTTTGTGGTCGGAGTGGCCGGGTGGCTTGCGGTCGCCCCCGTGGACCCACTGGTTGTTCCAGTAGTAGTTGACTCCGATAAGGTCCAGGGCGTCTTCGGAGCCGCCTATCTCCGGGTCGCGGAGGCCGGCGAGCATGTCCCAGGCCTCGAACTGGGCGGCGGTGTGGTTGGCGGTTTGAGGGACGATCTCGGGGTATTGCTCGACATCAGACCACTCGGGGACGATGTCGATGATGGGCTCGGCCTGGACGAAGCGGGCGCGGGGGGCGACGGCGCGGACGGCTCGAATGGCGGCGAGGGAGGCGCGGATGAGTTGTTGCTTGAGTTCGGGGCCCCGGCCTTCCTGGTGGGGTGCGAAGGCACGCACGTCGCCGCCGACCCAGGCCCAAAAGCTGATCTCGTTGACGGGGCAGTAGAGGGGGATTGCGCTGGGATCGCCGCCTTCGCGGTGCTTGATGACGTGGGCGGCGGCTCCGGCGAAGGCGGCGAAGCGGGTGATGAAGGCTTCGGAGAAGATGTCGAGACCGGCGGGAACCCCCCAGTGGCAGAGATCCCAAACGACCTGAGTACCGGTGGCGTTGGCGGCGTCGAGCATGGGGAGGAAGCTGGACCAGTCATAGATGCCGGGCTCTCCGCTCTCAATCAGGTGCCAGCGGAGGCCGTCGCGGACGGTGCGGACGCCGGCTGCGGCGAGCAAGGTGTAGTCAGCGGCAGTGTTGCGGTCGTGCCGGGTGGCGGAGAGGACGTCGATCTGGAGACCGTCACGGCGGCAGTGGGTGGCGCATTCGAATCCACCCATAAAAAAGCTTTGGAACAGGTTACTCATTCGTACAGGATCCTCTTGCCGGGCGCGATGTCCCAAGCGTTGGATGCTGGTTCGGCGGCAGGCGAGCGTTCTGGCCCATGGCGGGCATTTTGTTTTATTTCAGGAAGTTTGGGGTACTCCGGTATGAGTTCGTCCAACCTCAGTGGTACAGCAAGAGCGGGGCTTCGTGGCTTAGTCTTCTTGAAACAGCGCCGCATCACCTTCTCCTTTGGGATCAGGTCGAGTGCATTGAAGAGCGCGAAGAAGGCAGGTTTTCATGTCCGACTTAGCATCCTTATTTTCCTATTCTTCTGAGGAATTGAAGGACAACGTCTCTCAGGGACGGAACGAGCAAAACGAATCCGACGCGCTTGAGGGTCGCAGGGCGCATGTCTCAGGGCGAAGCCCGGTGCTGAGCTTCAGGCGCGGAGGCGCGGCCGATGCGTCGCGGGAAGATGGGGGGCCGGCGTCTCTCGATCCGGCGTCTCTCGATCCAGTGGCGCACCCGGCGTATCAGACCCGCCCGCAAGGCGTCGCGCATCCGATCTACCAGTTTGGTGAAGAGCCATTGCAGATGAAGCCGATCGAGCGGACCGGCGCGCCTCTATCCGAGAAGACGGAACTGGATATACGGGCGTTTGTGGATGCGGTTGCGGCGGCGTTTCCCAAGCCGCGCGATCCGCAGATGGCTCGGGTGATCCGAGCGAGGCCGAAGCGGGCGGCACGACCGTTCCTTTACGTGGCCGGGGAGCAAGGGCGGGAGAGCGAGATTCAAGCAGCGCTGCAAAGTGCTGCCAGCAGCGATGAGGAAGACAGGATGGAGCAGAGTGTCAAGGCATCGCGCACAGGGATCAGCCGCAATCTGGATGTGCTGCTATACGACCCGATCCTTGAGGAAGCACCGATCGACTCCGAAGGAAAGGTGCAAGCGACTGGGCGCGCCAGGAAAGCCAAGCCGCAGGATGCCGCCGCGGCGGCGGCGGGCGGCTGGAGTTCGGGGATGCCGGACCGGCGTTCCAGGAAGAGGGAGAGCGCTCCGGTACAGGTGCATGAGCGGCCGTTAATTGAAGCGGTGATTGAGCCGCTCGATCCGGTTGCGAAGCCACGGCTGCTGCCGGTGCTGGATGGGTCGGTGACAGGCGTTCCGGCGAGACTTTCACCTTTTCAGCGGGCACAGTTGCGGCGGCCAAAGACGGTCCGGGATTGCCACGGACGGATCACGCCGGTGGAGTACGGCAGTGATCCGGCGAAAGCGGAGTAGGAGCCTTTCGAGTTGCGGGCGAACTGAAGATGTCCAGGAAGAGCAAGGCAACGACAACGACAAAGGCAGCTACTGAGGTTCTTCGCTTTGCTCAGAGTGACGGGTGGGGTGTTGAGGTTTTTGGCTGGTGTTGTGGTTTAGGGCCGTGGCTGCATTGCTTGCTGTGGGTAAGAGACTAGGACAGTCAGGATCTCGTAGGGCTTGATCGGGACTTTGACGAGGTCTCCTTCGAGGGGGAGTGGGGCGCCTTCGGGCTTTTCCATGAGGTTCGATTCGACGGCGGCGGTGGCTCCGTGAGGGATGTGCAGCTTGACCTCGGCCGGGGTGCCGGCCCACTCGTACATGCGGAAGATGAGGCCGTTTGCGTCTTCAGCCTTTTTGACTGCGGTGAGGGTGACGTTCGGGTTTTCGATGCTGACGAGGGACTGCTCCGAAGGTTGGAATCCGGTGTGGGATGAGACCTGGGTTGCTGTAAGGGGGTCGTTGAGCTCGTAGCCGCGGCGGACGGTGAAAGCTTGTTTCCAACTGCCGGTATGGGGATAGATGCCGTAGCGGAAGTGCTGGAGGCCACGGTCTGCGTCGGGGTCGGGCCAGGTGGGCGAGCGCAGGAGGGTGAGGCGCAGGGTGTTGTCGAGGGCATCGTAGCCGTACTTGGAGTCGTTGAGGATGGAGACGCCGTGATTGTCGTCGCCGAGATCGGCCCAGCGCAGGGCGGGGACTTCAAATTGCGCTTTTTCCCAGGAGTTGTCCCGGGTGGTGGGGCGCTCGATGGAGCCGTAGGGGATCTCGTAGGTGGCATGATTGCCGGTTGCGGCGAGGGGGAATGCGGCTTTCAGCAGGACGTGGCTTTCATGCCAGTCAATGGTGTTGTCGACGAGGATGGAATCCGCTTCGGCGTCGAGGGAGATGTCCTGGGTAAACTTGGAGGACTGCCAGGTGCGGACGATTCGGACGGTGTTGCGGAGGGGGCTTTGCTCGAGGACGGTGATGGAGTCGAGTGCGGTGATGGGGGTGTTGTGGTCGAGGGTGCCGGGGTCGATGTTCCAGGCGTCGTACTGCTTCGGGGTGTCGACGAAGGTCTGGAGCTGGTTGGCGCAGGCGTGAGGGGCGATGTATTCGGTGTGGGCCGCGTCGGTGAGGCTGGTGATGCAGCCGGACTGTTTGTCGAGAGTCAGCTTTAGTCTGGAGTTTGAGAGGGTGAAGCTGGAGGCATCCTGATCGAGGCTAAGAGGCTTCTTCGGGGTGTTGGATCGGCCTGAGACGGCGTGGAGAACCTCATAGCCGAGAGCGGGGATGTCCTCGACATGGACGAGGAGGTCGAAGGCGTGGGTGGCGTCATCGTGGCCGAGCACCTGGGTGGCGAGGGGTTTGTTCCTGGCGTCCATGATGGCGACGGAGTCGGTTTGCTCGGGCATCTGGACGTGGAGCTTGACGGTCTCCGAGCGGGGCCAGGCGAGGGAGTTGTAGAGGAGGATGGGGACGTCACCCTTGACGTGGGTGTCTATCCGCAATGCGAGAGTTTTGAGGGAGTCTTCAGTGATCTCGCGATCGGAGTGGAAGACCTGGGCGTAGTCCTTCTGGGCATCGCGGTAGATGACGGCGATGCCGGAGCCGGCGGCGAGGTCGTGGAACTGGTTGAAGGTGATCTGCTTCCAGCTTTCGGTCAAGGCATCGGCGGGGTAGGGCCCGCCGTTGAGCCAGGCGAGGGAGGCGAGCTTTTCGGCGTCGAGGGTTGCGACTTCGGAGCGGCGGTTGGCCTCTTTGTGCTTGGCCTGGGAGGTGAAGATGCCGCGATGGTATTCGAAGTAGAGCTCGTCTTTCCAGGTGGGGAGGCCTACGCCGCCTGAGGCGGATGCGGGCGGCGCGGTGTAGCCCTTGGCGATGCTCTTGTAGTCCCAGGTGGGAGAGTCCGGGTTGAGCCTGGTTTCTACGCTGGAGAAGTA
This sequence comes from uncultured Granulicella sp., assembly GCA_965198885.1. Classification (GTDB taxonomy): domain Bacteria; phylum Acidobacteriota; class Terriglobia; order Terriglobales; family Acidobacteriaceae; genus Edaphobacter. Next base: position 306,591 of record OZ240677.1, on the reverse strand, counting down.
GCTCTGGGCGGTGGCGTAGTGCATGGAGGGAACTGCGGAGGTGGGGGAGTGGCTGGCCTTGATCCAGTGGTCGCCCTCGTCCAGCATGGCGCGGGTGGGGCCGCCGCCGTGATCGCCGATGCCATAGAGATCGAGCATCTCGGTGGTGCCGGGGTTGCGCTCGGCGGACTCGGCGAAGTCGGCGGAGAGGCGCGCGGGGCTTAGGTTGTCATGGACGTAGTCGGTGGGGAAGTAGGTGAGGACCTTGGAGCCGTCGGGCGACTCCCACCAGAAGAGGCGGAAGGGAAGGATGTTGGTGTCGTTCCAGTGCATCTTCTGGGTGACGAAGTAGTCGAGGCCGGAGCGCTTATAGATCTGGGGGAGCTGCCAGTTGTAGCCGAAGGAGTCGGGGTTCCAGCCGATGCGTGCCTGGACGCCGTACTCCTTCTGGAAGTAGCGCTGGCCGACGAGGAGCTGACGGACGAGGCTTTCGCCGTCGGGCAGGTTGAGGTCGGGTTCGACCCACATGCCGCCAACGATCTCCCAGCGGCCTTCCTTAATTCGCTGACGAATCTGATCGTTCAAAGCGGGGTACTTGTCGGCCATCCACTCGCTGTACTGCGCGGCGGATTGGGTGAAGGTGTAGTCGGGGTACTCGTTCATGAGCTGGAGGGCGGTGGTGAAGGTGCGGCGAACGACGTCGATGGTCTCGCTGCGGGGCCAGAGCCAGGCGGCGTCGATATGGGAGTTGCCGGCGAGGTCGATCTTTGCCTGGGCGAGGGTGGGGTGCAGGGCGGCGAGGATCTGCTGCGAACGCTTGAGGGAGGCGTCGAAGATGGCTTGATTGCCGGCCTGAAGAGCCTTGAGGTTGACGGCTGCGATGGCGGATTCGAGCTTGGGGAGGAGGTCCGGCCGGGGAGTGGGGAGGCTGGTAAGGAGGTTGGCGGCGGTAAGGCACTGGAGGCGGATGTCCTTCGGATTGATGCGGGTCCTGGCGCCGGGTTCGATGGTGAGACTGACGCCGGAGAAGGTTTTTTCGTCAACGGTGTGGAGGAGTTTGACGGCCACGAGGATCTTGTCGCCGGGGCGCGCGGGCTCGAAGAGGGTGATGGGTTCGAGGTCTTCGCCGAGGGCGACGCGGCGGCCGTTGAAGTAGATGATCTCGGGGACGGAGCCGTTGGCGTCGGCGCGAAACTGGAAGGAGATGGTGGAGCCGGAGATGTCGTAGCCGTGCAGGGTGGTGGGGACGACGATTTCACGGCGGTACCAGACGGCTTCGTTGGGTGCCTTGGAGTGCGGAGAGACGAGCGGCCATGCGGCGTCATCGAGGTTGCTGGCTTCGCCATGGGGTAGGTCGCCTGCGTGGAAGCGCCATTGCTCGGCGGGCAGGGCGTTGAGGGTCTTGAGGGTGTCCAGCGTCCTGGTGGCGGCGGGGGAGAGGTTCTGCTGCTCGTGGGTCCTGGTAAACGATTGAGCCGGGATGGCAGAAGGCGCGAGGAGCAGGACGAGAGCGAAGGCGAAGGAACGCATGGGGCCAAGGGTAGCAAATACTGCGGGATGGGGCGAATGAGGGTGTTTCGGGGCGGGGCGGTCTTCGTAGATGACAAGGGCTTGTTAGTGGGGCAATTTAGGCCGTTTTTCTCAGCATCTGGTAACCACTTGAGAAGTTACTGGAGAAACTTGCAGTAAAAAACTCCCAAATCGGCAAAATAGTGCTTGCTTCCCTGATTGGGCAGGTTAGTATTTGCAAACGAACCCTATAGCACTTTGGAGTGATACAGGTCACCAAAGTACGACGGAGAGTTGCCGGTCTCACGGGACTGACGATGTTCGGCAAGTTCGCGTAAAGAAGGGACTGGGGCAGCCTGGTCCATGCCTTGGTTTTGACTAACCGCAATCATCACAGAAACAAATTCGAAGGAGCAGTACCCATGAAAAACTTGAGCAAGATCCTCATTCTCGGAGCGGCACTTGCCTCTGCTGCCCCTTTTGCCTTGGCCGACCCGGTCTCCGGAACGATTAGCGTCAGCGACGGAGATTCGTTCACCTCTTCACAGATTGCTTTCAACACGACCGGCTTCATTCTGAGCACCACCATCAGCCAACTCTCGTCTATCTCCCCGCTCATCACCTTTGCGAACGGGCCGTTTACCTATGTCCCCGGCGGGACGGTCACACCAGCTTTGCTGATTGCGACGTTCTCCGATGGGATTCAGTACTTCATCACCTCCGAGTCGTTCACCGTTCCTCCCAGCCAGGTCGTGAAGGGCCAGTTGTTCGACTATCTCGATATGTCCGGCACCGGCTATTTCCTTTACAACGGCACACAGACCGCGGCGACGTACAGCGTGGCTTCGTCTGAAGTTCATGGAACGTCACTGGGCAGCATCACCGGCGGATCGTTTGCCGCGAACAGCACCACTGTGGCAGCGACTCCAGAGCCGAGCAGCCTGATTTTGCTGGGGACGGGGTTGATCGGAGCGGCAGGCGCGATGTTCCGGCGTCGTCGTACCTCTGACGTCATCGCCTAATTGCTTCCAAGACTGAACACTGATCGATCGCTAGAAAAACAGGCGGAACCTGAGAGGGTTCCGCTTTTCTTTGCTTGCAGAGCGATATGGCCTGGAGGATTAGGCGAAGTGGTGTGCAAGAACCCTCAGCTCTCATCCGATCCTTCATGACCTGGGATGTGGAGGGTTCAGGATACCGGTGATGAAGGATCGGATCGACAAGCGTGGCCGGCAGCTCTGTCGCTCGCGGTGCCGGCTTGCGGGGAGGAGCCGCGCTGACGACCTGGACAAGTGTCTATCCGAGCTCGCCGAGAGCCTTGACGGCTTCCTTGCCGGCAGGAGAGTCCGGCGAGAGGGAAGCTGCCTTCTTGAGGTGGAGCGTGGCGTTTGCCTTGTCTCCGAGCTTGCTGTAGGACATGCCGAGGTGGTACTGCATGGTGGCATTGTCGGGCTGGGATTTAAGCGCGTCTTCGAGTAGGTCGCGGGCGGAGGCGTAGGTTCCCTTGTGGTAGTAGACCCAGGCGAGGGTGTCGGCGGTGCTGGGGGAGTTGGGGAGGCTGCGGCGTGCGTTCTGGGCCAAGGAGAGGGCGACATCGACATTCTGCCCGTTCTCGACCATCAGGTAGGCGAGGTTGTTGGAGGCCATGGCCTGGTTGGGATCGATCTGCAGCGCCTTCTTGTAGTCGTCGATGGCCTTGGCGGCGTCTCCCTTTGCTTCTTCCAGGGAGGCGAGCATGGTGGTCGCCTGGGCATCCCGGGGATGGTTCGTGAGCCATTGCTGCCAAGTGCGAATCGCCAGGTCCTTATCCCCCAGGTCGCCGACGGCTTCGGCATACGCCTGCACGGCGCGGCCGTTGGAGGGATCGATCTGGGTGGCCTTCTGGGCGTTATCGCGCGCGCCGTTGAAGTCTTTGGTGTTGAGCTGGAGCAAAGCGAGATCGGTGTAGAAGACGGCGTTCTGCGGGACTTTTGCAAGCTGCTGCTGCAAACGAGCGATGGCCCGCTGCGGCTGCTTCTGGAAGACGTCATAGGAGAGGAGGGCGGACATGGCGGGCACGGAGTTGGGATCTTTCGTGAGTGCCTTTTCCAGCAGCGCCGTGCCTTCCGGGCCGTGGCTTTCCTTCAACTTCAAGAGTCCGAGCTCGACCATGGCACCGGTGTTATCGGGATCTTTCAGGAGCGCGGTGTTGAAGTCCGCCTCAGCCTGGGTGAACTGCTTCTGGTTTCCTTCGGCGGTGGCGCGCCATATGTAGGGCTCGGCTGCATTCGGGTTCACGGCGATCGCCTTTTCGGCGATCTGGGAGAGGGTGGCGTTGTCCTGGCGCTGACTTGCGATCTCAGCCACACCCTGCGCGGCCTCCAGGCTGCGAGGCTCCAGTCTTGCGGCCTCACGGAAGCTGATGTCAGCCGTGCTGAGGTCGCCCTTTTTCTTGGCTACGTTTGCGAGGGCAAGCTGGAGCTGCCAACTGTCCGGGTTGTTCTTGACGGCCTTCTGGAGGAGGGTGAAGGCATCGTCTACCTTTCCGGAGGCGAGGAGCATGGCGCTGTTCAGCAGTTGCACCTGCGGGTTGCCGGCGTTGCTCTTGACTAGGGCCTCTATAACCGGCTTGGCTTTTTCGTCCTTATGCCTCAAGACTAGGATCTGAGCGTAGGCGATGCGGATGGGGACGCTCTTCGGGTGTTTGGAGGCGAGATCCGCGTAGACGGTCTCGGCCTGGTCGGGCTGCGCGGTACGGGCGTAGTACTGGGCGAGCAGATTGACCGCGTCCCCGTTGTCGGGCAGGTCGTCGACGGCTTGCCGGAGGGTCTGTTCCGCTTTCGCCTTGTCTCCCGCTCGCAGGTAGATGCCGGCGAGATTGCCCCTGGCGTGAACGTCTTTGGGGTCGTTCTGGACCGCTGCGGCGGCCTGCTGCGCGGCACCCTGCTGATCTCCCTTCAATTCCAGGAGCGAGCCGAGGACCAGCGGTGCATTCACATCTTTGGGATCGAGGGAGATGGCCTTGCGCAGCTCCTGTTCCGCAGCCGGCCTGCTCTGCGCATCGGAGGCCTGGAGCAGGGCGAGCTGAGTATGGTATGCAGCCTTGTTGGGGTCGATCTCCATGGCTTTCTGAAGGTCTTTGAGCGCGGCCGCACGATCCCCCTTCTTCCTGTCGATCTGCGACAGGAGGGAGTAGGCGTCTGCGTTGTGGCCATCGACGGCAAGGACAGCGTTGGCCTGCTCGAGAGCTTTGTCCGGGGCTCCGGCCGCGGCCTGGATGTTGCCGACCTCCAGCCGCGCTGCCACGTTGGCGGGATCAAGCTCCACGGTATGGAGGAGCTCTCCGTACCCCTGGCGGAAGTTGCCCATCTTGACATAGACCTTGCCCAGCTCGTAGTGGGCATCGGCATAGTTGTGGTCGACCTTGAGGGCGTTCGCGAACTGAATGACCGCTTCTTTGAGCTTGCCATCGTTCTCGTAGCGCTTTCCACTCTCCAGATATTTAACCTTGCGAACGTTGGGGTCGGTTCTGCAGCCGTCCAGCAGGACGAGCGAAGCGGTGAGCGGGGCTGCCACGAGACAAAGTGTGGAGAAGCGATGGAACGGCTTTAGCATTGCAACTGTCCTCGTGATGTGGGTGATGCCCTTCATTTTGACAGCAGGATCTCCCCTGCGGAATGATACTTCGGTCCCAGGGCCGAGGTGGAATCAATCCGGGATATAGGCCGGAAGTAAAGGTGAGAGCTGCTGTGCAAAGTCGACAGCGCGATCATGCGCCGCCTGCCTGGTGGCTCCTGAGGCGAGTGGCACGACGACCCGGATCAAGGCGGCGTCGGTCCGGTTGTAACGGATGGAATCGACCAGGGTATAGAGCTTGGCGACGTAGTCGCTTGCCATACTTCGTCCGTGAGAACGATACCAGTAGAGGACCTCGTCCTTCGAGGTTCCGTTGGAGATGAGGTACTCTCCGACCTGGAAGGGCTGGCCGGCCGGAGTCTTGAGGGTGGTGACTCCGGAGGACTCGAAGACCCAGCCGCTGCCCGGGAGGCAGTTCTGTGGGGAGTGGATGGCCTGGCCGGTGCGCTGGGTGGGGAAGTATCCGATGAAGAGGCCGACTTCGTTGGAAGCGGATGCCAAGGCCGGATCTGTGGGGCGGTAGATGCGGTTGAGAAAGACTCCCTTGCCCAGGATCTCAAGCACATCGGCCGTGAGGGGAACATCCGTGCTTTTCCAGGGCCCCAGAGTCTGCGGCATCTGGTTGAGCGGCACGCTGGGCGGAACCCGATCGACATCTCCGCGAGCGCGCATGAGCGTCCATGTCAGCGCCATGAGGGCTACGACGGTTATGAACCTGGGTGAGGTCATGCGCTCGTCCCTCCTTTCTTCCAGACCAGCCGGGTGAGGCGATGGACGAAGTAAAGACAGGTTAAGGAGACCAGGAACATGAGCCAGCCGGAGAACTCATGGAAGAAGCCGAGCGCTTTATCGGGATCCCAATATTGAACGCAGAGGCCGGTGCCGAAGATGCGGGCGGCGTTGGCCGCGACTGCGATGGGGATGGCGGAGAAGGCGAGGATGGTGCGGCGCATCGTGCTGGATTCCAGGAAGTAGCCGTAGATGATGGCTACGGTGAACAGGCTCATGAGGGAGCGGATGCCGCTGCATGCCTCGGCGACCTCCAACTGCATGGAGGGCAGGGAGATGACGTTGCCGTCACGGAGGACAGGCACGCCAGCCAGAGGCAATAAGGCGCTGGCGAGCCTGGACGCGAGCAACTGCAAGGGGAAGGTGATCTGATTGAAGATGAGGGTGGGGAACGGGATGGCAAGCAAGAGCACGAGCAGGATGAACCTGCACTCGCCGAGCATGCGGCTGCCCAACAAAGACCAGACGATGCCGGCGAGCAGGAGCACAAAGGAGATACGGGAGAGGAAGAGATCCGCTCCGAAGACTCCGACGATGAGGACGAAGAGGCCTGCCGCGACCAGCCAAAGACCAGCCCAACTGGGGTTGAGTTCGGTCCGTTGAAAGATCTTTCGTTTATCCCAGACGAGGAAGAGGGCGAAGAACGGGATGAGCAACCCATGGGAGTAGTCGGGGAGTTCGATCCAATCCGAAACGAGCTTGATTGCGATATGAAAGTAGAGGAGAACGAGCAGGGCTGCAAGGATCGCCCCATGCATCCAGGCACGGCGCAGGAGTGTTTCGTCCAGGTAAACGGGTACACCGCGCATCGACCTGACGGGCTCGTCCGCAGGCAGCGCCGCGATCGGTGGAGCGATTGAGGTCTTAAGCATAGCTTCCCTAGCCGAGCCCACGGGACAGTGTGTACATCACAAGAGCTATCCTACCCTCTCCTTTTGCTGCATTTGCGAACAAATTGGAATACCTTAAGATAACGAGGTGGAGATCGTCTTCAAGCGCGGACGAACCATTACTCGACCACTGTAAAAACGAGGGAACAAGGTCTATCGGGTCAGATTGCTTCGCCGCGCGATTGTCAAGGCGTGTCTGTGAATTGCGGCGGAATTAACGCGTGCACCTACTACCTTCGCGCGTCGTTCGGGTTTATTTGTATGAAGCACGGGTATGGATGATGAGACTGACTGTTCTTGCTGCACTTTCGATCACGATGGTATGTTCTCGCGGCGGCCTGTCACAGGGTATGCCGAAGCCGGTCCTGAGCGCCACGCCTCAGGCTGCTCCGGTTGAGCCTGTGCCGGTTGCTGTGCCTGCCGGACCGGCGAGCCTGCCTGTGGTGTCCGACTCCTACGTGATCGGGCCGCAGGACGGGATCCAGATCACGGTCTGGAAGGAGCCGACGTTTTCCGGGCCGCTGACGGTTCGTCCGGACGGGATGATCTCGCTTCCGCTGCTGGGCGATGTGCCGGCTTCCGGTCTGACCCCGGTGCAGCTGGGGAACGATCTTGCGACGCGGCTGAAGAAGTACATCACCGACCCTCTGGTGACCGTGACATTGCTGGCGGTGAACAGCAAACACATCTTCCTGCTAGGCGAGATATCGAAGGTAGGGCCTCTGGCGATGACGCCTGACATGACGATTTTGCAGGCGATCTCCTCCTCGGGAGGTCTGACGCCCTATGCCAATGCGAAGCATATCTATATTCTTCGCGGACAGCCGGGGAGTCAGAAGAAGCTGTTCTTCGATTACAAGAGGGCGGTAAAGACGGGCAACGAACAGGGCATTGTTCTTGAACCGGGAGACACCATCGTCGTCCCATGAGAAAGAGAACTCACTTTGCGGTACTTTGCCTGCTTCCGCTCGCCTGCCTGACGCCTCTGGTGTACGGTCAGGCGGCACCGGCGGCGGTTGGTTCTCCGCGGTATGAGGGCTTCCAGTTGCCGACGACTCAAGGTACGCTTACTTACGCTCTCAACTTTTCGGAGAGGGCCAATGTGGGCTATAACGGCACGAATCAGACCGACTATTCGACGACGCTTGGAGGCGACCTGGCGTATCTCTCGGGGAGCGCTACCCATCCGTTCAGCATGATCTACTCGGGCGGTTATCTGGTCGGAACGTCGGATGAACCTTCGTCTTATTATCAGAATCTCTCCTTGTCCCAGGTGCTTTCGTATCGGAAGTGGAATGTGGTGGTATCGGATTCGGTGAGTTATCTGCCGCAGAGCCCGACGGCTGGGCTCTCCGGGGTGCCGGGCGTGGGCGACGGAGGCGTGGCTCCGGTGTCGGGATCGAATCAGTCGATTCTCACGGACAACTCCGACCGGATCAGCAACTCGGTGGCGGGCTCGGTGCAACGGGCGGTGACGGGAAAGACCTCGCTTCAGGCGTTCGGGTCGGAGTCGATTCTTACGTTCGTGGGTGACTCGGGTCCGGGGGGCTTAGACAGCCACCAATACAGCGCGGGCGGCGGGGTTGCTCATCGGCTGAATGCTCTCAGCTCCGTCAATGCCAATGTCAATTACAGTAGCTTCGGATTCGAGGGGAGCACGGCTGGGTTCTCCTCCGAGGCGGTCACGTTCGGATATGTTCGCCAGTTCACGCGAAGGTTTGGGTTGAATGCTTCGCTGGGGCCGCAACGAACCGACGGTGCGTTGTTGGCTCATGCTGCATACGGCCTCTCCGCAGATGTTTCCACGACTTACTCGACTCGGGAAGCCGCGCTGCAAGCGAGTTATACGAGCGGAAGCAGCAATGGCTCCGGGGTTAGCGCGGGTGCGCGGACGCAGTCCGTCCTGGGGTCGGCTTCGAGGGGCCTGGGACGCGCGTGGAACGGGAGCCTGAGCTTGAGCTATAGCCGCTCCTCAAATCTTCCGGTGATCGACCAGCCCGCGTTTACGACGAATACGGGGATCGTGAGCACGCAGATCGGCCGTGCCCTTGGACGGCATCTTTCGGGATTTTTCAGCTACACCGCGGAGCGTCAGGATTTAGAAGGCGTTCTGCAGACTTCCAATTCATTTTCCGGTCTCAACCAGGTCTTCGGTTTCGGGCTTAGCTACGTTCCCGCATCCTTACACCTTGGCGGCCGATAAGGGGAACTATGCTAGGCCATCGCACACTGACCCCAGAAGACTACCTGGATATTCTGAAGCGCCGTTTCTGGATCGTCGCGATCCCCGCGGTTCTGCTTGCCCTCGCCGGGGTGGCAGCTACGTTTTTCATCGCTCCAAGATTTCTTTCGCAGACCCTTGTCATCATCGATCAGCAGAAGGTGCCGGGTGAGTACGTCACGCCGGTGATCTCGTCGGATATCGACAGCCGGCTGGCGTCGATGAAAGAACAGATGCTAAGCCGATCCCGCATCCAGCCCATCATCGAGCGGTACAACCTGTACTCGACGAAGAACATGTCGATGGATGACCGGATCGACACGGTCCGGAAGGGCATCAGCATTACGCCTATCCACTCTGAGATTGCCCACTCTGGCGGACTTCCGGGGTTCTTCATCTCGTTTGAGGCGAACGACGCGCGGACCGCACAGCTGGTTTGCGGGGAGATTACTTCGCTATTTCTCTCGGCCAATCTGAAGTCTCGGGAAGATTCAGCGGTGGGCACGACCGACTTTCTGAAGAGCCAACTGGCGGATGCAAAGCGCAATCTGGATGAGCAGGATGCGAAGCTGGCGGCGTTTCAGCGGCAGTACATCGGCAAGCTGCCGGGTGAGGCGTCGCCGAACATGAATATGTTGACCAGCCTCAACACGCAGCTGGAAGGCGCCAACCAGGCGCTGGCGAGGATGGAGCAGGACAAGGTCTACGGCAACTCGCTGCTGGCGGAGCAGCTGCAGACGGCCTCGGCTACGGTTTCGACTCCGGCGGCGGCCGCGACGGCCGGGGTCGCGCCACAGGTGCAGCAGGCGGAACTCCAGAGCCTGCTGGCGCAGGAGACGGAGCTTACCAGCCACTACACGGACGATTACCCGGATGTGATCGCGATCCGCCGCAAGATCGGCGATCTGCGTAAAAAGATGGCAGATAGTGCCAATGCGCCGGCTCCGGCTGCGGTTGCGCCTCCGGTCTCTACGGCGTCCACGGCGAGGCACCCTGAGTCGCCTGCGATTCAGCAGCTTCGCGCACAACTGCGGGCGCTGGACCTGAGTATCCAGGCGAAGAGGGCGGAGCAGGCCCAGATCCAGTCGGATGTGCGGACGTACCAGGATCGCATCCAGTCAAGCCCCCTGGTGGAAGAGCAGTATAAGGAACTGACGCGCGACTACACGACGGCCGAGACGTTCTACAACGATCTGCTGACCAAGATGAACCACTCGAAGATGGCGACGGACCTGGAGCGGGCACAGCAGGGCGAGCAGTTCCGGATCATGGATGAGCCGAACCTGCCGGACGGCCCGACGTTCCCGAAGCGCTCCGTCTTTGCGCTGGGCGGTCTCGCCGTAGGCCTTGCCTTGGGTCTTCTGATCGTGGGACTGCTGGAGTATCGGGATACGGCGCTGCGGACGGAGCGGGATGTCTGGGCTTTCACCCAACTGCCTACGCTGGCTGTGATCGCCTACTCCGGCGAGGTGTTTACGCCGCGAGACAGCGAAAAGAAGCCGGGTCTCTTTGAGCGATTCAGGCGGCGGCCTAAGCTGAAGGAAGCGAACGAGACGCTTCCGAGGACCGGGCAGGCCCATGTATAAGCCCTTCTACAAACTCAAGACCAATCCCTTCGGGACCAGTCCCGACCCGCGTTTTCTGTACATGATGCCCCATACGCGGGAGGCCCTGGCCGGATTGGAGTATGGCATCTCCGCGCGCAAAGGATTCATTGTGCTTACAGGCGAGGTTGGCACGGGCAAGACGACGCTACTGCGGAAGGCGATCGCGACGCTGGATCAGTCGCGTGTGTTTACGTCGTTCATCTTCAACCCGCTGCTGGATCCGCTGGATTTTCTGGAGTTCGTGCTGTCGGATTTCGGTCTGACGGTCACGACCCGCACCAAGTCCGGCATGCTGATCCAACTGAACCGGTGGCTGATCGAACGCTTCCGTCGGCAGGAGACGTGTCTAATCATCGTGGACGAAGCCCAGAATCTGTCGCTCGAACTGCTGGAGGAGATCCGCCTGCTCACTAATCTTGAAACGAGTTCAGAGAAGCTGGTGCAGATCATCCTCTCAGGACAGCCGGAACTGGAAGAGAAACTTCGTCAGCCCGCGGTGCGGCAACTGCGGCAACGGGTATCGCTCTGGTGCCGTACCCACGCGATTACGGAGGAGCAGACGGCCGCTTACATCAAGCAGCGGCTTCTGATTGCAGGGTCTAACCAGCCGATCTTCGCCGACGAGACCATCTGGGCGATTCATCGTGTGAGCCGGGGCATCCCGCGCATTATCAACCTGGTTTGTGAGCATGCGCTGATTCTGGGTTTTGTGGAGCAGGTTGAGCAGATCCCTCCGACGATCATTGACTTTGTCGCGCAGGATCTTGGTCTGGAAGCTCAGCCGTTCGTGGTTGCTACGAGCCAGGAACTCTCATCTGATGCCACCTTCGAAGTTGGGAGGCGCCGTCTATGAGCAAGATCTACGAAGCTCTGCAGCGCGCTGAACAGGATCGCCTGGCATCCCAGTCGGGGGCTGCGACTGAGGTGGCGGAGGAGACGGAGTACGACGCGGTCGCGGAGAGGCACGCCGTCAGCACCCAGTTTCCTCATGGTGCAGAGGTCACGGCTGCTGGGGACCCGGCGCCTGTGGCTGTGGTGCAGGCCTCTGGATCTTTCGATCCGGAACGCGTTGCTACCTACGACTGGGAACCTGCGTACAACCAGTTGCCAGCCTTGCAAGAACGCGGCAGCGCGGTGGAGCAGTTCCGCAGCCTGCGCTCCCGGATGCAGGAGTTCCGCGACCTGACACCGCTGAAGTCGATTCTCGTCTCCAGCGGCGTGCCGCAGGAAGGCAAGAGCTTTGTCGCGGCCAACCTGGCCCTCTCCTTTGCGCGGCACAAGGTGAGCAGGGTTCTGTTGATTGATGGCGATATGCGCCGCTCCTCCCTGCACCAGATGCTGGGGGCGCCGGTGGAGCCCGGATTGAGCGAGTATCTTGCGGGGAAGGTGACGATCGCTGAGATCCTGCAACGTGGGAGAACGACGGCAGGTGCGACTCCCCTGGCTGCCGGCCTGACGGCGCTCACCTTCATTCCCGGCGGGGTAGAAGGGGATAAGGCGGCGGATCTCTCCGGCAATCGCCGGTTCGAGGAGCTTATCTCTATCCTGTCGCCGCACTTCGATTGGATCGTGGTCGATTCTTCGCCGGTCAATCTTGTGAGTGACGGCGTGAACCTGGCCCGATCCTGCGACGGCGTGCTGCTCATTGCGCGTGGAGGCGTGACCAAGTTTCAGACGGCACAGCGGGCGCTGGGCGAGCTAAAGGCTTCCAGGATTCTTGGCTTCGTTCTGAATGCGGTGGAGAATCCGCCTGCCACTGGCGGCTACTACGGCTACGACAGCTATGTGAAGGAACCGGAGAAGACGTCTCCATGATCCGGTTCTTGAACGTGTATTACCCCACAAGAACGGTCATTCTCCTTTTTTGTGAGGCGATCATTGTAAGCAGCTGTTTCCTTGTCGCCACGCTCCTGTTCATGGGCTTTCAAGATGCGCTGCTTACCCTGAACTATGAGTATGGCTTCGTGAAGATCACCGCGGTGACCACGTTGAGCCTGATCTTCTCGTACTACTTCGATCTCTACGAACCGCAGATCGTTTCCATCCGGCACGAGATCTATTTCCGAATCTTGCTGGTGCTCGCCTTCGACTGTTTCGTCATCGCGGGCGCCATGTTCGTCTTCCCTGAGCTCGTGCTTGGCAATCCGGATGTCTACGCGGCGGGGCTTGGACTGTTGACGCCTGCCCTGATCTTGTGGCGCCGGGCGTATGACTGGATTGTGGGCCATAAATACTTCCGCGAACGGGTCTTTATTCTGGGAACCGGGGAACTGGCCGCCTCCATTGTGCGCTCGCTTCGCGATCGTCCCGAGCTTGGCATGGAGGTGGTTGAGTGGCAGGACCTTCCAAGTGAATCGCCGGACGAACGCAAACGCATCTGGATGGAGACGCTGGAACGTGTTGCATCCGGTCCGACGCCGGTCAGCCGCATCATCGTCGCCGTGGAATCTCCGCGAGGTGAGCTTCCCGTGCGCGAACTGCTCGGTCTGCGATTCAGGGGAATTGTTGTTGAGGAGGCGGGAACGCTGCGAGAGCGGCTCTCCGGCAAGATTCAGCTGGACGGTCTCCGGCCCAGTAACTTTCTTTACAGTGACGGCTTCCGCATTCGACCGGCGCAGCAGTTCAGCCGGCAGATCGTCTCCACCATCGCCGCGGCGCTTGGTCTGCTGCTCTTTCTGCCGTTTCTACCGTTCGTTGTGCTGGCGGTGCGGCTTTCCTCCGAGGGGCCGATTCTCTTTCGGCAGACCAGGGTTGGGGTGGGAGGGCGAACCTTTGAGGTGCTGAAGTTTCGTTCGATGTTCACGGACGCGGAGCGCGAGGGGGCGCGCTGGGCCACCAAGAACGATCCCCGTGTGACCAAGTTCGGCATGTTCATGCGGAAGACGCGCATCGATGAGATTCCGCAGCTATGGAACGTGCTGCGCGGCGATATGGGGTTCGTAGGGCCGCGTCCAGAGCGGCCTGAGTTTATCCCGATGCTCTCTGAACAGCTGCCGTTCTACTACCTGCGGCACCTGATCCGCCCGGGTCTTACGGGATGGGCTCAGGTTCGGTATGGTTATGGCGCAACGCTGGCGGAGACGCGAGAGAAGCTTGAGTACGATCTCTACTACGTGAAACACATGAGCCTGGGGCTGGACCTGCTCATCATGTTCGAGACCATCAAGACGATCGTTCGGCGGCGTGGCTCGCAGTAAACCAAGGTGAGGCTGCTAGGCGCTCTCCGCGCGGGCGAAGACGAGGTCTGCAGGCTGTGGCCCTTCTTGCGTCGCTGGTTCACCGTTCTGACTCTTGAGGTACCAGGCTACCGTCTTCTCCAGACCTTCCTTGAAGTCGGTCAGAGGGTTATAGCCAAGTTCCTGTTTTGCGCGCTCGATGCTTGCGAGCGAATGCTGGATATCTCCCGGCCGATCGGGTCCGTACTTCGGCCTTGCGTGGAAGCCAAGAAGCTCCGCCAGCACATCGTACAGTTCATTGAGCGTGTGGCTGTTTCCAGTGCCGACGTTGAAGACTCTGCCGGTGGCGACGAGGTCCGATGCGAGGCAGGCCTTCAGGTTCGCCTGGACCGCGTTCTGCACGAAGGTGAAGTCGCGGCTGGTGGATCCGTCACCATTGATAACCGGGGTCTCGCCCGCCATCATCTTGTAGATGAACTGAGCGATCACGCCGGAGTAGGGCGAGTCGGCGGCCTGCCTGGGCCCGAAAATGTTGAAGTAGCGCAGGCAGATGCCTTGCATGCCATACACCTTACAGAAGGATTGGACATAGTACTCGCCGGTCAGCTTCTGAACGGCATACGGGGAGAGCGGCAAGGGACTCATCTCCTCGTGCTTGGGCTGGGTTGGTTGATCCCCATAAGCGGAAGAGGAGGCAGCATAGATGACCCGCTTGACGCAAGCGTCCCGAGCCGCAAGTAGAACGTTCAGGGTGCCGTTGATATTGGACTCGTGCGAGGTCAGAGGATCCTTGACCGAACGGGGGACCGAAGCGAGCGCAGCCTGATGGAGAACGAAGTCCACGCCCTCACAGAGCCTTTGGACCGCATGCAGATTCTGGATGTCATCCGTCTCGACGGAGACTGAGCCTCGGATGCTGTCGAGATTCTCAAGACGGCCGGTGGAGAGGTTGTCGATTCCACGGACTTCGTGGCCTTGCTCCACGAGGGCGTGGGCCAGCGTCGAGCCGATGAATCCAGCTATTCCGGTGATCAAGTATCGCGCCATCATATTCCTCGCGGAGCCCGTCTGCGATCGCTCTATCTTGATGATAGACGGTCCCCTCCATGTTCGTCCCCCAGCCCTGGAAAGGGAATGGTACGTTTGCAGTATTGGGCTTGACGGTTGGATCAGTCACTCGAATGCGTTGCGATGCAATAATTGATCCGATATGTCGCTGCTTAATACACCGCCCCTCCCTCAACTCGCCACAGAACGGCTTGAGCGGCTTCGCTCGCGTACCGCTGCAATCGGTGTCATCGGCCTTGGCTATGTTGGACTACCGCTTTCGCTGCTGCTCTCTGAAGCGGGCTTCGCTGTGACAGGGTTCGATATCGATCAGAAGAAGATCGACGATCTCCAGGCGGGGCGTTCCTACATCTTCCGGATACCTGAAGCCGAGATCCAGGCGGCGCGCAGCAAGAACTTCAACGCGACGGCGGACTTTGCCCAACTGGCCGAGCAGGATGCGATCATCCTGTGTGTGCCTACTCCGTTGACGGAGCATCGTGAGCCGGATCTCTCCTACATTCAGGATACGGCGCGTTCGGTTGCGCCCTGGCTGCAGGCGGGGCAACTGGTCATCCTGGAATCGACGACTTATCCGGGAACAACGGAAGACGTGCTGATCCCTCTGCTTGAAGAAGGCAATCGATCCGGTCTGAATGCGCAGACGCTGGATGGCGATCGGTCGGAAGCTGAGTCGTTTTACGTGGCGTTCTCACCGGAGCGTGAGGACCCCGGCAACACCACCGTGGCGCGGCGTGATATTCCAAAGGTGGTGGGTGGACATGAGCCCATTGCGACGGAGTTGGCTGCGGTGCTCTATGAAGGGATCTTCACGCGGTCGGTTCGGGTTTCGACGACCCGCGTGGCGGAGATGACGAAGCTGCTGGAGAATATCTACCGCTGCGTCAATATCGCGCTGGTCAACGAGTTGAAGGTTCTTTCGCTTCGTATGGGGGTCGATATCTGGGAGGTGATCGACGCTGCGTCGACGAAGCCCTTCGGCTTTCATCCGTTTTATCCGGGGCCGGGGCTTGGCGGGCATTGCATTCCGATCGATCCTTTTTACCTCTCGTGGAAGGCGAAGGAGTACGACTTCAACACCCGGTTTATTGAGCTCGCGGGTGAGGTCAACGAAGCGATGCCGGAGTTTGTAACACAACAGGTGGCAAAAGCGCTGAACGGAGCGAAGAAGGCGGTCAACGGCTCGAAGATTCTGATGCTGGGAATGAGTTACAAGAAGGACATCGACGATCTGCGCGAGTCGCCGGCGCTGACCATCATCGAACTGCTCCGCGCCGATGGAGCTGAGGTCCTGTACAACGATCCTTATCATCCGAAGGTTGGCAGAGGAAGGCACTACAACCTCAACATGACTTCGACCCCGCTTGATGATCTTGGCCAGTATGACTGTGTTCTGATCGTGACGGATCACTCGGATTACGACTATGCCAGGATCGTGCGTGAGTCGAGGCTGGTAGTCGATAGCCGGAATGCTACGAAGGGACTTTCTGCTCCGAACCTGGTGCGCTGCTAAGTACGGGTGGCTGCATCCAAGAGATCAGCGTAGGTGGCTGTGGTCTGACGCATCATGGCGTCCGTGGTGAACTTCTCCTTTGCCAGACTCCTTCCTGCCTCGCCCATGGCAGCGGCTCGGGTTGGATCGGAGAGGAGGCTTGCGAGAGCCTCAGCCAGGGCAACCGGATCTTCAGGCGGAACGATTAGACCTGTAAGAAGATCGACCACAGCCTCGGCGTTTCCACCGACATGGGTCGCGACGACAGGGAGAGCGGCGGCCATCGCCTCAATGATCGCGTTGGAGAAGCCCTCACTGCGGGAGGGCATGACGAAGATGTCGGCTTGGGCGAGATGCTCCGGCAGTGAATGCACGGGACCCACGAAGCTGAAGCGATCCGACAATCCTAGGCTAGCGACGGTGGCCTGAAGGTTTGCGAAGTAGTCCTGCTCCAACACGGCTCCGCCGATGCTATAGGAGGAGTGGGGAAAGCGAGTGGCGAGCAGGGCTGCCGCTTCTATGAAGACATCGTGGCCCTTGACGCGCCGGATGTTGCCCAATGTGGTGATGTGGGCTCGCCCCTCCGGCCTGGGTGGGTCAGCCGTGTTTGCTTCCGGGAGCACGTCGATGCCGTTGTAGATGACCGTCACCTTATCCGGTGCGATGCGATCAACGCGGATGCAGTGTTTGCGAACCTCTTCCGAGACAGCGAAG
The DNA here is from genome assembly GCA_965198885.1 of uncultured Granulicella sp. Classification (GTDB taxonomy): domain Bacteria; phylum Acidobacteriota; class Terriglobia; order Terriglobales; family Acidobacteriaceae; genus Edaphobacter. The sequence continues at coordinate 289,531 of OZ240677.1, read as the reverse complement.
ACACGGTCGGGCATGCGGGATAGAAGCCGATACGCGATCTTGTGCTTTCTCACTCTGAGAATGCCCATGTCTCTCTGGCTCCAGATGAGCCTGGCTCGCGAGAACATCTTGACGATCAGGCCAGCCCAGAGGTTTGAGCTTTCGAAGAAGGTCTGCACCACCTTTACGTCCTTGTCGCGCACGAAGCGGCTCAGCGCGAAGGCAGATTTGAGAGCACGCCAGCCGTAGGTGCGCTGCATCGGGAGTAAATAGATGGGACATGGTGCGGAGAGGCGGAGCGGGCAATCCGGATGCATGTCAAAGGTGAGAATAGAGGCGCGATATCCGTAGCGGGGCAGCAGGGCAGCAAGCCGCACGGCGATTCTCTCTCCACCGCCCAGAGCCTTCGGTAGTTGATCCACGACAAAGAGGATGTGCGGGAGAGCAGCGAGGCCAACCTCAACGCCCGAGGGAACGTACACCGTCTCGATCATCTTGAGTCTGCGAGCCATGAGCGAGCGGTCACTGCCGGTTGCCGGGGAAGAGCCGGCTCTTGCGTGCGAATCCAGGGGAACTGATGATTCTGGGGCGTGCCGAGTGCGGCGTTCTGACTGATGGATGAGTCGATACTGTCCCGGGTGCGTACGACGGCGCCTGCCAGAAGCCAAAGCAGTCCGTTGATCTCAACGTAGGTCCAACGGTCGCCAAAGAAGTTGGCTACGAGGCATGACGCGACGGCAAGGAAGAACCCTAAACCCAGCCCTCGATAGAGAGGGTCTTCCGCTTTGCGAAAGAGCCACAAGCCGGAGGTGAGGAGTTGGATGAGCATGACAGCAACCATCGCACCTCCGATGATTCCGGACTCAACGAGTACCTTGACGTACCAGTTATGGGTGTCTTTGAGGTTGTCTGTGTGTTGCCCGAACTGGAAGGAGGCAAACCCGGTTCCGACGATAGGACTCCGGATGAACATGTCTCTAGACTGCGTCCAAAGGTCAATTCTTTCCTGAGCCGAGGCATCCAGTCCTCCGGACGAGTCTTTTGTCATTGAGACACGTTCGGTCACTGCCGCGGGGACGATCGTCTGCCAGGTGAAGAGGAAGACGGTAAGCACTATCAGGAGCTTACGATCCTTAAGAATCGCAAGCAGGAAGGCGCTGAACAGGAGGGCGATGTAGGCTCCGCGCGAAAAGGTGTACAGCGAGGTGACGATCGTGAACGCGGCCAGAAAGTAGCATGCCAGTTTCACCTTTCTACGCTTCATGAACTGAAGGAAGCCCCAGAAGAACATGGCGAACTGAGCAAGGAAGGCAGCAAGCTGGTTGGGTCCGTAGGCGAGCGGGCCGCTGTTCCGTTTGTTCTCGTCGAAGACTCCCCAGCTTCGCGACAAGCTCTCCGCGAGTGCGCTTCGATCCACGAGCAGGAGGGCAATACCAACCAGGATCACCAGGTTACGAACGGATTTTCTATCGTTGATGACCAGACCGGAGGCGACAAAGAGAAGCGGGAGGACGATGTAATCCTTCCACATGACGAAGTTTGCGTCGCCGAGCCACAGGGGGGCAGGCTCGTTTCCCATGAGCGAACCGATCCACATCGAAAGATAGAGGTAGCCTGCGAAGAGGAACCACACCAGGTAAAGCTTCGACTTCGGGAGACGGTTGCCTTTGATCAGCGCCCCCAGGATAACGGCGACAACCAGGATGGTCAGCATGTTGTTGCCGAGGGGATAGTCCAGCAGGTGGTCCCGCATGGTGCGGTACGGGATGAAGGGAACCATGTAATACAGGCCGAGGACGGGCCGGCCGCCGAGGGAGAGGAGACACATGACCCAGAAGCCCACGTAGGCGACGATCGGTATGAAGTGTCCTAGTCCTGTCCCCATGCTGGTCCTCCCTTCGCGGCGCCGGATCCGTATACAGATCCCGGCGACGCATGATGACGGCTCAAGCCCAAACCTTCTCTCGTCCCGTCACGAAGTTCCAGAAGGCGACCACGGCAGCGACGTTCAACATCACGAAGGTGTTGGCGATCGCAACGGGCTTTAGACGCTGAGTGCCGGGGTTAAGAGAGCCGAGTAGAGCTAGTGCATAGAATATCAACTGAAGCACAGTCGTCGTGAGAAAGAAGCCTCCCGGCTGCAGGGAAGAAGATACCAGTAACGTGATCAGGAAGACGGGGACGGAGAGCCTGGCCAACTTGTGGCTGAGGAAACGGAAGAGTAAAGGATTGCGGAACGAGATCAACCAGGGTGCGAGACGGAGAAGCTGGTAGTTTCCTGTCAGGGTGCGGGTCTTGCGTCCGAACTCCTTGCCTTTTTGAGCGAAGATCTGGTCGTGGGCGATCGCGCTGGGCTGGAAGACGACGCGCTTGCCGGTACGAGCTACGTTCATCGGAACAAAGACATCGTCCAGGATTGTGCCCTCGGGGATGGGGACGAAAAGTCTGCTTCGAATTGCGTAGATGGCTCCTGTCGCTCCGACGACAGAGCCGGTTTGCGACTCCAACTTGCGGATTACCTTCTCAATCTTCCAGTAGAGGCCGAGCGATTCGTTCGTAGAGGAAGAGCCGGCGTGGAGCAAGAGTTCCCCGCTTACGGCCCCGACCTCCGGATCTGCGAAACATGCCACCAGTTCGGAGACGGCGTCCGGCTCTATCGTCTGCCGCACATCCAGAAAGACGAGGATCTCTCCTTCGGCTTCTCTAACGGCTCGAGTGAGAGCGAAGGCTTTGCCTCTGGACGAGTGGAGAACGACTGGCTTGATGCGTCTGCTCTCCGGCTGGGTTGCGTATTGGTTGAGCACAGCGATCGTGCCGTCCGTTGAGCCGTCCGAGGCGACCACAATCTCCAGAAGATGGGCGGGATAGTGAAGTTGTGCGAGATTCTCAAGTTTGCGCGGGAGTCCAGCTTCCTCGTTATGAGCCGCAATCACAATGGAGACGCTTGGCGTTCCAGGCGCCATGAGGAATGGACGCGGTCGAAGACGAGCCAGGAGGGCGAGCAGGATCGCGTAACCAAAGTAGGTGTAGCCGACCAACGCCAAGCTGATCCAGAAGAGAGCTTTCATCGCCTCTGACGATTGTACGAGTGTGGCTCGACCGCGTTCCCACCACCTTTGACGTAGAGGGCTGACGAGGCATTTCCCTATATGCTAACGGTAGACCTCACTGAGAATGGCAAGCCGCAAGCGACAATTCGCCGTCAATGTCGGGATGAACTGGGCTGCGACGGCTGTCAGCATGGTCGTTCCTTTCTTTCTGATCCCGTTCGTCGTCCGGCACCTGGGCGCGGGTGGTTACGGAGTCTGGATACTCGTCGTATCGACGACGGCGTACCTTGGGCTGCTGGATCTGGGTTTGCGAAGTGCGATTATCCGCTTTGTCTCAAAGGCTCATGCACAGAATCTTCTGGACGATGCCAGACAGGCGATCGGCGCGGCGCTCTGGTTGCGCGCGAGTTTCTCCGCTCTTGTGGCGGTTCTTGCCGTGGCTCTGGCGTGGCTTTCACCCCATTTTTTCAAGATTCCTCCTGAGCTCATGCGAGCGGCGCAGATCACCATGTTCCTCTCCGCCCTGGGGGTTGCAGTTACCTTGATCTCGGGAGTCTTTGGAGCGGTGCTGGCCGCGGTGCATCGCTTCGACCTGCTGAGTTCGATCACGATGGCCCAGACGGTCTTCCGGGCGATCGGGGTCTTGCTGATTTTGCAGAGCGGTCGCGGCCTGGTTTCGCTGGCGGTTTGGGAGTTGACCGTCATCACTGTTGCGGGCCTTGCGTTGACGCTTACAGCGTTCAAGGTGTTCCCAGCCTCAAGAGCTCGAGTCGTTCGTCCTACGCCGGAGATTCTTAAACCCCTTTGGTCCTACAGCCTGACGACGTTTGTCTTTATTGTCGCGGTGCAGGTGATCTGGAATACCGACAGTCTTGTGATCGGAGCGGTGATCTCTGTTGGGATGGTAACTTTTTACTCGATTGGCAGCAGCCTTGTGAGCTACTCCGCTCAGGTGGCCGGTGCAATCTCGACCACGTTCACGCCAATGGCTAGTGGGCTGGAGGCCTCAGGGCGCAAGGACGATCTGCAGAAGATGCTGATCCGGGGCACACAGGCCATGCTGGGCTTTACTTTTCCGATCGCGATCGCGCTCGCGTTTCGGGGAAGAACCTTTATCGGGCTTTGGATGGGGCCGCAGTACGCGGAAACCTCCGAGGTAGTGCTGCAGATTCTGATGATCAGCCTCTTCTTTTCCATGGCTGACAGTGCAGCGTCCGCGATTTTGATGGCGATCGATAAGCACGGGCCGGTGGCTCGATGGGCGGTGTACGAAGCGATCCTGAACTTCGGCTTGAGCATTCTTCTTGCGAAGCCCTATGGGATCTACGGGGTGGCCTGGGGAACGAGCCTCTCGATGGCGTTCACTCATCTGGCCTTCTATCCCAGGTTTGTCAACAAGAGCCTCGGCGTTCCGGCCGGCACATATCTATGGCAGGGATGGGGGAAGGTAAGCCTCTGCTCCATTCCTTTCGCGTTCGTATGCGCCTACACGGATCGGGCGTGGCATGCGCCGAATCTCCTTGTGTTCTTTGCGCAGATACTTCTCTGCCTGCCGGCGTATCTCCTCTGCATCTTAGCCATGTTCCGTCGCGATGCGACCGCCATCTTCCTGGCGCGACGCACCGCCTGAGACTGGCGCACCGCCTGAGACTACTGATAACCGCTGACAAACCGGGCGAGTAGCCTGTCCATGGAAGCTTTTTCGGCTAGCCGAAAAAGAAGGTGATTCACAGGCCAACGTGGCTCCGAAACAAAAGGCTTCCGGTACTTGGCGGTCTCCGGACTAAGAGTCCAATCCGACTGCATGGTTGCTCGAAGGATCTCGGCCGATTCGGGACGAGTGACCGGCAGGACAGGGATATGGGCGACCGGAAAATAGGGCATTTTGGTGAAGAGCTTTCCGAAGAGTTTACTGGCGGCACAGCGATAGACCTCAAGCTCCGGCCGCAGCAGTTTGGCGAAGCTGGGGAGCGCGGAAGACGTTTCGATCAGACAGTTGCAGCGAGAGAGCAACAGGCAATCGAGCATGGCCCGATCCGTCTTTTCAGCCCGGCTGACACTGAGGCTGGTTGCAAGGTGGAAGTCGACCTCGCCCAACGGGATGACCGGGAGACCGACGCGAGATGCCAGGTTTGTCGCAAAGGACGACTCGTCCGATGCGGCTATGACGACGTCGAACCCCGGTCTCTGTGCTAGAAAATCCAGGATCAGATCGATGTACTGGGCCTGGGTGATGGGATTGCTGTCCCAGGTTACGGTTTGCTTGTCTGTGCCACGGTAATGGATGCCGAGCGCGCGGCTGTTCGGAGATAGAGCGTCCGCTCGGTTCTGCACCCGCTGGGGAATACGGAAGTACGTTTCCCAGATGCGATTGAGTTCTACCCAGTCGTTCCCCACTACATGGGCATGGCGGCGGCGCATCTCCGACAACGAGATCCTGCGGTAGGGTCCAAGGGCGGGTTCATAGGCGAGCTCAAGCGCTCCCGGAACCGTGATCTGGCTGGGCGGCTCACCATAGTGCATGGTGCGCAGCTCCCAGGCGGGAAAGATTCGTTTCCGGTGCAGGTAAGGCAGGATCTGGAGGATGTAATAGAAGGTCTGGCCGAAGAGCCCCTGCTCGAGGTCCTCAGGTTCAGAGGTGATGCAGATTGATCTCATAGGTTGACGATAGCCTTGCTTCTGGAAGGTCGGAGATGCAGATCAGGTTTGTGGTTTGATCGCTTTGTCTGCGTAGAACCCCTCGATGTGAATGAAGTGTTTTCCGTAGATGAAGCCGAACAGATCCCAGACGGCAAGCTCATCGGCAAAGGCGAGCCCGGGATTTCTACGCAAAAGTAAGTCGCCAGGGTAAGCCAGTGCGCGGCGAAGGGCGCGGGCGATCTTGTAGCGAGGAATGCCGAATAGGTAGGGAACTGGCTCCTGGAGCTCACGGTCCAGAACGCCCTGTGAGACGGCCCGCCAGTACACCCATCTTCTGTGATAGCGGCGCGTGAGGCGCTCCGGTGCGATGTAGTGCCGGATGGCAAGATCGGGGACGTACATGCCGTGGATCGATGCCGATTCCAGGCGACGGCAGAACTCTGCATCCTCTTCGGAGAGGAGACCCTTCCCGCTGCGGCCGAGTCGTGTCGAGTAGGTTCCGACGCGGTCGAAGACAGATCGCCGCATGACGGCATTGCCGCCCATTAGGTTGCCACCGAAATCCGGTCCGAACGGGCTGCGAGGTTTGGGTGGAACGTGTCCGATGGCCGCGTGATAGCCGGGCGGAAGCCAGGATGGCGCCTCCGTGACCCAGTTCGCGAGATAGGGTCCTCCGATGAAGTCGACTGAGGGGTCGGAGAACTCGCGGCTGATGACTGTGTACCAGTCCGGCTGGATCTCTTCGTCGTCGTCGATGAAGCCGACCAGATCGGAGCGTCCGGCGGCTATGCCCGCGTTTCGCGCGTTCGAAAGCCCCTGTTTTGTCTCGCGTATGTAGCGCAGCGGAAGCGGGGCGTTTGCCTGAAGCTCACGAACGACCTGCTCGGTATCATCCTTGCTGTTGTTGTCGATGATGAGGATCGTAATCTTGAGGGAATCCGGTCTCTCGCCTGCGAAGAGACTGGTGATCGTGAGGCGCAGCAGGCCGCTTCGATTGTAGGTGGGGACGACCACATCAAGCGTCAAAGCGACTCTCCCGCTCTTCGGCGGGGAAGAGCTTCGCACCCGCGCAGGAGCCCATCCGCTGCGGGGTAGAATAGGCGAAAGCGTTCCCAAAGTTGCATGTCTGAGGTGTAGCCGGCGTTGGTAAGATAGAGCGTGATGAGCCGATTCTCAGAAGATATCATGCGTTACCGGGAACGCGGCTACAACGGCAAGGATCTCTGGTTGAATCCTGCCATCTGGGCGATCGCCTCCTATCGGCTCAGTCATTGGCTCTACGTCGATCAGCCGGCCGCGCTGGTTCGGATTCCTCTCAAGATTCTCTCTTTTTTTCTGGTCAAGTTCTGCGTCGTGTTCATGGAGATGGATCTGGACCCACAGGCTGATATAGGCGGGGGGTTGTACATCGGCCACATCGGCGGCGTCCATATCAATCCTGGCGCCAAACTTGGGAGCAGGTGCGATCTTGCCCATCGGGTCACCATCGGGGCTTCCGCAATGGGGCGCGGCGGGATTCCGGTTTTAGGCGATGACGTGTATATCGGGACCGGAGCGGTTCTGGTCGGGAAGGTAAAGATCGGTAGCGGCGCGAAGATTGCCGCGAACACCCTGGTGATGACGAATGTTCCCGCCGGGGCGACCGTCATGGGGGTGCCGGGGCGGATCATCATGCGGGCAAAGACCACGGAAGCGGCACTCGACCGAACGCCGGAGTTGCTTGATGCTAAGTGAGCTTGACCGGCAGGAGACGAGACGGGCGCTGAAAGCAGCATCGTCGGGCGGCCAAGCCGTCGAGGCTGTCAAGCTCACGCGCGAGCTGATCCGATCGGGCAAGCCTGCCGATACCATGTTCTGCGCCTCGGCGTTTGACGGTCTCAAAGAGACGTTGGTGAAGGACGCCGGCTGCAAGAGGATCAAGACATTTATCGTGCGGTCGGTGACGATTGAGCCTGTCCTTCCGTTCTTAGCCGTGGAGGCTGTGCTCTCCGGCTGTGTGCTCGATGTCGAAATCGGCGGGTTTGGATCCTACATTGACGAGATGCTGAATCCTGACAGCCTTTTGGGTCGGTCCAAGGCGAACCTCGTGCTCGTGCTATTGGACCTGGAGGAGATTGCAGGGCGTCTTGAATCTTTGTGTGCGGACGGCAGCGGCACCGGTGTTGACGAGGAGATCGCGGAGGCGGTGATGCGGGTAGAGCAGATGCTCCAAACCTACCGCTCGAACTGCGCGGGACGCGTCATCCTGCAAGGCTGCGTCGTTCCAGGCTTCACCTCCCTTGGAGACGTGGGTGACGCTAACCTGAGGTACAGTCTTCCGAGTGCCGTCAAGGAACTTAATCGACGGCTTGCGGAGACCTGTCGCGGGATCTCCGATTGCTTTTTCTTCGATGTCGACCAGGTCGCCGGGCGGTTCGGGAAGGGCGCCTGGCGCGACTCGCGGCTCTTCCTTGCCTCCCGTCTACCGCTCTCACCTGGAGCCTTCAGCTCTTATGCCCAGGCACTTGCACGGACAATCTCCGTGCTGTTCAGGGCGCCTCGGAAAGTGCTCTGCACGGACCTGGACAATACACTTTGGGGCGGTGTGCTTGGCGAGGATGGCCCGATGGTCATCGCGACCGGAGGGGCATTCCCGGGCAACTGCTATTTGGACTATCAGCGATATCTTCAACGCCTCTCCAAACGCGGTGTGCTGCTCGCGACGGTGTCCAAGAATAACCCTGAAGATGTGAACGAAGTTTTTGCGCTTCGCTCAGCGGACCTGGCTCTGAAGCTTGATGACTTTGTGGCGCACAAGATCGGTTGGAGCGATAAGACCGAGGCGATTCAGGAGCTTGCGGATGAGCTCTCGCTGGGTCTCTCGTCCTTTGTCTTCGTGGATGACAATGCAGTTGAGTGTGAGGCGGTTCGCCGAAATCTGCCAGAGGTAGCCGTGGTGCAGGTGCCCGCGGAAGAGCCATGGAAGTTTAGAGAACTGCTGGCACGAGAGTGCTTCTTTGACTCTGCCGTCGTCACGGCCGAAGACCTTGGCCGGGCAGACGATTATAAGGCCCAGACACAGCGAGCTTCGCTTGGGAAGACAACCGCAAGCCGGGACGAATTCCTTCATTCCCTCGATATTGTTTGCACGTTCATCAGCGCGCTTGAAGCTCCGCTAGCGCGATCCGTGCAGCTGCTCGAGAAGACCAACCAGTTCAACCTAACGACTCGTAGGCTGTCCTCGACGGACGTGGAGCGGCTCGCGCTGGCTCCTGGGGGGCAAGCGGTCGCAATCCGGGTACGAGACCGGTTCGGGGATGCGGGTGTGGTCGGGCTCGCTCTTGCGAGGCAAGAGGGGGACCGCTGCATCGTTGAGAATCTGCTGCTCTCATGCCGGGTGATTGGCCGCGGCATAGAAACTGCGCTGCTCGCGAACGTCGCTGAAGAAGCGGTTCGCCTGGGCTGCACATGGCTCATCGGGGAATACATTGAAACGAAGAAGAATGCTCCTTGTGCATCGTTTTATCCGCTCCATGGATTCAAGCGGGTGAGCGAGTCCGAAGAGGATAAAGCGGTCCGCTACCAGCTTGATCTAAAGCAGCACATGCCCATCAGCCCGTCGTGGCTCAGCTTGGAAAGGAACTCACCCTATGAGCGAGCAAGTGCCGTTCTCACTGCGTGAAATTATCGCGGATACGTTGGAGATCTCTCCGGACGAAGTCAGACCAGAGACTGCGGAGAACACCGTCGAGGCTTGGGACTCCTTCCGGCATTTGCAACTGATCCTGTCACTTGAAGGTGAGTACGGTGTACAGTTCGATCCTGCGGAGATCCCCAATCTAACAACCGTAGCGAAGTTGCAGGAGTCGCTTCTCAAGAAAGGAGTGGGCTTTTGACGGATGCACTCATCGGCCTTCCTGAAGGTCTTGCGTTTAAGCTTCTGCATGTTGGGGTGGCGGTGCCGGAGATCGATTCGGCAGCGGATATGCTCCAGTCTCTCTTTGGCTATCGAGTCGTCTCAGGGCCGTTCGACGACCCGATCCAGAAAGTGAGTGTCAACTTTATGACGACTTCGGATGAAGATACGACAGAGATCGAATTGATCGCGCCACTCACCGAAGACTCCCCGATACGAGCGATGCTGAACAAGAGCGGCGGCGGCGCTTACCATCTTTGCTTTCAGACGAACGATCTCGAAGCGGCGCTGACGCATGTGAGAAGTAAGGGCTGCGTAATCCTGGGCAAGCCTCAAAACGCGGTGGCCTTCGGTGGGCGCCGAATCGCCTGGGTATACACGTCGACCCGCCAGCTCTTTGAGCTCGTTGAGCAAGGCTAATGGCGACCGGCGGAACTCTGTACCTGCTCTATCACGAGCTTCGAGAGCAGCCGAGCAGCTACACCTACTCGCTGTCCTGTTCGGAGTTCGAAGAGCATTTAGCGTTGTTTGCGCGGCTGCATGCGGGTGATAAGGGGAGCTTGTGTCCGGAGGTCACCTTCGACGACGGACACCTGTCTAACTTTACGCATGCGCTGCCGCTCTTGGCGGATCATGGCTTAAAGGCGGAGTTCTTTCTCACGGCCGGGTGGATCGGTGTGAGGGAGGGATACATGAATTGGAGGCAGGTCCGTGAAGTGTATGAGGCGGGACATGGCATTGGGGCTCATGGGATGACTCATACCTTGCTCACGAGATGCGATCGGAAGCAGCTCGAGAGTGAGGTTTTGGATTCCCGCCGGCGCCTTGAAGATGAGCTAGGCGCTCCGGTTACAACGATGTCGCTCCCGGGTGGACGCCTTAACCGGAGTGTTCTTGCGGCTTGCCAAGGAGCCGGATACACAGAGATTTTCACGTCGATCCCACGAGCCAAGACGGTAGCTGGAGAAACCCTCATAGGGCGGATCAACGTTCGTGCCGGGATGACGTTGCCATGGCTGGAGGAGCTGCTACAGCCGGAGAGCGGAGTTCTTTCCAGGCTCCATCGCCAGTATCAGATCAAAGAGATTGCCAAGGCGGCTCTGGGGGATCGGGCGTATGGAGCTTTGTGGTCCTTGCTGAACCATGAGAAGGCCGACGCCAGCCAAGAGCTCGACGTATGAAAGTACTGCATGTCATCAGCAGCTCAGGCATGTACGGTGCGGAAGCGGTCATCCTGAATCTCTCACGGGCCTTATCAGGCATGCACCATGAGACCGCTCTTGGAGTCTTCTACAACTCGGCTCATCCAAGCCTGGAGCTTTACGATCGAGCGCAGCAGGAAGGGATATCTGCGTACCGAATTACCTGCAAAGGACAGTTTGACCGCTCAGTCCCAAATGCAATTCGTGAACTTGTGCGTTCTACCAACGCAGATGTACTCCATGCCCATGGCTATAAGAGTGATCTGTACTGCTACTTCGCAGCCGGAGGAACTTCGATTCCCCTGGTCTCTACCTGCCATACCTGGTACGACAACGATGTGAAGGTCTGGCTCTACGGAGTGCTGGATCGTTTCGTCTTGAGGAGTTTTGCGGGTGTCGTTGCGGTCTCTGAAGAAGTGAAGCAACGCCTTCTGGCTGCAGGGGTGCCTAGTCAACGTATCCGGCTGATCAGAAATGGCATCGGCGTGGAATCCTTTCACGCGAGGTTTCACAGCGACCGAGGACGAGAAAGGATGCTACACGTTGGCTTAGTGGGAAGACTCTCCCGCGAGAAAGGGATCGATATTTACTTGAGGGCGGCGGCGCGCGTGTTGACAAGTATGCCGCAGGTCCAGTTCTCTGTGGCTGGAGACGGTCCGGATCGAAAGGCGCTGCAAGTCCTGATAGAAGCTCTCGGCGTCCATGATCAAGCACGCCTGCTCGGCCGCCTCGACGATCTTGGCAGCTTCTACCGGTCGCTTGACCTGCTCGTCTCGGCTTCCCGCCAGGAGGGGCTTCCGATGGCTCTCCTGGAGGGCGCGGCAAGTGGTTTGCCGATAGTGGCTACCCCCGTCGGGGAGGTGCCGAGCATCGTCAAGGATGAGCTGACGGGGATCATTGTTCCTTCTGAAGATGTAGAGGCCTTGGCGGAAGCTATGCGCTCCTTGCTCTGCAGCCCGGAGCGAAGGAGCCAAATGGGAGCGGCCGCACGAGAGTTGGTTGTGAAGGAGTTCTCATCCAATCGAATGGCGCAGGAGCATCTCGAACTCTACAAAGAAGTGATGGATAGACGTTATGCGGCTAACAGGACGGCAGCTCATTGAGGACCCGGGAGCGTGAACTCAAAGTATTCATGATGGATATTTTGGCCACTGTTCCTTATTACACCGCATATCTTTCTCGTGCTCTTCTTTCCGATCAAGTCGATGTAACCGTCGGGTCCATCTCGTACTACCTTGATCCGACATGCTTCTCGAGTCGTGGTCTCAGGCTTGATCCCGGCTTGTTTAACGTTGTTGGGAGATTTCGAGTTCCCTGGTTTTTGCGCCGACCCCTCAAGCTTGTAGAAGCCCTGGTCAACCTGCTTGCCCTCACCGTTCGCTTCTCTATCTCGCCCCCTGCGATCCTTCACATACAGTTCCTGCCCCTGGTCCGGTGGCCGGTTCCGTTGGATGGGTGGTTTGTTTTGTTTTGCCGTTGGCGCGGATCAAAGGCCGTTCTGACCGTCCATGATTTGCTGCCACACGACACAGCAGACTCGCATAAGCAGATATTTCTTCGCCTTTATCACCGCATGGATTGGCTGATATGCCATTCAGAACACATCAGGATCCGACTCATCGACGAATTTGGCATGGCTCCCTACAAGATCGCGGTGATTCCGCATGGACCGTTCTTCTACGATCTGCCATCGACTGGTGATCGGCAGTTTCGGGAGGAGCTAGCTATCTCGCCTTCGGAACAAATCGTGTTGTGGCAAGGGATCATCTTCCCTTACAAGGGCCTTGATCTGCTTCTGTCTGCCTGGAAGCAGGTGGAGGCGTCGGTTCCGGAAGCGAGGCTTGTGGTCCTGGGCACAGGTTCCCCTGAACTCCTTGAGCAGGTCCGCACCCTAGTCCAAGCCGAAGGCCTTCAGCGAGTCACTCTCCATCTGCATTTCACCTCCGCGGAGATGCTTGTCGAGGTGTATCGAGCGGCTACTGTCGTGGTCTACCCTTACCGGGCGATTACGACCAGCGGCGCATTGGCCACGGGGCTCGCCTTGGGAAAAGCGATCGTCGCAAGCGATCTTCCAGTCTTTCGCGAGTTGCTGACGAACGGGGAGGATGCCTTACTCGTGGACTCCTCGAATCCGGCAGAGCTTGCTGATGCAATCGGAGCAGTGCTCACTCGGAGTGAATTGCATGGAAGGCTTGAGGCTGCCGTGAGAGCGAAAGACTTCGGAGCGCAAGCCTGGAGCGAGATCGCGCATGCTACGAAAGCGGTTTACGAAGCAGCGCTTGCATCTAGGCTGTAAGGTCTTTGACCAGGCTTCTCCAGCCGTTGAAATAACGGAAGTAATCAACCGCCGCAGGCAGAATTTTGATCGCTCGCGCAATGTGATTAGCTGGCAATTCAGAGCGAAATTGTAGAAGTGTGAGGCGGCCCTGCAGGTAATCTAGGTAATTTTGCAGCTTGGGATTTTTCTCTGCTTCGATCCGTCCGTAAAGATCTTTGAGGGGCCCTTCAGAGGCAAGCCAGAAGTCTCTTGCGGAGCTTCGCCAACGACGGACGCGGTCGGGAAGCGTGTCAAGCGAAGCGCTCACACTTTGATTTGGGTGAATTCTATAGAAGTAAAGCTGCTCTGGAGTGAAGACCAGCCTGGCATGCACAACCGCCATACTCGCGACCCAGGCGTCGAACCACCAATGCTTCGGGACCGGCAGGATCTTGTCACGCAATCGTGCGTCGAACATCAAGGATGAGCCGTAGACCTTCGTCATCGATAGAATCAGAGGAAGCGCATCACCGCGGGCCAGACGCCGCTGTTCGCTCTTATTCAGGCCGGTTGTCTGAGATAAGAGAATGTTCTTCGGGGCTCCCTTTTCTGTCACCAGTTGCGCATCAGAAAAGACGGCTCCGATTGTGCTATCTGCCTCCAGAAAAGCCGCCATGACCGCGAGCTTCCGTGGAACCCATACGTCATCCTGGTCGCAAGGCACAATAATTGCGCCTGTACAAAGACGGGTTGCCTCTTCGAAGTTCTTGGTAATTCCCTTGGATGAAGACCCAATATTCACTGGATTGACAATGAGCTCTACTTGGAACGGAGCAGTCAGAGCGAAGCTCCGGATGATCTCAACGGAGGAGTCGGTGGATCGATCATCGACGATGACAAGTTGCGACGGAAGCCTCGTCTGTGCAGCGATGCTATCCAACTGCTCTTTGAGATACTTCTCTCCGTTATAGGTGCACATGGCGACCGAGATATTTTTTTGCAGCGACATTCCAGTTCCAGCTTTCCATGCGTTTAACTTTGATGAAGCCTGCTAACCAAGAGCCGGCTGGAGAGTGACACGGCAGTCCGCCAATTGACCATCTGAGCAGGATAAAGGAGAGCTGCTTTCCAGCCATCCTTCATCGCAGCAACAGGCTGCCCCCGTCCTGCCAGCGCCTCTGCCCTTTGACGGTAGATACCACTCAAGGCGACCCGGCGAGCCCAGAAACCGCAGCCCGGGCTGCAATAGTGCTTCTCGATGAACTTACGCTGCGCCTCAAACATGCGGTCGGGGTTGGTTGTCATGGCCTTCGGCGAAACTCTATAGTGAGCGATCACCTGCGGCACCATGGCCACCTCATAAAGCTGTGCGATGCGGAGCCACAGGTCGCGGTCTTCGGTGGCACGCAACGACTCGTCAAAGAAGCCAGCGTCTTCCACACTGCGGCGCCGAAACGTTACGGTAGGGCAGGGCAGATCCATGGTTCTCTTATAGATCTCGCCCGCGATCTTTCCTTCTGCATAGCGTTTCCGTCTCTCGAAGGTTCTCGTAACCTCACCGCCCGGGTCGATTTGATCAATCAGTCCATACGATAATCCGACATCCGGTCGGCCCTGAAATAACTGTAGCGATGCCTCCAATCGGTGCGGCAGCCAAAGGTCATCGGCGTCGAGCAGTGCAATAAACTCCGAGCAAGACTGTCGGATCGCTACGTTGCGTGCCGCGGGCAACCCCGCATTTAGCTGCGTGATCCCTTGCAGTTTGTCACCTAAACGCTCTTTATAGTGCGAGACGATCTGGCCCGTATGATCGGTGCTGCCGTCATCCACCAGAACAATCTGCCAATCCGTAAACGTCTGCGCAATCACACTCTCAAGCGCCGCCGCCAGGAAGCTTGCGGCGTTGTATGCCGGTATGATTACATCAACCTTTGCCATGCCTGCCTTACTGTAGTTGCGCGGGGTTCGAGCAAATAATCGAGCGAGTGATCAGCAGCCACGCGACTGCCTTTCTCTAGTTTATCGTGTGTGCATCCCCCTCGTAGGCGTCAATACCACGAGGTTATCCAAGGAGACGAGTTCGATGTTCTATCGTGCGAGGCGAGCGATGCACCGGCGCTGGTTCGACATGCAATGCCGCTCGCTTTTGCGATCGCCGCCGCTCGCGTGCAACGACGACACGCTTACCGTCGTCTCTATGGTCTGCCATGGTGAGTGCATCATGTATCTGCTCGCCGTCAAGTCGTTCTGCCATCGACTTGGACGCGTACCCGCGATCGTAGTCTTGAACGACGGTTCGCTCACAGTTAGAGACGTAGCTACGATCAAGGAGCACCTTCCCGGTGCGACCGTTTACCACATTGCATCGGTGAACACCGGGGAGTGTCCCAAAGGAAATTGCTGGGAGCGCCTGCTGCTGATCAGCGATCTTGTGCGACAGTCTTACGTCATTCAGGTGGACTGCGACACGTTGACGCTGACTGCGATCCCTGAGGTTGAAGCTTGCCTTCAGCGGGAGCAAAGCTTCACGCTCCTGGGGGACCGCTCCCATCCGGCTGTTCTGCCGATGCTGGATGCCTGGGTTACTCTTCGCGATAACCCGAGTACCCAGGTACAAGCTGTCTGTGAGCGTGCGTTCCATCTGCTTCCGCAAAGCTCGAACCTGAAATATCTTCGCGGGAACGCGGGCTTTACCGGCTTCGCCAAAGGCTCGATCGACCGGGAGAAGATCACCTGGTTCTCTCACCTGATGTCGGAGGTGGCCGAGGGAAAATGGGATGAGTGGGGAAGTGAGCAACTCACCTCGAATCTGTTGATCGCGAACACGATCAACGCGCAGCCGCTTCCTTCTCCTAAATACGTCTCCTATTGGAATCATCCGGAGATTGATTACAACGAATCAGCCTTCATCCACTTCATCGGCCCATACCGCTTTGCCAACGGCTTCTATCTGAGGAAGGCTCGCTCCGTGATCCAGGAGGTGATCCAAGGGATCGCCGGCTAGTCCGGAGGCAGGTAATAGGGCGAGCCGTGTTCGACCGCGCCGATAGACCGGGGAGTTGCGTAGGGGCGGCCGCTGAAGTCGTTTGTCAGACCAGGGATGTTTGCTCCTGCGCCGCGGGCCGGACTTCTGTCGGAGAGTGAGACGTTGTAGTTGTCCAGCAGCCCAGGTCTGAAGGACGATCTCGATACGGGCGGCTGATGCTCGAATAGGGGGTTGGCACAGGATTCGTTCGTCGCACTTCCTGAGAGAGCGAAGAAGGTGTGATTTGCGATGCACTGTCCCCGCATTCCGTAAAAAATGTTGTGGTCGCGATTGAATATTCCGATGTTTTGCTTTGTCTCGTTACAGCCGGCTCCGCAGAACGCTGCCGGCCCGGCGCCGCTTCCGTTGTAGTCGTAGCTGGTACTGCTGTAGCCGAGCACGATGTTGTTCTTGAAGTCGAACCTTGCGTTCCTGCAGTTCGTCTGGCCTTGATCCGTGATGGGCACGCACTTCATGTCGAAGACCGTGGGGAAGTAGGTGACAATCGTGTTATTCGCGAAGAGAGTCTCTGTGCCATCCTCGAAATTGAAAGAGATCGCGTCTCCTGAGCGGCAGAAGTCACCGAGGTGCGCGTTGTAAGTCGCCGGCGCATCGCCGAGCGGGAAGTGAAGACGGTCGCAGTCCCCGATCGCAACGTTGTTCTCGAACAAGACCTTGGTGAAGCCCCACCCCCACTTGAAAGCTCCGCCGCTGTTTCCGTAAGAGATCGAGTTGGTCACCTGGAAGGTGTGCCGCCCATGATCCACATGGCCGAAGTCCTCACCGTCCTGGGTGTTGTAACGGAAGATCGAATGGTCGATGGAGACATCCAGTTCTTGCCCCGGCGCAGTTCCCACTCCGTCTCCGTAGCCTTGGTTGCTTTGGCCATAGCAGGAGGTGGCGGAGTAGTGATGCACGATGGGATACTCCTGATAGCAGCCACTCCACTCGATGGTCGAGTAGTTGAAGCGCCAGACCGCACCGGTTCCAAACGGAGTGCTGCTCCCATCGTCGAAGTCCCATCCGGCAGACTCATTGTAAGCGATGTCGACGCGGGTTGCGGTCACCTCGCCGCCAATGGGACCCTTGATTCCACGTCCCGGGTGTCCGTGAATCCAAAGGTCCACCAGGTTGACGTTGGCCGTTTTATTATCTTCTTCGATTCCATCCGAATCGTAGTCGTCGATGGGGGATGACTTGCTGCAGCCGCTGGGAAATGGAGGATCGCCGCCCAGGGTACATTGCGAGTGCCTCGTTATCTCCAGACATTGAAGATCGAGATTCTGCGTCCCCGCGATATTCATCGGAGTGTAGACACCAAAGCCCCCGAATATCTGAGTCATTTTGCTTTTATCGGGATGATTGTTGTTACTGCAGGAGGCGTAGTTCTCCCCTAATACTTGAGTATGGTGATCCGGAGTGCCCGCTGGAAT
Organism: uncultured Granulicella sp.; assembly: GCA_965198885.1. Taxonomy (GTDB): domain Bacteria; phylum Acidobacteriota; class Terriglobia; order Terriglobales; family Acidobacteriaceae; genus Edaphobacter. The sequence continues at coordinate 272,050 of OZ240677.1, read as the reverse complement.
CGGTGGATTGGTACAACCGAAGGGTCCTGAGCCGCCGCGGCACCAGGGATCGTTACTGGTCGCGCCCTGCGAGAAGCCTACCCGCCAGGGGCCTCCGGCCAGGATGACCTTGTCCCCCCCCGCGATGACCCACCGCAGCTTCCCATATTCAGCCTGATCGTCCCAGAGAAAGCGATAGTCATTGAAGGCGCACGGACGATTGACCCCTTTGCCCGGGTACGGGGCATTGTGTTTGCCGTCACATTGAGCCGAGAGGCCGGCTGCGACGCGGGCGGCTGAATACCGTGTTCCTCCGTCCGGCCGCACATACCAGGTCTCCGATCCGAAGCCAGACGCGACTCCTAAGAGAAGTAAAAAGTAGAGGGCCGCAATCTGACTGAGTCGGAACCGCATCATCGAATATCCTGGCGTGGAGTAGACCCATTATGACACTTCAACACGCAAAAAGAGGCTTCGCTCCCCGACTTGCATTGGGAGCGAAGCCTCTTCGTTGAACCGATTTACTGCATGGGTGTTGTCGTGGTGACAGTCACGTCGGAATCGTACTCCAGAGCCCCCTTGCTGGGAGGAGTAAAGTAAGGAACCCCGTAGTAATCCTTCGTCAGATCACTGATCGGAGTGCCCGTTCCTCTCGCCGGGCTTGCCTGAGCCAACGATATCGCGTAGTTGTCGAGTGTCGTCTCGTTGATGAATGAGGCAGGTTCATTCACAAACTTCGGATCGATGCAGGCCTCGTTGGTGGAAGTTCCGGATGCTGCTCCCGTGGTTTGCGTGTTGGCGGTACAGGTTCCACGCAATCCATAGAAGATGTTGTGATCCCGGTTGATCGTGCCGATAGGTTTTGTGGAGTTGTTGCATCCGTTTCCGCAAAACGCCGCCGGCGCTCCATCTCCGTTGTAGTCGAAGATGGGGTTGCTGTAAGCGCGTAGGATGTTGTTCTTCAGCGTGAACACCGTCGAGTTGCAGTTTGTCTGTCCCTGGGCTGTGATGGGGACGCACTGCTCGTCGAAGGTAGTGCCAGCGTAGGAGATGATGGTGTTGTTTGCGAAGAGCCCAACAGAGCCGTCTTCGAAGTTGAAGGAGAGTGCATCGCCGGCGCGGCAGAAGTCGCCCAGGTTCGCGTTATAGGTTGCGGGCGTTCCGTCGATCGGCTTTGACATGCGTTCGCAGTTCGCCATGACGATGTTGTTTTCAAAGAGAATGTTGATAAAGCCCCAGCCCCATTTGAACTGCGCGCCTCCGTTTGCGTAGGAGAGCGAGTTGGTTACGGAGAACTGGTGGCGACCTACGTCGACGTGTCCAAAGTCCTCTCCGTCCTGTACGTTGTACCGGAAGATCGAGTGATCGATATAGACATCCCCTCCTTGTCCGGGGGCGGATCCTACTCCATCTCCATAACCCTGAGTGCTCTGCCCGAAGCATGCGAGTGCCGGAATCGGATGGACCATCGGGTACTCCTGGTAGCAGCCGGACCATTCGATGGTCGAATAGTTGAAGTGCCACTCGGCCGCCTCACCGAATGGGGTTCCCGATCCATCGTCGAAGTCCCATCCCGCTGCCTCGTTGAACGCGATGTCGACTCGGGTAGCCGTCACCAGGCCGCCGATCGGTCCTTTGATGCCGCGGCCGGGATGGCCGTGAATCCAGAGATCCGTCAGGTTGACGTTTGCGGTCTTGTTATCCTCCTCGATTCCGTCTGAGTCGAAGTCATCGATGGGTGACGTCTTGCTGCACAAAGGATAGATCGGGTTACCCGTCTTGATGGAGGTTCCGCCAAAGCCACAGGTGGAGTGCCGGGTGATCTCCAGACATTGCACGTCAAGGTTCTGCGCGCCGCCAATGTTCAGCGGGGTGTAGGCGCCGTAGCCTCCAAAGATCTGCGTCATCTGCGTGGTATCGGCGACATTGCCGTTATGACAGGTGGCAAAGTTTTCTCCGAGTATGCGGGTGTGCTGTGTCGGCGTACCTGCCGGGATGGTCGGGTTGACGCAGACGAACGGGCCTGAACCGCCCCGGCACCAGAGATCACTGCTCGTGAGTCCTTGATCGAATCCCACGCGCCATGGGCCGCCGCGGAGGATTACTGTATCGCCTCCGGAGATCACCCATGCCGAGTTGCCATACGTCTGGTCATCCCACAGAAAACGATAATCGTTGTACGCGCAAGGTTGGTTCACGCCATTGCTCACTTTGCCAAGGACGTTGACTGTTCCGACGGGTGGGAAGGGAGCGTCGTGCGTGCCGTCGCATTGCGCCGTGGTGGAGGACGGCGGAGTAAGGCCCGTACCATTCACCAGGCGAGATGCGCTGTACCGGGTGCCACCGTCAGGACGGATGTACCAGGTCGTTCCGGCTGTCGCCGGCGGCGGCTCGGATGCAACCGTGATGGAGGTGTTCACTGTCTGACGCTGCTCGGGAGAACCGTTGTCGCTGACGGAGACCGTGAAGTTCGAGGTTCCATTGCTGGTGGGAGTACCGGAGATGACGCCGCTGCTCGCGGACATTGTGAGCCCGGACGGAAGACTGCCGGAAGGCATGGACCAGGTGTACGCAGGCACTCCGCCGGTGGCCGTCAGGTCTGCGACATAGGCTGCTCCCGCCGTGGCCTTCGGGAAGGTCTTCGCCATGATTGCAAGCGGCACCGCGACCGCAAGGGAGACAGTGGAAGACACGGTCTGAGCGGGGTGCGAAGCGTCGCTTACGCCGACGACGAAGCTGTAGGATCCAGCGGTGGCCGGGGTACCCGTAATCGTACCCATCTGTGCAGAGAGGCTCAGCCCCGCGGGTAGACTTCCGGACTCCAGCTTCCACGTATACGTGGGTGTGCCTCCACTTGCCTGCAGGACGGTGGAGAAGGAGCTTCCGGTCTTCGCGGTCGGCATTGCGGACGTGGTCAACTTAAGTGGAACCTGCACTCCGACGGAAAGCACGATCGCAGAGACTTGGTGCGGGCTTGCGGAGTCTTCAACCTTGATCCTGAACGTTGAGCTTCCGCCCGACGTTGGCGTACCAGAGAGGATGCCTGTCTTGCTGTTGAGACTCAATCCCGCGGGCAGTGTACCGCTGAGCACGGACCAGGTGTAGGGAGCAGATCCTCCCTCCGCACTGAGCTTCGTCGAGTACTGCGTGTTGGCGATGCCGCCAGGCAGACCCTGCGTTTCGATACGAATGGGATAGGGAACGACGATCGACATCAACGCCGTGATGAACTGGGCAGGGGAGCTCGCATCAGAGACGACCAGCTCCACATTCGAGGTTCCGCTTACCTTGGGTGTTCCTGTGATGCGACCGGTAGAGCTCGAAAGCGTCAAGCCGGCGGGTAAGCTTCCACTCTTTACCGTCCACTGGTAAGTGGGTGTTCCGCCTGCCACGTGAACCATGCCGGCATAGGTTGATCCGACTACCCCTGTCGTCAAGGATTTGGTCGACACAACAAGAGGCGACACGACTCGCAGCGTGACTGCCTTCGATACCTGCCTGTGTGGCCTTGCCGCGTCTTGGACACTCACGGTAAACGTGTATGTTCCAGCTTCGGTCGCTACGCCTGTGATCGCTCCAGTCGTCGAGACGAGCTGAAGGCCAGGGGGCAGTTTCCCCGCCGTAACGGCCCACGAATAACTCGGGATGCCACCCTTTACCTCCAGGTGAGCCCCATACTCCTGGTCGCGACGCGCGTCGGCAAGCGTCCATGAAACGGGAGAAAGAATCGGGGTATGAGCTGCCACATGCGGCGCACTAAAACCTCCCTGGGCGACTCCTTGGTAGACGGAGCAAAAGAAAATCAGGAAAACAAACCACAAGTTCCGCAAATTAGTCACAGAGACACCAATCCTTTATTGATTCGTTCCGCCAACCTTGATGCATTGGCTGCAAACGGTGAACTTGAGAAGCTCTTTCGAGTACAGCCCCGCGCTGAGAGTTCGGCACTCCCACGGGCGGCCATGGTCATATAACACTTTTGTATGGATCAGAAGTAATAGGGCATTCACGTGCTGTTGTCGCATCAGGGCTCACGATCCTAAATCTTTTCATTCAAACAACACAGCAGAAGTGCGAGCTCGCTGGATGGAGCTCAAAACGGAACCGGGCCTGGCCAATCAGCGCGTGCATCGATCACAACCTCACGGCGAGGCGTGTAAAGATCCAAGGATCTTCACGCATATCGGCATGCGAGGCTTGCCACTTGATTGGGCTTTACGGCAAATATAACCCAGAACTTCCACGCTGCAGATTAGGATTGTTTTATCTCCTCCGCCCTTAGCGGAAGGAATTTCCCATCACTCGCCGCGGTCACCGGCAACGCCAGGTAAATACTTCCGGCGACTCAGAGACCATCTCTGGGATCCAAAGCACGAAGGCTCAACTCAGGCCGCGCTTGCGGCAGCTAAGTTGAGCTTCAGTTACAACGAAGAGGAATGGGAATTAATTTCCTTACCGAATAAGGCTCATGGTGGAAAAAAGAGGGGCGTTGGAGCCGGCTAAAAGGAGAATGACGCCTGCAGTCCGATGCGGCGGACGGCGGAGTCCGTAGTAAAGAACATGCCGGCGAGCTGGGTGCTCGTTCCGAAGCTGGGCGAAGTCAAGGTGCCGACAGGCGTACTGCGATCCACAACGTTGAAGATGTTCTGAGCCTGTACGCCAAGGGAGAGGTTATAGCGGTGTCCGCTGCTGGCTCCGCCTCCGCCGAACCCTCCGCCCGGCCCGCCGCGACCGCCGCCCGGGCCGCCACGGCCAGGCCCGCCGGGACCCCCGGGGCCGCCTTGGCTATCAGCGTTCTTGCGGATCGCTTCCCCGAAGCCGAAGGTCTTAACGACACGAAGGTTCACAGTGAAGTTCGCCGGACCGGTGCAGTAGTTGATGGGGACCGCACCGGTCGTCCCGGCGGTCCCAGGCGTGGCAAAGGTGCCGCAACCATTGATGGATTTGACCACGCCGTTCGGCACGGCGGAGATCGTTCCAGCGGGGGCGAAGACAGCTCGCGAGTTGAAGACGTTGTCGCCGAACTCATCGAGGCCGGAGGTGATGTTGTAAGGAGTCCCGGAGTTCGCAACCAGGAACGGGCTCAAGGTCACCAGGTGGGGCAGAGTAAAGCTGCCGCCCATGAACACGCGGTTGCGAACGTCGAACGATGCTCGACCGTAGTCGGCGCGCAGATCGTTGGGGACGGAGGCGAAGGTCGAGACGCCGCCGGTATCCGACTTCGCGAAGTTGAGCACGTAGAAACCGAAGAGCGAGCCATGTGCGCCGCGATAGTTGACGTTTGCGATGAGCTGGTTCTGATTGAAGAAGCCCTCTGACTGATACTGGTAGTCGAGCGGCTCAACGGTGGAGGCGGTCGCGTAGTTCGGAACGTCGGAGTTGAACTGATGCACCCCGCGGATGTGCTGATAGTTGACGGAGACGGTAGCAGCCTTGGTGAGCTGCTGGTCCAGCCCAAGGTTCGCCTGGATGGAGTACGGCGCTCGAAGCCGCGAGGAGATGTTCTGGATCGTCAGCCTTCCAGCCTCGCCCACCGGGCAGGCGGCAGGTGTCTCAGGAGCGCAGGTGGCGGGAAGCGTGGTGCCATTCGAATTGTCGGACGACACGGTGTACTGCTGCTGGTTCAGACCGTTGTTGCGCACCGTCTGAAGCTGATTGGTGAGCATGAACCGGTCGTAGAAGATACCCGCGCCCGCGCGGAGAACGGTCTTTTTGCCCAGGCCATAAGAGGCGGAGAGTCGTGGCGCGAAGTCGCGATGATCGTGGATAAAGTTCTGCGTTTCGTAGCGAATGCCATAGCTAAAGGTGAAGTTCGGCTTCACCTTCCAGTCATCTTCCGCGTAGAGACCAAGATCCGTCGTTCGAGCGGAGACCGTCGGCGTTGGGATCACGGTCACGTTGTAGTCCGCGAGAATGTTGTTCTGGTAGTTCTCGATACTGGTGTAGCTGAAGGTGCCGTTCGAGTTTGCGGTAGAGGTATTGTTGTCGTTGGTGGTGCGGAGCCTGCCGCCAAAGCGGATAAAGTGCTTCGATAGAGCCACCGACGTGTAGTTCTGGATCTCGATGTGATTCTGCGTGTCGTTGGAGCTGCCGGCTGAGGAGCCTCCGCCGGTGAACGCGCCTTGTACCGCGATGGTAGGCGACGTGGAGAAGGGCGTGATCGTCTCCACCGGGCGTTGATACTCGAAGCGAATCTCGTTGATCAGCTTCGGAGAGAAGATCTGCGAGTCGCTGATCTGAATGGTGGCTTCATCCGACGCGCTGGTGTAACCGAGAGAAGGTAGATCGAGATTCCCGATGCCTTGATCCTGCTGCGTATTGTGCTCGTACTGAAAGCGCGCGGTGAGGGTGTTCTTCGAGCCGATGGCGAGGTCCAGACGCGGCGACACGTCCCAGCGGGTCTGCGGAACGAATTGGGCGAACGTGAAGCCGTTCCCGCTTGCCGTCTGGAAGATCGAGCAGCCTGCCTGACCCGGGTTACACGGAAGGCTGGAGGTCTGGCTCTGCGCGTAGATCGCGGGCGGATCGACGATTGCGTTGTTCTCGATGTCGCGGTAGGAGCCGTTCATCGCGAAAGAGGCATTCTTGTTGATGGGACCGGTGAGCGAACCGAAGAAGAAGATGGTGTGATATCCAGGCTGCGGCGTGTCCCCGATGAACGGACTTCCGGTGTTGAATGCCTTATCGAAGCCGTTGAGCTGAGCACTTCCGTGGAACTTGTCCGTCCCGGGTTTGGTAAAGATCTCAACCCGGCCGAAGCCGGCGCGATCATACTGCGCCGAGAACGGATTCTGATTGATACGGATCTCGCGAATGGAGGACTTGGAGGGAAGCTGGCCACCCGTGAAGCCGTCGATGTAGATCTGGCCGCCGTTCGGCCCGGCTGCGGGACCGGCCAGTGCTGAGAGCTCGTCCGAGAGCTCGTCGGGGTCGTCGGAGAGTGCGTCCAGGTCCTTGCCCGATAAGACGGTCGCGCTGGCATTGTTATCCGGGTCCACCGAGACGGTGCTGCCTGAAGCGGTGACATTTACGGTCGTCTGCTCGTTCTGGATCGCGAGTTTGGCATTGATGACCAGGGGCGTACCGGTGATGCGGAGGCCTTGGCGAACGTAGCCGGCGAAGCCTGGCATGGTGATGGTCAGCGAATAAAGGCCGGCGGGAACCGCTCGGACCGCGTAGCTGCCGTCCGGGCCGGAGGTGGCGGTGATGGCCTTCCCGGAGGGCGGGGTAAGGGTAATGGTCGCCCCGGGAATGACGGCATTGTCGGGATCGGCAACGGTGCCGCGGATCGAGGTTCCGGCCTGTGCGGCAGCATTTGGAGCCTGATCCAGCGTCTGTGCCGCGTTCGGCTGCCCGGCCGGATCGGAAGTGCGAGGCGTGGTGGGCGATGCTGCGGTTTGAGCAAGCAGCGGGCAGATCGGCAGGAGAGCAAAGGCGAAGGAGAGCAATCCAGAAAACCGCAGTTGAACGAGGTTTGAGGATTGTTTCCGGGCTGCAGAAGAGAGCATCACTACTCCTGGAACGAAGTCTGGAACAGGGTCTTCACCGTGAAAGCGCGATCGATGGTGGAACATCGAACGGGTTCAGAAGCGCCGCTAGGTAAGGCTTGATGGGAACGATTCGCAGAGCAGCACGCTCACTGCCCGCCTCCTCCGGCCTCGGCTCCACCGGTGTTGATGGTCCAGGGGGAGAGTGTGGGCGTTGACTGGCCGGCAGAGGTGGAGAGGATCGGTTCGACTCCCGAGAGCAGGGTGACTGCGGTCAGAGAGCCGGTGGAGGTGCGTGACGCGACGATCATGACGGCGTCCCCGGGCTTCAGGTCCGCGACCTGCTGGCTGGGCAGCCGGGAGAGCATCTGGGAGAGATCCATTCCGGCGCGACGGGAGGATGCGCCCGGAGTCGAGGGTGCGGAGGGCCCGGACGGGGTAGCCGCGTCCGAGTGGCTGCGGGCGAAGGCGGCCGCCTGCTGCTCGGGAAGATGGCGGAGGTCGGAGTTAGAGGTGATAGAGACGGTCACGGTCTGCTTGGTGGCGAGGTCTTTGAGCGTGATGGTGCCCGCGCTAGGATCCACCTTACCCACGGCACCGGCAAGGTTCTGAAAGGCTCCGGAGACGATCTCATCCGCGGTGATGGTGCCGCCATCGTCCGACTTTGCGCCGCGTACTCGGAGTTGGTCGCCGGGGGCGATCTCCGCGAGCGAACCGGCTTTTGCATCCTCAAACTTGACAGAGTCGCTGGCATAACGGCGGTAGATGGTGGTTGGAGCGGTGGTGACGGTGAGGAGTTTGGCTCCGGTTCCTACCGTGATGGTGTTCCCGGAGACGGACTTTACCACCCCCCCGGTGCCGTGGCGCTGCCAGTCCTGAGTCTGGCTGGCGTGCAGGGAGGCGATGTCCGAAGACTTCATCAGGATGATGCGAGCGGCAGTGACGGTGGACGCGGCGTCCCCCGGGCGGCCGGTCACGAGGACGCGGTCGCCGGCTGCGATGTCTGAGAGAGGAATGGTCTGGGCGGACTTCAGGTCGGTTGAGCCCGGAGCAAGCTGGAGAATCCGGGCCGAGTCGGTCGGGGTCACGGTGAGCTCGGCGTTGGCGTCGGTCGCGATGACGATCGCCGTCGCGGTGACTGACTTCACGGTTCCGCGCTGGGTGGTATTGGCGGGCGTCGTCTGGGCGAGAAGACACTTACTTCCGGCGACAAAAGGTGCGGCGGCGACACTGCAGTAGAGGAGAAGCGAAAGTGCATGGGAGCGGATCGGCATAAGACACCTGAAGAGGAGTGACTGCACGGCGATTGCGAAGAAAGAGTGAGTGAAACTCCCCCGTGATGAGGCTAACAAGGGGACGACGATGCGCCGGAAAAGTTTCGACGATCGCGAGCAGCGTCGCGGTCGAAGGGAACTCGTGTACTGGAATGGATCGTGGCTTGATGTTACGCAAGTAACTGCCAATCGTCCAGAGTTCTCGACAACTACTCCGGCTCCACGGAGACGATGGCGAAGCTGTTGGAAGGGAGAGTCAGAGTCGTTCCGCTGAAGGTTGTGCCACCACTCGACGCAAGGACGAGACGGTAGTCCGGGCCGAAGTTAAACTGGATGGGATCGGGACCGAGATTGCAGGCGACCGAGACGAGCTTGCGATCCATGCGCAGCCAGCTCTTTTCATCCGAGTAGCTGACGCGGAGGTGACCGCGGTCACCGTCGTTGAGGCAGTTGGAACGGCGGCGGATGTTGATGAGTGAACGCACCCATTGGAACATCTCCCCGTGGACGCCTTGGTGGACCTCGTCCCAGTTCAGTTTGGAGTTTGTGAAGCTGCTTGGGTCTTCTGGGTTCGGAATCTCTTCACCGTCGAAGCCAAAGTCGGCGAACTCGCGTTTCCGGCCTTCGGCAACGAGCTTTGCCATCGCCTCGTCTTCGTGATCGGCGAAGTAGAGGAACGGAGTGGAGGCGGCGTACTCCTCCCCCATGAAGAGCATCGGGACCATGGGGGCGGTGAGAATCAAGCCGAGCGCGGCCTTGGTGCGGGCGATACCGATGGTCTCATGGATGCGATCGCCCAGCGCGCGATTGCCGATCTGATCGTGATTCTGGAGGAAGTTGATGAAGTGGTGCGCGGAGAGGCCATCCACGGGACGGCCATGTGAGCGATCGCGATATTTGCTGTACTGGCCGTCGAAGACGAAGACATCCTTGGCTGCCTTGGCAAGCGACTCGAAGGCGCCGAAGTCGTCGTAGTAGCCTTTATGCCCGGGGTCGGTGAAGAGGATGGTGGCAAGGGAGTGGTGGAAGTCGTCCGACCACTGGGCGTCCATGCCAAAGCCGTTGGCTTCGATTGACCGGACGATCTTCGGATCGTTCAGGTCGGATTCGGCGATCAGAATGAGGCGTCGACCGAGCGTCGCGGAGAGATTGTCGACATCGGCTGAGAGCTGCTCCAGAAAGTGGACGGCAGAGCGGTCCATGATCTCGTGGATGGCATCCAGCCGGAGACCGTCGATGTGGAAATCGCGCAGCCACATTCTCGCGTTGTCGAGAAAGAACTCCCGCACCTGATCGGAGCCGCGGTCTTCGAAGTTGATCGCCACGCCCCAGGGTGTGTGGTGCTTCTCCGTGGTGTAGGGACCGAACTTGCCGTTGTAATTGCCCACCGGTCCGAAGTGGTTGTAGACGACGTCCAGAATGACGGCTAGACAGTGTTCGTGGCAGGCGTCAACGAAGCGTTTGAGCGCCTCCGGACCGCCGTAGTGCCACGTGGTGGCGAAGAGGTCGACGCCGTCGTAACCCCAGCCGCGATTCCCGGCCCACTCCGCGACCGGCATGATCTCCAGGTGAGTGACTCCAAGATCTGCGAGGTACGGAAGTCTCTCAATGGCAGAGTCGAAGGTACCTTCCTGGGTGAACGTTCCAATATGCAGCTCATAGATGACGGCGCCGGTGAGCGGCGGTCCCTGCCAGGTGGTGTCCTTCCACTGGTACTTCTTGTTGTTGTAGACGGCGGACGGGCCATGGACACCCTTGGGCTGCGAGAGACTGCGAGGATCGGGGTAGGGGGTCTCATCCTCATCCAGGAGGAACGCATACTCAGTGCCATCACCTGCGTCATCGACACAGACCTTCCAGATGCCCTTTGCGTCCGGGCCATCCATGGGGTAGCTGGTCTCGCCGATCTTCACGGCGACCTTCTTGGGGACAGGCGCCCACACTCTAAACTCATGCATCGCTATTCGATCTCCTTCGTTGAGTCTTCCGGGGAAAGCAGGGCGACGGGAAAGTCTTTCAGCAGGTCTTCGACGCGAACTGCGCCGCTCAGTCCCGTTTGGCCGGTGAGCATGTTGCGCCAGGAACCTTTGGGCAGGTCCAGAGTGGTATCGGTCCAGTTAAGGTCCAGGCTCAGGCGCGGTGCGACCGTGACGATGTGTTTGCCTCGGGCATAGGCGATGACGTTCCCTGCGGATTCTCCCCTGGCTGTCAGCGGCGTGTAGCCGGCCTCGGTGCCGAACCAGCCGGGATGATCTTTGCGCAGGTGAAGGGCGCGGCTGATCAGGAAGAGCTTGGGCAGACCTTCATCCTCCGGCACGGAGAGGCGGCCGAGGATCTCATTAACCGAGAACTTCGGCAGATCGATCAGCAGCTTGCGGCGGATCTTGTAGTCGACGGGGCGGCGATTGTCGGGATCGACGAGCGAAAGATCCCAGAGCTCGCCGCCTTGGTAAAGATCAGGAACGCCGGGCGCAGTGTGCTTGACCAAAGTCTGCGTCAACGAGTTGACTCGCCCAGCCAGGAGTATGCGGCTGACGATCTTCTCGGTCGCATCCACAAAAGGTTGGTGCGCGAGAATCGTGTCGATGAAGGCGTTGACCGCATCTTCAAAGGGCTTGTTGTTCGCCACCCAGGAGGTCTGCTGCTTGGCCTCATGGACGGCCTTCATCATGTAGGTTTTGGCACGCTCTGCATCGATGGGCCACGCGCCGATCAGCGTCTGGTAGAGGAAGTACTCGGTGTTGGGGTCGGGATACTCCTGCTGCTTGAAGTCGGTGTTAATCTTCGCGGCATCCGTCAGGTAGGCGGCGAACTCCTCTGGAATCTCCGACAGGACGGCGAGCCGGGCTCGAACATCATCCGAGCGCTTGGTGTCGTGGGTGGAGAGCGTCGTCATGGTGCAGGGATGGGTCTCCTGCATCTTCTTCTGGTAGCCGTGGAAGTCTTCAAGCGAAAGGCCGTTGCGACCCGGGTCGCCCCCGACCTCGCACATGCCGGTGAGCCGGTTGAAGCAGTAGAAGGCAGTATCTTCAACGCCCTTGGCCATCACCGGCGACGTGAACTGCTGGAAGCGGAGGACGAACTCACTCTCCAGGCGGCCGGTAACGTTCATCATCAGGACGGATTCGAGGAAGTCGAAGAGGCCGGGCGGCAGGTCGGGCCGGTTGTCCTTGGCGCACTTGACGGCGCGGGTGATGGAGTCGCGATCTTCGTCCAGGATCTCGTTCCGCGACGGCACGACATAGGTGCGGTAAATCCCGAAGCATCCGGCGAGCTCTCGGAGGGCGCGGCGGACTTCTGCGCGGGTGTAGTCGCGGTGGTTGCGGTTGGTCTCGCAGATCTGGACGAAGATGGTGGTGAGCCGGTTGACGTCGGAGCCGAGCGCCTCCTGCATGACCGCGATCTTCTTGTCATGGGCTATAGAAGGGAAGTCCGTGGGCTGCGCGGTGAACTCGGCGTAGACCTGCGTCAGGGACTGAAGCCCTGTCGGCGAGACGAGCACGCCGAGAGCGACGTTCAGAAAGTCATAGCCGCTGGTCCCTTCGATCGGCCAGGAGTCACGCAGGAACTCGCCGGGTTCAAGGATCTTTTCGCCGATGATCCAAGCGTCCGGGGCGGCGGCGCGCAGGCGTTGAAAGTATTCGAGCGGATCACGGAGGCCGTCCGGGTGATCGACGCGGACGCCATCGAGGACGCCTTTGCGGAGCCAGTCCAGGATGAGGGCATGGGTCTCCTCAAAGACGTGGGCGCGTTCCATACGCAGGCCGATGAGGTTGTTGACGTCGAAGAAGCGACGATAGCCAAGCTGCTGGTCAGCCGTCTTCCAGTACGACAGGCGGTAGTTCTGCTGGTTGAGGAAGTCGTCCAGGGCGTCGTGGTTCTTGTTGATCTCCTCGATCGACCGGTCGATGGCCATGCAGGTCTGGTGATCTTCCGCGCAGAGGCGTTCGAGTAGGCCGTTCAAGACGGTCTTGTCGCGGTGGCGGGCGAGCACCGTGCGGCGATCTTCAAAGCTGGGCTGTGGCAGGCGGCCGAAGGAGGCGGCGATGAAGCGGAGGGTATCCGAGTTGGCGTAGTCGGCGGCCGGGATGAGGATGAGGGGGACCGAGGTGGGGGAGACGGGGAAGATCTGGCCGGCGGCCTCGACCTGGAAACGTGGGCCGTTGCGCACGAGCTTGATCTCTCCGGCTTCAATGACGCGGCCGTACTGGTCGCCGAGGACGGGGACGAGCACCTTATCGCGGAGTCGTTCTTCCTGGGGCTGCCAGTCGATGTCGAAGAAGGAGGCGTAGCGGCTGGCGGCACCGTTTTCGAGGACATCCCACCAGAAACGGTTCTCGCTGCCGATGGCCATGTGGTTGGGGACGATGTCGAGGACCTGGCCCAGGCCATTCTCGCCCAGCATCTTGGAGAAGCGGGCGTGAGCCTCCGCGCCGCCAAGCTCCTCGTTGACCCGGGCATGGTCGACGACGTCGTAGCCATGCATGCTGTTGGGGGCGGCTTGCAGATAAGGAGAGCTGTAGACGTGGGTGATTCCGAGCAGGGAGAGATAGCTCGCGATGGCGGAGGCATCGTCAAACGTAAACTTTTTATGCAGCTGGATCCGGTAGGTCGAAGCCGGGACCATGACTTTCGGCATGCTGAGGGACTTCCTGTCCTGGTAGTGAGTTGTTAGGTGCGGAGGGAGGGGATGAGGTTGCTAGGGGGTCACCCCCTTGCCGGGGTGTGCTGATAAGTCTTATAGAATGAACATTTTGCGGCGGGCATAAGGCGCAAAATATTCATTCCATTGGACTTGCAGCAAGATATTCATTCCATGAGGCTTATGGAACGGGGCTAACCCCTTCTTTCGTAATCTCCGGAAAGTTACTTCAAGGGTGGGCGAAATGGAAGGCTAGGGGTGAGAACGAGCGTTGCGCAACAGTCGTTTGCTTCGCAGTTCGTTGCTCTGCAACGAACCCCGCCTCTTCGATGAGGCTGAAAGGATGGGGCACCTACGACCCGAGCTATGGCTCCGCCGGCTTGGCGGTGGAGGACTTGGGGTGCCAGGCCCCGGAGATGGCGAAGGCACAGTGAATCATGGCGATGTGCGATAAGGCCTGGGGGAAGTTGCCCACCATGCGATTTTTCCCGGTGTCCCACTCTTCGCTGAGCAGGCCGACGTCGTTGCGCAGGGCGAGGAGCCGGTCGTACAGCTCGCGAGCCTGATCCTTTCTGCCGATGAGCCAGAGGCAGATGACCATCCAGAAGCTGCAGGCGAGGAAGACGCCTTCTCCAGGCGGCAGACCGTCCGGAGCGGTCTTGGTGTTGTAGCGGAGGACCAATCCCGGCTTGCCGTCTTTGCCTTTGGGCATGAGCTGCTTCTGAATGGCATCGATGGTGCCGACGATGCGGGGATCGTCCATGGGCAGGAAGCCGACCAGTCCGATGCGCAGGCAGGAGGCGTCCAACTCCGTTGAGCCATAGGACTGGGTAAAGGTGTTGAGGCGCTTGTTGAATCCCTTTTCGCAGACCTGTTTGTGGATGAGGTCGCGATTCTTCTTCCAGCGCTTGACGTCGCCGCCGCCATCGAAGCGCTCATGATGCCGGATGGCCCGGTCGAGTGCCACCCAGGCCATGACCTTGGAGTGGGTGAAGTGCTTGCGGCCTCCCCGGGTCTCCCAGATGCCGTCGTCCGGCTGCTCCCAGATGTCGCAGAGATGATTGACGATCTGGGTTTCGATCGCGGTCGCGGAGACGCGGATATCCGCCTCCGCTTCGGGTGTCTCGGACAAGGCGGAGGCGACCTCGCCGAAGACGTCGAGCTGGAACTGCTCGGAGGCGGCGTTGCCGATGTTGACGGGGAGCGAGTTCTCATAGCCGGGAAGCCAGTCCGCCTTGTACTCGGTCAGTTGCCGCTCGCCGGAGATGCCGTAGATGGTCTGGATCTGGGCCGGGGCTCCGGCGATGGCGCGGAGCAGCCAGCGCCGCCAGGCAGCAGCCTCCTCCTCATACCCGGCGTGCAGCAGCGCCAGCAGGGTGAAGGCGGTATCGCGCAGCCAGCAGAAACGGTAGTCCCAGTTGCGGGGACCGCCGATCTTCTCCGGCAGCGACGCGGTGGGAGCCGCGACGATACCTCCCGAGGGTTTATAGGTGAGCGCTTTGAGCGTGATCAGCGAGCGCGTCACGACATCTTTGTGTTCCCCTTCGAACTTATTCTTCGCCGACCACTTTTCCCAGAAGTCGATGGTCTGGTCGAAGGCGCGAATGGGATCGAAGGCGCGCGGATCTTCAGCCGGCTGGTTGCCGTCCCGGCCCAGGGAGGAACCGTACGTGAGGGTGAAGGGGACGACATCGCCGGCGCGCACGACGAACTCACCCTCCGTACACATGCCCTCGCCCTTGAATGGGATCTTAGTGCGCAGGACGACGAGATCCGGTCCGGCGATGGCACGGAGGCCGAAGTCGGTGCGGGTAACCCAAGGCACTGTGCGTCCGAAGTCGAAGCGAATGGCCAGTTCCATCCGCATCTTCACCCGGCCGCGGACGCCGCGCACGATGCGGACGATGTCCGAGTTATCCCCGCGCGGCGGCATGAAGTCCACGACGACGACGGTGCCGGCGGCGGTGACGAAGGTCGTCTCCACCACGAGCGTATCGCCGATGTAGCGGCGGCTTGTGGATTCGATCTCTCGGACAGGCGCGATCTTCCAGAAGCCGTGCTCGGCGGTTCCAAGCAGCGCGGCGAAGCAGGCGGCGCTGGAAAATGTGGGCCAGCAGAGCCAATCGATGGAGCCGGATCGGGAGACGAGGGCGGCCGTTTCACAATCGCCGATGAGGGCGTAGTCTTCGATCTTCCCAGCGTGCAGGGGAAGCTTTGAGTTCTTACGAAACAACGATAGGTCCGGCAATCTTGAACTCCGAGAGGTTGTCTATACAAGCCGCGTGAAACGAAGCAAATCAAGCCGCATGAAACTAAGCCGCGTCAGAAAGCCCTGAGCCATCTCCGTGCATCTCTTAGAGGACAGGGTGAAGCGGCGCGATCAAGGACGTTGAAGGGTTGGATGCTTCCCGTTCGAAGGATGAAGCTGCAAGACCGCACAGATTGAGACCGATTGCCGACGAAAGATGGAGTGAATGAAACCTGTCGAGGGACGCACCCGCGTTGTGATTGAGGGCGTGACGCCTGTAGTCGATGCCGGGCGCTACCCGGTGTGCCGGATCGTAGGCGACGTGGTCACGGTGACGGCGGCGATCTTTGCTGACGGCCATGATCATCTGGCGGCACGGCTGCTCTACAAGAAGAAGTCTGAACGGCGCTGGCGTGCGGCGCCCATGGCGGAGTTGGGGAACGATCTTTGGAGCGCGTCGTTCCCGGTGACCGAACTGGGAATGTGGAGCTTTACCATCCATGCCTGGGTCGACCACTTCGATACCTGGGTCTCCGATCTGAAGAAGCGGCTGGCGGCTCAGCCCGACCCGCTGCAGCCCGTGGAACATATGCTGCCTCAGGATATTCCCATGGCGCTGCGGATCGGAGCGGCTCTACTGGAGGGTGCGGCGAAGCGAGCGAAGGGCGGCGATGCCAAGCAGCTGACCGAGGTGGTGGGTTCGCTGTGCTGGATGGCGGATCAGAACGCTGCGTTCTATGAGTATCCGCTGAACGACGGGATCGTGGAGTTAGCGGAACGATATCCCGATCTATCGCTGGCAACCAAGTACCCGAAGGAGCTTACCGTCTGGGTGAATCGGGAGCGGGCACGGTACTCGACCTGGTACGAGTTGTTTCCGCGATCGATGTCGCCGATCCCGGGCAAGCACGGGACGCTGGCGGACGTGGAGGCGCAGATGCCGGAGATCTCGGCGATGGGCTTCGACATCCTGTATATGCCGCCGATCCATCCCATCGGAACCGCGTTCCGCAAGGGCAAAAATAACTTGACCGTAGCCGCCGAAGGGGATGATGGAAGTCCGTGGGCGATCGGCGCGGCGGCGACCAAAGGCAATGAAGGTGGGCATAAGGCGGTGCATCCGCTGCTGGGAACGTTGAAGGACTTCGATCACCTGGTGGCTGCGGCCAAGCTGCACGATCTGGAAGTGGCGCTGGATATTGCGTTTCAATGCTCGCCGGATCATCCCTGGGTGAAGGATCACCCGACGTGGTTTACGATCCGGCCGGATGGATCGATCCAGTACGCGGAGAATCCACCGAAGAAGTATCAGGATATCTACCCGCTGAACTTCGAGTCGCCGGACTGGCGCGGGCTTTGGGATGAACTTTATTCGGTCTTCGAGTTCTGGATCAAGCGCGGCGTGAAGGTGTTCCGGGTGGATAATCCGCATACCAAGGCGCTGCCGTTCTGGGAGTGGTGCATCGGGGCGATCCGGGAGAAGTATCCGGACGTGCTCTTTCTGGCCGAGGCGTTCACGCGGCCCCACGTGATGTACTCGCTGGCCAAGGGCGGGTTTACGCAGAGCTACACCTACTTCACCTGGCGGACGCAGAAGGCGGAGATCCAGGCTTACCTGGAGGAGATCACGCAGCCGCCGGTGAGCGACTTCTTCCAGCCGAACTTCTGGCCCAACACCCCGGACATCCTGCACAAGAGCCTGCAGGTGGGAGGCCGGCCGGCGTTTATGCAACGGCTGATCCTGGCCGGAACGCTGACGGCTAACTACGGCATCTACGGGCCTGCGTACGAGCTGTGCGAGAACACTCCGGCCACGCCGTCCGCAGGGAAGACCGAGAGCGAAGAGTATATGGATAGCGAGAAGTATGAGATTAGGCAGCGGGACCGGAACGCGCCGGGATCGCTGGTGCCGTTGATTACGAATCTGAATCACATTCGGCGTGCCAACCCGGCACTGCAGTCAAATGGATCCTTACACTTTCACGCTGTCGATAACACGAATCTGCTGTGCTACTCGAAGAGCGCGCCGGATGGGGAAGGCGGCGAGAATACGATTCTGGTAGCGATCAACCTGGATGCAACGCAGGAGCAGGCCGGATGGATCGACCTGGATCTGGGGCGGTTGGGTATTCCGTACAACGAGGATTTCATGGTGGAGGACCTGCTGACAGGCGTGGCTTACCGGTGGCACGATCGCAGCAATTATGTGGCCTTGCGGCCGGATGTGCAGCCGGCGCACATCTTTCGGATCGTGCGGCGGCAGGGGTAAGGCGCGGGAGCGGTCCCGTCCGGTTCTTCTTACGCTGAAGAACCTTCAGCCGGTAGCGGCGCTTTGGAAAGCTTCGCCCGCATAGCCTCTTTTGCGATCTTGGAGGCCCGGTTCATTCGCTCGATGGACTCGACCTTCTCCACCCAGGACTTCGATCGTAGGAAGTCTGTCATGGAGGATTTCGCCCGGTTGTTGAAGGCTTGCTTTTCTTCGACGACAGACGTCATTCGGCCTCTTTCCCGTTCATCGCCGTGGGCACCTTGCTAAATCTTTGAGTGAGATCGTGTCGCTTCAGTAAAGCCACGAGTACACCTTGGTCGACGGCATCCTGTTCCAGAAACATCGTAACGCGAAGATAATCCTTCGTCCGGCCGGTCTGCAAGGCGATGGCGCAGAGATGCTCCGGGCGAAAGACACGGGTAGGAATGCCGTCGTACTCAACCTGAACTGCAGTGCGGATTGCTTCCGTGATCAGCGGGTTGGCATCCGTCAGGATCTGGAGCGGCCAGTCGCCGAAGCGGACATACTCGCGTTCTACGATGCCGCCCATTGCGGTAAGAGCCTCGTAGATGGGCGTGAGGAGCACCATGCCTGAATCCGATTCAGGAAGGAAGACGAACGCGTCGACGTCTTCGGTTTGAGCCGCGGTTATATAAAAGGCGGCGCCGATCGCTCCGCCGATCCCGTAGGCTTGGATGAGGCCGTCGGCTACAAGTCGATTCAAGGCTTGAAGAACACTCTGCATCAGGACGCTCCGAATCTTTCTTCGACTTCACGGTCGAACTGTAGGTGCATTTTATGAGGCACGTTGGAGAAAGCCGGACCGTTAGAACCCGCATCCAAGTTCCATGAGGCGAAAAGGGTGAAAAAGTTCGGCAGCGCAAGCGATCCGCTTTGGTATAAGGACGCGATTATCTACGAGATTCATGTGCGCGCGTTCGCGGACTCGAACAATGACGGGATCGGCGACTTTCCCGGGTTGATGTCGAAGCTGGACTACCTGCAGGACCTGGGCGTCACCTGTCTGTGGCTGCTTCCATTCTTTCCTTCGCCTCTGCGGGATGACGGCTATGACATTGCCAACTATGTGGATGTCAATCCTTCCTACGGCACGTTGAACGACTTCAAGCTGTTCCTCGACGCGGCTCATAAGCGCAACATGCAGGTGATGATTGAACTGGTCATCAATCACACCAGCGATCAGCATCCGTGGTTCAAGGCGGCGCGGCTTGCGGCCCCGGGTTCGCCGGAGCGCGATATGTATGTCTGGTCGGACACGGACATGCTGTACAGCGGCGTTCGCATCATCTTTACGGATACGGAGAAGTCGAACTGGACCTGGGACGACCAGGCGAAGGCGTTTTACTGGCATCGTTTCTTCTCGCATCAGCCGGATCTGAACTTCGACCATCCCCGGGTCATGGAAGAGGTGCTGACGGCGATGCGCTTCTGGCTGGACCTGGGCGTGGATGCGCTGCGGCTCGATGCAATCCCGTACCTGATCGAACGAGACGGCACCAGCTGCGAGAACGTGCCCGAGACTCACGTTAAGATCAAGGCGATTCGGAAGGTGATCGATGAGGAGTATGGCAACCGCCTGATCCTGGCGGAGGCGAATATGTGGCCGGCGGACGTGCGGCCATACTTCGGTGACGGCGACGAGTGTCACATGGCCTTCCACTTTCCCTTGATGCCCCGTATTTATATGGCGCTCC
The DNA here is from genome assembly GCA_965198885.1 of uncultured Granulicella sp. Lineage (GTDB taxonomy): Bacteria > Acidobacteriota > Terriglobia > Terriglobales > Acidobacteriaceae > Edaphobacter. The sequence goes on along the minus strand of OZ240677.1, from coordinate 252,436 downwards.
GGCAGGAAGATCGTCTGCCGATCACGGACATCATGGCGCAGACGCCGGATATCCCGGACAACTGCCAGTGGGGCTTGTTCCTGCGCAATCATGATGAGTTGACGCTGGAGATGGTCACGGACGACGAGCGCGACTATATGTATCTCGCGTACTCGGCTGATCCGCGGATGAGGATCAATGTCGGCATCCGGCGGCGGCTGGCTCCGCTGGTCGATAACAACCGGCGCAGGATTGAGTTGCTGAACTCGCTGCTGCTCTCGTTTCCGGGTACGCCCATCATGTACTACGGCGATGAGATCGGCATGGGCGACAACATCTACCTGGGCGACCGCAACGGTGTCCGTACGCCGATGCAGTGGAATTCGGATCGCAACGCGGGCTTCAGCAAGTGCGATCCGGCGCGGCTCTACTTTCCAGTCGTAATGGACCCGATCTATGGGTATCAGGTCGTGAACGTCGAGGCGCAGTTGAGCGATCAGTCGTCGCTGCTGCACTGGACGCGGAATATGATCGCGCTGCGCAAGCTCTTCCAGGTCTTCGGCCGAGGGACGTTGCAGTTCCTGCATCCGGAGAACCGGAAGGTACTTGCGTATCTGCGGGATCTGGAGCGGGAGGACGGGTCGCATGAGACCGTACTCTGCGTGGCGAATCTGTCGCGCTTCGCGCAGCCATGCGCACTCGATCTGACCGGCTACGTGGGCATGATGCCGGTGGAGATGCTCGGCTATGTGTCTTTCCCGGCGATCACCTCCGCGCCGTACATGCTGAGCGTAGCCCCGTACTCGTTCCTTTGGTTTGAGCTGCAGCCGGCGCCGGTCAAGCTGCAGGCTGAGCCGGAGGTCGACGAGGGTGCGCGGGAGCTGGGCGAGCAGGTAGCGCTCGATCTGTTGACCAAGGGCTGGGCGGGGCTCGTCTCCGGTAAAGGGTTGGCGCTGGTCGAAGCTGCGCTGCCGGCCTGGCTGGTTAAACAGCGCTGGTTTGGCGCAAAGACAAAGACCATTCAGCGAGTGCGAGTCGCGGAGTGGGTCCAGATTCCGGGTAGCTCCGACGCCATCCTGCCCATCGCCTCGATCCCCGCGGCGAGCACGCTGGGCGATGCCCTCTTCTTCCTGGAGATCGAATACACGGACGGTGCGACCGATCATTATCAGCTTCCGCTCGCGTTCACCATGGGAGCGGCGGTCGAGGACCTCAAAGCTGCCTCTCCGCTAAGCATCGTGGCAACGCTGAATACGCCGACGGGAACCGGGGTTCTTCACGACGCCGCGACCCGGGAGGACCTGCGCCAGGGTCTTCTCGCCCTGATCGGGCACGCGGGCTCGTTGCCGTTGAGCGATGCCGACGTTGCGGCGCATGAGATTGCGGCAACGCTGATCGCCGCCCACACCAGTACGCCTGCGCACGCGGTCGAGACTCAGTCGAAGGAGGCCGAAGCCATCGCCGGCGCGATCGCGGCCAAGCACAGCATTGAGCCGGAGGACGTTGCGCCGGAGTTCGTCGGCCACATGCCGGGGGCACATGGAGCCGGCCCGGATCTCGTGGAGGGAACCAACACGCCGTCTGCGGAGCCGGCGGCGGGAGTGCTCTCGGCCTATAAGTATTCGTCCTTCGATGCAATCCGTGGAACGCAGTATCTTCCCGGCAAGACGGGCTCCGCGGAGCAATCCAACACCAACTTCCTGTACGACCAGACGCTGCTGATGAAGCTCTTCCGGCGGCTTCAACCGGGGTTGAACCCAGATGTGGAGATCGGCCGCTTCCTGACCGAGGTCGCCCATTTTCCGCGCATCGCTCCGTTCCTGGGCGAGCTGACGGTGACCGGTCGCAACGGGGAACAGACCACCACCGCCATGCTGCAAGGCCTGGTCAACAACGAAGGCGACGGGTGGGCCTGGACGCTCGAAGAACTAAGCCGGTTCTATGAGTCCGCCTCGACCTGTCCGCCGCCCCGCGAGCAAGGACAGTCGCCGCGCTTCGGCGACGAAGGGGCTGTGCCGCAGGAGGCCAGAGAGCGTGCGGGCTTCTATCTGACGGCGGCGGCGCTGCTGGGCCAACGCACCGCGGAGATGCATCTTGCACTTGCCACCGAGACGGACGACCAAGCTTTCCAGGCAGAGCCGTTCAGCGCGGCGGATCTATCCAACGACGCCCAGCGCATTGACGCGCAGATCAACTCCACCCTGACCGCCTTGAAGATGGGCATGTCCAACCTGAAGGACCTGACGGCGGATGATGCCGCGACCATCCTCAGCCGGCGCATCGAGCTCTTCGCACGCGCGCATGCGATTACCACGGAGGCTGCCTCCGGCAAGCGCATCCGCATCCACGGCGACTACCACCTGGGCCAGATCCTGCGGTCGAAGAACGACTTCGTCATTCTGGACTTCGAGGGGGAACCGGCCCGCGCACTTGAGGAACGGAGAAAGAAGCAGTGTCCGCTCAAGGATGTCGCGGGCATGCTGCGAAGCTTCTCTTACGCGGCGTACTCCGGGCTGGATCAGTATGTGCAGCGCCATCCGGATAGCGCACGCACGCTGGAGCCATGGGCGAAGCTCTGGCAGAACGCGGTTTCGGCTGAGTTCCTGCGAGCCTATCGGGAGACGATGGCTGCCAAGCCGGGTCTACTCCCGGAGACAGCGCAGGCGGAGTCGCTGCTGAACGCCTATCTGCTGGAAAAAGCGCTGTACGAGTTGCTGTACGAACTCAATAACCGGCCCGCATGGGTCCGTATTCCGCTGGCGGGTATCCTTGGATTGCCGGCACCGGCGGAACAGAAGACGACAGCCTGAAGCTGAAGGCGCGAGGCGAACGAGACGATGGCTACCACGAACACGATGCCGAACCCGGTCCAGGATTCCGCCGGAACCCCTGCTCTGCTGGTGAGCCTGGCCTCGCTCTCGCATGAAGCGTTTGAGACGATGCTCAGCAATCTGACGGAGGCGTTTCCGGATCAGTCGATCCTGGTCGCGACGCCGGATGCCTCGGCCGGACAAACTCAGGCAGGCGGAGAGGAAGGAGGCTCGCTGCATGTCGTCGGATATCAACCAGCCAGCCCCTCGCAGGATTCATGGACGCTGACTGCGGCTGACTTCCTGAATGCATACCAGTTGGCCGAGCAGCACAGGGCGCCCGCCATCCTGATCCTGGGAGCGGAGGCGCAGTCGCTCGCACCCTCGGCCCTGCGTGCGCTGGCGGAGACGGTCGCAGCGAACGCTCCCCAGGCAGACCTAGCGGTTCCGCGCTACGACCTGCCTGCGCGCGCGGGCCTGGTGAACTCGGCGATCCTCTATCCCGTTACCCGGGCGTTGTTTGCCGCGCAGCCAAGATTCCCCTTAGCGCTCGATCTTTGCGTCTCCGCCCGCATGTTGGAGCGGCTGGCTGCGGCGGCGCAACGCTTCACCGCCGCCAACCAGCCCGACGCGCTGGTCTGGCCGGTAGCCGAAGCGGCCGTCGCGGGCTATACCGTATCCGAGGTAGAGGTCGGAACCCGCACCGTTCCGCAGCCTACGGGGAGCGATCTGAACAGCGTTCTGGCGCAGGTCACGAGCTCCCTCTTCGCGGACGTGGACGCCAAGGCGGCGTGGTGGCAGAGAGCGCGTCCCGTTCAAACCGCACGCATCAGCCTGAATCCGCCACCGACCCCGGCTGCAAGCGAGGTACAGTCCATGATCGACTCCTTCAGACTGGCCTACACCAACCTGCAGGAGATCTGGTCGCTGGTTCTGCCGCCGCAGTCGCTCTTCGGGCTAAAGCGGCTTTCCGCCATGTCGCCGGAGCAGTTCCGCATGAACGACTCGCTCTGGGCGAGGGTCGTGTATGACTTTCTGCTGGCGTACCGGCTGCGCACCATCAACCGCGGGCATCTTCTCGGAGCCTTGACGCCGCTCTACCTGGCGTGGGTGGCGTCGCACATCCTCATCACCGAATCGGGCGTCGACCCGGAGAAACATATCGAGATGCAGGCAGCGGCCTTCGAGGCAGAGAAGCCGTACCTGGTCTCGCGCTGGCGCTGGCCGGACCGCTTCAACCCATAGCAAGGGAACGAGAAGCCACTGCAGTTCAAGGCAGGATGAAACGAGTTCAGGAGCTTGTAATGATTGCAATCCAGTCCGACCAGTATCCGGCTTATACCACGCAGCCCTCGGTGTGGAACCACATGTCCACCGCGCTTCAGCAGTCCGTGGAGCGTGTGCTCTCTTTGCTGGTGGTCATCCTTCCCGGCGTGCTCGCGTTCTTTGTCGTGCTGGGTCTGCTCACGCTGCTGGGTATGCTGGCTAGCTATATCCTGCGCAGCATCCTGGTGAAGCTCAAGTTCGACGAGCGCATCACCCGGCATGAGACCAACAGCATCGCCGACTGGTCCCCGCGCCACAGCCCGACCGCGCTGGTGGGACGGGTTGCGTTCTGGACCTGTGTCCTGTTGGGCCTGGTGATCGGCGTGATGGCGTTTGATACCTCGGTGCAGACGGGAACGTCGATGCTCACCGTCTCCCTGCTCCCCTACCTGACCCACTCGGTGGGCGCGATCCTGATTCTCTTTGCCGGCAACCTGATCGCCCGCTACCTGGCGCGAACGGTTCTCATCGGAGCGGTTAACAATCAACTGCAGTACGCGCGTTTCCTCTCTATGGGCGTGAAGTGGCTGGTGCTGGTCCTGACCGCCGCGATGGTGCTCGATCACCTCAATATCGGCAGCGGCATCGTCGAGCTTGCGTTCGGCATCCTCTTCGGAGGGATTGTGCTGACGTTGGCGCTGGCCGTAGGGCTGGGCTCACGCGACCTGGTCACCCGATCGCTGGAGCGGACCGCGGAGAAGACGGAGCACCCGGAACGGGTGCCGTTCGTGGGCTCGGCGACGCCGCCGGCCGAGACGCTGCGCCACTTCTAGCCGCGCTCCCGGCCCGCTAGTCCCTGGTCTGGAACTCTGGTAAACTTCAACCAGCCGCGATGTGAGCCCGCCGTCAAGCAGACCTTCGCTTGTGCAACAGGATAAGCTCCGGCCTTCGAAGGGTCTGTTTTGCCTCCAAGACCCACGCATCGAAAACCAACGTCGGAATGTAGCGCAGCCTGGTAGCGCACCTGCTTCGGGAGCAGGGGGTCGAGAGTTCGAATCTCTCCATTCCGACCATTCCTCGAACCCATAACGGAGAAGTTTCTGGGCCGTCTCAAGTCGAACTGTTGTGTTGCGGCTCTTCGCATGGCTGAGGCTTTCCTCCACCTCGGCAGCAAGATCTCCGTTCCCCAGAACTTCTCGCTCTTCTCGATCTTCTTTCTCCCCATCCGCGACATCCTATGATGTAATAAGCGAGTCGTCCTTACGGGCCTTGATCCTTGCACCCGCAGCCCCGGCAACCGGACCCCAGCTTTAGGAGAAGATGATGGCCAATACGCTCATCCCCATCGAGGAACGCAGTCTGACCCCGGAACAGGTCGAACGTCTCGAGCATCGCTACCGCCTGGGTCAGCTCATGCTCGTCATCTGCTTGCAGACCTTGATTATCTCGTTCGTGCTCCTGGTCTGGTCAGGACAGGACGCCACCTTGACCTACGGCTGGATCAAGCCCATGGTCATCTGGAATGCGATCACCTTCACGATCGCCCTGGTGACCGGGATACTGGGCATCAGCTACACCCGCGGCCGCAACGAGTTCTTCTCGTTCTAACACTGCGCCGCACTCTTCAGAAGGAGCAAAAGCCCGCAGAGATCGCCTCTACGGGCTTTTGCTTGGGACCAAGCCTCTGAAACAAACTTCAGCATCGATCTGCGCTGGATCGCTCTCCTAGACCGGTGACGAATCGGTGTCAGGCCTGCCCGTCCAGCAGCAATCCGCCGGTTCGAAGGCCCCTAAGCAGGCTCCTAAGCAGCCAATTCAGTCATGCGCGGCGAAGCTTGGATAAATCTGACCAGATCCTCAACCGTCACCAGCGGGGAGTGATAGATCCCAGGCTGATAGATCCGGTTGTTCAGGCTGATCAGGTCCAGCACCGATTCCTTGATATCTTCACTGTCCAGACCCAGGTCCTCATCCAGCAGATCGGCGGCCTCGATGGGAAAGCTGACCCTTTGCTTCTCCTGCAGATACCGGTAGGTCGTGCGGGCAATATACGTGTCGAAGCCATACGCCGCCAGGAAGCTGACGAACGTGTCTTCGTTCACACCAGACCGCTCTTCGTTCATCTTGTTCCGGCGATTGCGCGCGGAGAGATAAAGAACAGTCAACACAAAGGCCAGAAGTAAAACAATCAGCGCCAGCGGCATAGCCTGTTCGCTAAGCCAGACGGATATGGTACTCGGAGTTTGCATGAGGGTCCTCGGCCTGTACGTCGGCAGTTGAAAATAACAGCAGGGGGAATCGAATGCAATACTACTATAGGAACTTCCCAGAACAACGGTAATATGACCCGGGGGTTGGCACTTTCTTCCTACCAGCGTCCTCTTGTCTCCGTTCGCATCTAACGCTTGTCTCGTCCCCATGGCTACCTCCGTCCTCATCCATCCCGGTGCCTCCCTTCCAGAGCCGGTCCTTGCAAACCCAAGGGTTTCCGGGCAGGGAAGCGCACACGCCAGGCTCCGGGACAGCTTTGGCCGCGCCATCACCGACCTCCGCGTCTCCATTACAGACCGCTGCAACTACCGCTGTGTCTACTGCCGCACCGGCAACGAAGGCGCCCTTTATGACGAACTCCCGATCGCGGACTACCTCCGCATCATCCGTCTGTTTGCCTCACTCGGCATAGAAAAAGTCCGGCTGACGGGCGGCGAGCCGCTCCTCCGTGCCGGTCTTCTGGACCTGATCGCCGAACTCGCCCAAACCCGCACCGCCTCCGGCCAGCCTCTCGACCTCGCCCTCACCACCAACGGCCATCTCCTCTCGACGCTCGCCCAGCCGCTGAAAGACGCCGGACTCTCCCGCATCACCGTCTCCATGGACGCCGTCGACCGCGAGACTTTCACCGCCATCACCCGCGTTCCGCGCTCCTTCGACCGTGTGCTCGCCGGTATCCGCGCCGCCTCCGCCGCCGGTCTCGGCCCGGTCAAGGTCAACTGCGTCCTCCTCCGCGGCTTCAACGACTCCCAGATCGAGCAGTTCGCCGAGTTCTCCCGCCGCGAGCAAGTCATCATCCGCTTCATCGAGTGGATGCCCCTCGAGGAAGCCACGCTCGACGCCAACGGCCGCCGCTGGTCCCCGGCTTCTGTCGTCACCCTCGACGAGATCGTCGCCCGCCTCAACGCCTACCGCCGCACTGAACTCGGCGGCCTGATCGAACTCCCCCCCAACGCCGCCAGCGAGACCGCCCGCCGCTACACCTTCGCCGACGGCCTCGGCGAGATCGGCATCATCGCGCCGGTCTCCCGCCCCTTCTGCGGCCATTGCTCCCGCGTAAGGCTCACCTCCGACGGCAAGATCCGCACCTGCCTCTTCTCCCAGTCCGACCACGACCTCTACGGCCGCCTTCGCCGGGGCGCATCAGACGACGACCTGAGCGAGTACATTCACAGCGTCATCCAGCGCAAAGAGGCCCGCCATCATATCGGTGAACCCGGCTTCGAGAAGCCCTCGCGCTCCATGGTCCACATCGGCGGCTGACCCGCCACCCTCCCCGGTCCGCGCATCATCTCATCCAAACCTTCACCCAGTGCAACTTACGTGGTAACTCAACTCGTCCCTCTCCCTAATTGGTTTACCCTTGCTCAGGGTCAGTCCACTTTGGGTCAGGGTTCAGCTTGAGAGAACGTCGTCAATTCGAGGTCATCGAAAGCCGCCAGATGGACCATCTGCGCGTCTTCCACGACGTAGCCCGAACCCTCACCACCTCGCTCGAGCTCGAAGAGATCCTGCTCGCCATCATGGATAAGATGGCCAACTTCTTCGGCCCCGAACGCTGGTCTCTGCTCATGATCGACCAGGCCCGCCAGGATCTCTACTACGCCATCGCCGTCGGCGAAGACTCCTCCTCGCTCCGCGGTCTACGCGTTCCCCTCGGCCAGGGCGTCGCCGGCTGGGTCGCCGCCACCGGCAATCCACTCGTCGTCCCGGACGTCTCGCTCGATCCCCACTGGTCCGCCTTCGCCCGCAACCACCCTGACCTCAACATCTCCTCGATCGCCTGCGTGCCTATCCGCTCCGGCGAGAACACCCTCGGCGTCATTCAGCTTCTCAACTCCAAGCTCGATCTGCTCTCCGAGTACAGCATCTCCTTCCTGCGTATCCTCTGCGATTACGCCGCCATTGCGATCCAGAACTCGCGCTCGGTCAAGCTCATCCACGAGCTCTCGATCACCGACGACTGCACCGGCCTCTTCAACTCACGCCGCCTCTACGCCGTGCTTGAAGAGCAGACCGCGCTCACCTCCGTCGATCGGGGCCAGGTCCACCCTACGCCGTTCTCGCTCGTCTTCATCGATCTCGACTACTTCAAGAGTGTCAACGATACCTACGGCCACCTGGTCGGCAGCCGCCTCCTCGCCGAGGTCGGCGGGCTCATCCGCCGTCTCGCCGGCCCCAATAACTCCGCCTTCCGTTACGGTGGCGACGAGTTCGTCGTGCTGCTCCCCGCCGCCGATAAAACCACCGCCACCACCATCACGCTCAGCCTCTGCCAGGGCCTGCGCGACGCCACCTTCCTCGAAAGCGATGGGCTGGGCCTGCACATCTCGGGTTCGTTCGGCCTCGCCACCTTCCCGGAAGACGGCAACTCCGTCCACTCCATCATGCGTTCCGCCGACTCCATGATGTACGACGTCAAGAACTCCAGCCGCGACAACGTCGCCGTCATGGGCCAGGGGCGCTTGATGCCCGCAGGCAAACCCGTCTCCTCCGAACGCCGAGCCATCGGCCGCCGCTAGGTACTTCGTACCGTTCTCGGCTTCGCGGTGTGCTCCCGTTGGTCGCAAACGAACGTCCGTGTCGACCCAATGGGAAGACCCCGGCCGTTCACGCCACCCCGACCACCACTACACGGCACGAAGTGACCGCCCCACGCGCAGGGGGCCCGTCCGGCAGGACAGCCTTCAAGGTCTCCGCCGTTCCAGCTCCGCGGGCCTCTTCTTTTCCGCCCGCACGACATCCCGATTCTCCGGCGCGCTCGGATGCACGCCAAAGTCCCACACTCCAAGATTGATCTCCTTCTCCCCGAGCACCTCCACAAGCGCATACTCCCCGATCAGCAATCCCTCCTTCGGCACGATCTTCGCCCAGTGCCCTCCCGGCAGCACCGTCGCAGTCGTCTCCGTTACATCCTCCTGCTTCCTCTGTCCCAGCAATCCCACCTGGAAGCTCGTCACCACCCGAGCCCCTTGCCGCACCTCGACCCGCACAATCGCATACTCCCCCGGCCCGGACCTCGCCCTCGTCTTCTCGGACGATGCCCCATGCGTATCCACGGTCAGCGCCTCGCCGCTCTCCACCTGCGCGTCGTCGAGCCGCACATACAGCACCGGATCATTCACATGTAGCTGCACATCCGCCTTCTCACCTTTGAGCTCCAGTACCTGGTGCGCCGCGGACCGCGGATTGACGATCCCCTTCAACACGCCATGCCCCGTCTGCTTGTTCAGATCCGTCTGCTGCTGGCTCAGCGGCACCAGCTCCGGCGCCCCATGCCACGTATCCATCGCCAGAATCGAGTCCTCCGCAGGCAGCCGCAGATCCGTCGCCACCTCCGGCGTAATTGCCGCCCGGTCCGCCTCCTCCTTCGCCAGCTCCGGATCGATCACCGGCGGCCCCTGCTGTTCATCCTCCCGCCCCAGCGCCGCCAGATGCTTCTGCTCCCACTTCTTCGTCGCCGGCAGGTCCACCAGCTCCAGCGGAATCTCCTCCGTCTGCCCGCTCCGTTCCGCACTCACGTACCGCACCCGATCCATAAGCACCTCGTAGCTCGCCACCATCTGGTAGGTTCCATTCTTCAGGATCAGCCGCGTCCGGTGCGGCAGCGCCTCCGCCTGGTTCTCCGTCGGCGGCAGAGCCGCTCTCTGCCCCCATCCCACCCCGCCCGCAGCCAGCAATCCCACCAAAACCCAGCCCGACACCCGCATCCGCTTACCTCGCCCCTTATCCTAAGCCGCCCGCACGAAAATATCCGAGCGCACCCCACCCTCGCCCGTCTGGTCTTATAGAAGCCATGACTGCCGCCGAGGAAATCTGTTTGGACCTGCCCGTCACCGACCGCCCCGCCGCGCACTCCGGCCACGCCGTCGCAGACCCAAGCCAGGCCGTCGCAGACCCAAGCCAGGCCGTCGCAGACCCAAGCCAGGCCGTCGCAGACCCAAGCCACGCCGTCGCAGACCCGAGCCAGGCCCTCCCCGATATCGCTACCCTCGTCGGCACCATCCGCCAGAGCGTCCTCGAAGGAACATCCTTCCTGACCACCGGCAAACCGCTCGTCCTCGGCTCCTTTGACATTCCCGGGAGCACCCGCCACACCGAAGTCACCGTCGTCATGGAACCCGCGAGCTAGACGGACACTGAGGGTAGCAGCCTGTTTCGGCACCCATCGGGGTAACTTTCCTCGAGTGACAAACGTGGTTGGAGAAACTGATCCTGAGTAGACCCAAGTTATACCGAAGTCCACACCTAAATCGCATGGTTTGAATATTTTGCGCGAAATAGGGCGGGGGCACCCCCTCCCTCTTTAGTGTCATTGAAGTTCTCGCTGAAGCAGCCGATACTCCAATCACAGTTCCAATCTTCGGGCCCGGAGTCACCTCTCTTGTTCTCTTCTCGTTTCCTCCCCAGCGCGACCGTCGCTACCAGCCTCCTTCTGACCTCCACCCTCGGCATCAGCGGCTGCAGTTCGGCCCTGATCCCGACGCCCGCCGCCGGCAAGACCGTCGTCACCGGAAACTGGCAGCTCTCCTCCACCACCGCCGACGCCGCCAAACTACCCAAGCTCTCCGGCGAGCTCACCGGCGGCGGCTCCGCCATTACCGGCATCTTCCACTCCAGCGCCGCCTCCACCTGCATCTCCCCCAAGACTGCCATCGAGCTTACCGGCTCGGCCAACGCCGCCAACCAGCTCACCCTCAAGGCAGCTCAACTGGCGGGCGGAACCCTGACCGTCTCCGGCACCCTCGCCGCCGACGGCAAGTCCCTCACCAACGCGACCTACAACGTCACGGGCGGCTCCTGCGCCTTTGCCCGGGCCGTCCCCGTAAACGCACAGGCCTTCGCCTCCATCAACGGCAACTACTCCGGCACCTTCTCCGATCCCGACGGCCAGGTCCTCAACATCACCGCCTCCCTGACGCAGACGCCCTCGTCGGACACCGACGGCAACTTCACCCTCTCCGGCACCGGCAACCTGGGTGCCAACCCCTGCTTCAACAGCCCCGTCAGCGTCACCGACTCCCAGGTCACCGGCGGCAGCTTCTCCCTCACCTACGCCGACTCGACCACCGGCAACAGCGTCCAGGCCAACGGCACCTTCTCCCCCGACGGCACCACTCTCACCGTCACCCAATGGACCTTGACCGGCACCTGCGGCCCCGACACCGGCACCGGCCTCCTCACCAAACAGCCACAGTAAACTCCTGATTTGGAACCCGGAAGGCTGCCCAACCAGGCAGCCTTCTTCCATGCACGCGGTACCATAGAAGTACCCGCGTGAACGCACCCAAACTCTCTCCCAGGATCATCCTGGCCTTCGCCTGCGTGTACGTCTTCTGGGGCTCGACGTACGTCGCCATCCGCTTCGGCGTCCAGGTCCTTCCTCCCACCGTCCTCGCCAGCGTCCGCTTCCTCATCGCCGGTCCGCTGATGCTCGCGCTCTGCGCTGCTCGCGGTCTCACCCTGCGTCAGTCCTGGCGGGATCTCGGCCTCCTCGCCCTGATGGGTGTCCTCATGCTCGGCGTCGGCAACATGGGTCTGGTCTGGTGCGAGCAGTATCTGCCCTCCGGCCTCTCAGCCCTCCTCTTCGCCATCATTCCGCTCTTCGTCGCCCTGTTTGAGGTCTTCCTGCCCAACGGCGAAGGTCTGCGCGCGAAGGGCTGGGTCGGCATCGCCGTCGGCTTCCTCGGCCTCATCATCCTGCTCTCACCCGGCATTCGTGAAGGCATGCACGGCCGCTCCGGCCAACTCCTGGGCTCGATCGTCGCCATTCTCGCCGCCTTCTCCTGGACCTGCGGCTCCATCCTCTCGCGCCGCGCCCGGCTCGCCGCCTCCACCTTCGTCGCCTCCGCCTGGCAGATGCTCTTCGCCGGCCTCTTCAACTTTGCCGTTATGCTCGCAACCGGTGGAACGTATCGCGTTCCCTGGACCGCGCAGGCCTTCTGGTCCATCGCCTGGCTGGTCACCTTCGGCTCGCTGGTGGGCTACACCGCCTACATCTACCTGCTGGACAACGTCCCGGTCGCCAAGGTCTCCACCTATGCCTACGTCAATCCCATCGTCGCGGTAATCCTGGGAGCGCTCTTCCTGCAGGAGCGCATGGTCCCCATCGAGTACGCCGGTATGGCCGCCATCCTGATCGCCGTCTACCTCGTCACCAGCTCCAAACTCAGCTCGAGCATTCAAGCCGGCGAACCCCGCAGTTCGTTCTGAGCGCGGCGAAGAACCTCCGTACTTGCTTTGTTCCTGTTGTAGTTCGTACTCACCCATCCGCCCCCGCCATCGCTGAAATCGTCGCTGGCGACCTTTTTTGGACAACCCGCGTCTGAAACCCCAAATGTTTTTCCGGGGTCTCTCCAATCATTGGGCCATCTTGTTCGCACTTGCTCTTTCCGCGCTGGGCTTAATCCCTGCCAGCGCAAACGCCTCTCTGACGGTCTTCGTCGGCGAGCCCTTCGGGAACTTCGGAACCATGATGCCGGTCGGCCACACCGCCATCTATCTCGACCACCTCTGCGCCGACGGCCCACTCAAGCTTCGTCACTGCGAGCCTGGCGAGCCTCAGGGCGTTGTCCTGGCCCGCTACCATCGCATCGGCCAGTATGACTGGATCGCATCTCCGGTAATGCAGTTCCTCTACGCCACCAGCCGCGCTGAAGATGTGCCCGAGTACATGACACCGGAGCTTGCCTGGCAGATGCGCGAGCAGTATCGCGTCCGCTACATGGAAGCTCTGGTCCCCGACGGCACTGAGAAGGACAGGGCCACGGAAGAGTGGTGGGAGACCGCCGGCGTCGCCTACAATCGCCGGGTCTGGGGCTACCAGGTCGACACCACGCCCGAGCAGGATGACGCCTTCCTCCGAACCATGAACGCAGACCCGAACCGTCACTTGTATCACCTGCGCAAGACCAACTGCGCCAACTTCGCCGCGGCTATGGTGAACCTCTACTTCCCCGGCACGGTCAAGCGCGGCGATCATATCGCCGACTTCGGTCTGATGACTCCCAAACAGGTAGCTCGCTGCCTCTACACCTTCGGCCGGGCCCATCCTGATTTGCATGTTCGAGCCATCGAGGTTCCGCAGGTTCCCGGCACACTCCGCCGCAGCCGCCCGGTCCGGGGAGGCGCAGAGTCGGGTCTGAAGATCAAACGCTACCTCTTCACCCTCATGGTCATCCAGCCGGAGATCCCGATCGTCCTCACGGGTCTCTACCTCGATCACGGCCGCTGGCCGATGAACCAGAACGCGGAGGTGGTTGGCCCCGCCCACTTCACCTCGAGCGCTGTAGTCGCCGCACAGCCGGCCGCGGAAAGCCCTTCCGAAGCAGTTGCTGCATCCTCAACCTCGACCGGGACGATGCCGCAAGAATAGGGACGGCTCATCTACGCCACCCTCTGGGTAACTTTCAGGAGATTACGAAGGTTGATACGAGGCTAAATGCCCTGTTTTGAATATCTTGCACACTAAACGGGGTGGGGGTGGTAGCCTGAAAGTGTCTAAACCTCAGTGTCGAGGGGCTTCCTCGCAAAGTAGTAGAGGCTGAACGCCAACAGCCCAAACATCAGGAGACTCATCCAGTCGTGGTACAGCGGGTTGTGAGTGCTGAAACGCGGAATGGATCTTTCCGTTGCCGCCTCATACACCTTCACGCAAACCCCGAGCAGCCCGACGATTCCGCCTGCCGCGATCAGCCCGGAAGCATAGAGCGATCCCGGTGAGATCTCCGACTCCAAGTCCAGCGAGGGCGTGACCGACGTCGGAACCGGCAACCCGTTCGCCGGATCCACATGATCCGGATTGGTCTGGTCGAACTCCGGATACCGCGCCAGGAAGCCCTCGCGATCCTTATGCCAGAGCCCAAGCGCAGCCTGGTATCGCGCCGCAGCCTCCCGCGCATGGTGGTGCAGCATCGCCCGGTCGACCATCCAACGCATCACGCCCCCCACGAAGATGGCCAGCGTCGTAGCGATAGACAGATAAGCTCCCACGGCAAAGGTGAGCGACCTCACCCCCAGGAGCTCGATGACGATCACCAGCGCCACCCCGAGCAGCACAAGCGCCCAGGGCAGCTTCCGGGTGAGAATGCCGTTGATCACGGTAGCCATCAACTTGCCCTGGGGGGCCGCCGCCTTCTCCGACCCAATCCCCTGCGTCCACTGAATTTCGATCTGGTTTGTCGCCGGGTTCAGCAGATACTTGCCGTCCGCCAAAGTGGTTGAGCCGATTGCGTTGAGCAGCGTGTATCGATGCGCGTCCGTCAACTCTTCCTTCACGCCGGACTTGTCCGCGAGCGCAACGTGGTTCCGGTTGAAGGGTCCTTTATCCTGCACGCCGTCGGCATAGAGCTTCGCTGTCATTGGGATCGGCTGGGGCAGACGTTGGAAGCTCTCCAACCCGTTGTTCATGGCGTTCAACGTGGCTCCGATGGAGAAGACCGAGATAATCACTCCGGCCATTACTGCCGCTTGCTGCTTCCACGGCGTTGCGCCAATCAGGTATCCAGTCTTCAGATCCTGGCTCGTATCCCCCGCATTCGAGGCAGCAATGCACACGATTCCGCCGATCGTAATCGCCAACGCCCCAAACGCCGGGGCCGTCCACCCCCGCACCAGGAAGATAGCCGCCGTCGCCATCAGTGTCGCAATCGTCATTCCAGACACGGGGGAAGCGGAACTACCGACGATGCCGACGATTCTGGCGGAGACGGTTACGAACAGAAATCCGAAGACAACCACCAGGAGAGCAGCGGCTATGTTGGCAAGCAGCCCCACCTGCGCTCCGGGGACGGGATGGAACTGCAGGAATGCGACAATCAGCACAACCAGGAGGGCCGAGCCGCCAAGCACTGCGGACATCGGAAGATCGTGTGAGGTTCTCGCCGTCGCTGCCGGCGTGGCGGATTTCTTCCCGCCCATCTGCTTTACCCCTTGGGTCAGCGCACTGAGGATGGTTGGAGCGGTACGCAGAAGCGTAATCAGCCCGGAGGCAGCGACTGCCCCAGCTCCCATCGGACGCACGTAGGTTCGCCAGAGAGTGGAGGCATCCATGCCGGAGATGGGGCTGGTGCCGGGATAAAGAGGACCGGAGAGGTGCGATCCGAAGAAGTAGATTGCCGGCATCAACACCAACCATGAGAAGACACCGCCCGCAAGCATGATCGCAGCTACACGGATTCCAATGATGTAACCGACTCCGAGATACTCTGGGGTACAGTCAGCCCGGATCGCGGCGCCTCGGAGAAGATGCTGGGGGCCGCCGTAATCTGGTTCGTAGTTTGGGCCGGAGGGCCAGAGAGAGAACAGATTGTCGTTCTGAAAAAGCGTGTACAGGCCACCCAGGCCGAGCCCGAAAAAAACGCGGGACGCGAACGAACCGCCACGCTCGCCCGCCATCAAGACGTCGGCACACGCGGTTCCCTCGGGATAGACAAGGACCCCATGTTCTTCCACGATGAGCTGCCGCCGCAGCGGAATCATGAACAGAACGCCAAGCCAGCCTCCGAAGAGCGCAAGGGCGAAGATACGTGTGGATTCGAGGTCAAAACCGAGAAAGATAAGCGCGGGCAGGGTGAAGATGACGCCGGAAGCGATGGATTGGCCAGCATTGCCGACGGTCTGGACGATATTGTTTTCGAGGATCGAGGCCTTGCCGAAAGCACGAAGGATGGAGATGGAGAGCACGGAGATTGGGATTGAAGCGGCGACTGTAAGGCCTGCGCGGAGTCCCACATAAACCGTTACCGCCCCAAAGAGGACCGCGAAGACGGCTCCAAGAAGAACGGCGCGCAGCGTGAACTCGGGACGCGACTCTGACGACGGAACGAAGGGCTGGAAGTTTTCTGATGCAGGCATCGTCTCTGGGACTCTCCGGCGTTATTGCTCGACTCGACTTTGAGGGAGTGTACCAGCGAGGCTGCGGACAGAGAGATTGATTGACGCGCAGTAACGGCTTGGGCTTATACTTCGGGCATGGCGCGGTCTGACCGACCTGGAGCGCCGTCGAGTAGGTGAGTCTTCAGCGAACGCTTGAAGGAGCAGCTCGGAGCTGGTGCAGGAGGTCCGCCCGGGGGGGCGGAACAACTGAACATGGCCATTGCTTTCGCTGAAAGCAGTTGGCGAGCCGTAGCGCGGGTGCTCCGAAGTCCTCTCCAAGTGGCTGGCGGAGTTGTTGGAGACCTGGTAACAACCGTCTTTCCCGGTGAGTGTCTTGTTTGCGGTGACCCGCTGGTCACGGCGTGGAGACTGCGGGTATGTGGGGCATGTATCGCGAGTCTGCATCCGCGGGTTGGGGCGTGCTGCGGGCGTTGTGGAGACTGGATCGATACTGGGTTGGACATGGAAGACCTGCGGTTTCGCGGGCTTGAGTGTGTTTCTTGTCGCTGGGCTCCGCCGGAGTTCGATCGTGCCGTGGCGTTTGGGGCGTATCAGAATGAGCTTCGGGAGCTGATTCATCTACTGAAGTATGACCAACTGGGCGGCGTCGCCGACTTGTTGGGTGAACGCTTGGTAGAAGCGACGATGCAGTTAGAAGGCGAGGCCGGGCAGGAACTCCTGGTTGTAGCTGTGCCGTTGTTTGCAGCGGCGGAGCGAAAGCGTGGATATAACCAAGCGCGGCTGCTTGCTGATGTTGCAATCAAACGGCTTAGAGTGCTCAGGCCGACTTGGGAGCTGCAGAAGGCGCATGGAGTTTTGGTTCGGCGGAAGAGCACTGCGAGTCAATTTGAACTGTCGCGCAGAGCGCGGCGGCGGAATCTTGCCGGGGCGTTTGCTGTGGCCGGGAACGTCGCGGGGCGCGAGGTTTTGCTGATTGACGACATTCTGACGACCGGGGCTACGGCTCGGGAGTGTGCGCGGGTGTTGAAGCGGGCCGGGGCGACGAAGGTTTGGGTGGCTACGGTGGCACGGGCTTCCGGGTCGGATGAGGTTTCGATGGATGTAGATCCCGGGGCTTATGTCTCTTCGTGGGATTTGGAGAACGCTAACTAATTTGTTTGCTCGACTTAGATCTGACTTGGAAGGTGAGGGAAGATGCAGACCAGGAAGCAACGAAGCACGGGCGGGCGGCACGCAGGGCATGGACTGGCTCCCGGGGCGCGGCGGAATGCGAATGAGGGACGCACTCCGGCGGTGCGGCAGCAGGCGATGCAGACGCCGGTGCTGGTGTTGAATGCGAGCTATGAACCAATCAACATCTGTGGTGCGCGGCGGGCGTTAGTGCTTGTATTGAAAGGGGTTGCGCGGACGGAGGAAGCACATGGGCAGGTGCTGCATGCGGCTCGGGTGAATGTAGCGATGCCGAGTGTGATTCGGCTCTTGGAGTACCGGAGGATTCCGCATCAGACGCGGGCGCTGAGCCGGAAGAACATCCTGCTGCGGGATGGGAACTGCTGCCAGTACTGTTCTATCATGTTGACTGCAGGGGAGTTAACGCTGGACCATGTGATTCCGCGGAGCCGCGGGGGGCTTTCGACGTGGGAGAACCTGGTGGCTTGCTGCCATAACTGCAACAGACGAAAGGGGAACCAGATGCCGCATGAGCTAACGGGGATGAAGCTGCAGCGGGAGCCTCGGCCGTTCTCATTGCACACGAGCCGGCACATTATGCGGATGATCGGGTCGGCGGATCCGAGCTGGAGACGGTATTTGTACTTTGAGTCGGGAGAGGCTGCATAATCGTGGCTTTTTGAGGGTTTGTGGTGGAGAGCTGTGTGGCTAAGCTGGGCAGACGACAGCCTTACGCACGGTAAAG
Source organism: uncultured Granulicella sp. (assembly GCA_965198885.1). Classification (GTDB taxonomy): domain Bacteria; phylum Acidobacteriota; class Terriglobia; order Terriglobales; family Acidobacteriaceae; genus Edaphobacter. The sequence goes on along the minus strand of OZ240677.1, from coordinate 234,358 downwards.
GGTGCGTCTTTGCTGGCGATTCGCATGTAGATGCGGAAAATTGTGCGGCTGAGTGGAGCACTCTTGCGAAGTAGAGGGGTGTTTTGGCGGCACGTTTTGTCAAGTGGGGGGAGTTTTTTTGCAACACTCGGCATCCGGCGGATGGGGTGCTGCGTTGGTGTACTGTCAGGCGTCGATGATGCCGGCAACGGGCCCCTATTTCGGACTGAATGGGATCGAGCCATGGCGGACTTTTCTAAAGAATTCAACCTTGATGCGGGTCTCTTCACCACCACCAAACTGACGCTGGCAGGCTCCGGGAGCGGGACGGCGTTGCAGGCGATCTTGAGCAACAGCGCGTTTCCGGATGGGGATCTGCAGGCGGGGTCGATCTCGTTTACGGCGGATACGGGGCGGGTGTCGCTGAATGCGGCGAGTGGGGTGTCCGGGAGCTTTGACCTTTCGGCCTCTGCCCAGGCTGGGGTGGGGGTGTATGGGAAGGCTGCGGATGCGCTGGCGGCTTTGAAGCTGGCGGATGCGCCGAGCTTTACGTTTACGGACGTCGCCGGGGATCGTTGGGTGCTGATGGACTTCGGGTTCAGCGGGAGCGCTTCGGGGTCGGGTACTGCGCCGGTCGGGCTGCTTGGGTCGGCGACGTTTGGGGCGAGTGCTTCCGGGGATTCGACGTTTGCGGTTCTGCACCAGTTCAGTGCGATGCAGGGGGCTGCCGATGCGCTGCAGGATACGGTTTCAAGCTGGCGGCTGCCGCGGCATGTGGCGATGGGTGCGGATGGGCAGGTGAACCTGAAGCCGGGGACGTGGGTGCTGGCGGAGGCGGATGGGTCGCTGATGCTGACGGTGGCGGCGCAGCTTGGGTGGAATATGACCTATGCGAAGGACCTGACGGTGCTGGGGGTGACGCATAACCTGAGCGCGAAGATCGATGCGAGCCTGAAGGTGAACCTGGGGTTCAACGTCGCGGGGAGTTACGTGGTGGCGGTGGGGCGGGAGAAGGCGGACGCGGTGGTTCGGGTGCAGCTCTGGAAGAGGAAGAACAACGGGCTGAACTTCGGGCTGAACCTGGCGGCGGGGATCCAAGGAGGCGATCCGCAGCTTCCGGCGGATTTTACCGACTTGATTCAGGCGATGTTTGGACAGCATGGGCTGCAGGTGCTGCAGGATCTGCGGATGTGGACCGATCCGACGAAGACGATCGGGCAGAAGCTGGCGGGGCTGACGGATCAGACGATTATTAAGGAACTGCTGGCGACGAGCGGGATCGATCCGGAGGCGGAGTTCGACAAGGCGAAGGCGGTGGTCACGGGGCTGATTACGAAGTGGACGGACCTGCCGGCGGCGGTTGGGTCGATGGTCTGGAAGTACCTGGGAGAGGCGACCACGCCGGCGATTGCGGCTGAGTTTATGGCTATTCTTGGGGACCTGAGCGATCCGGCGAAGGCTGAGTCGGCGCTGAACACGGTGCTTGAAAATGCGACGTTTGGAGATACGCCGCAGGGAGAGTTTCTGGCCGCGGTTGCGGACAACGGGCTACTGGGGCTCTTCGATCACGTCCCGAAGGTGACCAAGGTTGCGGGGCAGGTGCTGGCTTTGCTGAACGGCGGTCCGGTGAAGCAGTTGCAGGACTTCATCGTGCAAAAGCTGGATCTGACGCCGATTCTGAACGAAGTGCAAGGAGCGAACTTCAGCAATATCGACCAGTGGCTGCAGAACCGGTTAGCGAACTTCCTGGATAAAGACGTGCTGGCGCAGGCGGATCTGAAGGATATCCAGACGGCGCTGAAGTTTCTGAAAACGGTGGATGGGCAGGTGAGCCAGTACTATGCGAAGGCGGTGCAGGCGCTGACGAAGCGGTACAGCATCGACTTTGCGGCGACGTACGCGGCCGCGACGAACGATACGGCGCTGCTCGATGTGAACTTCGACCTGGCGCAGGCGGGTGCGGCGGCGCTGTTGCAGGAGGTGATGGTTGAGGGCAAGCTCGACCGGCTGCTGACCGAGCAAGTAGCGGGTGTGACGTTGAATATGGCGACGCTGACGCATGAGATCAAACGCACGGCGACGGTGGATCTGCATATGCCATTCTTCGACTTTACAAAGACGACGGTGAACGACGCGATGACGAGCGTGATGGCCGAAGACAATGGCGGGCGGGTGCTGCTGTACCAGATCCAGCAAGGCGACGATACGACGACGGTGAAGAACCGGATGATGAGCCAGTTGTCCGTGCTGGCTTCGCTCCAGGTGACGGCTGGGCAGGCGCCGCAATTGAGCTCGGGTGGATCGATTGCGTACGAGATGCTGCAGGTGAAGGCGGGGATGGGGCCGGTGGATCTAACAGGAAGGACCAAGCCTTTTGTGAGTGACTATTTTGGCAATCAATTCCCTCAGCCGGACCAGTCGTTGCAGAGCTTCTACAACGGGCTCAATGGCGCTCTGAGCAAGGCGACCGGCAGTGCTGTTGGAGATCCGATCAAGGTTCTTGGGGATGTGGCACTCTCCATGCAGCTTGCGCTGCCGGCGAGCGCGCTGACGGGTTGGCTTGCGCCGCGTAGCGCGGATCAGCTGAAGAAGGATCAGATGAAGTTGTCCATGACTCTGCAGCGAGCGTGGAAGCGGATGTTGCCGGCGCTCTACTTCTCCGACCTGAGTCACTATGCGAGCGATGGCGGGGCTGCGGCGATGCTGGTCTGGGCTTCTCTTCCGGTGTCTCTGACAATTGACCAGAACAATCTTTATTGGGACTTCGAGGATGCGCAGTTGCTCTCGCAGGTCGTCAACGGACAGGCGACCGCAGACAGCCTTATGGCGCAACTGACGGGAATCGAGACAATGCTTCAGGAGGCCGGCAGCACGAATGCCGGGTACTTCTCTCCGCAGCAGGTCACGGCGTTCACTCAGCAGATCAAGGGGGAGACGGGCAGCCTGCTGTTGCGTTCACTGCTGAGTGTGGAGCAGAGCCTGATCGAAGGGGTTGCGAATGCATTGAAGCAGGGTGCGGGCTTCTCGAGTGCCGCGAGTACGACGCCTGGCGAGGCGATTGCGATGCTGGCGAGCTTTACGTCCGCGTTGACGTCAACGTTCAACAGCAAGGTGAATACGATTTACTCCGGAGTCTCCGGGCGGGTGGTAGGGCCGATGCTTTTCCTGGAGGTGAGTGCGGCGCTGGGGGCTGCGCCTGTGAAGCCTGCGGCGATGATGTCGATCTATGCGTTGAGGAAAGGGCATGGGTTCGATCTGGGAACGTTTGTGGATGGGAGTATGCCGGGGGCGGGGGATTTGGCGTTGACGCAGACCCTGGTGAGTTTGGGATAGTGCGGTTGGGCTGGTCTGTCGCGCGAGCCGGATGAGATGGACCTCCGCCGATAGGCTTTGGGGCAGTAGCTCGGTGTAGACCGTATCCCAAGGCCTAAAGCCCGCAGTTTTGCAGGTGTGGGAGCCCGGATTGAAGTCCGAGCCTATTTCAGGAGCAAGTCCCAGGGGCTAAAGCCCGCAGTTTGCAGGTGTGGGGAGCCCGGACTGAAGTCCGGGCCTATCTCAGGAGCAAGTGGGGAGCCCGGAGTGAAGTCCGAGCCTATCTCAGGAGCAAGTTGGGGAGCCCGGACTGAAGTCCGGGCCTATCTCAGGAGCAAGAACAACGGCAAAAACCTTCTGCGTCCTAGGCTGCGCCGAGAGGTGGAAGCTTGCGGGTGGCGTAGAGGCTTATGGGGATTGCGAGGACCAGGCAGGCGGCGGCTACGAAGAAGGGTAGGCCGGGGGCGTGGATGATGGCGTGATCGCCGACGGCGCGGGCGAAGATGAGGGTAAATAGGCCGGGGCCGATGATTCCGGCGCCGCCGCGGAGGCCGTTGATGGCACCCTGGAGTTGGCCTTGCTCGTTCTTGGCGGTGCCCTTGCTCATGAGGGATTGGGCGGAGGGCCAGACGATCGACATGAGGTTGAGGAGAGGGATGGAGAACAGCAGGAGGAGGCCGGTCTTCGAGAGGCCGAAGCCCAGGTAGCCCAAGGCTCCGAAGAGGAGGCCGAGATAGATGGCGCGGCGCTCGCCGAGTTTGGCGACGGCGGGGCGGACGAGGAAGGCACCATAGAGGATGGTGAAGACGCCGACGACGCCGAGGGAGATGCCGACGGTGCGGTCGGTCCAGTGGAAGCGGTAGTCGGCGTAGAGGACGTAGACGGACGTAAGGGAGTTCTGGGCGATGTAGCCGAGGAGCAGGAGGAGCGAGAGGCCGATGAGGGCCTTGGAGCGGGCGAGCATGGCCATGGAGCCGATGGGGTTGGCACGCTTCCAGGAGAAGGGGCTGCGGTGCTCGAGGGTGAGGGACTCGGGCAGGACGAAGAGGCCGTAGAGGCCGTTGAGGAGCGAGAGACCGGCGGCGACGAGGAAGGGCAGGCGCGGGTTGACGGAGCCAAGGATGCCACCCATCGCGGGGCCGAGGACGAAGCCGACACCGAAGGCGGCGTTGAGCATGCCGAAGGAGGCGGCGCGCTTTTCGGGCGGGGTGACGTCGGCCATGTAGGCCATGGCGGTGGGGATCGAGGAGGCGGTGAGGCCGGAGACGATGCGACCGAGGAGGAGCCAGGGGAGGGCGGGAGCCCAGGCCATGAGGAGGTAATCAACGCCCATGCCGAAGTTGGAGAGGAGGACGATGGGGCGGCGGCCGAAGCGGTCTGAGAGCGAGCCGAGCACGGGGGAGAAGAAGAACTGCATGGCGGCGAAGGTGGTGCCGAAGAGGCCGAGCATGCGGGCGGCGGCAGAGGTGTCGTTGGAGAGGAAGGATTCAATGAGGCGGGGGAGGACGGGGGCGATCATGCCGAGGGCGAGCATGTCGAGCATGACGGTGAGGAAGATGAAGGTGGCGGCGGGGGCTCTTGTGGCTGAGACGGGGATGGCGAAGCCGTCCGCGGGTGTGGGGCCGGGGAGGAGTTCGGGTTGGGTGAGGAGGGGGTCGGGCTGGTCTGCCGGGTTGGTGGGGGGCATGGTGGGAGTTTAGAGGTTCGCGGATGGCCGGGGAGAGAATTTTCGCGCGAGCCGGGAAAGAACGTGGGGGGACGGGTTCTTCGGGGTCCTTCGACTCGTCTGCCGCCGAGCGTCAGACTCGCTCAGGATGACGTGGGTTGCGGAGGTGGAAATGAAAACGGGCCCGGCTGGTTGGCGGGGCCCGTTTGGCTGCTTGCTGCAACCGGATTATTGGAGGAGTTTGAGGACGGTCTGGGCTTGCTGGTTGGCTTGCTGGAGGGCGGAGATGCCGGTCTGCTGGAGGATGCTGTACTTGGTGTCGTTGGCGACGACGGTGCTGATGTCGGCGGAGGTGATGCCGGAGGAGGCGGTGACGAGGTTCTGGCTTTCTTCGGTGTCGACGGTGGCTTCGGCCTGGAGCTGCTCGACGGTGGCACCGAGGTGGCCGCGCTCGGCGGCGACGGTGGAGATGGCAGAGGTGATGACGGTGAGGGCGGCCTGAGCGGCGGTGGCGGTGGTGAGGGCACTGGTGTTGAGGCCGAGGGTGGTGGCGTCGGTGAAGGTGACGCTGGCGGAGACGTTGACGGTGCCGCCGGAGGAGCCGTCTGAGGAGTAGGCGCCGATGGTGGCGCCGAAGATGGCGGTGCCGTTGAAGTTGGTGGTGTTGCTGATGTTGGTGATCTGCTTGAGGAGCGCCTGGTATTCGGTGTTGATGGCGGTGGATTGGGAGGAGCTGAGGCCGGAGTTGGAAGCTTCGGTTGCGAGGGTAACGGCGCGGTTGAGGAGTGAAGTGACCTGGGCGAGGGCGCCGTCGGCGGTTTGGAGGGAGCCTACGGTGTTGGTGGCGTTCTCGGAGGACTGGTTGAGGGCAGCGACGTTGGCGTTGAGGCCGTCGGAGATGGAGAGGCCGGCGGCGTCGTCCGCGCCGGAGTTGATGCGGGAGCCGGAGGAGAGCTGCTGGAGACTCTTGGCGGCGGCGGCGCTGGTGATGTTGAGCTGATTCTCGGCTTCGAGGGCGGAGATGTTGGTGAGGATGCTGAGGGCCATGGGTGCTCCTGTCTGCTCTGGAAACGTTCGGGGCACCGTGGAAGGCGGGGGTGCTTGCCTGTCGTAAGACTGACAGGTTCTGGCGTTGGCTCAATTGCTAGAAAGTTGTATATCGGCAGGGATGCGGGTTTTGTTCAGGGTTTTGTGGGTTTATTTTGGGTGTTTGAGGTTTGGGGCGTTGGGGTCAGCGGCGGGGATGGCGTTGGGATTAGTGGAGACGCCGTTGGGGTCGGAGACGGAGTTGTCGGTAGCTGGGGCGGCGGCGGGGGTGCCGGGGGTGGCTTTGGGGTCGGCGGCGGAGAGGGTCTGGCCGTCGTAGATGATGCGGGACTTGGCGTGGAAGCGCTTGTAGTCGGTGTACTTTACGGTGTAACGGATGTGGACGTCCTGGGAGACGGCTCCCTGCTGGGCGGCGAAGTGGAGGTTGCCGTCGGCGTGGGTGTAGGTGGGGAACCAGTAGTGGCCGTCTACTTCTTCATAGTAGGTGGTGTAAGGCGGGGATAGATCTTCGTGGCCGCGGCGGAGGTCGTCAGGGACGGACTTGCCGTTGATGAGGACGATTTGGAGATCCTGCTGATCGACCCAGACCTTGCCTTGGAAGTAGCGCTTGCCTTTTTCGAGGCGCTTGGGGCCGGCCTGGAAGACGTAGGTGTCGAGGTCGTCGACCTTCTGGCGGCCGAGGTAGGTGACGTCGTACTGGGGGAGATCGTCGGTCTGGAGGACGAAGGGGAGCCGGTGGGCGATGTCATCGAAGTCGGCCTGCGTCATCATGATGCGTTCGAGGGTGTTGCCGGGGGCGAAGACGACGTGTTCGGTGCGGGCGCCGCCGTCGGAAAAGACGATGTCGGTGACCTGCTGGTAGGTGCCGTCGACCTTGTTGGTGTCTTCGGCGAGGGTGTCGACACGGACGGACTGGCGGAAGGTGTACTCGTTGCGGGCTTTGGCGAACTCGGCTTCACGGGCGGCAAAGCGGCTGATGATCTGCTCGGGGGTGTAGCCCTTGGGGGGCGCTGGGTCGACTGGGCCGAAGCCGGCGGGGTTGGAGGACTGAGCGGCTGGGCCGTTTGGCGCGGGGGCGTTTGGATTTGAGACATGCGGCAGGGCGGGACAGCGGGTGGCCGATAGCGCCAGAAGGACGAGGGCGAGAGACGGGAGGCTCCGGCGGGGGGATGCAACGGTGAGCTTTAGTGGCATGGACATCGGGAACATGGGAAACGAGACTCCGGGGTGGGGAGAAGAGCGCGCGTCAGCGCTCTCCCTTTAGACGCAGGAGCCGGGGTGGAAGACTACCATCCCCTCCAGCAGCCGACCGACGGATGGCAGCGAAGGACTGGAACGAGTTCTAGGCACAGAGAGGATTGAATCACTGATGGGCTGGATTCTGGATGGGGCTTTGGGTACGACGGGTTTGAACTGGGTCTGTGGGATTGCGCTGACGGGATTGTCCGCGACGGTATGGAGGATGCAGGGGCAATTCAAGCTTGAGTCCACCGAGCGCTGGCGGGAACGGCGGATGCGTGAGGAGCTTGAGGCCTACGCGCGGCTGGAGCCCGGCGTGGCGGCTTCGATTGCAGGCGGAATGGCTCCCATGGAAGCGAATCGGGCGCTGGCGATGCGGGTGTGCCGGGTGATCGCGGACAAGAGTGCGTTTTCCAAGGTGGGAATCCTGCTGCGGGATGCGGAAGGCCGGCTTTACTGCTCGGGCCGGGTGGGTGTGGATGACCTGACGGTCAAGGCGATGGAGGTTTGGGGCGCGAAGGTGGTGGAGGAAGAACGGGGCGGGGTACGGCGGGCAGGACAGCCGAAGGCGGCGGCGGATCGAGGCGGGGTGAAGAGTTTTACGATTCCTCTCGGGGAGTGGAAGGCGTTCGATCCGGAGGTGCAGACGCGGGTGGTGGCGGGTAAGCGCGAACGGAGGCAATATCGCCGCGGGATCGTGGCACCGGTGCGAACGCAGACGGGCAAGCTGATCGGGGCGATCGTGGTGGCTCCGGATGGGACGAAGGAGGGATGGCCTCCGGGGCTGGAGCGGGCGATGGGTCCGCTGGAGGCGCTGGCGGCGCGGATTGCATCTTCGCTGGAGAATGAGACGTTGAGCGACCGGGTGCTGCGGGCGGAGAAGCTGGCGGGGCTGGGACAGCTTGCGGGCGGTGTGGCGCATGCGCTGAATAATCCGCTGACCGCGGTGCTGGGGTTTGCGGAGATGATCGCGGAGAGCTCGACGGACGCGCGGGTGCGGCAGGACGCGGGCGTGATCGTGGCGGAGGCGCTGAAGATGAAGGATACGGTGCAGCGGCTGACGGAGTTCTGGCGGCCTTCTGTGCTGACGGATGAGACGGTGGACCTGGCGTTGATGCTGCGGGAGATTGCTGCGTCGTGCGAGGCGAAGCTGCGGAGCCGTAATGTGACGCTGACGCTTACGGTGGAAGATCAGCTGCCACGGGTTCGCGGGAACCATGACCGGGTGAAGCAGGTGATGGAACACCTGCTGAACAATGCGGCTCAGGCAATTTCTGTGGCGGGTATGCCGGAGGAGGAGGGTCAGGGGCATTCGATCCGGATCACGGCTTCGCACAGCGACCAGTGCGTGCATTTGATCGTGAGCGATACGGGGGCGGGGTTTGCGGAACCGGCGCGGGTGTTCGATCCGTTCTATACGACGAAGTCGGCGGACCTAGGGTCGGGGCTAGGGCTTTCGATCTGTTATGGGATTGTGCGGGAGCATGAGGGGGAGATCAGTGCGTTCAATCTGCATCCACGCGGAGCGGCGGTGGTTGTGGAACTGCCGGTTAAGGCGGCGGGCAAGAAGAGTGGCGAGCTGATCGTGATGACGGAAGAGGTCAGGACGGGGAGCCGAGGGTAGGTACCCCCCTTCCGCCTGTTCCTGCGAAAAGTATTCAAAGCGGACGGGTTAGGTCCGTATCAAGCGGAGTTGCAGATGGGGTGGTGAGCTGCAGGGGGCTGTGGAGGCTGCGTTTGTCAAGTAAGGGGGGTTGGATTGGGTGCGGAAAGACAGTGAAAGGCAGTGTGGGGCAGTGCTGAGGCCGTGATCGGGCAGTCGTGCCGGGAGTAAACTGGCGCGATGATGAACGGGATTTGGATGGCGGCGTCGTGGGTTGGGGTGGGGGTTTTGTCGGGTGGGATGGGGGTTGCGGGGGCGCAGACGGCGAAGCGGCCGATGACGTTTGCGGACCTGATGGCGATGAGACGGGTGAGCGATCCGCAGGTCTCGCCGAGTGGGAAGTGGGTGATGTTCTCGGTGACGGATGTGTCGCTGGAGAAGAATACGAAGGTGAATCATTTGTGGGTCGTGGGGTTGGGAGAGGCGAGATACGGAGATTCCGGAGCTTCGCTCCGGAATGACAACCAAAAAAACAATGAGCGGCAGGTGACGTTTGGGGACGGGGAGACGAATGGGCGGTTCTCGCCGGATGGGAAGACGGTTTCTCTGACGATGAAGGACCAGATCTACGAGATGCCCTGGGATGAGGCGAAGGGGACGCTGGGGGCGGCGGTTCAGGTTACGCATGTGAACGGTGGGGCGGATGGGGCGATCTGGTCGCCGGACTCGAAGCGGCTGATGTTTGTGGTGAGTGTTTATCCGGAGTGCTCGGACCGGCAGACTGAAGGCGGGTGGCAGGCGGAGGATGACTGCGACAAGGCGAAGGCTGCGGCGGCGGATGCGGATCCGGTGAAGGCGCAGATATGGACGAAGCTGCTGTATCGGCACTGGAATGCGTTTACGGGGGAGCGGCGGAGCCATGTGGCGGTGGTCAATGCGGATGGGAGCGGGGTTCGTGACCTGACGCCGGCGAGTGCAGTGGGGGATGCGGAGACGCCTACGTTTTCGCTGGGCGGGCCGCTGGGCTATGCGTGGGCGCCGGACTCGAAAGAGATTGCGTATGTGACGAACCTGGATGCGGTGCCCGCGGCTTCGACGAATAACGATGTGTTTACGCTTCGGCTGGATGAGGCGGGGGCTAGAGCTGTGAAGGTGAGTACAAGCCTGGGGAGTGATGATGGGCCGCAGTACTCACCGGATGGGAGGTGGCTGGCGTTTCGGTCGCAGGCGCGAGCGGGGTATGAGTCGGATCGGTTTCGGTTGATGGTGTTTGATCGGGAGAGGAGAACGATCTCCGATGCAGTGCCGAACTTTCCAGGTTGGGTCGATGAGTATATCTGGGGAGGGTTCAATCCTGCGTTGCACTTCACCAGTGCTTATGAGGGCGAGGAGCGGATTTACGTGGCGGGGATTGGCGGCAAACCGCTCTTGGAGCGGAAGGGAGGCGAGTACGGGTCACTCTCTTCGGTGCCGACTCAGAACGCACTTGGAGCTGCGCTCATTGCGACCAAGATGACCGTTGGGGCACCCACAGAGATCGTTGAAGTGAGCCTCTCCGATTACGGCCGCGGTGGGATTGATGATCATGGTCAGGTAGTTCACGACGCGTTCGGCGTTGAAAGTGAAGTTGCTTCCACTGAGGCGCAATTAAGCTCATTGAATGAAGTACTCCGCTTGCAGCTAAACCTGGAGCCGCTCACGTCGTATTGGTTTACCGGGGCGGAGGGGGCGAAGGTGGAGGGGTTTGTGGTGCGGCCGCCGGGGTTTGATCCGAAGAAGAAGTATCCGGTGAAGTTTTTGATTCATGGGGGGCCGCAGGGGACGTGGGGGGATGCCTGGAGCTACCGGTGGAACCCGGAGTTGATGGCGGCGAGCGGGTATGTGGTGGTGATGGTGAATCCGCGCGGGTCGACGGGGTATGGGCAGGCGTTCATCGATGGGGTGAATGGGGATTGGGGTGGGAAGGCGTATGAGGACCTGATGAAGGGGCTCGATGCGGCGGAGAAGCAGTTTCCGTTCATCGACAAGGACCGGGAGTGTGCGCTGGGGGCGAGCTACGGCGGGTTCATGGCGAACTGGATCCTGACGCATAACGACCGGTTCAAGTGCATCGTGAGCCATGACGGAATGTATAACCCGCGGAGTGCGTATGGGACGACCGAAGAGCTCTGGTTCAATGAGTGGGAGTTTCGGCGGCCGGAAGATCTGAAGCCGGGTGGAAAGCCGGCGCAGCCCTGGCGGTATGAGGGCGTGGGCATGGATGAGGATCCGTTTCGGAGGTGGTCGCCGATGCTTGCGATTGGGGATGCGAAGACGCCCACGCTGGTGATTCACTCGCAGAAGGATTATCGGCTGGATGTTTCGGAAGGGTTTCAACTGTTTACGGCCCTGCAGCGGCTCGGGGTGCCGAGTGAGATGCTTTACTTTCCGGATGAAGGGCATTGGGTGCTGAAGCCGAGGAACTCGGAGCTTTGGAATAAGACGGTGGGGGATTGGTGCGATCGGTGGACGCACTCGGGAGCTTATGCGGGGAAGTGAGGCATACCCCAGGGGCTGAAGCCCGGGTCGTGGCTGGGCTGTGAGACCCAAGGCTGAAGCCTTGGGCTACCTAGATGAGACCTCTGCAGCCGACCTTATTACTCCGGCGCTCGCCCCGCCGTCGCGATCTCGCCCGGTCCCGGCTCCAGATCAAAGGTCCATCTGATCCCTGTAACCTTCGGCCGCGACTACGTCTCCTCTGTAGCTCTGGAAGGTTACTGGGTGGGTGGACGGAGTTTTAGTTCGGTGCGGAGGTCCTGGAGGTCGGCGGTGAGCTTTTCGACGGCTTTCATGAGCGTCTGGCGGTCGAGATCGTCGAGTGACGGCTTTCTGGCTTCGAAGTAGAAGGTTCCGTTGGGCTCGAGAACACACTTGGCTACGTCTTCGAAGTGGTCGAAGTTGTTCTTGTGGAGGACGGAGAGGAGTTCCTGCTGGGTGAGGGTCTCGCGCTTGAGGGCTTCGTGGTCGATGGTGCCGTCGAGGATGAGGAGGGTTGAACTGCCTTCGAGGGCCTGGTTGATCTTTGGGGCGTTGTAGAGGAAGCGCATCAGGAGCCAGTTGACGGCGAGGAGGGAAAAGGCTCCGATGATGCCGCCGGAGACGGAGTTGTCGTTGCCGATGATGGCGTTCTGGACGGTGTTGGAGAGGCTGAGGAGGACGACGAGGTCGAAGGGGTTGAGCTGGGCGAGCTCGCGTTTGCCGAAGAGGCGAAGGAAGAGGATGAGGACGATATAGACGATCGCCGGGCGGAGGATCTTTTCGAGCAATGGAAGTTGCATCTGGAACATGCTTTGGAACATGGGTTCCTCGGTGGAAACGTGAATTGGGACCGGCGGGGACTAGATCACCCTACCATCGTTGTTCCGTTGCAAAAGGTAGTTGGGTGGCGCGTTTGGGTGGAGAGCGGTTGGCATCGCCCGATACGCCAGCCTATCGCGATACGACCGCGAAAGGATGGGGCACCCAGCTACTTCGAGCGGAGGGTTTGGTGCCAGGTCCAGGCGCTTTGGACGATGGCGTCGAGGTCGGAGTAGCGGGGGGTCCAGGCTAACTCCCGCTTGGCTTTTTCGCTGCCGGCGACGAGGATGGCGGGGTCGCCGGGGCGGCGGGGGTGGAGCTCGACCGGGATGGGCCGGCCGGTGACGCGGCGGACGGAGTCTATGACCTCGAGGACGGAGAAGCCCTGGCCGTTGCCGAGGTTGTAGATGAGGCGGGAGTGTTGTTCTAGGGCTTCCAGGGCGAGGATGTGCGCGTCGGCGAGGTCCTGGACGTGGACGTAGTCGCGGATGCAGGTGCCGTCCGGGGTGGGGTAGTCCTGGCCGAAGATCTTGATGCTGGGGCGGAGGCCGAGGGCGACGTCGAGGATAAGGGGGATGAGGTGGGACTCGGGCTCGTGGTTCTCGCCGTAGCCGGGAATGGCTCCGGCGACGTTGAAGTAGCGGAGCGCGGCGTAGCGGAGGCCGTGGACCTGGTTCATCCAGCGCATCATGTGCTCGGAGAGGAGTTTGGACTCGCCGTAGGTGTTGGTGGGGGCGAGTTTTGCGTCTTCGAGGATGGGGGTGGACTCGGGTTCGCCGTAGCAGGCGGCGGTGGAGCTGAAGACGAGGCGATTGTGGCCGGTGGCCTGCATGGCTTCGAGGAGAGTGAGGGTGCCGACGGTGTTGTTGCGGAAGTAGACCTCCGGGTGTTTCATGCTCTCGCCTGCCTCGATAAGTGCGGCGAAGTGGAGGACGCCATCGAAGCGGCCTTCCGACAGGGTTTTTTCAAGGAGCGGGCGGTCGGCGAGATCGCCTTCAACGAAGGCGGCGCCGGCGGGAACGGCGGCGGGGCGGCTATGACAGAAGCTGTCGAAGACGGTGACGGCATGACCTTTTTCAAGGAGGATGCGGCTCACGGTGCCTCCGATGTAGCCTGCGCCTCCGGTGACCAAAACTTTCATCAGGAATCCTTGTCTATAGGGCTATACGAAGATAAATTTCGGAGGATTTCCGCGCCTGTAGGGCTTGGCATGGAACCTTCCGACGATCGGTGCAACAAAAGTATGAGTGTCCTTGGGGCTGAATTCTGGGATGCTAAAGCAGTTTCCCATGGATTGGCTGCCGCGACTTGACCGAGGAACCACTTTGAACGCTTTGGAGGAGATCTGTTTGGGCGGTTGTTCCCGCAGCAATTTTCCGGTGATGTGGATTTGAGGACTCGAGTAAAGTTCGGTTCATGCCGAAGAGGTACAGTAGATAGGACGATCTCTCCGGTAGTTGGTCGATTATGTTCCACGCATTAGCCTATAGGAGAGCGACGCTGCTTTCCGCTGGTGCGCGCCGGGCGAGCCCTGGTGATGGCCTTGGAATTGGACGCAGGAAGTAAATGTTAAGAGCCGCGCAGACGGTTATCCAGACAACCTCAAACTTCTGATTCTCCACCTCGAGAGGGCTCGAGGTGTCGTAAAAGGATTTGTCTCATGCCTAAGCCGCTTCAGCCTCTTCGCAGTGAAACCCAGTTGACCCGTCAGGATATTCAGTTCAAGGACTTCGGCGTTCTGAATAGCGGGTCGCAGAGCAAGGCCTCGCTGTTTACGTCTGTTTCCTTGAACGCGGTTCTGGTTATGATCGCGATCATTCTTGGCGCGGCCGCCAAGAAGACGATGGACCGGCAGAAGCTGGAAAATCTGACGTATGTTTCGACGATCAGGCCGGAGCCGCCGAAGCCGCTGCCGCCGAAGTTGATTCCACCGAAGCCGGTGGTCAAGCTGCCGGAGATTCCGAAGACGATCGAGCCGAAGATTTTGAAGCCCGAGGTGAAGATCGAGGCGCCGAAGCCGGTCCCGATGAAGCCGATGGAGGCGGCAAAGCCAGTGGTGGTTCCGGCTGCGCCGAAGCTGGTGGTGGCGTCCTCCGCGCCAGTCCCGACGCCGGTTCACCTGGGGCAGAGCGCTTCGGTCGTGAACCATGACACGCATCCGGCGCCGGTGGCGCTGGGTACGGCCAACAATCCGATTGCGCCTTCGAACCGGCCGGCGACCGCGGCGGTCAATCTTGGGCAGCGCGGTCTGGCTGGGATGCCGTCGACGAACTCGGGCGGCGGTCCTCCGGCGCAGGCGGTGAGCCTGGGCAGCGGGCAGCCGGGCGGAAGCTTGAATGCGCGGGGCTCGGCGGCGATTGTCGGGGTGAAGCTGGGCGGGGTGACGAACGGCACGCTGGGCGCGACGAACGGGAACGGCGTCGGCAGTCGTCCGGCGGCGGTGCAACTGGGCCAGGTCGAGCCGACGCCGTCTCTGGGACGGGTTCACGCGGAACATCTTCCGACGCGGAGCGGTCCGCAGGTGATCTTCAAGCCGCGTCCGACGTACACGGCCGAGGCGACGGCGATGCACCTGGAAGGCACGGTGTCGGTGCGGATTCGGGTCTCGTCGAGTGGCGGCGTGTCGGTCGTCGGCGTGACCAACGGCCTGGGTCATGGGCTGGATGAATCTGCGGTGCGGGCGGTGCAGATGACGCGGTTCAAGCCGGCTTTGGACTCGTCCGGGAATCCGACCGACTGGGAGGGTGTGGTGAACATCTCCTTCCAGATGGCGGGGTAGGGAGATTCAGGGCGAGCAAGCAGGCCGGGCGTCATTTTGCCGCGACGCGGGTTTCGACTAGCATGACAAGGTAAGGGGAAGGACCGTGGGTCCGGACCTCAAACTGTCCTTCAACCGATCAGGAGCCTCACTTTCATGATTTCCAAGTCTCACCTCAGCACCGGACTCTCGTTGGCGCTTCTCTTGGCCACGGCCATGCCTGCTCATGCCTTTCCCGTGCTTGGCATCGGCGGCAAGAAGAAGGATGCCAACACTGGGAAGAAGCTGACGCCGGGGCAGAGCGCGTTGATCGACAAGGCTGTGCTGCGCGAGAAGGAAGTCATCAAGACGGTGAAGGAGCGGGCTCCGGTGGTGGAGACCTACATCCAGAACATGAAGCCCGATCCGGTGATGCGGCAGGTTCCCGACTCCGATGAGCATTTTCTCGGGAGGGTTGAGTTCGGCAAGGTGATTGGGGACGACGCCTACAAGGAAGGCCCCAAGGCGGAGAAGGGTGGAAAGTTCGGCTTCCTGAAGAGCTCGGGCGGGTTTCTGGGGAGCCTGGGCGGGTCGCTGCATCTGCAGTTTCACGAGGCTGGATTTGTGTCGATGCTGCTGATGGACTCGTATGAGTTCGATCGGGTGCATTACACGTTCAGCTTTGTGCGGAACGATTTTCTTGGGAATATTCCTACGGCAGTGTTCGATGTGACGCCGGCGAAGGCTGGAGACCGGGGACGGTTCTTCGGGCGGATCTGGGTGGATGCGCGCGAGGGGAACGTGGTCCGGTTCAATGGCGACTTTGCGGGGTCGGATAAGGACTATCAGGACTACTACCACTTCGATAGCTGGCGGACGAATATTCAGCCCGATCTCTGGCTGCCGACTTCCGTGTATATCGAAGAGAGCGATCCGAAGAGCAGGACGAGCACGCTGAAGTTCAAGGCGAATATCCATGTCTGGGGCTACGTGCTGAAGGTACCGGCGAAAGAGGCGGAGAATACTTCGCTGGATGTCGTCGGGGCGCAAGACGTCAGCAACGATGCACAGGATGTGAGTCCGCTGGGAGCGCAGCGGGAGTTTGTGCAACAGGCCGAGGACAACATTATCGAACGGCTGTTCCAGGCTGGATTGCTGGATGCTCCGAGTGAGTTCGATAAGACTTTGGAGGCGCTGGTCAACAATATCCTGGCGTACAACAACATAACGGTAAGCCGGCCGGTGCATGTGCGGACGCTGCTGACGGAGCCGCTGGAGTCGCTGGCGATTGGCAACACGATCGTCTTGTCGAAGAGCCTGATCGATACGACGGCGGTGATTACGGCGGATGGAGCGCAGCAGACGGGGAACCTGAACGCGATCCTGGCTTTCCAACTGGCGCATATCATCAGCGGACATCGGCTGGATACGAAGTATGCGTTCAACGACCGGCTGCTGTTTCCGGATAATGCGGCGTTCAAACGAATCCCGATGCACCACACGGATGCCGATAACACGGAGGCAGCGAAGAAGGCGGTGGAGCTGCTGGGGGCGAAGGAACTGGTGGATGGACAGAAGTACTTCGGTCTGTATCTGCAGCAACTGCAGCAGCGGATCAAGGGCTTGAAGGCTTTGAATGAGCCGCTGATCGGCGATGGCCTGGTGAAGAGCGACACGGACACGAACTTCTGGCTGGCTGCCTTGATGCCGAAGGGCGACAAGCTGGATGTGAAGGATCTGAAGCAGCAGGCTGCGGAGCCGCTTTCAAGCTACCTGCGGTTCGATCCGTGGACGGATCAACTGATTACGCTGCATACGGCTTTCGAGCCGATCCTGAGTGCGAGCGACAAGATGCCATTTGAGGTGTCGCCGGTGTACATCAAGCTGGGTTACTACAAGGTTCCCGCCGCGCCGGTGGTGCAGCCGGGTACAGTGGGACCGCCTCCGGGAGCGCCGACCGCGACTCCGGCGACGGTGCCGCCGGCGGATCAGCAGCAGCCTACAGCTGCCCCGGCTCCGACGTCGAACCAGTGAAGTTGCAGAGAACGGCCGGCGGTGAAGGTTGATGGTTCGAGGCTGCGGCGCAGTCATCGAATCGACACTCTAACTGCCGGATCGTATGCAAGGTACGACGGACAAGAGCCTGACTGCGGGCTTGAGTCGAGGGAGCCAGCTTGTACACACGTGTGATCGCGGTACTTTGCTTTCTTTTCAGCGGCGCCTCTCTTTTGCGGGCGCAGGCGAAACCAACTGCTTCGCGGACGGTAGACCTGCAGATCGGCCTGGACTACATCGGGGGGCGATCCGACTATGGTCAAACGCTCAAGGGCGGGGGAGCGTATGCGACGTTCGACCTGACAAATCACTTCGGCGGGGAACTCGACTTTCAGCAGGCCGACGGATCTCTGTTCAAGGTCTACGAACGCACGTATGAGGTGGGTGGACGGTACCATCGGACGTATGGGCGGCTGGAGCCGTTCGTTCGGGGATCGTATGGGCGAGGCGTCTTCAACTTCCCGTACAACGAAGCAAATCTTGCTTACAACTTGTTTGCGGTTGCAGGCGGAGCGGACTACAACGTGACGCGCTATCTTAGCGTTCGAGGCTCGTTCGAGTACCAGCACTGGTTCAGCTTCCCGCCCCATGGCTTGACACCGGAGGTGTATACGATCGGTTTGGCGTATCACTTTCCCGGTGGGCTGAGGCGTGGGGAGCACTTCTAACGGAGCCGAGCGCAAACCTGAACTCAAATCTGAAAGGCCTTCCCGGTGTTTGGGAAGGCCTTTGATCTGTGGCTTGGGGCGAGGGGTTAGAAGTGGTATGCGACGCCGACGGAAGGCATGCTGACGAGTTCGTAACGGCCGGTACGGAAGTCGGTGATGAAGTTGGGGGCTTTGACGATGACGCCCCGGTACTCGATGCGAACGTCGAAGCTGGGGCTCAACTCGTAGGCTAGGCCGCCCCCGAACAGACCGCCGATGTTGGTGTTTCGGCTGGCGTCGATGCGCGTGGTTCCACTGTCGCGAATCGGAGAGAAGAGTACGCCGGCGACGCCTGCTTCCACGAAGGGATTGTAGTTTTTGAAGGTCAATCCGAAGACGTAGGCGGCGCTCAGTTCCTGCTGGCGGGTATGGATGGGGTTGTAGGTCTGGTTGCCCTGGTACTGGAAGTAGTTGGTGTTCTGGGCGAAGGAGTAGTTGGCTTCAAGAGCACTGTGCGGGGTCAGGAGATAGCGATAGCTGACCAGGGCTCCGCCGGTCTTGGTGGGAGTGAGGATGACCGAGTTTCCATGGACTACGGGTGGGACCAAACCGAAGAGGCTGAAGCTGATGTCCTGCCGGCTCTCCTGCGCGTATGCGGCGACGGATGACAGCATCAGTGCGCCCAACAAAATCGTCTTCTTCATTCTTTCTCAAACCCTCTCGAAGTCGAGCGACGACACCTCTGGAATCCGCAGCCCGCGTGCAGGGGCTTGGTGGTGGCCTCGGGGAAGTCTCTTCGCTCTAGCAATTGTACCCGTTGGACTCGCGGAAGGGCTTGCCGATAGCAAAAAGGACCGGAGCCGCGAACGACGGCTACCGGTCCTCCGGGTTGAAGCCTGAGCGCGGGCTAAG
Source organism: uncultured Granulicella sp. (assembly GCA_965198885.1). Taxonomy (GTDB): domain Bacteria; phylum Acidobacteriota; class Terriglobia; order Terriglobales; family Acidobacteriaceae; genus Edaphobacter. Next base: position 215,825 of record OZ240677.1, on the reverse strand, counting down.
ACTGCGGGGGCGGTGGGGGAGCGCCATCTCCGTGCTCATGATGCTCTTCACGCTGCTCACGCATTCTGGCTTCCATGGCTTCGAATTTGGCCTTCTGGTCGTCGTTGAGGGCGGCCTTGATCTTGGCCTGTTCCTCCTGATGAATAGCCTCCATCTTGGGCCGCTTCTGATCGCGTGGGGTGGAGGTGTCGTCACGAAGAGCCATCATCTGCTGATGCGAGCTATCCATCGCGGCCTTCACTTGCGTAACCTGATCCAGCGTGAGGCTGAGCTTTTTGGTTAGCATTTCGAGACGATGCTCCTCCATATTGTGGCCGCGACCAGGGCCTCCGGGCGGCGGGCCTTGCTGGGCAGGCGGTGGGGCATCCGTGGTCTGGGCGGGCAGGGCGAGCGGAGCGCCGATCGCGATGACGCCGAGGAGCAGCAGGGCTGCTCGCAGGCTGGAAGTTGCGGAGTTGACGGGATTCTTCATGGGGGTTCTCTCTCGCTTTCGTGGCGACACCCCTGACCGGTTCAAGGGATTCGTCTCGTATCTATCGGGTACAGACGTCACCTGGCGAAAAATGTTTCCGTCCCCGCAACGGCTGTGCGACGCGACTAACCGTTGGATTTGAAGGAGTAGGGATCGCCGTAATTTGCGGCATAGGCTTCGACGAGTTTTAGAAAGGCCTGGGCCGCGTGCGAGAGGCCGGCCTGGCGGCGATAGACGAGGCGAAGTTTACGCTCGATCTGCAGCTCCTTGACGTGAACGCGGATGAGGGCTCCGCTGGCGAGTTCATTTTGAACGACCAGGGCAGGCACCAGCGCGACTCCGTTGCCCATCTCCACGAAGCGTTTGATGGCGTCCAGAGACGGGAGTTCGACGCCCATCTGAAGCGGGGTCTTATGACGGCGAAAGGTCTGGATCACCTTCTGACGTTGCGGTGAGGCGACGTTATGGGCGATGAAGTTCTGGGTGCCTAGCTGGCGGATGCTGATGACGCCCGCACCGGCCATGGAGTGTTTTGGGTTGACGACCAAGGCGAGTTCGTCCCGGTAGACCACCACGGATTGGACCTGGGTGTCATCGGGCTTGAACGAGAGGACACCGATCTCGACGGAGTGATTGAGCACTTCATCCGCGATTCTGCTTGCGAGAGAGCGCTGGACGGCGACCTTGATGTGCGGGTTCAGGCGGCGGTACTCGTCCAGGATGGGGAGGAGGAAGAGCGAGGTGTACTCGTTGGCGGCAAGATTGAGGCGGCCGCGATGGAGTTCTCGGAGTTCAGAGAGGGCTTCGGAGGCTTCAGAGCGAAGATTGAGGAGCTTCTGCGCGTACTCGCGGAGGACTTCTCCGGCATCGGTGAGGGTACCATCGCGCGAGGAACGCTCGAGAAGGATTTCACCCAGCTCTGTCTCGAGTTTGGCGATGGTCTGGCTGACTGCAGGCTGGGTCCGGTGAAGGCGTGCGGCGGCGCGGGAGAAGCTTCGCTCTTCCGCGACTGCAAGGAATGTTTCCAACTGAAAGAGGTCCATCAGGCCTTCTTCCTGAAGGGACAAGAGGCTTGGCGGGGTAGGAAACGGGGCGGCATGGGAGTAATCTGTTGCATGTTCGATCTACTCGGGAAAGAGTGCAGTTGGAAGCGGTGTAACGATAGTTCGATTAGAAAGTATGATACTCCCCACTGATATCATAAGTTCCGGTTATGCTGGGGATTCAGATCGACGAATTGAAACGGGACGCGGAGATGATCAACGACCATCAGGACAAGATTGTATTTTTCGACACCACGCTGCGGGATGGTGAGCAGAGCCCCGGCTGCACCATGCATCATGACGAGAAGCTGCGCATGGCGCATCAGCTTGCCGTGCTGGGTGTGGATGTGTTGGAAGCAGGTTTCGCCATCGCGTCCAAGGGGGACCTGGAATCGATTCGCGCCATCGCGAGAGAGGTGCGTGGTCCGCGCATTGCCTCCCTTGCCCGGTGCAAGCGAGAGGATATCGAAGCGGCCGCGCGTTCGATCGAATTGGCGCCTGTGAACCGGATCCATGTCTTTCTCGCGAGCTCCGATCTGCACCTGGAGGCCAAGTTGAAGATCACGCGGACGCAGGCTTTGGAGCAGACGGCGACTTCTATCGCAACGGCTTTGCAGTACACGGATGACGTAGAGTTTTCCGCGGAAGATGCGACACGGTCCGACATGGATTTTCTGGTGGAACTGGTGACCGTCGCGGTCAAAGAAGGGGCGACCACCATCAATCTGCCGGACACGGTTGGATATACGACGCCGGATGAGTACAAGGCCATGTTTGCGCGGGTCAAGCGTGAGGTCCCGGGTGCGGAGGGAGTGATCTTTTCTACCCATTGCCACGACGACCTGGGGATGGCGGTGGCGAATTCATTGGCGGGAATCGAAGGCGGGGCACGGCAGGTGGAGTGTGCGATCAATGGGATCGGCGAGCGCGCGGGGAATGCGGCTCTGGAAGAGATTGCGGCTGCGCTGGCGACGCGGCGGGATAAATTTCCGTACTCAAATGGGATCAAGATGAAGGAGTTGTATCCGACGAGCAAGATGCTGGCGGAGATGATCAGCTTTGGCTGCTCGCCGAACAAGGCGGTGGTGGGAGCGAATGCGTTTGCGCATGAGTCTGGGATTCATCAACACGGCATGCTGGCGAATCCGCTGACCTACGAGATTATGACGCCGGAGTCCGTGGGCGTTACGGCGACGAACCTGGTGCTGGGGAAGCACTCCGGGCGGAGACTGCTGGAGCAGAGACTGGCGCAGCTTGGCGTGAGCTTGACACGGTCACAACTGGATCATGTGTATGAGCAGTTCACGGCGCTGGCGGATCGTAAGAAGTCGATCTACGACCAGGACCTGCTGGGGCTGCTGCAGCCGGAGAAGGCGCATGCAGTCGCGGGTCACTGAGGCATTCGGAGTTTGTAACTGAAACAGTTACAGGATGGAAGGGTAGGGAATGCGTCTGAAGATCGCAGTGCTCGCCGGTGATGGAATCGGTCCTGAGGTCACCGGTGAGGCGGTTAAGATTCTTCGCGCTACAGCGGAGTTCGGCGGCCATGAGTTCGACTTTGTTCACGGGCTCATTGGCGGAGTTGCTATCACGGAGGCAGGCACACCTCTTCCAAGGGCGACGCTTGAGCTGGCGCTGGGTGCGGATGCTGTGCTTCTGGGAGCCGTGGGCGATAACAAGTTTGCTGCGCTTGCTCCGGAGCAGAGGCCCGAGGCAGGATTGTTGCAGATTCGCCGGGCGCTTGGCGGGTTTGCGAATCTGCGGCCGTCGGTGGCGCACCCGGCACTGGAGGCTAATTCGCCGCTGAGGCCGGAGATTACCGCAGGGGTGGATATTCTTTTCGTGCGGGAGTTGCTGGGTGGACTCTACTTCGGTGCGCCGCGTTGGTGGAAACGCGAGTCGCAAGAGGCCATCAACACGATGCGTTACACGCGGGACGAGATCGTTCGGGTGGCGAAGGTGGCGTTCGAGCTGGCGGCGAAACGCCGGAAAAAGGTTACAAGTGTCGATAAAGCGAACGTGCTGGAGGTTTCGCAGCTTTGGCGGGCGACGGTGAACGACGTGGCGAAAGAGTTTCCGGAGGTGACCTTGGAGCATCAACTGGTGGACTCGATGGCGATGCATCTGATGAATACGCCGCGCAGCTTTGATGTGGTGCTCACGGAAAATCTGTTCGGCGACATTCTTTCGGATGAGGCGGGCGTGATTACGGGATCACTCGGAATGCTGCCTTCAGCGACGATCGGTGGGGCGGTGAACTTGTATGAGCCTGTGCATGGTTCGGCGCCGGATATTGCGGGGACCGGCAAGGCGAATCCGCTGGGCGCGATCCTGACCGCGGCGATGGTGCTGCGGCATTCCGGAAGGCTTGAGGTTGAGGCGAGAGCGATCGAGACGGCGGTGCAGCAGGTTCTGGCCGCAGGACATCGCACGGCAGACCTGGCACGAGGAAGCGATCCGGCGCACGCCCTGGTTTCAACCAGTGAGATGGGCAAACTGGTGCATCAGGCGTTGACGGAGACCTTCGATCGCAGCCAGGCAAGGCACGCGGTTTAGGCGGCCCATGACGATTCGGCATAGGACGCTGTACGTGATTGTCGATCTTGCGGTTGCGACGGCTAGTGTTATCCAACTGGCGCGGGGTTTGAGGTTTGTTGTGATTGCGGTTGCGGCGGTGGTTTTTCTGGCGGTTGGAAACGGTACGGTTTATCTCGCGGGCAGCAAGCAACGGGCGATCGACCGGCAACGTAAACGGGACTATTACGCGGGTTTATAGATGTTGCAGAGATGGCTCAATTCGAGGGTTGGCGCGAAGCTCGCAGTGGTGGTGATGCTGTGCGGGAGCTGCGTTGCTGCGAAGGCTCAGTTGCTGGGTGAGCCTCCGATTCCGGGGAAGGATGAGAGCCGCGGCAAGAAATCGAAGCGTCAGCGCGGAGATGCCGAGTGGCTCTGGCAGTATTCGCCGCCGCCTGCCGAGGGTAGAGAAAATGATCTGATTCGGGATCCGCATTTTCTGCCGTTTCTGCAGCAGTATCTGACGGCACCGCAGTCTTTCTGGGGGCCGCAGCAGGATGGGCAGCGCAAGACGCTGGCGCAGACGGCGTATGACTTTCTGGCGGTGCCGGGGAAGGTGATTGCGGATGACAACCGCTATGTTACGGCCACGGGATCTGTGTTTCACTTCAGGTCTTCCCGTGGGTTGCTGTTTGTGGATTTGAATGGGCCGAGTCCGCTGGTGGTGTTTGCGGCGATTGACTGGATTCGGGACAGCAAGACGACAGACCAGGCGGATGCGGAGTACACGATGTGGATCTTTCCGGATCGGGTGCTTGGAGGCGCTGCGTTGCCTGCGCCTGTGATTCGATCGCTGACGCGTTGGATGACTGAACCGCTGCCCGGGTCGGGCATCGTTGAGAAGATTACGGCGGCTATCGTTGTCGATCCTGATGGGACGCCGCACCAGATTCCTGTACCGAAATGAACTTGGGAAGTGACTATGACGACTCCGCTTACGTTGTTTGAGAAGGTCTGGCAGCAGCATCTTGTGGCGGCTCCTGCAAATGAGCCTTCGTTGCTATACATCGATCTGCATCTGGTGCATGAGGTGACGAGTCCTCAGGCGTTTGATGGGCTGCGCATGGCTGGAAGGAAGCTGCGGCGACCTGATCGTACAGTGGCAACCGTGGATCATAATGTGCCGACTTCGAGTGTGCAGGATCGTCTACATATTCTGGACCCGATCAGTTCGCGGCAGATTGAGGCGTTGCGGATGAACTGTGCGGAGTTCGGGGTGGAGCTCTATGACGTGCAGGCTCCGGAGCAGGGGATCGTGCACATCATCGGGCCGGAGCTTGGGCTGACGAAGCCGGGGATGACGATCGTGTGCGGGGATTCGCATACAAGTACGCATGGAGCATTTGGGGCGCTGGCGTTTGGGATCGGCACGAGCGAGGTGGAGCATGTGATGGCCACGCAGACGCTGCCGCAGGATAAGCCGAAGACGTTTCGGATATCGGTGGAGGGGGAACTGCCGGTGGGGGTAACGGCGAAGGATATCGTGCTTCACATCATCGGGCAGATTGGGACTGCGGGGGCGACGGGCTATGTCGTCGAGTATGCGGGATCGGCGATTCGGAGGCTTTCGATGGAAAGCCGGATGACGATCTGCAACATGAGCATCGAGGCGGGTGCGCGAGCAGGCATGATTGCACCTGATTCGGTTACATACTCTTACTTGATGGGCAAGCGGTTTTCGCCGAAGGGTGCGCAGTGGGATGAGGCGGTGACGCACTGGTCGACGCTGGCAACGGATGAAGGCGCGACGTTTGACCGCGAGATGGTGATTGATGCGGCGATGCTGACGCCAACGGTGAGCTGGGGGACGAGTCCGGGTATGGTGACGGGAATCGACGACACAGTGCCGCTGCTGGACCCGGCCGCGAGTGAGGCGGACCAGAAGGGCTTTGAACGAGCGCTTGAATATATGGACCTGAAACCGGGGACGCCGATGCAGGAGATTACGATTGATCGCGTGTTCATTGGGTCCTGTACGAATGCGCGGATCGAGGATCTACGGGCTGCGGCGGCGCTGGTGAAGGGGTATCACGTGGCGACGAGCGTGAAGGCGATGGTGGTGCCGGGGTCGCAATCCGTGAAGGCGCAGGCGGAGCGCGAAGGGTTGGATGTGGTGTTTCAGGATGCGGGATTCGATTGGCGGGAGCCGGGGTGCAGCATGTGTTTGGGGATGAATCCGGATATTCTGGCGCCGGGTGAGCGGTGTGCTTCGACTTCCAACAGGAACTTTGAAGGGCGGCAAGGGCGTGGCGGGCGGACGCATCTGGTGAGTCCGGTGATGGCTGCAGCGGCTGCGATCACAGGGCACCTAACGGATGTGCGGGGATGGAAGTTCAAGGCGTCGGTGGCGGGTGCCTTCGATGAAGGGCAGATGCTGGCGGAAGGGGGATCGCGATAATGCAACCGATCAATGTGCTTACGTCTACGGCGGCGCCGCTTGATATCTCAAACATTGACACGGATCAGATTATTCCGAAACAGTTTCTGAAGAGGATTGAGCGTACGGGGTATGGCGAGTTCCTGTTCTTCGATTGGCGGCGGATTCAGGAAGGAGCGGATGCGGGTAAGCCCGATGCCGCGTTTCCGTTGAATGATGCTGCTTATGACGGGGCGAAGATCTTGATCGCCGGGAAGAACTTTGGGTGTGGGAGTTCGCGGGAGCATGCGGCTTGGGCGCTCACAGACTTTGGCTTTCTTGCGGTGATCGCGCCGAGCTTTGCGGATATCTTCTTCTCGAATGCGGGTAAGAACGGAATGATCCTGGTGCGGATGTCCGAGGAAGATGTGAATACGTTGACGCATCGGAGCCAGACGAACCCGCGGCATACGATCACGATCAACCTTGAGGCGCAGACGGTCATCGACGATGCGGGGTTTAGCGCAACGTTTGAGATCGATCCTTTTCGCAAATACTGCTTGCTTAATGGGCTGGATGACATTGGGCTGACGCTGCGGCATGAGGCGGAGTTGGACAATTTCGAGGCACGGCATGATGCGGAGTTCTGGTCTTCGCCTCGTAACTAAGGAACAAGATCGATGGGGATGCATGAGTAACGAAGTCAATCCGAAGAGGTATTCGATTCCGCTGACCGAAGGACCATCGCGGGCGGCGGCAAGGTCTTATCTGCGAGGCGTGGGTTTCAGCAAGGAAGATCTGCATAAGCCGATCATCGGGGTGGCGAATACGTGGACGGAGATTGGGCCGTGCAACTTTCATCTGCGTGAGGTTGCCGCGGCGGTGAAGCAGGGGATTCGCGAGGCGGGTGGGACGCCGATGGAGTTCAACACCGTAACGATCTCCGATGGGATCACGATGGGGACCGAAGGCATGAAGGCTTCGTTGATCTCACGGGAGGTGATTGCGGATTCGATCGAGCTGGTGGCGCGTGGGAATCTGTTTGATGGGATTATTTGTATCGCTGGGTGTGACAAAAACATGCCGGGGACGATCATGGCGATGGCGCGGCTGGATATTCCTGGGATCATGTTGTATGGCGGATCAATTATGCCGGGCAAGCTGCCGCAGCCGGATGGCTCGATCAAGGACATCACGATCTTGAATGTCTTTGAAGCAATCGGGTCGCATGCTGCGGGGCGGATGGATGATGCGGGGCTGGAGGCTGTCGAGGCTGCGGCTTGTCCAGGGCCGGGAGCATGCGGGGGGCAGTTTACGGCGAACACGATGGCGATGGCTGGGGAGTTCCTGGGGATCTCTCCGATGCAGTTGACGGGTGTTCCGGCCATGGCCAAAGAGAAGGCGGAGGCTTCTCGCGAGGCCGGGCGGATGATCATGGAGCTTTGCAAATATGATGTGCGGCCGAGCAAGATCCTGACGCGGAAGGCGCTGGAGAATGCGATTGTGGCGGTGTGTGCGAGTGGCGGCTCAACCAATGCGGTGCTGCATCTGATTGCGATTGCGCGGGAGCTTGAGATCCCGCTGGAGATGCAGGACTTTGACGATATCTCTGAGCGGACGCCGTTCATCTGCGACCTTTCGCCGGGTGGGAAGTATGTCGCGAAGGACTACCAGGATGCGGGTGGGTCGAGACTGTTGGCGGAGCGGCTGATCGAGGCGGGATTGATGCATGCGGAGACGATTACGGTGTCCGGAAAGACGGTTGGTGAGGAGGCTGCGGAGGCGGTGGAGACGCCGGGGCAGCCGGTAATTCGCGAGCTGTCGAATCCGTTAAAGAGGACGGGTGGGCTGGTGATTCTGCGTGGCAACCTTGCGCCTGAAGGATGTGTGATCAAGGTGGCTGGTCATGAGCGGGTATTTCATCAAGGGCCGGCGCGGGTGTTCGACAGTGAGGACGCGTGCTTCGCGGCGGTGCAGGCGGGGAAGATCAATCCGGATGATGTACTGGTGATTCGGTATGAAGGGCCGCGGGGTGGGCCGGGGATGCGCGAGATGCTGGCGGTGACGGCGGCCATCAAGGGGATTCCGGAGCTGAGTGAGACGGTGGCGCTGCTGACGGATGGGCGGTTCTCCGGGGCTACGCGTGGGTTGATGGCTGGACATGTGGCTCCGGAGGCGCAGCTTGGCGGACCGATTGCCGCGGTGCGTGAAGGGGATTTGGTCAGCTTCGATATTGCGAGGAGGGAACTGCGGCTGGAGGTTCCGGCGGAGGAGATTGCCGCGCGGCTGAAGGGGTGGACGGCTCCGGAGGCTCGGTATAAGCGCGGTGTGTTCGCGAAGTATGCGGCGAGTGTAAGCAGTGCGAGCGAAGGGGCGGTGACGACATGAGCACAAGTGCCCCCACTCCCCCATAAGAAGTCCTAAAGTCTTCAAAACAGAGCAGTTAAGTCTGGACTTCGAAGCCAAAGTATTGAAAACACAAGACCCTGTATATGCAAAGTCTTCTAAACAAACGGGATAGTCTGATCACGAGACGCACTTTATTCAGTCACCGCAGTTAGGGAAGGAACGGAACCATGACTTCAGATAACCAGCTTCCAATGCTTACGGGAGCGGAGATCCTTTGGGCGACGCTTGCGGGTGAGGGCGTGACAACCGTGTTTGGGTATCCGGGCGGCGCAATTCTGCCGATCTACGATGCGCTGCGGAAGTTCCCGACGATCCACCATGTGCTGGTGCGGCATGAGCAGGGTGCGTCGCATATGGCGGATGGATATGCTCGGGCTTCAGGACGGGTGGGTGTGTGTATGGCGACGAGCGGGCCGGGGGCAACGAATCTGGTGACTGGGATTGCTACGGCGATGCTGGACTCAATTCCGATGGTGGCGATCACGGGGCAGGTGTCGTCCAAGGTGCTGGGGTCGGATGCGTTTCAGGAGGTCGACATTACCGGGATCACGCTGCCGATCACGAAGCATAACTTTCTGGTGACGCGAGCGGAGGAGATTGCGCCGACGGTTCGGCTGGCGTTTCAGATTGCGCAGCAGGGACGGCCGGGGCCGGTGCTGGTGGACATCACCAAGGATGCGCAGCAAGGGAGCTGTGCGTTCGACTATGAGGCTGCAAAGCCTGCCGCCGCGCGCCCGCATCCGATGCTGCGGGCTGAGTCCAGTGCGATCCAGGCTGCGGTGGAGATGATCTGTGCGGCGAAGAAGCCGGTGATCCTGGCTGGTCATGGAATCACGCAGAGTGGCGCGGAGGCTGAGGTGCTGGCGTTTGCGGAGGCTCGGCAGATTCCGATTGCGAGTACGCTGCTTGGGCTGGGCGCGATTCCGGCGGCGCATCCGCTAAGCCTGGGGATGATGGGGATGCATGGCGAGAGCTGGGTGAACCAGGCGATCCAGGAGGCGGATCTGCTGCTGGCGTTTGGGATGCGGTTCGATGATCGGGTGACGGGGAACCTGGCGAGCTATGCGCCGCATGCGCAGGTGATTCATATCGAGATCGATCCGAGTGAGATCAGCAAGAACCGGAAGGCGGATGTGGCGCTGATTGGGGATCTGAAGGCGGTGCTGGGGACGCTGCTGCCCTTGGTTCCAATGAGTGGTGATGCTGGTTGGTTGAAGGAGATCCATCGCAGTAAGGGGACGGCTGCGGTGAGAGATATCGTCAACCTGCCGGACAATGGGCACTTGTATGCGGCGCATGTGATCAACGACATTTGGCGTGAGGCCATGGCGGCGGGGCGGGAGAAAGATACCATTATTGTCACAGATGTGGGGCAGCACCAGATGTGGGAGGCGCAGTACTTCAAGCATGAGGCGCCTCGATCACTGGTGACTTCAGGCGGGCTGGGCACGATGGGGTTTGCGCTGCCTGCGGCAATTGGGGCGAAGGCTGCTTGTCCGGGGAAGGATGTTTGGGTGATTGCGGGAGATGGCGGGTTCCAAATGACGGCGTCGGAGTTGTCGACCATTGTGCAAGAGGGGCTGGCGATCAATATTGCGGTGATCAACAACGGCTTTCTTGGGATGGTTCGGCAGTGGCAGGAGGCGTTCTATGACAAGAACTATTCGGCTTCGCCTATTCTGAGTCCGGACTTTGTGGCGCTGGCTGCGGCGCATGGGATTGCCGGGGCTCATGTGAGGCAGCGGAAGGATGTGACGCCGACGGTGACGAAGGCAAGGACGAGTGGGAAGGCGTTTCTGATTAACTTTCAGGTGGAGAAGGAAGATGGGGTTTATCCCATGATCGCTCCGGGAGCGGCGCTGCATGAGATGGTAAGGCGACCGCAGAACGATCCGTTGCTGGAGACGGCGGAAGAGGCATGAACCAAACTCATGAGACGGTACGCATCAGACCTGAAATGAATGTCGGCAAATTCGAAATCGATTTTCTACCCGAGTACGGGGACGACTCTCTCTTAGAGGAACTGCGTCGTATTGCTGCCCTATTGGCGGAGGGTGAGCCTCTGACTAAGACGCGCTTCAATCAGGAAAAACCCCGCGCAGCCGTGAGCACGATTCAACGTCGATTTGGCAGTTGGAAACAGGCGCTGGAGAGAGCGGGTCTGACTGATCGTTATAGCGGCAAGATCGTTTCGGAGAAGATGAGGCAGCAACAGGGTAGGTCAATTTCTGAAGAAGACCTGCTCCTTGAATTGAAGCGCGTCCGCAACATAGTCGGGACTGAATGGCTGACTGTGCAGGCATTTAACGCTCACTCGAAACTTGAGGCAGGCACAGTTAGAAAAAGATTTGGGAGCTTCCGCAAAGCCTTGGAAACGGCGGGTATCACCAGCCATCCTTTAGCTGCACGTCCTTTGACTGACGAGGACTGCTTCGCAAATCTCGCTGGGGTTTGGACGAGGCATGGTCGTCCACCTCAATATCGCGAAATGTTTCGAACCCCTTCTCAAATCCAGGGAAAGACTTATGTCACTCGGTGGGGCACATGGCGAAAGGCACTTCTATCCTTCATTGATTGGGCCGACTCCGATGGAGACTCCTTTGAAAAACTCACGGTAGAAGTCACGCCTACGGCCATCCTTCCGAAGAGACCTTTACGGTCAGAAGCTGACGCGCGGGAAGTGAGGCCGGGGCTCCGATTCAAGGTGTTCCGACGCGATTCATTTCGATGTGTAGCGTGCGGGCGGAGCCCCGCAACACATCTGAATCTCGAACTTCACGCAGAGCACATCTTAGCGGTCGCAAATGGCGGTAAGACACTGATCGAGAATCTCCAGACGCTTTGCCAAGACTGCAATTTAGGCAAAGGTAGGTCCTAGCCGAGAAAGGAACTAATGCTTCATACGTTTGTGGCTTTGGTGCAGGATAAACCCGGTGTGCTGACGCGGGTGGCTTCGCTGTTTCGGCGGCTGAATATCAATATCGTGTCGCTGACGGTGGGGGAGTCGGAGCGGATGGATACTTCACGGATGACGATTGTGTGCGAGGCTCCGGAACATGCGGCGCATCGGATCAAGGCTTCGCTGTATAAGCTGGAGATTACGGTGGATGTGGATGAGGTGGGGCGGAGTGAGGCCGTCATTCGGGAGCTTTGTCTGATCAAGGTTGCGGCGGGGCCGACGACGCCGCTGGGGCAGGGATCGCGGTCGCAGATCTTTGAGCTGGCGAATGTGTTTCGGGCGCGGGTGGTGGACCTGGCGCCGGAGTCGATCATGCTGGAGATGACGGGAAGTTCGTCGAAGATTGAAGGGCTGGTGCAGGTGATTACAGAGAGTGGGTACACGATTCTGGAGACGAGCAGGACGGGACGGATGGCGATGCGGCGTGGCCACCATACAAGCCGGGTTTTGAAGGCGCTTGGGACGGCGGGGTCGGCGGCTGGTGAAGCGGAGAAGGTCGCGGCGGAGGAGATGATTCCGAACGAGTTTGAGGAGGTAAGCGAGGAGCAGGAATGAATATGGAAGAAGGCATACCCCAGGGGCTAGAGCCCCTTTTTGGCGTGGTTGAGAGACCCAAGGCTGAAGCCTTGGGGTACCTAGAAGCAAAGGCAAGTGCGCCCTAACGCCGGCGGGCGCCACTTCGTGGGGTTTTGGACCGCTTTGCGGTTTTCGATCAACGACAGTAAAAACGAATAGAAAGAAGATGACTCGACATGGCTAAGACTTACTACGATGCAGACGCAGACCTTTCACTGATCCAGGCGAAGAAGGTAGCCATCATCGGCTATGGCTCGCAGGGGCATGCACATGCTTTGAACCTGAAGGACTCCGGCGTGGAGGTGCGGGTGGGGCTGCGTCAAGGATCGGCGAATGCTGCGCGGGCGAAGAACGCGGGGCTGGTGGTGGGGACCGTAGCCGAGGTGAGCGAGTGGGCCGACGTAATTATGAACCTGACACCGGACCAGACGGCGGCGAAGGTGTATCACGAAGAGATTGCGCCACATATGAAGAGCGATGTGACGCTGATGTTTGCGCATGGGTTCAATATTCGGTTTCGGACGATTACGCCTCCGGACGCCGTGGACGTGAGCCTGGTGGCTCCGAAGGCACCGGGGCATCGGGTACGGGAGGTGTTTACCGAGGGTGGTGGAACGCCGGGACTGGTGGCGGTCGAGCAGGATAAATCCGGCACGGCCATGGCGCTGGCGCTGAGCTACGCGAAGGGGATCGGATGTACGCGGGCCGGAGTGCTGGAGACAACGTTTACGGAAGAGACGGAGACGGATTTGTTCGGCGAGCAGGCGGTGCTTTGCGGAGGGACGGCGGCGCTGGTGAAGGCTGGGTTCGAGACGCTGGTGGAGGCGGGGTATCAGCCGGAGCTGGCGTACTTTGAGTGTCTGCATGAGCTAAAGCTGATTGTGGACCTGCTGTACCGGGGGGGGCTGGAGTATATGAACCACTCGATCAGCGACACGGCGGAGTGGGGTGGATATCTGGCGCAGGACCGAATTGTGACGGACGCGACGAAGAAGGCGATGAAGGGAATCCTGAGCGATATTCAGGATGGGTCGTTCGCGAAGAAGTTTATTGAAGAGAATGAGACCGGGCGGAAGGAGTTTGCGAAGTTCCGGGCGGGGGAGAAGGCTAGCCGGATTGAGACGGTCGGGAAGACGCTGCGGGCGGGGATGCCGTTCCTGGATCCGGTTGCGGTGCATGATGGGCAGGTGGTGAAGGTGAGTTGAAAAGCAGTGCTTGAGCTGTGACGAGGCAGTGGAGAGGCAGGGTCCGTTCGATTTGGGGCGGGCCTTTGCTTCTGGAGCGGGGAACGGTGTTGCAACGTAAGGGGTAGCATATGGGAATGGCTACGTATGAGTTGGTGGAAGTCGAGACGAGTGTTGCTCCGGCGAGTGGGTATGAGAACTCGTATGCGCCGGCTGTGCCGACGCCCAAGGGTGAGATTGTGGCGGCGTTGAAGACGATCCCCGTGCTCTCCGAGCTGACGGAGGAACATTTTGAGTGGCTGGCGGAGCATGGGCAGGAGCGCGTGGGGGATGATGGCGCGATGATCTTCCGCGAGGGCGAACCGGCGACCAACATGAACTTCCTGCTGAAGGGGGAGATCCATGTGCGGCGGCGGCATGGCGGACCGATGGCTTTTTTTATCGGCCGGGCCGGGCAGATTACCGGGATGCTGCCTTACTCGCGGATGAAGGGCTATGGCGGGGACGGGTACACGAACGGGCCGGTGTGGGTTCTGGACATTCATCAAAGCCTTTTTCCGGAGATGCTGCTGGCGATCCCTCCGATTGGGCAGATCTGCGTCTCCGCACTGCTGGACCGGGTGCGCGAGGTGACGCGTATGGAGCAGCAGGCGGAGAAGCTATCGGCGCTGGGAAAGCTGGCGGCGAACCTGGCGCATGAGCTGAACAATCCTGCGAGTGCGGCGCAACGGTCGGCGGCTTCGCTGTTTACGGAACTCCGGGCGTATGGGGACAGGAAGTACAAGCTGGGTTCCATGTGCCTCAGCGCGGAGGAGTCCGGAAAGCTGCTGAAGTGGACGATGGCGCAGCGGGAGGAGATGTGCACCTATAAGCCGCGGGTGGAGCGTGCAGTGGGGGCGCTGGCGGAGGCTGATCGTGAGGCTGAAGTGCTGGGCTGGCTCGAAAAGCAGAATGTGCCGGATGCGTGGTCAATTGCGCCGGCGCTGGCGGAGACAGGGCTGCCGATCAGCTCGCTGGAGACGTTTGCACAGGAGTTTCCCGCGGAGGTGGTGGGCGCGGCCATGGCTACGTTTGCGACGGCGCTGCGGGTGGAACGGATGGCGGAGACGATTGTGGGGTCCACGGTTCGGATCTTCGATCTGATCTCGGCGATCAAGGACTACTCGTATATGGACCAGGCTCCGATTCAGAATGTGGATCTGGCGCAGTCGTTGGAGACGACGCTGAGCATGTTTGGATCGCGACTGATGAAGATCTCGCTGGAGACGGAGTTCGACCGGGATCTGCCGGTGATCAGCGCGTATGGGAGTGAGCTGAACCAGGTTTGGACGGCGCTGATCGAGAATGCGATCGACGCGATGCCGGATGGCGGGGTGCTTCACCTGAAGACGAAGCTTGCCGGGCAGATGGTGGTGGTGGAGATATGGGATACGGGCGTGGGAGTTCCGGAGGAACTGAAGAGCCGGATCTTCGAGCCGTTCTTTACTACGAAGGCTCCAGGGAGCGGGTTGGGGCTGGGCCTGGATACGGCGCAGCGGATCGTCAGCAAACACTCCGGATTTCTGAGCGTGCAGAGTAAGCCGGGGGAGACTTGCTTTCAGGTGAGGCTGCCGCTGGATCAGGCGCAGGCATACTGACACAGCGCGGGGGGAGTAACAGGCAGTAAGGCGCAGTGACTGCTCCACACTTCCGTTTACTCCTCCATACTGACTCTTACGGCTAGTTGGTGACTTCTACACCGCGCCAGAAGGCGATGCGGTGCTTGATGGTGCGGGCGGCGGGTTTGGGATCCGGATAGTACCACGCGGCGTCGGGATTTTCCTGGCCGTCGACGAGCAGGGTATAGTAGCGGGCCTGGCCTTTGAAGGGGCAGGATGAGGTGGTGGAGCTAGGACGGAAGAACTCACGCTTGACGGCGTCGTCCGGGAAGTACAGGTTGCCTTCAATCGTTACTATGTCGTCGCTCTCCGCGATGAGCTGACCGTTCCACGTTGCCTTCGCCATCATCCAAGACCTGCCGTCTGGGAGATCGAATTACGAGGTGCAGAGGCACTTCGCTGGGCTCTGGAGCCCGAATCGTCCCTTGGGGAACATAACAGATTCGTGAAGATATGGAAAGTGGGAGATTTCAGGCGGGGTGGATGGGGCCACCGAAGGTCGTTCTGGGAGCGCGGTAGTGGACCGTGGCGTGGTGTGGGCTGGGGCGGAGAACCTTGGAGGCGCGGCCGGTTTGGCGCATGCGGCGGTCGGCCTCTTCCCAGGTGGGGAGGCTGGCGGAGGGTTGGTCCCAGTGGGCGACGGAGGCTTCGTCGCACCAGTGCAGGAGATGGGGCATGGCGCGCTTGTGGTCGCCGGTGAGGATGTATTGGCGCATGCTTTCCTGAGTGTCCCAGGCGGTAAGAGTCCAGAAGGTGAAGCTGCGGTTCGGCAGGAGAGCTCCGGTGAGGAAGCCGCGGGAGGATTTTACCTGGCGGAGGGTACGCAAGGTGTGGATGCCGAAGGCGGGAAGGAAGCGGACGGAGCGGATGCGGAGGCGGGTGAGGCTGACGAAGGGCATGAGGTCGAGGGTGAAAGACAAGCAAATGCAAAATGCAAGTGTAATACGGAGGTTCTTCGCTCCGCGGAATGATCCGGTTGATCGAGGGCTACGCGGCTAGTTCGGGTTCGGGTTCCTGGTCGGCCACCGGGGCTTTCGGTGGGCCGATGAGGCGGTCATAGGTGCACTCGGGGGTGGTGGGGATCTCGGCGGGCTGGCCCTTTTTGGGGCGGCGCTTGGGCAGGAACTCACGGTTGTTGGGGCAGACGAGATAGGTGCCTTCCTTGTTGGCGTACTCGACGAGGTAGGCGGAGTCGCAGTTGGGGCAGGTCTCATTGACGAGCTTCAGATTAGAGGCGAAGTCGCACTTGGGATAGTTGGTACAGCCGTAGAAGACGTCGCCGCGCTTGGTCTTGCGGACGGCGAGATCGCCTCCGTCCTTGGGGCATTTGACGTCGAGAAGTTCCTGTTTGACGTACTTGCACTTGGGGTAGCCGGAGCAGGCGATGAACTCGCCGTAGCTGCCGTCGCGTTGAAGGAGGGGTTTGCCGCACTTGGGGCAAGGCTCTTCGAGGACGACGGGGGGCTTGGACTGGGCCTTCTGGGTGAGCTTGCGGATGGTCTTGCAGGGCGGGTCGTCGGAGTAGCCGGGGCAGGACATGAACGGGCCCCAGGGACCGTTTTTGAGGACCATCAGGCGGCCGCAGTTGTCGCAGAACTCTTCTTCGGGGGCTTCGTCCGCGCCGGGAGCATTAAGGTCCGGCTTGGCGGCGAAGTTCTCCTTGGTGAAGTCGCAGGAGACGGGCTCGGCGGTGACCTTCTTGCCCTTGGTTGCGGCCTCTTTGACGGCGGCGGCGAACTGCTTGGCGTCGTCGACTTCGAGCTCGAAGTTGGTTTCGTCGAAGGTACTTCCCTTGACGATCATGGGGAAGTGGAAGCCGGAGAGGACCTTCTTGAGGACAGCCTTGGGATCCTTCTTCCAGGGAGCGGCGGCGATGGTGACAGACTTCGCTTTCGAGAAGGCGGAGCAGGCGTAGAAGCTGCCGAACTTGCCCCATTTTAGGATGAGAGGCGAGCCGCACTTGTCGCAGATCTCGGTGGTGGCTTCCTCGCGGCGCTTGATGTCCTCCATGTCGTGCTCGGCGACGGCGAGTTCTTTCTCCAGGTGGCCGTAGAAGCCGGTGAGGAGGTCGGTCCAGCGCTCATTGCCGGCTTCGACTTCGTCGAGTTCAGATTCGAGGCGGGCGGTGTAGCCGGGCTCGAAGATATAGGGGAAATTCTTAACCAGGAGCTCGGTGACGACCATGCCGATCTCTGTGGGGACGAACTTGGCGCCGATCTTCTTGACGTAGTCGCGGTCCTGGATGGTGTTGATGATGGAGGCGTAGGTGCTGGGGCGGCCGATTCCTTTTTCTTCGAGGGTTTTGACGAGGGAGGCCTCGTTGAAGCGAGGGGGCGGGTCCGTGAACTTCTGTTCGGGCTTGATTGCTTGACGGGTGAGGGATTGGCCATTGTTGAGGGCTGGGAGACGCTTGTCGGGCTGGTCTTCCTCTGAATCCTCTGAGGGTTCTGCCGAGGCCGGAGCAGTGCTGGGAGTCTCGTAGACCTTGAGGAAGCCGTCGAACTTGAGGACAGAGCCGGAGACGCGGAAGCCGTAGGCGCTGGGGCCGGACTGGGCTTCGATCTCGACGGTGGTCTGGTCGAAGACGGCGGGGTTCATCTGGCTGGCTACGAAACGCTGCCAGATGAGCCGGTAGAGCTTGTACTGCTCGTCTGATAAGGAGGGGCGGATCTCTTCTGGTGTAAAGGCGACGTTGGTGGGGCGGATAGCCTCATGGGCGTCCTGTGCGTCGTTCTTGCTTTTGTAGGCGTTCGGTTTGGCGGGGAGGTACTGCTCGCCGAGCTTGCCGACGTAGTCGCGAGCGGAGGTGATGGCATCGTCCGAGACGCGGGTGGAATCGGTCCGCATGTAGGTGATGAGGCCGACGGTTTCGCCGTTGATCTCGACCCCTTCGTAGAGGCGCTGGGCGACGCCCATGGTGCGGCGGACGTTGAAGCCGAGACGGCCGGCGGCCTCCTGCTGGAGCTTGGAGGTCGTGAAGGGAGCTTTGGGGTTCTGCTTGCGTTCCTTCTTTTCGACCGTACGGACGCCGAAGGTGGCCTGGTTGAGCGCGGCGACGACGGTGTCCGTGGTGGCCTGATCAGGGAGGGCGTTGGCGAGGAACTGGGGCTTGCCTTCTTTGTCGAAGCCGTTGGGGACGGTGAGGCGTTTGCCGTCGATGGTGGTGAGGCGCGCGGAGAAAGGAGTCTGATCAGTCTCGAGCTGGGCTTCGATGGTCCAGTATTCGACCGGGGTGAAGGCGTTGATCTCGCGTTCGCGCTCGACGATGAGCCGGAGGGCAACGGTCTGGACGCGGCCGGCGGAGAGGCCGCGACGGACCTTGTCCCAGAGGAGCGGGGAGATCTGGTAGCCGACGAGGCGGTCGAGAACGCGACGGGTCTGCTGGGCGTCTACCAGGTTTTCATCGACGGCACGAGCGTTCGCAAAGGCGGCTTTGACGGCCTTCTGGGTGATCTCATTAAAGGTTACGCGCTGAATGCTTGCGCCGGCCTTGAGGACGGGCTTGAGCTGCATGGAGAGATGCGCGGCGATGGCCTCGCCTTCGCGGTCGGGGTCAGGTGCGAGATAGACGCTGTCTGCCTTGGCAGCGAGCTTCTTGAGCCGGTCTACGATCTTTTCTTTTCCGGGCGAGACGATGAGCGTTGGCGCAAAGGTGCGGAGCTTGAGTTCGACGCCGATGTCGTTCTTAGGCAGGTCCATGATGTGGCCGATGGAGGCCTCCACGGTGTAGTCGGACCCGAGATATTTATTGATCGTCTTGGCCTTTGCGGGCGACTCAACGATGACGAGGGATTTGCTCATTGCGCTTTCTTCTTTCATCCACCGAACCCGCCGGAGACCCATTCTCCGGGATGCTGCCACGGATTCCCTTATTCCTTACATCCTGAAGCTACAGTTCAATGCGAACCTAACACGACTACCCGGAATCGCGCCAATCCCCGTTTCTCTGGAAAACGGACGAGTTGGGAAGATACAGAGCGCCGTGCATGGCGTTTCAGGGTCATGAGACGACCCAAAAGCTAAAAGGTACGGACGTAATTTTTGCCTGGCAGCGACCTAACCTTGCCGGCGAGCTCGAGCTCGAAGAGCGCGGTGAAGATCTCGGGCGAGGAGAGCTCGGCCTCCATCTGCTGCATGAGATCGTCCAGCTGGATGGATTCGTCGTGACGAATGCAGGCGAAGACGCGGCGCTCGTGATCGGACATTCTGGGACCAAGCAAACCGGTTTCGGTGCCGTCGGAGAATAGAGATGCGGCTCCGGAGAGTTTCGATTCATTCGGGGTTCCGGCGGAGTCGGCGGAGAGAGTATCGATCTCATCCTGGAGGAGTACGCGGATCTGGCTGGGAAGGTTCTCCCAGACGTCTTCCCAGGTGGCGGTGAGGCATGCGCCCTGCTTGATGAGGGTGTTGGGGCCCCAGGCGTTTTTGTTGGTTACGTTGCCGGGAACGGCATAGACATCGCGGTTCTGCTCCATGGCGCAGCGGGCGGTGATGCGGGTGCCGCTGTACTCGGCGGCTTCCACGACGAGGACGCCGATACTGAGGCCGCTGAGGATGCGGTTGCGGATGGGGAAGTTCTGGGGGGCGGGGAAGGTGCCCATGGGGAACTCGGTGACGATCGCTCCGCCGGAGAGGACGATCTGCTCCGCCAGGCGCTTATTTTCTTTCGGATAGACGACGTCGAGGCCGGTGCCCCAGACGGCGGCGGTGGGGCCGTGGGCGTCGAGTGCGCCTTTATGGGCGGCGCTGTCGATGCCGCGAGCCATGCCGGAGAGGATGGTGAGGCGATGGCGGGCGAGATCGCGGGAGAGAAGTTCGGCCATGCCTGCGCCGTAGGGAGATGGAGACCGGGTGCCGACGACGGCGATCCCCGGGCGGGAAAGGATGGCCGCCTCGCCGCGAACCCAGAGGACGGCGGGAGGATCGTAGATCTCGAAGAGGCGGACGGGGTAGGCGGGGTGATCGGGAGTGAGGATGGTGGCACCGGCGTCGGAGACCAGCTTCCACTCTTTCTCAGCGGCGGTGCGGGCGCGGCCATCAGCGAGGAACTGGACGGATTGAGCGGGGAGGCGGAGAGCTTCGAGCTCGGTAAGGGCGAGGGTGAAGATGCGGGAGGCTTGGCCGTTCAGGGTGGCGACTGCTCGGGCGATGCGGGTGGGGCCGAGGCCGGGAGTAAGGGCGAGCGCGAGCCATGCCAGGCGGGTCTCGTGATCGGGTTCCGGCGAAGCGCGGAAGTTTGCGGGTGAGGCGAGAGCCGGGGACGCCATGTATTGCTCCGGGAAGCGCAGTTCAGGCTATTGTGCGGCGGCGGGGCCACGGGATTGGGTTGGATCTTGATTCTGAGGCGCGGAATGGCTGAATGGGAGTGCCGAATCGGGACGGGCGGTAGACTTGGACCGTGGGACTTCGTGTTGCGGCAATCGATTTTCTGAATCCGGCTCCTTTGATGTGGGACTTTACGCATGCTCCGCTGGACCGCGAGCTGGCTGAGCGGTACGACGTTCACCTGACCGAGCCGGCGCAGTGTGCGCGTGAGTTGAATGAGGGACGGGCGGACCTGGGGCTGATTCCAATTGCGGCTTTGACGCCGGAGCTGCGGATCGTTCCGGGATGTACGATTGCCAGCCTGGAGCGAGTGCGGTCGATCCAGATCGTGGTGAAGGGGCGAGGCGGGCTGCAGGGAGTGAAGACGCTGGCGGCGGACACGGCCTCGCGGAGCTCGGTGGCGTATGCGCAGGTGCTGTTTCGGCACTTCCTTGGGGTTGATCCGGAGTTGCGGCCGATGCGGGCGGACCTGGGTGCGATGCTGGAGGTTGCGGATGCAGCTTTGCTGATTGGGGATCCGGCTTTGAAGGCGTATGAGCGGCGAAACGAGTTTCCTGGGTGCGAGTGGTTTGATTTGGCGGCGGAGTGGCGGGGATGGACGGGGCTGCCGTGGGTGGCGGCGGTGTGGGCGGTGCGGCCGGAGGCGTTGGCATCACCAGAAGAACGGCGGAGGCTGGTGAAGGATCTGAACCTCTCCCTGGAGCATGGGATGATGCATACCGAGGAGCTTGTGGCGGAGTGGGTGCCGCGGATCGGGCTGCCGGCGGAGGTCATACAGGAGTACCTGACGAGAAACATTCATTACACGCTGGATGGGCCGTGCGTGGAGGCGATGGGGATGTTTCGGCGGCTGGCGGCGGATGCCGGGGTGTTGCCGGCCCTGGAGACGCTGCGATTCCTGGAGGTGTGATAGAAACGCGACTTCGGCTGCTCGACTGGCGTCTTATGGGCATGGGATCTCCTGCGATGCTTTTGCCTGGATGGCGCACGGCCGGGCTGACCGCCGCGGTGTGGTTTGGCGGAGCGGCGGCTGGCAAGGAGCACCAGGTGCTTCACTGGTTGATCTCGCTGGGGCTGTTTGGGGTGTTTCTGGTGTCGATTGTGGACTCTTCCTTTGTGCCGCTGCCGTTACCGGGAGTGACGGACGTGATGGTGATCCTGTTTGCGGCGCAGCACGCAAATGTCTGGCTGCTGGTGCTTGCGGCGACGGCGGGATCGGCTCTGGGCGGACTGTTCTCGTACCAGGTGGGTCAGTCGGGTGGATTGGCATTCATTGAGAAGCGGACGCCGAAGCGCATCTTCAAGCGGGTGACGGGGTGGATGGAGTCGCACGCGATCCTGGCGGTGGCGGTGCCGGCGCTGCTTCCTCCGCCGATGCCGCTGAGTCCATTTGTGCTGGCCGCGGGTGCGCTGAAGATGTCGCGCAAAAAGTTTATGTGGGCGTTCACGTTAAGCCGGCTGGTGCGGCATGCGGCGGCAGCGTGGGCGGGGGTGTACTACGGCAGGGCGGTGCTGGTGGTCTGGAATAAATTCATCGCGCGTTGGGGAACGCCGGTGCTGGTGGTGATCTGGGTGGCGATTTTGGGCAGTGTGGGATTTGCGTTCTGGCAGCTGTGGAAGCAGAGCCACAGTGTGGGTGTAACCCGGCCTTTTCGGAAGGCTGCGGCTTAGGCCGGTTGAGCCTGGGGGAGCTTCGGCTTGGGCGAGAACTTGCGCTTGTAGTAGCCGGTGGTGAGGGCGATCGCGGGAACGCCGATGGCTGTGGGCCAGAGCCAGACGAAGATGTTGGCGGTGTGGAAGTAGGGGCCGACTGTGACGGCCGAGAAGGCGGTCCATGCGGCGATGTAGCTGCCGATGAAGTTGCCGAGATGGGTGTACCACCAGAACATCTTCTCCGTGGGCTTGCGGACGAACTTGTACATCTCGGTCACGGCGAGGCGCATACCGATGACGCCGAAGACGACCGCGATGACGCCGAAGTGCTGCACCCACGCGGGTCTGAAGATGCCGAAGACGGCGAGGCAGGCGCTTGAGCTGAAGGTGAAGAGGGCGGCGAACCAGTCGATCGGCTTCGCGGAGCCGCCGCGGGCGAGGTCCTTGAGCTTGAGGACGCGGTAGCCGGAGAAGGCGGCATAAAAACTGAAGACGGCAACCAGCGCGAGGAAGAGCACGGGGCGGTACAGCGCCATGGGGAGAGCTGTAGCCGCGACGAAGCCCATCGCCCAGAGATAGACCATGCCCCAGCGCTTATGCTGCTTGCCGCCCTTGGCGGTCGCGAGGGCTACCGGGGCGAGGACGAATGAAGTGAAGCCTGCGGCAACGTGAACGACGAGTAAGGCGCGCATCCAGATGGGGTCGGTGTGCATGGACGTCTCCTGGCGATCAGTCTGGCGATGAAGACAGTGTACGCAGACAAACCGCCATTAGTTCTCGGAACAGACTATGTCCTGCCGGACGGGCCCTCTGCGGGCGCGGCGGGCACTTCGTGTCGTGTTCTGGTTGCCGGGGAGGTTGGAAGAGTCAGGGTCCGAACGTTGTTCGGCACAAAGTTAAGATCGCGACCAACGGAAGCGCTAACAGCCTGATTCTTCTTGGCACTGGCCTAGTGGCTTTGCTTTGTATGATGAGGCGCAGGATAAAGGTCATCGTTTCGCCTTCCCGCGCCGCTCTAATCTAAGGCATTTGAGTGATGGTTCTAAACGCGCGACCCGGTACAGTCGGCGCGGCTTACGGCTGCAATGGACAGTTTCAGCAGTCGTCGCCGTTAGCGTTATGAGGGCGCGCTTTGGCGCGGGGCGTTTCCGCATTTCGAGCCCCCGGCTCGATGAGCGAAAGGGGGCGCTGCCCCTCTCGCGCTCTCCCCGGCAGGGCTCATTGCCGCCCCTGCACCCGCTAGGATACGGAAAAAGATGATGAATTTGCAATCGATCCGGTGTAGCCTGCGAGCACGGTACAGCGGGGACGCGATGCCGTAAAAGGTGATGGGGCCAGATACCGAGGAAGACTGGTTCCTTTATCCAAAGGGGTGCCAATGGCACAGTTCTTGGAAATCCTGATTCTTGGTGCGGTGCTTGGCGCGGGGACGATACCTGGTCTAGCCACTTCTACGGGTACGTCTGACAAAGCCGTCAATGGAGCTGGAAATCTGATGGAAGCGATAGGCCGTCTGCCTCTCCCCATCCGTCTCTACATGAATTGCCCTAGAGACAATGAAGAACAAAAACAAAGATTCATTTCTGATCTCTCCCCCAACTCTGCCGCGCGTGCGCCTTTAGAAACGCTGGTCAACATGTCTATCGAGGTACTAGAAAAAGACCGTACCCGCATTTTGCACGGCGTTAGAAAGGAATCGGAACAGAACGCATCTTCCGACCTGGAAGATATTAGAAGCCTTGGCCGAGCAACGTCAGTGCTCGTTGTCGCTCTAAAGGGACAGCCTCTGAATTATGAAAAAGCAAAGGTCCGTGAGCGTGGCGACACGATGATCAATGCGATGCTTTCCGCCCTCCCCCATCTTTGGCAGTATCAAATCTCGGCTTACGACGCGGCAATCGCCCATTCCGATCGCGCAGCGGTAGAAAAGATCAAAGCGGCATTCATCACGCGACGCCTTAAGGAACTAAATCAGTCGCCGGAATCGGCCCCTAGGGGTCTCGTAAGTCAGATTCTCCAGGAACTCGAAGGTGAGCGCGAAGAATGGGTCGCAATGAAGGATGTTATTGCAGTGGGCTTAGATAATTTGACTGACGCGCCCGAGCTAGGAAGAAAGGCAAACCTGGCTCTGAATCCTGCAGAGCAGCGTTATAACCGTAGCGGAGAGTCTTCTTACACTAAACAAATTCGTCAGTTTTCTCCGCTGCAAATCCAAACCAACAATGGCAGCAACATGCTGCAAACTCCTTTGGAAAAGCTAAAAGCCGCGCAAAAGAAGGTGGCCGAGGCGCTAGCGCAGGAAAGCAGGATGCATTGATGATGGGTTCTTTTGAGAAACTGCCTCGATCCAAACTGCCCTCTCCAGAATGCCTCTAAACGCTCCTAGGAAGCCCCTACATGGCAGGGAAGCGTTTCGCGAAGCCCAATACGCGTCACGAAGTGACTTCCCATTGGAGGAGGGTAGCTCCGACAGTGAAGCCGGCGCCCACGCTGGCGAGGAGGACCAGGTCGCCCTTGTGGAGGCGGTTTTCGTCGAGTGCGGTCTGCATGGCGAGTGGGATTGTTGCGGCGGTCGTGTTGCCGTAGCGATCGATGTTGATGACGACGCAGTCCTCCGACATGCCGAGGCGTTCGGCAGTCGAGAGGATGATGCGCTTATTGGCTTGATGCGGGATGAAGCAGGCGAGATCCTTGCCGGTAAGACCGTTGCGGGTGAGGATGACCTCGGCCGCCTCGGCCATCTTGCGGACGGCAAACTTGTAGACCGCACCGCCGTCCTGGTGAACGTAGTGCATCTTCTGAGCCACGGTTTCAGCCGTGGAAGGATGAAGTGAGCCGCCGCCGGGCATGTTGAGGGCGATTGCGCCGGAGCCGTCGATCTCATGGTAGTAGTCGATCATGCCGACTTCGGCCGGTTTTCCTTCACTCGCGGGCTCGCAGGGCTCGAGGAGGACGGCGCCGGCTCCGTCGCCGAAGATGACGCAGGTGGCGCGGTCGGTGTAGTCGATGATGCTGGACATGACGTCTGCGCCGATGACGAGGACGGTCTTCTGGACGCCGGACTCGATGAGTTTGGCGCCGATCTGCAGGGCGTAAGGAAAACCGGAGCAGGCGGCGGAGAGGTCGAAACCCCAGGCGTGGGGGGCACCGAGCTTGTCCTGCACGAGGCAGGCGGTGGCGGGAAACATCATGTCTGGAGTGACGGTCGCAACGATGATGACTTCAACGTCCGCTGGAGTCAGGCCGCGTTTGGCGAGGCAAATCCTGGCAGCCTCGACGGCGAGATCGCTGGTGGCGGTGCCGGGCGTGACGATGTGGCGCTCACGGATGCCGGTGCGCTCGGTAATCCACTGATCGCTGGTGGCGACCATGGTCTCAAGGTCTTTGTTGGTGAGGAGTTTGGGTGGGACGTAGGTTCCGACCGAAGAGATTTTGGCGCGAACCGGGGTCTGGGGCTTCAGGATCAAACTCAAGTGGATCACCTCAACAACGAGTGCTCATCAAGCATACAAAAGATTGAACGAGCGGGCAGGAAGAAAGAACAGGCTGTCCTGACGGACGGGCCGACTGCGCGTCGGGCGGGCACTTCGTGCCGTGTACTGGTTGTCGTGGTGATTCGGGCGGCGAGGTTCCGAACGATGTTCGGCACGGAAGGCGGGTTGCGACCAGCGGGAGCACCTCGGAGAGTGGCTTGCCCCGACAACTAATACCTGTCACGAAGTGACCGCACGACGCGTAGTCGGCCCGTCCGGCAGGACATGATTTGTGCTTGTGGAGGAAGTGGCCGGGCGACCCACTGCGCCCATACTAGCCCGTTACCGTTGCTTCCTTCCGGACCTGGCGGGGTTGGCGGGATTACGTCGCGTAGGACCCGGCACACGCTTGAGTCTACCATCGGAGACATGGGGAACTCCAGCACGGGGCAGGATGAGGATGGGCGGCTGAAGAGTACGGACGAGGTGGCGGCCCGCTATGAGGCGCTGCGCGGGGAGCGGGCGGCAGAGTTGGAAGGGCTGGCGGGACGGCGGAGGCTGGTTGGGCAAGGGCTGCTGGTGTGCGTGGGGGTGATTGGCTGGCTCACGGTACGGTCGGTTCACGGGGGACCGGCGTGGCCGCTGCTGGTGGGGTTTGCTGCGGCGATAGCGCTGACGGTGAGGCATCTCGGTTTGCAGTCAAAGACGAGCAAGGTGGAGCGGGTGGTGGAGTTTTATGGGCGGGGGCTAGAGAGAGTGCGGGGGTGTAAGACACAGTCAGGAGCTACGGGCGAGTGGCTGCGGGAGGAGGGACATCTGTATGAGCGCGACTTGAATCTTCTGGGAGATGCATCGCTGTTCGGGCTGCTGGATACGGTGCGCACGGGGATCGGGCAGAGGGGGCTGGCGGAGTATCTGCTGCAAGGGGTTCCTCATGGAGAGTCCGTGGAGCGGCAGGCGGCGGTGCGGGAGCTGGCGAACAAGACCGCGCTGCGGGAGGAGATTGGAACGCTGGGCGCGAGCAAGTTTCAGCAGGTGCAGGCGCGGTTCTTCGATGATTGGCTGGATGCGCAGGCGCCGGAGTTTTCACCGGTCTGGCGGTACTTGCTGGGGGTGACCGCGACGGTGCTGGTGGCCGGGTTGGTGCTTGGGCTGACGCATGGGGTGGCCTGGGGAGTGCTGCTGCGGCCGGTGGGTGCGGTGGCGGTGGTGCAGGCGGCAATCGTCTACTTTCTGCATGGGCGCGTGAAGCCCTTGCTGGTGGCGACGGAGCGGCTGTCGAACCATGTACAGATGTTCTCTGAGGGGCTGGCGGTGTTGGAGCGGCAGAGTTTTCTCGGGGCGAAGCTGCGGGCGGTACAGGCGGCGGGGCGGGAACCGGCCAATGCGGTTCCGGAGCTGGCGAAGCTGCAGAGTCAGGTGACGCTGGTGCAGCAGCGAACGAAAGAGATGTTTTACGTCTTCTCCGCGCTGCTTGCGGCGGGAACGCAGATGGGCATGACACTGGCGGCGTGGAAGCGGAGAAACGGCCTGGCGATGCGGGGGTGGCTGGCGGCGTGGGCGGAGTTCGAGGCGCTGAGTGCGCTGGCGAACTATGCCTTCGAGCATCCGGAGGATGCGTGGCCGGAGCTGCTGGCGGATGGGGCGGCTCGGTTTGAGGCGACGCGGCTGGGGCATCCGCTGTTGCCCGGGTGTGTGCGGAACGATGTCTCGCTGGGCGTAAATGGGGGCGAGGCGCGGTTTTATCTGATCAGCGGGTCGAATATGTCGGGGAAGTCGACGCTGCTGCGGTCCATGGGGATCAATGCAGTGCTGGCGTATGCGGGGGCGCCGGTGCGGGCGAGTGCGATGCGTCTGACGCCGATGCGGATCGGCGCGGCGTTGGCGCTGACGGACTCCCTGGCGGAGGGGAAGAGCAAGTTCCTAGCGGAGGTGGAGCGGCTGGCGAAGATCGTGGAGGTCAGCGCACATGGGCCGGTGTTGTTTCTGGTGGATGAGATCTTCAGTGGAACCAACTCCGCGGACCGGCGAGCGGCGGCGGGGGCGGTGCTGGCGAAGCTGCTGGAGCATGGAGCGATCGGTGCGCTCTCCACGCATGATCTGGCCTTGACGGAGTTGGCGAGTCCTGAGAACCGTGGAGTGAACGTGCATATGGCGAGTCCGGACGCGGCAGATCCGCTGGGATTCGACTACAGGCTGAAGCCGGGGGTGAACACGAGTTCGAATGCTTTGGCAATCATTTGGATGATGGGGCTTGAGGCTTAGTACGATCGCTTTGCCGTGGAGTGAATTTTCCACCAACGTTTGTTCATCGTTCGCATCCTACGATTGATGGGTGCGGTGCGGCCCACATCAACGCTGGAACGGAGTTCGACCCATGCTGCTCATCATCATTCTTATCATCCTGATCTTTGGATCCGGCTTTGGCGGATATCGCTTGGGTCCCGGAGTCGGGTACTATGGCGGCGGCGGTCTTTCGCTCATCCTCACGATCGTCCTGCTTCTGCTGCTGCTTAAGATCATCTAGTCGCGATGATCTGGGCTCGGCTGGTCAGGGCGAGACATCGAAGCCGCCGGGAGCTGACTTGAACGGACGATTTTCACGACGGGTATTCTCGCGGCTGCTGACAGGCTCCGCTGCTTTGGCGGCGGTACCTTCCGTAGCGGTTCGAGGCGCGGCGGCACAGCAGCCGGCGGCGCAGGCCGGACAGTTTCCGCAGGGCTTCCTCTGGGGCTCGGCGACTGCCTCTTATCAGGTAGAGGGCGCGGCAAAAGAGGATGGGCGCGGCGTCTCTATCTGGGATACGTTCTCGCACACACCGGGTAACGTGGCGAACGGCGATACCGGCGATGTCGCTGACGACTTTTATCATCGCTATAAAGAAGACGTCCAGTTGATGAAGGAGCTGGGGCTGAAGTGCTTCCGCTTCTCCGTGGCTTGGCCGCGCGTCTTTCCGAGTGGAACGGGCAAGCCGAATCCGAAGGGGCTCGACTTCTACAACAAGCTGGTGGACGCGCTGCTGGAGGCGGGGATCGAGCCGTATTGCACCCTGTTCCACTGGGATCTGCCGCAGGCGCTGGAAGATCGCGGCGGATGGCGCGATCGGCGGACGCCGGATGCCTTCGCGAACTACGCAGGCTACGTGGCGAAGCATCTCTCCGACCGCGTCAGCCACTTCATGACGACGAATGAGATTCGGTCGTTTGTGGAGATCGGCTACAGATCCGGTGTGCATGCTCCGGGGCTGAAGCTGGGCGATGCAGCGGTAGCGCAAGTGGCCCATCATGCCGTGCTGGCGCATGGCTTCGGGGTGCAGGCGATCCGTGCAAACGCTAAAGCCGGCACGCTGGTGGGGCTGGCGGAGAACGCAACCGCGACTTGCCCGGTCATCGAGATCCCCGAACACATTGACGCCGCTGCCAAGGCGATGCGCGAGGAGAATGCGCCGTATCTGAGCGTGATCCTGGACGGAAAGTACAGCGATCTGTATCTGAAACGCCTTGGACCCTCTGCGCCGAAGTTTACCGATGAAGAGATGGCGGCGATCGGGTCTCCGCTGGACTTTGTCGGGCTGAACGTCTACCGGCCTGACTACGTTCGTGCGGATGACTCGGAGCAGGGCTATGCGATGGTGCCGAAGCCCAAATCCTTCCCGCATATGGAGTCGCCGTGGCTGGATGTAGGGCCGGAGGCGTTGTACTGGTCGCCTACCCTGGTGCATCGCATCTGGAAGCCGAAGGCGCTCTACATCACGGAGAACGGCGCGTCTGCCGCGGATGTTTTGACGCCGCAGGGAACCGTGCTCGACACCGACCGAACCATGTATCTGCGGAACTACCTGACGCGGCTGCATCGCGCGATCGGCGACGGCGCGCCGGTGAAAGGATACTTCTGCTGGAGCCTGCTGGACAACTACGAGTGGGCGGATGGATATGGAAAGCGGTTCGGCATTGTGTATGTGGATTTTGCGACGCAGAAACGTACGCCCAAGCTGAGTGCGCAGTTCTATAAGGCGACGATTGCGGCGAACGCCGTCGTGTAGAAGGCGAAGAACAAGCAACGGCAAGGGCAGCTACGGAGGTTCTTCGCTCAGAATGATGGTTGCTAGTAATGAGTCGCGGGAGAGAACCATGCGTGTTGGATTGATGACCAGGGAGTATCCGCCCAACGTGTACGGCGGCGCCGGCGTGCACGTCGAGTATCTTTCACGCGAGCTGGCGAAGAAGATCGAGGTTGAGGTTCATTGCTGGGGGACGCAGCAGGAAGATCTCGGCAATCTGTATGTGCGCGGTGACGAACCACCCGCGCAGATCACCGACGGCACGAAGGAAAAGTTCAAAGCGGCGGTGGATGCATTTGCTCTTAATCTTTCACAGATGAAGGCGCTGACCGCGATCGACATCGTGCATACCCATACTTGGTATGTGTCCATGGCGGGATTCCTGGCGAAGAAGCTGTTTGGTGTGCCGTTCGTGTTGACGACCCATTCGCTTGAGCCTCTACGCGCGTGGAAGGCGGAGCAACTGGGGTCGGGCTACGCGCTGAGCTCCTGGATGGAGCGAACGGCGATCCTCGATGCGGATGCGGTGGTAGCGGTGTCGAACGGGACCAAGGCGGACATCCTCCAGGCGTATCCGGATGTCGATCCGGAGAAGATTCACGTCATCTACAACGGCATCGATCTGGATCAATATCAGCAGACCGAAAGCACGGACGCGCTGACCAAGTACGGTGTCGATAGGACCCGGCCGTACGTGCTGTTCGTCGGCCGCATCACACGGCAGAAGGGCGTGACCCACCTGGTCGATGCGATCCAGTATCTGCCGCCGGGGACGCAGGTGGTGCTCTGCGCAGGAGCGCCGGATACGCCGGAGATCGCCGCCGAGATGCGGGACAAGGTGGAGGCTGCACGCAAGCTGACGCCGGGCAGCGAATCGGCGGGACACGAGCAGAGGACGAAGGAAGGCGGACACGCGATCGCGACCGGCGATCCGACAGGGACAGGCCACAACATCGTCTGGATTGAGCAGATGGTGACCAAGGAAGAGGCGATCGAGCTCTACTCGCACTGCGCCGTCTTCTGGTGCCCGAGTGTCTATGAGCCCTTCGGCATCATCAACCTGGAGGCGATGGCCTGCAGGGCTCCGGTGGTGGCGTCGGCTGTGGGCGGCATCCTTGAGGTTGTGGTAGACGGCGAGACCGGATATTTGGTGTCCTTCGAGCCGGATCCCAAGACGACGTTTCCGGCTGATTCGGAGCAGTTCGCCAAGGATCTCGCAGCGCCCGTCACGGCGCTGCTGAAAGATCCCGCCAAGGCAAAGCAGATGGGCGAAGCGGGACGCAAGCGCGTGGAGGAGAAGTTTGCCTGGGGAGCCATCGCGGACCAGACGATTGCCCTCTACGAGCTGCTGCTCAAACGGAAGGAAGGCGCAAAAAGCTTGTCTACTTCTTGAACGAAGAGATCGCTTCCTTCTCATCCGAGTAGATGTCGAAGATCGTGGAGAGCTTGGTGATCTGCATCAGATCATCGATCTTGCGGGTCAGGTTCAGCAGCTTCAGCTCGCAGTGATGGTTCTTGGCGGAGGTATAGGCGGCCGTCAGTTCTCCCACGCCCGTCGAGTCCATGTAAGACACCTGCCCCAAGTCAAGGATCAGGTTCTTCGCGCCCGCCTTCAAGGCTTCCAGGATCGCCTCGCGCAGAACCGGGCCGCCTTCGCCCATGGTGATGCGTCCGCTGACCTCAAGCACCGTGACGACGTGGCGAACAGTAACCTTGGCAGACATGAACTTCCCCTCGTTGGATCGCTTTCTGCAAGCCTATAGGCTGGGGAGCGGCACGTAAAGCCGTCTTGACGCTCAAACCGGCGGAGAGATGGACGGGAACGGAAACCCGTCTTCGCCCGTAGAATGAATCATTCCCTGCCCAGGACGTGCAATGCGCCGGACTCTCCGCCTCTCCTCCCTGCTTTTTGCCTTGACATTCTCACAGGTACCTGGCTTCGCTCAGACGCCGCACCTGCTCCGCAACCCAACGCTCTCCGATACCCAGATCGCCTTCCGCTATGCGGAGGACGTGTGGATCGTAGCCCGCGAAGGCGGAAGCGCCCGCCGTCTCACCTCCAGCGGCAACGTCGACGAAGGCCCCTACTTCTCGCCAGACGGCAGAATGATCGCCTACTCGGCCCGTGTCGATGGCGGCGCGCCCGACGTCTACACCGTCCCGGCAAGCGGCGGCATTCCGAAGCGGATTACGTTTCATCCCGCCGGCAACTACATCGCTGGCTGGTCTCCGGATGGCAAGGACCTGCTGCTGACGAGTATGCAAGACGCCGTGCGGACCTACTTTCAGATCTATCGCGTCCACGCCGATGGCACCGGCCTTCCGCAGCGCATCCCGGTTCCCTCGGCCTCCAGCGCCTCGTTCTCCCACGACCAGACTCATATGGCGTACACACCCTTCCTGCAGTGGCAGGGCGAGTCCTGGAAGCGCTACCGCGGAGGCCAGACCGAGCCGATCTGGATCGTCGATCTCAAGACCCTTGACCTGGTCAAGGTGCCGCGCGAGAACTCGAACGACACCAACCCGGTCTGGCTGGGAGGCTCCATCTACTTCCTCTCCGACCGCAACGGCCCAGTCTCGCTCTTCCAGTACGACGTGAAGTCAAAGTCAGTCAAGCAGGTGCTGCCGAATCATGGCCGCGACCTCAAGTCGCTGGATGGACACGGCGACTCGCTGATCTACGAGCAATTTAGAAGCCTCCACCTGGTGGACGCATCCGGGGCCGACCACGAGGTGAAGATCTCGCTTGATGGCGACCTTCCTTCGCTTGAGCCGCATATCGCCAAGATCGGTCCGGACGAGATTCAGAACGTCAACATCTCGCCCACCGGTGTACGCGCTGTCTTTGAGGCGCACGGCGAGATCTTCACCGTCCCCGCGGAGAAGGGCGACGTCCGCAACCTGACCGGCACCTCGAACGCCGCCGAACGTGAGCCGGCGTGGTCGCCGGACGGCCGCCGCGTGGCTTACTTCTCGGACGCATCCGGAGAGTACAAGCTCTACCTACGCGATCAGGATGGACTGGCGCCGCCGAAGATCATCGACCTTGGCCCGGACCCGACCTACTACTACGCGCCGCGCTGGTCGAATGACTCCAAGTTCATCGTGTTCAGCGATAAGCGCCTCAACCTCTGGTACGTCAGCGCGGACGGCGGCAAGCCTGTCCACGTTGATAGCGATCTGCGCGAGGGCTTCGGCCCCAGCGGCTTCAGCGCAAGCTTTTCGCCGGATAACAAGTGGATACTCTATGCGCGTTCGCTGCCCAGCCTGGAGAATGCGGCATTTCTGTACTTGCTCGCCACCGGCAAATCGACGCAAATTACGGATGGCATGAGCAACGTCACCAACCCGGTCTGGGACGCCGGCGGCAAGTACATCTTCTTCACCGCGAGCACCGACATCGGGCCCGCCATCGATGGCTTCGGACTCGGGAGCTTCGACCGGACCACGACGGCGAATGTATACGTGGCTGTGCTGTCGAAGGACCAGGTCTCCCCCATCCCGCCCGAGAGCGACGACGAGAAGAACCAGGCGGACGACGACAAGAAGCCCGCTCCGACCGATGCCGCTAAGACGGACGAAAAGAAAGACGCAGCCAAGAAGCCGGCGGAGAAGGAAGCCAAGGACAAAGATGCGAAGACGGCGCCCGAGCCTGCGCCCGAGACGAAGATCGATCTTGAGGGGATTCAGCAGCGCATTCTCGCTCTGCCCATTCCCGCACGCAACTATGTCGCGCTGATGCCGGGCAAGGCGGGTGTCTTCCTGCTTGGCGAAGGCAGCGCCGCTGCGAACTCCGCGCAGGATGGGCCGCAGCTGCTGCGTTCCATCTGGCGTTTTACGCTGGAGACGCGCAAGACCGAAGACGTGCTGCACAACGCCGCCGCCGCAGTGATCTCGTTCGATGGAGACAAGCTGCTCTATCGCAAGGGCGACGGGTTTTTCATCGCGGCTGGCACAGATCTCACTCCTGCCGCAGCCGACGGCACGCCCGGCAAGCCCTTGAAGATGGACATGCAGGCGAAGATCGATCCGCGCGCCGAGTGGAAGCAGATCTACGCCGAGACCTGGCGCATCGAACGCGAGTTCTTCTACGACCCCGGCTTTCATGGGCTCGACCTGGCCAAGATCAGCGCCCGCTACGCACCCTACGTCGACGGGCTCAGCTGCCGCAGCGACCTGACCTACCTGCAGGAGGAGATGCTGGGCGAGATGACCGTCGGCCACATGTTCATCCGTGGCCCGCACGTTCCCGGCGATGCGCCGAAGACAGGTCTGCTCGGAGCCGACTACACCATCGATCGTGACCGCTACAAGATCACGCATGTGGTCAGCGGCGGCAACTGGAATCCGACGCTCTACTCGCCCCTGACGCAGCCCGGCGTCAACGTCCATGAAGGCGAGTACATCCTTGCAGTCAACGGCCTGCAACTGCATGCCTCGGACAATCTCTATGCCGCCTTCGAGGGCTTGGCCGGCAAGCAGACCAGCCTTACCGTCGGCCCGAACGCGGACGGTTCGGGATCGCGCAGTGTGCTCGTGGTTCCCGTCGATAACGAACGCAACATGCGCAACCAGGAGTGGATCGAGGGCAACATCCGCAAGACCGACCAACTCTCCGGCGGCAAGGTCGCCTACGTCTACCTTCCGAACACCGGCGGCGGCGGCTTCAACAGCTTCAATCGCTACTTTTTCGCCCAGACGGAGAAGAAGGCGGTCGTCATCGACGAACGCTATAACGAAGGCGGTGACATCGCGGACTACGTCATCGACGTGCTCAAACGGACGCCGATGCTCAACTACGAATCGCGCCAAGGACTGCGCACCACCGAGCCTACGGGCGCCATCTTCGGACCGAAGGCCATGCTCATCAATCAGAACGCCGGATCGGGCGGCGACGCCATGCCCTGGCTCTTTCGGCAGGCCAAGCTCGGCCCCCTGGTGGGGGTTCGCACCTGGGGCGGTCTGGTGGGTATCGGCGGCTATCCGGTGTTGCTGGACGGAGGAAGCATCACCGCGCCGCGTACCGCGCTCTACAACCTGAAGGGCGAGTTCGATATCGAGAACAAAGGTGTTCCGCCGGATGTGGAGATAGAGGAAGATCCCAAGGCGGTCGCCGCTGGGCACGATCCGCAGCTGGAGCGCGGCGTTCAGATTGTGATGGACGAACTGAAGAAGAACCCGCCGGCTGAGTTCCCCGTGCCATCCTACCCGAACTACCACAAGGACGATGGCCTCGGCCACCCATAAGATCTAGGAAGAATGTTGCTAAGAAGAATGTTGCTGACCTGGGGAAGGCTTGACGCCCATCTACCACCGATCTGAAAAGCGATCTTAGGTGCAATTTTGTCCGTGACATTGTGTTTCCTCGCATTGGCCTTGGATCGGTCTTCAGATCGGTGGCAGATCGGTGTCAGGCCTTCCTCCCCTCAGCTACCATGGTTCCATGGCGAAGATCGTTACCGTGCAGCAGCACATCTCCCGGCAGTTCGGGGAGTTCTCGCAGGAAGGCGTGAACTTTGCCTGGATGATGAGCGGCCTCACTCTGGCCGCCAAGCGAATCGAGGCGAAGATCCGGTCAGCCGGCCTCAGCGATACCTACGGAGCTTATGGCGCGGAGAATGTGCAGGGTGAGCAGCAACAGAAGCTGGACGTCTTCGCCAACCAGGCATTGACGGATTCACTGGGCACACGGGGCTCCGTGGGCGCACTGGTGAGCGAAGAAGATGAGGGCCCGGTTCTCTTCGATCGTGGCGAGCAGAGAGGACAACACATCTTCATCTTCGATCCGCTGGACGGCAGCTCGAACATCGATGTCAATGTCAACGTGGGAACCATCTTCAGCGTGCATCGCCGTCTGCCTGAGGCTGTCGGAGACATGACCGCCTCGATCCTGCAGCCCGGCACCGAACAGGTGGCGGCCGGGTATGTGGTCTACGGGCCATCCACGGTTCTGGTCTATACCGCGGGAGATGGCGTGCACAGCTTTACCCTCGACCCCACAATCGGCGCCTTCGTGCTCACCGCCGAGCGCATGAAGATGCCGGATAAAGGTCCGTACTACAGCGTGAATGAAGCCAACAAATCCACCTGGCCGGAAGGATATGAGGCGTATGTCGCAAGCCTTCGGGAGAGCGGCTATAGCTCCCGCTACATCGGGAGCCTGGTGGCGGACTTTCATCGCACGCTGCTGAAGGGCGGCGTCTTTCTCTATCCGCCGACGAAGAAACAACCCGGAGGCAAACTTCGCCTGCTCTATGAGGCCAACCCGCTCGCCATGATCGCGGAGCAGGCCGGCGGAGCGGCGTCGAGCGGCAGTGCGCGCATCCTAGAGATCGTGCCGACCGGCATTCATCAGCGGACACCCTTCATGGTGGGTAGCTCATCGGAGATGACCCGATTCGCAGAGGGGATGAGCCTATGACGCAGTTCACCTCGGTTGTAACCGACATTCGGCTTGAGTCCCGGAGCGGTCTAGGCGGGATCTGGCAGATGTCGCTCGATGCCACCGGCTTCAGCGTCGGATCGACGGGAATGCTCGAAGCGGTCACGCGATCGGGTACACGGCTGCAGATCCCAGTGACCTCGGTCTTCGTCGATGACGACGGCGTCATCTGGCACACAGTCGAGAAGCCTCTGGCCGCAGGAACCGATGTCTCAGGCATCGTCAGCGCGCCTTCCGCGGGGTAGGCCGGTTGAGCCCCAAGCTGTGAAGCTGGTACACTCGTGTTGGTTCGGTCGTTTGATCTCGGCCTTGAGCCCCGGTGTGGGGTTGTAGCTCAGTTGGGAGAGCGCCTCGTTCGCAACGAGGAGGTCAGCGGTTCGATCCCGCTCAACTCCACCATACTTCCAGACCACATACGGCAAAGTCTGCGAACCTCAAAGCGCAAGGCCCCGAGCAAGCTTGAGAGTTCGCCTGCGCTGTAGCACACGCTCCCTTCATTTCCACTCTTTTTACGGATGAAGTGGGCGAGCCAGAGCCTGTGTCAAGTTTTCCCGTTGCTTTCTGTTCAGTGGTTTGCGAATAATAGTGGATGGCGACCCAAGAGTCTTTCCAGCATCGTCCGAACCGCGACGGAACTCTCGACTCCATCTGCCCCCGCTGTCTCTACACCGTGGGGCGAGCAACCTCGGAAGAGGAGCTGCAACAGTCGGAGAGTTCACACCTCTGCGATGACTTGTCGTGGTGGCAATCCGGGCAACGCCCCGGAGCGGCAATCTAACCAACGCACCCCGACATCTGGGGATACGCCGATGTCTCGGGCGGAGATCGATCGGCGTTCCGGATCGGCTCAAAAGGCTATTGCACGGTCAGGGTGAACGACGCGGCGTGCGACAAAGTGCCGGAGCTTGCCGTCACAGTGACGGTATACGTTCCCGCCGGAGTTCCGCCGGAGCCCGAACCGCCTGTTGTACTCGTCGTCCCTTTCGTTCCTCCGCCGCATCCGGCTACTGCCAGCGACGCAACGCCCAGCATCACCATGCAGAAGCGGAAGACCGGTCGCCGTCTCCGCAGCATCCAGCCCAGCAGACCCGAAAAGCTCACAATCGCCAGCAGCGGCTTAGAGTTTGCACCCGGCTTCTCAAGCCCGCGCAAGCTCGCCGTCGGTCCCCCGGTCTGGATGGTCATCGTCGTCGATGCTGTCGCGCTGCCCACGTTCACACTCGCCGAGGAGATGTTGCAGGTCGCGTCCGCCGGCACTCCGGCGCAGCTTAGACTCACCGGCCCGCTGAATCCCCCCGCCGAAGCCAGGCTGATCGTCGTCTGCGCCGAGCTTCCACGACTCACGGTCGCGGCCGCGGGGCTCAGACTCAATGCAAAGTCCGGCGCGACAGCCGCCGCAACTGTGACACTTACCGCCGCGGAGACGGAGCTGTTGAAGTTCGTATCCCCCGCATAGCTCGCCGTGATCGACTGCGTCCCAACCGCAAGCGTCGTGGTTGAAAACGTAGCCACTCCCGTGCCGTTGAGTGTGCCGGTTCCGATCGGAGAAGTCCCGTTCAGGAACGTCACGGTTCCGGTCGGCACGGTGCTCCCGGAGACCCCCGCCACCGTGGCTGTCAACGTAACGGAAGCTCCAGCCGTCACCGAAGTCGGCGCCGCCGTCAACATCGTCGTCGAGTTCACCGTCAACGGATTGACCGTCACCGTCACCACGCTGGAGGTAGACCCATTGAAGCTGCTGTCACCCGCATAGGCAGCCGTGATCGTGTGCACTCCCAACGCAAACGCAGCGAAGGGCAAGCTCGCCAGTCCCTGCGCATCCAGGGTCACCACCCCCAGCGAAGTCACCCCGTCCAGGAACGTCACCGTCCCAGTCGGGATCGCGCTGCCGGAGCTTGCCGCCACCGCCGCGTTCAAGACCACACTCTGACCCACCGTCACCGTGGAAGGCGTAGCCGAGAGCGTCGTCGTCGTATTCACCAGCGTCGGCGCCGCAGCCGCCGCGCCGTATTGATTCACCAGCACAGCCGCTCCGAAGATGTCCGGCTTCCCATCTCCGTTCACATCCGCGATCAAGCCATTGCCATACGCGCTCAAGTAGATGGGCTGCACCGGAATGACCAGGTTGTCACTCTGGCCGCTGGCCACGCTCTGGAACGTTCCGTCGCCGTTGCCGAAGAACACTCCACTATCCGTCGGCGGATCATACCCCAGGATGGCCACGTCGACCTTCCCATCGCCATCGAAGTCCGCCGCCGCAATGGACTCGAATCCACCGCCCGGTGCCTCGAGCTGCAGCAGCTTCGGTGCCTGAAACGTCCCATCCCCATTGCCCAGCGCCACGCCAAGCTCACCCGCGGTAAACGTCATCCCACTGGAGACATACGTTGAGCTGCCCAGCGCCAGCAGATCGATCTTGCCGTCGCCGTTGAAGTCTGCCGCCGTGACCGGACCCTCGCCGGGATTGTCCACCACGTTGACTGTCTGCATGGTGCCGAAAGTTCCATCCGCATTGCCCAACTGAAGCTGGTAGAAAGCCGCGCTGACCATCGTCGAAGTTCCGTTGACGTTCTGGAAGACTGCGGGATTGAAGTAGATCAAGTCAGGCGTCTTGTCGCCATTCAGATCCACCACGTTCGTCGGCACATTCAGCGCAGGTGCATCGGCGCTGTTCGCATACGTTCCGGTCGGAGTGATCACAGGCCCACCCAGCGTGCCGTCTCCGTTGACCACCTGCGTCGCCAGCCCTGTATAGAAGTTGTTGGGAGCCTGATAGCTCCCCGACAGAAACTGATAGATCAACTCCGCCTTCCCATCCGCTCGTGTGCTGGAGTAGAGCCCCGTCACCTGGTACGGCGAATCCAGTCCGCCCCCGGGGATCAGGCTCGGAAACGGGATCACCGTCGGCGTCTGAAAGCTTCCATCCCCATTCCCCAGTGCGACCAGCAACGCCGGCCGTCCTGAAAACCGATTCTCCGGCAGCAGCACCAGGTCCGCCTTGCCATCGTGGTTCACATCCACCAGTGCGTAGGAATCGATCACCAGGTCGTAAGCCGTTCCCATGTACAGGAAGGCTGCGAGATTCAAGACCGGCCCAGCCGCGAAGCTCCCATCCCCTCGCCCAAGAAACGTCTGGAAGTAGGCAGGCAGGTTATACGGCTGCTTCAGCGCAAGGAAGTCGGCCTTCCCGTCACCGTTCAGGTCCTGCACAAACTGGATCGGCGCCGTCGTGCCGGACAATGTAGAGATCGGTGGATTCTGCGCGCCGACAAACGTGCCATCGCCCTTGCCCATCAACGCATAGCCAACGTTGGGCGTAAAGTCGTCCCCTCCAAAGATCCCGTTCCCGGCATCGCCGGAGTAAAGATCCAGATTCCCGTCGCCATCCAAATCCACCGCCGTGAGATAGCCGTGGTTCCCGATCGAGGCATACGGCACGCCCGCCTGAAACGTAGCATCGCCGTTGCCCAGATAGACGACGATCGAAAATCCCGTCCCTATCGCAACGTCCAGCTTGCCGTCTTTGTTGAAGTCGCCCACCGCTGGCTGCGGTGTCCCTTCGGACGGAGCATCGAAGGCCTTCGACACAGTCGCCGCGAACGTGCCATCCCCATTCCCCAGCAGCATCAGCCCGGACCCGCTCACCAGGTCCTTCTTGCCATCGCCGTTGAAGTCCCCGGTCACCAGGTTCCCCAGGGTCGCCGGCAAGCTCGCATAGGACGTCGTCTTCGCCGTCCCAAAGGTCCCATCGCCCTTGCCCGGCAGGAAGGTGACCTGATAGCTCGGCGTGTTCCCCGTCGCACTCGGGATCACGAGATCGAGCTTGCCGTCCCCGTTAACGTCGTCGATCACCACTCCGCTGTTGGCCTGCGTGTTGGGAATCGCGTAGCTCTGCCCGGAGTTGAAGCTGCCGTCCGCATTCCCCAGGTAAACCGTCACCGAGGAGGTCAAGGTCGTTGTCCCCGGCGCATACCCGTAGTTCACGCTTACCAGGTCGTTGTTGCCGTCACCGTTCAGATCGGCGGCCGCGAGAGCATACGGTTGGGTTCCCGCAACCGTCGATGCCGCCAGCATATTCGTGCTCACCGGCGTCCCACCCGCCGTGCTCACGATCGTGAAAACCTGGTTCACGCCCGCTGTGCCGTTATACCCGGCCAACGCGCCTACCCGCATCCCGCCGGTCGTTAGACCGACATAGACCAGCGTGTTCGCATTCGTGCCCATACCCGCATCGTGGCACGTACCCCCGGCCTCCGTCGCGGTGGTAGTCAGGCCGGCAGCCGCATGAATCGTCTGGTCGTAGTGCGTGGTGCTGGACTGGCCGGTGTACTCCGTGTCGTTAATATCCGGCGTGAACCCCGCGTTCAGCGCCGTCAGCGAGCAGTCCGGCTGCCGCACCATCATGAATGCATCGCCGGTGGACGCCGCGATCGCGGTCTGATTGCCCAGGAAAGCCGCATTCTGCGCCGTCAACGGCGGCAACGCCAACAACCGGTGCACCGCCGCAACCGGATCCTTGGGCAGCGCGCGGTGCTTCTGGACCAGCTTTCGGACCTCGCCTGCAGAAGGCTGCCGCCAGGGATGACGAAGCGGCGGCTTCACCGCCACTGGAACCTTTGCCACGGCGGCCGGCCCTTGGCCCAGGAGGGTAGGCGCGAGGAGCATCAAACCGGTCAAAGTGGAGCAGAAGCCGAAACGAACGTTCGAGTGAATGCCTGCTGACTCCAGGTGCTTCGACATAGTAGTCCCCGCGGAGTGCTTCTTTTGAGGTACCCCAAAATATCAAAACATTCCGCAAATGCCTAAAGTAATCACCCATTCGTGTACCGTGAGGTCTCACCGGCGGATCTCACCCTCCCCGGCGAAGCCCATCCCGGCCTATCCTAAAGCAGCTTCCTCCGCAGCAGATCCAGCGCGTGCTGCGTCGCCCACCAGCGCACGCGCTCCCGGTCCCCCATCAGGTTGACCTCCTTCACCTCGGTCCCACGTTCATCGGCCATTGCGACATACACCAGCCCAATCGCTTTGCCCGCATCAGCACCCTCGCCGCCACCCGGCCCCGCCAGCCCCGTAATTCCGATCCCGATCGACGCCTCGGCCCGGCTGCGGATGCCCTCGGCGAGCGCACGAGCCACCGCCACGCTGATAGATCCCTCCCGCTCCATCAGATCCTGCGGGACGCCGCACAACGCCGTCTTCATCGCCGCCGAGTACGGCACCGCTCCGCCCACAAAGCTTCGCGAGCTGTTCGGCACCGCCGTCAGCCGCTGCCCCAGCAGCCCGCCCGTGCAACTCTCCGCCGTCGCTACGCTCCTATGCCGCATCCCCAGCATCAGCAGCACCACCTCCTCCAGCGACTCCCCCTGCGACGAGAACACGTCATCCCCCATCTCCTGCTCCACCCGCCCGGTGACCTCATCCACCCGCGCCTGCGCCGCCTCCCGGCTCGCCCCGACCGCCTGAAAGTGCAGCTGGATCTCTCCAGCGTGAAACAGGATCGTCGTCTCGACATCCGGATATTGCTTGTAGATCGGGGAAGTCCGCGCATCCACCAGCGACTCCGGCACCAGGGCCATCCGCAACTGCCGCTTGGCCATGAACCGGACCGGCAGCCGCGCCGCCAGCCGCGGCTTCACCTGCTCCTCCCACATCGGACGCTGCTCCCGTGGCGGCCCGGGAAGCAGCACCACCATCCGTTCAAGGCCCTTGTAGCGAGTGACCAGAAACTGCCCGGGCGCACTGCCGTTCAGATTCACCAGCAGCTCCGCCCCGTCCAGCACATTGGCCTGCTTCGCATTGTTCGGCGGCATCGGCAGGCGCCGCTCCGCGAACCGCTTATAGAGCGCCGTGATGATGCTGGGGTCGGGATGCAGCTCCACGCCAAGCGCCAGGCTCGCCGCCTCCCGGGTCAGGTCATCCTCCGTCGGCCCCAGCCCGCCCGAGAACAGAACCACATCCGCTCGCTCCAGCGCCACCCTCGCCGCACCCGTCAGGTCCTCAAGGTTATCCCCCACGATGGTCTTAAACCCCACCGTAACCCCCAGATCGTTCAGCCCCGCAGTCAGGTACAGCGAGTTCGTATCCTGCCGGAACGGCGTCAACATCTCGCTCCCAGCCGCAATAATCTCAGCAACCATGCTTCCTTGGATGCGTCCACCTGCCAGCCGGACCCAACCGCAAAGTGAAAGCAGGACCTCCCGAACCGCCAGTCACCGGCGACCTGCTCTACCTCTTGCTTCCTGCTCTGACCCCTTGCTTTCTGCTCTGACCCTTGCTCCTGCTCTTGCTTCCGCTTCTGAGATAGGTCCGGGCTTCAGCCCGGACATCCCCGGATGAACCTCATCCGCGGGCTTTAGCCCCCGGGATATGCTGCCGTTCCCCGTTGCCCCCGCTCCTGAGATGAATCTGCGCTGCATTCCCGCGGTCCCATCGCACCAACAATCACTCAACCAGACTCGCTCAAACCAAAAGCCCCGTAATCCCCAGTTCCACCTCATACACCGCATCCCGCGTCGCCAGCGCCGCTCGTCCGCCCGGCAGAAAACAAAGCCCAACCAGGTTCGTCCCGCTCACCGCCAGCCTGGTCTCCCCATCCGGCTTGATCCGCACGATCCCGCGATCTCCCGCCAGCGAGGCCGCGACATACATATTTCCCTCCACATCGAACGCCATGCCCTGAGCCCGCCCAAGTCCGCGGTAGAAGATGCGAGCGTCTCCATCGCGGTCGATCGCGTGAATCACCTGGTGCGAGGCAGTCGTCGGCCCCGTCACATACAACGTGCCCCGGCCGTCGAAGGCGAGGTGATAGGCCGCGATCGAAGCCTCCAGCGTCGCAAAGACGAACGTCTCCTGCGGCCTGCCCGGAGCCGCCATCCGAATCTTGAAGATGGT
Source organism: uncultured Granulicella sp. (assembly GCA_965198885.1). Classification (GTDB taxonomy): domain Bacteria; phylum Acidobacteriota; class Terriglobia; order Terriglobales; family Acidobacteriaceae; genus Edaphobacter. Next base: position 172,749 of record OZ240677.1, on the reverse strand, counting down.
TCCAGACCGGTCGCCGACATAGAGATCGCCGGCCGAGTCGAACGCAATCCCGGTCGCAATCCCCAAACCCTCCGCAAAGCCGGTCACAACGCCCATGGGGCTAACCCGGGAGACCGTCCCATCGGCCCGCGAACTGACATACAGATCGCCGTCCGGAGCGAAGGCCAGCCCGGTTGGGTTCAGAATCCCGCGAACAAAGGGCCGTAGCTCATGCGTCTGACCCTCCGGAGCCGGCGGAATCTTGAAGATGGAGACCGGCGTCTCCTGCCCGCGTGAGCCGGAGAGCGTGGCATATACATTCCCGCGAGCGTCGACGGCGGGGTTCGAAACCGGGTGCAGATTCTCCGCCATCGCCACGGCCACCCGCGCAGGCAACCCATTCGAGGCGCTTCCATGGTTGAACGCGACCACCTCTCCCGGCAACACCCCCTCCGGTACCCGCACCCGGATCCTTCCGGCACGCGCAAGCTCCACATGCGCCTCCACCCCCGCGATCGAGACGGCCACCCCCGGCCCCAGGTCTTCTCCCTCCAGGTACAACTCCCCTCCGGGCATCACGGCAGGGGGTTCCATGCGAGTCAATATAGGCATACCCATAGCTTAGCCCCGCGCTCCGCGTGTCTTCGCCGGCTACAGAGTAACTTTCCGGAGATTACGAAGGTGATACAAGGCTAAGTCTTTTATTTTGAATATTTTGCGCAATAAACCGGGGGGTGGTGCTCAGTCCCTAGATCCAGATCATCGCCAGATGTCCCAACGCCAGCGCGATCAATCCCGCCGCCACATCGTCCAGCATGATTCCCAACCCGCCGTGCAGCCGTTCCAGATCTCTCACCGGCGGCGGCTTGGTGATGTCGAGCACCCGAAAAAGCGCCAGCCCGATCACCGCATGCCGCCAGTCCGCTGCTATCCCCACCAGCGCAAACAGCTGCCCCGCCACCTCATCGATCACCACGAATCCCGGATCGTCCCGCCCGCTCTCCCGGGCCACAATCGTCCCCGCCGGAATCCCGATCGCCGCCGCCGCCACCGCCACCGCCAGAGTCCCCCAGACCTGCGCCGCGTGGCTCGGCTGCAGCCAATGGATCGCCCCGAACCACAGCAGCACCGCCGCCACCGACCCATACGTCCCCGGCCCCGGCCGCAGCAGCCCCACCCCAAAGAACGTCGCCACCCCCCACGCCCAGGGCGTCTTTTTTCCATGAATCTGGCTAAGACGAACCGGCGTCTGCTTACCCACCGCTACCGTTCACGATCTTCATTGCTGGAGCTCTTGCCGCGATGCTGCAGCCCCTCAAGCTCATCCAGCAGATCCGGATCGTGAATGGGCGACGAGATTACATACCCCCCACTCGCCCATTTCCCCAGATCCAGAATTCTGCACCGGTCTGAGCAGAAAGGAAAATCCGCATCGGTGGCCAGCACCACCTTGCGGCACGTAGGACAAAACAAAGCTTTCGGTGCACTCATACGCAGCCCCAACTACTCCAATATTCTCGCCACCACATCATAGTCGTGGCTCTCCGTAATCTCCGCCCGATAAAAGGTTCCCGGCACTAACACTTCATGCGGCCCGAAGTCATTGATAAACACCTTGCCATCGATCTCGGGAGCATGCAGTGGAGTCCGACCTTCCCACAGCAGGCCCGTCTCCTCGCTTGGCCCTTCCACCAGCAGGTCAATCTCGCGCCCCACCCACTTCGCCTTCTCGATCCCACTGATCGCCTGCTGCAGCTTCATCAGCCGCCTCCGGCGAGCCTGGATCGTCCGGTTCGGCACCTTCGTCTCATCGGCGAACCCATACGCCGCGGCCCCCTCTTCATCCGAGTACGTAAACACCCCAAGCCAGTCGATCTTCGCCGCTCTCACAAAGCTTTCGAGCTCTTTGTAATCGCTCTCCGTCTCCCCCGGGAACCCGACGATAAAGCTGGTCCGCACGACGATCCCCGGCACAATCGCCCGCGCCTTGGCGATCAAGTCGAGAAAGATCTGCGCGTTGCCGCCGCGCTTCATCGTCTTCAGCACACCGGCGCTCGCATGCTGCAGCGGCACATCCAGGTACTTCGAGATGGTCTCGTGCTTCGCCATCGTCTCGAGCAATCGCGTCGTCACCTTGTTCGGGTACGTGTACAAGAATCGCAACCAGCGCAGTCCCGGCAGCACCGCAAGTGCATCCAGCAGTTGCGCCAGCCCTTCCTTCAGTCCCAGGTCTTCGCCGTAGCAGGTCGTATCCTGCCCAATCAGCGTGATCTCCCGCACTCCCTGCGCAATCAGGTTCTGCGCCTCCGCGATGATCGACCCCATCCGCCGCGAGCGAAACTTGCCTCTTAGCTGAGGAATAATGCAAAAACTGCATGGATGATCGCAGCCCTCGGCGATCTTGATGTACGCACTGGCACGCGGCGTCGTCAGGATGCGCGGCGTAGCGTCGTTATAGAGATACTCCGGTAGGGCTGCCGTGGCTCCGTCCCATGCCTCGCGAGAAAACCGTCCCGCCTGCTCCCGCGCATCGCCCTCGGCACGCGAAGGCATGCGTCCATCCGTGCCTGCTCCCGGCTTGTGGGCGATGTGCTCGCCCGCATGCGCGAGCGGTTCGTCTCCATGCGTGGTTCCGGTCTCCGCGAGACTCTGCACGATGCGGAGTTGGGGAGCGATCTCGCGGTCGGTCTCTGGATCGTGCAACGGGCGTGAGTGCTGGCTGACAGTGCTCGCCGCGCGGCTTACAAGCTGTTGCGCCGGAACATTCTGTGTTGTCTCCGAAGCCACGGACGTATCGTTCACCGCGTTGCCGCTCAGCAGCTCAAGATCTTTGAGTGCATGCACCTCGATCGAAGGCTGATCGAAGTCCTGGGGCAGAATCTGAAATGGTGAATCACTCTTTGCGTGGCCCGTCGGGCTTAGGCCGGCGGCCGAAAGGATCGCCTCCAGCTCTCCCGTCCCGACGACCGCATCCACCTCCGGAATACTCTTCCGGATCTCATCTCGATACCGCTCCACCAGGCAGCCAGCCACCACAATCCGCTTCGCCTTACCCCCATGCGCCTGCTTGTGCTGCACCATCTCCAGAATGGTGTTCACCGATTCCTTCTTAGCCGAATCGATAAAGCTGCACGTGTTGATGACGATGATCTCCGCGTCTTCCGCGTTTGGGGTCAGCTCCGCACCATTATGGTAGAGCAACCCCATCATCACCTCGGAGTCAACCAGGTTCTTAGGGCAGCCCAGCGAGACGAACCCGACCTTTGGCCGGGCGGGGAGAGTCTCTTCGAGAGCTTTAGGTGCAGTATCGAGCAGCGAGCGCATGACAGACTATTCTACCAAGTCCGGCACTGTGGCGTCGCTTTCAGGCGATCGGCCCGGGCTCGCCGCCCCGCTTGCGCCGGAGTGCGTCCAGATGGATCAGCAGAGCCACTACACCCCCAACCACGGTCGCATAGGCCCTGCGATGCGCGATCTCCGGGCCGGGCAGTGCGTTCAGCGAAAGCAGAAATACGATGTACGAGGTAATGAACGCGGAGAAGAGCGCGTAGTTGATCGATACGGTCAGGTAGGAGAGAAAGGTGAAGCCAACCGTGATCCATGCCAGGATCATGAGGTCGGGATGGATGAACAGCAGGAAAAGGGTCGCCAGGACCGCGCCTGCGAGCGTACCGATAACACGCGTAAAGGCACGGCTCAGCGTCTCCGCGAACAACGGCTTCTGCACCATCATGGCGGTCATGGGAATCCAGTAGCCGGACTGCACGCCGCGCCAGCGATAGATCTCTGTCGCCACGGCGACGGTCAACGCCATGCGAAGCGCGAACATCACGCTGGGAGAGGCGCGCAGCCGAGGCAGCGCACGCGGGAAGCCGCGTATCCGCCGCCACAGCCGGTGCCATCCCACCGAATGCTGAAAGCGTCTCACGCGCCGCAAACCATAGCGCGGGATGTAGCGCAGGTCGGAGCTCAGCTCAGGAAGGAGGTGAAGCAGCAGGCTGGAGATGCCAATCTGCAGTACGCCGCCGGTCAACGTGAGCAGGGAACGAAGGAATGCGTGAAACGCATTGGCTGGGAAGGCTGAGGTGACCATCAAGGTCACGGCCGCCTGCATCCCGACCCAAGCGACTCCCGGGGCACGCGCTGTGAGCATGCCGTAAACAAACGACCAAATCGCTGCCGCTACCACAATAGAGTAGCCGTGATGTCCGGCAAACATCCCTACGAAGGTGGAGAAGGTCATCGCCAACGTTGCCGCGATCATCGGCCAAAGCCGCGAGTCGGCGATCTTCTGGTTCATGCCGAAGCCGATCGTCATGGCACCGCCGCCCGCGATCAGACCTGCACTCGGATGGCCCGCCGCCACGCCGCCTACCAGCGCCGTCGCCACCGCCACTACCCCCACCATGGACGTACGAAAGGAGGTCTCGTTCCAGTGGAACGTGTACAGGTCTGCAAACCGGCCGGGATGATCGACCGGATCTGAGACGATGGAAGCCATTGCCGCTATTTTAGCGGTACTCCCACCGCTCGGCGCAGCGATATGCCATAGCGGATGCGCCTCTGCCAATCCGAGCTATGCTGGCTTGCGGGGAGGCACCACGCGCTCTGCGGAAGCTATCTGCTGGCGGTGGTCACCGGGGCTTTGGTGGTGAGGTCCTTGGGATGATCGAGCAACGCCTGGGCCTGGGGGATGAAGGTAATAGCCTTCTGGATCTGCGGATCCCACCCGGCGCGAACCTTCAGCCCTTCCAGTTGGCCGAATTGCGAGGTGAAGAGTTCGCTCTTGATCATCTCCTTGACCCAGTCTAGGTTTGCGGCAATATCCTGATCGGTGTAGTCGATGGACTTGGACTTGAGGAAAGATTTGAACTGCGACAGCACGGCATCATCAACTTCAAAGTCTTTCGTGACGGTGTGGGTCGCCAAATAATGCTTGGAGAAGTTGAAGAAGGCGTTCTTCTGGAACGTCGACTCCTGAAAGTGATTACTCTTCACCTGATCGATGTGCTCGTCCGGGGTTATCCCGCCACCGCCGTAAACGGTGCGTCCGGCGTCGGTGAGCTTGACCTCGCGGTTGGCATTGTCCTTAGGGTTGGAGGCATCACGGACATAGTAGTAGTCATAGAGCGACATGTGATCGTACGGACGCTGGATGAGGCGACCGGATGGAGTGTAGTAGTGGAAGGTGGTTAGCGCCAAGCCGGTATTTTGGCTGACGTTGAAGACGGTCTGTACTAGACCCTTGCCGAAGGTGGTCTCGCCGACGATGAGGGCGCGGTCATGATCCTGGAGGGCTCCCGAGACGATCTCAGCCGCGGAGGCAGTGTTGCGATTGACCAGTACGACGACCGGGTACTTCGGGCCTTGTTCGCCGCGCGACACGGTCTCTACATGATCCTGCGAGATGCGTCCGCGCTGCGAGACGACGACCTGCCCCTTCTTTAGGAACTTATCGGACATATCGACGGCCTGATTGAGGAGGCCGCCTGGGTTGCCGCGCAGGTCAATGACTAGACCCTTCAGGCCATTGGGGTCGGACTGGAAGTTGTCGAGCGCATCTCCGACCTCGCGACCGGTAGTCTCCTGGAAGTTGGTGACGTGCATGTAGCCGATGCCCGGCTGAATCATGAACGCGAGATCGACCGAAGGCCGGGGAATTTCGTCGCGGACGAGATCGAAGGAAAGAGGTTTGTCACGGCCTTCGCGGCTCATGGTAACCAGCACGTGGGTGCCACGAGGTCCCTTTAGGAGGGCTGCCACGGCGCTCGAATCCAGACCATCCGTACTCTTTCCGTCGACTGAGAGGATCTGGTCGCCGGGGCGGATGCCTGCCTTATAAGAAGGTGTGCCCTCAAAAGGATAGAGGACGAAGATCTTCATCGCGCCTCCGACGAGCTGCGGCTGAATCGTCATGCCGACGCCGTAGTAGCGGCCGTGCTGGTCTTCACGCATCTGCGCGTAAGCCTTGGGATCGTAGAAGTTCGAGTGCGGGTCCAAGGTGTGGAGCATGCCCGGGATGGCACCGTCGTAGATGGCCTTGTCCGTGTGGTCAGTGTCCATCTTCTCGGCGTAATTGGCCTCAACGATGGAGTAGACACTGGTGAAGGACTTGAGCGAGTCGCGCAGGGTCGATTCGTCCGAAGCTGACTGAGCGGCGACCTTCGGGAGGAGGAAGGAGCCGGCGACACCGCAGGAGAGGAGGAAGACTGCGACGGGAAGTACACGACGTGGAGTGATGGCCATCTTGGGGAGCGTCCTCGGGTGGAGCTTGGGTGTGGCTTGTGGTCGGAGGCTTGTTCGGAGCGGCGGAAAAGGCGGAAATCAGAGCGCTGTGGGCCGTCTGGTGTTGGACGGAGTATATCAGGATGGGGTTAGCGAAGGCTTCAGACCGGCGGCGTTACAGGGCTGCGGGTAGAATGGGAGGATTGGATATCGCCGGAACAGGTGCCCGAGTCCAACGGGTGATGCAGGTGCGTTCTGCGCGAATGGATCTCTGAGGGATGCGAGCTTTGACTTGGAACGAGAATGGGATAGGACGGAACGGGCTTAGCCTGCGGAGTGCGGCATCGTTGAAGGCTGCGGCGGTATGTGTGGCTCTTGCCATGGGGGCGGGCTGGGGCCATGCGCAGCTGGTCAAGGCGCCGAAGTACTCGGGGACGGCGACCGATGCGGTGAACGCGCCCACGCCGGTTCTGGCGCTGCCCGCGCTTCCGGCGGCGAAGACTCCGAATGGCACGGTGGTTGAGGACGTGGTCGTCCGGGTGAACGATCAGATCATCAGCCGTAGCGATGTCGAGCGGTCTGAGGCACAGTTAGAGCAGGAAGCGCAGCAGCAGAATCTGCCATCGTCCGAGTTGCTGACGCGCCGGAAAGACATGCTGCGCGACATGATCGACCAGCAGCTTCTGCTCTCGAAGGCGAAGGAGCTTGGACTGAACGCCGACACGGACGTGGTTCGGCGATTGGACGAGATCCGCAAGCAGTACAAGCTGGACTCGATGGAAGACCTGGAGAAGGCGGCGCGGCAGCAGGGCATCAGCTTTGAAGACTTCAAGGCGCAAATTCGCGACCAGATCCTGACCCAGCAGGTGGTGCGGGATGAGGTGGGCCGCCACTTGAGCGTGACCTCTGGCGAAGAGCAGAAGTACTACAACGAGCACCAGAAGGAGTTCGAGCAGCCGGAGCAGGTGCGGTTGAGCGAGATCCTGGTGCCGCTGCCCGATACCGCGACTCCTGCGGAGATCGTGCAGGCGGAGCGTAAGGCGAACGACCTGAAAAGCCAGGTGATGAAAGGCTCGGACTTTGCCGAGGTGGCGAAGAAGAGCTCAGGCGGACCGACGGCAGCGCAGGGCGGAGAGCTGGGTCTGTTCAAGCGCGGGGCCCTGGCCAAGGTGCTGGAGGATCAGGTCTTCGAGCTGAAGCCAGGAGAAAGCACGCAGCCGATCCGGACACGGCAGGGATTTGTCATCCTCAAACTGACCGAGCATGTGCCGGCCGGACCGGCTCCGTTGAAGAGCGTCGAGCCGCAGGTGCAGGAGGCGATGTATATCCAGCAGATGCAGCCGAAGCTGCGCGAGTACCTGACCAAGCTGCGGGAAGATGCGTATGTCGACATTCAGCCTGGCTTCGTCGATACAGGTGCGAGCGGGAAGGAGTCGAAGCCGGTGTTTACAGCCTACGCTCCTCCGGCCGCGAAGAAGAAGAAGGTTAAGGATAAGGCTCGGTTCGATCGCGGCGGGCGGTACTCGACTGTGGCGGCGAAGAAGGCGCCAGCGGTTGTGGCGTCTCCGGATACGACAGGGACGCGGACGTTGACTGGAGCGGATGCGGCTCCGGTGGATCCAAATACTGGGCTTGCGGTGATCGCGGCTCCAGCCAAGCCTGCTCCGCCGGGCAAAAAGACGAAGGAAGCCAAGAAGGAGAAGGTGCGGTTCGGGCAAGCGCCGCGCAATGCGCTTCCGGAGGCGACCGAACAGGCTTCGACTCCACCGGCGGCTGCACCCGGCGGCTCCGCGGTGGTTGCGGTTGCGCCGGGTGAGACGCCTCCTGTGGCCGTTGCTTCGACCAGTGCGCCGGAGAGCTCGGATGTGAATCCTCTGGATCCGGTTGCGCCGGTGGCGAAGAAGACTCGCTTCGCTGCGCGAGCGGATGAGCACAAGCAGAAGAAGGCTGCGACTGTCTCCGCGAAGCAGCGTGAGAAGGCGCTTGCTGTTCCGGTCTCCATGACGACTGAGGAGAAGGCGGACGCGCAGACGCAGGCTTCGCCGCTTGGCCTGTCCGGTGACACGGGACCGAAGAAGAAGGCGAAGAAGGTCAAGGCTCCGAAGGGAACGCCGAAGGCTGCAAAGGGGCCGAAGGTGCGGCTTGCGGAGGAGAAGAAGCCCGAACCTGCGGCTCCTGCGCCGGTTGCGCCTACGGCGAGTCCGGCTTTGGCTCCTACGGTGACGACGGGAAGTGGACGGGAGAAGAGCTCGCAGAGTTTTCCGACGCAGCCTTCCGTGCCGAACTCGACGGCTCCTCCTCAGAACACACCGGGAACGTCTGTGCCTCCGACGACTCTACCTGCGCCTGGCGCTCCTCAGGTTCCTCCACAACTGTAAGGGCGAGCAACAAACACGACGCGAGGGCTTCGGCTCTCGCGTTTTGCTTGGGTGCGATTGGTATGCTGAGACGGTGAAAGACTTTTACGTGAAGGATGCGGCGCGCTTCGAGAACGAAGTGATAACGAGCTTTTTCAGCTTGTCACAGGTGTCGATGCGGGAGCGGAAGGGTGGACCCGGGCAGTACCTGGCGTTGATGCTGACGGATAAGACGGGGACGCTTGAGGCGCGGATGTGGGAGGAGTTCGAGGCGGCGTTCAAGAGCTGCGGCGAAGGCTGCTACGTCAAGGTGCAGGGGCAGATCTCGAAGTACAACGGCAGGTTCCAGATCACGCTGACGAAGATGCGGAATGCGGCGGAGAACGAGGTCGAGGCGAGTGACTTTGTGCCGGTGTCCGAGTTTGCGGTCGAGGCGATGGATGCCGAGCTGCGCGGGATTGTCGCGGATTTCAAGGATGAAGATCTAAAGCGGCTGGTGTTGAGTTTTCTCGATGATGCGGAGATTGGGCCTGCGTTCCGGGAGGCTCCGGCTGCGGTGCGGCTGCATCATGCTTGGATTCATGGCTTGCTGGAGCATGTGCTGCTGCTGGTTCGGGTGCTGCATGCGACGAGTGCCTTCTATCCCGAGGTCAACCGGGATCTGCTCATCACCGGGGCGATCCTCCATGACATCGGCAAGGTGAAGGAGCTGAGTTGGAAGCGCGGGTTCAGCTACACGCTCGAGGGTCAGATGGTGGGTCATATCTCGATTGCGCAGGGGATGCTGCGGGAGAAGGTACGCGAGTTGCCGGACTTTCCGGAGAAGCTGCGGGTGCTGGTCGAGCACATGATCCTGAGCCACCATGGCAAGTTCGAGTTCGGGTCTCCGAAGCTGCCGATGACACCGGAGGCGATGCTGCTGAGCGCGATCGATGACTTGGAGGCGAAGTTCGCGGCAATGCGGCGCGAGTTCCGCGCGGCCGAGGACGCGGGGAAGACGGCGGAGGAGACGACGGAGTGGGTTCGGAGCATGGAACGGCCTCTGTTTGATTCGGAGCGTTGGTTGAAGGCCTAAGGGGGGTGCCCCCCGGGGGTTATCTTTTCTGTAACTTGGCTTTTGTTTGCAGCGACTTACGGGAGGGTCTCCCTCGTAAGCTATTGTCAATAAATGAGTTACAGGTAAAATATTGTCAATAAAGGACTTATGGGCGCATCTCTGCGCCTGAAGAGTTCTCTTTGAGCTTTTTAGGTATGACTTGATTATACGGGATCGGGCAGAGTGGTTACGCCAACTGTATCTCTCGTGGAATGAGAGACTTAGGTGGTTTTGGGGCTTGACACGCGAATTTGCTGGTGTTTTTGAGGGTGTCTTGGGGGTGTTTTGAGTGTGTCCGGGGTAAATAACTTGCAGCGCTGGTTCCAAATTGGGAATGAAGCCTTCTACGTTCTTCAGACAGGCCTTCAGCCGGAGGGCTAGTGGGGCGGGCCGGAGCTGGTGGGTGGAGGTCCGGGAGGCGTGGTGATCTCGGTGTTCTGGAAGGAGTTCAGGAGCCAGTGGCCTTCTTCCTTGCTGAGCACATGCGTGGCACGCGACTGGATGGGTGGATTGTCGCCCTTGCGGTCGGTACTGGTCGTGATGACGACGGCAACGTCGGGTCGGACGAAGTGGATCTTCTCGACGACGGTGTGCCTGGTGATGTCGTGGAACGGGCCTGCCTGGAGCCGGCCCATCTGGATGACGAAGGGGCCGCGGCCTTTGGTCCAGCCGCCGTAGACGTTGATGAAGTCAGCGTCGGCGACAGTGGTTTGCGGGTTGGTGAGCTGCTCGGCGCTGTGGTGGTTCCAAGCTGCTTCCGCGTTGGCGAAGAACTGGCGGATTGCCTGTTCGTCTTTTGTCTGGGCGTCGCCGTTAATGTTCTGGGCGGAGAGGTTGAGGGTCGTTGCAGAGAGAAGGAGGCAGAGCGCGAGGGATGTGAGTCGCATGAGTGACTCGAAGTTTATACCCGGCGTTGGGGGTGATTGGTGTTGATTCAGCTTTGAGAGGTGACGAGTCTCACTGGCGGTGGGTTCCGGGCAGTGCGAAGCTACGGGATGGATGGTTTTGTGATTGCACCTTACTCGCCGGTTTCGGTTGATCGGGAAGCGGTTTTGATTAGGCTTCAGGTATTTCAGGTCCTATTTCTGGCGGTGCATGATTGCGTGCCGCCGGGGAGGTTGAACGATGTTGCCGCGGTGCGTGGGCAGGATTCGCGGGCGCGGTTGATGGTGGTGACGTTGATCCAGACGGCGCCGTTTGGGTTCGGGCTGGTGCGGAGTGTGCTCGATTCTGGCGGGCACGATGAAGTTGTAAAGTATGTCTCTGAAATCGAATGGCATCCAGCCACCAGTCTGACGGTGGACTAAACTCCCAAACTTTCTACGCGGCCCTTTGAATGTCAAATGTTTCTATCCCGAGGGGCAAAAGCTAGGGCGATCGCAGATAGGGGATTGATACGATGGGGGCGCTGGCATTGGATGCGGTACCTGGATGAGGGTGGATGCTGAGGTTTTCGACGGCGGATGAGAGTGGTGGGGAGGCGCTGGCGGAATTTGGTTCAAATACATCTAAAAAGCTGCCAAGCTTCTGGCCGGTCTATCTGAGGAAGGTCAGGCTGTCGGCGGCAACTTTGGCTTCGTAACACAAATCCTGAAAGGCTCTTGCTTCGAAGAGACTCGTTGTCCCGGCGTCTGCCTGAATCTTTGCCGCTCTGCGTGAAATGACGTTGAACGTGCTCATCATCTCCGGTACCGTTGGCTGATTCCGGGCGCGACGGAACACATTTGAAAGTTCACGCATGACGCCAATGACCTGGCCCCCATGAATCTGAGGATCAGTGCCGTTGAGATCGCTGAGGGACTTTTGGATGCGATATGCCTTTGCCTCAAAGACGAACCAGGTGTGCTTTTTGGGATTTAGTTTTTCCCAGGCGACTGCCAATCCGAGCTCAAAGGGCATGTTGAATCTCGGTGTGGCGAATGGAGCATCTCGATTCAAGCCAACTCTGGACATGTCGTGAATGGAGTAGCGGCAGCCTTGAATCTGCTCAAGGATCTTGTCCAGTCTGCGTACGCCACTTGGTATTCCCAGAGTCACCCGGGGAACAAAGCCAAGGTGAACGAGACCTGCGATATATGCGATGTAGAGGGAACGGAATTTTTGATCGTAGGGAATGTTGAGGAACACATCACTTTGAGTAACGCCATCTCCTTGTGGCTGTCGCACGTGACTTCTCCGGAGTCGACAATTGGCGTCTCATACAGCATGACCGTTCACATCATTTAAACCTAGGGCTTGACGTTGTCGACTAAGGCTTACGCCATTTATCTGCGGTTCCACTTGCGGAGTCGCGCACTCGCTCTACCAATATTGTTCCATTCGGGTTGAGTTCCCTTGCTCGCTCGACTGCTTCTTTCTGGGTTGAGAAGATACTACTCGCCCTGACTGAACCGGGTCTCTTCACGGCGTACTCTCCCTGCGCTCGACGTTCTATGAAGATCGGAGCCAAGGACCTCTGGCGGGCCTTGCTCAGACCGATCTTGTTCCCAAACTCTTCTAAGGTTGGAACGGGGGTCGTGATCCTCACTGAGCGAGCCATAGCACAGTATGATACACCGCCGGTTCGGGTGCGGTTGGTACAATGGGGGTTTGGTGCTGGTTTGTGATGCGGTGCCTGGATGAGGGTGGATGCTGAGGTTTTCGACGGCGGGTGAGAGTCACGGGGAGTCGCTGGTGGCGCTGGTGAGTGGGTTGCCGGCAGGGGTGCCGGTGGATCAGGAACGGCTGGGGCGGGAGCTTTGGCGGCGGCAGCAGGGGTATGGGCGCGGGGGGCGGATGCGGATCGAGCGGGACCATGCGCATATTTTGAGCGGGGTGCGGCATGGGCGGACGATCGGGAGCCCGGTGGCGATGACGCTGGCGAATAATGACTGGAAGAACTGGGAGGAGATCCTGCCGGTGGAGGCGGGGGACGCGGCGAAGCATAAGGCGGTGGCGAGTCCGAGGCCGGGGCATGCGGACCTGGCGGGGGCGTTGAAGTTTGACTTTCCGGATGCAAGGTATGTGCTGGAGCGGGCGAGTGCTCGGGAGAGTGCGGCAAGGGTGGCGTGTGGGGCGCTGGCGAAGATGCTGCTGGGGGAGCTGGGGGTGGAGGTGGCGAGCCATACGGTGCGGGTGGGGGCGGAGGAGCTGGGGCGGGATGCGGGGTGGGGGGAGATTGTGGCTTCGTGTGCTCGGGAGGAAGTGCTGCTGAACTGTGTGGATGGGGCGGCTGAGGCTCGGATGAAAGGCGAGGTGGATAAGGCGCTGAGGACGGGGGATACGATCGGCGGGGTGTTTGAGGTGGTGGTGCATGGGCTGGCGCCGGGCGTGGGGACGCATGTGAACTGGGATGAACGGATGGATGGGCTGCTCGCGCAGGCAGTGATGAGCCTGCAGGCGGTGAAGGCGGTGGAGCTGGGGCGGGGGGTGACGGCGGCTGCTTCGGCTGGGTCTCAGGTGCATGATGCGATTGGCTATGCGGATTCGGGGTTTTCCAGGGAGATTGATTCGCTTGAGCCGGAGGATGGGGGGGCGAAGTTTACGCGGTTTACGCGGGAGAAGAATAATGCCGGGGGGATCGAGGGCGGCATCTCAAATGGCGAGGATGTGGTGGTGAGGGGGTATTTGAAGCCGATCTCTACGCTCAGGCGGCCGCTGGGGAGTGTGAAGTTCGAGGCGGATGCCGAAGGGAACAGGGAAGAGACCAAGGCCGCGTATGAACGGAGCGATGTGTGCGTGGTTCCGGCGGCAGGAGTCGCGGCGGAGGCGATGGTGGCGCTGACTGTGGCCCGGTTGGTGATGGATAAGTTCGGTGGGGATTCTTTGCGGGAATTAAAGCGGAATTATGAAGGGTATTGTCAGCAGATTCTGAAGTATTAACTCAATCAAGGTGAGATTTAAGTGGCGGAGACGGAAAAGAAGGCAGCAGCAAAGAGAATCCCTGTAAGAAAGAAGGGCGTGAAGACGCATGTTGTCGTCAAGTATCCGGACCCGGTGCTGGCGAAGCGCGGACTGGAGGTGACGGCGTTTGATGAGAGGCTGAAGACGCTGGTGGATGAGATGTTCGAAAGCATGTATGAGGCGCAGGGGATTGGGCTGGCGGCGCCGCAGATTGGGATCTCGGAGCGGATTACCGTCATTGATGTGAGCTTCCAGAAGAATCCGGAGGATAAGATTGCGCTGATTAACCCGCAGATATTGGAGATGGAAGGGAAGCAGATTGAGGAAGAAGGATGTTTAAGTCTGCCGGATATTCGGGAAAAGGTGCAACGCGCGGCCAGGGTTAAGGTGAAGGCGCAGGATATTACGGGAAGATGGTTTGAGGTTGAAGGGGAGGAGTTACTCGCACGGGCTTTGCAGCATGAGATCGATCATCTGGATGGCGTTTTGTTTATAGATCGAATTAGCCGGTTGAAGCGGGAGTTAGTGCTACGGAAGATCAAGAAAATGCAGAAGAACGGGGAGTGGTGAGTTTCTAAGGCAAAGCCAGATGCAGATTCCTCCGCTGCGCTGCGGAATGGCAACAAAGGAGGCAAAAGCAGGTGCAGGTGCAGGTGCAAGGGCACGACAAAGACGAAATACGGAGATTCTGAGCTTCGCTCAGAATGACGAGCTTTAGTCGCCGGTGCCGACGGCTTCGGGTTCTAGAACAAAGGGTGGCGGGATGAGGTTAGTGTTTTGTGGGACTCCTAGCTTTGCGGTGGGGACGCTGGAGGCGGTGATCGCGGCGGGGCATGAGGTGTGTCTGGTGGTGACGCAGCCGGATCGGGCGGCGGGGCGGGGGATGGAGACGCAGGTGGGGGCGGTGAAGGCGGCGGCGCTGAAGCTTGGGCTAGAGGTGATGCAGCCGGAGAAGATCAAGAACAATCAGGAGTTCAGGGAGCGGTTGGAGGGTATTGCCGCGGAGCCAGGCGGGTTAGACGCGATTTTGGTGGTGGCGTATGGGCGGATTATTCCGGACTGGGTGCTTGCGCTGCCGCGGCTTGGATGTATCAATCTGCATGGGTCGCTGCTGCCGAAGTACAGGGGCGCGGCGCCGATTCAATGGGCGGTGGCGAACGGCGAGACGCTGACGGGGGTGACGACGATGCGGCTCGAGGCAGGGCTCGATACCGGGCCGATGCTGCTGGCGCAGGTCGAGCCGATTGCGCCGGAGGAGACGGCGGAAGATCTGTTCGAGAGCCTGGCGGAGGTGGGGGCGAAGCTGATGGTGAGGACGCTGGCGGAGCTTGAGGCAGGATGCCTGGATGCGATCGCGCAGGATCATACGAAGGCAACGCTGGCTCCGGTTTTGACGAGGGAAGACGGGCGGATGGACTTCGCGCGCGGGGCGAAGGCGTGTGTGGATCGGTGGCGTGGGTTTCAGCCGTGGCCGGGGGCGTGGACGATGCTGCGCGGAAAGAAGCTGATTGTGCACCGGATGCGGGTTTGTCCGGGTGAGGATAAATGCGGGGTGCTGAAGGTTGAAGACGGAAGGCTGTTCGTGGGGTGTATGGGTGGGCTGTTGGAGCTGCAGGAGTTGCAGATGGAAGGCAAGAAAAGGATGGCGGCGAGTGAGTTTCTGCGTGGGTTCCAGGTGAAGACGGGTGAGCGGGTGGGGGAGTGAAGCCAGGGAACAGGGAAGGGGGAAGAGGGAAGAGAGTGCCTGATGTGAATGGGCTGGAGGCCGCGGCGCGGGTGATTGCGGCGGGTGGGCGGGTGCCGAAGAAGTTTGCGAAGGCGAGGCCGGTGAGTGCGGGGCCTACGCTGGGGGCGAGTGAGGCGCTGGCAAAGATTACGCCGGCTCGGCGGGTGGCGTTTGAGATCCTGACGCTTGTGGGCGAGGGCAAAGGGCATAGCGACGAGCTGCTGCATGGGCCGGCGATGGATGAGTTGTCCGAGGCGGATCGAAACCTGGCGACGGCGCTGGTGATGGGCGTGCTCCGTTGGGAGATTGCGCTCGATGCTCAGGTACGCAGATATCTGGAGCGGCCGGATCAGCGGCTGGCAGAGCCGGTGTCGCTGGCGCTGCGGCTGGGGGCGTTTCAGTTGCTGCATATGGACCGGATTCCGGCGCACGCGGCGTTGAGCGAAAGTGTGGAGCTTTGCCGGGCGGCGGGTCAGCCGCATGCTACGGGAATGGTAAACGCGGTCCTGAGGAAGATCGCTTCTGCGAAGCCGCCGGGAGCGAAGGTGTTTGAAACGACGGCGGCATTTGCGGAGCGGCTGGGGCATCCGCTTTGGCTGGTGGAGCGCTGGGTGCAGCAGTATGGCCGTGAGGCTGCGATCAGGATCTGCGAGGCGGACCAGGTTGAGCCCGCGGGCGGCGGGATCTTCCCGGTGGAGGGCGAGATGGAAGCACGCGAGGCGTTGCCTCAGGAGAGATTGCCGCAGATTGACGATGGCTCGCGGCTGGTGGCGGAGATCGCGTCGGCGGCTTTGCCGGATACCGAAGGGCGGCGGGCGCGGGTGTGGGATTGCTGCGCGGCTCCCGGAGGCAAGACGCTGGTGCTTGCGAAGCTACTCAGCGTTCTACCAAACGGCGCGGAGGTGCTGGCGACCGATGTGAGCTCGCGGCGCCTGGGGCAGATGGAGGCTCGGCTGCGGCGGTTTGCGTATGCGGGCGAGATCAAGACGGAGGTTGCGGATGCGGCGAAGCTGCCGCGGACCGCGGGCGAGTTCGACCTGGTGCTGTGCGACGTGCCGTGCAGCGGGACGGGGACGCTGGCGCGGAATCCGGAGATACGGGCTCGGTTAAAGCCGGAGGAGTTTGCCCGGCAGGCGGCGCGGCAACGGGAGATCCTGGCCGCCGCGATGAAGCGGGTGCGGGTGGGCGGACGGCTGGTGTACTCGACCTGCTCGCTGGAGCCGGAGGAGAACGAAGAAGTGATCGCGGCGGTGGTTGGGGAGGGATGGACGCGGGTCCCGGTGGAAGGGCTGGTGGCGAAGGCGGCGGGCATGTCCCGCGACGGCGTCTTGCGGACGCTCCCGGGGATCCATCCGTGCGACGGGTTTTATGCCGTGGTGATCGAGCGGCGAGGGTAGAAGTTCCGGCTCGCCGCCTGGATCACTTCGTGCCTCAGGCCAGGCTGCCGGTTGCCCACTTCTGCGTCAGTTCCTCAGGGGTGCCGCAGTAGGCGTTTTGATCGCAATGGCCGATGCCCGGAAGCGCGTGCGGGCTGGTCGGGCCGGTTGAGCCGTCGGTGTACTGCCAGAGTGTCCATGAACTCCAGCAGTGCGGGACGACGGCGGTGGGGCCGTACTGCGCGAGCCACAGCCAGCACTGCTGCAGGACGGGATCGACGGTGCTGCCGAGTGAGCTCTTCAGGTAGTTGCTGCCGTAGATGCCCGGATATCTGCCCGTCGCGTCTTTGACGTGGACGATGAAGTCGCGGGCGTCTTCAAGCGTCATGTTGGAGCCGAGGGGGTTTTCTTCGTAGTCGAGCACAAGGATGGTGTCGTCGTCCGGTTGCGCGCGTTTGAGGAAGTTCTCCGCCTGCGCCACTCCGTCCTCGCCGGTGCCGAAGTGGTAGGCGCCCCACATCAAGCCGCTCGCTTTCACCAGCGGCCGATTGGTATTGTGCATGGCGTCGCCGACGCTGGCGCCGTTGCTTGCTTTGTGGATGACGCCGAGGACGCCGTTTGCCTGCGCCTGTTGGAAGTTGGGAATGCCGTTGTGATGAGAGATATCGATGACGATATTGTTGAAAGCCATACTTCACCTCACCCGCTGGATGGAAGCGGGTTTTCTTTTCGGAGTTTTGCTCGGGGGCCCGATGAGTGTCGAGGGGTCGCGCATCCTTCGCAGAGGCTTACATGCCCTGAGAAGGACAGGAGTCACGTTAGCAGATTGAAGGGAGGCGCGGCTGCTGTCTTTTTGTCATTCCGCGAGAATTACCGAGCGAGGATGCAGCCAATGACCCCGGTCACGGGCGAGGGTCCGGCTTACTGCGGCCCGGCCGGGACGGAGGCCGGCGTGAGGCTCTCGTCGGGTGAGGCGGTGTGCGCGACGGTGACGCGGATGGGGTCGGCGCGGGTGATGCGGTGGCCGGGCTGTGGGGATTGGCTGGCGATGACCGCGGTGAAGCTGACCGGCGGGGGAGTGGAGACATCGGGGGGAACCGCGGGATCGTTCGGAGCACCGGGGGTGCTGTCTGCCGGCGGTGGCGCGTAGGAGGGATCGGTGGCGGCGGCGATGTGCAGGTTCGCGGAGGAGAGCTTTGCATTGGCGTTGGCGATGGTGAGGCCGACGAGGGCAGGCATGATGTAGGCCTGAGCGGGCGCGTCGGACTGTGGGTCGGCGACCAGGATGGAGACGCGCGGGCCGAAGACGCCGCCGGTGTTCGGCGGAGGAGATTGGGTGAGGACGACGCCGCCTGCTCCGGGCGCGGGAAGATGCGCGGTGTTGCCGAGATCCAGTTGCAGACGGCGCAGCATGAGCGTCGCAGGGCGTTCGGTCTGGCCGGTGACGTCCGGCACGGAGACGTTCTGGCCGCCGAGCGACTCGGTGACGCGGATCTGGCCGCCGCGGCGCACCAGGGAGCCGGCGGCTGGGGATTGGCTGAGGACATGGTTAGGGGCGACGCCCGCGGAGTAGAAACGGTTCTCGACGGAGAGATTGAGGCCAAGCTTTTTGGCGGCATCGGCGGCGGCTTCGTCGGAGAGGCCGGAGAGAACGGGGACGTCCACCTCGCGGCCGTGGATGGCGAGACGCATGGAGGTGAAGGCTGCGACCAGAGCCACGAGGAACATGGCAAGCGAGCCGGCCGCGATGTAGAGGATGCGCTTCATCTCTTGGTCGAGGATACAGCGGCGAGGGAGGATCGGGGCACTGCAGGTTCTTTCGTTGCGAGATGACGAGGTGGCTGCGGAATGACAGATGAGGGGAGAGCGAGAGCAAGAGCAACGGCCACTACAGACCCCTGGGGTGGTTTGGTTCAGGGGGTGAGGGTGAGGGTGTGGGTGATGGGGGAGGACGTGAAGGGGAAGGTGGTGACGTGGTACCAGGCGGAGAACTGGTCGAGATACCAGGGGCTGGCGGGGTTTCCGGACTGGCCGGTGGTGATGTTGAGCGTGGTGGCGCCGGGGTTGGCGAGGTCGGCGGTGAAACGCTCACTGGGGCCGAAGGAGTGGCCGACCTGCTTGATGGTGGTGCCGTCGCCGGATTGAGGCTTGGAGCCGGTGCCGGTGGGGATTCCGATGAGACGCTGGAGGAGCGGGGACTGGGAGAAGATGGGGTGATCGAGCTCGACGGTGTGGATGGCGCCGTAGTGCCACTTGGAGAGGTCGGCGGGAGCGTGTGATTCCTTGAGGGCCTGGTCGAGGGCGGCGGCGAGGAGGTTGTCCCAGTTGCTGTATGCGGGGGGGAGCCAACGCGGAGGAGTGTGCATGATGATCTGCTCGAGGGCGTAGTCGCGTTCGCCCCAGGCGTAGATGCGGTTGAGCTCGGCGTTGGCGGATCTGCTGTCGACTTTGGCGGTGGGGTTGATGGTGGTGGATTGGCGGGAGCCGGATTGGGTGGGCTGGGGGGTAGGGGATAGGCGGGGCAAAAGCAGGACGCGCCAAAGAGTGGCGTGGACGCAGGAGATGATGGCAGCGGCGGGGGAGTCCGCGGTCATCTGGCCGTCGAAGGCGCGGAGGAGGTCGGCGGCCTGGACGAGCTGGGTGGGCTTGGAGGATCTGACCTGCTGGGAGTGGTCTGTTGAATGATCGACGGCGTAGGCGATGCGCTGGGCTAGGACGTGGTCGAAGTCGGAGTAGATGTCGGACTGGATGGCGAGCATGTCGGCGGGGGTCATGCCGGTGCGATTGGCGAGGAGACGCCAGATGCGCTCGGTGCGGTAGGCGGAGGCCCAGTCGTCGGTAATGGGGTAGGGGTAGCCGTCGGGGGTGACGCGGGAGTTGGCGGTGGCGATGATGCCGCCGGGCGGGTCATAGACCTGGGGGAGCTTGTCGAACGGGATGTAGCCGGACCACTCGGATGCGGCGGTGGGGACGAGGGGAACGGGGCTGAGCGGGCCGCTGGCGAGGGGTGAAGGGGCTGGGGCAGCGGTGGCGATCGGCGAGGTGTTCAGGGGATCGGGCGTCTTGCGGATCGTGGGGGTTACGGTGGCGGATGGGGCGGGCTGCGGGGAGGCGATGTCGGTTGGGAGGGGCTCGGCGATGGCGGGGTCGCGGGCGGGACCGCGGAGGGGTATGCGGCCGGCGGCGTGGTAGCCGATGTGGCCCTGGTCGTCGGCATAGACGACGTTCTGGGCGGGGCCGCGGAATTCGTCGAGGGCGGCGAGGAAGGTGGGCCAGTCGTGCGCGGTGGCGAAGAGGAGTTGGGGGACGTGGAGGATGGTGGGGTCGTAGAGGGTCCAGCGGAGGGCGAGGGTTCGGGTTTCGTTGGTGAGGATGGGGGTGAGGACGGGGGTGAGGGTGTCGCCGTGGCGGGTGGCGGTGACGTCGAGGGTTTCATCGCGACCGCCGTGGACCTTGATGAGCTCGGGGATGTGGGTGACTGGCTGCCAGGTGCCGGCTGGAGTCTGGAACTCCTGATCAGAGCCTGAGCCGCGGGTGGTTTCGATGTAGACGTCCTGGACGTCGCCACCAAGGTTGGTGAAGCCCCAGGCGATGTGGCGGTTTTGGCCGACGACGATCAAAGGCAGGCCGGGGATGGAGACGCCGGCGACTTGGAGGGGTTCGGAGCCGGGGATTGGGGCGGTGAGGACAGCTTCGTACCAGATGTCGGGGACGAGGAGGTTGAGGTGCATGTCGTTGGCGAGGAGAGGCTTGCCGGAGGCGGTATGGGTGCCGGAGACGACGTAGTTGTTGGAGCCGGGAGTGCAGGAGGTACAGGGAAGAGGGAAGAGGGAAGAGGGAAGAGAAGGCGGGGGCGTCGACGGGGGAAGGTGGAGGGTGGCTTGGGACTCGTCGAGGGGGACTTGCTCGATGGGAGGGCCGGGGATGGTGAGGTCGGGGTTCGGAACGGAGGGGGGATGGTCGCGCCAGGAGCCTACAGGGTAGAGGTCGGGGACGAGATCGGCGGGGAGACGAGCGGTGAGAGCTTCGCGGGCGAGCTTGGTGGGGAAGGTGTTGGTGAGGTCCTCAAACATTGCGAGATAGCAGAGGAGGGAGTCGCGAGGGGTCCAAGGGGCGGGCTGATAGCGGAGGACCCGGAACTCGATGGGGAGGTGGTTGGAGGTGCCGGTTTGGGTGCCGCTTTGAGCTTGGATGAGGGCGTTGACGCCTTTGGCGTACTGCTCGAGCATGTGGAGCTGTTCAGGGGGGAGCTGGGCGACGGCGCGGTCGGCGGCGGCGCGGATCTGGAGGGTGCGCTGGAGGCGGTCGTGCGGGAGGAGGTTGGGGCCGAGGATCTCGGCAAGATCGCCTGCGGCGTGGCGGCGGAGGGTGTCCATCTGGAAGAGGCGGTCCTGGGCGGTGATGAAGCCCTGAGCGATGAGGAGGTCGTCGACGCCGGCGGCGGAGATGTGGGGGACGCCGTGGGTGTCGCGCTGGACGGTGACAGGTGCGGAAAGGCCGGCGATGGAGAGAGAGCCGTCGATCTGCGGAAGGGCTGCGCGGGCGGCGGAGCGGACAAAGTGGGTGGCCGCGATGAGTGCGCTCACGATGAAGACGACGAGCAGGATGAGCAAGACGGCGACGATGCGGACCGAGAGAAGGAGGCGGCGGTGGGGCTTCCGGTTGGGAGGATGGGAGGCGGTGGCGCGAGCGTCCGCGTCCGTGACGGCGCGGCGGGTGGTGAGTAGGAGTTCGGAGTCGGAGTCGGTGAAGCGGTTGGCGGCCGTGCGGTGGTCCGGCGGGGCGGCTGGGTCAAGGGGATTCATGCTTGTGGTTGAGTGTAATGGTTTCCTATGTCGGGGACGCTCATTGGATGGATGAGATGGAGTGCAGAAGCAGGTGCTCCCGCCTTGCGGGAGGTGGTCAACGGCGGGCAAGGGCAAGTGGAGAAGCAGGCTACCGGCCCCGTGGAAGCATGACGACCTACTCTAGGCTGAGGTGACGGGAGTTGTGACTGGCGGGGAGGTCTGGTTTGCGGCTGGGTCCGGGCTTTGGTCGGGGGTGAGGAAGTATTGGCGGCGGGGGAGGGTCAGGTGGATGACGAGACAGACGAGCAGCAGGGTGGGGAGGACGAAGAGGCTGCCTTCGGGACCGGTAGCTGCTCCGGAGAGAAGCGGCGAGCCGAGAGGATGGGTGGCGAAGAGATGGCCTTGGACCATGGTGCCGGAGTCGGGTACGCCGTAGAGGAAAGATTGAGCCCAGTCCCATGAGGCGTGGAAGCCGATGGCCCACCAGAGAGAACCGGTGCGGTAGAGCGAGAAGGCGAAGGTGGCGCCGGCGAGGCCAACGGCAAGGATGCCGGGGAGGGTTTCGCCGGGGTTGGCGAGATGGCCGGCCATGAAGAGGAGCACGGAGAAGAGGAAGGCGGAGACCCAGAAGCCGACCGCGTGGGAGTGGCGGAAGGTGGGATCCATGGTGCGGGCGATGCCGGCGACGCCTCGGGAGACGGTGTACTGGATATAGCCGCGGGTCTGGAACTCTTCGGCAAGGCCTACGACGAAGAAGCCAAGCAGCCACTCGAGGCCTAAGGTCAGGATGGGTGTGCCGTGGAGGAGGGTGGCGTCAAAGGCGAGGTGGTGGGTGAAGAAGAGGGTGCCGATGAGGGCGGACAAGGCGATGAGACCCCAGAAGAGGCCGGCGAGCACGTCCGGCAGGAAGCGGCGGCTGGTGAATCCGTAACGGCGGAAGGGGCGCTTCTCGATGATCGACATAAGGAAAGCGGGGATCAGGAAGATGCAGAAGCCGATGAATTCGCCGATCAGCGAGTGAAGGAAGGGAAGTTCGCGTGGCGGGTCGCCGGGCTTGTGTTTTGGCTGGGGAGGGGCGAGTTGAAAGTGTTTGACGAGGAAGGTAACCGCGAATCCGAGGGCGACGGTGAGGAGAAGGAAGAGCAGCAGGCTCCAGCCGGCACGGAGACCGTCATCGCCGTAGAAGAGGCGGCGAAGGGTGGGCTTGGGCGGCTCGGCGTTGGGCGGTCCGAGATTTGCGAAGATCTCAGGGGTTTGGAGGGGTTGAATCTGGTCCAAGGCTTTCTCCTGCATGGTGCAAGGATACGAAGGTGGGAGCGCTTCCGTTCAGTGTGCGAGGGTATAAAGAGGATTGTAGGGGGGATGGACGATGTTTCGTGTGCTGCATCACGATAAATGCTTTGACGGGGCTTGCTCAGCGGCGGTGTTTACGAAGTTCCACCGGGAGTGCGTGGGCGGGGCGGATGGATATGAATACAAGGGGTTGTCGCATCTACCGGGCGGGGAATTCGATGACGGCGTGTTTGGGCCGGGGGAGAATGCGATTGTGGACTTCCGGTACTCGCGGTCGGAGAAGCTGACGTGGTGGTTCGATCATCATCAGAGCGCGTTTCCGACGGCGGAGGATCGGGCGCAGTTTGAGGCGGAGCGGTTTGAAGAAAAAGGGTCGCGGGAGTTCTTCGATCCGAACTATATCTCGTGCACGAACCTGATTGCGGATGTGGGGAAGGAGCGGTTTGGGTTCGACACGGCTGGACTCGGTGAGTTGTTGAAGTGGGCGGATATCGTGGATGGGGCGCGGTATGAGAGCGCGGCGGCGGCGGTGGAGATGAACGAGCCGGCTATGAAGCTGACTTTAGTTATTGAAAACGGAGGAGGGGTGATCGAGGATGCGCGCGATGAACTTATTCCGCGGGTGATTCCGCTGCTGACGGAGATGTCCTTGCAGGAGGTTCTGGATCAGCCGTTTGTGCAGGAGGCGGTTGGGCCGCTTTGGGAGAAGCATGTGGAGGCGATGGCTTTGATCAAAAGCAGGGCTGAGGTTAAGGATGGGGTGATCTACTTCGACGTCACGGATCAGCCTACAGAGGGAGTGAGTAAATTTATTCCGTACTACTACTATCCCGAGGCGACTTATACGATTGGGCTGATGCGGTCGAGTTTTCGGACGAAGATCTCGGTGGGCACGAATCCGTGGACGAGTCGGCCATCGGAAGAGTTGGTGAATCTGGCGAAGATTTGCGAGCGGTTTGGCGGTGGGGGGCATGCCCGGGTGGGGGCGATCAGCTTTGGGGCGGGGGAGATTCAGCGCGGGCGGGAGGTCGCGTTAGGGATTGTGGAGGAGCTGCGAGAGGGTTAAATGCGCTCGATCCAACTCTTCTGCTGCATCGACGGAATGGCAGAGGGGGAACCGGGAGAGGCGGCCGGGCTTCGCCCGATACCCCAGCCTATCGCGATGAGTCCGCGAAAGGATGGGGCCCCCAGAGCTGTTCATACTTGGCTATCTCCGCGAGAGTTGTTGCGCGCATGTCTTCACCATGCTCGTGCGCTTTGTACCAGCTCACGACTGCATCGAGTGCCTCCCCGAGCCGGAGCCGGGGCCTCCAGTCGAGCTCTGTCCTGGCCCGGCTCGCGTCCAGCTTTAACCAGCCCGCTTCGTGGACGCCTGGGTCGTCGGCCAGGATCCATTGCGCTCCGTTCCCCCAGGACTGCGCCATTCGGCCGGCGATCCATGCGACGGTTTGCACGTCGTCTTCCGTTGGTCCGAAGTTGTAAGCGGTCGCGTAGCGCGGTCCCTCTGCGCCGAGCATCTTTTCTGCGAGGCGGATGTATCCCGCGAGCGGCTCCGAGACGTGCTGCCAGGGGCGAATCGCGCGGGGCCGGCGAATTTTGACCGGCCGGTCGGCCTGAAAGCTGCGGACGAGGTCTGGGATTAAGCGATCCTCCGACCAGTCTCCGCCGCCTATGACATTTCCGGCTCGGGCCGTGGCTACCAAGGTTTCACCCTTGCTGAAATAGGATTGCCGGTACGCTGCGGCGACCAGCTCGGCGCAGGCCTTCGAGCTTGAGTAGGGATCATAGCCGCCCAGAGGATCTGTTTCGCGGTATCCCCACGCCCACTCGCGATTCTCGTAGCACTTGTCCGTGGTCACACAGATCACCGCGCGGACCGTCGGCGTTTTTCGCACGGCTTCGAGCAGACGCGCCGTTCCCATGACGTTGGTCTCGTAGGTTCCCAGGGGATCGGCATAGGAGGCACGCACCAGAGGCTGTGCCGCGAGGTGGAAGACTACCTCCGGGCGGAAGTCCGCCAGGGCGCTGGTGAGGCGGTCTGCATCTTTCAGATCGCCGCGTATGTCCTCGATGAGCTCGCCTATGCGTACGACGTCAAAGAAGCTTGGGGTAGTGGATGGGTCGAGTGCGTAGCCTCGCACCTGCGCGCCCATCCGTGTGAGCCAAAGCGCGAGCCAGCCGCCTTTGAAGCCGGTGTGGCCGGTAAGAAAGACTCGCCGTCCAGACCAAGTCTGCGCCGTCACCATGTCTTCCAGGGCGCCTTTCCGCCTGCCCACAGCTCTTCCAGATGCTGCTTTTCGCGCAGCGTGTCCATCGCCTGCCAGAATCCCTTGTGCAGGAACGCATGCACCTCGCCGCGGGCTACGAGGGTCTCCATGGGCTCGCGCTCGAACATCTGCGCGTCGCTGGTGACGGCGTCGATCGCACTGGGCTCCAGCACGAAGTATCCTCCGTTGATCCAGCCGCCTTCATCCGCGGGCTTCTCCTGGAAGGAGTAGATCCGGCCATCCTTCATGCCAAGCGCTCCGAAGCGTGCTACGGGCTGCACGCTGGTCAAGGTGACCGCTTTGCCGTGCTCCTGATGGAAACGGATCGAAGCGGGAATGTCGACGTCCGCGAGACCGTCTCCATAGGTCATGCAGAAGGTCTCGTCCGGCTGCAGGTGGCTGCGAACCCGCCGCAGCCGGCCGCCGGTCCCGGTGGAATCTCCGGTATCCACCAGCGTGACCTTCCACGGCTCGGCCACCGAGTTGTGAACCGTCATCTGGTTGGTCGCCATATCGAAGGTGACGTCGGACATGTGCATGAAGTAGTTCGCGAAGAACTCCTTGATCATGTAGCCCTTGTACCCGCAACAGATGATGAAGTCGTTGATGCCCGCCTGTGAGTAGATCTTCAGGATGTGCCAAAGGATCGGCCGGCCGCCAATCTCCACCATCGGCTTTGGCCGCACCGTCGTCTCCTCGCTTAAGCGCGTCCCCAGGCCGCCGGCTAAGATCACTGCTTTCATGATGTCAAGGATACAAGGCTTGTCCTGCCGGACGGGCGCCCGGCGCGGGCGGCGGTCACTTCGTGACTTGTATTCGGGCGGCATGGGGGTGATTGGCCGTAGGGGTCCGAACGATGTTCGGCACGTTCGCTTGCTTGCGACGGGTGGGAGCACCTCAGGCGCTTGGATTACCTGACAAGATCACCCGCCACGAAGTGACCGCCCCACGCGGAGTCGGCCCGTCCGGCAGGACTTGCCTTGTATTCTTGTTTGGATGTCGGAAAAAGCAGACGCTCTTCGCCAGCAGATCCTCGCACTCACGCGCGCCTACCACGCCGAGGTTTTCCCCTCGCGCGAGTTCGTTCCAGGTATGTCATCCGTCCCCGTGTCCGGCAAGGTCATCGATGCGGACGACATCGCCAACGTTGTGGAATCCGCCCTCGATGCCTGGTTTACCACCGGCCGCTGGGCGAAGGAGTTCGAGAAGAAGCTGGCGCGCTTCGTGGGCGTCCGTTCCGCGAGCCTGGTGAACTCCGGCTCCTCCGCCAACCTGGTGGCGCTGAGTGCGCTTTGCTCCCCGAAGTTAGGTGACCGCCAGCTCAAGCCCGGAGACGAGGTCATCACTGTCGCGGCTGGGTTTCCTACGACCGTGAATCCCATTCTTCAGAACCGCCTTGTTCCGGTCTTCCTGGATGTGACGATTCCGTCCTACGAGATCGATGTGTCGAAGCTGGAAGAGGCTTATAGCCCGAAGGTGAAGGCGGTGATGATCGCGCACACGCTCGGAAATATCTTTGATCTGGACGCGGTCACGGAATTTTGCAAGAAGCACACGCTGTGGCTCGTGGAGGACTGCTGCGACGCGCTTGGCAGCACCTGGCGCGGGCGGCATGTAGGAACGTTCGGCGACATCGCTACGGTCTCGTTCTACCCCGCGCACCACATCACCACTGGAGAAGGTGGGGCGGTGCTGACGGACAAGCCTGCGCTCCAGGTGCTCATCGACAGCTACCGGGACTGGGGTCGTGACTGCTGGTGCGAGCCCGGCGTGGACAATACCTGCGGCAAGCGCTTTGACTGGCAGCTTGGCGAGCTGCCCTGCGGGTATGACCACAAGTACACGTACTCGCATGTCGGCTATAACCTGAAGGCGACCGACATGCAGGCCGCCCTTGGCGTCTCCCAGATCGCTAAACTCCCGGAGTTTATCGCGCGGCGGAAGCAGAACTTCGCTTCTCTGAAGGCTGCACTTGAACCTCTCCGAGACGTGCTCATCCTCCCCGAGCCGTCGTCCCCCTACGCGGACCCGAGCTGGTTCGGATTCCCGATCGCGGTGAGTCCTGACGCTCCGTTCACCCGAGACCAACTCACCCGGCATCTGGACGCCAATAAGATCGCCACTCGACTGATGTTCGCGGGGAATTTGCTGCGGCAGCCTGCCTATGCCGGCATGGACCACCGCGTCGTAGGCGGGCTCGCGAACACGGACTTTGTGATGAGTCAGGTCTTCTGGCTCGGCACGTTCCCGGGCCTCACCGAGCCGATGCTAGACCACGTCGCCGCAACGATTGCCGCCTTAGCGCGACAGCCCTCGCTCGTTGTCTTGCCCTGACGGATCTATTCACTGAGGATCTTCGGCGCCTTATCGAAGTTCATGCCGAAGGTGAACCGCTCCACGATCATGCAGAAGATGTGCTCCAGCGCCAGGTGAGTCTCCTGGATGTTCGCGGTCCGGTCAGAGGGCACGATGATGTTGTATTCGCAGAGACCCTTCATGCGGCCTCCGTCCTTTCCGATGAAACCGATCGTCGTGAGGCCAAGTTCCCGTGCGGTCTGAAGGGCCTGCAGTAGATTTGGCGAGTTCCCCGAGGTGGAAATGGCGAGGAACACATCGCCTTTGCGGCCGAGTGCCAGGAGCTGACGGGAGAAGAGCTGGTCGAATCCGTAGTCGTTCCCACACGCCGTCAGGATACTGCTGTCTGTGGTCAGGGCTACGGCAGGCATCGCGGGCCGGTCCACGGTTAGCCGCACCACGAACTCCGCGACCAAGTGCTGGGCATCCGCCGCCGAACCTCCGTTGCCGGCGACGAGCAGCTTGCCTCCTTCGCGCATGGCATCCGCCGTCAGCCTGCCCATAGTCACCAGGGTTTCGTGAATGTCACGGTCGGCGTGCACAGCCTGCATGGCTGCAATGGACTGCGCCAACTGTCTCTCAACCAGGTCCATCATTTGCGTTCTTATCTCAGTCTCGCGGGAGGTCCGCCCGCGCCGGGTCGCGCTCTGAAGTGCGGGGAGGGAAGTTGACCCGCTCCAGTTCTACTGTGTACGGGCGGCGCTGCACCTGAGTGTAGATGGCCCCGACGTACTCGCCGAGTACGCCCAGGAAGACGAGCTGCAGGGAGGCGGTGAAGAAGACTCCGACGAGCATGGGAGCGAGACCGAAGCTGAAGGTGTTCCAGAAGATGATCTTCCAGAGCAGGTAGCCCATCGCGGTCAGGAAAGAGCCGATTGCGCCGATGAAGCCGGCGAAGACAGCGAGGCGCAGCGGCACGCGCGACTGATTGGTGATGCCCAGCATGGCCATGTCATACAACGTGTACCAGTTGTTCTTGGTGATGCCAAACTTGCGCGAGGGCTGGTCGTAGAGGATGGTTTTGAAGGGCAGACCGATCTCCGCGATCATACCGCGAAAGTAGGGATACGGGTCTCCGAACGATCGTACGATCTCCATCACTCGTCGATCATAAAGGCCGAAGCCGGTAAAGTTCTGGAAGGTCTGGACGGAAGAGAGACGTTCCGCGAAACGGTAGTACTGCCTGCGCAGCCAGAAGACGAAGCTTGCCTCCTCGCTGCTGCGCTTGATGCAAAGCACCATGGACGCGCCGGCCTCCCACTCCCGCACCAGCGTGGGGATAAGCTCCGGCGGGTCCTGCAGGTCGGCGACGAGTGAGATGATGGCGTCCCCGGTAGCCTGGAGGAGGCCGTGTACGGGAGAGCGTATGTGCCCGAAGTTGCGTGCGTTGACGATGATCTTGAGGACCGGATCCGATGCAGCCAGGCGCTTGAGGATGGAAACGGTGGCATCGCCTGAACTGTTGTCAATGAAGATGTGCTCGTAGGTGTAGGCGGGCAGCGATGCCATGACCTCCTTCACGCGGCGGTAGAGCAGCTCAACGTTTTCCTCTTCGTTGTAGCATGCCGTAACGATCGAGATCATCGGCGTTCTGTGCCCTGGCTTAGCCGCGTTCATGGAAAGGCGTTTCCCTCGAGAGCTAGCGCTTGAATGAGAACTTCTTATGAGCGAAGTAGCTGTAAGTGGCGATGACAACCGCGTTGACGAAACCGGCCAGGTACGGGGCGTAAAGGTGGGTGAAAGCCGAGAGCAGGAAAAGCTTGGTGGCGACGGGCAGGATGATGAGCTCGACCGGTGTGCTTACGCCGTAGACGGCAAAACAGCGGAGCCACTCCTTGACGTAGTTTCCCTTGGTGCGAAAGACGAAGTGCTTGTAACCCAGAAAGGCCACGGTGATGGCAATGGGCTTTGAGGTGATGGAGGCTAAGTCTGCAATCAACGGCTTGCCGTGGGTCGGGAGCAGAAGGCTGTAGCCGTGCACGCAGAGGGAGTAAAGGACCAACGAAAAGGCAGTGTTGAAGCCGCCTACGAGCAGGAAACGAATGACTTCGCCGGCGGGAAGGACACGACGCAAAGCGGCGAAAGGACCGTGGGGCTGGGATGTGCCGAGTCCGGGATCAGAAAGTTTGTTCAATCAGCTATCTCGTTCGAGGTGAGCCGGTGCCACTGCATGGTGCGTTGCAATGCGTCCTCCAGATGTATCGTCTGCTTCAATCCTAGCTCCTGCCGGGCCCGTTCCGTCGATGGGACGTAACGTGACGCCGGGGCGGTATCGGCTTTGAGGACTTGTACTTCTAAGTTTTGAAGCGAGGCTTTGGCTGTGGCGGCGGCAAGCGCTTGCATCGTCACTCCTTCTTCCGATCCTACGTTGTACGGCCGGAGAGGCTTTCCGGAAAACAGGACGGTCCATAGCCAGACTGCGAGATCCGAGGCGTAGAGGTACGAACGGACGCTTTTGCCGTCTCCCTTGATCGAGATAGTCCGGCCTGCCAGTGCATCGGCGATGAAGTTGCCGGCGGCGAAGTGAGCGTTCAGCGGAAGATGGGGACCGATAAAGGAGAAGCAGCGGGCAATCTTGACCTCCAGACCGGCCGTTCCGCAAAGAGCACCTAAAAGTTCAGCGAAGCGTTTGCCCTCGCCGTAGACACTGCCCGGGCGGAGAGGATCGGGCGCACCGGCCCAATCTTCTTTGAGGAGCTCGATATCGGGTGGCTGCGCGCCGTAGACGGCTCCGGAGCTGATCATGAGAAGCTTCCGCGTCGACGCTTGCTCGGCGAAGGCTAGGACTTGCTCGGCGCCGTCGACGATCGTTGAGAGCATCTGCTTCGGACGATTGGCGGTCAGCCAGGCGCTGGCGTCGGTGGCGGCGTGCAGGATGAAGGCGAACTCGCCGGAGGGATAGTTAAAGTCGCGGACATCGCCTCGAAGCAGTGAGATAGCCTGATCTTGACCGAGGCGAGGGCTGCGCTGGAGAAAGGCATCGGGGTCTCGGCTGAGAACGATCGCTTTGGCCTGTAGATTGAGGCTTCGATTGGCGTAAGCGAAGCTCTCCAGGAGCCAAGTCCCGATGAACCCTGTTCCCCCGGTCACGAAGAGACGCCGGCCGCGCATCTCTGCCCATAGTGGCGCTGTCGATTGCAGGATCTGCTCTAAGTCTGCCTGGTCTATGCTGCTTGCGGAAGGTGTCATCGATTCGGTAGATACCGGAAGACTTTGTTCGCGACCTCTTCCTCGAGTTCCGGGGACATGAGATGCAGGGGGTTGGACTCCATCGAGCCGGACTCGGTGATGAACGAGCTGATCTTCGGGAAGTAGGTCTGTTCGGGATCGATCGGAACCAGAAAAGCTGCTGGTCCCTCCGAGGCGAAGCTTTCGATGAAGCTGGGATCATCTTCAAAGTCAGCATTGAGCCGCATGACCGGAATCGAGTAAGCGTCGAAGAGCTTTTGCCAGTCAGGCAAGCCGAGACCGGTGGCGCCGTCGCATCCGATGTATTTGCCTCCGAAGTAGTTCTTCTGGGTCATGCGGATGGAGGCGTAGCCGTTATCGTCGAAGAGGAAGATCTTCAGGTTCAGGCGGTTGGCGAAGACGGTTCCTAGTTCCTGCAGGTTCTGGGTGAAGCCTCCGTCGCCCTCTACGAGGATGGTTCGGCGGCCCCGAGCCGCGAACGCCGCTCCGATGGAGCCGGAGAGACCGTAGCCCATGGAGGCGAGGCTCTTGTTGTTAAACACGCGTTGGCCGCGCTTCACCTGAAACGTCTGTTGCATGACGGTGTTGGCGCTGCCGCTTGAGCAGGGGATGATGACGTCGGTCGACGTGCAGAGCTGGGAGAGCCGCAGCACGAAGTCGTATGGTGAGACAAAGCCGGAACGGGTTTGGTTCTTTGGATCGTTGAGCGGAAGGGTTAGGCGGACGCTCTTCGCAAAGGTCAGCCATTCCGAATAGTCGGGAAGTTCGCGGAACGAGAGAATGCGGCGCAGGACGAGGTTTGCATCTGCGCAGATTGCAAGGTCGACCCTGGGATGGCCTTTTTCCAGCTCTGCCCGGTCGCAATCCACCTGCACGACCGTTCCCATTGGGAGGAATTGTCTCCAGTTGAAACCGGTCTGCTGCAAGCCTAGACGTGTCCCCAAGGCGATGAGCAGATCAGCCTGCTGGATCAGGATGTTGGCTGCGCGCTGACCCCAGGTGTTCGGCCTGCCAAGGAAGAGAGGGTGATCGTCCGGAAGGCGATCGATACCGTTCCAGGTGAGCATCAGCGGGATCCCGGCGGCGGTCTTGTCCAGGAGCTCGGCTATGATGTCTCTTGAAACGCCTCCTCCGATCAGCAGGACCGGGCGCTGGGAGGTTTTGAGCAGGCTTTCTATGCGAGCGAAGATGGGCTCTGCGATGGGTCCGAAAGAATCGTTTGTTGGCTCGTTGTGAGGGCTGACAGCGGGCTCGTCGGAGATGGCTTTAGCGCCTTGGACGTCCAGGGGGAGCTCGAGGAAGACCGGGCCCTTTCGGCCATGGCTGCCGGACTCGGCGAGGGCGGTGAACTCGGTGCGAGTTAGCTGGGTGTCGATGAGGCGGGAGGTGACGGTGACGGGGTGGGCGATGCTGACGCCGTCGATCTCCTGGATGCCTCGCTGGCGGACGTGGCCGCGTGCGAGGTCTGAGACCTTGACCTGGCCGCCGAGGACGAGGAGTTCACGGCTCTCCAGGTAGGCTCCGGCCATGGCGGTGACGATGTTGGTGAGGCCGGGGCCGGCTGTGACCAGGGCGAAGGCGCGGCAGGTGGTGGAGACCTCGTTGAAGTACTCCGCGGCTATTCCGGCGGCGACTTCATGGATGACTGGGACGCAGGTGAAGACGTGGCTGCAGCTCTCCAGCAGGTGCATGATGTTGCCGCCGGCTACGAAGAAGCAGTGTGTGTAGCCAAGCTCCTTGAGCCAGAGGGCGAGCTGGTCACTGTACTTCATGCGGTCTGGAACTCCCGGTTGAGCAGGCTGGAGAAGGTGTTGAGGCTCGTCTGGGCGGGCTCGATCTCTCCATATCCGAAGGACATCAGGACGCAGGGAAGATGATTGGCGTGAGCTGCTGCGGCGTCTTCCGGAGTGTCTCCGACGAGGAGGCAATGTTTGGGGTCGAGGTCATGGTACGCGAGGAGATGAGCGAGCATTGCGGACTTAGAGACGAAAGCGGGCGAGGATGAGTCTCGGGTGAGGATGGCGGTGAAGAGGTCCGTGAGGGCGAAGTGATCGAGGATTCTGCGAGCGGGAAGTGCGGGCTTGTTGGTGAGGACGAAGAGTTTGTGGCCGGATCGATGGAGGGCTTTGAGGGTTGACTCGACTTCAGGAAAGAGGCGTGTGTTTTTCCAGGAGTCGTCGTCGTAGAACGCGCGGTAGTTGCGTTCGATTTTGAGGGTTTCGGCGTCGGTGAGGGTGGGGTCCAGGCGGCGGGCGATGGTGCGGATGGGGGGGCCTATGAGGGGGCGGAGGGTGTTGGGGGGGAAGGTGCGGTGGAGGGCGGCGAAGGCGGCGGTGAGGGCCTGCTCGATGCCGGGTAGGGAGTCGATGAGGGTTCCGTCGAGGTCGAAGATGTAGGTGCGTGGTCCGGGCATCAGCGGTTGAGGACGGCCCAGCGCTGCTCCAGCATGTCGATGCGCTTTGCGTCTTCCTTCTCGATCGCTCCGTAGTAGTCGCGCTTGTTGAGGAGCCAGAGGAGCTCGAAGTGGACGGCGTTGAGCAGGCCTTGATCGATGTGCTGCTCGCGGACGGACTGGGCGTCGAAGATCACCTTGCGGGTCTCGAAGCGGGTGAGGTGGATGTCGACCATGCGGCGCAGGACGGGGATGGAGTCGGAGGAGACGCCTCCTCCGACGACGAGGTCGAGGCCGGCTTCCTTGCATTCGGTGCAGGTTTCGAGGACGTGGCCGGTGACTTCGTCGCCGTTGATGGCTTCGCGGCCGAGACCCGCGGACATGGAGAAGTCGACGCGGCCGAAGACGACTCCGGCGAGTTCGGGGGCGCGTTTGGTCTCGGCGATGAGAGCGTGAAGGCGCTCGAAGGCGGAGATGGTTTCGAGGTTGAAGAGGAAGTCGATCTCTTCCTGCTCTTCGGCGGAGTAGACCTTGCTAACGGCTTCGGCGAACTTGGAGAGAGCGTAGGTGCTCTCGATCATGGGGGCGATGATGTAGTCGACGCCGATCTGCTTGGACTCGATGAGGTCGCGGATGGCCTCGCAGCCGCCGATCTTGAGGCCTAGCTTGAGGTCTGCCTTGCGGCAGATCTCGACGAGGCGAAGGAGCTCGTCCATGCGGGTGCCTTCGGCTTCGAACTCGGCTTTGACGGCGACGTAGCCGAAGTGGTCGCGACCGGTTTTCAGCAGCTCGAGCATCTTGCGTTCGCGGGTGTTCATCGCAGTCTGGCTCCTGTTTGAGTCCTTGGAGGGACCAGTATAGAGGCTGTGCGAGAGTGCTGACGTGACCTTGAACTACAACTTGCGTGGAGCGGAACCAAATGGGACAAAGACTTGGAATGGGGGTACCCCCCCCGTGGGGGGGGTACATTGCACAAACTGTCTTGAATGAACGATATGCAAGACAGGGGTACTGTAAACTACTGTCAACGAAAGGCTTACGCCAAGATATTCAAAACATGGGGATTATGAGCGGAAGACAAGGCATCTGTCGACTTTTCCTATGGTTCTATTGTAGTGCTTTCGCCAGGGTGGTTACGCCAACTCTATCTCGATTGGAATGTAGGAGTTAGGTGGTTTGGGGACTTGACATGCGGATTTGCTGGTGTTTTTGGGGGTGAACTCAGGCAGAAAGATGAGGTACAAGCCGGATTTCTTGCTGGACGAGGTCCGAAACGGGAATTTGGGGCGTGAGTTTGGAATCCTCTGGAGAGACACAGCCTCTCGTTTGTGCTTTGCTTAATCTGTCCGGCCCGTGAGTTTTGGCTCTTGTCTCAGAGGCTTTCTGCATCACGCTGGGAAGGAAACTGGGGTAGTCCGAAGTGCTCCATACAGAGGTTCTGGCTTCGCCAGAATGACGACGCATACTTGCACAGCCTTCAGCCCTTGAACCCTTTTGCGGCGAGATGGGTCAGGCGGGATGGGAGTCGGAGCTGCCAAGTTCGTGGGCCAGGGTGCTGACGGGATGGGCCAGGACTTCGCTGGCGATGGTGCCGGCGGGAACGCCTCGTTTGAAGAGCAGGTAAGCGGCAGCGGCACCGGAGAGAATGGTCGTCCAGAAGATAAGTTTGCGCATGGTGAAGCCTCCTCGCGGGGTGCGGTGAGCGGTTGGATGCAGAGTTGCGGTCTGGAGGAGGGTTCGTGCGGGCGGGGCGGCTTAGGCGGTTGTGTCGACGAGGTTTCCGGAGGGCTGGCCGGTCTGGACGAGGTAGCGGGCGAGATCGGTGAGAGCTGCGGCGGTGTCTCCGGAGGAGAGCGAGGTGGAGATGCTGTTCAGGAGCTTGTCGAGCCGGGTTGTTGAGGACGAGGTGGCTGCGTCCGAGGTGGCTGCGGAGTTTGCGGCTTCGGCTGCCTTGAGGTCTTTCTGAACCTGGGAGACGGCGGACTTCGAGCCGGAGACGTTGCCGGAGAAGAGGTCGGTGAGCAGGGCGGCGAGGTCTTTGGTGAGTTTGGACTGGGCGGAGGTGTCTGAACTCGTGCCAGCCGAGAGCGTCGAGGATGAAGTCGACGAGGTGGAGGTGGTGCTGGTGGATGAGGCCGCCTCTTCGAGGGTGTCCAAGAGCGTACTTTCCAGAAGCGACGAGGAGTGCAAGGCAGAGATGGACATGGATTCTCCTGGATCTCACGATCCTATAGACGAGGAGGTATGTGAATCCCACGGAGGGAGCAAGAAAGAGTTTGCTGATGGCGGCTGGCGTTACGGCCAGGGGAATGTCTTTGGGACGACTTTGATTCAGACGTTTGTCAGTCTCTCAAGAGAACAAGATGACCTGTCGACGCGAAAGGATCGGCATAGTTGCAATCTATGGCACTCAGTGCTAGACTTTAGAAGATGAGGCCGGCACCCTCAAGGACGCTGTCGGTCTACAAAGGCAAGGCGTTTGTCCGCTTCGCCAGAAAAGCTCGCATTACCGATGCCCATCTTTGGCAGGCAGCACAGCGGGCGAATGATGGCCTGATCGACGCCGATCTCGGTGGAGGAGTGATCAAGCAGCGAATTGCTCGGGCAGGGGAAGGGAAGTCCGGAGGTTCGCGATCGATCATCCTCTTCAAAAAGAACAACCGCGCTGTGTACGTCTACGGGTTTGAAAAGAAGGATGCAGCCAATATCGACCGCCGGGAACTGGAAGCGTTTCGAGAGCTTGCGGAAGTGATCCTTGGCTACACGGATGTTGAGATTGAACAACGAGTGAACGATGGAGCGCTCTTCAACGTGGAAGAGCCAGGAGAAGACAATGCCACGTAAACATCGGAGTGACGCCTTAGCTGCCATTCACGAGACGGCAGCCGATCTGCACCGCTTCGGCGGGATGGATCAAAAGACGATGCGCAAATTCGACGCGCTGTGTCTCACGCCCATCCAGGAGATGACGCCTAAGAAAATTCGCGCTCTGCGAACTCGCGAGAAGGCCAGTCAGACGGTCTTTGCTGCCTATCTGAACGTCACCCCTAGCCTGGTCAGTAAGTGGGAGCGCGGGGAAAAGCACCCTCAGGGAGCGTCTCTTAAGTTGCTCTCCCTTGTGGACAAGAAAGGCTTGGAAGTCGTGGCCTGATAGAGGGTACTCATCTGAAACGGTCGTTTCAGAGAGTACAGAGTTAACTCGCTGGCACTTCCGGTGCTTTAGTTGAACTGGTTGGGCGCTCTGGAAATTGATGACGCAACCAGACCCCAGCGGTATAGGCGATGAGAAAAAGGGTGGGACCAGTCAGTACAAAGCGATCAAAAATCCATGCGGATGGATCAGACGTGGAATGAAGGTTTAGCGGCGCAAAGAAATGCTCATAGCGGCTTTCACCGTATGTTGTTGATCCCAGAACGCTATGATCTCTCTCCGTTGAGAAAGTCAATAGACGAAACGCAAGAACAAGGCCAACTGGAACCCATGCCCAGAGCAACGGACGGCTGAAGATCATCTCTGGCCGAAGGTGAGATCGGAATCGAAACTTGCCGAAAGAAGAGGCCAGAAGTTCTTGCAATCGATGGATGGGGATCAACCCTAGAGAAAATCCATATACCCCAATGAGAGGCAAATAGTAGGCCGCTATGAAGAAAGGGCGTTGCAGGAAAGTCGTTCCACTTTGATGTAAGGCCCACCAAATATGCGGATTCAGCAGGTCTGACAGTCTTCCCGCGACGAACATCCCGAGCACACAGTAAAGCAAGCACTTCATCAACCAAACAATTCGTTTCCGGAACATGTCACGTTTGTAGCATGTGGCGAGCATCGCTTCCGTCGGCGGCACTCCAAATCAATCGCGTCTCGATTCCGGATCGAATTTACCCGCGACACTCCGGTTGTCTTGGGTAATCTGCTCGGCCTCGTGCGCCCTACGCTCAGGCTTGGCGAAGTGTAGTTTAGGCCACTGCGGGTTAAAGCTGAGGCACTAAGGCGAAGTTGACGGCAGGCCGGGGGTGTTTGCGCTTGGTATACTTATGGCTTGCCCCGTTGACCGGGTCTGGGTTCTGTGCGGGTACGTTGCGCGCGAGCCGCCGGACGGGCGCTTTGCTTCGGAACTGAGTGCCCGAAAGCGAAAAAATTGTACGTAGAGAAGGTTGTCAGCCAAGCATGATTCGCGTCCTCCAGCAGAACAACAAGATCGTCAAGATTCTCTTTGCCGTGATCATCGGCGCCGCCGTTGTGACCATGGTGATTACCCTTGTGCCCGGCATCTTCGACAACGTCGGGGCCGGCGGGGATAACGGCAACTATGCGACGGTGCATCGTCCGGGCGTTCTGGGGCGGTTTGAGTCGGAGCCGGTGCTGCAGACCGAGGTGACGCGTGCGGCGCAGCAGCAGATGGCGCAGCAGAAGCTGCCGCCGTTCCTGCTGCAGTATGTGGAGAGCCGGGTGTCGCAGCAGCTGATCCAGGAGTCGATTCTGAAGCTGGAGGGGGATCACCTGGGGCTGCAGGTCTCGGATGCTGACCTGGCGCGGGAGCTGCACCAGGGGCAGATCGGGGAGGTGCTGTTTCCGGGGGGCAAGTACATTGGGGACGAGCAGTATATGAACTTCGTCCAGAACCAACTGAATATGCGGGTTGCGGACTTTGAAGGCCTGATCAAGAAAGAGATGGAGGTGGGGCGGCTGCAGGCGCTCATCACCGGCGGCGTGAGTGTGTCGGACAATGCGGTGCGCGACTCGTACCGGGTGTCGGGGACGAAGGTGAAGTTCGACTATGCGGTGATCTCGGCGGAAGACGTGAAGAAGACGATCAATCCGACGGATGCGGAGCTGCAGGATTTCTTCAAGAAGAACCAGGGGCGGTATGCGACGGCGATGCCGGAGACGCGGAAGCTGGACTACCTGGCGTTTACCGCGGACCAGATTCCGGGGGGTAAGCCGACGATCTCGGACGCGGATATACAGGCGTACTACGATGCGCACAAGGCGCAGTACGAGGTGAAGGACCAGGCCAAGGTGCGCCATATTTTGATCGCGGTGCCGGCGGGAGCGGACGCGAAGACGGATGCGGCGGCCAAGGCGAAGGCCGAGGATCTGCTGAAGCAGATCAAGGCGGGCGGCGATTTTGCGGCGCTGGCAACGAAGAACTCGGATGATCCGGGATCGAAGCAGAGTGGGGGCGAACTTGGGTTTTTGACGCCGGGGCAGACGGTTCCGGAGTTCAACAAGGCGGCGTTCTCGCTGCAGCCGGGGCAGACATCGGATGTGATCAAGACCCAGTTCGGATACCACATCCTGCAGGTGGAGGAGCGGCAGACCGCGCATACGAAGCCGCTGAGCGAGGTGAAGGCGGATATCGTGCCGGTGCTCGAACAGCAGAAGTTTGGGGCGGTGGAGACGAACTACGCGAACCAGCTTGCGGCCGAGGCGAAGAAGAACGGGATCGATAAGACGGCGGCGGGGCACGGGCTGCATGCGACGACGACGGACTTTGTGGGCAAGGATGGAGTAGTGCCGGGGGTCTCGGATTCGACGGGGCTGCTAACGTCGGCGTTCCAAACGGCGAAGAATGCCGATCCGGTCTCGGTTTCGACGGGGGATGGCTATGCGGTGTTTCAAGTGGTCGATATACAGGCTCCGCATGCGCCGACGTTTGAGGCCTACAAGTCGCATCTGCTGGATGACTACCGGACAGACCAGGCGCCGGGGTTGCTGACGGCTCAGCTGAATAAGCTGAATGCCCGGGCGAAGGCGTTGAACGATCTGCATAAGGCGGCGGCGGAGATGAATGTCCCGGTGAAGTCGTCGGATCTGGTGGGCAAGGATGGGCAGGTGCCGGATGTGGGGGCGATGTCGGGCTCGGGCGGGGTGGCGTTCACGCTGGCGAAGGGGGCGATCTCGGAGCCGATCAACACGGGGACGAACGGGATTGTGCTCTCGGTGACGGATAAGCAGGAGCCGTCGGCGGAGGATGTGGCGAAGAACTTCGATACGACGAAGGATGCGATGCTGAACGATAAGCGCGAGGAGGTCTTCCGGCTGTATCTGGGGAGCCTGATGCAGCGGTATCAGAAGGCGGGGGCGATCCGGATGTCGAAGGCGGCGGCGCAGCCGGTTTCGGCTCTCGGCGGCGGGGGCGGGCTCGGGCAGTAGAGCTGGAGTGGAGCGAGATTGGTCCGTCGTGCCTAGTCGGCACGGCGGACTTTACTTTTGGGGTTATGCCTGCAAAACGGGCTTTGCACTGCGGGGAATCGGCATCACAGTTTTAGAACGGAGAACCGATGCTTAGCGAGCGCTCGTCAGGTGTGCTGCTTCATGTAACGTCTCTTCCCTCGTATGGGGGTGTGGGGGACTTCGGTCCGGAGGCGTACCACTTTGTGGACTTCCTGTTTGCCGCGCAGCAGCGGTTCTGGCAGGTGCTGCCGCTGGCTCCGACCGGGTATGGCTCTTCGCCTTATTCGGCGCTTTCGGCATTTGCGGGAAATCCGATTTTTATCTCGCTGGAGGTCCTGGCGGAGCAGGGATGGATTGCAGCCGAGAGGATCAAGGGGCTGCCGGGGCATGATGGGCCAGTCGATTATGGGCGAGCCAATAGCGAGAAGCTGCCGCTGATCGAGGAGGCTGCGGGGAACTTCCTGGATCGTGCGAGCGATGAGCAGCGGGCCAAGTTCCAGAGGTTCTGTACGGATAATCTTTCCTGGCTGGCGGACTATGCGATGTTTACCGTGCTGCGGCGGCAGTTTGGGTATGCGTCGTGGCATGAGTGGCCGCCGGAGTATGCGCAGCGCAGGGGGGACGCGCTGGCGCGGCTGATGAATGAACATGGGCGTGAGCTTGCGGTGGAGCAGGCGGTGCAGTACATCTTCTCCGAGCAATGGACGGCGCTGAGAGCGTATGGGGCGGAGCGGAAGATCGAGATCCTGGGGGATGTAGCGATCTTTGTGAACTACGACTCGGCTGACGTGTGGACGTCGCCGGGGATCTTTGAGCTGGACGAGGACCTGATGCCGCTGCGGGTGTCCGGGGTGCCTCCAGACTACTTCTCGGCGACCGGGCAGAGGTGGGGGAATCCGCTTTACCGGTGGGACGTGTTGAAGGATCATGGGTTTGACTGGTGGGTGGCTCGGATTCGGCGGGCGCTGACGCTCTATGACGTGATCCGGCTGGATCACTTTCGCGGGTTTGAGGCGTACTGGTCGATTGCGGCGGATGAAGAGACGGCGATCAATGGGCAGTGGATCAAGGCTCCGGGGCACGATCTCTTTCAGCGGCTGCGCGATGTTTTTGGGGATCTGCCGTTCGTGGCTGAGGATCTTGGGGTGATCACGAAGGAGGTCGATGAGCTGCGGGAGCACTATGGGATGCCGGGGATGAGGATCCTGCAGTTTGGCTTTGCGGATCGTGGAGGACATCTTTACCTGCCGCACCGGATGGTTCCCAATACGGTCGCGTATACGGGGACGCATGACAACAACACGACGCTCGGGTGGTGGATGGACGATGCTACTGAGTACGAGAAGACAGCGGCACAGGTGTATCTTGGGCCTATCCGGACGGCCGCGGAGATCAACTGGGCGATGATCCGGTGTGCTGCTGACTCGGTTGCGAACGTCTGCATCTTCCCCCTGCAGGACATTCTTCACCTGGGCAGCGAAGCGCGGATGAATACTCCGGCGGCTGGGGCGGGGAACTGGACGTGGCGTTATGCTCCCGGCGCTTTGCACCCTGACTTTGCTGCCAGCATGGCGGCTCTGATGGAGGCGACCGATCGCGACGGCTACATGGCTCCCGTCGAAGGCGCCATGGAAGCGGGGAAACCAACGGAGGAAGCGAGCAAACGTGCGGAGCTCGGAGCCGCTCTATAGTCGCCTCTCGACGCAGGATCTGCGACTGGATGCTCTTTTCTGGAGTTGCCGGCGGGGGAGAAACACAGATGCCCACGTCCAAGATCAAAATGATGGAGACCCTAGTCGTCCAGCAAGCGTACGAGCGCAGTGGTCGCAAGCACGGTGTACCGCTGATCTATTGCTTGCATTCCGGTCTCGCCTGGAAGATCTGCGGCAGCATCCTGGGTAAGGATTGACTCAGGCTATTGGGTGCTAGAGATCTTTGCTTTCAGTTCAAGGACCGAATCTTCCTGCAGATCCCGCCTGACCTTCTCCGCGGAGCTTAGCGCCATCTGCCAGTGCTCCAGCGCGCCTGCTTTATTCCCCTCCGCCATCAAGACGTCTCCCATGGTCTCCTGGACCGGCACCGACTGCGGCGCGGACTCGACTGCGGTATGGGCCAGCCTATAGGCCTGATCGATGTCGCGCTTCATCAGTGCCTTCCGCGCCTCGCGGGTGTCATAGAGGGCGGACGCCAGAGGCACCTCGAAGGTTCCGTCATACACGTAGAGCCCGTGATCAATGACCGCCGTGGGCTTAATCGTCTTGAAGCTGTCATAGGGGTTCAGCGGACCATCTCCAAACTCGATTCCTTCGAGGTCCGAGTCGCTGATGAAGACTGTACCCTCGATTATGGGCGGCACCATCATGGGCCGGTCCAGCCACCAAAGCGTGGACGTGGTCGGCAGCCGCTTGCAGTCGATCCCATAATCTGAGGGCTCGATGGCTCCATCCGCGAAGTAAGCGAACCAGCAATTCTTGGCCGGATGAGCGGCCAGGTACAGCTTTACATCCTTCAACTGCTGCGCCCAATCGGTATTGGCATCGCCGAGGTATCGGTTTACCTTGCCTGGTCCGCCCCAAGCCTCATTGCCATAGGCCATGTACGCGGGCGAGACCCGTACGGAGGTGAACACCTGCCAGACCAGCAACGCGCCGAGCAGGTAGGCGAAGCGCCGATCCCGGTGCAGGAGTACCGCCGCGACGCTGGCGATCGCGACGTAAAGCAAGGCGTAAACGGGAAACAAGTGGCGGACGCCGATGTTCATATCCGAGTGCATGGAGACGGCCATGTAGAACGCCACCGGGACCAGAAGGACCAGCAACTCCCAGGCTCTTTCGCGGCGCACCCACCATGCTGCCGCGATTCCCAAGCATGTCAGGATCAGGAACGGCAGGGTCGATTTGACCAGGAAGGCGACGGGGAAGTACTCCCAGTTTCCGTGGCGGTAGACCTTGCCCCAAAAGTAGCTGGTGTCTTCGAACTCGGTCTGCTTGGTGTTCTCGAGGCCCCAGATGTATGCCTCGGGGAGGAGCTTGTACTTTGCCAGCGTCGCCAAGTGCTTCGCGTCTTTCTGGTCGTACATGCGTTCGAGGTAAACGGGCAGGGAGGGGTTCAGCTCCGCGCCGTTTGCGCCCGCCTTGTAGCGGAAGCCATAGAAGCTCCAAAGCAAGACCCATGCACAGGCCCCGATCACGATGAGGGCGCGGAGGCGCCGGAGAAGCAGCTTCGGGTCTCGCCTCAAGGCCCACTCCGCGAGTACCGTGAGGAAGAGGATGGGTAAGAGGAAGATGCCGGTGAACTTGATTCCCAATAAGATGCCCGCTGCAAACGCGGCCAGCAGAAGCCTAGGCCAGGTGGGCCGCTTGCAGTAGCGGTAGAAGGTGTAGATCGCGGCGAGAAAACCGCATGCGCTGCCCACGTCGGTAGTCACGAGCGCGCCGTGGGCCAGGAAGTTCGGATCGAAGACGAAGAGCGCAAGGACGAACAGAGCGGCGCTGTAGCCGAAGAGCTCTCCCGCGAAGAGGTAGATCAGCAGGGCGAGGAGCAGGGTGAAGCTCATGCAGGCGAGACGGGCGGGCTCTAGGGTTCGACTCTCGCCGTTGCTGAAGACGAACTCACGGCCGTCGCGGAAGGCTTCTTCCTGGTTGTGGCGGTCCTGGTTGACGGGCGCTTGCAGGGAACGATCAAGCAGCGGGAGTGCGGCGACCATCTTGATCAGCGGAGGAACCTCCGGATTCAAGCGGTAATCATGCCGGGTGAGGATGGCGTACCCGTCGAAGAGGTGGTGCGGCTCATCCCAGGTGGCCGAGGTAGCACGCACGACATGGAACAGTTGAAGAGCCAACACAAGCAGGAGCCCCACCACTGAAACAATCCGCAGCCGACGCGTCATTCCCGCAGTCTAAACCGGCGATGGGGGCGGGAACTCCTGCTCGCCACCGATTTGCACTAAACTGGTCACTGGCGAAGCTGCCAGCCATTTCGCAGCAAAAGATCAGGAGTAACAATGCCTCTGTCCGGCGAAGCAATCCGCATGATGAACTACGTTGACGATATCTCCGTAACCCTTCGCCGCATTCAGGCTGTGCTGCCGTCGCTGACCGAAGAGGAGCGCATCCGGGTGAGCGACTATATTCGGAATTCAGAGCCGAACTACGAGTCAGTTCTGACCTCCATTGAAGAGCCGGTGCTCGAGAAGAAGTAGGGTTTTGGATCTTCGATCCGGTGCGAAGGCTTACGGAGATGACACTGCATATTGCGATCATCGGTGCCGGGCACTCGGGACGCGAGTTTGCTTTGGCCTGCGCTTTAGCCGGGCATAAGGTGGTGCTCGAAGATGTGATGCCGGCGAGACTGCGGCAGGCGGGAGAGGTCTTTGCTTCTCTAGGGCACGAGGTGGGACTGGTTCTGAGCGTCGAAGACGCCGTCCGGGATGCGGATGTTGCGATCGATTTTGTTCCGGATGAACTTGAGTCGAAGCTGGAGATCTTCTCGCTGCTGGACCGGATGGCACCGCCACGGACGATTCTTTGTACGCCGAGTGAGACGCTGAGTATTACGGATCTTGCTTCGTGTACGTATCGGGCAGACCGGTGTGTGATGGTGCGGGGGCTTGCGGGCGGGGGAGCGGTTCGGCTTCTCAGGGCAGGCGATACGTCGGCGGAGGCGTGTGCGGTGGTTGAGGGTAT
This sequence comes from uncultured Granulicella sp., assembly GCA_965198885.1. GTDB lineage: Bacteria > Acidobacteriota > Terriglobia > Terriglobales > Acidobacteriaceae > Edaphobacter. The sequence goes on along the minus strand of OZ240677.1, from coordinate 128,965 downwards.
GCTGGGGAGTTTAGGTAGGCGTGTGGTGATTGAGGCGGACCCGGATCTGCCGATGCTGATGAAGAATATGGGGCTGGCGACGGGGTCGAGCTTTCTGGGTTGAGTTTAGTCGGTCAGGAACAGGCAACGACAGACGCTGGTCCTCCACTTCGCGGAAGGATGACAACAAGAGAGGCAAAGGCGCAGCAATGGCCAATACGGAGATTCTGACCCTTCGCTGTGCTTCGGGTCAGAATGACGCCCTGTGAAGGTGGGACGGTTGACCGATGTTTGGTTGATTAGTCGGCTTGGTCCCGGATGTAGGCGTGGACCATCAGTTTGCGGGCTTCGTTGATAGCGCCCTGGGTGTTGTCGTTGGTCTGGACGGCTAGGCGGTACTCGTTGACGGCGCGCTCGCGCTGGCCGGTGAGGTCGAAGATGCGGCCTAGCTCGACGTGGGACCAGACCTCGGTCCACTTGGGGTCGCCGTCGCCGCGGAGGGAGTCGCGGAAGCTGTTGGCCGAGGACTGGTAGTTTTTCTGGTTGAAGAAGATCTCGCCGATGCGGTAGTTGGCGAGGGAGCTGTTTTTGTTGGAGTCCAAGGCTTTCTGATATTCCACCAGAGCGCCGGTGAGGTCGCCTTGGGCGACGAGCTGCTGGCCGCGGAGTACGGCGACTTTCACGGCGAGGTCGGGGGTGGATTTCAGGAGCCAGCCCTGGGGATCGATGGTGATGCGGCGCGGGCGGCCGAAGGTTTCGACGGAGTATTGGGAGTCGGTGCCGGAGACGTCGACGCGGCGGGTCTCGGTTTTGCCCTCGGTTTCGATGCGGAGCTCGACGGGCATGCGGAAGAGGTCGAGGTCCTGGGTGATCGCGCCTACGGTGCGGAAGCCTTTGTTGCTGCCGAGGCGGTAGACGGTGTACTTGTCGTTGAACTGCGGGGCGCCGGTGCCGTTGACCCACTGCGAGAAGAAGGGTTGGAGGTTGAGGTGGGTTTGGTCGCCGTCGACGAGGACGGTCTGGGCCTGGGCGATGGTAATGAGGTCGTTCTCGCGGATGCCTTTGTCTGAATACTGGAGGAGGGCTTCGCGGAGGGTCTTGATGAAGGCGTCGTCACCCATCTCCCAGCGCATCATGTGGAAGACCATGGCTCCCTTTTCCAGGGTCATAGACTGGAATTGGGGCGAGAACGGGTCGAGGCGGCCGAGGGTGCTGAGGGGTTCGGTGTCATAGGCGAGGGCACCGGCGGAGACGTCGCCGACTGCGGTCTGGAAGGCGGTTGAGCCGGAGGCGTCCTGGAGGTACATGAGCTCGGCGTAGCGGCTCATGCCGTTGGTGATCCAGGCGTCATTGAGGGTTGCGGGAGAGATCTCGGAGCCCCACCACTGGTGGGCAATGGTATTGGCGAGGAGGCGGGCGGAGTTGTGGTCGGTGATGCGATTGCCGGCGATGGCGACGACGCCGGGGGCCCAGGAGGCGGAGACGGCGTCTTCGGGGAGCTCGACGACGGCCATTTGGGCGGTCTCGGGCTGGCCGAAGACGTTGGACATGAACTCGAACTCTTTGGCGGCCAGGGCGCCGAACTCCAGGGCTCCGGTTTTGCGCTTGTCGGTGGTGTAGACCAGGAAGTTGTCGGTCTTCTGCGGGGGGAGGAACTTGCCGGCTACGACGGTGCCGGGAAAGCCGGGTTTGGCCCAGTTGAAGCTGTACTCTGTTTGTTTGCCTATGGATACGGGAGTTCCAGTAGGGCCGGAGGCGACGACGCGCTCGTCGGATGGGACGCGGATGTGCATCTCTGCGGTGAAACGGTCGGTGTAGAGGCCGGTGGGGGAGATGGGGAACCAGCGGCCGGGGTAGAGGAGCATCGAGATGGGGTCGGCGATGGCGGCGAGCTTGATGCCTTCGACGGGGCTGGTGTCGGAGCCGGTGAGGACGCCGGAGTAGGTGAAGGTCCAGGTGGTGGAGGCGCCTTTGGGGATGGGGGTGGTGAGGGTGAAGCGGACGGCATTTTGCGGGGTAAGTCGTTCTGAGACGAGGGGTTTGTGGGTGGCGTCGGTGACGTTGGAGAGAGTGAGGCCGTTGTTGAGCTCGAAGACGGGGTTGGTGAGGTCGTCGAGGGCAAGAAAGGTGACCTGGGCGGTGGCGGAGAGCTTGGAGGCGGCGGGGTCGATCTCTGCGTTGATGGTGTAGGCGGTGACCTTGAGCTGGGGGCGGCCGGGTGCGGCAAAGGCAGGGGTCAGGAGCGTCAGGGCGGCCAGGAGGGCGCGGAAGGCATGCTTCATCGGAAGTGGAATCCTCGTCAATGATTTAGACGCAGGATTCGTGTCAGTGGATGAGGGTGGGCAGGAGCATGGCTGGATGTGGTGAAATGTCCGGCCAAGCGGGACAGACAGCAATCCTTACGCACGGTCAGGGGTGCGTCTTTATTGGCGATTTGCGTTTATGCGTGAATTAAAAATGTGCGGCAAACGTGGGCAGGAGGCAGTGTCCGTAATCGGACGCTGAAGTGGGGGTGTTTGAGTCAAGTTTTCTGGAGTGCGGAGAGGACGGCATCGCGGACGTGTTCTATCGAGGTGAGGCCCGAGGTGGTGAGGCGGAGGCGGAGTTCGGCGAGGCCGGCGAGCTGGCGGGTGCGGGTGGGGGAGTCGGCGAGGAGAGGGGTTAGAGTTTCGGCGAGGAGTTCGGGGGTGAAGCGGGATTGGAGGAGCTCGGGGACGATGCGGCGGCCGGCGATGAGGTTGGGCATGGCGATGGGGAGGTTGCCCTCACGGTCGGTACCTTCTTCCGTGGGCCAGACCTCGGGCGGGTACCAGACGAGAGATTTGGCTAACTTGAACGTGAGGGAAGACACGCGGTAGACGACGACGAAGGGATTGCCGATGAGTGCGGCCTGAACGGTCGCGGTGCCGCTGGCGACGATGGAGGCGCGGGCGTGGTGGAGGGCTTCGCGGGCGTCGGAGACGAGGTGGATGTAGGGGAGTTGTCCGTTGTCCGTTGACCGTTGTCCGTAGGTTATCCAGCCGGCGGTGAAGTCGGCGAGGCGTTTGCGGTCGATGGTGGAGGCTACGGGGAGGATGTACTCGGCGGGTGCTCCGGCTACGGTGGGGAAGCGGCAGGCCATCTCGACCATGGTGGGGAGGTTGGATTCGATCTCGCGCCAGCGGGAGCCGGGGAGGAGAGCGATCCAAGGCTTGGCGGGGTCGAGGTTGTAGTGGGCGGCGTAGGCCTCGCGGGAGATGGATGGGGGTGGGAGTTCGGCGAGGGGGTGGCCTACGAAGGTGGCGTCGACGTGGCGATTGCGGTAGAAGGTCTGCTCGAAGGGGAAGATAACGAGCATTTTGGAGACGCGCTGCTGGACCCAGCGGAGGCGGCGGCGCTTCCAGGCCCAGAGCTGGGGGGAGACGAACCAGATGACGGGTATCTTGAGCTGCTTGAGGTGCTTGGCGAGGCGGAAGTTGACGTCGGGGAAGTCGATGAGGACGGCGGCGGCGGGTGGGTTCTGGTGGATGGAGCGGACGAGCTTGCGGTACTGGCGGTAGATGAAGGGGGCGTGGCGGATGACCTCGGTGATTCCCATGTGGGCGACGTCTTCCGCGCGGACAATGCGGGTCTGGCCCGCGGCGGCCATCTCCTGGCCGCCAAGGCCGGTGAAGGCGGCGGCGGGCAGGGCGGCGCGGAGGGAGTGGATGATGGCTGCGCCGTAGTGGTCTCCGGAGGCTTCGCCGGCGGAGAGGAAGATCGGGATGGAAGAGGGGGCGATGAGGATAGTGTAGAGCGAAGACTGCGGAGATGTGGAAGAGGCAACCGGCGGTCGGGCTCACGCCCGACACACCACGCTATCGACGATGAGACTGTCGAAAGGATGGGGCACCCGGCACTCTGGGTAGCTAACTGAATGAGAAACGCTTCTGAGAACAGAGTCGCAGGTCCACTAGCATTGGGAGACACGCGAGCCGTTCTAGGAGGCGCTGCTCCAAGCCAAGGATGTTGTGATGGCACCACGACGGTGGGATGCAGGGTATAGCTTTTTGCAAAACGGTCGGCATCATTGCCTGAAAGAACTCTACATGCTCCTGGAGTTCCCTCATCGAGCAGGAGCTTTGCACAATAGACTTGAGAAAAGGGTTTGCCCGCACCGGAGTCCATCGGTTCCATAGGTGTCCTCCAAAGAGGTTTTCATTATCTATAAACAGGATGCGAACACGATGTGTAGTGGGGGAGTTGTTGAATAAGAATTGCCGTCGGTCAACATGACTAGCCCAAATATCAAATACGGAGATACCAATGAGGAAGCCTGGTCCGTGCAATGCGCTTATCGCTGTGTGAGGAATGTCATCAAATGTTGACGGGCTGCAGTTATCAAAATACTCAGAGGCAAAGTGTAGCCCTAGTTGCGGCCTGAATCTAACTTCCTCTCGAAAGAGAAGCTCGTTGTTATAGTAGAGCGTGGCATCCGTGATTGAAACAGAGCGGTAGTTAGGCGTCGGAAAACCAAGCCCTCGCATTAATAGTGATCCGAAAGCTTCGTTAGCTGCCGCATTTGTTCTCTGACTTGTACTTCTAAGTTTAAGAACATACCGTTTTCCATCATTGCAACGCACTAAGTGGCATTGATTTACTCCTCCGAGATTTCGCAGCACCGATTCGACTTCCAATGGCTGGAGTAGATTTCTTGTTTGTGCGTCTGGCAGATGTATGTCGGGGAGTGAATGCAAAATGTACTCCTTTCCTTCTAGCCCGTGGGAAAGGGATGAGGCTCATTCCTATAAATCCTGAGATCATGAATCTATTGTCGTCCTCATTTAGTCATCGAGCGCAAAAAGCCGTTCAAGGGCAGAGAATTGAGAAAAGAGGAAGTCCCAATTTGGGGATCGGTCAGCTTACGGGTACCCGACGGACGGGCTGGAAACAAGCTTCCGAATTGGCAGCTCGGGCGAGAAGAAAAGAGATCAACGTCTTTTAGGACGGTTCCCCACAAAAGATTTGCATGGTACATCAGAGGAATGATTCCTGTTGGTGGATACACGACGCTTCCCGACATATGAAATTGCTTGAGCGGCAAGTTGTGCGATGCCATGCTCTCGCTTTTTGAAGCTGAGCGTCTGGCTGTGGATGCGCCGAACAATGAACGATAGCGAGAATTGGTGAGAAGGCGGCGCGGTGATCTGAAGACACTTGCGATTCTGGTGGAAGCCGCGATTGCATTTGCGTTCCTCGGAGACCATGGACTACCTGAGACTTATGACTTCTAGGAAGGCGCTGAAGCGTTGATGGCGCTTGCTCAGTCCACTCACTGCTCGGCTCAACGGAAGATCACCTGGACAAACGGCCGTCAACTGAAGGGAATCAGCTGACGGCCGGTGTTGACGGTGTGTTTTTTGAGCGCTGTTCAAGGCGGCCACTGGAGTGTATGGTGGCCACCCTGGGGATTGCACCTGCGAGGTGGAAGGGTTACGGGTTGGAGGGGGATTGTGGGTTCCTGGCTACGGGGAGGGTGGGGTTCAGCAAGAAGTCTTTGGCGTTCAGCGTTCCATTCCCGAGCACACGGTTGTAGCCGGTCGGGGTGGTGTAGTAGTAACCGTTGAAGCCGGGGACTCCCTGATGGAAGACGTTGGCGATCAAGCCTTTCGACTGCGCCAGAGCCAGGAGGTAGATGTAGTAGTTTGCATTGCCGAAGCGGGTGCCGTACTGCTGAATGGCAAGAGCCATAAGACCGGCGAAGTCGGGGGACGAAGCGCTGGTGCCGATGACCCCGTAGAGAACACCGCCGAGGACCGCGAGATCAGCGCTGTCTAGGGGGTTACAGGTTCCCAGTACGCCACCGGGACATCCTCCCATATGGAGGGCAAGGTCCGGAACGGTGCGGGCAGTCGCGCTGCCGGTCTTGGTGAACAACTGGAAGGCCGGTTTCGCGAAGAGGATGCTGTTTCCTCCGCCGGATCCCCAGTATCCGCCGGTGGCGGATGTTCCGTAGAAGATATCCTCGGCGAGGGGATCAGCGTACGCTTCTTCGCTGACGTAGAAGGACGCCGGGCTGGTGGGGAAGTAGGTTGTCTTGAGATTGGTTCCACCAACGGCGACCACGTGCGGGCTGGAGGCGGGGAAGTTCACGGAGAGCTGGAATTTGCCGCAGTTCGGTTCGTAGTTGAAGCAATCCACCGGCACCGCGGCGAGTGCGCCCGAGTCACCCGAAGCGGCCACAAACGTTATTCCCTGCGCGTTGCCCTGAGCGAACAGGTCATCTTCTTCCTGTGCCAGATAGGTGAAGTCTTCTCCGTCGTTGTCGGCCGCCGTATAGAACAGCTCCGCTTCGCCGAACGACATGTTGACGACATCGGTCTTGTTATCCGTAAGGATCTGCGACAAGCCGTCCATGAGGCTGTCGTCGCTGAGATCGGGCAGGTTATAGAGCAGGATCTTGGCCTTGGGCGCCATGCCTCCGGTCTGCTGGAGATCCAGATTTGTCTCGAGCGAATCGCTCGGATCGAAGGGCGCGCCTCCATCGACGTTGATGGTGGTGAAGCTTGGCGAGGTCAGCTTCTCGTGGCCGAAGTAGAGGTTCATATCGCTCTGACTGAAGTCATTGGAGATGAGGACGCCGATGGTGGTGCCGGCTCCGTTGTAGGCCTGGTAGCTGGGGAAGCTATAGGCCTGCTTCAGGTCGTCGAACCAGTACGGGCCTGCGGTACTGTAGCGGTTGGCGGGGATGGCGCTTTTGTGTGCGAACGAATGCAAGCGGATGGTACCGGAGAAGCCCGTCACCAAGGCTCCTGTTGCATACATTGCCCCGCTGGTGGGTACCGGGTGCAAGGTCATGATGGTCTGGTGACCGTTCTGGTAGGCGGCGTGGTAGAGGGTTGTGGCAAAGGCCTTCTCGACCGACGCCGAGGTTCCCGAGACGTGAATCCGGTGCCCGGCGATGACGGTTGCCTGCAGGCCGGCGGCGGTGAGCTGCTCGACGATGGCTTGGGTCTGAGCGGGGGTGGCGGCGTAGCGTGCGTCGAACTGCTGCGGCGTGAGCCACTTGCGATACATCGCGTTACCCGCGGTGTGCATGGCCACCAGATCTTTTTCCAACTGTGCGCGCTGCTGGAGGGGCACGTAGACGTCGAACTGCACCTTCTCCGCCGCGGCTACCGGAGCCTGCACGACTGCTTTCTCCACCGCGAAGGCGGAGGTTGGGAGCGCACCTAAAGAGAGAAGCGAGACAAAACCAAGGGTGCGAACGTTCACGGAAACCTCCAGGATGTTCATGGTGCGTGATGCGCAGCGGATGGTGCGTTTTGGATGAAAGCGGCTACAGAGAGTGCCATACCTTGCAGGAGCGCGCGTTGAGGGGAGGTGAGGATTGTAAGGGCGCAGAGCCGGATGGAGCGGGAATTGTCCGGTCGTGGCTTCTTGTATATGGGCGAATGCTAGCACGATCCGATGGCGCTATGAAGGAGAGTTTTTGGCCGGGCGCACGTGTCGGCCAAGTGCGAACCGGCAATGGTTGCAATGTGAGGCAATGTTGTCTAAGGTTTGGAGACTGAACGCATAAACCGACTCTCTTGCTCACGCACGATCTAACTCTCCCCAGGATGGTTCTATGCGCAGCTTTACTTTGCCCGCTTTCCTTGTTCTCTCTACCTTCAGCCTTGCCGCGCACGCGGATGATCTTGGCACCACCGTGAGCGGAGGCCTGTTCGTCAACGGCGGCACCACCAACTACTTCAATCCCGTGTATGGATTTGTACCCGCAGGCTATGGGAATGTTGCCGGGACTTCGGTGACGATCGGCCCGGGAGTCGAGTTCGGGTTGAACGACGGAGCCAACCTCGACACCGCGAACTTCACGGGAACGACTCTTACCGTCACCGACGTGGATACGTACGGGGCAGATCCGTTTGAGCTGACCTTTAGCGACCCTGCCTTCAACGGAATCTCTCAGCTGACCGGCGCGGGCGTCTTCACCTACTCCTTCTCCGGCGACACCCTGAAGATCTTCTACCCGGGCACCTTCGATTACGGTGGCACGTATACGTCGACGTTCAACGTGAGCAGCCCGGCTGTTGCTTCAACTCCTGAGCCTTCCAGTCTGATCCTGCTGGGCACGGGAGCCTTCGGCGTACTTGCTGCGGGCCGCCGCCGCTTCTTTCGCAAGGCGTAGTGAAGGATCTGACTTTCTTGGCACGTCCGAAGCCCTGCTGCCTGAGCAGGGCTTTCTTGTGGCCGTCCCCCTTGCTTCGCGTAAGACACACGCAGTATCCGCTTCGAGGATCGGGGCTAAGGTGGGTCTTTGGCCTTCTGCTTAGAGGTCAAGCATGATCTCATCGACATAGCACCAGCCCCACTTCTCTCCGGGTTCGACGCTCTTCATCACGGGATGGTGCGTTGTCTTGAAGTGCTTGGTCGCGTGTTTGCCTGCGCTTGAGTCACAGCAGCCCACGTGCCCGCACACCAGGCACTCGCGCAGATGGACCCAGTGCATGCCTTTCTCCAGACACTCCACGCACCCCTTGCCGGACGGCTTTACGTCTCGCTTGATCTCACTGACGTGCTCGCACTGCATCGGCAGACCTCCGACGGTCAGACTACACCTTGGTTCTGCCGGACGGGCCGCTGCGCGCGGGGCGGTCACTTCGTGACCTGTACTGGTTGACGTGGGGGTTCGGGCGGATGTGGTCCGAACGTTGTTCGGCATGAGCGGTGGCTTGCGACCAGTGGAGCGCCTAAGACGATCGCACGACGCGCAGCCGGCCCGTCCGGAAGGGGATGGCCTTAACCTTCTTTACGCTCGAAACGGCTGCGGATATCGGACGCCAGCTCGACCATCAGCTTCAACTTCGGCGCCAGCGCGTCCGATCCCCGCGGCTCCCGCAATGCCAGCTCCGATTGCAGCAGCAGCCCGGTCAATGAGCTTTTCAGCTCGTTCTCTACCTCCGTCTCGGCTGCCCGCCGTGCGATCGCATACTCCGCCTCCCGGCGGGCCAGCGCGTTCTTCACCTCGCGAGCCAGCCGCGCACCTCCCTTGATGGAGAAGTTGACCTGAAGCGGAGTGGTAAGACCGGCACTTTGCCAAAGCAGATCGGCCCATGCGGGATCGCCCTCCACGAGATTTTCTTCCACCACCACCACGGCAAAGTCTCCACGCTTGAGAGACATCAACCCCGCCTGCCGGGTGGCTGCGATCTCGACGCGCACCCCAATCTGCTGCTGCAGCACGGCGGCAAAGTTCTCCGCGCCCGGAATCCCACTGATGACCAGCACGTCCTTGCTCCTCATGCCCTGTCTCCTGCTTGCTCTTCAGCTTCTCGGCTCCGTAAAGGATGGAGAGCGGCGCGCGCCGTCGTCCGGCGACGCGCCACCCTCTCCAGGCAGGTTCAGTTCGCCAGCTCCATACCGCTTTCACTGATGCCGTACTCCTTCAGCTTGCGGTAAAGGGTGGTTTTGCCGATTCCAAGAAGCTTCGCCGCCTTCAGCTTGTCTCCGCGCAACAGCCGAACCGTGTCGAGGATGGCCTGCTTCTCCATCTCGGCGATCGAGACCACCTGGTCCGCGGCGCGGCTCACGGCCTCGTCCTCCTGCTTCTGCTCGTGATCGCGCAGCCGGCCGTGCAGCCTGAAGTCCTGAAGCTGCGTGGGCAGATCCCCCATATGCAGGATGGGTCCTGAACTGAGCGCACATGCCCGCTCGATGGCGTTCTCGAGCTCGCGCACGTTTCCCGGCCAGTCGTACTCGGTCAAGATTCGCAGCGCATCGTCGGAGAACCGGTGCACCTTGCCGGTCTCCTTCTGCACCCGTTCCAGGAAGTGCATCGCCAGCAGGCCGATGTCCTCCCGGCGGTCCCGCAGCGCGGGAATGCGAAGGTTCACCACGTTCAGCCGAAAGTAAAGATCCTTCCGGAAACGTCCCTGTTCGACCATCTGCACCAGGTTGCGGTTGGAAGCGGCCAGAATCCGAGCCGAGATGGGAATCGCCTCGGTTGAACCCTCCGGACGAATCTCCCGATCCTGAAGCGCACGCAACAGCTTCGCCTGCAGCTCAAGCGGAAGCTCGCTGATCTCGTCCAGGAAGACGGTTCCGCCGTCCGCTGCCGCCAGCAAACCTTCCTTGCTGCGATGCGCTCCGGTGAAAGCCCCCTTGACATAGCCAAAGAGCTCGCTTTCGATCAACGTGGGAACGAGGCTCCCACAATCGACCGGAACAAACGGCTTCTGCGCATTCGGCCCGTTGAAGTGGATCGCCCGGGCGACCAGCTCCTTGCCGGTTCCGGCCTCGCCCAGGATCAGGACGGGATGCGAAGAACGCGCGACCTTCGACAGGATGCGGTAGAGGTTCTCCATCTCCGGAGATCCGCCCACCAGCTGGCCGGCTCCCTTCTGATGGCGCAGCCGTTCCCGCAGACGGCGGCTCTCCAGGTCGAACTGACGCCGCTCGCCGGCGTGCTCGAGAATCGACGTCAGTTCCTCGAGCGCGAACGGCTTGGTCAGGTAATCTCCCGCACCGATCCGCATCGCTTCCACCGCGCTTGAGACGGTAGCGAAGGCGGTCATGACAATGACCGACGTCTCGGGATGAAGCGTCTTGACCTCTTCCAGCAGCGCCAGCCCTCCGGCGCCGGGAACCTTCAGATCGAGCAGCATCACGTCGATCTTCTGGTGCTTGAGGATCGCGCGTGCGCCTGCCGTATCCGCTGCTCCCACGACGACGAATCCCATCTTGGATGAGATTTCGAGGCACGCATGGCGCACCGGTGCATCCTCATCGACGACCATCAAGTGCAGGATTGGGAGTGACTCCCCCCCGATCACCTTGGGAATATTGGCGCCCGGGCTGTACCCGGGAACCCCGTGCGATTCGGTTTGGGGCAGGCTCGCACCCTTTCGGGCTGGAGCCGGAGGAACCTGCGTCTTGATTCCGGGTGCTTTAAGTGATTCAGAACTGTTCCGTTGCGGTGGCAGCATCGTAACCTCCCACAACTCTCAGCTTTGCTGAATCGTGAACGTTCGTGTTGCCGGGTGAATGGTGTGCTGCCGGGATGCTCTGGGTGGCGCGCATATGTCACTTTCCTCACATAAGATCGGATTCCTGAAACAGTATTGCTCTGCGCCTGAAGACCTTGCGTATGGTTCCTTACATTACTCTGAAAAACTTGTTCCCGTTTTGCGATTTGGAGAATGGTGAAAACTCATTCCCGGAAAGAAAACAAAATTCCCAGAACGGGATCGTTCGGGCTCCTTGCCGTCCCACCTCCACCCCTCAGCCCGCCCATCCGATCCATCACTATAATCGAGCCATGCCGGTCTCCCCGCCCCAGACAAACACCCTCTTCCGACCGGATCAACGTTCCGCGGACCGGCTTCGGCCCACCCGTATTACGCCGGGATATGTCTCCACCGCGGAGGGCTCCGTGCTCATCGAGGCGGGAAACACCCGCGTCCTTTGCAACGCAACCATTGAGCTCGGCGTCCCGGGATGGATGCGCAACTCCGGCAAAGGCTGGGTCACCGCCGAGTACGGCATGCTCCCCCGCGCCACACTCACCCGCAGCCCGCGCGAGGCGGAAAAAGGCAAGATCGGCGGCCGCACCCATGAGATCCAACGCCTCATCGGACGTTCGCTGCGCTCGATCGTCGATATGCGCCTGCTCGGCGAACGCACCGTCATCCTGGACTGCGACGTCCTCCAGGCCGATGGCGGAACCCGGACCGCCGCCATCACCGGCGCTTCGGTCGCCCTCGCCATCGCACTGGGAAAGCTGGTGCAGGCCGGCACCTTGAAGGCGTCGCCCCTGAAGCAGACGATCGCCGCCACGTCCGTCGGCATTGTGGACGGCCACGCCTTGCTCGATCTCTGCTATGAAGAGGACTCCCGCGCCACGGTGGATATGAACGTCGTCATGCTCGGCTCGGGCGGTCTCGTCGAGACCCAGGCAACGGCGGAGAAGGACTCCTACAGCCGCGCCGAGCTCGACAGCCTGCTCGATCTGGCGGAGGGTGGAATCCGTCAGCTCTTCGCCATCCAGCAGAGCGCGCTCGAGCAGGCGCTGGCGGGCTAGCGTTTTCGTGCAAAATCTTCACTCAGCCCATTTACCTCCCGTGTGTAGAATGATCGTCTAATCCAATCCATAGCCGACACGACGAGGAGAGTACGAACCATGAAGCCCACACCCGGAAAACTTGCAGGCCTGAAGGCTGTCTCCGACGCCCGCGGCGTCATCGCCGCCGCAGCCATGGATCAGCGAGGATCGCTGCAGAAATCCATCGCCAAGGAGCGCGGCGGCATCATTGAAGCCAGCCACCTGGAAGAGTTCAAGACGCTCGTCACCGAGGTCCTTACCCGCCACGCCTCGGCCATCCTGTTGGATCCCGAGTTCGGCCTGCCCGCCGCCAAGAACCGGAACTCCGCTGGTCTGCTGCTCGCGTACGAGAAGACCGGCTATGACTCGAACACGGCCGGCCGCCTGCCGGACCTGCTCGATCTCTGGAGCGTTCGCCGCCTGAAGGAAGCCGGCGCCGACTGCATCAAGATCCTGCTCTACTACACTCCCTTCGAGAAGACCGCTATCAACGATCTCAAGCAGGCCTGGATCGAGCGTATCGGCGACGAGTGTGTCGCGCACGATATTCCCTTCTTCCTCGAGTTCGTCGGCTACGACGAGCACGGCCACGATGAGAAGAGCCTGGAGTACGCCAAGAAGAAGCCATCGGTCGTCTCCGGCTGCATGGCCGAGTTTGGCAAGTCCAGGTACAACGTGGACGTCCTCAAGGTGGAAGTGCCGGTCGAGATGACCTTCGTCGAAGGCACTAAGGCCTTCAAGGGAGAAAAAGCCTACACTCGCGCCGAGGCCTTGCAGCACTTCCGCGACGCCGAAGGCATGAGCCACAAGCCCTTCATCTATCTCTCCGCCGGTGTCTCCAACCCCGTCTTCATCGAGACCCTTGAGCTCGCGGCCGAGTCCGGCACCAAGTTCAACGGCGTACTCTGCGGCCGCGCGACGTGGAAGGACGGCATCGTCGTCTACGCAAAGCAAGGTCCGAAAGCCTTCAAGGACTGGCTTGAAACCGTGGGCGTCGAGAATATATCGCACGTCAACGAAGCCTTGAAGCACGCCACCCCGTGGTACACCAAGTTCGGCGCGAACAGCATGGAAGAGCTTGGCTAGAACTAATCAGAGATCGCGAAGGGTGCCGGAGCCTCGGCACCCTTCGCGGTTTAACGCAGCTTCAGCGGCTTCTCGCTGGCACCCTTCAACGCAACGCCCATCAAGGACCCAAGCGCGGGCGCAATCTGCACCATGTCGATCAGCCCAAGGTTCCTTCCCGCCGCGATGCCCCGCCCCATGACAAAGAAGGACGACCGCATCTCCGGATTTGAAGGCAGATAGCCGTGCATGCCGGTGCTCGGTGCAGGCGTGACCAGCGGCCCTGTGAAGGCATAGCCAAGCTGATACGGCGGGCGCAACGCCACCAGCGCAATCGCCTGCGGAAAGCCGCCAAGCCTGTGCAGCTCGTCTCCGGAGACGATGCGGTCGATCCCGTTTGCCGGCTCAGCCGCCAGATCGGTCACCAACTTCATGATCTTGTCCCGGCTCTCGGCATCTTGGCTGTCATGCAGCATCACCGCCGCACAACCACCCGCGGGCCAGAGTGTCGCCTTCCAGGAGGCGAAGGTGGGTGCGCCGAACGCTCCTGCCTTGCCTTGCGTAATCAGCCCGGCCTTCAGCAGTTCCGTGTAAAGGTTGACCCGGTAATCCGTACGCGCGAATCCATGATCGGAGACTACGGCTACCACCGCCGCCGGCTCTGCCGCGACCGCAGCATCGCGCAGCCGGCCGATCATTCCATCGAGCGCTTCGAGCGTCTTGTTGCTCTCCGCGCTGAACGGCGCAGTCAGGTGCTCTTCTTCGTCGAGTGAGCTCAGATGCACCGTAAAGAATCCCGGCTTATGCTCACGCAGCAGGGCGACCGCATACTTCGTGCGAGTCGCATCCGCCTCCATCGTCGTCATGTTGCCGTCGACATACAGACCCAGCTCAGCCTCAAGCTGCTGCTGCAATCCTAGCGGACGAGCCAGCGCATGCAGCAGCAGCAGGTCGTCCGGGGTGCTCGCCCGCCAATACTCCGGCAGGTTATAGTCGATTCCCGGCGCGTCCACGGTGACCGGCCAGTTCAGGCTCGCGGTGACGATCTTCCGCGCATGCGCCGCCTGCCAGAGCGTCTCGGCATGCTCCTGCTCCGCGTACCAGAACCAGCCCACCTGATTCTGAAACAGCGGATCGAAAGTGGTGTTGGACGAGATCCCATGCACCGCAGGCACAACACCCGTGACCAGCGTCGTGTGGCTCGGATAGGTAATCGTCGGCACCACACCCATCACGCCGCTCGCATACGTCCCTTCGGCCAGAAAGCGGCGCAGATTCGGAACTTTCAGCCCGTGCGCTTCAGCCTGCGTCACCGAATCGGGCCGAAGCCCATCGATCGAGATCATCAGGACGGGAGGTACCGTCTGCCCGGACGCAGACGCACACAGGACCAGCAGGAACAACGGCAACAGACGCATTCAGGGCTCCAGATCGTTCGCCGCACCTGATCCGATGAACCCGGTAGCCGGGTACCGCCGCCTCAAGTGATGGATGGCTTTGAGCCTAGCGTGCCAAGATCAACCCCGGGTGAACGGAGCCGTCAATGAGTTGCTCTGCGGCGTCAGCAGCTCCGCCCCGTTCTCCGTGATGACCATGTCATCTTCAAGGCGTACGCCGAACTCACCCGGCAGATAGATCCCCGGCTCATCGGAGAAGGTCATCCCCGGCTTCAGCTTGATCGTGTCCCCACGCACCAGGTACGGCCACTCGTGCCCGTCCATGCCGATGCCATGGCCGACGCGATGGGTAAACGTCCGATAGTCCGGCCCAAAGCCCGCATCCGTAATCACCTTGCGCGCGGCCGCATCCACCGCCTGCGCTTCCAGTCCAGGCCTGGCGGCCGCGACCGCAACCGCCTGCGCCTTATGCACGACGTCGAAGACCTGCCGCATCTTGTCGCTCGGCTTGCCGTAGCAGAAAGTCCGCGAAAGATCGGACTGATAGCCCTCCACCGTACAACCGTCATCGATCAGAACAATCTCATCTTCTTTGATCACCTGCGGCGTCATCGACCCATGCGGCAACGCGGAATAGATCCCCGTCTGGCAGCTCGCATCGCCGGGGAAACCCACGCGCTGATACGCCACCGCAATCAGGTCGGAGAACTCATGCGTCGTCATCCCCGGATGCCCCGACTTCCACACCGCCTCATACACCTGCAGCGTCGCGGCACACGCCAGACGCATCAGCGCAAGCTCCGCCGGAGACTTGATCATCCGGCAACCCGCGGTGACTGGTGTTCCATCGACCAGATGCAACTGCGGATTCGCCTTACCAATCTCACTCGCAAAGACAAACGGTGTCTTCTCTTCGATCCCCAGCGTTCCCGCCTTCGTGCCACCGTCCGCCAGCCCCTTGCCGACCAGCGCGTACGGGCTTTCATGCTCCTGCCACGTATAGATTCTCGTGCTCTTCCCACCTGGGATGGAGTCCATCCGCTCCATCATCCGGTCCTTCTCGAACGCCGGGCAGACGATAAAGGCGTCCCCCTTCTGCGGGAGCACGAAGCAGAACATACGTTCGCTGTTGCCCGTGCGAATGCCCGTAAAATACACCAGCGACACCGATCCAGCCAGCAGGATCGCGTCCATCTTGTTCTCCGCCATCAACTCACGCGCACGTGCAAACCGCATCTCGCGTTCCGCGAGGCTTATCGGCTTTGCCTCACTCTTGCGATCGTTAAGCGCCGCAATCGCCGGCGGAAGGGATGTTGATGCTCCCTGCCCAATAGCAGAGGTCGTAAAGACAGTAGGGGCGAGTAAAGCACTGGTTTGCAGGAAACGGCGGCGATCCATGAGCGGAGAGCTCCTCAGGAGAACAAGATGAATCTGGAAGTTGCCTTGATTCTACCGTGCTCTCCGCAAGATCAAGGCTTTGCATCGACAGTCCTACCGTTCATCGGAGTCGATCTCCGCGCGATCGTCTCGATCTCCACGCGTGTATCCCTTCCGAAAGCTACTTCCTTACCCCTCGCAAGAATTTGTTCATAGATCGACAGCGCCGCGCCATAGTACCCGATCGCCGCAGCAATATTGGGCCTCTGTGCGGCTGTGCCGATAAGGAATCCAATCACCCCAAGACTGTTTGACGCGACTGCATCTTTGCCGAACATGTTCCGGCCGCGATCTTCATCCAAGGGCCGTGCCGCCAGCGAAAGTAAAATCAGCGGCACAATCAGCTTGTCTTGGGCCTTGGGCTTCACCTGACCTTCAGAGTCCATCGCAAGCTGCTGATCCCTCCCAACATCGGCGCCCTTCAGCGACGTCTGAACAGACATCGCATCCTCTCCGGGGAACGCAATCTTGTTGAACGAGAACACCAGGGACCCCGCCCGCCCTAACCTGCGCGCAGGTCGCGCCTCGCTCACGGTGCCGGTCATCACAGCACCTTGCGGAACCGCGATCGTTCCATCTTGATCGATAACCGGTTCCGCAACCACGGCACGAATCGAGTCTCCCGCTTTGGAAGAGTTCGACGAAATCGGCGTCGTGAGATACGCCTCCAGGGTCCACTCCTTCGTATCTTGGGATCTCGTAGGCACCAGCCTCCGGTCCAACCCTTCCCGGCGAAACTTAAGCGGTTGCGTCGTCTCAACCGTCCACGAGGTGTCCTTCGCAATCCGTTGCGGATGATATGGAAGCTGGCTATACAGGAACAGCTTCAGCCGGTCGCCCTTATCGGGTCCCGTAACCACATGGATCCGGTCCAGCGCTGCCTGCTTCAGCACGGCAAGCTGCCGGGATATAAGCCCCCCGGTGCGCGGCGGCGGTGCCACCACCCGGTAGACTGGCGTCCCGTTGGTGGCCAGCCCCATCTTGAGCGGCACCGCCATACCATCCGGCATCAGTAACCCATCGAACCGTACAACCGGAATCCGATAGGGCGTAAAGTCAAACCGCAAACGGGCATGAATCCGCCGGCTATGGTCCGGCGTCAAAGCCACTACCGAATCGGTCACGACCGTCTTCGCCGGAACCATCAGAATATTGTCGACATACACCGGATACATCAGGGAACCCCGGACCGGCTCGCCCACCTTCATCGGAAGAGCATCAGTAAGATTTACAGGCAGCGGCGTCCCTGAAGGGACCATGATCGGGTTCATCTGGCATCTGCCGCTCAAACCAACCAAGAGAAGCAGCGGAAGAAGCTTAGCTTGTTGCATCTTGGGTGATGATAGCCCCCAGACATTAAGCCTTGCTGAACTTTACTCCCATTCGATCGTCCCCGGTGGCTTGCTCGTGATGTCGTAGACCACGCGATTGATCCCGCGCACCTCGCTCACGATCCGGCTTGAGATCTTGCGCAGCACCTCATAGGGCAGCGGCGCCCAATCCGCCGTCATGCCGTCTTCGCTCTCAACCGCACGGATGGCGCAGGTATTCGCATACGTCCGCTGGTCGCCCATCACTCCGACAGACTTGACCGGAAGCAGCACGGCAAAGCTCTGCCAGAGTTTGCGATACAGCCCGGCAGCCTTGATCTCCTCCACGACGATGGCATCCGCCTCCTGCAGAATGACCACACGCTCCGCCGTCACCTCACCCAAAATCCGCACCGCCAAACCCGGCCCTGGAAACGGCTGCCGTTCGATGATCTCGTCCGGCATCCCCAGGTCTCGCCCAATGCGGCGCACTTCATCCTTGAACAGATCGCGCAGCGGCTCAATGAGCTTCAACTTCATATCCGCAGGCAGCCCGCCGACGTTGTGGTGGCTCTTGATCGTCTGGCTCGGTCCTTTGACGCTGGAGCTTTCGATCACATCCGGATACAGCGTCCCCTGCACCAGCCAGGCGATCTCCTCGCCTGCACTCTTCTCCGCTTCGAAGATCTTCTTCGCCTCATCATCGAAGACGGAGATAAACTCGCCGCCGATCACCTTCCGCTTCGTCTCCGGATCGGTAACGCCCGCAAGCTTCGCCAGGAAGCGATCTCCCGCATCGACCGCCACAACATTCAGGCCAAGCTGCTCTCTCATCGTCGTCTGCACCTTCGCAAACTCATCCTTGCGCAGCACCCCGTTGTTGACGAAGATGCACGTCAGCCGCTCTCCGATCGCACGCGCCACCAGCACCGCCGCAACCGATGAATCCACGCCTCCGCTGAGCCCGCAGATTGCGTGGCCTTCGCCCACCTGCGCCTTCACCCGCTCCACGGTTGCCTGGATGAAGTGCTCCGGCGTCCAGTCCTGCTCGCAGCCGCAGATATTCAACGCGAAGTTCTTCAGCAGCTCCATGCCCTGCCGCGTGTGCGCGACCTCGGGGTGAAACTGTACCGCCCACATCCTTCGCTCTTCATTGACCATGCCCGCGACAGCCGTTGCCGTCTCCGCAGTCAGCTCGAACCCTTCCGGTAGCTTCACCGCGTTATCGCCATGCGACATCCAGACTTCCATCGTCCCAGGCAGCCCTTGAAACAGCGGCGTCTTGCGGACCACCGTAACCTCGGCATGCCCATACTCGCGCTGGGCCGCACTCTCCACCTTGCCGCCCAGGTGATGCACCATGAACTGCAACCCATAGCAGATCCCGAGCACAGGCACGTCCAGGGCAAGTACAGCGGGGTCGGCTGCCGGCGCGTCCGCGTCGTAGACACTGCACGGACCGCCTGAAAGAATCACGCCCTTGGGTGCAAGCGCCTTCACCTGTTCCAGTGGGGTCGTACACGGCAGCACCACGGAGAAGACGTTGAACTCCCGAATCCGCCGCGCGATCAGTTGCGTGTATTGAGAACCGAAGTCCAGGATGACGATCGTTGAAGTGTCCACCTCAACAGTCTAAATCGCAGCCGCTCCCGCGCCGATCCACGTTAGCCTACTCCGGCTTCTTCGTGTTGCTGGCCATACCCACCAGCCCCGCGCCCACCACGAGCAGGCCCATGGCGATGATCCATTTCGTCTGCACATGCGTGATCGAAGCCACATAAACCAACCCAGCCAGAACGACCACAACGCCAATCGCATAAATCGCAGAAGATGACATCGAACCCTCATTAGGTGAAGTACTGAGTGTGATGCAGACTGACCTGCGCCGGAGGAAGCAAGCTGCGCCTTATTTTACTGCGACCGATGCTGCCGCTCCACCGCGCCAAAGCGTCAGGTAAGCCACCAGCCGCGCCACATGGAAGAAGTCGGACCCGATCAGGTAGAGCACCGCCACGCCCGCCCACCACCACGCCAGGAACTCCGGGGTGGTTACGGTCTGGAACGGCAAAGGCGTCGCCGAGAAGACCATTGCCAGCACGATCAGCGCAATCTTCACGATCCCCATCACCAGGTTGATCTCAACCAGCTCGCCTCGCAACCCGCGCAGCCTCCCCGCATTGCGCAGACTTGCCACCACCCCCGTTCCGTTCAACATCGCCAGCAGCGGAGCCATGCCGAACCACCAGCTCACCGTCGACCACGCAATAAACATACCCAGTGAAAGCACGATTACCAGCGCACAGAAGCCCACCAGGTTCGGCTCCGCTCCGACCGCGATCGGCCCACTCACCGCGACATGGGAGCTCCACGCCATCAGCCGAAACCAAACCACAAACAGGGCCGCCAGCACCGCAATCCGAAACGCCTGCAAAACCATCATGGTCAGCGGTCGCGCATGCAGGGCAGGGTCCGCCCGCCGCAGCACGGCCGTCCGCCCCAGACTGGAGACGATCACCCAGACCACCAGCAGCAACGGCGCAAGCCACACCCCGACCTGCAACACTCCAGGCAGCACCAACCCTACAGCCGCCGTCAACTTTCCCGCCGCGCCCATCGGGTCTGCCGTCAGAGCGCCCACCGGATCATTCAGCAGTGCTTTGTCCAGCCCCAGCTTCGCCGGATCGAGCGTCCCATCTGTCGCCGCAAGCAAACTCTCCTTCAGCTTTGTTCCCACGATCCAAAGCGCCGGAATGCCGAACACCCAGCGCCAAAGCACCTCCAGCCCGGTCAGCCAGGGCCGTCGCCGGCACGCACTTAACGTACCCACAAACGACTGAGTACTCCGCGCCGGCTCGGCCACCCTGCTCGCGACCGCCACCTACTTCACCACGAGATTCACAAGCTTGCCCGGCACATACACCACCTTCACCACGGTCTTGCCCACAAGCCGCCCTGCCACCTTCTCCTCCGTCTGCGCCGAAGCCTTCACCGTCTCCGCCTCGCTCTCCGCCGCCAGCTTGATCACCGTCACCAGCTTGCCATTGATCTGCACCGGAATCTCGATCTCGCTCTCCCGCGCCAGCTCCGCATCCGCCTCCGGCCATGCCGTGCGGAAGACGACGCCCTCGCACCCAAGCTGCTCCCAGAGTTCCGCAGCAAAGAACGGCGCGAAGGGAGCGAGCATCTGAACCAGCGCGATCATCACTGCGCGCACGGTCGAGGCAGTCACCTGCCCCGCATCGATCGCCGGTTCGTTCGCCGTAACCTCGTTCACCAGGATCATGATGGAAGAGATCGACGTGTTGAAGTGCCATCGCCCGCTGAAGTCCTGCGTGATCTTCGCCAGCGTCTGATGCAGCTTCCGCAACAACGCCTGGTCTGCCGGCCCAGCCTCGCCGCCCGTGAACTTCGCATACTTCGTCTCCAGCCGATACACCTTGCTCAGGAAGCGGACGATTCCCGCCACACCTTCTTCCTGCCAATCCAGGTCTCGATCCGGAGGCGCCGCAAACAACGAATACATCCTCGCCGCATCCGCCCCGTAGCGATCGATCATCTCATCCGGGCTCACCACGTTGCCCTTGGACTTCGACATCTTCGCCCCATCCTTGATCACCATGCCCTGCGTAAACAGCCGCTCCGCGGGCTCATCATTGTTGACCAATCCAAGATCCCGCATCACCTTCGTCCAAAACCGCGAGTAGATGAGGTGCAGAATCGCATGCTCGACGCCGCCGATGTACTGATCGATCGGAAACCAGTAGTTCGCCTTCGCGGAGTCAAACGGAGCCGCATCATTCTTCGCATCGGTATACCGGTAGAAGTACCAGCTTGAATCGACGAACGTGTCCATGGTGTCCGTCTCGCGCTTCGCCGGACCGCCGCACTTTGGGCAGGTCGTATTCACAAACTCGGGCACCTTGCCCAGAGGCGAACCACCCTCCTGCGTAATCGAAATCTGCTCGGGCAGCAGGATCGGCAGATCGCTCTCGTTGACCGGGATCGGATCATCCGCGCCGCAAGCCGCGCAGTACACCATTGGGATCGGCGTCCCCCAGTACCGTTGCCGGCTGACTCCCCAGTCCTTCAATCGATACGTAACCGTTTTGCTGCCAAATCCGCTCGCCTCGGCAAACGCCGCCATCTTGTCCTGCGCCTCCAGACAAGCCTCGCCCGTCCACTCTCCGGAGTCGATCAGCACCGCCTCTTCTTCACCCGTATACGGCAGCGGCAGATCATCGGTATCCAGGTTCGGGGCTACGACCCGCTTCACCGGCAACCCATATTTGGCCGCGAACTCAAAGTCCCGCTCATCGTGCGCCGGCACGCTCATGATCGCGCCCGTCCCATAGTCCGCCAGGATATAGTTCGCTACCCAGATCGGCATGCGCTCCCCATTGAACGGGTTCACCGCGAACCGCCCCGTCGCAACCCCATGCTTCTCAATCGCCCCAAGCTCATCCGTCTCCCGGGCCTTCTGCTGCTGCAGCAAGAGCTCTTCGATCTGCCGCGCAAGCTCGGGGTTCTCAGCCGCAAACGCCTTCGCCACCGGATGCTCCGGCGCAAGCTGCACCGACGTCGCGCCGAAGATCGTATCCACTCGCGTCGTAAACGCGGTGATCTTCTGCCCGTTCGTAACCGAACCAGGCACATTCGCCACCATGAAGTCGACGTTCGTCCCTTCGCTCCGCCCGATCCAGTTCCGCTGCATCGTCCGAACCTTCTCCGGCCAGCCCTCCAGCTTTGTGAGATCGTTCAGCAACTCATCCGCATACTTCGTAATCCGCAGAAACCACTGTGTCAGATCGCGCTGCTCGACGACCGTATCCTCATGCCGCCAGCATCGCCCCTGCACCACCTGCTCATTCGCGAGCACGGTCGCACACTGCGGACACCAGTTCACCTTGCTCTTCTTCCGGTACGCCAGACCGCGCTCAAACATCCGCAGAAAGAACCACTGGTTCCACCGGTAGTAATCCGGCAGACACGTCGTCACCTCGGTGGACCAGTCAAACCCCATGCCCAGCCGCTGAAACTGCTTCTTCATGCTCGCGATGTTCGAAAGCGTCCACTCCCGGGGCGGCACCTTGTTCTTCAACGCCGCATTCTCCGCCGGCAGCCCAAACGCATCCCATCCCATCGGGTGCAGGACGTTGTATCCACGCATCCACATGAACCGTGCCAGCGCATCGCCAATCGCATAGTTCCGCACATGCCCAATGTGCAGCGCCCCGCTCGGATACGGCAGCATCTCCAGACAGTAGTACTTCGGCTTCCCGCAGTCATGGCCTTCAGCGGCATACAGCGACGCATCCGCATCCCACCGCGCCTGCCACTTCGGCTCAATCTCCGCCGGGTTATATCGCGCAGGCTCTCCGGCTCGCTGCTCAGCATCGTTCGCAGCGGCAAAAACCACAGAATTGTCGCTCTTTTCTCTCTCTGCCATACTCCTTTGATTGTACCCGCCACCAACCCTTCAACGTCCCGCCGCAGCCTTATAACCCTCCCACGCCACCGGCGTAAGCCCATCTCCCAGCACCTCCCGCAGCAGCGGATCAAACAGTTCCTCGCCACCCATCGTCATGCCCTTCCTGTAAGAACGCCCGCCCATACCTCGTCTCGAAGACACCCCAGCCCAGCCCGTAGCTCAGCGTAATTCCAAGCACCCAGGCTTTTCTCATCCCGCGATGACACCGCTAGCCGCGGCCACCCTCCTCAAGACGCCATCTCCCTCGTCGCAAACCTTGCGTTCGGCAGAGGCAACGCCTCAACCTGACCGGGCCTCTCACAGCGCAGCAACCGATCTCCGTCCTCCATGCTCGTTCTGGTGCTTCGGCCCATCCTGGCGCACGTCTGAAACCTCGTGGAGTTCACTCATGTACTACACCGACAAAAAGCTGCAATACCCCGTCACCGTCGATAAACCGAACCCGGTCTTCGCCCGCATGCTGCAACAGGCCATCGGCGGCGTCGAAGGTGAGATCCGCGTCTGCATGCAATACTTCTTTCAGGCCTGGGGCGCACGCGGACCAGCCAAGTATCGCGATATGCTGCTGAACACGGCGACGGAAGAGATCTCCCACATTGAAATGCTCGCCACCGCTGTCGCCCTCAACCTCCAGAAAGCGCCGGTATCACTCCAGGAAGAGGTCGCCGCCGATCCTCTCGCCGGAGCAGTGCTCAATGGCATGGACTTCCGCCACATCCTCTCTACCGGCCTTGCTGCCATGCCCACGGACGCCAATGGGGTTCCGTTTGACATGTCTCACATCTACGCCAGCGGCAACATCGCCGCGGATATGTACTGCAACGTCGCCGCCGAAGCTACCGGCCGGGCACTCGCCGTGCGCCTCTATAACGCCACCGAGGACCCCGGCATGAAGCACATGCTCGCCTTCAACATCGCCCGCGACACCATGCACCAGCAGCAGTGGCTCGCCGTGCTTGAGGAGTTGGGTCCGTCCCATCTGCCCATCCCCAACTCGTTCCCGCAGTCCAAGGAAAATCTGGACTACAGCTACAAGTTCTTTATCACCACGCTTGACGGGGTCGGCAACCAAGCCGATCAGCCCTGGACCAGCGGCACCGCACCGGATGGACATGGGAAGTTCGAGCCGTTCCTTGCCCAACCGCTCGAGGGTGCAGGTGAGCCCTCTCTCGGCTTCGGCCGCCCCGATACCTATGGGCAAAAAGAGCAAGCAATGGGCACAGCCAAAGGTCTCGTCGAAAAAGGCAAGGACGTGCTCTCCCAGATGGTTCACAGCCAGGACGGCGATCGCTCCTAACGACTGCTCGTCATTCCCGAGGGGCTCTCGATCAACCGGGGCGGACCACCATCCGCTCCGGCTTTCTTGGCCTTCACCCCGCCGCCAGCGTCCTCAACACTCCCACGTTCCTTGCCTCATCGCCCGGATTGTCCACCGGCGTCTCCGCAATGAACACAGCCCCCGCAAACCGGTCATCCCGCAGCAGCCGCTTGAACGCTGCCGCGCCAATCGTCCCCTCGCCAATATGCTCATGCCGGTCCAGCTTCGAGCCCATCGCCGCCTTCGCATCGTTGCAGTGCCACACCTTCACTGCCCCGTAGCCCACCGTCTCCTCCACCAGTCGCATCGTCTCCAAATATCCGTCCGCGCTGACGATGTCATACCCCGCCACATGTACGTGGCACGTATCCAGACAAACTCCCACCGGCGCACACTTCTCCAGACAGGAAACCAGCTCCGCCACCTGCTCCAGCTTTCCGCCGAGCGAAAACTCCGCCCCAGCCGTATTCTCAATCAGAATCCGAAACTCCGCCGCAGCAGAAAAGTCGATTCCATCCACCGCCGTCACAATCGACTCCGCCGCCAACCTTAAACCCTCATCCCGCGTCAGCCCCTTCCAGCTTCCCGGATGCAGCACCAGGTACTCCGCCCCCAGCGCCAGCGCCCGTTCCACCTCGCCCCGGAACGCCGCCGTCGAGTTCTTCCGCACGCTCTCCGTCTGGCTGCAAAGGTTGATCAGGTAGCTCGCATGGATCGAGATCGGCCCCACGTCATGCTTCGCCCGAAGCTCCCGCATCTTCCGCCCGTCCTCCGTCTTGACAGCCGCAGCCTTCCACTGCCGCGGGCTGGAGCTGAAGATCTGAAACGTATTCGCCCCCGCCTCCACGGCCCGGTTCACCGCCGTCCAGCATCCGCCTGCCGTCCCCAGATGCACTCCAATTCGCTTCTTCTCCGCCATCCCTTAACCCTAACTGAACCGGAGATCCCCCATCCGGTCCATTACCTGCGGTGTGATCGTCCCCCACAGGCGCGATTGCAGTGCGGCCGCCGCGCGCCGATAAAGAAGACACACCGCAAAAGTGAGCGGCGAAGCAACCGGAGAATTTGAGCCGCCGTCCTTGCAAATAGCAGCTTTTCAGACAACTCGCCCTTGTCTCTGGAGGCCAGCATGTCACCCACTCTGTCATCTCCCTTCCTGACCGCCCCTCGTGTCGCCGTCTCCGCCCTCCTCTTCACCGCTGCCGTCCTTACCGGCTGCAACAACTCCCCGGAGAGCGCAGCCGTGGATAACCTCCCCTCTCTGCTTCGGGCCTCGCGCTCCAGCGGCGAACCGGTCGAAACCCTCGGCGCAAACTACACCTTGCCCCCCGACTCCCGCCACCACAGCCGGCCCCACGACAAACCTGACCAGAGTGAGCCTCGCACCTCCCATCGCTCGCTTTAGCCGCTTCGCATGCTACTCTGGGCCTCCCGCCTCTTCGTTTGAAGGGCGAGGATGCACGAGGTTCTCATGCCAAGCGAACAGTCCTACAAGAGCCACACCCGTTTCGACCCGCTCTTCCACTTCTTCGTTATCCCCCTGCTCCTCATCAACCTCATCGTGACCATCACCGTCGCGATCCAGCGGGGTCACCCGCATCTCTTCCTACACCTCTGGCTCGTCGTCATGGCGCTCGCTCTCCTCGGTCTGGCGGGAGTCGCCCGATCGTCCGCCCTCCGCGCCCAGAACCGCGTCATCCGCCTCGAGGAGCGTCTCCGCCTTGGCGCCCTGATCTCCGCCCCGGACTCCGCCCACATCCAAGAGCTCTCCACTCGTCAGCTCATCGCCCTGCGCTTCGCCTCCGACGCCGAAATCCCGGAGCTCGTCCACAAGACCCTCACCCAGCGCCTCGAACCCAAAGCCATCAAGCAAAGCATCGTCACCTGGCGCCCCGATCACGAACGCGTCTAACACTCCCCATCGCCCAAAGCAAAAGGCGGGAGCGCCGACCAGGCCACTCCCGCTCCTCAACGGACAACGGGCAACGGATCACGAACAGCGGACAACGCCGCTAGTAAACGTCCAACTGGTACCGCTTCTCTTTCTTCATCGTCGCCAGATACTCCTCCGCATGCTGCAGCGTGCCATTCGACCCCTTGGCGATCGCATCCAGCAGCGCCAGATGAACGTCTTTCGCCATCCGCGTCGCGTCCCCGCACACATAGAAGTGCGCCCCCCGCTCCAGCCACGCATACACCTCGCCTGCATGCTCCTGGATCCGGTCCTGCACATAGATCTTCTTCGCCTGATCCCGCGAGAACGCCGTATCCAGCCGCGTCAGCACACCCTCCTTATGCATCGCCTCAAACTGCTCCTGGTAGAGGTAATCGAGCGACCGCCGCTGATCCCCAAAGAACAGCCAGTTGTCGCCGGTCTCCCCCTTCGCCTGCCGCTCCTCCAGAAACGCTCGAAACGGCGCCACTCCCGTCCCCGGCCCCACCATAATTACCGGCGTACTCGCATCCTCCGGCAGCCTGAAGTTCCCATTCGCATGCAGAAAGATAGGCAGCGTCTCGCCCACCGGCGCACGCTCGCCCATGTGCCCGCTCGCGAGCCCCTGCCGCTCCCGCCCATGCGCGTCGTACCGGATCACCCGCACCGTCGTTTGCACATTGTCCGGATGCATCGCCTGTGAACTCGCAATCGAGTACATCCGGGGCGTCAACCTCGCCAGCACCTGAAAAAGCTGCTGCGGCTGCGTGATCAGCCCCGGAAAATCGTTCGCCAGATCCACAAACTCCCGCCCCCAGCAGTACTCCTCGGCGAGCGCCTTCCCCTCCGCCCCGGTCATCTCCTTCAGCCGTTCCGTCCCCGGCGCCAGCTTCGCCAGCTGGGTCACGCTGCTCCGCGTCAGCTTTCCGATCGCAAGCCGCGTCCGCAGCGCCTCATCCAGGTCAATCTCCACCTTGTAGTGGTCGAGCACCCGCTCCGACCCGGTAAACTTCAGCGCCTCAAGCACCTCATCCACCGCCGCCCGCCTGTTCTCCGGCAGAATCCCCACCGCATCCCCCGGCGTGTACGTCATCCCCGGCTCGATCGCCAGCTCCACATGCCGCGTCTCCTTCTCCGACCCCTTGGCCGTCAAAAGATAGTTCGCCAGCACCTTGGACTGGTACGGATTGTTCCGCGTGTACCTCTGCGCATGACCGCTCTGGGCCTCGCTCGGTATGGTTGCTTCCAGCGTTTCGCTCATCCCTCCATGTTAACCTAAGCCGCTAGAATCAGCCCAAACTGTCTCCGCGACTCAACCCAACAACGAGGTCAGATTGGATCACTTTTCGTATTGGATTGACCGCCAACATAGATTCCTCTTGGTAGGAATATTCTTGTTAGCCATCGCGGCAGCTTCCGCTCTCACCGGACAAACCATGGGACCTTATCGGCGTTCATTTGATCGCGCCGAGAACCCGAGAGAATTTTGGATCAACATCACCATGTTCTGCCTCGCAGGCTTGTTCTTCATCGCGGTTTTCTTGCATCTCCGTTCAAACTGACGCAGAAACCTGCCGCATCCAATAAAGCCCAGCCCCGACCGCCACCACCACCACCGCCATTCCCAACTCCCGCTCAAAGTGCGGCCTCGCCAGCAGAATGTAAGCGAACCCCAGCATCGCCAGCACTGGCGGCAACGGATAAAGCCAGATTCGGAAAGGTCGCTTCAACTCCGGCTGCCGGCGCCTCAGCGCCATCACGCCCACATGCTGCAACAGGAACTGCACCATAGTTCGCAGCACGACCAAGGCTGCAATCACCTCACCCAGGCTCACAAAGCAAAGCAGCATCGCCACCCCACCCATATAAAGCAAGGAAAAGTATGGAAACTCCCGCTTTGGGTGCAGCCGCCCGAACGCAGCAAAGAAGTTACCATCCCGCGCCGCCGCAAAGGGAATCCTCGAGTACCCCAGCAGCAGCGAAAACACCCCCGCAAACGCCGTCACCATCACCAGCACCGCGGCCACCCGCCCCGCGATCACCCCCGCATGCCCGCCGTACGCCGCCTGCATAAAGTACGCCACCATCGCCTGGCCAACCCCACGTCCTGTGTCTGCGACGATCCCTTGCCAGGGCATCACCGCCAGCACCGCCACGTTGAGTAGCAGGTAAAGCCCCATCACCAGCGCAATCGATAGCAGGATTGCCCGGGGAATCGTCTTCCCCGGGTCCTTCACCTCCGCGCCCAGGAAGGTCACGTTGTAGTACCCCCAGAAGTCATAGGTCGCCAGCAGCATCGCCGAAGCCAGCCCTGAAAAGAACGCCGGGCTCAGCCGGAACGCTCCCACCGGAAACGCAAACGCCTGCCCCACGTGTCCGTACACCGCCGCCGTCACGAAGATCCACCCAAAGGTCACAATGACCGCCACCCAAAGCACATAGCTCACCACCCGCAGGCTGGCCAGCCGCCGGTAGAGCAACAGGACCGCCAGAGCCACCGCCGCAATCGCCACCAACGTCCCCGGGCCGGCGATGAACCGGCCAAAGTGCCGGGTATGCCCATTCAACCCCGGCACAAGAAAAGCCGCATACTGCGCCAGCCCGAGACACCCGCTCGCCACGCTCAGGGGCGCGGAAAAGATCACCTGAAAACAGAATAAGAAGGAAAGAAAACGCCCCGTGCCGCCCGGATAGATCGTCCGCAGGAACGGGTACGTCCCACCTTCCTCCGGCATCGCCGCCCCAAGCTCCGCCCATACCAGCCCATCGCAGACCGCCAGCGCCGCCCCGCAGATCCACCCTAGCATCGCCTGCGGCCCGCCCATCGCGCCCAGCAGCAGCGGCAGCGTGATAAACGGCCCCGCGCCAATCATGTCGAGCATGTTGATCGCCACCGCTCCCGGCAGCGTCAACGTCCTCTCGAGTTGTCCCTCATCAGCGATGCCTAAAGTCTACGTCCTCAGTAGCGCTCACCCCGTGAAACCAAAGTACCCCTGCTCCGCATTGCGCTGTCCCGACGAGTCTTCGCCAGCGGAGCCACAACCGGTCTCTCACCCGCTTGAGAAAGCGGTTCGAGTAGAAATTCAGCCTCCGGAAACACTGCCCTCAGTTCAAGCTGTCCTCCCATCCCCTCAACATATTGCCGTAACGTGCTCAAGAGAAGGTCCGTCCTACGCTCCATCCGAGAGATCGCCGCCTGCGGCACATCAAGCCTCTCAGCAAGTTCCACCTGAGTTAATTGACGCGATTGCCTCAGCTTGCCAAAGCCCAACCGCTCCAGTTCCTCCTTCGCCCCCTGCCGATTTGCCTGTCTACGTTCCGCTGAATTTTTATGCTTAAGCTCTTCCCACTTGATCGCCATGGTCTTCTTTCCTTCGATCATCTCTTTTGATCCAGCTCTGACAAATACTCCGCAAGCAGTGCATCGGCCCGCGGAACCGTCGTTTCGTACCAGCGATCATCTCCAGTCTTGTCACCGCCCAGAATCAGTAGCGCTGACCGTCGGGGATCAAACGCATACAGTACCCTGTAAGGCCTTCCTTTGTGCTGTATCCGCAACTCCCGCATCCTCGAAAATCTTGATCCTTTGATCCCGGAGCTATGCGGAAACGAGAGCGCCGGTCCCGCTTCGATCAGCAAATTCACAACGTGTTCCACGCTGTCTTGCTCAGGCCTTGATAGATCCTCGTACCAGTCTCGGAAGACATCGGTGACGTTGATCTCATATGCCATGAGGTCACTATACCCTCAAGAGCATAGATTTGATTTTGACTCGTTATAAACTCACAAAGAGACCATGCTCTTCCGCTTCCCAACTCCGGCCGCCAAGCAGCAGATGCTCAAGCAACTCATCTGCTCCGACGCCCCCGAGCAAGCCCTTCGCTACCACGGCTTCCAATCCATTGCCGGGGTCGACGAAGTCGGTCGCGGAGCCCTCTTCGGCCCCGTCGTCGCCGCTGCCGTCATCCTCCCCCGCAACTGCGCGGCCCTCGCCAAGGCCGGCCTGACAGACTCCAAGCAACTCACCCGTGAAGACCGCGAACGTCTCGACCGCCGCATCCGCAAATGCGCCCTCGCCGTCTCCGTCGCCGAGATCGACGCCGAAACCATCGACCGCATCAACATCTACCAGGCCACCCGCCTCGCCATGCTGACCGCCGTCTCCGCACTCCCGGTCGCCCCGGACCACCTCCTCATCGACGCCCTCCGCATCGATCATCCCTGCCCCCAAACCAAGCTCTTCTACGGCGACGCCCTCTCGCTCTCCATTGCCGCCGCCTCGGTCGTCGCCAAGGTCCACCGCGACGCCCTCATGCGCTCTCTCGACACCGTCCACCCGCAGTACGGCCTCGCCTCCCACAAAGGCTACGCCACCCCCGAGCACCGCTCCGCCCTCAAGCAGCACGGCCCTTGCCCTCTGCACCGCTTCTCCTTCGCCCCCGTCCGCGCCGTAGATCCCAACGCCGCACTCCTTGCCGCCGAGCGCGCCGACCTGAACCTGGAACTCGCCCTGGACTCCGGTGAAATCCTCTTTGACGACCACGAACTCGACGCCATCGGCCTGGAGGAGGACGCCGCTGTCTTTGAGTCCGACCCTCAGGAGGAAGCCGCTTGGGCCTGAAGCTTCTCTGCATCGTCGCCCACCCGGACGACGAATGTTTCGCCTTCGGCGGAGCCCTCGCCCTCGCCGCAGACCAAGGCATCGAAACCTCCGTCATCTGCCTGACAGATGGCCAGGCAGCCACCAATCGCGGCGATTCAAACTCCGCAGAAGACCTCGGCCGCATGCGCCGCCAGGAGTTCACCGCCTCCTGCAACGTCTTGGGCGTCACTCACCACGAGTTCCTCGACTACCAGGACGCCCAGCTCGAGCACGCCGACTTCTCCCGCGCGGCCTGCCGCCTCGTCGCCAAGATTCGCACCTTCCGCCCCCAGGTCGTCCTCACCTTCGGCCTCGACGGCGCCCTCAACACCCACCCCGACCACACCATGGTCGCCGCCCTCACCTCCGCCGCCTTCCAATGGGCATCGCTCGAAAAGCGTTTCCCCGAAGCCGGCCCAACCCACGCCGCCGACCGCCTCTACACTCTCTCTACCAGTTTCTTCATGGAAGACCGCCCCGCACCCGCGCCCAGCCCCTGGACCGTCGTCCTCGACGTCCGCTCCGTTCTTGCCCGCAAGCAGGAAGCCTTCCGCTGCCACACCTCGCAAGCCCCGCTCGTGGAGCGCACCAGAGCCATGTTCGAAGAGCACGGCCATTCCGAGTACTACACCCTCGCCGCCGCCCGGACTCCCCAGTCGGCCGCCCAGACACGCTCCCTCTTTGAAGGCCTGGAATAGCGCAGGCACGTACTTCGCGCATCACACGTTGTAAGAGTCCCCAATCCGTTCCCCTTACGAGTAACATTCAGATGGTTACAAAGGTTGATACAAGCCTAAGTAGCCTGTTTTGAATATTTTGCGCAACATACCGGGGTGGGGGGGGGGTACTCGCACCGCTCACTGGAGCTGACCTGAGATGCCTGATCCAAACCCGTCCGCAAGCATGACCATGGACGAAGCCACCGACCCGCTCGCCTTCTTCGATCTCTGGATGAACGACGCGAAAGCCTCCGAGATCAACGACCCAAACGCCATGTCCCTCGCGACTTCCACGCCCGAAGGAATTCCATCCGTCCGCATCGTCCTGCTCAAGCGCTGGACTCCGGAAGGCTTCTCCTTCTACACCAATGGCGAAAGCCGCAAGGGCGGCGAACTCCGCGCCAACCCTCACGCCGCTCTTTGCCTCCACTGGAAGTCCCGCCAGCGCCAGGTCCGCATCGAAGGCACCATCACCGAACTCCCCCCGGAGAACGTCGACACCTACTTCCACCGCCGCGCCCGCATGAGCCAGATCGGAGCCTGGGCCTCGCAGCAGAGCCGACCCCTCGCCAGCCGCGAAGCCCTCATGGCCGCCACCGACGAAGCCGAACACCGCTTCCCCGATGAAGTCCCACGCCCTCCCTATTGGACCGGCTTCCTCCTCAAACCCATCACCATCGAGTTCTGGCAGGAGGGCGACTACCGCCTCCACGACCGCATCGTCTTTACCCCCCACCCGGATGCCACCTGGTCCAAACAACGCCTCTACCCCTAACCTCACAACAAAAAACCCGTCATTTTGAGCGCAGCGAAGCCCCTGTATTAGCGCTTGCCGTTGCATCTGCAGTTGCCGTCGCCGTTCGAATCCCAGGAGCACCATGCCCGACCTCTCCCCCGAAGACCTCCAAACCCTCCGCACCGCCAAGTCCCTCTTGGAGGGCAAATCCCTCGCCATGACCATCGCCGCCAAAGTCGGCATGCCCCTCGAGTCCCTCATGCGCCTCCTCCCCGAGCGCGCCCAGGAGTCGATCGGCACCGCCGTCAACAAGGCTCTCGAGCAATGCCTCCACGTCGCCCTGCTCGACACGAGCACCACTCCCGTCACCATCCAGTCCAAGCGCCTCCACACCTGGACCACCGCCGTCACCGGAGCCGCAGGCGGATTCTTCGGCCTCCCCGGCCTCCTCGTCGAACTTCCCGTAACCACCACCGTCATGCTCCACTCCATCGCCGGCATCGCCCGACAGCACGGCGAAGACCTCACCCAGCCCGAGGCCGCCCTCTCCTGTCTCAGCGTCCTCGCCCTAGGCGCCCCCGGCACTCGCGACGACGCCATGGAGTCCGCCTACTACGCCAGTCGCGCCGCCCTCGCCCAGGTCACCCGGGACGCCGCCGCCTACGTCGCCGAGAAAGGCATCGCCAAAGAAGGAGCACCCGCCCTCGTCGCCTTCCTCGCCCGCATCGCCGCCCGCTTCGGCCTCGAAGTCACGGAGAAAGCCGCCGCCCAGCTCATCCCCATCGCCGGAGCCGCCGGAGGCGCAGCCCTCAACGTCATGTTCACCCATCACTTCCAACGCCTCGCCGAAGGCCACTTCACTATCCGAGCCCTGGACCGCAAATACACCTCGGACCTGATCCGCACCGCCTACGAACAACTCCCCTGATCCCCTCACTCGGCTTAGCGTCCTCCTCGCTACCATAGCTCTCTCTGCGTACCGTTGTTGCTTGTTCTTACCTCCAATATGAGCCCGAAGCCCCAAGTCGTCTCCGTCTCCCGAAGCCCGAGCCACAGTTTCAGCAAGCATCCCGCCCCTGAGATCCGCATCCTGGCCGGCCTAGGCGTAGAAGGTGACGCCCACGCCGGAGAGAAAGTCCAGCACCTCTACCGCATCCGCCAGAACCCCAACGCCCCGAACCTCTGCCAGGTCCACCTCATCGCCGCCGAGTTCCTCGACGAACTCCAGACCCTCGGCTTCCCGATCCAGCCCGGCCGGATGGGCGAAAACCTCATCGTCCGCGGCGTCGACCTGCTCTCCCTTCCAGTCGGAGCCATCCTCCGCATCGGCCCCGACGCGGTCCTCGAAATCACCGGTCTCCGTGACCCGTGTAATCAGCTCAACAAACTCCAGCCCGGCCTGATGGAAGCCTGCGTCGCCCGCGACCTGGACGGCTCCCTCATCCGCAAAGCCGGAGTCATGTCCGTCGCTGTCACTTCTGGCCTTATCCGACCCGGCGACCCCATCCTGCTCGAACTCCCGCCCCACCCACACCGCAAGATGGGCCCGGTCTGAGCTACCGAACTAGCGCACCTGGAACTCTGGACTCCCGATCAGCAGAGCCGTCAGCAGATTCAGTGTCTCCGTCGGATTCCCATCCGCCACGCCGGCCATCTGCCCACGAATAAACTGATCCGTCTTCGCCGAGAGCGGCGCGCCGATCAGCGTCTCCTCCAACACCCGCAGCGCCACATCCGATCCCACATCCCCGCCACTCGAGACCGCAATCGCCTTCGCCCTCAGTGACGACCCCTCCGCCACGGTCCCGCGATCCGCCATCAACCCAGACGCCAGCACCCGGTTCGCATCGAACTTCTGATTCGCAAACTTGTTGTGCGTCAGTTGATCGGCAAAGTTCAGCCGATCCACCAGCGCCCCCGTGTTCATCCAGTGGTCCGCGGTGATGTAGTACCCCGTCGGCTCCAGCTTCTGATACGGCGGCTGACCCAAGTCCCGCAGCTTTCCAACCATTGCACCCGGATTCTGCGCGTCCGTCGCCGTCGCGCGAAACGCGGAAGCCAGAAACTCCTGCGGCGTCTTCACCTTGTTCCGGAAGTACCGGCGCGAGTTGAACTCCGGCGACCCCACCAACGTCCGCAGCACCGTTTTGATCTCCCCATCGGAGTCCAGATAGCTCTTCGCCATCCGATCCACCAGAGCCGGCGGAGGCTCATCCGCGACAAATCGCTGCGCAATCAGGTAGCAGATGAAGTGCGCCGTCTGCGGAGCCGCCGCCAGGATCGTGAGCGCCGCCAAACCCTGCCGCATCCCCACCGGCACCTTCGCATCGATCTGAACCTTGGGCAGCGGATCACGTTTCAGATTCTCGGCGCTCCCCGGAGCCGCCTTCACCTTCCCGTCCTCATCGATCGAGTACCCCAACCAGATTCGCGTTCCCGGCTCATGCTTCTTCTCATCGAACAGAAAAGGCCCACCCTGTCCCGGCTTGTCCACGCTCCATCCAGTCAGAATGGACGCGAGTTGGGTCACATCCGCCTGCGTATACCCGCCATTCACCCCAAGCGTGTGCAGTTCCATCACCTCACGCCCATAGTTCTCGTTCAGTCCTTTGTTCCCCTTCTTCGACTTCGGATTCGCCGGATTCACCCCGTTCGCAATCGAATTCGGCCCAATTGAAAGCCAGTTATCCAGATAGATCATCATCGCCGGCGACTCCGCGGTAGCCAGCAGCAGATCGCGAAACTTCCCCAGCGCATGCGGCCGGATGCTCTCCCGCTCATACGTGGGCGTGTACCACTGGTCCGAGTCCTTGTTCATAAACACGTTGAAGTGGTTGAACCAGAAGTCCGTCATCACCTCCTGCAACTGCCGCTCGCTCAGAACCTCCCGCAGCACATGCGCCTGCGAAAGTTCATCGCCAATCCGCCCCTGCGACCCCACCCCGCCCTGCATCGCCAGCACGGTCTCCCGTTCACGCGGCGTAAAGTCCGCCATTAGCGTGTTCTTCTGGTCTCCGGCCACGTTGTTTGCGAACGCAATCCGGTCCGGCACCGGCATCCCGTTCAACGCCGCCATCCGCTCCTTCTTCGGCAACGCAAACAACGCCCCCGCAATCCGAGCCGCCGTCGCCTGATCCACCTTCTTCGCCGCATCCTTCTCCGCATCCGTCAGCTCGGCATGCGGCGCCGTCTTGCTCTCCTTCTCAGCATTGAGCTTATAGACCTGCACCTGATACACACTCGTCAGCAGCGGATCCGCGGGATAGGGCCGCTTCCCATCCGCCACCTGCCCCACCGTCCCACGATCGGGAAAGACTGTCAGCGCCTGCTCCGGCGTCATCCGGATCGTCGGCAGATCGTTCAGCCTTCGCTCGACCACCGGATCTGCAATCTTCTCCGGCGTCATCTGCTGCTCGAACCACGCATCCACGCCCTGCGCCATCACCCGTTCCACGTCGCCGGGTCGAGCCCCAAACGTAAACCGGCTCAGCACCTGCTCCGCCCGTTCCTGCTGACGCAAAGGCACATCTGGCACAGCCGCTGCACCCTTCTGTGGCTTACCCTTCTTGCCCGCACCTTGCCCCGATCCCGGCAAAGCCACAGCCATCACCAGCATCATGAGAAGCAAGCGCATCAGCCCAGTCCTCTCTGTTCTAAAGAACCCAGCCCCACTTCTAAGTTGCCCGCGCCGCAACTGTCTTTACCATCACCCGCCGCCGATTGTTCCAAACCGTCCACACCACCCGCGCCAGCAGCAGCACCGCCAGCACAATCGTATCCGGCCCCGGTGCAAGCACACCCTTCTTCACGATCCACCAGTAATGCACGACCCCCGCAATCGCCGCCAGATACACCAACCGATGCAGCCTCTGCCAGTTCTTTCCACCCATCCACCGCAGCATGATGATCGGCGAAGTCAACGCCAGCGCCAGCAGCACCACCCACGCAAAGAGCCCCACCTGGATGAACCGCCGTTTCAGCACATCGTCCACCATGGTCGGCCACACCGCCTTCCACTCGGTGACGATACCCCCCGGATGCCCCGCACGCGTCTGCGTCCAGGCCGCCACCACGTCATAGCCCGAATAAAGAAACACATACGTCGCCAAGTGGCACGTCGCATAGAAAAACGCATAAAGCCCGATCAACCGCCGAAACCGGACCAGGTTTGATAGGGCCGGATTCAGCCGCCGTAGCGGCGTTACTGCCAGCGAAGCGATCAGCAACCAAAGCGCCCAGTTACCCGTGAAGTGAGTCAGGTAGTTAACCGGATCGGCATTTGCGGCCATCTGCCCGGTACTGTACCAGCGATATAAAAACGCCACCGGAGCCAGACACACCAGGTGCACCAGCACCTTCACATAAGGAATCGCTTTCGTCGGCATCCCAGTCAGTCTATCGCCCCCGGGGAAATGACTCTACGATTTGAAGGGGCGTGGCTTTCGGCCACATCGCACGCGTCCCCAAGCAAAAATCGACTTCAGTCTCTGAGTGAATGCCAAAAATCGACCTGCAAAGCCCCTCAGTAATACTTCTGCAGATCCATCCCGCTATACATCCCCGCCACCTGATCTCCATACCCATTGAAGATCTGCGTCTCAACGTTCTTCCCGAACAGACTCCCATCCAGCCGCCGCTCATGCGCCTGCGACCATGAAACCGTATCCACCTGCGGATTCACATTCGAGTAAAACCCGTACGCCGGAGGATTCTGCTCATTCCACAAGGTCCTCGGCTGCTTATCCGTAAACACGACCTTCACAATCGACTTGGGCGACTTATACCCATACTTCCACGGCACAACCACCCGCACCGGCGCGCCGTTCTGATTCGGCAGCGTCTGACCGTAGCACCCGAACGTCAACATCGTCAGCGGATGCATCGCCTCATCCATTCGCAGCCCTTCCGCATACGGCCAGTCGAACTCTCCCTCTGGAAGCTCCGGCATCTGCGCCTTGTTCAGGTTGGAGATGAACTGAACGTACTTCGCACTCGGCAGCGGCTGGCAAAAATTGATGAACTCACTCAACGAGTAGCCATCCCACGGAATCACCATCGACCAAGCCTCGACGCACCGGTGCCGATAGACCCGGCTCTCCAGCGGCCGGTAGTGCGCCAGATCGTCGATCCCCACCGTCAACGGCTTCTTCACCAGCCCGCTCACCTGCACACTCCACGGCCGCGTCTGCAGCGTATGCGCATTCTTCGCAGGCAGGCTCTTATCGATTCCGAACTCGTAAAAATTGTTGTACGTCGTCGCCTTCGCGAACGGAGTCTGCGCATCCGTCGCCTGAAACTTCCCCGGCACCGTCGTCAGCTTGTCACCCGGCGACGCAAACGCCCGCCGCCCCACCAGTCCACCTGCCGCAACCATCCCCGCCCGCGCCAGAAAATCTCGCCGCCCACTCCTGACCGTAGCCTCCGGCGTAATCTCCGACGAAGCAACGTCCCGTCCATCCAAGCTGAACCTCTTCATCCCATTCGCCTCTATCTCTTAGACGCAAACCACAAGCCTTCTATGTCCCTAAGTCCTACCTGGCCCGTAGCCCCTGCTTCTAAGGCGCACTCACCCGCACCGCCACTCCGGTTCCCTGCAGGGTCAAGTGGGTCTGGACAAGATTCGTGTCCGTCCGAATGATCGTCAGGTCGGTCGAATCCCCCGAGGTCACATACACCTTGCCCGTCGGTGTCCCCGTCGTGCATGCAATCCATGTCGGATGCCCGTGCACCAATGCGTCTAGTGCATTGCTGCTTGTCGCAGCCGGCAGCGTCGCCACGACGGTGTTGGTCGTCAAGTTGATCACGCTCACCGAACCGGCGATCCCTGCCGCCGCATTGCCCTGATTCGCGACAAACGCCTCAGATCCATCCTGCAGCACCGCAACCATCACCGGATTCACGCCCACCGGAATATTCGCCACCACCTGCCCAAAGCCCACCGCATCCACCGGGTTCGCGGAATCGCAGTTGGGATTGGACGTCACCGTGGACGCCGAGCAGAGCGGAATGCTCACAATCGTCACGCTTCCCGGAGTTGTGCCATTGCCTTGGTTCGCGACCACCATCTCCGTCAGCGTGGGCGCAAAGTCCGCCCAGACCGGTGCCACGCCCACCGGAATCGTACTGGTCACCGTCCCCGCGGAGTTCGTAAAAGTATCCAGCGAGTTCGTCTGCGAGTTGATTACCGACACCGTCCCATCACCCTTGTTCAACACAAAAGCGCGCCGTGCATCGGGCGTCATCACCCCATAAACAGGCATTCGTCCCACCGGAATCGTGCTGGAGACGGTGTTGCTCGTCGTCTCGATCGCAGCCGCGGTCCCCGTCGATCCCGCGTCACCTTGGCTCAGCGCATACACCCGCGGCGCGGACGCAACCCCAACCGTATACACCGTCCCCGCTCCCGTCGGCAGATTCTGCCGGAACGCCGGAGGAGACGCCTGCGTGAGTTGCGCCACCGAGCTCAGCCCAGCCTCAGCCACGTAAAGACTCGTGCCCTGAGGCAGGATCGCCACCGGGTCTGCACCCGTAGGCAGCGTGGTCTGCAGAACATTGCTGCTGATCAGCCCCGTGCTGATGCTGAAGGAGTTCGTCGTGCCATCCCCATTCAGCGTGTACCCTGTCGCTCCGGCCGCATCCAGTTGCAGATACTGTGGATTCGCGCCGATGCCCGTCGTCAGCAGCGTCGTATCCCCGGAAAAATCAACGAAGTTCACCAGACCGGGCGTCGTCGCACCCGTTGTGGCGATCACAATGGCGAACTTCTGAGGCTGTGCCGCCGGACCCACCGGATTGACTGAGCTCACCACCGGCCGATACGTATTCCCGCAGCTCGCCAGACCCAGCACGGAGAGTCCGAGGAAGATTCCCGAAAATCCTAATCGGGCAACTTGACGTGGGGTGCGACGGCACTGAGAAGGCTTCATTTCGTACTGATCATCGAATTGCAAACGTACTCCCACGTCCCTGCTCATATTGGCTATGCTCAAGGCTCGATTGTAAATCAACCCAAGGACGCCCGGCCCCAGGCATGCCCCGAGAGACTCCCCCCAACGCATATGCGGACCCAAACCCAAACAGCCAGCCAGACGGCCAGCCAGACTCACACCCGAGCACTTCCATCAGCCCCGGAAGCAAGCCCATCTCCGCCTCTCGCGACCGCATTCAATCGCTCTCCCTGCTCTGGATCCTGGTACCCGTCCTGATTGCCCTCAACCTGCAGGCTTGGACGTTCTCGCTGACCCAGGGTCACGCCCTCCGTCTTCAGTTTCTCGAGTCGCTCGGCCTCAGCCTCCTCTTCGCCGCCACCGTCAAGCTCCTCAAAGCCGCAACTCTCCCCGCTGCACTCTGCGGCGGCCTCGTCTGCCTGCTCATCGCCTTCTACACCGGTTCGCCCCGCCTCACTCCCATGCACTCCGGCCTCTCCCCCCTGCTTGAGCTCTTCATCCTCACCTTCGCCGCCACCCGCGCCGGCCGAACCCGTAAACAACGCGCACGCCTCGCCGAGAGCCGCCGCGGCAGAAGCGCCTCCCAGGTCCTCGCCAACCTCGGTGCCGCCGGCCTGCTCTCCTCCGCCGCCGGAGCCTGGCTCGTGCAAGCCGCCGAGACCCTCACCGGCCGCTTCCTCTTCATCCCGCTCGCCATCCCGGTCCTCGTGCTCGCCGTTCTCGCTGAAGCGACCGCCGACACCGTCTCCTCGGAGATCGGCCAAGCCTTCGGCGGTCCACCGATCATGCTTACCACCTTCAAGCGCGTGCTCCCTGGCACGGATGGTGCCGTCACCCTCCTCGGGACCGCCGCAGGCCTCTTCGGTGCCGCCCTCGTCGCTGCCGTCGGCATCTGGGCTCTCCGTCTCTCCGCCGCCCAAGCCCTCATCGCCCTCGCCGCCGGAAGCGCAGGTCTCTTCTTCGACAGCCTGATCGGAGCCACCGCCGAACGCCAAGGCTGGCTCGGCAACGACCTAGTCAATTTCTTCTCCACCTGCTTCGCCGCCTTAACCGCCTTGTTTCTGCTCTTCTGTGTCAGCCCAAGGATCGGCTAATCCCGGCCATCCACCCATTCGCGGAACCAGTCGCCCTCGACCCCAACCTGCATCGCCGTGTAACTCACCACCTCATGCAGGTATCGCATCCCCAGGTCGTAAGAATCGATATGCCCCACCGCCGGTCGCGGTGACGTATAGACAGTCAATCCCGCATCCTCACACAGCTTCCGTATCCGAAACAGATGCGTGCTATCGCTGACCACCACGATACGTTCCAGCCCCCGCTGCTGCGCAATCTCATCCAGCAACTCCACCTGCTCCTCCGTATCCACCGAGTGCGTCTCCGCCACAATCTTGTCGAACGGCACCCCCTTCGCCAGCAGATAATCCCGCCCCACCCCACCTTCGGTCTTCCCGGAGTCCTTATCCGACCCACCCCCCAGCGTAATGATTAACGGAGCGATCTGCCGCTCATACAGTGCCACCGCATGATCCAGACGCGCATGGAACACCGGCGAAGGCCGCCCTCCATACTCCGCCGCCCCAAACACCGCAATGGCATCGGATGGCCGAGCCTGATCCTCTCCGCCAACCAAATTGATCTCATGCACCACCCAAAGACTCCAACCCGCAACCCCCACCAGCAACAACCCCAGACACCACCCGAGAAACCGCAAGAACCCATGCCTCCTCAACGGCACAACGCCGCGCTCAACAGCCGGATTCGGATTGGAAGACGAAGTCATGCAAAGAGAAGACTACTGAAGTCGCCGCAAGGATGTTCCGGAGCGCGACCCGAAACCCATCAATCACCGCTGCAGGCAAAGCGCGATCTCATGCGTTGGGATCGCGCCCTCCCGCAAAATCGACCACGAGTTCCCACCGCCCGTCAGATCCACAATCGTCGTAGCCACCGCACGGGCCGTCGGGCCGCCATCCACGATCAGCGGGATCTTATCCCCCAGCTGCTCCCGCACGCAGCTCGCATACGTACACTCCGGCCGCCCATGCAGGTTCGCTGACGTCGCCGTAATCGGCAGTCCCAGCTTCGCCACAACAGCCCGCGCAATCGCCGCCTCCGGCACGCGCAGCGCCACGTTGCCCGTATTCGCCGTCACCCGCAGCGGCAGCTTTGAACCCGCCTTCACGATAATCGTCAGCGGCCCCGGCCAGAACCGTTCCGCGAGCAGATCGAACGCATTGTCACACTCCCGGGCCAACTCATACCCCTGCGCCACGTCCGCAATCAACAGCGAAAGTGGCTTATGCCGAGCCCGGTTCTTAATCTCATAAATCCGGTCTACCGCATGCAGATTCACCGGATCCACCGCCAGCCCATAAAACGTATCCGTAGGCAGCGCCACCAACTGCCCGCTCGCCAGGCTGGAAGCCACGTAATCGACCAGGGCACTCTCCGGCTCATCGGGATGAATGCGCAACATCTCAGCCGTCAAATCCAAGGCTCCTTTGCAGCGAAGAACGGAGGAGAAGAGACGCCATCAGCGTTTTGCCCCAAACCGCACCATAGCATATCGCCTCGCGCCACGCCCACCCGGAGTCCCAGCCACGCCCACCCGCGTATCCTTGATTGCGATGCCCCCCCGCTCGACAGAAGTCACCAGCCGCGCGAACCCCCGCGTCAAGCAGCTCCGCGCCGCCTTCCAATCCCACCCCCGCCTCGCCCAGGGCCTCATCGCCATAGAAGGCGACCACATGCTCGAGGAAGCCCTCCGCAGCGGCCAGGCCATCAAGACCGTCTTCCTCTCCGAACGTCGCGATCCCCCCGCCTACCTGCCCCACAGCATCGAGATTCTCACGCTAGATTCAGCCATCTTCGCCTCCGTCACCGAAACCCGAACCCCCCAAGGTATAGCCGCCCTCCTCGTCCCACCGGTCGGCACCGTCGAATCCATGCTCCTCACCACTCCCCTCATCCTCATCGCCGTAGGCCTGCAAGACCCCGGCAACCTCGGCACGCTCATCCGTTCCGCCGAAGCCTTCGGCGCCACCGGCCTCCTCACCACCCCCGGCACCGTCAGCCCCTGGAACCAGAAGACCCTCCGAGCCTCCGCTGGCTCCATCTTCCGTCTTCCCATCGCCACCGCCACCCCCGAGACCCTCCATCTCCTCCACCAGCACAAAGTTCTCCTCCTAGCCGCCGTCAAAGACGAAGCCGCATCCATCGCCGCCACAGACCTCAACCAGCCCACCGCTATCCTCATCGGCAACGAAGGCGCCGGCCTCCCCGAAGACTGGCTCGCCCTGGCCACATCCCGCATCACCATCCCCACCCCCGGCCCCGTCGAAAGCCTCAACGCCGCGGTCGCCGGCTCCATCCTCCTCTACGAAGCCGCCCGCCAGCGCACCCGGCAGTCCTGAGAGCCGCTCGCTCCCATGAGTTCTCCGCCTTTCCTTGGAGAGCGAGCTTTGCATCGAGAATCCCCAAGGCTCTAGCTCTAGGTCTCTCAGGACAGCCACAGACTATTTATCCCTGGCGTAGCCCTTCT
Organism: uncultured Granulicella sp.; assembly: GCA_965198885.1. Classification (GTDB taxonomy): domain Bacteria; phylum Acidobacteriota; class Terriglobia; order Terriglobales; family Acidobacteriaceae; genus Edaphobacter. Next base: position 86,389 of record OZ240677.1, on the reverse strand, counting down.
TCCACCAGCATCAACCGCCCTGAATCAGGCTCGCCGGACCATCCCAACGAAATCCGAGCCTTCCATCGACTCCACAGTCATCCAACCCAGCCATTCTCCAACCGTCCCTTCATCTCCCCTTACGCCCTCTCAATCAGCCCCTGCAGCGCTGCTTCGTCGATCGCCATCCCCGGTCTCAGATTCACATGCGGCATAGACCTGCCGCCAGCACAGGCCGACCGTATCGCGCTCCACCGCTCCATCCAGACGCAGCAGCCGATCTCTCATGGAATACCGTCCATTCCCTCCGCTGCATAGAATCACCGCGGCAGCACAAACTGGTTCCATGTCGCACCTGTACTATTTTGCCCCGGCACACGCCCATATCGTACCCTTCATGACACTCTCCCTCTCGAGTCGCCGTTCCTTCTTCGCCGCCGCAAGCCTCGTCACCGGGGCAGCCGCGCTCTCCTCCCATCTGTTTGCCCAGCCCCCAGCCGCCGATCTAGCCCTCTTCCTCCAGACCTACGACCAGGCCTGGTCCAGTCATGACCCACTCGCTCTCGCCATGCTTCACACCGAAGACGTCCTGGTCGTGAATCGATTCGGATCGCTGCTGGAAGGCCGCGCCGAGCTCGAAACCGCGATGGCTTTCCTCCACGGGCCTGGAGGTCCGTTCCATACCCTCAGTTTCCCCCGCCAGGAGCTGCTCCTCAGCCGTATCCTTAACCCGGGCATGGCCACCCTCCACGCTCGTTGGACAAATCCAGCCATGGGAGATGGCGATCGACTCGCACACAGCACCCAAACTCCCTGGGTTAACCTCATCTCAACCTACCTCCTGACCCGCAACGGCCAATCCTGGCAGATCCTTCAACACGACCTCCACAGCGTCGATCCAATCAAGTTCCCCTTCAAAACCAAATGGAACGCCTGAAAGTAGACCTCCAGACCAGTCTGCCGCATCCCGCGCTCCGGCGATTCGTCCGTTACTATGCGCAACGCCGTCTCTCTCCGGAAGACAACCTTCAGGAGCCCGTCATGGCACGTCTCGGAGGTCTCCTCGAGTTCCACTTCGCCTCTCTCTACCGCATCCCCATCTGCGGCACGGATCGCCTTGAGTCCTGCGCTCCCATGCTCGTCGTCGGCCCCATCACCTATCGGCGTATTCAGCTTCAGGCAGACGGCGTCGTCGAGTCGCTCACAGTCATGTTTCAGCCCTTTGGCCTCTATGAGCTCTTCGCCGTTCCTACCTCGCTCCTGACCGAACACGCCGTCGAAGCGCACGCGCTCCTCGGTCATCCCATCTCAAGCCTCTACTCCAGGCTGGGCGATGCCCAGACTTTCGCGCACCGAATCGTCTTGCTCAATGAGTTCCTGCTCGCACAGCGTTCTTCGCGGGAGCGCTCCTTGCAAACGCAGTGGCACCGTTCCTTGGCTCTTGTAGCTCAAGACCGCGGCACGCACACCGTTCGCCAGCTTGCACGTTCGCTCAACAGCAGCGTTCGCCAGTTGGAGCGCAAGTCCCTTGAGTTCGCGGGAATGACTCCCCAGACGATGGCCCGCGTCGCGCGTTTCCTCCACGCCCTCAGTCTCAAACGTGCATCCGGCGCAGACCGAGCCATGACCTGGACCCGGATCGCACAAGCCTCGGGCTACTACGACCAGATGCACCTCATCCGCGACTTCCGGCTCATGGGCGGGGCCAAACCCACACAGCTCGCGGATCAGCTTGAACCGCATCATGGCGCTTCGCTGCTTCTGAACCAAGCCGGCAGCCACTCGCTCCCGGACCGGCATTGATCCCGAACCCAAGGCGCACCAGCAGTGGAAAAGCCACGCCGGTGCGCTCCGTGCACGATCAGGCCTGCGAATAGTCCATCCCATCCAGATCCGTGATCAGGTCCGGTCCCGTCGGAGTCCAGTTCAGCTTCTTCTGCGTCAGCGTGCTGGAAGACGGCATATCCAGCCGGGCAAACTGAGCCAGCCAGCCGAAATGGCCATCTGCCTCTTCCGGCTTGATACTCACCACCGGCACCTTCAACCCACGCCCATGCGCCTCGGCGATCGCCTTCGCCGTCACGCCTTCTTCGTCCACCGCATGATAGATCGCCCCAGCCTCGGCCCTCTCAAACGCCAGCCGATACAGCCGCGCCGTATCCGACACGTGCGCCGCCGGCCAGCGATTGCTGCCGTCCCCGATATACGCCGCCACACCCTTCTCCCGGGTCACGCCGAGGATAAGGGGCACCAACCCCTGCTTCCGGGTGTCGTGGATCTGCGAGAGCCGCACAATCGACGTCTTCACCCCGCGATCCGTGAACGCCTTTACCGCCGCCTCCAGTGCAGCGCGAGGGTTCCAGGTCGCGACCGGCCCATCCTCGGTCGAAGGCTTCCCCTCCACATTCGCCGCCATCGCCGTCCCCGACGTCACCACGAATGGCTTGTCCGTCCCCACCAGCGCCTCCCCGATCGCCGCGATCGCCGCCCGTTCATCCGCCGCATTCTTCTCAAACTGCGAGAAGTCATGGTTGAACGCCAGATGGATCACCCCATCCGCGTCCCCGGCGCCCTTACGCAGGCTCTCCAGATCCTCGAGGTTCCCATGCAGCACATCTGCCCCCGCCGCCCTCAGCTTCTCCGCACCCTTCTCCGAGCGTGTCAGCCCCAGAACTGTATGTCCCGCCTGAATCAACTCCGGCACCAGCGCCGACCCGATAAACCCTGTTGCCCCAGTCACAAAGATTCGCATCATCCTGTCTCCTTAGCTTCTGTCCGCAGCCCATCTGAGCCGTCACACACTAGATGGCTCAAGATCCACGGACGATCTATACTGAAAGTCCGTATGATCGGCTCAATCGTCCAGCCCCCCCAGCACCCTCCAGCCCCCATGGAACCTCCGCCGCCATCAGCCCCCCGGATGGACCCGCTCTCTGAGGTCCTTGCCCTCATGAAGCCTCAAAGCCTGGCCTGCGGCGGCTTCCACGTCCCCGGCGACCTGGCCATCTCCTTTCCCCGCCACCAGGGCGTCAAGTGTTACGCCATGCTCGCCGGCCACTGCTGGATCGTCGTTGAAGGCGTCCCGGAACCGCTCCACCTCCACACCGGCGACTGCTTCATTCTCCCTCGCGGACTTCCGTTCCACCTCACCACCGATCTTGCCCTCGATCCCGTCCACTACACCATAGCGCTAGACAGATTAGACCGGCTCAAGACCTCCGAAGCCCCCGACCTCACCGAGTCCAGCCATTACATGGCCGGCGGCTTCTTCGCCTTCACCGGCAGCCACGCCGAGATGCTCCTCCAGTCCCTCCCCCCCATCGTCCATATTCGCCGCGAGCAGGACAAAGCCGCCATGCGCTGGTCTCTCGAGCGCATGCGCGAGGAGCTCCGCAACCCCCAACCCGGCGGCTCCCTCATCGCCCAGCAACTCGCCTACGCCATGCTCATCCAGGCCTTGCGCCTCCACCTCAGCGACGCCGTCAATGCCGGCCAGGGCTGGCTCTCCGCTCTGTCAGACAAGCACATGAGCCTAGCCATCGTCAGCATGCACAACCATCCCGGCTACAACTGGACCTTGCAATCGCTCGCCGAACGCGTGGGCATGTCCCGGTCCGTCTTCGCGCAGCGCTTCCGCGACACCGTCGGCGCCACCCCCATGGAGTACCTCACCCGCTGGCGCATGCTCCTCGCCGCCGACCGCCTCAAAAACTCCTCGGAAGGCCTCTGCGCCATCGCCCAGTCTCTCGGCTACGACTCCGAGAGCGCCTTCGGCAAAGCCTTCCGCCGCATCATGGGCCGATCCCCCAGGCAATACACCCGCTCCAACGCCGCGCTTCCTCCCGCCTCACAACACTAAGCCTTCTTACGCTCTTTGTTATGCTTGAGCCAACGGGAGATTCGATATGGCGGAAGAGTTGTTGAGTGGTTCGGAAGGCACGGCGGCTGGTCAAGCTGCGGTGCCTGCGGTCAAGATCACGGTACGTCCAAACGGACCGTTTCGGGTGGAAGGTCCGATCTCCCTGGTGGATATCAATGGGCAGGAGTGGGATCTGACGGGGAAGCCTGCGATCTCATTGTGCCGTTGCGGGCTCAGTTCCAAGCGCCCGTTCTGCGATGGCACTCACGGACGCGAGGGCTGGAAGTGTGAGGCGTCGCCCATTCCTGTCGAGCCGGTGGCGCAGGGTTGATCGAAGAACGTTCTCTCTCGCGAACGAACCAAAATGCTTGAACTTCGAGGAGCTTCGATGACGGTACGTCGGTCCCTTGTCTCTGCCGCGGCGGCCGCGGTTTTGGCATTCGCTTGCATCGGTGCGCCGGCCCAGAGGGCCGCGAAGCCGGATGTTCAGCCTTACATCGGGCAGTACAAGTTAGGAGTCGGCGCTGGGGGAGTGATCTCGGTCTATCGTGAGAACGGTCACCTCTACCAGGAGACGGGACGCGACCCGCGTCATGAACTTGTCCCTGTCTCCAAGGACACCTTCAAGTTATCCGATAGCGCGAAGGACGATCCGCTGATACGGCTGGTCTTCGAGCGCGATGCGAAAGGCGTGATCACCGGGCTCAAGCTCATCATCGGGGAAGGGGATCAGGCAAGAACCTTAGGCGAAGCGGTCCGCATCAGCGATGAGGGAAAGCGCCTCAATCACTTCTTCGAGTACGAACGATCCGAGGCGATGATTCCCATGCGCGACGGCGTCAAGCTGCACGTTGTGATCTTTCGTCCGAAGCAGGAGATGGGTGCGCTTCCTTTTCTGCTGCAGCGGACGCCGTATGGCGTCGATCGCGTCAACTCGAACTCAGTGAACTCAGCTAAGCCGGAGCTGGCTCAGAGCGGATACATCTGGGTCTACGAGGATATTCGCGGACGCTACAAGTCCGAAGGGCAGTTCGTCATGAATCGTCCGGTGCTACCCCATGACGCGAAGACGGACGTGGACGAGACCACCGATACCCGCGACACCATCGACTGGCTGCTGAAGAACGTCCCGGAGAACACGGGTGCGGTCGGTGTCTATGGTGTCTCGTATCCCGGCTTTCTGGCCATGATGGCGGGCATCGACGCCCACCCCGCAGTGAAAGCGATCAGTCCGCAGGCGCCGATGACGGACGTGTGGATGGGCGACGACTTCTTCCATAATGGCGCATTCCGGGAGTCGTACGGCTTCGACTACGTGCAGCAGCTTGAAGCCCAAAAGACGGACAAGCCGGTCCAGTCCAAGGAAGACACCTACGACTTCTACCTGAAGCACGTGAACTTTGAAGGCGCGGCCAAATCCGCCGGGATGGAGAAGCTGCCGACTGCCGCTCGCTTCATCGCGGAGCCAAGCTACACGAAGTTCTGGCGCGACATGGCGGTCGAGGCTCACCTGAACAAGGTGGAGGTTCCGACGCTCGAGGTAGGCGGCTGGTGGGACCAGGAAGATATGTGGGGGACCCAGGAGGAGTACGCCAAGCTTCATGCGCACGATGACAAGCATGAAGTCTTCATGGCACTCGGGCCCTGGAACCATGGCGGCTGGGGAGGGCCCGGCGATACCCTCGGCGCAGACTTCGGCAAGGTCAACTTCGGAGAAGCGACAGGCGATGAGTATCGCAGCACCATCGAGGCGCCGTTCTTTGAGCGCTACCTCAAGGGCAAGCCCGGCTTCGATCTCAAGGGCGTTGCGAGCTTCCGCACCGGCGTGAACCAGTGGCAGCGCTATGATGTCTGGCCGCCGAAGACAGGCTTTAAGCAGGCTAAGATATACCTCGCGCCGGAAGGCGGTCTCGCTTCAAAACCAGCATCCCAAGATCCAGTGGCATCCTACATCGCAGATCCCGCGACTCCGGTGCCGTATCGCAACCGCCCTATACAAGCCACGTACGGCGACGGTTCGAAGTGGCGCACATGGCTGGTTGAGGATCAGAAGTTCGTCGAAGGACGCAAAGATCTCGCCGAGTTCAAGGGGCCGATCCTCGACAAAGATGTAACTGTAACCGGCGACGTCACGGCCGACCTCTTCGCCTCAACCACGGGCTCGGATGGCGACTGGATCGTCAAGTTGATCGACATCGCACCCGACGGCCAGCAGACCATGATCGTCGACGAGATCTTCCGCGGCCGCTACCGCGAAAGCTTTGAGACCCCTCACGCCATCACTCCGGGCAGGACCGAGGAGTACAAGTGGTCCCTGCACGGCGCGGATCATACCTTCCTCCAAGGCCACCGCATGATGGTGGAGGTCCAATCAAGCTGGTTCCCGCTCTACGACCGCAACCCGCAGACCTTCGTGCCCAACATCATGACCGCGGCCGCCGAAGCCTACAAGGCGCAGACCATCCAGATCATGGGCGGAAGCCATCTGGAGTTTGAATCTCCACCAAACGAGTAAGCCCCTTGTCCATCAAGACCATCAGCTCGCGAGAGGTCTACCGCAACGCCTGGACCCGCGTCCGTGAGGACATCATCGAGCGTGACAACGGCGTACGCGGACTTTACGGCGTCGTCGACAAAGATCCCGCCTGCATCATGATTCCCCTGGAGCGCACGCCGGAAGGCGACTTCCTCTACCTGGTCGAGCAGTTCCGCTACACCATCCAGCGCCGCGCCTTCGAGTTCCCCCAGGGAAGCTGGGAGCGGGAGCAGGTCGATCCGGAAGAGCTTGCTCACGGTGAGCTGCAGGAAGAGACCGGCATGGTGGCCTCAACCATGACGCCGATCACCATGCTGCAGATCGCCTATGGCGTCATGAACCAGAAGCATTTCGTCTTCCTCGCGGAGGGTCTGACGCACGGCGACAAGGATCCCGACCCCGAAGAGCATGACCTCACCGTGCATCGCGTTCCCGTGGACGAATTTGAGTCGATGCTGCTGGATGGTCGCATTGTCGACAACTGCACGGCTGCCGCCTGGGCTGTGTACCGCGTATGGCAGGCACGGCGGAGGTAGGACCGATGACGCTGGGATTGAGGGAATTTGCCGCGCAAGCTACTGGCTGATGGTGCACCCGGAGCGATTCGAACGCCCGACCCTTTGGTTCGTAGCCAAATGCTCTATCCAACTGAGCTACGGGTGCACATGCCTTGCGACAACCTGTCTAGAATAACGGAGTTCAGCCCCTGAAGCAACCGCGGATAAGCGCCCTCAACTCGCCGGAGCGGCCACTGCCGGAGCCCGCACCAAGATCTGCTCCTGCACATCCAGCCCCGCCCGCCGCAGCAGTTGCCGGATCACCGGCTCATTCAGCCGCGTCGAGTCGAACTCCACGCACACAGTCTTCTCCGCCTCGCGAAACTCCAGCCGCCGAACCCCATACACCTCACGCAGATTCCCCAAAGCCTGCGCCGCAGCCTCCGTCGGAGCCGCGCCGTACCGGTACACCACATCCACCTGAGTCATGCCCGAATTCTACCAGCGCCCGCCCACACCCCGGCCCTACAGCTTATTCAGGTAGGTATCGATCTCCTTATCCGTCCAGTCCTGCGCCCCCACAAACTTCCGCCGCATCACTCCTTGCCGGTCGATGATGTACGTCTCCGGGATCATCACCGTGCCATACATCGCATTCACCTTCTGATCCGCATCCCGCACCGTCAGCACATCCACATGGTGCCGCACCAGGAACTTCCGGTACACCTCATCATCCTGGTCCGTACTCACCGCCACAACCGCGATATCCGGATGCGCATGCTGCATCTCCAGCAGACTCGGCAGCTCCTCCACGCAGGGCCCGCACCATGTCGCCCAAAGGTTCAGCACCACCACCTTGCCCCGCAGCTTCGCCAGGTCGACCGTCTGCACCCCATCGCTCATTACAAACGTAGGCGCCGCCTTCCCGATGTTCCCCGGATGATCGCCACGATCGCATCCGACCAGCCCACACCCGCCCAGCCCGAAAGCCAAACCCGCCACCACCACTCCCGCCCACCCCGTCCGCATTCTAAGCACGTCACGCTCCACGTTCCTATAATACGAACTCGTGACCGAACTCCCTCAACAACTGCCCGACGATCTCGCAGCCTCGCTCGCCGCCGAGCTCGTCGACGCCCCCTCATCGCTCCTGCTCTCCGTCATCATTCCCGCCCGTAATGAGCAAGCCTCCCTCCCCACCTGCCTGGAATCCCTCCTCTCCCAGTCCGAGCCGGGCTTTGCCCTCGGCGAAGACTGGGAGCTCATCGTCGTCGACGACCAATCCACAGACCAGACCCACGCAATCGCCATGCAAGCTGCCGCCGCCAACCCCGGCATCCTCGTCTTGAACGCCCCCGCCCTGCCACCCGGCCCAAACTACGGCTTCACCGGCAAAACTAACGCCTGCTGGGCCGCCGCGCAGGTCGCGCGTGGCCGCCTCCTCCTCTTCACCGACGCCGACACCCTCCACGAGCCCGGCTCGCTCTCCCGCGCCCGCCACGAGCTCGAAAAGTATGAAGTCGCCCTCCTCTCCTACTCCCCCCGCCAGCTCACCTCCGGCCTCACCCAGCGCATCCTCATGCCGCTCATCTTCGCCGAACTCGCCGGCACCTACACCATGGCCAAGGTCAACGATCCCGCCAACCGACTCGCCGCCGCCAACGGCCAGTTCCTCCTGGTCACAGAGGAAGCTTACTTCGCCGTCGGCGGCCATCGCGGCGTAGGCCCTTACGTCCTGGAAGACGTAGCCCTGGCCTTCAACATCAAGCGCGGCAAGCGCATCATCCGCTTCCGCTACGCCCCGGACGCCCTCTCCACCCGCATGTACCGCACCACCGCCGAGATGTTTGAGGGCTGGACCAAAAATCTCGCCCTCCTCTTCAACAACGCCCTCCCGCTCGCCGCTATGCGCACCTTGGAGTTGTTGCTCATCCTCGGCATCCCCATCATCGCCCTCATCTATCCCTTCTTCACCCCCCTGCAGCGTGGCCTCTTCTTCGTCGTCTGGGTCCGCGTCCTCTGGCGCTTCTACGCCCGCACCGCCAAGTCCAACTTCCCCTTTGGAGACGTAGTCCTCTCCATCCTCGGCCTGCCGCTTCTCATCCTCCTCCTCATCCGCAGCTACATCGCCGTCAAAGTCCGCAAATCCGTAGAGTGGAAGGGTCGCACCTACCCCACCAACGTCCGCTAAACCGATCCGGCAACTGACAACTGACCATACAACTGACAACAAAGAACGGTCCCCATGATCCTCCTCACCCGCAAAGCCGAGTTCTCCTCCGCACACTTCTACTGGAACGACGCCTGGTCCCCGGAAGAAAACGCCCGTATCTTCGGCAAATGCGCCAACCGCAACGGACACGGCCACAACTACACCCTTGAAGTCACCGTCGCCGGAGAGGTCGATCCCATCACCGGCTTCGTCGTAGACCTTAAGCAACTTAAGGATATTCTCGAGACAGAGGTCGTCAGCATCTACGACCACCGCCACCTGAACCTCGAGATCGCAGACTTCGAAACCACCATCCCCACCACAGAAAACATTGCCATCGCCATCTGGCGCCGCCTCACCGGCAAGATCCCCAACGCCACCCTGCACCGCGTCCGCGTCTACGAAACCCCGGACCTTTTCGCCGACTTCTACGGGGAAGGGAACTGATGCCCATCGCCCATCTCTCCCGCCGCTATCACTTCGCCGCCTCCCACCGCCTCCACGCCGACAGCCTCTCCGCCGAACAGAATCGCCAAACCTTTGGCAAGTGCAATAATCCTTACGGCCATGGCCACAACTACATCGTCGAGGTCACCTTCAGCGGCCCGGTCGACCCCACAACCGGCATGGTCACCAACCTCGCAGACCTCGACACCTTCGCCCACGCGCACCTCCTCGAACCCTTCGACCACCAGAACCTCAACACCCTTCCCCTCTTCGCCACCGTTGTCCCAACCACGGAAAATCTCGCCATAGCCCTCCACGCCGTCTTCGCCCCTTACCCATACGCCACCCTCGAGCGCATCCACATAGAAGAAACCCCAAACAACTCCTTCACCTACAGCGGCCCGTCCTGATCCGCCCCCAGTCCATCTCCGATCCGTGCCATCCGCTGTAGGCATTGCCTCTCCCCCGGTAGAATGACGTAGAAAGGCATCACCGCATGATCTCTGAAGCAGCCGTCCCTAGAACTATCGCAGCTTCACTCTCCGACCAGGATCTCTACCGCGAACTCATCCGCCGCGTCGGCGAGGACCCCACCCGGGACGGGCTCCTCCGCACCCCCGAGCGCATGGAAAAGTCCATGACCTTCCTCACCCGCGGCTACCGGCAGACCGTCGAGGAGGTTCTCCACAACGCCCTCTTCGACGTCGACTACGACGAGATGGTCATCGTCAAGGACATCGAGTTCTACTCCCTCTGCGAGCATCACCTGCTCCCCTTCTTCGGCAAGGCCCACGTCGCCTACGTCCCCAAGGGCAAGGTCATTGGCCTCAGCAAGATGGCCCGCTTGGTCGACGTCTTCGCCCGCCGCCTCCAGGTCCAGGAGCGCCTCACCCGCCAGATCTCCGACGCCATCCAGGAGGCCATCCACCCTCAAGGCGTAGGCGTCATCCTGGAAGCCCAGCACCTCTGCATGATGATGCGCGGCGTAGAAAAGCAGCACTCCCACACCGTCACCAGCGCGATGCTGGGAGCCTTCAAGACTCAACTCCAAACCCGTAACGAGTTCCTCTCCCTCGTCCGCCACCCCGGAAACGCCCTATAGCCCCTCAGCTTCTCTTGTTTGTCATCCCGGAGGGGCCTGCGCTTGCACTTGCTGTTGCATGCGGTCTCGCTTCTGGGTACCCCAAGGCTTTAGCCTTGGGTTTTACAGGCCACGCCCAGAAAGGGGCTTTAGCCCCTGGGGTGTTGCCCCCTTCAAATAAGGAACTCATTTGTCCCTCTCCCCTCTCAACGGTCTCCTCATCCTCGACAAGCCCCCCGGCCTCACCTCCCACGACGTCGTCGCCCTCGTCCGTCGCGTCACCGGAGAAAAATCCATCGGCCATCTCGGCACCCTCGACCCCATGGCCACCGGAGTCCTCCCCTTGCTCCTCGGTCGCTACACCCGTCTCGCCCAGTTCTTCGGCCAGGCTGAAAAGTCCTACGAGGGCCAAATCCGCTTCGGCTTCGCGACCGACACCTTCGACGCCGAAGGAACGCCCTCCTCAGAGCCCCGGCCTCTCAGGCACGATCTAGACGAACTTCAATCCCTTGCCACCCGTTTCCACGGCGACATGGACCAGCTCCCGCCCATCTTCTCAGCCAAGAAGCTCAACGGCGTCCCCGCCCACAAATTGGCCCGCGCCGGCCTCCCCACCCCGGTCAAGCCCGCCCGCATCCACATCTATGACTTCCGCCTGCTCGCTCTCGAAGGCGACACGACCTCTTTCACCATGACCGTCTCCGCCGGAGGCTACGTCCGCTCCGTCGCCCACGAACTGGGCGAACTCGCCGGTTGCGGAGCCCACTTGAGCACCCTTCGCCGCACCCGTGCCGGAGCCTTCACCCTCGACCATGCCATTACCGTCGATCAGCTAAAAAATGCTTACGGCTCCATCGAAGCGATCCTCCCCCACCCCCGCACCCTGCTCCCTGATCTCCCCGCCGTCACCGTAGACGAGCACCTAGCCGGCCGTCTCCGCAACGGCATGCAGGTCAACCTCCCAGACTTCTCCCAAGCCCCCCTGGTGAAGGTCTTCACCTCACCTACCGAGCTGCTCGGCATCACCCGCCGCATTGCCGGCACCCTCATGCAGCCCATCGTCATCCTCGGCTAGTGGCGAATCCGACCCCGGCCCATGATGAGGATAAGTCCAATCGATTGAAGACTTTGCAGCCACAAACGCTGAAAACAGAGACTTTGCAGCCTTGGAGCACCCCAAGTCCAAAGCTAACCCCAATCGTTTGAAGACTTTGCACGAAAAGCGCAGGGTGGGGGGGGGGTACTTACTTCTTCAGCAAAGGCTCCACCAGCGGCAGAACGTTCTTCGCCACGATCTCATTCCCTTTGTCTGTCGCGTGCGTCCGGTCCGCCTGCATCATTCCATCCACGCCATACACGTCCTTCAGCAGAAACGGCAGCACAGGCACGTTGTACTTCCGCGCCAGCGTCGGGTAGTTCGCCGTAAAGGTGGACACATAATCAGCCCCATAGTCAGGCGGCAGCGTGATCCCCGCGAGCACCACCTTCGCTCCCGCACCCTTCAGCCCCTCGATCATGGTTGCCAGGTTGGCCTTGGTCGTAGCCGTCTTGAACCCGCGCAGCCCGTCGTTCCCCCCAAACTCCAGCACCACCACCGCCGGCTTCATGGCCGTAATCCCGGCCAACCGGTCCACCCCATCCTTCGTCGTATTCCCACTCACCCCTTCATTCACAACGCGGTAGTGATAGCCATCGCGGTCCAGATCCTTCTGCAGGAAGTCCGGGTAGCTCGCTCCATCATCTGCCCCATACCCCGCCGTCAGGCTATCCCCAAAACAAACGATAAGCGGACGAGTATCGGTATCCGCATCTCTTCCCGGACGCATGGCCGATGCAGAGCCCGGACCGGCTCCCGCATCGGCGCTAGGAGTCTCGATTGTCTTCCCTCCACCCGAAGCCTCGTCCATCTGTGAGGACGCCCGTGACCCCGCATCCGCCCTGCACCCAACCAGCCCAACTGCCAGACCCGCTAAAATAAAGGAGCCAAGAACTTTGCCCATACTTCCAGCGTAACAAAGGAAGGCCATAGTCTTCAGCCTGTCAGCATCTCATCCAGGAGTCCAATGCCCCTCACTCAGGATGCCGTGACCGAATCTGTCTCAGAAGTCTTTCGCCAGGACACCATTCAGGTGAGGAACTTGAGAAAATCCATTCGTAACGGCACGCGCACCGTCGCTATTCTCAAAGGCATCGATTTCAACGTTCCCCATGGTCAGTTTGTGGCCATCATGGGCTCCAGCGGCTCCGGTAAATCCACCCTTTTGGGTCTGCTCGCGGGCCTGGACACTCCCTCGTCCGGCGATGTGATTCTCGACGGGCAAAGTATCTCCTATCTGCCTGAAGACAAGCTGGCGCAGGTTCGCGGCCGCACGATCGGTTTTGTCTTCCAGTCCTATCAGTTGATTCCGACGCTCACCGCGCTCGAGAACGTCCTTTTGCCTCATGAGCTCAATGCGGACTCTTCCAAGTCTGATGGCCTCGCCCGCGCACGGACTCTCCTGACCAGCGTCGGACTTGACGACCGGCTCGATCACTACCCCGTGCAACTCTCGGGCGGCGAGCAGCAGCGTGTCGCCCTCGCCCGAGCGTTCGTGCTTCGCCCCCCCATCGTTCTGGCCGACGAACCGACGGGGAATCTTGACACCGTGAATGGCGCGGCCGTTCTGGAACTGCTGCTCAACCTCAACAAGACGGAGGGCACCACACTTGTCCTGGTCACCCACGACCCCGTCCTCGCCAGCTACGCTGACCGCGTCATCACTCTACGTGACGGTCTTGTGGTCTCGGACGCGTTGAACCCCACCCCCGCCGCTCTCTAGCTGAGGACTCGTAGCCCATCCATGCCCAGCCTCTCCTATCGGTCCGCCTCTAAGATTGCCGCACGGGAGATGCGCTCCTCCCGCGGCAAATTCTTCTTCGTCATTCTCTCAGTCGCCATCGGCGTTGCCGCCCTGACCGGAGTTCGAGGCTTTTCGAACTCATTTCGGACCACGCTGCTCATGCGTGCCCGCTCGATCATGGCCGGCGACCTCTCCGCGCGTACCAACCAACAGCCCACTCCCGCAGAGACCGAAGGATTGACGGACATCCAAGCTGAAGGTGTGCGGATGACGCCCGTGACCGAGCTTCTGTCCATGGCCTCCGCCGCGAAGACCATGGACCCGCTGCTCATCTCACTGAAGGCTGTTGATCCGACAAACTATCCTTTCTATGGAACCGTTGATCTAGAGCCCGCGGGCAAGCTTGCTGCAGTCCTTACCTCCGATTCGGTGGTGGTCGCCGATGACCTTCTCGTGCGGCTGAAACTCAACGTCGGCGACCAGCTCAAGATCGGCAACAAGCTGTTTCGCATCAGCTCCATCGTCGTGAACGAGCCGGACCGGCTCTCGAGCTCTTTTGCCGCCGGACCGCGTGTGCTCATCTCACGCCAAGGGTTGGAGGAGAGCGGTCTTCTCGCGCCCGGCAGTCATGCAGGCCAGCGCTATTTGTTCAAGATGCCGCCGCCGCCCAACGGCTCTCCCGTGTCGGACTCTGCCGTGGCCGATCTCAAGGCACGCCTCATCAAGCTCCTTCCTGAGTCGCAAGTCACCGACTATCGGGAGACAAATCCCGCCCTTACCGCAGGGCTTGACCAGGCCACCAGTCTGCTTTCTCTGATGAGCCTGGTTGCGCTCGTTCTCGGAGCGGTTGGCGTCGCCATGGCGATGCGAGCCCATCTTCAACAGCGCCTGGACACGATCGCGATCATGAAGTCGCTCGGCGCGGGCTCCGGCCAGATCATCAAGATATACCTGATTCAAACCCTGCTTCTGGGACTTGCCGGTGGCATTCTCGGAGTGCTTCTAGGGATCGGTGTCCAGTTGGCATTCCCGTACCTGCTTCAGTCGTTGATCAATGTTCGTCCTGATCTTCACCTTGATACTCGAGCTATCATCGCGGGACTTGGAGCCGGCGTTCTTACCACTTTGCTGTTTACGCTACCGCCGTTGCTGGACATCCGCAGCATTCGCCCAATTCTTATCCTCCGGCGCGCTGTCGATGATGAAGAACTCTCGCTGCCGCAGAAGCTGTCGCAGTTTTTGAAGAAGAGCCGCAGCCAGATCTCCGCCTTTCTCCTGATTCTCGGTGGGCTGGCATTCATCGCATCCCGCGTCTCGGACTCAGCGTCGGTCGGAAAGTGGTTTACCGTCGGTCTTGTTGGAGTACTTGCGGTTCTGCTTTTGGCATCGTTTATCGTACTGAAGACGTTGAAGTTCTTTCTCTCCCGCACGCGGCTGCATCTTCCTTCCGTTCTGCGTCACGGGCTCGCGAATCTGTATCGTCCCGGTAATCCTTCTTCCGCGCTGCTTGCGGCGCTGGGTATGGGTGTCATGCAGATCATGATGGTGTTCCTGATGCAGCATGCGGTGGTCAAACAGCTACAGATCTCGTCCGCTCCGAATCTTCCGAACCTCTTCCTCGTCGACATTGCCAGCAGCGAAGTAGAAGGTATGCGGGCACTGCTGACGCATGCGCGCGGCGTCACCGCCGCGCCGGAACTCCTTCCAGTAGTCTCATCCCGCATTGTGGCAATCGATGGCGCGGCTGCCAATGAGATCAAGACCAAGAACTTCCCCAAGCACATGCTTCGCTCGATTCAACTCACCTGGGCGGAGACGCCGCCACCCGGAGCCAAGGTTGAGGAAGGCAAATGGTGGAGTGCCGCTCAGTCATCCGCGGCAGGCGAACACCCGCTGGTTGCGGTGGCGGATTTCCAGGCGAAGCGGCTGAACCTTCATATCGGTTCGACCATCACCTTTGCCGCACAGGATAAGCAGTTCGACGCAACTGTCGCTGCGTTTACCCGCTCTGACGGCCAGCACGCCTACAGCCGGGCGGAGTTTATCCTGCCGCCGAAGTCTCTTGCCGGCCTGCCTACCATTTGGTACGGCGGGGTTCATGTCGCTCCTGCACACGTGTCAGAGTTGCAACGCGAGCTCTATGCCAAGTACCCTACGGTCACGGTGATCAACGTCGCACAAGCGCTGGAGACCATACGCGGCGTCGTCATTCAGATCATCTATGTAGTTCAGTTTCTGGCGGCTTTTTCGATCTTTGCGGGAATCGTCATCCTTGCCTCATCCATTGCGGGTACGCGTTACCGGCGTATTCGCGAGGTAGTCGTCCTTAAAACGATTGGTGCGACGCGTGCCCGTATTGCCGGCATCTTCTCCATTGAGTTTGCGGTCCTTGGGTTGGTTGCGGGCATCGTCGGAGTCTTCTTCGCCAACGTGGTAGTCAATGGGCTTCTTCGCATCCTAACTGTGCCGAGCCAAGTGGAGTGGGGATGGAGCTTTGGCGGCCTCATCCTGACCGCAGCTCTTACCGTGGCAACCGGTTGGATCGCAAGTCATCGCATCCTCGGGCAGAAGCCGCTGGAAATACTTCGCGAAGAGTAGCGCGACAAGGTAAGCACGAGCGTTTCAATCTTGCTGACGGTGTAAGGCTTCTGGCTAGGTAGCGTGTAGCATGAAGTGTAATGAGTAAGCTACAGACCACGCACGACAGTGGACTAGAGACCGGATCGGCGTTTCCTTCCTCCTCCGGCGAAATGTTCGGGGACTACTTTGCTGAGCCCCGTTCCTGGGACTTCAAGAAATCGGGCCTGCTAGACGCACGCGCGAGGCGAATCTTCGAGAATACGGCGCTGGCGTGTTCCGTGGACGCATATCCATTTCACATGCCGCTGCAGGCGAAGGCCGGGCCGTGTGTGACGGCGGATGGCCACGAGATGCTGATGATGTCGTCCTATGACTACCTGGGGCTTATCGGCGATCCGCGGATCGATCAGGCGGCGGTGGATGCGGTGCTGCGCTATGGCACGAGTACAAGCGGCGCGCGGCTGCTGACGGGCACGCTGGATGTGCATCGGCTGATGGAGGCTGATCTCGCGGCGTTCAAGGGCACGGAAGATGCGCTCACGTTGAGCTCCGGCTATATGGCCAACCTTGCCGTGATCTATGGGCTCTTTGGGCCGGCCGATCGCGTGATCATCGACGAGTTATGCCACCGCAGTCTCCATGATGCGTGCCGCATGGCTGGGGTCAAGGTTCAGCGCTTCCGGCATAACGATCCGCAGTCGGCGCGTGAGGAACTGCAGCGGCCGCACGCGGCGAATCGGACCTTGATTATCTCTGACGGAGTCTTCTCCATGGATGGCGATATCTGCTGCCTGCCGGAGTTGGTGTCGCTGAAGAAGGAGTTTGGCTGCTTTCTGATGATCGATGAGGCGCATGCTTCGGGTGTGCTGGGTGCCACCGGGCGAGGGACCGATGAGCACTTCGGGATCTCCACCGATGATGTCGATGTATGGACCGGATCGCTGGCGAAGTCGATTCCGTCCGCGGGCGGCTTTGTGGCGGTCTCTCAGGAGGTTGCGATCTTTCTTCAGCATGCTTCGTCTCCGTATATCTTCTCGGCGGCGATGACGGCTGCGGCGGTTGCCGCGATCTCAACAGGACTTGCGATTTTAGAGCAGGAGCCGGAGCGGGTTGCGCGGTTGAGGCAAAACGGAGATTATCTGCGTAGCGGGCTGCAAAGCCTTGGCTTCGATACAGGTCTGTCGGAGACGGCGGTGATTCCGGTGATCCTCAAGGATGAAGCAAGGACCGCATTGTTTGCACGTAAGCTGCGAGATCATGGCATTATTGCAGCCCCGGTGATGTTTCCGGCGGTGGCGCAGGGAACGGCACGGTTGAGGCTTTGCGTGACAGCAGCCCACACAAGAGACCACCTGGACTTTGTTCTGGGGGTCTTCGGACAGATGGCCGGGGACTAGGGTGGCCGTGCTGGTCACGGGGGCGAGCGGGTTTCTGGGTGGCCGGCTTGCGGAGATGCTGTGCGCACGAGGCGAAGAGGTGCTCGTTCTAGCGCGGCAAAAGTCTGACCTGCGACATCTTTCGGGAACGCAGGTGCGGGTGGTGCGGGGCAGCCTGGCGGATGAAGCGATACTGCGGGAGGCGGTGCAAAGCGTTTCCGCGATCTACCATTGTGCGGCGTGCTCGACGGACTGGGCGCCCTGGAAGACGTACTACGAAGCGAACGTTGCAGGGACGCGGAGGCTGGTTGCGGCGGCGTTCGAGGCTCGCCGGTTGGAGCGATTCGTGCATGTCAGTACAACGGATATCTATGGCTATCCGCTGGTGACGTGCTCAGAAGAAGCATCTGCTGTGGATGCTGGGCTGCCGTACAACCAGACCAAAGGTGCGGGAGAGTTGGCGGTGTGGGAGGCGCATCGGCAGCATGGGCTGCCGGTCACGATCATCCGGCCGGCTACGATCTACGGACCTCGGGGGAAGGACTTCACGGTTGATATCGCGACGCTGCTGCGGCAGCGGATGATGGCGACGATCGATCGCGGGGCGGCGCGTGGGGGATTCACGTACGTTGACAATGTGGCTGCGGCGATGATGGACGCCCGCGCGGAGACGGGGGCGCTTGGGCAGGCGTACAACATCGCGGACGGCACGGATGCGACATGGGCGGAGTACCTGGGCCTGTTTGCGGATGAGCTTGGAGTACGGAGGCCCTGGATCGATTTGTCTTTTGCGGCGGGGATGCGGCTTGCGACGTTGCTGGAGATGCCGCACCGCATTTTGCCGCTGGGGGGACGACCTCTGTTGACGCAGCATGCTGTCCTGCTGCTGGGGAGGGATCAAGAGTTTCCAAATGGTAAGGCGGTTCGGGAGCTTGAGTACGCTCCTGCGGTTGGGCTGGAGGAGGGGATCAGGCGTTCGGTGGAGTGGCTGCGGGAGACTGGCTGGGCCGCTTAGGGGTATGCCTTGAAGGCGAGGACGGCGTTCAGACCGCCAAAGGCGAAGGAGTTGGACAGGCAGGCTTCCACTTGCAACGTGCGGGCGACATTGGGGGTGACGTCGAGGTCGCAGAGGGGGTCTGGGGTGGTGTAATTTGCGGTCGGGGGGATGAGGCCGTTGCGCAGGGTGAGGACGGAGGCGACAGCTTCGAGGGCTCCAGCTGCTCCGAGGGCGTGGGCGTGCATGGATTTGGTGGAGCTGACGGCGAGCTTATCGGCCAGCGGACCGAAGACCTGGCGGATGGCGGCAGTCTCGGTCTGGTCGTTGGCCTGGGTGCCGGTGCCGTGGGCGTTGACGTAGCCGAACTGCTCGGGGGCGAGGCCGGAGTCGCGGATGGCGTGGCGCATGGCTTTGGCGGCGCCGGCGGGCAAAGGCTGGGTGAGGTGGCTGGCGTCCGAGGACATGCCGAAGCCTACGATCTCGGCCAGCGGCTTGGCACCACGGGCTAAAGCAGCTTCAAGGGGCTCAAGGACGAGCATGGCAGCGCCTTCACCCAGGACGAGGCCGGTGCGATCGGCGGAGAAGGGGCGGCAGGTGTCCTTGCTGATCACCCGCATGGCCTCCCAGGCCTTGAGGCCGCCGATGAACATAGGGGCTTCGCTGCCGCCGGCTATCGCCATGGGGGCGCTGCCGTTGCGGACCATCCAGAAGGCCTGGCCGATGGCGTGGGCGGAGGAGGCGCAGGCGGTAGAGATGGTGTAGGCCGGGCCGCGGATGCCGTACTTCATGGAGATGTGGCTGGCGCCGGCGTTGGCCATGCTAAGGGGGATCGTCAGCGGGTGGACGCGGGTGCGGTTGTGGTGGAAGAGCTCCCAATAGCCGGCCTCCTCGGCTCCGCGGCCGCCCAGGCAGGAGCCGGTGACGACGGCGGAGTCTTCCAGGAGGTCTTCGGTCCACTCGATGCCAGACTGGGTGACGGCTTCGGCGGCGGCGACGAGGGCGAACTGGGCGAAGCGGTCGAGGAACGCCAGTTCCTTGGCGGTGAAGGTCTGCTCCGGGACGTAGTTGCGGACTTCGGCGGCGTTGGGGAAGCGGAGCGAGGGAATGTTTACGGAGGTGATCTCGGAGATGGCAGGGGTGCCGCTCGCGAGGGAGGACCAGAAGTGGGCTACGTTGTTGCCGATGGAGGAGATGACTCCGACGCCTGTGATGACGACTCGGGGCATTCTAGTGCGCGGGCGAAGAGACGGGCTTCGCTTCGTTCTGGCATTCGGGCTTAGCCTCAGCCTTTACCGCGAGCAGGAGGGTGATTCCGTCGACCATCTGCTGGATGTTCGTGACCGACTTGGCCTGCTCGTCGTCGATCTGGATGTCGAACTCGCCTTCCAGGTCGAAGAGCAGGTTGAGGCGATCGAGCGAGTCTATATTCAGTTGTTCGAAGGTGGTTTCGGACGTGATTGACTCCGCAGGCATTTGCCTGGCAGTCGCGATCACTCGGATCACTCGGTGTAGCACACTCTCCGACATCAAACCTCACAGGGCCGCGAACAGTACGGAAAGTCTCGGTTTCTATCCACACTACTACGTTTTCTTAGGATACACCTTCTGAGCGAGGAGCGGGATGCGGTGATGGAATGTGGGGGGTACTCCCCCACCCCGGCAAAAGTGTGCAAAATATTCAGAACATTGGGGTTAGGTCTGGACTTCGGTATACGGCAAAGGGGCCGGTTGCACCAAGAAGTGTGCATCGGGGAGGAACGAGATGAGTGACCGGGTTGAGGCGAAAATGGCAAGGCAAAGGGCTACTGCAACGGGAACGGCTGTTGGTGAAAGTAACGGCAACCGCTTATAAAGCCCAACGGCCGCGGCAAGCACGGAAGAACGGCAACCGAACGGCAACTTCTACTCCAACTGCAACTGCAACTGTATTTAGATACGGCATCTGCAATCGCAAAAGGGCAACCCCAATGCGAGGGCAACCGCAAATGCAACGGCAACGACGGAGGTTCTTCGCTTCGCTCAGAATGAACCCGAAAGGGGAATGTTGCTATGGGGTGACGGTGAAGGTGCTGTGGAGGGTGGCGTTGGAGTTGTCGCCGACCCAGAGGTCGAAGGTTGAAGGTTCTACGCTCCAGTGATGGGTCTGGGGGCACCAGAAGCCGAAGGAGCTGGCCGGGAGGTGGAGGGTGACGCTGCGGGTTTCGCCGGCTTTGAGGTGGATGCGCTCAAAGCCTTTGAGCTCGCGGCGGGGGCGGGAGGCGCTGCCGTAACGTTGGTGGGTGTAGAGTTCGACGACCTCGTCGCCGTCGGTCTGGCCGGAGTTGGTGACCGGGAAGGTGGCGTCGAGCGAGCCGGTGGTGGTGATCGTGGCGGCGCTTAGCGTGGGCTGGCCGAAGGTGAAGGTGGTGTAGCTGAGGCCGTAGCCGAAAGGGAAGAGGGGCTTGCTGGTCTGATCCCAGTAGCGGCGGTCGACCGAGTCGGGGTCCTGGGTTTCGTTCTGGGCGTAGTTGACGGGGATCTGGCCGACATTACGGGGCCAGGAGAAGGGTAGCTTGCCGCCGGGGACGGCGTCGCCGAAGAGGACGTCGGCGATGGCGTTGCCGCCTTCGGTGCCGGGGTACCAGGCTTCGAGGATGGAGGGGACGTGCTCGTTGGCCCAGGTGATATCCAGCGGGCGGGCGTTGAGGAGCAGCAGGACGAGGGGTTTGCCGGTGGCGACGGCGGCTTCGAGCAGTTCTTCCTGCTTGCCGGGAAGCGAGAGGGAGGCGCGGGAGGCGGCTTCGCCGCTCATGTTTTCAAGTTCGCCGAGGGCGAGGACGGCTACGTCAGAGTGCTGGATGAGGTCGATCGCCTTTGCGAACTCGGCGTCTTTGCCGGCCTGGGTGGTGATGGTGGGCTTGGGCTCGTGGAACTGGTCGTCGAAGATGGAGGGCTGGACGCGCTCAATCTCGACGCCGACGGTGTAGTTGATGGTGGCGGAGGCGCCGAGTTTGTTCTTCAGGCCTTCGAGGACGGTGACGGAGTCTGCGGGGTTGCCGGCGAGGCTCCATGAGCCCATGATGCTGGTCTTGGAGTTTGCGAGCGGTCCGATGAGGGCGATGGTGCCGGTCTTCTTGAGCGGCAGGACGGAGCCTTCATTGCGAAGCAGGACGGCGGTGCGGGCTCCAGCGGCGCGGGCGGCCGCGCGCTGCTCTGGGTTGACGAGCGGGACAGCGGCGAGCTCCGGTGCGGTGTACGGGTGCTGGAAGAGGCCTAGGCGGTACTTGGCATGGAGGATGTTGCGGACGGCCTGGTCGAGTGTGGCCATGGGCACCGCGCCGTCCTTAAGGGATTGGGCGAGGGTGTCGCGGTAGACGGTGCTCGTCATCTCCATATCGACGCCGGCGTTCAGCGAGCGGACGGCGGCGTCGGCGTCATCCTTGGAGAAGCCGTGGCGGGTCTGGCTTTCGATGGAGTGCCAGTCGCTGACGACCATGCCCTGGAAGTGCCAGTCGTCGCGGAGGACATCATGCAGGAGCCAGTGATTGCCGGAGGCGGGAACGCCGTTGAGGTCCATGTAGGCGGACATGAGCGAGGCGGAGCCGGCTTCGATGGCGGCGCGGAAGGGCGGGAGGTAGACGTTCCAGAGTTGTTCGTCGGAGATGTTGGATTCGCTGTAGTCGCGGCCGCCGAGTGCGGCCCCGTAGCCGGCGAAGTGCTTGACGCAGGCCATGATGGCGTCGGCGGGGATCATGCCCTGCGGGTCTCCGGGTTTGGCGCCCTGGAAGCCGCGAATCTGGGCGGCAGCCATGGCGGAGCCGAGGAACGGGTCTTCGCCGGCGCCTTCCATCATGCGGCCCCAGCGCGGGTCGCGGGCGATGTCCACCATGGGGCCGAAGGCCCAGCGGATGCCTTGGCTGGCGGCCTCACGGGCGGCCATGCGCTGCGCTTTCTCAGGGACGGCTGGGTCCCAAGAGGCGGCCATGGCGATGGGGACGGGATAGATGGTGCGATAGCCGTGGATGACGTCGAAGCCGAAGACGAGGGGGATGTGGAGGCGGGTTTGCTCGACGGCGAGATGCTGGAGGCGGTCCATCTCCTTGGGGTCTTTGAGGAAGAGGAAGGAGCCGACCTGCTCATTTTTGACGCGGTCGTCATGGGAGACGGTGTCCGGCTCTTTGTAGGCGTTTTGGGAGATCTGGCCAAGCTTTTCGTCGAGGGTCATGCGCTGGATGAGGTCGTCTACAAGCTTGTCCGCGACAGGGTCTGAGTTGGATGCAATGGGCTGGCTGGGAAGGCTCTGGGCGTGAGTGGAGAATGCGGCCACGGAGAGGACGAGAGTGGTGCAGGCGAAGCAGCGAGCGGACGAACGGAACGAACAGGACATCGGAACTCCTCATTTGAATGGCGTCTTCATTCTAGACAGGTGTGAGAGAGAAACGAGATGCGGGAGAGCGAGCGGGCCAGATGCGAGTGGGGGCTAGCTCATTGGATGACGGGAACACAGCAGAGCTGACGGAGAGGAGAAGGCAACGGCGTTTACCCGACAAGGACAGGGAGTAGGGAGTAGAAGGACGCGGTGGGCTAAGGGAGCGAGTAAAGGTGGGCGGCATTGTCCCGAAGGACGTCGGCGGCGATCTCTTTGGCTCGGGTGGGGGAGATCTCGCCGTCGCGGAGCATGCCGGTGAGAGCGAGGCCGAGGGCCTGGCGGCCGTTGCGGGCGGCGATCCAAGTAGATTCTTCCCAGCCCATGACGTCGGAGTAGGGATAGCCGTCGGTGCCGAAGAGGACCTTGCCGGGATAGGTCTCGAGCCACTCGCGGAGCCAGCCGGAGAGGGTGCGGGGGGAGAAGGTGAGGGTCTCCTGGGAGAGATCGAGGAAGACGTTTGGCTTTTGCAGGAGGGCTCCGGCCTCGCGGACGAAGGGCCAGCCGCCGTGAAGGAGGACGAAGTTGGTGTGGCGGAGGGTGGGGTCGTTGAAGATGGGCTCGAGCAGGAGCGGGTTGGCTCCGGCGATGCCGAAGTAACCGCCTCCGCCGGCCATGGCGTGGAGGTGGACGGGCATGCCGAGACGACCGCACTCGCGGGCGATGTAGCGGAAGAGGAAGTCCTGAAGGAGTTTGTAGTCGGGTGAGGATGGGTTGGGCTTGCCGGCCCAGAGGGCGTAGGCGTGGGCGGCCTGATCTTGCGTAGGGGCGGTGAAGTCGAAGCCGCGTAGGTAGGCGACTTCGAACTTTTCAGCGATGGCACCGGCGGCGTGCTGACGCTCGAGGGTGGGAGTGACGACCTTAGCGAGGTAATCGTCCAGGGTGGCCGGGACGGCGGTCAGGCCGGAGTCTCTGAGGTAGCGGGCCTTGAGCTTGTCTTCCATGGGGAAGAAGAGGCGGCGGTCGGGGTTCTCTGCGGCTAGGGCGGAGGTGTCCAGGGGGAAGAGGAGGGCGTCGATGTAGGGGACCCAGCGGAAGTGGGGGGCGGCGATGCCGGGGCCGAGGGCGACCCGGTTGCCGAGCATGATGCCGATGCCGGATTGCTGGAGGATCCATTCGTCGTAGTGTTGGGCTTGCTTTGCTTTGACGACGTTGCGGGCGGCGGTGAGGCGCTTCATGCCTTCGGCGTCGAGCGGGGCGACGGCTTCGAAGTTCCAGAGAGCTTCCCAGGCGAGGGGGAGTTGAGGATTGTCGGGACGCCAGGCTACGGTGTCGGTTTCAGGCTCCATGTTGTCGACGGGGAGAGCGTCGAACTCGCGGTCGGTGGCGTCGTTGGGCGGTGGGAGGACGGGGTGGGCGTGGTTGTCAATGGCCGGGATAGAGGCGATGTGGGCGGCAAGGGCGGGGTCGATTGCCTGCTCGACTGCGGTCTTCGAGGAGGTGCGCGCGAGTTGCTGAGCGTGAGCCACTGCAAATAGCAACGCGAGGATGGGCAGATAGCGCATCCAACCAGAGATAGAGAGATCAACGTTTTGCGCGCCCACGAGAAAGACCTTAGCACGTTGACAAGGGGTCAATGGGCGGTGGGTATAAGGAGTTTACGGAGTGCAGCAGGCGCCGTTGCAAGGCTCAACCTGAAACGTTCCAGGAGGATCTATCGTGTCAGACCCGAAGTTTACAGCAGAGCAGCTTACGTTCGATGCAGCGCTTTCAACGGCTGTGGCGGTTGAAGGGCGACAAAGAGAACAGGCGAGCGCGCCGGACGGGCCGCTTTCCGCCGAGTTACTGGACAAGATGGATCGGTACTGGAAGGCGGCGAATTACCTGTGCGTGGGGCAGATCTATCTGTTTGAGAATGCGCTGCTTCGGGAGCCTCTGAAGGCGGAGCAGATCAAGCCGAGACTGCTGGGGCACTGGGGTACTTCGCCGGGACAGAACCTGATTTACGTGCATTTGAACCGGATTATTAAGGAACATGACGCAAATATTATCTATATTTCCGGTCCGGGGCATGGGGGGCCGTCGCTGAATGCAAACTCTTATCTGGAGGGGAGCTATACGGAGGTGCATCCGGATATTGCGCAGACCGAAGATGGAATGCGGCTGCTGTTCCGGAGCTTCTCGACACCGGGTGGGATTCCAAGTCACTGCGGACCGCATGTGCCGAACTCAATGCACGAAGGCGGGGAGCTGGGCTACTCGCTGGTGCATGCGTTTGGAGCGGCGTTCGATAATCCGGATCTGATTGTGGCTTGCGTGATTGGGGATGGGGAATCGGAGACGGGGCCGTTGGAGGGGAGTTGGAAGTCGATCAACTTTTTGAACCCTTGCCGGGATGGGGCGGTGCTGCCGATTTTGCATTTGAATGGCTACAAGATCTCCGGGCCGACGGTGCAGGCGCGGACTGCAGATAAGGAGCTTGAGGCGCTGTATCGTGGGCGTGGATATCACCCTTACTTTGTTGAAGGGAACGACCCGGCGGTAGTGCATCAGCTGCTGGCGAAGGCGCTGGATGACTGCTACGCAGAGATTGCGGCGATCCAGAAGGATGCTCGGGAGAATGGGTTCAAGAAGCAGCCGACCTGGCCGATGCTGGTGCTGCGGACGCCGAAGGGGTGGACGTGTGCCAAGGAGGTGGATGGGGAGCCTGTCGAGGGAACTTTCCGGGCGCACCAGGTGCCGCTGGCTTCGGTAAAGAATAATCCGGAGCACCTTCGGATTCTGGAAGAGTGGATGCGGAGCTATAAGCCGGAGAAGCTCTTCGATGAGGATGGGCGGCTGGTTGCGGAGCTTGCGGAGCTTGCGCCGAAAGGGAACCGGCGGATGGGTGGGAATCCGCATGTCAATGGCGGACGGTTGTTGAAT
Organism: uncultured Granulicella sp.; assembly: GCA_965198885.1. Classification (GTDB taxonomy): domain Bacteria; phylum Acidobacteriota; class Terriglobia; order Terriglobales; family Acidobacteriaceae; genus Edaphobacter. Next base: position 60,715 of record OZ240677.1, on the reverse strand, counting down.
ACTCTCGATATGCCGGATTACGGTGACTATGAGCTGGAGATTCCAGGACCGGGGCAGGTATTGGGTGAGGCTCCGCGCAAATTAGGAGAGTTTTTTCGGGATATTTACAAGCTTAATCCAACGAATTTCCGGTTATTTTGCCCGGATGAGACGGATTCCAATCGTTTGGAGGCGGTGTTTGAAGCTACTAAAAGGTGTTTCAGCGGGGAGACCGTATCTATTGACGAGAATCTAAGCGCGGATGGAAGGGTGATGGAGGTGCTGAGTGAGCACTGCTGCGAGGGGTGGCTCGAAGGATATCTGCTGACTGGGCGGCATGGGCTTTGGACCTCGTATGAGGCGTTCGCGCAGATTGTGGACTCGATGGTGACGCAGCATGCGAAATGGCTGGAACAGTGTACGGACTATGCCTGGCGGCGGCCTCTAGGGAGCTTGAACGTGCTGCTGACGAGTCATGCGTGGCGGAACGATCACAATGGGTTTAGCCACCAGGCGACGGGATTTGTGGATAATGTGCTGGGCCGCCGGAAGGAAGTTTCGCGGATTTATTATCCGCCGGATGGGAATTGTCTGCTGAGTGTCTTCGACCACTGTCTGCGGAGCCGGAATTACGTGAATATTGTGACTTGCGGGAAGCAGCCGCAGTTGCAATGGTTGAGTATGAGCGAAGCTCGGGAGCATTGCTCCCGCGGGGCGTCCGTGTGGAAGTTCGCATCGAGTGACGGAGACGGTGAGCCGGATGTAGTGCTCGCGTGCGCGGGGGATGTGCCGACGATTGAGATCTGTGCGACGTCATGGCTGCTGCAGAAGCATGTGCCGGGGATCAAGGTGCGGGTGGTGAATGTCGTGGATCTGAATGTGCTGATGATGCCGGACGATCACCCGCATGGGATGGATAACATGTCGTTCGACGAGTTGTTTACAACGAACGTGCATGTGGTGTTCGCGTTCCACAATAATCGGTGGCTGATTCACCAGCTGGTGCATGGACGGGCCAATGAGAGCCGGTTCCATGTGCGCGGTTATATGGACAAAGGGACGACCACCACGCCATTCGACATGGTGGTGCTGAATGAGATGAGCCGGTTTCATCTGGCGATCGCGGCCTTGAAGCATGTGCCGCGGTTGCGGGCTGAGGCTTCGAAGGCCATCGACATGTTTTACGAGAAGCTGGATGAGCACAATGCGTATATCCGGCGGCATCTGGAGGATATGCCGGAGATACGGAACTGGTGGTACACGCCAGATTTCCATGATCCGGATGCGCCGGCACCGCTGGCGAAGGGGCATGTGCAGGCGGGATCGTTTACGAACAGCTAGACCAACCAGGCGGGGAAAAGCCTCAGAAAAGGCATTGCAAAGGCGGCCGCGGAGATTCCGGCTGCGCGAAGAAGGACTGGAGTTCCGAGGTCTGCGCGCTAGACGATGGTGTGCGACTAGAAAAGCTCGGCGATGTCGCATTTGTACTATTCGGAGCCAGCTCCAGGCCATAGTGTTGGCTCATCACCCATCCCAGCGCCACCATATTTGGAAGAGGACCGAAATCCATGAAGTACGTTCCGATACTTGCTCTGCTTGCATCCGCCGTTCTATTTGCCCCGAGCTCTGCCCATTCTAGCCCTGTCACCTATTATGCGAATGGAACTTTTCAGAATGGTGCGACCTTCTCAGGCTCTTTTATCTTCAACAACAACGATGTGGATGGTACGTTCACCCTTTCCGACGAGAGCCAAATCGCTAACGCTGCAGATTCGTATCAGTCCACTCCGGGCGGTGAAGCGTTTCGTTTCACCGACACCGATCTATTCGGCTTCGGCATAGACCAAAGCGGACCAACGCTGTGTACCACGAGCGATGCATCTTTCGGCGACTGCGGGACCCACCTGGGATTCTTGCTTCAAGAAGGCAACTACTCCTTTGTTAACAGTGGGAGCATCTCCACTACTCCACCTAGCGCCGTTACACCCGAGCCGTGTAGCTTGCTTCTGCTCGGCACCGGAGCTCTTGGCGTATTCGGTGCGGCGCGTCGCAGGTTCGTGAAGCCTTAGCCCCACTTTTCTAACGTCCGGCTAGTTGTGCGGAACGTTGAAGAGCTTGGCCATTTCGGCATGGAGGAAGCCCTGACCGGGCCGGTAGGGCTGAATCCACTTGCCGTCGAGGACAAACTGGGGGATTGCGCGCTTGCCTACATTTTCGAGGACCTCGTCTGCGGCGCCGGGGGTGGACTCGATGTCGATGTCTTTGTAGGGGATCTTGTGCTTGTCGAGGAAGCGCTTGGCTTCGCGGCAGTCGCGGCACCAGGAGGCGGAGTAGACGGTCAGTTCCATTCTTCCAGTTTACCCCGCCGTCACTGCTCTTTGTAGTTGCGGATGAGGCCGCCGTCCACGAAGTAGGTTGAGCCGGTGACGTAGGCGGCTTCATCTGAGGCGAGGAAGGCGACGACATTGGCGACGTCTTCTGGTGTGCCCAAGCGGCCGAGCGGGATGTTGTTCAGGAGTGCGTTGAGCTTGGGTTTGTCCTCCAGGAGCGAGGCGTTGATGGGAGTGTTGATGGCTCCCGGGGCCACGTTGTTGACGGTGATGCCGACCGGACCGAGTTCCATGGCGAGGTCGCGCATGAGCATGCGGATGCCACCCTTGGCGGCGCAGTAGCTGGCGAAGTTGGGGAAGACCATGTCCTCATGGACGGAGCTGATATTGATCACGCGACCGGGCTTTTTGGCGGCGATGAGCTTCTGGACGAAGCGCTGGGTGAGGAAGTAGGGGCCCTTGAGGTTGGTACCCAAGACGAGGTCATAGTCTTCTTCCGTGGCGTCGGGGAAGTAGGCGTGCTTCTCGACTCCAGCATTGTTGACGAGGATGTCGCATCCGCCGAACTGCTGCCAGGCTTGCTCGACGAGGTTCTGGACGTCGGCGGTGACCGTGACGTCCGCCTTCAAGATGATGGCCTTGCCCCCGGCGGACTCGATGTCCGACCTGATTTTCTCTGCTGCTTCCGGGTTAGAGCGGAAGTCGACGACGACTGCTGCTCCGTCGCCGGCGAGGCGTTTGACGATCGATTCGCCAATCCCGGAGGAGGAGCCTGTCACGATTGCGACTTTCCCTTCAAAGCGCTTTGCCATGGTAACTAGGATGCAAGGTGCCGGCAGGTCGGGTTGCAGGGTCGCGGCGGGCGCGGAAGAAATTTGTGAGAAGATCGCCGCACTCTTCGGCCAGGAGGCCGGAGGTGACTTCTACCTGGTGGTTGAGGCTGGGGTGGTTGAGGACCATGAGAACGGTTCCGCAGGCGCCAGCTTTGGGGTCAGGCGCGGCATAGATGAGGCGGCGGATGCGGGCGTGGAGGATGGCTCCGGCACACATGGCGCAGGGTTCGAGGGTGGTGTAGAGGTCGCAGGCGTCCAGGCGATAGTTGGCGAGGAAGGTGGCGGCGGCGCGAACGGCGACGATCTCGGCGTGGGCGGTGGGGTCGGAGTCGGTGATGACGCGATTGCGGCCGCGGGCGATGATCTCTCCTTGGCGGACGATGATTGCGCCGACGGGGACCTCGCCGGAGAGCTCGGCTTGGCGGGCTTCGGCGATGGCTTGGTGAAGGAAATCGAGGTCGGAGTTCATGACGGCGGGAGCTTGTCTTCCTGCTCGTCTGCGAGGATTTGGGTGCGGGTGCGCGGCTTTGAGTCTGGGCCGAAGAAGCGTTCCACCTCTTTGGCGAGGGAGAGGAGCGCGGGACGGACTGCGGCGAGGCTCTCTTCGTCCAAGGAGAAGGCATCCGTCCAGATGGATTCGAGGATGGGGAGGAGCGTGGTGGCGAGGAGCTCTTCAGGCGGTAACTCCGCTATATCGGCGAAGAACTCCCGTTCCTCGGGATCGTACTCGTCAGCGGGGGCGCCATCCTTGAGAAAGCCTTGGGGATCGGCGGCACGGACGAGTTCCTGGATGGAGACGAGGTCAGGCGGTGGAGGCCAGGGTTGGCTCATGCCGGCTCCTGCTGGGTGAGGCAGTGGAGGGTGCCTAGGCCCCAGACGAGGTCGACGGCGTGAATGCCTACGACTTCGCGATCGGGGAAACAGCCGGCTAAGGTGTTGAGGGCGTGGCGGTCGTTGGGGTCGTTGAAGGTGGGGACCAGGACGCGGCCGTTGGCGATGTAGAAGTTGGCGTAACTGGCTGGGAGGCGTTGGCCTTCAAAGTGGACGGGGCAGGGCATGGGGAGGGTGACGATCTCGAAGGGGTCGCCGGCGAGATTGCGGGCGGCGCGGAGGCGTTCCAGGTTTTCTGCGAGCGGGAGGTGATTTTCGTCGGAGGTGTTGGGTTCGATAGCGGTGACGATTTTGTTGGGAGCGACGAAGCGGGTAATGTCGTCGACGTGGCCGTGGGTGTCGTCGCCGGCGCAGCCGCGATGAAGCCAGAGGACCTGCTCGATGCCGAGATGCTGCTTGAAGGCGGCTTCGAGCTGCCCGCGGGAGACTCCGGGATTGCGCTGCTGGATCTCTGAGAGCAGGCATTCCTCGGTGGTCATCATAATGCCTTCGCCGTTGACGTCGATGCTGCCACCTTCGAGGACGAGGCGGACGAGGTGGATGTCGCCGGTCTCGTCAGCCAAGGTGATCTCCGGCTTGTGCTCCGGCAAGGCGTAGAGCTCAGCTACGTGGTGCGGGATGAGGTCGTCGCGATGCCAGTTGTCGTACTTGGCCCAGGCGTTGAAGCGCCAGTTGGTGACGGCGAGATCGCCCTCAGAGTTCTTGACGAAGATGGGGCCGGAGTCGCGGAGCCAGACGCGGTCGGTGGGCCAATGGTGGAAGTGGGTGCGAGCCATGTTGGCTCCGCCGCGCTTGAGGAAGCCGGTGGCGCGGCGCTCTGCATGGATGTCGTTGACCAGGATGTGGACGTCTTCGACGTGGGATAGGTGGCGGACGATCTCGGCGTAGACCCAGGGGATGGGCTGGAACTTGCTTGGCCAGTCGTCGGGATTGTGGGGCCAGGCGATCCAGGTGGCGGCGTGGGGCTGCCACTCGGCGGGCATGCGGTAAGGCGAGGACATTAGGTTATTGTCGCTCAGATGCGGGTACCAGCGTGCGGGGCCGGATCTGAGCGACTAAGGGGATTATTGGGCCGCGGGCGTACCGGGCGGAGGTGGGATGGCGATGTCGACGTTGGTGACTGGGCCCAAGGTCGTGAGGGGACCGCCGAACTCACTGGAGTTGCCGACGACGACGATGGCCAGCTTCTTTTCATCCACGTACTTGTTGGCTACGCGGGTGACGTCGGCTGCGGTCACCTTCTCGATGCCGGTCTTGTACTTGTCGAGGAAGTCGGAGGGGTAGCCGTAGAGGGCGAGCGTGACCTGCTCGGCGAGGACCTTGTCCGGGGAGTCGTAGTGGAAGATGAAGGAGTTGAGGACCTGATCCTTAGCGCTCTTCATCTCGGCTTCCGTGGGTGGGACGGTTTTGAGGCGGCCGATCTCGTCGAGCATGGCCCGGGTTGCGGCTACGGTGCTGGCGCTCTTGGTGGCCGCGGCTACGGTGAACATGCCGGGGTGATCGTAGGAGGCGCCATAGGCTCCGCCTACGCTGTAGGCGAGGCCGAGCCGGGTGCGGACGCTCTGGAAGACGCGTGAGCCGAAGCCGCCGGAGAAGACCTGGTTCATGACGCTGAGGGCGTAGTAGTCGGGGTTGTTGCGCTCTGTGCCTAGGCCGACGATGTAGACCTGCGACTGGTCTACGTCGGGCTTGTTGACGAAGTAGACGCCGGGCTTTGGATCGGCGTAGGTCTCCGATAACTTCGGCATGGCTTCGCCCTTTGCGAGGGGCTCAAAGGCCTGGCGGAGCTTGGTCTCCATGGCTGCGGGATCGAAGTCTCCGGCTACGGCTACGATCATGTTGTTGGGGGCGACGGTGCGATGGTGCCAGGTGACGAGGTCGGGAAGCTGGACTGCGTCGATGGTCGTGTATTCAATTTCGCGAGCGTAGGGGCTGGATTTTCCGTAGGCCAGGAAAGCGGCTTCACGGCCTGCGATCTCGGAGGCGTCATCGTTGCGGCGGGCGATGCCGGTCTCCATCTGGCGCTTCGCCAAGGCAAGTTTTTCAGGCTTGAAGGCGGGATGCAGGAGCAGGTCCATGGTCTCGGCGAAGACGACGTCGGAGTCCTTGGCGAAGCTGGACCAGTGGACGGAGGTTGTGCCGAGGCCGCCAGTGGTTTCGATGGTCGCGGCCTTGAGGGCGAGGGCGTCGTCGAGGGCTTCTCCGGATTCCGTCGCGGTGCCGCTGGTGCGCCAAGTCTGGCCGTAGAGGCTGACGAGGCCGACCTTATCCGCAGGCTCGTTCCGGCTGCCGCCGCGGATCAGGATGAAGCCGTTGATGAACGGGAGTTCGTGGTCCGGCTGGAGGAAGATGACGAGGCCGTTGCTAAGCTCGATGCGCTTCGGCTGCGCAGGCTTGAAGTCATGCAGCGGAGGGATAGGGATCTTTTTCCAAGGCTGGGTGCTGCCGGCGGAGGGTGATTGAGCACCGGCCATTGCCGAGCACGCGAGGACTGCGAGGAAGGTTGCGAGTTTGAGCCGCTTCACTGGGCACCTCCTGGAGCGGCAGCGGCTGCAGGTGGGGTTTTCGGGGCCTCGAAGACGATCTCTGCCATGGTTCGGTTGCCGGCTACGAAGGTCTTGTTTGCCACTCGGCGGATATCTGCTTTCGTCACTGCGTCGATCTTTGCGGTCTCGCGGAACATCTCTCGCCAGTCTCCGAATCTTGTTTGGTATTCGGCGAGTTGCTCCGCCAGGCCCATGTTGTCACCAAGGCCACGCAGCTTTTCTGCCTTGGTGCGGGCTTTGTAGCGCTCCAGCTCGGCGTCGCTTACCTCTTCTGTTTTGAGGCGTTCGAGCTCCTTGTGGACGGCGTCGCGCATCTCCTCCGGCGTGTGGCCGGGCAAGGGAACCGCGTAGAAGGCGAAGAGGCCGGGGTACTTGGATCCGGGAAAGTCTCCGAAGCCTTGCGCTACGGCTGCAATCTTTTGATCTCGCACGAGGCTGCGGTAGAGGCGAGAGGTGCGGCCGTCGGAGGCGATGTCCGCGATCGCGTCGTAGACGGCGTCATCCTTGTCCAGGTAGTCCGGACGGTGGTAGCCCTCCAGGTAGAAGGGCTGCGTCGCTTCCTTGATGAGAACAGTCTTCTCGGCTGTCTGGACCGGCTCGACGGTGGTCATCGGCTCCGGCTTGGGACCGGCGGGGAGGGTTCCGAAATACCTCTCCAGCATGGGCATCGCGGTGGAGGCTTTGACGTCTCCGACGATCGCGATGACGATGTTTGCGGGGACGTAGAACTTCTTGTGGAAGGTTTCCGCTTCGGTGGCGGAGACCTGGCTGATCTCGCTCTCCCAGCCTACGCCGCTGCGGCCGTAGGGATGAGCGACGTAGGCTGTTGCGAGCATCTGCTCGATAAGGCGACCGGTTGGGTCGGAGTCGATGCGCATGCGGCGCTCTTCCTGGACGACGTCGCGCTCCTTGTAGAACTCGCGCTCGACGGGATGGCCGATGCGGCCGCTCTCCATGTAAGCCCAGAGCTCGAGGCGATTGCTGGGCATGCTCCAGAAGTACTGGGTCGAGTCCTCTTCCGTGGAGGCGTTCAAGCCTTCCGCGCCGTTCTGCTCTGCGAGTTGTGGGAAGGCGTTGGGGATGACGTACTTCTGGGCTTCGGCTTCTGCGGCGTCGAAGGTTTTCTTCAGCTCGGCGAGTCTTGCCGAATCCTGCCCGACGCGCTTGCGAAACTCGGCGTCGTAGGCCGCGTAAGCGACCTCAACCTTGGCGAGGGCCATTGTTTCCGCGGCGTAGTCGGTCGTGCCGATCTCGTTGGTGCCTTTGAAGGCCATGTGCTCGAACATGTGGGCGAGGCCGCTCTGGCCTTGCGGATCGTCCGCCGATCCCGCGTCGACCAGGGTGTAGAAGCTGAACACGGGGGCCTCGGGGCGCTCGCAAACGATCAAGGTCAGTCCGTTTGCTAGGACTTTGACGGTCGTCCGCTTTTCAAAGCTCGCCAGATCCTGCGCATCTGCGACTGCTACTAGATCTAGGTGTAATGCCGCTGCGATCGCAGCGATGCAGAGCGCTCTCACCCAGCCTGAACTCCAACTCTTGCTCAAATCCGACTCCTCCGATGCAGTCTTCTTACTATACGGAGCCGAAGCTCTGTTCTTCAGTGACGTTGCAGACGGGCGATAGGTCATCCGGGACGGCTGGGTGGCTTTGATCCAGCGCAGATATGGCCATTCAGCGTCCAAACCAGCTCGCCGCCATGCCAAGGCAGCCGTAGCCGAGGCGTTTCAGATGCCCGTCCCTCTGCGTACCGGTCGTGCAGGCTAGGAACGTCTCGCGTGTCCAGGCGTTTCGGGCGGCGCCTGCGCCGTGGCGAAAGCTGGCTCCGGCTGCATGGCCCCACTCGCCTGCCTGAGCGGCGCGAAGCATGCGGGCATGGCGTTCAAGGAGCTCGGGCACACCAAGGCTGTAGGCCATGTCGAGAAGCACCGCCCGCGCATCCTCCGGCATTGCGGCGAAGCCTTCTACCTTCTCCGCGAGCTCGTCTTTGAGCTGTGTCAAGGTTTGCTTTGCCAACTGCTCCATCTCGGCCACACCAAGCTCGGGCGCACCCGGTCTCCGGTAGAAGAGCGCTGCGCGGCCCATGGGCAATGCGGTTATCCTGGCGAACTCCGCCCCTATCTCTGCGCGGTCGGCCTCATGTCCATCCACGCGGAAGGGAAGCTGTCCGGCTGCGGTGACGTTCGCCAGCGTCATTCCCACTCCGACCGTCACTGTACCTGCGTTATCGCGGTACATCCAAGGGATCGCCCCTTCGAACTCCGTGATCTTCGCCAGAGCCAACTGCAAATCTTCCATATCTAAAAAGCCTACTCTAAGGAAGGAGAGCAGCATCTCCCGTGAGGTCCGATCCAAGGGCCAGGAGACCTGGGGAGAGGTCACGGAAGCTTTAGGCTGGTGGCAAAAAGGGGGTAACAGCATGGACCGGGATCGCCTCTCGAATCTGAAAGACCCGTACAGCAGCGAGGCCAGGATGTTTGCGCTCAGTGAACAGATGAACCAAGCGGTGCTGGATGCGCTCGATCCCAGGATCTGGCGATTGCCCGCTCCGGGCAGGGTGCGCACGATCGCGGCGATCTTCAGCCACTTGCACAACGTGCGTTGCAAGTGGGTCCGGCTCTCGGCGGCGCACCTCGCGGCGCCAGCCAAACTTGATCGGGCACACTGTTCGCTGGAGCAGGCGTCAGCGGGACTCTCCGAGAGTGCGGAGCGCTGCACGGAGATGCTGGAACAGAGCCTTGGGGACCGGAGAGGAACGATCCAGGGCTTCCGCCGGGATGGCTGGGCCCCGGTGTGGCCTGTGGGAGTGGGGATGCTCTGTTACATGATCACCCACGAAGCGCACCACCGGGGGCAGGTATGTCTACTCGCTCACCAGCTGGGGCGACCGTTGCCAAAGCCGGTCCATGCCGGTCTTTGGAACTGGGAAAGACTCTTGAGGACTGAGGCCGCAGCGGACGACAGCCTCGCTCGCTCAGCCGTCTCTGCTGAAACCGGTTTGGATGATTAAGCCGATGATGTAGTGTCCGCCCACACCGGGGAACCGTACGGCATCGATCTTCGTACTGCATCTCAGTTGAGCCTATGGCACACTAGGTTCACCGGAGGCCTTGCCATGTACTGCCCCCATTGCGGTAAAGAGATCGCAGCGAACGCGAACTTCTGCTCGTCCTGCGGAGCGGCTGCTGTTCCGATTGCGCGGCCGTTTGAGAGCCGCATCGTGCGTCCGCGCTACCCGAGGATGATCGCCGGGGTCTGCTCCGGCTTTGCAATTCACTTTGGCTGGGATCTGTCGGTGGTCCGGGTCGTGCTTTCGGTGTTCACGATTCTCACCTCTGGGCTTGGAATCCTGTGCTATCTGGCCGCGTGGATCATTCTCCCGGAGGCTCCATACGCTCTTCCTGGAGGTGTCGTCTATCCGACACAATATGGAACCCAGACGCCGCCTCCCGGGCAACCGAGTCAGGGAACGACGGTTTGATCGGGGAGGAGAGCCCGCTGAATCCTCGGCCATTTGCTTACCGGGACGGCAAGCTTTACTGCGATCAGACATCCCTTGCCGCCCTCGCCAAGGAGCATGGCACGCCGCTGTATGTGTACTCGGAGAAGCATCTGCTTGGGCGGCTGAAGTTGTTTCAGGATGCCTTCGCGGCAGTCTCGCATACCGTCTGTTTTGCAGTGAAGGCGAACTCCTCGCTTGCGCTTCTGAAGGTGCTGGCTGGGCGTGGAGCGGGGTTCGATATCGTCTCCGGCGGGGAACTCGCCCGGGTGGCCCAGGCTGCTGCGGAAGCTCTGGGCAGGACGGTCTTCGCAGGAGTGGGGAAGCAGGTTCCGGAGATCGATGCCGCGCTCAAGGCGGGGATACTGCTGTTCAATGTCGAGTCGGAATTGGAGCTGGAGCTGCTGGGCACGCGAGCGGAGTTGCTGGGAATTCCGGCACGGTTCGCGTTGCGGGTCAATCCGGACGTGTTTGCGGAGACGCACCCCTATATCTCGACCGGCATGAATGAGCATAAGTTCGGCGTCAAAATTGAGCTTGCACGCGACCTTTACCGGACCGCTGCGAAGTCAAAGTACCTCATTCCTACTGGCGTCAGTGTGCATATCGGCAGCCAGATACGGGACGCTGCGCCGTTCGGCGAGGCGCTGAGACGGGTCGTAACCCTCATCCACCAGTTGAGAAATGAGGGTGTATCTATAAACCACATCGATGCCGGAGGCGGGTTGGGCATCGAGTACGATGAGGCTGCCTTCGATCCGGAAGAGGCGGTCGCGAGGTATGCCGAAGAGGTGCTCCGGGCGACAAAAGGGCTCGACCTGCATCTGCTGCTTGAGCCTGGGCGTTTTCTGGTGGCACAGGCGGGGGCGCTGGTCACGGAGGTCCTGAACGTGAAGAAGAACGGAAGCAAGACGTTCGTCATCACCGATGCAGGGATGAACGACCTGATACGGCCCACGCTGTACCAGGCTCATCATGAGATTGTCCCCCTGACGCAGAGTTCCGGTACGGCTGCGGTGGTGGATGTGGTGGGGCCTGTGTGTGAGTCCGGCGATTTCTTTGCGCATGATCGGCCGCTGCCCGCTGTCGAACCGGGGGATCTGCTGGCTATCCTGGATGCGGGAGCCTACGGGATGTCGCAAGCCTCGAACTACAACACCCGGAGACGTCCCGCGGAGGTGCTGGTGGCCGGCGAGGCGGGACGGCTGATCCGCCGGCGCGAAACCTACGAGGACCTCTTCGCGCCAGAGATCCTCTAGCTCGCGTGCTGAGGTGGATTCGCGCCAAAGGCGATCTTCGACCTGAAGACGAGGATTGAGGTGCCGAGTTTGCTTTACTGCGGGATTGCCTTTGATGCCAACCACCGTGGCGACGCTGCCACGAAAGCCACCTCCTTCCCAAAGCGAAACTATCTCTGAAATGTGTGGTCTATTCCCATACCTGTGTTCGCGGGTGTGATGCCTTGCGGCATCTGACACCTCAATAGCAGTTCAAACAGATACGCTTGTTGCAGATAAGGAACTTAGAGTCTATGCCCCTCCCCCAAACCCTCGCTTTTCTTCGCAAGTTGTTCATGGGTCTCGCACTCACCAGCCTCAGTCTATGCATGGCAGCACAGGCGCAGACCGATCGGATCGCTCAGGCGACTGTTTCCGACTTGAGCCGGGTGGCGCTCTCGCACACGGTGCTGCCGCGGGCGCTTGCGGGCCAGGATCTCGGCGCGGCGCCGGCGGATCGAACGCTTTCCTCGGTGTCACTGCGGTTCAACATGACGGAGGCTCAATCGTCTCAGCTGGACGCGCTGGTCGCGGCACAGCAAAATCCAGGTTCGCCGCTTTACCACCAGTGGTTGACGCCGGAACAGTACGGTGCGCGGTTCGGGCTCTCCTTGTCCGACATTTCGAAGGTGACGGCATGGCTGCAGGGACAAGGGCTGACGGTGACCGGCGTTGCGCGGGGGCGGAGTTTCGTGACTGTGTCGGGTACCGTGGCTCAGTTGCAGACAGCGTTGGGGACGAGTATTCATACGGTTCAGTTGGGAGGCGCACAGCATATCGCCAACCTTACGGAGCCCTCGTTGCCGAAGAGCATTGCAGCGGTGGTGAGCACGGTGACCGGGCTTACGGACATACGGCTGAAGCCGCATGCACATCCACGCTTTACCTCTTCGATCACCGGAAATCACTTCATTGCGCCGGGTGACTTCTACACGATCTATGACATGAATCCACTGCTGACCGCATCCATCAACGGCAGCGGCGAAACGATCGCCGTGGCTGGACAGACGGACATCCAGCAAAGCGATATCGCGGCATTCCGTTCCGCCTCCGGTCTGGCGGCTAACGCGCCTACGGTGAAGGTGATCGGCACGGACCCTGGCGTCCCCACCACGGACGATCAGGTGGAGGCTTCGATCGACGTGGAGTGGAGCGGTGCAGTGGCGCCTGCCGCCACGATTCTCTATGTGAACTCGACGGATGTGATTGCCGGCTCGCTGACGGCGATCATCGATCAGGATCTGGCGCCTATCGCGACTGTCAGCTACGGTGACTGTGAGAGCGGGTTCGGTACCAGCAACGTCGTCACGTATAACGAGCTCTTCCGGCAGGCCGCGGTCCAGGGCCAGACGGTCGTGGGCCCCGCTGGCGACTCCGGCGCGACGGATTGCGACTACCAGGCGAACACCGCAAGCAGTGGGCTTGCGGTTGATTTTCCGGCCAGCTCTCCGTACGTCACGGGCGTGGGTGGAACTATGTTCAATGAAGGTTCCGGCACCTACTGGAGCGCAAGCAACGGAAGCTTCAGCGGGTCCGCACTTTCCTATATTCCGGAGCAAGTGTGGGATGAGAGCGATCCGACAGAAGGTCTTTCGGCGGGCGGGGGAGGGGCTAGCATCTTCTTCACCAAGCCTTCGTGGCAGGTGGGGAATGGAGTTCCTGCGGACTCTTCCCGCGACGTTCCGGATCTAGCCTTTAACGCTGCCGCAGGTCATGACCCTTACCTGGTCTGCCAGGGAGGATTCTGCACCAACGGGTTTCGCGACTCTGCGAACAATCTGGATGCGTACGGGGGCACAAGCATCTCGACGCCTGCCTTTGCCGGCATTCTGGCTCTTCTAGAACAGAAGATCCAGACCAAGGTGGGCTTTGCAAACCCCACCATCTACGCTCTTGCCAATAGCACTTACTACACGAACGTCTTCCACGATGTCACGTCCGGGACCAACGACACCCCATGCACGTTGGGAACGCCCAACTGCACGACTGCCATCACGCCGTGCGCTGGAGTGACGAATACCGTCAATGGAACGAGCTATGGATGTATCGGGTATCCCTCGACGGCGGGCTACGATCTTGCGACTGGATGGGGATCGCTCGATGTCTTCAACTTTGTCAATGATTGGTCCCAGGTCACCCCGATCGGCGTGGCTACGGTCAGCATGGCCACCTCCGCAACCCACGTTACCGCCGCTCCCTCCAGCGTGACTGCCGGCGCGACAATCACAGTTAACGCCACCGTCGCTTCCGCCACAAACGGCGTCACTACAAGTCCGACTGGAAGTGCTCAGCTTACGGTGGACGGCAGTGCCTTCGGGAGCGCCGTGGGGGTCAGTTCCGCTGGGGCAAGCTTCACCTATAACACCACGGGTCTGAGTTCGGGTGCACATTTGTTCGGCGTCATTTACTCCGGTGACTCCACCTATGTTGGGTCCAAAGGGACGGCTACAGTGGATGTGACGACTACCGCATCCGACTTTGCTCTTAGTCCATCCTCGGCGACAGCCACGACGACATCCGGCGGCACCGCGAGCGGCATCACCTTCACGGTGACGCCGACCAGCGGCTTCACGGGCAGCGTAGCATTTACCGCGAGCACGCAGTCCAGCACGCTGGATGCGACGTACTCGTTTTCCGTAAACCCGGTGACGATCTCCGGCACGACGCCCGGAACTACCGTCTTTACGCTGGTCGCCTCACAGAGCAATGCCACGAGTGGGCTGAGTGGGCAGCATCGGCTGGGCCGAAACGCCGGCATCAGCAAGCTACGCCCGGCGTTTCCCTGGATGCTTCCGGTGACGGGAGTCACCCTTGCCGGACTGCTGATGCTGTTTGTGCCTCGTCGACGGAGCCGGTGGACAGCCTTGGTGCTGGCTCTCGCCTCGATTGGAGTGCTCGGCGCGGCGGGTTGCGGGGGCGGATCGTCCAATAACGTCTCCTCCACGACCACGACTGCATCCGGCACGTACACGATCACCATTACGGCCAGCGGCACCAACGCTGCTGGCACCGCGCTTAGCCACAGCTCCACGGTCACCTTCGTGGTGCAGTAACGATCGATCGTTCGGCGTACATGGAAAAGCCTCCGCCCGTAGATGGCGGGGGCTTTCCTGTTTCTTTTACTCGGTGCCTACTAGAAGGGTTTCGTTCAAGGCAAAGATGATTCCGGTTCCTGCGGGAATCTGGGTCTGCCTATCCTGCTTGAGCCATACCGCAGTTCCCACTCCCGCGCCTATGGCTCCGCCGACAAGCGCTCCCGGGGGGCCTGCGATGACTCCACCGGCTGCGGCTCCGGCTCCGGTGGCCAGGCCAAGCTCGGCAAAGGTCTTGCCGGCATGATCACGCCGGAGGATCGTTCCTTCAGAGTCCACCTTTACCTGCTGGTAGATGTTGGTATCCACCACCTGGCCGACGATCCGATACTTGAGTCCATCCGGCATCGTGACCTCCAATGGCTGCAGGTGCAGCGATGCCGCGCCGGTGATGCGCTTCCCGCTATGAACGTCGGTCACGCGCCCGGTAATCATCGCGCCGGGCGGGAGGAGGACGTGTCCGTTGCGCTCTACGGGCTCACTCAGCTCTGCGTGGAAGACCCGGCCGGCGGTTGTGTCCGTTGTCGAGAGTTCTTCCTGAATACGGGCGCGGAGGAGCGTACCTGGAGGCAGAGCGTTGGCCGGACCTTGCCATTCGGTGACGATGCGCTCATCAAGCCGAGGACGATCGTTCGCGAGGTCCTCATCGTCCTGCGACTGGGTGGCAGGTTGGACCACGGAACTTCCGGGTTGATACGTAAATGTTCTCGCGGGCGGGGAGGAGGGTGGGTTTGCAACCACGACGTCCCCATCCGTGGGCCGCGATCTAAGCTGCATCGTAGAGACAGTTGAGGGCGGAGTGGGCTGATAGCCCGGCGTCTGCAGGTTGCTGCCGGCGGTGGTTGCGGGAACATCGGCCGGCATCTGCTCCGGTTGGCTAACCCCGGACATCTGTCCGCGGGCCACTGGTGCAAACGCTGCCGCCACCGCAAATAGCGCCGTTGCCTTAAGGGCGTTCTTCATTGCAATCTCCGGCGCACACCTCTAGCAGCGAAGTCTCTGCGCGTACCCTCTAGCCTAGAACCCCCCATCTCGGGAATCCACTCCAAATGCGGGCCAGAATCCTCAAAGCTACTCCCGGCCTGGCCGCCCCGCGAGCATAGATGCTGTCACACTCCATGCAAGACGGCTTTGATACCATCACGAGAGTGCCCTCCAGACCGGAATTCGTGGAGTCCATTGCATCCGCGCAAGCGGGAGCGACGCCGGTTCGCGTCGATCGCCGCCCCAAACTGAACGATCGACTGGCACACCGCATCGTTGCATCTTCTGCCGATTCAAAGGAAAACATGACCGACATCGTCTCCATCACTGCACGCGAAATTCTCGACTCTCGAGGCAATCCCACCGTCGAAGCCGACGTTCTTCTGTCCGCGGGTGCGATGGGCCGGGCTGCCGTACCTTCCGGCGCTTCAACCGGCGAGCATGAAGCGGTGGAGCTTCGGGATGGAGATGATGCTCACTACCTGGGCAAGGGAGTGCTTTCCGCGGTTGATAACGTCGAGTCAATCCTTTCTCCGGAACTCGTGGGCATGGATGCGAGCAATCAGCGGCTGCTGGATGCGACGATGATTGCCATCGATGGAACGGAGAACAAGTCTCGACTTGGTGCGAATGCCATTCTTGCAGTCTCCATGGCGGCAGCCCGTGCCAGTGCGAATGCACTGAAGATCCCGCTGTATCGCTATCTGGGCGGGGTCAACGCCTCCATTCTGCCGACTCCGATGATGAACATCCTCAATGGCGGCTCGCATGCGGACTCCAATGTCGACTTCCAGGAGTTCATGATCATGCCGGTTGGCGCAGAGACCTTTTCCGATGCTTTGCGGCAAGGTGTTGAGGTCTTCCATACGCTGAAGGGCGTGCTCAAAAAGAAGGGTTACAGCACTTCGGTCGGAGATGAAGGCGGCTTTGCGCCTTCGCTGAAGTCCAACGGCGAAGCGATCGAGCTGATCCTGGAGGCGATCGAAAAGGCAGGCTTGACTCCGGGTGAAGATATCGTGCTTGCGCTTGATCCAGCCAGCTCCGAGTTTTATTCCAAGGAGACGGGTAAGTACACCTTTAAGAAGTCGGACAATCGCGAGCTCACGTCGCAACAGATGGCGGACTTCTGGATCGACTGGACCAGGCAATATCCCATTGTGTCGCTGGAAGACGGATTGGCTGAGGATGACTGGGAAGGTTGGAAGTACCTTACGGAACAGGTCGGCGGGAATATACAGCTTGTGGGTGATGACCTTTTTGTGACCAATACGGAGCGGCTCCGCAAAGGGATCGAAGAGAAGTGCGGCAACTCGATTCTGATCAAGGTGAACCAGATCGGTACAGTTTCAGAGACGCTGGAGGCGATCGAACTTGGGCGGCGATTTGGCTTCACGTCTATCATCTCTCACCGGTCCGGGGAGACCGAGGATACTTTTATCGCCGACCTGGCGGTTGGGACAGGTGCGGGCCAGATCAAGACCGGGTCAGCCTCGCGTACAGACCGCATCGCCAAGTACAACCAGCTCCTGCGGATCGAGGAACAACTGGGACAGTCTGCCGAGTACCTGGGAATCGAGTCGATCAATTACAGCTCGTAGAGCTTATTTTTCTTCTGGTAACCTCAGGCCCAGGCTTCGTGGAGGTCCATCCTGGACGTCACATGCTCGCCATGTTCCTCGACTCTGCAGGCGAGCATCTGGCGCGCTTCTTCCGCCGGAACCGCTTTGGAGATGAGGAAGCCCTGGATCTCATCGCAACCAACCTGCGCCAAGATGTCCATCTGCTCCTGTGTCTCTACTCCTTCACCGACGACCCTCAGGTGCAGCGAGTGAGCCATCTCGACCATGCCCTCTACGAGTAGCCTCGCCTCTGTTGAATCGACGATGTCCTGCATGAAGGCGCGGTCGATCTTAAGGGTATGGACGGGCAGTTCGCGAAGATAGCTGAGTGACGAATAGCCGGTGCCGAAGTCGTCGATCGACAGCTTTACGCCGAACTTGCGGAGGAACTCCAATGTTTTGAAGGTCTGGCCGTGATTTTTGATGAGCGTGCTTTCGGTAAGCTCAAGGTCCAGCTTTTCAGGCGGAAGGCCGGACTCCTTGAGAGCCGAGAGCACGGTAGCGATGAACTCTGTATGCGCGAGCTGCAGGGAGGAGACGTTGACGGACATCTTCTCCAACTGGCGGCCAGAGTTCAGCCATAAGGACGCCTGCAGACACGCCTCCTGCAAGACCCATCTGCCGAGCGGAATGATGAGACCGGTCCGCTCCGCCATGGGGATGAAGTCGGCCGGAGAGACGCTTCCGTGGAGATGATCGGTCCACCGCAACAAGGCCTCGAATCCAAGCATTTCGGCTTCGGAGTTGACGATGGGCTGATAGTGAATCTTAAGAGTTTTTTCAACAACTGCGGCTCGCAGCCGATTCTCCAGGCTCATCAGGCGCAAGGTCTCCGCCCGCATCAGCTCGTCGAAGACGACGAAGTTGTTCCGGCCATTGTTCTTTGCTTTGTAGAGGGCGAGGTCGGCGTGCTGGAAGAGGTCTGCGTCAGCGGAGCATTCCTTCTCCCTGAGGCAGATGCCCAGGCTCGCGCCCAGTCGAATGGCATGTCCTTCGCACAGGAAGGGCTTGTTCATGCCTTCGAGGATGCGCCTTGCGATGCCTTCGGCCAGTTTGAGCGTGACGCCGTCGTTGAGAACGATGGCGAACTCGTCTCCGCCCATGCGCACCAGGAGGTCCGTCTTGCGGATATGTTCTTGAAGCCGTTGACTTGCCTGCTTGAGGATCTTGTCTCCGACCTCATGCCCGAGTGTGTCGTTGACTTCCTTGAAGCGGTCCAGGTCGACTGCGATCAGAGCGAACAGCTCGCGATCTTTTCTTCGATCCAGCCGTAGTTCATTGAGCGTCTTCTGAATCTGCAGCCTGTTCCCAAGTCCGGTGAGCGCGTCGTGGTAGGCATGGTGAAGCAGCACATCCTGGTCGGCCTCGCGCCGCGCGACGGCTCGCAGGGCTTTGAGACTCTGGACGCATGAGGTTATCAGGAAGGCATCAAAGAAGAGCACCCAGAGGATGTGCTCCAGGAGACGTTCTCCGCTTGCCGCCGACGTTCCGAAGATCGCTGCTGGCGAGAAGTACCCCATCACGGCGTGATCGGCCAGGGTTACGAGCGTCGCCGTCACCAGCACCGTCCAGTCGAGATAGAAGGCCAGGAACGTCAGCGATCCGAAGACGTGGAAGTGGGTCTCCAGGCGTCCTCCGCTGATGTGAATCAACAGCCCGGACATAAGCATCTGGCATGCAGCGGTGATATGCCGGGTATAGGTCTCGCCCGGTCGCAGGAACGCCAGCAGGACGGGCGGGATGGAGAAGAGCCCGCCCAGGTACACGGCAAGCAGCAGGTGCGGGTGGATGTGGCTGATCGCTCCATCCCAGGTGCGTGGCGAGAGCATCAGCGCCGCGAAGATGGCTGCGGGCCACTGGAGGCAGATCAGTGAAGCGATCAGCCGGTCGGTGCGGTGGAAGAGCTGATGCTTATTCTTTTCGAGGATTCGTTCGGACTCGAAGTTCTTGCGCGGGCCGGCGCCGGTCAGGTTGAGCGTGTGATCCAGTACGTTCATCTGCCGCTCCCGTTGCCGGCGAACTGGGTTCCGAAGAGTCCGCAGCCGAAGACCGGAGTGCTTGCGGGCGTGAGGCGCCGACGCCCGTGGTAGGCGGCCTTCAGGAGTTCAATGCTTGCGTTCTCGTCTGCCCGGCCGCGGCTCCCGGTCACTCCGCCGGAGAAGAGCAGCTTTCTCGGCTGACCGCCGGCGGCAGCGGAGTAGAACAGGACCTCGCCGGAGGTCTGGGCTCCGAAGCGTGCGGCGTAGGCGCCGCCGTCGTCGAGGACGACGCGGGCATGGAGCGCTTGCTGGGCTTCCCGGTAGAGCTTGACATCGTGCCACTGGTAATCGGCTCCTCGGGGCTGCGCGATCAGCAGGACGGTGCTTACCTTCGGTCCGGTCTCGGCGAAGGCCTCCTCCAGCTCCGTCAAGGTTGCCGCGGAGCAGGAGCAGCGCGGGTGCAAGGCCACGACCATGGTGGGCGTGTCCGGCTCGCCAAACTGCGGAACTCCGGCGGGCCACTCTGCCGGTGCTTTGTCCTGCAAGCCGGCTGTGCCTTCATAGGCGAGCAGGTAACGAATTCCGGGTATGACTGCGAGCAACCAGAGCACCGCAAGCGCGGGGAACAAGGTCTTCTTGAGTCCGAAGGTCCATCGAGCAGGGTTTAGGTGGTTCAAGCGTCATGCCTCGAATGGATCTTGGTCGGTTCGTTGAGAGGCGTTGTACGGAAGAGGGCCGGATCCGTGAGTTTCCAGTCTTGCCGCCTTTGACCAAGCTTAACGGCATATTTAGAGTCTGCCATTAGCCACAAAGGGCTATTACTGCTACCACAATCGGTACGTTGGTACCGATTCAAGATCGTCAGGACACGTCGATCGGGACGCAACTCGCGGGGCTTTGTGGCACTCCTATGTGCTCGTAGCCCGATTGCTATCGGGCCAAGGAGAATTCCTATGCGTTTCAGAGCTTCCCTCAAGCCTTTTGCTTGCCTTGCTGTCAGTGCTGTGCTGCTCAGCCCAATCGCGGCGTTCGCTGCGGATACCTCGAACCAGGACAAGGAGTTCGTTGAGGACTCAGGGAAAGGCTCGCTGGCTGAAGTGCAGATGGCAAAGCTTGCGCTTGCCAACAGCCAGAATCCTGAGGTGCTGGCGTTCGCGAAAAAGATGGTGCATGACCACAGCATGCTGATTGAGCAGATGAAGCCTTTTGCGGACAAGATGGGGGTGCCGCCGCCGACGTCGCTGGCACGGGCGGAGCAGGATGAGTACGACCGGTTGGCCAAGAAGAAGGGCAAGTCGTTCGACGAGGACTACATCAAGACGATGGTGCTCGACCACCATAAGGACCTGGCGGAATTCACGAAGGAGCGGGATACGACTGCCAATCCGGAGCTGAAGGCTACTGTTGCCAAGGGGCGTGAGGTGATCTTGCAGCACACGACGATGATCGATGGCATCGCGCACAAGAACAACATTCCGGTTCCTGTTGGTTAGGGTTGATAGGGGTACCCCCCCCGGGGGGGGTTACCGGACCTAACATGCCTGCAATGAACGGGTTGCAGAGAAGGGGACCTGCAAACGCTTCATTCTAAACGGGTTGTAGTAAGATTATCATTCTATTGGACTTACGAGCAAAATAAAAGCCCCTCGGCCAGCTTGGCGAGGGGGCTTTTCTATCTATTTCCATTGTACGTGATTTGGCACAGTGGTTACGCCAACTATTTTCAACTATTTTAGCCGCGTCTTTGTTGGCGATTTCGTATTTCAGGGTCTTTTGGGGGCTTGACAAGAAACGAGCACGGAGAGCAGGAGGGGACAAAGGGGCACAGAGGTTAAGCGATGAGCCAGTCGTACTGCTCCGGGGTGAGGGGCACTACGGAGAGACGGAACTGGCGGAAGAGGATGGAGCCGGTGAAGACGCCGGCTTTGCGGATCTCATCCAGGCTCTTTTCGGTTTTGAGGCGTTTGACCGGGGCGATGAGGACCTGCGGGTTTTTGGGGTCGGTTGCGTCGACGGAGAGGACCTTGGCGGTGCCGATGGCGGCTTTGCCGATGTTGGAGTGATAGATGATGAGCTTCTCTCCCTTCTTCATGCCGCGGAGGAACTGCAGGGCCTGCGGATTGGAGATGCCGTCCCACGTGGTTTCGCCGTCGCGGAGGAGGTCGTCGTAGGAGTACTTGTTGGGTTCGGTTTTGAGAAGGAAGGGCATAGGGACAGTGTAAGAGCAGTTTAGAGGCAGTGACGAGGCCGCTGACGGGCAGTTAGCCGCCGAGGTCGATGAGGGTGACCTGGGGGACGGGGTGGCCCAGGAAGCGGGAGCCGAGGTGGCGAAATTTTTCTATAGAGTCGGTGGCGTAGAAGGTGGTAGTTGCCGGGGTGCCGGCTGCGGGGGTGGGAATGAGGGAGGCGGCGGCGTGGGCGGTGGCGGCGGCGGAGTCGATGATGCGCAGGGGGTGGTTGAGATCGCGAAGGGTACGTTCGAGGAGAGGCTTGAGGAGGGGGTAGTGGGTGCAGCCGAGGAGGAGGGTGGTGACGGTTGGGGCGGCGGCGAGGGCTTCGGTGAGGTAGATGCGGGCGACTTCGGCGGTGACGGGGTGATCGATCCAGCCTTCTTCCACCAGGGGGACGAGCAGGGGACAGGCTTTTTCGTAGGCCAGGAGGCCCAGGGCGGCGCAGGATTTGCTGTAGGCGGCGGATTGGACGGTGGCGGCGGTGGCGAGAACGAGGATGGTGGCAGGTGGGGAGAACGGCAAAGGCTTCGAGGTTAGAGGTTCGGAAGGGCTGGGGTGAGTCTGAGACTCTCGGGGTCCTTCGACTGCGCGCTGCGCGCTTCGCTCAGGATGACCCTCTTCACGCGACTGGAGTGCTGCGGCGGCGTGGGTGCCGGGGGCTATGACGCCGACGACAGGGATGGGGAGGGCGGCGGTGAGTTCGTCCAGGGCCAGGGCAGAGGCGGTGTTGCAGGCGACGACGAGCATCTCTATGCCTTGTTCCAGGAGGAAGGCGGCGGAGGAGAGAGCGTAGCGGGCTATGGTCTGCTGGGATTTGGATCCGTAGGGGAGTCGGGCAGTGTCGCCGAGGTAGATGTAATGGGCGCCGGGGATGAGGGGGAGCAGGGCGCGGAGGACGGTGAGGCCGCCGAAGCCGGAGTCGAAGACGCCTATGGTGGGGGAGTGAGGAGGCATTTTATTCCGGGGAGCCGTCGGCCGCGAGGGGGTGGATGGATTTTGCTGGATCGGTGACGGGGTAAGGCCGGGTGAGGTCGGCGTGGCCGGCGAGGGTGTCGCGGGTCTGACCGTCGACGAGGAAGCGGACCTCTTCAACGGCGGGGAAGTTGGCGTGGAGGGTGGCGATGAGGGAGCGGAGGGTAAGGTCTTCGCTTTCGATGCCGGAGGGGTGAGCGTCAGCGAACGGCTTGCTGAGGTTAACAACCGCGAGGAGGGCTCCGTTGAGGTGGTTGTTGCCGTAAGGGGATGGGGCGGAGGTGTCGAAGCGTTCGGACTGGCTGCCGTTCTGGCTGCCGTTTTGGGGGATGTCGGAGCCGGTGGGGGTGGGAGGGACGATGGGCAGCGGAAGGAGGAAGACGTCGGCTATGGCGGGATCGGGAGGCACGGGGTGGGCGGATGCGGGGGCAGCGGAGTCCTGCATGACGCGATCGAGGAGGACGCGGGCACGGACGCTGGGCTCCTGAGGGAGCGCGAGGGTGATCTGCTCGTCGTTGATGGAGTTGTCGGCGTCGTTGGCGCGAGAGACGGTGACGGTCTCGTCGGGGGAGTTGATGGGGGCTGGGATGGGGCTTTGGTCGCGCATCTCGACGATGCGTTCATGGTTGCGCATGCAGCCGTGGATGAGGAGCAGAAGCATGAGCAGGATGCCGCCGACGAGGGTCCAGTAGGCGATGCGCTGGTAGCGGGGGATCACTGTTCGCCTCCGGGGCTCTGGGGCGGTGGGAGGGTAGTCTTGGGGGCGACGATCTTTGGGATCTGAGGGATCTTTGGCAGGGCGGGTGGTGCGTTGGGGACGAGGGAGCCGGGCGCGGATTTAGGGCGGGGACGTGGCTTTGCGTTGGGTTCCGGAGGTTTCGCGGGAGAGCCGGAGGCTGCGGCCCGTTCGGCGGCGCGGGCGGCGAAGGCGGCCTGCTCGTCCAGGATGTTCTGCGCCTGGGTGCGCCAGAGGGTGAGAGCGTTGGTGACGGCGTCGGCGATGCGGAGCTGGTAGGGCTCGTCCGTGACCGGGGTGGGATTGCCGGAGCTTTTGCCGATGGGAGCGAGCTCAAGGACGACGGCGGGACAGGTCATGGAGTCGATGGGACGGATGGAGGCCTGGCCGGTGACGAGAGGGACGCCGAGGCCCTGGATGGCTTGGGTCATGTCGGTCATGAGGCGAGCGGAGTTGGCGAGGGTGGTGGATTGTGCGGTGTCCCAGAGGAGGATGTCGCGCGGGGTTTCGGCTGAGAACGGCGGGGCGAGGGCGGAGGTGTAGAGATGGACGCCGCGTCCGGCGGTGGTGGCGTGGATGAGGATGCAGGCAACGGGGTGGATGCGATTGGCAAGTTCGGCGCGCTGGTCCGGGGTGACCTGGGGCGGGGTTGGCGGGGGAGTGGGTTTGAGGTCGGGATTGTCAGGGTCCGGGGGCGGGGCGGGCTGAGGGACGGGGTCGGACTCGCGGGCGAGGGTGACGGTGAAGCCCTTGGCGGCGAGGAGGGTGCGGAGACGGCGGGCGAAGTCGAGGGTGACTTGCTTTTCGGGGAGGTCGGGGGTGATGCGGCCGCCGGGGTCGTCGCCGCCGTGGGCGGGGTCAAGGAGGATGAGGTTGGGATTGAAGGCGGGAGGCAGGCCGGCGGGGATTTTCGGTTTGCGTGGTTTTGCTTTTGGTGCGGGTGTGGCGGGCGGCGGGGGGATGCGAACGATCGGAGCTTGAGGGAAAGATGGGAGGGCTGCCAGGGCGAGAAGGAGGACGGCGGCGCGGGTTGGCGGGTGGATGACGTTCACTTAGGGTTTGGCTTACGTGACGAGGTGCGGGATGAGGCTCTGGTGATTGTAAGGCAGGCTGGTGGGGGTCGTGGCAGGACGGAATACGGGATAGATTGAGCGATGGGCGATTGCAACTGCAACTGCAAGGGCAACTGTAACTGCAACTGCAAGGCAACTGCGACTGAAACGGCAACTACGGAGGTTCTTCGCCTTCTCGGTGCTCAGGGGCAGAATGACCCTTGGTGTGGAGAGCTGGGGTGGGGGCGATGGCTCAGTCCAGGGCGTAGATAGCCAGGCCGCTGAGGAGTTTGGGGTAGAAGTCGGTGGATTTCTGGGGCATGACATCGCCGGAGAGGGAGATGTCGCGGAGCTGGGTGAGGCTGATGGGCTTGATGAGGAAGGCGATGTCGGCCTGGGAGTCGGCGACGAGGGCGACGGCTTCTTCGGCTTCGCGGAGGTATTTGACGTTGTTGAGGCGGGTGATGGTCTCCTGATCGAGGCCGAGGAGGTGGTCGAGGATGACGGTGTGGAGCTGGACGACGCCGAGAGCGCGCTGGCGTGGGGGTTGGGAGGCGAGGAGGGGGGCGATGGCTTCGGGCTGGGGCGTGAGGAGATAGTTGCCGTCGGCGGTGGCGGCGATGAGGGAGTCGCCGGGGGTCTGGTTGAGGCGGGTGATGAGGTCTGCGGCGGGAGCGTGGGCGGGGAGTTCCTCGATGGTGAAAAACTGGCTGGCGCGGGTGATGAAGTCCGGGGCAGAGAAGTTTTCGAGGTTGCTGAGGACGCGGTGGGTGGGGAGGATGGTGATTCCGGGAGCGTCCATGTTGACAAAGGTCATCATCATGGCGGCTTCGGGGAAGGCGGGTTTTGGGAGCAGGGAGTGAGGTTCGTCGGCGCGGGTGGAGGGGGACTCGTCGTCTTCGTTGTCGGAGGATTTCAGGGCGGCGGGTTCGAGGCCGAGAGCCTGGGCGCGTTCGTGCCTGTAGGTGACGGAGGTTTCGTAACGGTGGTGGCCGTCGGCGATGATGAGCTTTTTGTCGGCCATGGCGGTGACGATGAGGTTGATGAGGTGGGGGTCGGTGAGGCGCCAGACGCGGTGGATGACGTTGTACTCGTCGGTGATTTCGAGATCGGCGTTGGTGTTGGCGTCGAAGATGAGCTTTTCGGCGGTGAAGGCGGGGTCGGAGTAGAGCATGTAGATCTGCTCGCAGTAGGCGCGGGTGGCTTTGAAGAGGGCGAGGCGGTCGGATTTGTGCTTGGGGAAGGTCTGCTCGTGGCGGTAGACGACTTTGTCGGCGTAGTCGTAGAGGTGGCCCAGGGCGATGAAGCCTTTTCTTTCTCTTACTTCGGAGGTTCCGGGGACGGTGTAGGTCTGGGAGTAGCCGTAGAGGGCGGGCTCGGATTCCTCGCGGAGAATGCCTTTTTTGCGCCAGGAGGTGAGGGATTCAGCGGCGCGGGTGTAGACGTTATGCGCTCCGGCGCCCTGAGCATCCGGGGCGAAGGCGTCGGTGTCGTCCGGCTCTTTTTTGCCGAGGATGACGCGGACGAGGTTGTACTTGGAGCGGTCGTAGTAGGCCTGCTGCATGGCCGGGGTGATCTTGTCGTAGGGCTGGGTGACGACGTCTTCCATGAGGACTTTCTGGGTGTCGTAACGGAGGGCGCGGAAGGGGTAGATGCGGGCCATTGTGCTTGTCGGGTCTCCAGTGGAGATTGTACGGGGGATGCGGGATAGGCGGGTTTCGGGCGGGTTACTAGGAGAATGAGGCTGAGATCGCGTGCGATCTCCATGGTTTGTGTGTCTCTTTGTTCCAATGTGGATGGGATCGATAGAGATTTATCCAGAATGGATTACTCCTTGTCTTCGCTTTGTGTCTCTGTAGAAGAAGGCAGACTGCAGGGGTTTCGCGGGTGTAAGCTGCGTGTACCTGCTGGGATCAGGGTGAAAAAATGAAGCGGGACCGGGCTAATGGGGCGCGATGGGTGGGATGGCTGATGGGGTTGGTCTGCGCGGTTTGTATGCTTGCGACACCGGGGCTGCGGGGGCAGGAGAATCCGCTAGGGCAGGTGCAGACTCCGGCTCCGAAGGTGGAGGAGAAGCCGAAGCCGGCAGAGGCGCCGGGGTCGGTGGCGACGGTGGGGAATATACGGTCGGGGGCGCGGATTCACGTGGATGTGAACCTGGTGATGGTGCCGATGACGGTGACGACGGATGGGTCGGGGCGGCTGGTGACCGGGTTAGAGGCTCCGAATTTTGAGGTCTTCGACAATGGGACGGGGCAGATAATCAAGACGTTTTCGACGGAAGACGCGCCGGTGACGGTGGGGATCGTGTTCGATCTGAGCGGGAGTATGCAGAGCAAGTTTCTGCGGGCGCGGAAGGCGTTGAGTGAGTTTCTGCGGACTTCGAATCCAGCGGATGAGTTCTTTGTCGTGGGTTTCAATGACAAGCCGGCGGTGATCGTGGATTATACGTCGGATGTGGAGGACGTGGAGGCGCGGATGGTGATGCTGCGGCCGGAGAACCGGACGGCGCTGATCGACGCGGTGTACCTGGGGGTGAACAAGCTGAAGGAGGCGAAGTACGACCGGAAGGCGTTGCTGATCGTGTCCGACGGGGGGGATAACCGGAGCCGGTATACAGAGAGTGAGCTGCGGCGGGTGGTGCGCGAGAGCAATGTGCAGATCTACTCGATCGGGATCTATGACGCGTATGCTCCGACCGAGGAGGAACAACTGGGGCCGGGGTTGCTGAAGGATATCTCGGAGACGACTGGGGGGCGGATGTTTCCGGTGGCGGATGTGGCGGATATGGCAGATATCGCGACGAGGATCAGTGCGGAGCTGCGGAATGAGTATGTGGTGGGGTATCGGCCGAGCGAGGTGAAGAAAGACGGGAACTGGCGTAAATTGAAGGTACGATTGGTGCCACCGCCGGGACTGCCGGCGATGACGGTGCACTATCGCCAGGGGTATTATGCACCTTCGCAGTAGCGTGGCAGGACTTTGTGTCCTGGGGTTGATGGGGCTGGGTGGAGTTGCGGGTTGGGGGCAGGCTCCGATACAAAGGCCGGCTCAGGCTCCTCCGCTGACGGTGGATCGTGATCCTGCGCCTTCTCCGGATCCCGATCCCGCACCGGGTGCAGCGACGACTGCTCCTCAAACCGGAGGATCCAGGCAGGTAGAGAAAGGTGAGAATGGGCGCTATACGCTGAAGCAGGACGCGTATGAGGTGGTGCTGAATGCTTCGGTGATCGATGGCAGTGGGCAGACGATCCAGACGCTGGATCAAGATGCGTTTCACGTCTATGAAGACGGTGTGCCGCAGGTGATCAACAGCTTTAAGCACCAGGATCTGCCGGTGTCGATCGGGCTGCTGATCGACAGCTCGGGAAGCATGTATGACAAGCGGTCGGCGGTGGATAAGGCGTCGCTGGATCTGGTGAGGCTTTCGAATCCGGCGGACGAGGAGTTTCTGGTGGACTTCTCGACCGAGGCGTTCATCGACCAGGACTTCACGAGCAGCCTCGACAAGCTGCAGCAAGGGTTGAGCTATGTGAAGTCGAGCGGCGGAACGGCGGCTTACGATGCGTTGGTCGCAAGTGCGGATTATCTCAGCAAAAACGCGAAGAACACGAAGCAGGTGCTGATCATCATTACGGATGGTGAGGACAATGCATCCAGTGCGACTTTGGAGCAGACGATCCGTCGGATTCAGGACTTCGATGGGCCGGTGATCTATTCGGTGGGGCTGCTGTTTGGCGAGGATACGGACCGGCGTGAGGCTCGGCATGCGAAGCAGGTGTTGGAGAACCTGAGTGCGCAGACCGGGGGCGCGGCTTACTTTCCAAAGTCGCTGAAGGATGTCGATGCGATTGCGGCGGAGGTGGCGGCGGATATACGGACGCAGTACACGATTGCGTACCGGTCCACGAATCCTCCGAGCAAGGGTGGTTACCGGCAGGTGCATGTGGAAGCGAAGGCAAAGGGGTTCGGGAAGCTGCAGGTGAGGACGCGGAGTGGGTACTATCCGCGGACGACTGCGAGGGCTTCCTTGGAGAAGCCGTAGGGTTTTGTCCTGCCGGTCGGGCCCACTGCGCGTGGGGCGGGCACTTCGTGCCGCATTATCTGGTCGGGGTGAAAAGAGGGTCTGGGTGCTCGCGCTTCTCGCAGGATGAGTTAGATGAGCTTGCCTTCACGGAGACGGAGGGTGCGGTCGCAACGTGCGGCGAAGGCCAGGTTGTGGGTGACGAGGACGCTGGTCAGGGCGTGGGCCTTGTGGAGCGACTGCAGGAGGGTGAAGACCGCTTCGGAGGTGCGCTCGTCGAGGTCGCCTGTGGGTTCGTCGGCGAGGAGGACCTTGGGCTCGGTGACCAGGGCGCGGGCGAGGGAGACGCGTTGCTGCTCGCCACCGGAGAGCTCTCCGGAGCGGTGCTGGGCTCGGTCGGCTAGGCCTACTTCGGCAAGCCAGCTCTGAGCCTTTCGGATAGCTTCGGGGCGGCGGGTGCCACGGGCGAGCAGGGGCATGGCGACGTTTTCCTGGGCGGTGAACTCGGGGAGCAGGTAGTGGAACTGCCAGACGTAGCCGATGGCGCGGTTGCGGAACTCTGAGGCCTGGCGGCTGGAGAGGGAGCCGAGGCGCGTGAGGCCAAACCAGACGTCGCCGGAGGTAGGTTTGTCGAGGGCGGCGAGGAGGTGGAGAAGGGAACTTTTGCCCGCGCCGCTTTCGCCGACGATGGCGATCATCTCGCCTTGAGCAATATGGAGGTCGAGGCCGCGGAAGAGCTCGAGTTCGCCGTGGCCGAGGCTCGCGCCGGCGAAAGCTTTGCGGAGACCTTCGGCGCGGATGGCTGGTGTTTGCTCGATGGGGGAGATCAATCTTCGGAGACCTTGCCGCCGTCGCCTTCGGTTGCGTCGGCCTCGGGGCTTTGGGTGGGAGCGTGCTGGGCGCGGAAGGCGATGGTCATGCGGTTGAAGGCGTTGATGCTGGCGACGGCGATGGTGAGGTTGGTGAGTTCCACTTCGGTGAAGTGCTGGCGGGCGGCGTCGAAGGCGGCTTGTGGAGCTTGGCCCTGCTGGATGTTGGTGATGGTCTCGGTCCAGGCGAAGGCGGCGTGTTCGCGCTGGGTGTAGGCGTCGGAGGTCCGCCATGCAGCGATGTGGGCGATGCGGGTTTCGGGCTCGTGGTGCTTGCGAAGTTCGTGGGTGTGGAGGCCGATGCAGTACTCGCAGCCGTTGAGCAGGGAGGCGCGGAGGCGGATGAGTTCGAGGAGGATGGGGTCGAGGCAGGTGGCGGTATTGAGGTAGTGCTCGACGGAACGCATGGCGGCGATGCCGGCAGGGGCGAGGTCGGTGTAGCGGAGACGTTGGGGTTCGAGTTCCATGTGGTGTACGGACTGATTCTAACGTTGCGGCGTCGGTCGGCGTGCTACGAGTCTGCCGCGAGGGTTTTGCTTAGGAAACGGTGTACGGGTTAGTTGCAATTGGGGGAGGAGAGGGACGAGATCGGCTTTTATGAGGAGTTATCCGGATGCTCTCGACATGGCACTTCCAGACAGGTTTGTGCGTGCCGTGAGAACATGCTGACATGATCGCCCGATGGAATGAGGAGAAGCCTAGGCAAGGCAAGAATGGCGAACGCTGGAACTTCGCATACTGGCATTTGGTCTGGACTTCGGATCGGACGAAAAGTGCCCAGCGGCTGTTCTTCTGGAACGAAAAGAAGAGCGAATGTGGCGTGGTCATCCTTCCGCCGGGCAAGACGATGCATTACTCCCGAATTAGAAGCCTGATGGAGAAGCTGGTCGCTGATCATGAACTCCGAAGAAAGTACCAACGCAACATTGATTTCCCGTTGGAGCGACACTACCCCGAATACGGCGCTTTCCCTGAGGAACGCCCAGTCGAACTGCAGCAGAGTGATGCTCTTTAGGCAGATTCGGGCCCTAGGCCGATCTGATCATTTACGGCGTTCTGAAGCCGCTGCTTGCACCCAAGGTAACGTTCGGTGGTTTGGACCGACACATGGCCTAGGAGAAACTGGATCTGCTCCAGCTCGCCTCCAGCTTGATGGCAAAGCCGGGCACACGTGCGCCGGAGGTCATGTGGGGCGATTACGCCGATGCCACAGTTTGAAGCCGCCTCGCAAACGATAGACCAAATTACTTTGGGTGTGAATCCGCAACCGTGAACAGTTCCGGCCTTACTTATGGCTCGGAAGAGTCTGCCACTGTCGAGCTCCGCTGCTGCTGTCCAGGCATCAACGGCCGACTTGACCCAGCCAGGCACGGGGATCGTTCGCATATGGCGGCCTTTGCCGATAAGGTCTGCAAGCACCCAGTGATCTTCTCGAAGCTCGAAGTGCTCAACCTTGACTGTCACGAGTTCTGCTCTGCGCAGACCGCAACCGAGAAGCATGGCTAGAACGGCATGGTTGCGCAGGTCTCGTAGTTGTTTGCCTGAGTGCACAGCGAGAAGCTTCTTGCCCTGTTCCGCGGTCAGCCAATTCCCAACACGAACGCCCAGTCGTTTCGCTCCCTTGACCCTGCGAATGCCTGCGGCGAGGTCGGGGCTGAGTAGCCCGCAATCCGATGCCTCGTATGCAAGCCTGCGAACTGCTGCGAGTCTGAGATTTATCGTTGAGGGCGCGTAGCTACGTTGCTCCAAAGCGATACGATAGCGGGTCACAACCGTTTTGTTGAACGCGAGTCGTGGCTCGGAGCAGTACCACTCGATGAAGTCGCGGATGGCATGCTCGTACGACCGCCGGGAGTTCAAGGATGGAAGGCTGTTGAGAACCGCTGACTTGGAATAATCGAGATCGGGAAGTCTAAGGACGCTCTTGGGTTTCTTTGATCCTTTCACCATAAGGACGGCCTCCTAGCCGTCGTAGTAGGCTCGCACCGTACAATTTCTCAATGCCCAACCCAAAGAGCGATGCATCATCTGAAGCCCTGCCACCGGCCCTTACTCACGGTGCAATCTTTAGGGAAGGTGAGTACGCCTGGGATTTGATTGCATTTCCCACAGCGCTCCAAAAGGCACCCAGCTTGGGATACGCCTGCTTAGGCGGGCAGTTTTGGTTTCTTCTCTCTGACGGTTCGCTTTATGAGCCTTTCTGGCTCGAAGCCAACTCGGGCGAGCGAGGTGCAAACGAAGCATGGCCAGACTACAAAGCCAGGTCTTGCTTAGAAGTAGCGAAGGCATTCGAAACACTCGTCAATACAACAGATTTCGAGAAAGAGGCCACGCAGTTCAAGTCGCTCCACGGGCCTTTTAGTATTTTGTTCAATGCTTATTTCGTGACTGAGGCTGAATTCGTCAGACTCGGTTTGCAAAGATAGCGCGCATTAGTCTCCATAAGTCTTAGTGATGTATCTGAAAAGTCTTAGTGATGTATCTGAACCGCCGGGTGTGAATTGCTGGATTGGCGCAGGTCGGGGGGGGCGGTTCGGATACAGCGACTTGAAGGAAGCCGCGTCGTCCGGGGCCGCTGCTTATGGGAGTTGGATGGGTTTAGTTAGCCTGGAGTCCTGGCAGCGATGCTTTGCGGAGCCGTTGAGCAGGCTGAGAGCCGAGCGGAAGTGTGCTGGATCGGCTTCTGATGTTCAGTTGAGGAACGTGTTTGCGCTTTTGCAGCAGGCGAGCGCAACTTGAGGCGCAGGCTGGGCAGGCATGCTGTTGCATGGCTTGGGTTCGAGGCTGGAGTTGCGTGTTCATGCGACGGCTCTCTCCTGTTGCGGTGGGGAGCGGGGCAGCAGTTGGACCGAGGAGAACCGCTCGACGACGCGCATGGTTCCGCTGCAAAGCGGGCACTTGGGAAGGATCGCGGATGGCGTGGATTCGTCGGCTGTGTCTTCCGCTCCGGTCCGATGGGCCGAGGTGCCTAGCAGGTTGAAGCAGAGCGGCAGCAGCTTCGCTCGTTGGCGATTGCTGAGGAAGCCGAAGTTGCGGATGCGGACGAAGCCGCGTGGGAGCAGGTGAAGCAGGAAGCGGCGGAGGAACTCGTCTGCCGGCAGGCTCATGACGCGCTTCCGGTTGCCATGCGCGGAGTCTCGCCAGCGGAAGCTGACCTGGCCGTCGGCGAAGTCGACCAGCCTGCTGTTCGCGATGCCGACGCGGTGGGTGTACGCGCCGAGATAGCGCAAGGCGTGTTCGGGTCCGCCAAAGGGCCGCTTGGAGTAGACGACCCAGTCGTGGCGGAACAGGACTCTGAGCCAGGCGGCGAAGCGGCTTGGCTCTGCAAGCGATGCGAGGTGGCCGTGGAACTCGAGCTTGCCTTCTCGGAACGCCGCCTTCAGGCCGGCAAGGAACTTGCCACGGAAGACGCGTCCGAGGACCTTGACCGGCAGGAAGAACGTACGACGCGAAGAGACCCAGCTGGCGCGATCCGGTGCAAGCCCTCCGGCAGCGATGACGCAGTGGACGTGCGGATGATGCTGCAGGCGCTGGTTCCAGGTGTGGAGCACGCTGAAGAAGCCGATCTCCGCGCCCAGATGCCGAGGATCGCGTGCGACCTCCAGCAGCGTCGCGGCACTGGCCCGGAACAGGAGGCCGTAGATCACCTGCTTGTTCTGCAACGCAAGCGGATCCAGTTCACGCGGCATCGTGAAGACCGCATGGACGTAGCGGGTCGGCAGCAGCTCGCGCTCACGCTGCTGGAGCCAGCGGATGCGCGCGTTGCCCTGGCACTTCGGGCAGTGCCGGTTGCGGCACGAGTTGTAGGAGATGGCCGTATGTCCGCAGCCGGAACACTGGTCGCGATGGCCGCCGAGAGCAGCCGTGCGGCAGCGCACGATCGCGGCCAGCACCTTCTCATGCCGACCGTTGATCCATCTGCGGCTGCGTTCCACGAAGCCCTGCCCGGCATAGCGAACGACGTCGGCCAACTCCACGGAGGAGCGGCTCAGGCGCTTCGTAAGGCTTCTTCCTGTGGCACAAGTGCAAGCGCGTCGAGTGGACTGGAGGTTGCGCTCAGGTGCTTGCTCGAGAGGTGCAGATAGATCGTGGTCTCTTCGAGATCGCGATGGCCGAGCAGGACCTGGATCGTGCGGAGATCGGCTCCAGCCTCCAGCAGGTGCGTCGCGAAGCAGTGCCGCAAGGTATGCGGATGGATGTTCTTGTGCGCGAGACCGGCACGAACAGCGGCTTGCCGGCAAGCCGTCCAGAGCACCTTGGTCGTGACGGGTCGACTCGAGGTATGCCACCGGTTGCCCGGAAACAGCCATGTCGTGGGCTTGTGCCGAAGCCCACGACAGTACGTGCGCAGCGCTTCAAGCAGAGCCGGACTCAGCATCACGTCCCGGTCCTTGCGGCCCTTGCCTCCATGGATATGAACCACCATCCGCTGGCTGTCGATGTCGCTCACCTTCAGGGCCGCGACCTCAGCCCGGCGTGCTCCCGTGGCATAAAGCGTCATCACCAGGATGCGCTGAAACGGGGTCTCGGTCGCATCGATAAGCCGAGCGACTTCTCCCTGGGTAAGGATCTCAGGGAGGTGCAGCACCTTCTTCGGATAAGGCGTCTCGGCGGCGCTCCAGCCACGCTTGAGCACCTGGATGTAAAGAAAGCGCAACGCAGCCAGCCGCTGCGCGACCGTGTTCGGAGCCAGCTTCCAGGTGCGGAACATCGCCGCCTGGTACTCCCGGATATGCTCCAGGCCAAGCTGCTCGGGTGAACGATGGAAGTGTCGCGAGTAGTGCTCAACCGTGCGGATGTAGGTGTGAATGGTGGACTGGGCGTAGTTGCGCCGCACCAGCTCTTCGAGCATGATCTGACGTAGTTGGGTCACAGAGAACCTCCTTCTCTGCGACACACGCTAACTCAAACGCCACCAACCTTCACTCAGCCACACGCGAACGCGTCCGCCGCACAGCGGCTTCGTTCAAGTCGGCTTAGCGGAAGTAGGAGCTCAGGGAGAGCAATGAGAGATTGCAGTTATTCGTAGCGGAGGGCTTCTGCGGGGAGGACGTTTGCGGCGCTGGCGCTGGGATAGAGGGTGGCCAAGGCGGAGACAGTAAGGGAGACGGCTGCGACGATCAGGGCGTCAGTCAGGCGGGGGGCGAAGGGGAGGTAGTCGATGGAGTAGACGGCGGGGTCTAGCTGGATGAAGCGGTAGTGGCCTCCGACGAGGGAGAGGCCGTAGCCCACGATGAGGCCGAGAGCCGTGCCGATGACGGAGATGAGGATGCCTTGCAGGAGGAAGATGCGGCGGACCTGGGAGGCGGTGACGCCGAAGCTCATCATGACGGCGATGTCCTTGGTTTTTTCCATCACCATCATGGTCAAGGCGATGAGGATGTTGAGGGCGGCGACGCAGACGATGAGGGCGAGGACGATGAAGGTGACGACCTGTTCGAGCTTGAGGGCGCGGAAGAGTTCGCGGTTCTGCTCCATCCAGTTGGTGGCCTGGAAGCCCCCGCCTGCGACCTGTCCGGCGGCTTGCTCGATGTCGCGGCCGATGAGGTTGGCGCGGTAAAGGTCGTCGACTTTGAAGCTGATGATCGAGATGAGGTCAGGCTCGGAGAAGAGGCGCTGGGCGTCGGCGAGGCGGGTGAAGGCGTAGCTGGAGTCGTACTGGTAGAAGCCGGAGGCGAAGATGCCGGTGACGCGGAAGCGCTGATAACGAGGGACGAGGCCGAGGGGGGTGAGTTCGCCTTGCGGGCTGGTGACGAGGACGGTGTCGCCGACGGTCGCGCCGATGGACTCGGCTAGATCCTTGCCGATGACGATGGGTGGGATGGCTTGCGTGGCGGGATCGCCTGGCGTGGATGTGACTGGTTCTAGATCGGTGGCGGAGCCTGTCTTGATGGCCTGCAAGAGGTCTGAGACGCGGCGTTCGTCGGCGGGGATGATGCCCTTGATGAGGCCGCCCCCGCTCCGCGCTCCGCGTGAGATGAGGACCTGGCCATAGAGTCCAGGGGCGGCTGCGGTGACGTGCGGGAGCGATGCAAGACGGGCGAGCAGTGGCCGCCAGTCGCGGATGCCGTCGCCTGCGATGCGCATGAGCTCGACGTGGGCGGTTGAGCCGAGGAGACGCTCCTGGAGATCGCGGCGCATGCCGTTGGTGATGGCGAGCGCGATGATGAGCGAGGCGACTCCGGCGGCGACTCCGAGAACGGAGATGGCGGTGATGACGCCGATGACGGCCTGGCGACGCTTGGCGCGGAGATAGCGGGCGGCGATGAAGAGTTCAAATCGCACGGGCGCGGCTCACGGTTTGACGACTGCCTTGCCGGTGACCGCGTTGTCGGCGCGATCGTAGATGCGAACGGCAAGGACGTGCTCACCGGACCTCGCAGGAGTAGAGGAAGAGGCGGGATGGGGCAGGGGAGCGTCGAAGGAGTAGACCTCGGTGAGTGCGTCGGAGATTTTGCCGACTGGCTCCAGGTACTGCCAGTCTCCTGCATCGATCGAGTACTCTGCGTGGGCGATGGGGGAGAGCGCGTCGTGGGCTTCGAAGATGACGTGGATTTTGTCTCCGGCGAGGTTTGCGACGAGCGTGCCGAGAACAGGTGGTGTGGTGTCGACGAGGAAGGGGTCGCTGATGTGCTGACCGATGAGGGTGTCGGCATCCATGTGGTCCGGAGCATCGCTGGCGACGACCTTGACGCGGTAGTTGCCGTCCGGGAGCAGGTTGGAGTCGAAGGATACGTAACGGTCGGTGATCTTATCCTTGAGTAGACGCCAGTTGGCTTCGCCGTCGCCGCGGACGTAGACGGAGAACATCAGGTCGTCGCCGTTGTCATCATGGGCGGACCAGCGAACGGTGACTGCGGTGCGATCTTTTTGGGCGGCGAGTGGAGAGGCGAGGGTGTCGGAAGTTGGATTTGGAGCTGCGGGCGGCGGGTATTGGATCTGGAGGACGGGGTTCTGCGTAGCACTGGAGGGCGTGGCGGCGACCCGTGCGCCGGGCTGGACGAAGACCTCATCGACGACCGGGGCGAGGTTGTGGGGGAGATAGTTGATGGCCAGTCCGTCCAGCGCGCCGCCTGAGGCGAGCACGGCCTTCCATTGCGCGAAGCGTGCATCGAGGACGGTGGAGGGCGTGGCTCCGGGGGTGATCTTCTGCCAGTCGTTCCAGCCTTCGAGGGGGCTGGGTACGTCGCCGGTTCGGAGATAGAGCTCGTAGTTGTGGGAGTCGGTGCGGACCTCGGCGCGGCCGAAGCGGGAGAACTGCTTGGCGTCGAAGACCTCGCTGGTATAGGTGCCGGAGGCTGCGGTGCCGGGGCTGACACGGTAGAGCTTGCCGCCATTTCCGGTGGCGACGAGCAGCGTGCCGTTACCGGTGGTGGCTAGAGCTGTGGCCTGGGAGGCCTCGGCGTGAACGAGGTCGGTGACGAGGGCCTCGCCGGGAACTGCGGCATTGAGGTCGATGCGGTAGAGGCGGCCGCGATTGCCGGTGGCAGCGATCAGGGCATTCTCGCGCAGGGCGAGGGCGTAGACGACCTCATCCTTCAGGACGGCCACGCGCGAGGGGGCGCCGTCGGGTGCGATGCGGTAGATCTCTG
This sequence comes from uncultured Granulicella sp., assembly GCA_965198885.1. GTDB lineage: Bacteria > Acidobacteriota > Terriglobia > Terriglobales > Acidobacteriaceae > Edaphobacter. Next base: position 24,213 of record OZ240677.1, on the reverse strand, counting down.
AGCCATCGGGGACGAGGGTGTTGGTGCCTGCCGCGCTGGCGGAGGTCGGCAGCAGAAAGGTGACACTGATGCCGGTGGCTCCGGTGACCGGGAGAGGCGGCAGATTCGAGGGGCCGCGTGCCCCTACGCCCGCGGCGAAGACGTTACCGGAGGGGTCGATGGCGAGCGAGGTGATCTCGCGGCGAGGCGCGGAGTAGGCGGCCAGGGGTTTGGCGCCGGGGCGGGTGGTGTCGAAGCGGTAGATGACGCCCGCGCCGTCCGACCCTGCCCAGAGGGTGCCGTTCAGGCCCTCGGCGAGGCAGCGGATGTGCTGGTCGGAGGTTTTGAAGACTGGGGCTGGAGGCGAAGATGGCGGAGTGGCGGCGTCGATGCGATAGACGGCGGCGGGTGCGCCGGCGGCGACGAAGATGCTGTTGCCGAGGATGGCGAGGTCCCAGAGGTACTTGGGCTTCTCCGCAGTGGTGGCGGGATCGAAGAGGACGGTTGCGTCCGTGGCTCCCGGGGAGAGCTTATAGAGCTTGCCGTCGGGCGAGGTGACGAAGAAGAGGGTGCCGTCCGGGGAGACGCGCAGAGCTTGTACGCCTAATTCCGTACCGGCGAAGAGTTTGGTGGATGTTCCGTCCGGGCCGAAGCGCAGAACGGCCGCCGAAGCTTGAGAGGAGCCTCCAACCGCGGCATAGGTATTGCCTTTGGCATCCGCGGCTACGGACCAGACGTAGTTTGCTCCGATGGCTGCGAGCAGGGAGGTGGCGGGTCCGGTCTCGATGCGGCCGTCGGAGCGGATGGCCGCGTTCTCGGTGGTGCCGCGCACCATGTCGTCGTAGCGGTTCACGATCCAGAGCTTGGTTCCCTGAGCTGCGGCGGTGATCCCCAGGAGAAAAGGGGCGAGTGTCAGCCAGCGTCCGTACCTCTGCAGTCTTCTACTATCGAGCAAGCTCATCCAGCCAAGTCTATCGTGCCGACTGGATGGTGTCGGAAGGCTGATGGTCAGTTGGCGAGCACGGCGCGGTAGCGGACCTTGTTCTTCTTCACTTTGGCGACGGCGTCGTTGGCGGCGGACATGGCGAAGCGTTCGGTGATGGCCTTAATGCCGTGGCGGGCGGCAACGTCCAACATCTCTTCCAGATCATGGGGACTGCCGGTGGGACTTCCGGAGACTGCCTTCTGGCCGGAGATGAGCGCGAAGGGGGGAACACATACGGGCGACGGTGCGGCGCCCACAACACAGAGCGCGCCTTTGGGGCGAAGCGCGTTGACATAGCCGGGCCAGTCCTGGTCTGCGCTGACGGTGCTTAGAATGAAGTCGAAGCAGCCCGCCACTTTCTTCAGCGCGGCGGTCTCACGCGTGTTGATGAAGTGATGAGCGCCGAGCGAGAGGGCTTCGGCTTCCTTGTCCTTGGAGGTGGAGAAGGCGGTGACCTCCGCGCCGAAGGCTTTGGCGAACTGCAGCGCCATGTGTCCCTGGCCGCCGATGCCGACTACGCCCACGCGTGAGGATGGCCGGACACCGTGATTGCGGAGCGGGTTATATACGGTGATGCCGCCGCAGAGCAGGGGAGCGACATTTTCGCTCTCAAGGACGGCAGGCACGCGGATAGCGAACCGCCAGTTGACACGGATAGCATCCGCATAACCGCCGTTGCGGCCGACGCAGGTGGGCTGGGACTGCGGGCAGAGATGCTCCTGGCCTTGGCGGCACCACTCGCAGATGCCGCAGGAGTCAGCCTGCCAGCCGATGCCGACGCGCTCACCGAGCTTGCGGTCTTTGACGGCCGACCCGATCTTGGTCACGGTGCCCACGATCTCATGGCCCGGAATGAACGGGTACTTGCTGATGCCCCAATCATTATCGATCAGGTGGATATCGCTGTGGCAGACGCCGCAGTGGGTGATCTTGACTTCTACTTCCTCGGGCGGGAGTTCGCCCGGATCGTACTTGTACGAGACCAGTTGTGCCCCGGAGGCATGGACGGCCAAGCCATGAATGACGTTCATCTTGTTTTGCTATCCCTTGGCGCGCGATCCACTCGTCTGCGCGAACAATCCTCATGCTACATCACGGGGAAAGACGAGCCTGTGTATCGTGCAATCCGTAATGGGATCCCGTGCGTATGCAGGAAAATGCCGGCCGACTCAGTTTCTCGGCGTTCGAACTTGTTAGAGGACCAGTTCGATTACGGACGATCGCAAACCGCTACCGTATGGTGAGGTTGATCACCTGAGAGCCGCTCAGGGCGTAGCCAACCTCCGCGGAGGCGGTCGCGAGAACGCTTTCGCCGTTGAGTTGAAGCTTTTGCGTCTGCCGCAAGGGTTCATAGACGTTAGCCATCGAGATGGGAAGAGCGGGCATGGTGCCGCCTTCGAGCACCGCCTGGGGGACATGGTCGAGCAGGGCGGCAAAGATGCGGTCGTCCGGATGCTGGCGATTGAGCGCTGCGATGGTGTCTGCCAGGCTGATCGCGCGATCGCTCGATCTGCCCTGGGGCTGGGTCAGGCGGTCGATGGTCTGGCTGTCTGCGACGACGACCCGCAACGGACCCGAGGCCAAGGTGGCGGGAAGATGCAGGGGAATGTGCACCTGGCGAGTAAAACCATGGTAGGTGCGGATGGTGGCAAGTATCTCGAGATCTTCGCCGGCGCGAGCTTCGGAGCGGCTCAGGCTGACTGATTCGAGGACGGCGGAGCGGCGTTCCGGCATGGCTTCAATCTTCAAGTGAAGCCCGGTCAGGATCGGCTTGTCGGCGGCGTTGCTGTAGACCTTGCTGAAGCTTTCATTGACGTAGAGCGCTGTAGCGATCGCCGCCGGCTGGTTGTCGGTGCCGGTGATGAGGCTGTTGAGATGTACGGGGGGCAGATCCTTGACGCCCATCTCGCCGGAGACATGATAGCTGGTCTCCTCGCCGGCGCGATTGGTCTGGTGCATGCTCTGATAGATGCTGACGAGCATGGCGCTTGGGGTCAAAGCCGCGTTATCCAGGACTTCATAGCGATAGGTTCGCGGTTCGATCCCGGCTCCTTTGCCTGGGGTGGCGTCCCTTCCGCTGACCTCAACCGTGACCGGGATCATGCGCGCTTTGCGCCCGAAGATTCCCATGATGGCGGAGCTGCGGTCCTCGGTGAAGGAGCCGATGGTCTCCGTGGTATTGACGATCTTGAAGGCGTTGAGCGGACTGGCGAGGGTGGCGACGACCATGGTTTTGGTCATGGGCATATCGACCGCGCCGTACTGGGTGAAGGGATGTCCGCAGGCGAGCAGCCGTGTGGGATCGATGTAGGTGACGGTGCAGGTGGCGGCCATGCTCAGGTCTCCACTGACGAGAATGGCACTGACGGCGCTGCCGGGGACGATGGGCTCTGGCTGGACGGCTTGCGGATCCTCCGCTCCGCCAATGCCGGCGACGGGCGTAAGGCCCATGGCGCGGAAGCGATCGCCGAAGCGGTCGAGAGCATCCTGGCTGACTCCGCTGAAGTTGAGAGGCGTCTCGATCGGGGTGAACTGGTTGACTGCTCCGTCGGCGGCAGTTCGGACGGCGCCCGAGGAGTCTGCGGCGCGATCCCGGACCTCGAACATGGCTTCAATGGGCGTGATTCCAGCGATCGGCTCCTTACTGAACTGGCCGATGCGATAGCTGAGCGCGCCGACGAGGCGACCCTCGATGTAGACCGGACTGCCGCTCATGCCGGCGACGACTCCGGTGTACTCGGGCTTGGAGCCGTGCAGGCGGGCGAGGATCATGTCCTGGCCGGGTCCAAGGGAGTTCTTGAGGATGCCGAGAATCTCAACCTGCATTGCCTCGGGCCTGACGCCTTCGAAGACGGTGTACGCGACGCCTGTCTGACCCTTGCGCAACTCGGATTCTGGGAAGATCGTGGTGATTGCGGGCGCTCCTTCATCGAGGGAGCCGGTCGGATGTTCGAGAGGGATGAGTTTGGGAGTTTGCGGGAATGCTTCGCTGACCCCGCACATCGACAGACCGAGAACGGCGGCACAGAGGGATCGGGCCGCGAGAACCTTTCGCATCTTCTTCACGTCTATCAGACTAGACCAACCTCTGGCAGAGTAGACCAACCTCTGGCAGAGTAGACCAAGCTCTGGCAGAGTAGACCAAGCTCTGGCCGGGTGAGAGCACGCCCCTTTGACCGTGCCGTGGGAGTATCTTTTCTTCATGACGTTCCAGAAAACGCCTGGGCCCCGCCCGAATCATCTTTCGCTTGCCTTCGTACTGTTGGCTGGCTTTGCTTTGTCGCTTTCGTACGGTCGGACTTACGCGCAGGCCACTCCTCCTCCGACGAACCCGCCTGCGACTCCGGATGATGCCGGGCCGGCGACCGACAATGGGCCGCTGATCATCAAGAAGAAGAAAGAAGAGCCGGATACCCCGCCGCCTGCGCCGGAGCAGCCGAAGGTGAAGAACCCGGACGGCGCAACCTTCTCCATGCGGGTCGACGTTCCGATTGTCAGCCTGAATGTGAGCGTGATTCTGGATAAGACGCACCAGTTTGTTCCCGGGCTGAAGGCGAATAACTTCCTGGTGCTGGAGGATGGGGTGGAGCAGACCGTGCAGACGGTGCGCACGGCGCAGACGCCCATTACAGCCGTGATGCTGCTGGAGTTTGCGGCGAACTCCTACGCTTACATTCGCGACATGCAGAACTCATCGGCGGCTTTTTATCACTCGCTGCGTCCGGACGATTATGTTGCGGTGATTACGTACGATCTGCGCACACACATCCTGACTGACTTTACGAACAACAAGGAAGTGCTTGCCGATTCGCTGCGATCGCTGATGATTCCGGGCTTTTCCGATACGGACATGTTCGATGCGCTCTACGAGACGCTGGATCGGACTTCACGCATCGAGGGACGGAAGTACATCATTTTGATCGGCTCCGGACGTGATACGTTCTCGAAGCTGACGCTGGATAAGATCCTTGCGAAGGTCAAAAACACGCCGAATGTGACCATCTTCGCAATTGGAACCGGCGCGCTCGCATCGGAGCTGCGCGACGCACGAGGCGGCGGTGCGATCAATCGGATGGACACGCTGCAGGCGCAGAATCAGCTTCAGACATTTGCCCGGATGACCGGTGGGCTGTACTTCTACCCGATGTTCGAGGGCGCTCTGCCGGATATCTTCGCGCAGATCAATGACTCGATCCGCAATGAGTATGTCTTGACGTATCGACCGACGAACAATAAGAACGACGGCACGTTCCGCAAGGTGAAGGTGCTGCTGGTCGACAATGAAGGTAAGCCGCTGCAAATGGTGGACGAGAAGAAGAAGCCGGTGAAGTACTCCGTGATTGCTCGCGATGGATATAAGGCCAAGCTGCCGGTTGAGTAGATCTGAGCAAGCGTGGACCGGAGACAGGCTTCAGGGCTTAGCTGGTTTGACCTCACATCTGTGAATCCGTACACTTGCGTAAGGCCGTCAGCATGAAGTTCTGCGGCGCCTCTTCAATTGAGTTGCCCCCTCGTTCAATGGTAGGACTAGCGACTCTGACTCGCTCGATCGGGGTTCGAATCCCTGGGGGGCAACCAAAAGCATGCATTCTTCCGGCTCGTGGAGCCGGACCGAAGGTCAACTCGGCGGCTCCTGCGATCCACTCAACCTATGAACCTAACCTCCATGAAGACGGCCTCTCGTTGAACAATACGATTACACGTCGAGATTTCCTGCACCAGAGTTTCTCGTTCTCTGCCGGAGCCCTGCTGGCTTCACAACTGAGAATTCGAGCGAAGGCATCGGCGCCGATTGCTGCCGCTCCGGGTGCCCATCACTTCTTCGCCACAGGAGACTGGGGTGAGGAGATATCGCAGGCGCAACAGCGAGCGGTGGCCGATGCGATGCGAGGGTATGCAGGGAAGAACAGCCTGAAGGTCGAGAGTCTGTTGATGCTTGGCGATAACTGGTATGGCTGGTTGATCGGCGGCAAGGACTCTGGGCGTTGGCAGTCGCAGTTTGAGGAGATGTATCCTGCGTCAGCGTTCTCAGGCAAGTGTTACGCGGTGCTTGGAAATCACGACTATGAGAAGAGGCCATCGAGCAAGGCTGACGCGCAGTTGGCTTACGCGGCTGAAGGGCATTCCAGATGGACCATGCCCAATCGCTGGTACAGCTTCGAACTGCCGGAACGCGAACCGTTGATTCGCGTTCTGGCATTGGATAGTAACTTCCCCGAGACACGCGAGGCCGGCTTGTTCCGCAACCCGACGCTGAGCCAGGAGCAGGTGCAGGCAGAGATGGAGTGGATGAGGCAAGAGCTTGCCAAGCCATCCACGACGCCGTTTACGATCGTCATGGCGCACCATCCTATCTTCTCGAACGGAGATCATGGAGACACGCCTGTGTTGATACGCGAATGGAATCCTTTGTTGCACGATAAGCAGGTCCACCTGTATCTCTGCGGGCACGATCATGATCTTCAGCATTTGGAGTTTGAGGGGAGCCCAACGTCTTATGTGATCTCGGGCGGCGGCGGCGCGACGCTCCACCCGCTGAAGGTCAGCCCAGCGAAGCGCGGGCCGTATGGCAAGCAGGCGGCGGGTTTCACGCATCTGGAAGTGACGGAGACGCAGATGACCCTACGCCTGATCGACAGCAGCGGCGCGGTGCTGCACAGCTTTGTGAAGTTCCCCAATGGACGTGTCGCTCTGGGCTAAACGTTGCCGACTCTCCACCAAACACCTACCAGCCTGTCTCACGAGCAGACTGCTGGCTCCAGAGAAGGACAGCTTTTCTAAAGCACCTTCGCTTCCCTGCATCTCACGGCCATACCGCTTCTTCGGGAGCCGCGAGTATTGTTGGGTAGGAGTGCTGCTCCAGGCTTGTAGCGATACGATTGCTCGAGCACGAAGCCGAACCAGCCATGGATGTTTAGAACAGCTTGAGGAGAACGATAGCGTGGACGGATCGACAGGGACCGGCATGGCGGCGAGGATCGCTGCTCTTGGACCGTGGTTTCACAACATGTGCCTGGATGGGGTTTGGACCGCACCCGAGCACTTTCTCGGAGACTATCCAGCGGTCAAGTATGCGCGATTTCGTGAGGCAATCCCGCAGGATCTGACCGGCAAGACCGTGCTGGATATCGGCTGCAACGCGGGCTTCTATTCGTTGGAGATGAAGCGCCGCGGAGCTGACCGCGTGATCGGCATCGACACGGACGAACACTATTTGCGGCAAGCTCGTTTCGCCGCAAAGGTCGAAGGCATGGAGGTTGAGTTCCGCCGACTTCCGGTGTGGGATGTGGCCGCTCTGGGAGAGAAGTTCGATGTCGTGATCTTCATGGGCGTGTTCTACCATCTGCGCCATCCGCTGCTGGCGTTGGACCTTCTGCATGAGCATGTCACGAAAGACCTGCTGCTCTTCCAGAGCATGCAGCGGGGAAGCCGTGAGCTCACCGCGGTCGAAGAGGATTATGAGTTCAAGGAACTCGCACTGTTCGATCAGCCTGCTTATCCGAAGATGCACTTCATCGAACGGAAGTACTGTCAGGATGAGACCAACTGGTGGATTCCGAACCGCGCATGCATGGAAGCCATGCTGCGATCGGCGGGGTTTGCGATCGAGGGACAGCCCGAGGAAGAGGTGTACCTCTGCCGATGGGAGCCGATTGTCGTACCGCCTGACGGCCCGCACGCAGTCTACCCGGCGGGCCGCTCTTGACAACCGCGGAGAAGCTCGGCGAGGAGTGGCGGCGCAGCATGCTCGCCGGAGACTTCGAAGAGGCCTGGCGCGTGAACGATCGACTCCGAGAGATGGGAACCGAGGACCCTCATCGCTTCTGGCAGGGAGAGGGCTTTACGGGCAAGCGAGTCATTGTGCGGTGCCTTCACGGCTTCGGCGATTCGATCCAGTTCCTGCGCTACCTGCCACAGTTGCAGGGTCTGGCCTCGAAGGTCTATGTCGAGGTCGCACCAAAGTTTGTGGAGCTGGCGCGATGCCTCGTGGGCGTCGATGAGGTGATCACCTGGGGTCCTAAGGCACCGCAGCGCCCGCCTGAATGGGACGTACAGATGGAAGTGATGGAACTGCCCTACGTCTTCCGCACGCGGTTGAGTCAGCTCCCACTGGCACAAGGATATCTGCGCATGGATGCACCTGAGAAGAGTCCAGACGCGGAACTTCAAGTGGGGCTCTCATGGACAGCGGGTGAGTGGAATCCGGCACGTGGTGTTCCGTTCAACGTGCTGAGCCCTATCTTTGAAGTACAGGGTTGCGACTTCTGGAACTTGGCGCCTCAACTCGCGCCGAAGGCTAGCGGCATCATCCTTCACGAAGATGAACAGTGTCGAAGCACTCTCATTGGACTTGCGCGACGAATCGCGGTCGCTGACCTGGTGATTACCGTGGACACAGTGGCTGCACATATGGCCGGCGCCATGGGAGTACCGGTCTGGCTGTTGCTGCAAGATGAAGCCGACTGGCGCTGGATGAGCGACCGGGAAGATAGTCCCTGGTATCCTTCGATCCGCATACTTCGACAATCGAAGGCGGGAGCCTGGCAGAGCGTGATTCAACAAGTCACACAACGGCTGCGTCAGTCTGTTGAAGTGCATAGTAGTCACCGCACATCGGCGGCCCAAGCCGATGAAGGAGAGCTACCATCGACTGAGTCGTTCGTGAGGGTGGGATGCTAGCCTGCCTGGATAGAGAATGGGACGCGTTCGACGCTTACCTCTTTGACATTGATGGAACGCTCCTTCATTGCCGCGATGCAGTTCACTACTTCGGCTTCTGCAATGTGCTGAGCGACATCGTTGGTAGACCGATGTCACTCGACGGCGTCATGACCCAAGGTAACGTGGACGTGGGGATACTCCGCGATGCACTCGCGCTTGCGGGGATGCAGGAAGAGGCATGGCGACCCAGGCTTCCACAAATACGCCAAGCTCTGAGCGACTACGTCATCACGCATAAGCACGAGTTCGATGCGGCCGCGCTGCCAGGTGTTCGCGAGGTCTTGACGCACCTCCGCGGGAAGCAAGCGGTCCTTGGGATCGCCACTGGAAACCTCGGACCCATAGGCCAGGCCAAGCTCGAGCACGTGGGACTGTGGGAGTTCTTTACCATTCATGGCTGGAGCGATGAGTTTGAGACCCGTGCTGATGTGTTCTGCGGAGCCGTAGCCAAGGTCAAGGAAACAGCCGGCGAGCAGGTCTCCATCTGTATCTTCGGAGATACCCCGACCGATGTGGCTGCCGCGCGGGCAAACCACTTGGCTGTCATAGCCGTCACCACCGGTATCTACGCAGCAGAAGATTTCGCGAGCTGCCCGCCAGCTCTGCTCTTGCGGAGCTTTAAAGATCTGTTGCCGCCACGCTAGCGGAGGCTGCTGACGATTGCCTCAAACTCCAAGGCGCGCTGAGCTGAGCTGTGATGGGCAAGCGTTCGCTCCCGTGCGCTTCGGCCAATCCTTGCTCTTTGTTCGTCTGTCAGATTGAGCAGAATGTCCGTAACGTCATGTTCGTTCCGCGGAAGCAAGATCTGCTCACCAGGGGTAAAGAAGTCGTCGAGTCCAGCCCAGTCGTCGGACAGGACACATGCGCCACAAGCGGACGCTTCAAACAAGCGAACTGAGGGAGAATAGCCGGCGGCAACCATATCGTCTCGCGTTATGTTGAGCGTGAACCGGGCAGACGAGTAGAAGGCAGGATGGTCAGGCGGCGACACATGCGTGATGCAGCGAATATTCTTGTGAGGGATGGCGCCGGGCGGATACATTGCGCCTGCGACGATGTACTCTCGATCCGGAAGCAGCGCGGCGGGCGCAATCAGAAACTGAAGGAGTTTGCGTTGACGATCGGCGGCATAGGTACCGAGATAGCTTAGATCGCATCGGTACTCAGGCCGAACCGGTACAGGCCGATACACATCCGGATCGACAGAACAATAGAAGGGAACAGCTCTGCGGGCGCCGAAGCGAGTCTCCAACTCGAGTAAGGCAGGACCGCCCGAAAAGCTCAGGTATGCGCCGAACATTGGAATGGAGGCGGCTTCCAGATAGTCAGTACGGCCGGAGATGCGGAGAGCAGCGAGAGTGATCGGTGTATCGATGTCATAGAAGAGGAGCGGTCCGATCCCCGCATCGGTCAGTTGTTGCGTGACCAGGTTTGTATCGGCGAAGTACGATCCGATCACGATCACGTCGGCATCCACGCAGATCGAAAGCAGAGTGGGGTGAAACTGTTGCCAGTCGTCATAGAGCAGCAGCGTACAAAAGTCAGGCTCCGGCAGGTCACGGTTGTTGCGATACCATTCGGCGTCTCTTTCGATGAAGACGACATGGTGGCCACGTGAAGCTAGAGCCTTGATCAGCGAACGGTAGGTAGTGGCATGTCCATTGCCCCAAGCCGACGTGATGGTTAGACCGAAAAAGACGATCTTCATCGCGTCTCATCCTGAGCGCTCATGTGCTTCCGTGCGATGGATGCCAGGAAAGCCTGATGAGCTTGTTCCGCGCGCTGCTGGTAGGTGTGATCTTTTAGTCCGCGCGCGTGAAAGGCAGCCCCGATCTGCTTCCGTGCACCCTCATCGTAATGCTCCAATGCGGCGACAACATCTTCCGCTGTACGCACGACGAGTATCTCCTTTCCCGGTTCAAAGCAGTCATTGAGACCTTCCCAGTCGTCGCAGAGCATGCAAGTCCCCGCACCCGAGACTTCAAAGACACGCGTTGGCGGCGAGTAGCCAAAGTCAGCCATGGACGCACGGTTCACGTTCATGACCATGCCCGCCGAGCAGTTGAACTGGTTGTGATCGGCTGTCGAGACGTGGCCCACGTAAAGAACATTGGGGGGCATAGGCTTATCGGCCCAGCCCTCTCCACCCAGCAAGAAACGCTTCTCCGGTGCAAGTGCCGCGGCGCGGAGAAACAGTTCCTCCACGCGAGCTTCGCGGTCCGGCAATCGATTGCCAAGAAACGCCACGTCGCACAGATACCGGCGATCCGCAGCTTCAGGGTGATGCGTCTCAGGGTCTAGGCCATTGTAGATACCGTAGTAAGCCTTCGCACCAGCGGAGAGATATCCGTCACGAGCTTTGGGTCCACCACCATAGGTCAGGATCGCGTCGTAGCGGGGGACATCCTCATGGAACGGGTCATTTGCATCAGAGCTCATGCGGGCGAGCGTTGCAGGCGCGTCCACATCCCAGAAGACCACAACCGCCTCGGGCTGCAATTCCAGGATTCGCCGCTCCAGCACAGCATCGTTCACGCCCAGACCCGAGTGCTTCACGACCACGTCGGCGCCCTGCGCCAACTCGAGCATCGCTTCGATTCCAGCCGCCGTTGGAGGGTAGTAGGAGGCGTTCACGAAGCTGAAGTCACCTTCATCATGATGCTTTCTGCGATTGAACGCGTCCGGCGAAACGAAGGTGACCTGATACCCTTTGCGCGCCAGGTATTTGTAACAGCCACGGTAATATGTGGCTGCACCGTTCCAGTAGGAGGTTAGTATGCTTGCGCCAAACGCGAAGATCTTCACGAGAGTAACTCCTCGAAGATCTTCGTGAGCTGCTCAGCACGATGTCTGCAGGTATGCCGCGCGAGCAGGGTCTCCAGTCCGCGCATCGCCTGTGCCGCAGCCGCTTCTCGATCTGAGAGCAGGTACTCGATGGCTCGCCGCATCTCGTCAGCATTGCGCACACTCAGGTAGTCGCCTTCTCGAAAGAGCTTCTCCGTGTCAGTCCAAGGCGCGGAGATCAGCGGGATGCCGCACGCCAGTGCTTCGAAGACTCGTATCGTGGGAATTCCGGTCATGCATTCGGTAGCATACTGCTGTCTCGGTATATGCACAGTCAGCCAGGCAGCCGCATAGGTTTCGGGAGCCATGAGATTGGGCAGGTAGCCTCCATAGCGAACTCCCGCGCTACGTAACACTGCTTGAGCCTCCTCGGGATAGCGGACTCCATAGATCGTAAAACGGCGATCGGAGAGAGACTCCGCAGGCTTCACCAGGAAATGCTTGATCTCGGCGGATCGCTCTTCATCACCCCAGTTGCCGATCCAGACGACATCGTCAGCCTTTCGCATTGGATTCAGTGGGCGAAACACCGTAGTGTCTGCCGCCTCATGCAGCGTCCAGACTTTCTCGATGCCGAAGGTATTGACATAGATCGACCGCAACGAATCGCCGAAGACAAGGACACCGTCGAATCGATCGATGCCAAACCTGGCGATAGCTTCGGGAGATGAAGAGGCACGATGGTGCGTGTCGTGGAACAAGATACGGAATCCCGCCTCTTGGCGAAGACCGAGAAGCACGTGCGCCAGTTCCGGTGGGTTCCATTCATGTAGAAGGACAAAGTCCATTCCCTCAAGCGTTCTCAGCCAATAGCTAGCGCCCATACCCTGAGAGGCGGAATACGTCTCAATACGGAGATTGGCATAGACGTGGTCGAACTGCTGTAGAGACTGTCGGCCATTTGGTTCCAGCTCTAGGTTCTCCAGGGACCAGCTACACTCAGGCTCAAACAGATGAACCTCATGCCCGAGCTCGCCGAGGTGCCGCATCAGGCCGCGGAGAAAGTGGGCGTTCCCGTTGTTCCAATCGGAGCGGAAGGAGTGCGCGAGATAAGCTACGCGGAGACTACGCGACACGTAAACTCTCCGGCGATCGAACCTGCGCCTGAACTAGCTCTTCATAGAGATCCAGGTAGGCGGAGCTCATCGCTTTACGCGTGTAAAGACGCGCTCTAGAGAGAGCAGCCTCCTGTCGCAAAGCTAATACGTTGGCGTCTACGGCGAATTTCTTCAACAAATTTGAGAGGGACGCAGCATCACGGAAGTACAGTGCGGCATCTCCCCAGATTTCACGCAGGCTGGGTAGATCCCGAGCGAGAATCGCGCAACCACAGAGTGCTGCTTCGAGGGGAGCAAGGCCGAATGGTTCGTACACGGAGGTACAGATGTAGATTGCGGACTCGCGAAAAGTTCGCATTATCTCCTGCTCGCAGAGGGAACCAAGGTAAGTCTCCTGGCCCGGCAAATACGATTGAGCGAAGCCGTCGTGCGTCTTCTCGCCGGCAATCATAAGCGGCATTGGAGCCTCAACCTCAGCGAGGAGTGCAACATTCTTTGCCTCATCCCAAACCCGTCCGGCGGTCACAGCCTGGAGACGACGCACTCCTTTAACATCGGCGCCAATCTCTCGACCATTAGGGATTACCCTGCATTCATTCATGGACGAAGAATGAGCTTTTCTCCCGTTCAAAGCCGCAGCTGCAAAGCATTCCGGCGCTACACGCTTGCAGAGCAGATCCAGCATCCATTGCGAGGGTGCGGTCACCGCAGCCGCATGGGTGAGCCCTCTGCCTACAAGCGTCTTGTAAGCTCGTAGCCATGATGTATCTTCTAGCGGTCTGCAAGCATCAGCCCAGCTCAGCACGTCGCTGTGCGCTGTGACGATGACCGGGCGACTGGTCGTAAGAGCGCCGAAACAGAATTGATTCGAGTGGATGATGTCTGCTTGAAAGTCTTTGGCCAGGTGCAACAACGCAGGAGCGGCCGCACTGAAGGCATCTGCATTGCAGGCCTCCCACTCCAGCGGCGCATTCACGGCGTCGAAGCGAAAACGCGCAGGGTACCGGCTCTGCATCTTCGCGATCCACGGAGACTGCGCCTCTGAAGCGATGCGGCCCACACTGACGAGACAGACACTACAGCCTTCGTCAAGCAGGCCGGTCGTGAGCTCGCGGGAGAACGTCCAAACTCCGCCGACTGTGTCGGTTGTGATCAGGACACGCATTCGAGCTCTGCGAGCGTATGTGGAGTGCTGGACTGAATATCGCTGAAACCTTTATCGCTGAACAGATTTAGATAGAAGTGATGCGCCCGCTCCCACGATTCTTCATCGGGCTGTTCACCAAAGGTCTCGACATATTTCGGGCTCCCCGGGAAGGGGAACATGGGAACGGGTTCAGAGACCCACACGCCGTTGGCCTTTAGGCGAGCCTGCCACGCCGCAACCTCCTGCGGGTCGTCGTTGGCTGTCTTAATTAGATTCGCCTGAACCCAAGGGATGTACTTCTTGGCATGGATCAGCAGATCGCCAATCCGCTTCGTGGAAAGCTTGCAGTTCTTATTCATTTCATCGCGGCCTGCTTCCGTAATCGACTCCACACCGCATTCGAAGGAAACACAATGAGCACGCCCAAGAAGTTCAAGAGAGTCCTCGTCCCATAGATCGATGCGCGATTGGAATCCGATAGAAACTGGACGCCGCGAGATCTCTTCCAGGAGCAAGCGTACCTGCTTCCCCACACCGAAGATCTCATCGATGAAATAGATGTAGTCGACACCACGAGCAATCAGCTGGTCGATCTCCGCCAGAACCGCGGATAAGTTCCGCTCACGGTATTTATTGCGAAACAAAGTCTTATTGCAGAAATTACAGGAGTAAGGACATCCCCGCGCAAACTCAACCTCTGCGCCGAGCCGGAGGTGATCCGCACCATTTTTCGCAAAGATGTGGTGCAAGTGCTTATGGCGTTCCACTGGGTAATCGGAATAATCGAGCATCTGGACTGCACGCATATCGGTTTGGCCAAGGCCCGCCGTCGAGCGGAAGCGTCGTTCCTGGTCCATCCAACAGCATCCCGGAATCATCTCCCACGGCGTGTTCGCAAGCTGAGCAAGTGTCTGATCCGGTTCGCCACGCAACACGATGTCCGCTCCGGTCTTCTGCAGCGTAGAGCGCGGCGTCACGGAGCCATGCGGCCCTATGCACACCACCTTCGACCTGCGGTTGAGCGCGGAGATCCACTGTCGTGGGACTCTTAGTTCCGGCTGGGGACACCGCCAGAACAAATAGCTGGGGGCGGTGGGTATTATCAGGAAATCCTCTTGGAATAGATCCAGCCGTTCACGAACTTGCGTTGGAGAAAGATCTTCCATAAAGGCATCGACAAGTAAGACCTCTTGTCCGTCCTGACGCAACATCTCCCGTGCGGACAGCAGCTCGAGAGGGAAGTGCTGTTCCGGGCACCCGAAATATGTTGACCCACTAAATGTCCAGGAGGGATTGACCAGCGCATACTTCATGCGATCACCTCCTGCATGATCGTCTCAACCATTGCAATCTGAAGTGCCGGTCGAATGGATTGAATCACATCCTGATGAATCTTCCAGAACGTCAGGATATCGTCCAGGATTTTCTCTACCGAACGTTGTGGCTGCCAGCCGGTATCTGCCGTAAACTTCCGCGTGTTCGAGATGTAAAGCGGCTGATCGCCGGGCCGCACAGCCGAGTACTGCAGTTGGAGCGGCATACAGCTCCGTGCTTTGATCTGACGCAGTAGATCGATGACCGAAACAACGCGATCCATGCTCCCGCCCAGGTTGTAGATCTCGCCGCGCGTGCGAGTCAGGCTCAGACGTGCGGCATGGATCGCGTCCAGCAGATCGTGGACATGCAGGATATCGCGCACCTGATAACCATCCCCATAGATCGTGATCGGCTTGCCTATGAGCATGGAATAAAGAAAATGGGCAACCCACCCTTGGTCCTCGTTACCAAACTGTCTTGGACCTGCAATGCACGACATCCGAAATACGACTGTAGGCAAGTCATAGATACGTGCATAATCGCGAACATATTGATCCGCGGCGCCCTTGGAGCAACCATAGGGTGAATGAAAATCTAGCCGCTCCCTTTCGTCTACGCCTTGAAACGAGGGATCGACAGCACGGTAGCGGGTCCCATTTACCTCTACCGGAATATTCTCTAGTCCTCCATAGACTTTATTCGTGGATGTATAGAGCAGGAACGGATACTCACCCGAGAGTCTGGCCGCTTCGAGTACATTGAGCGTTCCAAGTGCATTCACCTCGAAGTCTGTGCCTGGATCCTCAAGCGAGTTTGTGACGGCAACCTGAGCAGCGAGATGGTAGATCTCATTGACTCCGTGAACCGCCTCGCGAACTCCGCGCGCGTCACGCACATCACCGTGAATGACCTCCAATCGGCGGCCTGCCCCAAGACTCGTCAACCAGGAAAGATTATGGTGAACACCCGGACGCGAGAGGTTGTCATACACCCGAACCCGCACGTCAGGCTCGCTTAGCAGCCGTTCCGCCAGATTGGAACCGATGAAGCCGGCACCACCGGTGATGAGCGCCAGTCGCGGAGATTGATCTTGCATGGAAACCTCTTCTCCCTTCGCGTAGGGCCCCATTATGCCGAAAGACCATACGCGTTGAGTTCGCGAAGCATCGTGTCAGCCTTATCTTCGGCCTCTTGTCCGCCGAGCCACTCAGCCAATTCTCGGAAACCCTCTTCGTACGAGACCTGCGGTTCGTATCCCAGCAGTGAGCGAGCCTTCGTTATGTCGGCATAGCAGTGTCGGATATCGCCCGCGCGATATCGATTTGTGATCACCGGCTCATACTCCATCTTTAAAGCTTTACAGAGGATCTCCGCGACACACCGGATCGTGATCGGAGTTCCACACCCGATATTGATCACCTCATTGTTGGACTCCGGACGCTCCATTGCGAGCATGTTCGCGCGAACGATGTCATGCACGCTGACGAAGTCTCTCATCTGTTCCCCATCTTCAAAGACCAGGGGGGGGTTGCCATTCAGCATGCGCGCGGCGAAGACTGCCGCGACACCGGTGTACGGATTGGAGAGCGCTTGACGTGTTCCATAGATATTGAAGAACCTTAGTGCTGTCACCGGCAGTCCATACGTGCGTCCGTAGATGAGACAGAGCTCTTCCTGGTCGCGTTTGGAAAGCGCATACATGGAGTTGATCTCCGAGGGCTTCTTCTCGTCCGTTGGAACGGGCAGCAGGACGCCGTTGCAAACATTGCAATGCAGGCTCCACTCGCCGCGCTTGAGCTGTCCCGTGGAACGGACCGCCGGCGCGGCCGACCGTCCACAATCCGCGCAGACATAACGGCCTTCGCCATAGATGGACATGGAAGAAGCAACCACAATCTTCTCCGGCGGTGACTTCGAATCGAGAATGGCCTGAAGCAGCTCCGCCGTTCCTTGAGTATTGATGCTCATATAGCGGGCGATCTCATACATCGATTGCCCGACGCCGACAGTGGCGGCGAAGTGATACACCTGATCCACGCCCGTCAGCGCCTCTTTCAGACGGTTTGGATCCCGTACATCCCCCACCATCAGTTCCACGTGAGGCGAGAGATAGTCGGGCGGCCCGGAAGGATGCACCTGTGGCGTCAGGTCGTCGAGAATACGCACCCCGTGGCCCGCTGCGAGCAGGCCATCGGCTAGATGGGAGCCTACAAATCCGGCTCCTCCTGTAATGAGGACTTGTTTGCTCATCGGTCGTAACTCTCTTCCGGGTCTAAGGATGATGGAAACGGCAGTATGCTGCCGAAGAACCGCATCGCCTCATGCAGGCGCATACCGTTCGACGGCCCAAAGGGCAAAGTCGGCGAAGTCCTGAATATTCCTGGGCGGACTGGTGTGGTGCTCTTCCAACCCAAGATGCGCGGGCGTGAAGCAAAGGGTGAGTGAAACCTTAAATGGTGCGAGGGCAGTCATCATGCGATCAAACCATGCAATCGCGTTTGGGCGGTATGAGTCCGCCCAGCTTAGGCCGGTGCGGATGTAGCGTACCTGATGTTCCTTCATCCACCGCACGGCCTCGTCCAGCCGCGGATCTTCAAAGTGAAACCACTGGCACAGCCCCACACTTCCATCATCTGGAAAACCTGAAACGCTGAGCTTGGGCGAGCCATCGTGATGCAGAAGTCCAAGATAATAATGCCGGTAATAAGACGAGCCTTCGGCCTCTTTGTGACGCGTCTCCGCAGCCCACGAAGGGGGAAGATCGTACAGGCTGTACCAGTGGATGCGATCAGTCTTGTCGCGCAGCAGAGACAATGTTCGCTCCAGACCGAAGACCTGCACCTCCTCCGCCCCGAAGGAAGAAACGCCCACCTCAAGCACCCACACAGGCTTGCCGCATATCTCCGCAGCTTCATCGATACGCGCCGGCCACTCATTGACATGCCAGTGATTCCAATCAAGCGGAAAGCCATGAACGCCGGCAACATCCACCGAGCCCATCACATCGGAAGAGCGCATCAGGCGAAGGAAGTCGCAGTCACAGGAGGACACGCCGCCCAATACAATCTTCAGCGCCGGATTCACGCTGCGAATCGCCGTGGAGGCAAGCTTCACCATCCCGGCAAAGATCTCCCAGCCCGGGTCGAGCTTGAAATTCCAATGGCTCAGATTATTCGGTTCGTTCCACAACACCAACGCTTCAACCACGCGACATCCAAACCTACCGGATTTTACATTCTGCCGTCACAATCGCGCGGACGGTGTACTTACATTTGCAAATGTACTACAAACCTCAAAGACGCAAAAATTGTCGATGAAAGACTTTTGACCGTGCCGGATCTTGTCTTGCTGCGGGCCGGCGTGACAAGGATGCTCCGGGTGCATTGAGAGCCTAGGAGTTTGTAAGCATCCCGGATTTTTGCTTGGGTGGAACACAAATGCGGGCGATCCAGCTCCGCTTTGTGTAACAGAGATTCCAGAGGCTGCCACGAGGCAACGCTCGCAGCCGAGCCACGCTCCATAGCAAGACAGGCCGACCGAGGAATCTCTCGGCGCCTGCTTCTTGGAGCCAGATTATGAATCATGAAAAGAATTCACTCTCGCGTCGCGATCTCGCGACCCATCTAGCGGCAGGAGTTGCAGGCGCGGCTCTCACTGTGGCTTTGCCCGCTGCACAAGCTCAGACTGCGAGCGTAACCGTCGCACCGTTCGTAGACCCCACCAGCAAATACCCAAAGCCGCCTTACCCCGGACAGTCTCAGCCTTGGCCGGGTCTGGCGAGCAAGATGAACCCAAGGCCGGATCATGGGGAGACCAGTTACAAGGGCTCAGGTAGATTGACCGGCCGCAAGGCGCTCATCACCGGGGGCGACTCCGGCATGGGCCGCGCGGCAGCCATCGCCTACGCGCGTGAGGGCGCTGACGTGGTCATCAGCTACTATCCCACCGAGGAGCCCGATGCCCGCGAGGTCATCGAACTTATCCGCGCTGAAGGCCGCAAGGGAATTAGCATGCCCGGCGATCTCAGGCAGGAGACATACTGCAAAGACCTTGTGGCAAAGTCCGTCTCCGCTTTGGGCGGTCTTGACATCATCGTCTCGAACGCGGGCCGTCAGCAGCAATGTGAAGACCTCCTTCAACTCACCACCGAGGCCTTCGACGCCACCATCAAGACCAACATCTATGCGCCGTTCTGGATCTTCCGTGCGGCTCTCCCACACCTGAAACCCGGCTCATCCATCATCGCCACAACCTCTGAGCAAGCCTACGATCCTGCCGCGAACCTCTATAGCTACGCGCAAACCAAAGCGGCAACCATGAACTTTGTGAAGTCCCTCTCGAAGCAGCTTGGTCGAAGGAGATTCGCGTCAATGGCGTCGCGCCCGGGCCTATCTGGACTCCACTCCAGGTCTCGGGTGGAGCTACGCAGGACCACCTCATCCACTTCGGCGAAAAGTATCCATTAGGAAGAGCGGGACAACCGGCGGAACTCGCAAGCATCTACGTTCAACTGGCAGCTAATGATGCAAGCTACACGACCGGCAACATCTACGGCGCGGGTGGCGGCGGAGGCCAGCCCTGAGTCTCTCGGCTGAAACGTATGACTTGAGTTGATGCCAAGCAAATGGTTCCCGGTCAAAGTGCTGTGTGATCCACTCTCTGTGTAGACGATGAAGGGTGATCCTGATGCTAGCCGGTCTCAACGCAGCGATAGCTGGAGGCTTGGGATTGATTTATCCGGCAGAGCTCCAACGTCATCATGAGGTAGCTCAGGCTCTCCCACGGGCGTCCAGGCAGAGGGAACGCGCCACGCTCTCTGGGAGCGGGCGGTGCGGGACAAAGGCAGGGCGAGCAGGTTGGGAACGCAGTACGTCATAACTGAGCTGGTAATGTGCTTACGGAAGAGCTCCGAGACTCGTTCTTCCGTGACTCAATCTGCCAGCGTCTCTGATAGTCGCTCTCGTGGAAAGCGATGACGGAGACACTGACCAGATTACGCTTACCGCTGCTGAAAAACAGCTGAACAACATGGTTCACCGCATCCTTCGAACGGAGTTGCAACCGGCATCGTGGACGATCAACCGCCCGCCAAGGTGTGCGATGTGCTACACAAGTGGGCGATCCGCAGACCTGGATGCATAAGTGGGTCTATCACCCTTCGTCTCCCCTGAAAACGATCCGTGAGATCGACCAAGAGCGAATGTAGTGGGAATCCGGGCACGCAGACGTGCGAAAACCCTCGAAGTATTCACGAGGGCTGCTAAGCCGAGGTACCCGGGTTGACGTTTCGCTAAGTGGTTGCGGGGGTAGGATTTGAACCTACGACCTTTGGGTTATGAGTTTACCAACTAACGTATTATCAACGAGTTAGGCGGCGTGACCGGTAGCTGTAAAGAGTCCTAAGTAGTTGAAAGTACGTTGAGCGATTTAGTATTCCGGGTTGAAAACGGGTTGAAGACCAACGCCCTCTACTCGGTTCAACATACCCCCTTTCCCACTTTTACCGGATTTCGGAGACGATGAAGCCGGGGAATCGGGGGGGGGAATTTCGCCGCTCCGTCATTGCTGACGAGAAGCCGACTTGAACGAAGCCGCTGTGCGGCGGACGCGTTCGCGTGTGGCTGAGTGAAGGTTGGTGGCGTTTGAGTTAGCGTGTGTCGCAGAGAAGGAGGTTCTCTGTGACCCAACTACGTCAGATCATGCTCGAAGAGCTGGTGCGGCGCAACTACGCCCAGTCCACCATTCACACCTACATCCGCACGGTTGAGCACTACTCGCGACACTTCCATCGTTCACCCGAGCAGCTTGGCCTGGAGCATATCCGGGAGTACCAGGCGGCGATGTTCCGCACCTGGAAGCTGGCTCCGAACACGGTCGCGCAGCGGCTGGCTGCGTTGCGCTTTCTTTACATCCAGGTGCTCAAGCGTGGCTGGAGCGCCGCCGAGACGCCTTATCCGAAGAAGGTGCTGCACCTCCCTGAGATCCTTACCCAGGGAGAAGTCGCTCGGCTTATCGATGCGACCGAGACCCCGTTTCAGCGCATCCTGGTGATGACGCTTTATGCCACGGGAGCACGCCGGGCTGAGGTCGCGGCCCTGAAGGTGAGCGACATCGACAGCCAGCGGATGGTGGTTCATATCCATGGAGGCAAGGGCCGCAAGGACCGGGACGTGATGCTGAGTCCGGCTCTGCTTGAAGCGCTGCGCACGTACTGTCGTGGGCTTCGGCACAAGCCCACGACATGGCTGTTTCCGGGCAACCGGTGGCATACCTCGAGTCGACCCGTCACGACCAAGGTGCTCTGGACGGCTTGCCGGCAAGCCGCTGTTCGTGCCGGTCTCGCGCACAAGAACATCCATCCGCATACCTTGCGGCACTGCTTCGCGACGCACCTGCTGGAGGCTGGAGCCGATCTCCGCACGATCCAGGTCCTGCTCGGCCATCGCGATCTCGAAGAGACCACGATCTATCTGCACCTCTCGAGCAAGCACCTGAGCGCAACCTCCAGTCCACTCGACGCGCTTGCACTTGTGCCACAGGAAGAAGCCTTACGAAGCGCCTGAGCCGCTCCTCCGTGGAGTTGGCCGACGTCGTTCGCTATGCCGGGCAGGGCTTCGTGGAACGCAGCCGCAGATGGATCAACGGTCGGCATGAGAAGGTGCTGGCCGCGATCGTGCGCTGCCGCACGGCTGCTCTCGGCGGCCATCGCGACCAGTGTTCCGGCTGCGGACATACGGCCATCTCCTACAACTCGTGCCGCAACCGGCACTGCCCGAAGTGCCAGGGCAACGCGCGCATCCGCTGGCTCCAGCAGCGTGAGCGCGAGCTGCTGCCGACCCGCTACGTCCATGCGGTCTTCACGATGCCGCGTGAACTGGATCCGCTTGCGTTGCAGAACAAGCAGGTGATCTACGGCCTCCTGTTCCGGGCCAGTGCCGCGACGCTGCTGGAGGTCGCACGCGATCCTCGGCATCTGGGCGCGGAGATCGGCTTCTTCAGCGTGCTCCACACCTGGAACCAGCGCCTGCAGCATCATCCGCACGTCCACTGCGTCATCGCTGCCGGAGGGCTTGCACCGGATCGCGCCAGCTGGGTCTCTTCGCGTCGTACGTTCTTCCTGCCGGTCAAGGTCCTCGGACGCGTCTTCCGTGGCAAGTTCCTTGCCGGCCTGAAGGCGGCGTTCCGAGAAGGCAAGCTCGAGTTCCACGGCCACCTCGCATCGCTTGCAGAGCCAAGCCGCTTCGCCGCCTGGCTCAGAGTCCTGTTCCGCCACGACTGGGTCGTCTACTCCAAGCGGCCCTTTGGCGGACCCGAACACGCCTTGCGCTATCTCGGCGCGTACACCCACCGCGTCGGCATCGCGAACAGCAGGCTGGTCGACTTCGCCGACGGCCAGGTCAGCTTCCGCTGGCGAGACTCCGCGCATGGCAACCGGAAGCGCGTCATGAGCCTGCCGGCAGACGAGTTCCTCCGCCGCTTCCTGCTTCACCTGCTCCCACGCGGCTTCGTCCGCATCCGCAACTTCGGCTTCCTCAGCAATCGCCAACGAGCGAAGCTGCTGCCGCTCTGCTTCAACCTGCTAGGCACCTCGGCCCATCGGACCGGAGCGGAAGACACAGCCGACGAATCCACGCCATCCGCGATCCTTCCCAAGTGCCCGCTTTGCAGCGGAACCATGCGCGTCGTCGAGCGGTTCTCCTCGGTCCAACTGCTGCCCCGCTCCCCACCGCAACAGGAGAGAGCCGTCGCATGAACACGCAACTCCAGCCTCGAACCCAAGCCATGCAACAGCATGCCTGCCCAGCCTGCGCCTCAAGTTGCGCTCGCCTGCTGCAAAAGCGCAAACACGTTCCTCAACTGAACATCAGAAGCCGATCCAGCACACTTCCGCTCGGCTCTCAGCCTGCTCAACGGCTCCGCAAAGCATCGCTGCCAGGACTCCAGGCTAACTAAACCCATCCAACTCCCATAAGCAGCGGCCCCGGACGACGCGGCTTCCTTCAAGTCGCTGTATCCGAACCGCCCCCCCCGACCTGCGCCAATCCAGCAATTCACACCCGGCGGTTCAGATACATCACTAAGACTAGTGAGGCGGAGGAAAAGACCTACAGAGCGCTAACACAGGAACCTGATGTGGAACTGGGAGCGGAGTTGCTGCTTGCGTCGACCGCATCCTCTTTACAGCGCAGACGCCAAGACGGTGCTTTGTGTGGCCATGTCGGCTGCCACCAAGCGAGCCATCGGATCAATTTGGCCTTAATTCGTCGATTTGAAGTCTGCACTTGGCATCAGAGTCAGACTCCAATTAGCGTTACTGAATGCCGAACCCCAGCGCCCGAGATCTCCTCGTACGAGGGCTCTTTCATGATCGGATCATCCCACCATTGAGCTCACTGTCATTGGAGGATGTCTACGACGACGTCGTGGCATTCGCACGCGTCGAGATGGCGAAGAGGCCTGGGCAGAGAAAGCGCCCATTATTGGTGCGTCATTCGGTTCCAAAGCTTAAGCATCTTCGCAGACATTTTGGGATTCCGAATCCGTATGCCTACATCATGTTATGTCTGACGGTTGGGAAACACTGGCGCCAAATGAAAGCGGTCTGTGACAAGTCTCAGATATCTCTCAGCAAGCCCGTGGCATCGGCGAAACGTGCCCTTGCCGCAGAACATAGCCGAAGAGTGGAAGGCGTCCGAAGGGCGCAGAGTTCCGTTGGCGCACGCTTCATGCTCAAGACGGATTTGGCTACGTTCTACCCGAGCATCTACACGCATAGCATTCCGTGGGCAATTCATGGGAAGCAGGTTGCACGTTCGGCGCGAGCAAGAGACTGGTTTGGAAATCAGCTCGACGTGTGGGTTCAAGGGAGTCAGGATCGACAGACTCGCGGCATCCCAATCGGGCCGGATACTTCTTTCCTCATCGCAGAGGTGATCGCTTCTCGCATCGACGAACGACTCCAGAAGGAGTTAGGCACTGATCTGCACGGGGTTCGTTACAATCGACGACTATCACCTTTATTTCAAGACTCGAGCTGACGCGGAGCAGGCGCTGGCTGCTCTCCACACAGTGACGCAAAGTTTCGAATTGCAACTGAATGGTCTCAAGACGGAGATCGTAGATCTGCCAGAATCCATAGAGCCCGCGTGGAAGACGGATCT